>CAVXTP010000015.1:0-225692 GCA_963764715.1 uncultured Acidobacteriota bacterium
ACCCCACCGTCGTCTCCTGGCGCTCGATCGCGAAGAACTGCAGGTCCATGACCTCGTCGACCATGTCCCAGAAATAGCGGCCGAGAACCAGGATGCCGACGGCGAGCGAAACGCCCAGGACCGACAGGGCGAATCGGATGGGACGGCGCGCGAGGTTGCGAACGACCATGCGCGCCGACGGCGAGAGCCGGCGCGCCGGCCGGAGGCCCTCCAGGAAGCCGGCGCGAAACCGCGCCGGAGCCTCGGGACGCATCGCCTCGGCCGGCGGCAGCGAGACGGCACGGTTCACGGCTCCGACCGCCCCGAGCACCCCGGCGCCGATGCTTCCGAGGACGGAAATGGCCAGGGTTTCGAATCCGACCTCGTACCGGAGCAGGGGAAATCGGAAGTAATCGGCGTAGAGACGGGTCAGGCCGCCGCCGATCCAGAACCCGACGGCCGATCCGAGCGCCACGCCGATGAAGACCATGGCGAGCACGAACTCGAGGAAGTGCAGTCCGATCGCGGGGTTACCGTAGCCGAGCGCCTTGAGGAGGGCGATCTGGTCGCGCTGCGTGTTCACGAGGCGCGTGACGACGATGTGGAGCAGGAAGACCGCGACGCCCAGGAAGATCGCCGGAACGATGCGTCCTTCCGTGCGCAGCTCCGCGAGCTCGTTATCCAGGAAATTGTTGGAGACCTGGTCTTCGCGGCCGTAGGCGCCGAGGCTGCCGTAGGGCTCGAGCAGATCGTCCAGCGCCCGGATCACGTCGCCCTGGCTGGCCCCGGGCGAGAGCGCCAGGACGAGGTCGTTGAATCCCCCTTCCATGTCGAACGCCGGACCGAGCGCGTCCCGGCTCATCCAGAGCACGCCGAAGCGCCGGTTGTCCGGGAGAATCGAGGAGATGCCCCGGATCTCGTAGACGTACTCGGGCGAGAGGGCGATGCCCACGATTCGCAGGGACGTCCAGCGGCCGTTCAGGACGGCCCCGATGCGGTCTCCCACGGAGAGCCGGTTGGCCGTCGCGAAGGACTCGCTCGCGAGCACCTCGTCCCGGCGGCCGCCGTCGATGAACCGGCCGCGGCGGATCACGAGCCGGTTGAGCTCGGGGCCCGCGCCCTCCGGCACTGAGACGATGCGGCCCGTGGCCGGTTCCGCCAGGCCCGGAACGTCGAGCGTCACGTCGACGACGACGCGCGCGTCCACGAGCGCGACGCCAGGAATGGCCGCAACACGCTTGAGGAGGGCATTGGGCGCGCGCTTGAGACTGACGAATACGTCGGCGAAGCGGTAGCGCCCGTAGTAGTCGTCGCGCGACAGCAGAATCGAGCGGTAGGCGGAGCGCGTCATGAGAAAGCTGGCAACCCCGCAGGCGACGACGAGCGCCACGGCGACCGCCTGCCCGCGATGGTGCCAGAGATCGCGGAGGAGCTTGCGCGAGAGGGCCGTCATGCGCGCCTCACCACTCGAGCTCGTCGGGAGAGAGCTTCTTCTCGTTGGCGGCCACGCTCACGATCTGGCCGCTCACCATGCGGATCACCCGGTCAGCCATGCCGGCGATCGAGGCATTGTGCGTGATGACGGCCGTCGTCGTGCGGAGCTCCCGGTTCACGCGCGCCAGGACCGCGAGCACGAGCTTTCCGGTCTGGAAGTCGAGGGAGCCGGTCGGCTCGTCGCAGAGGAGGACGTCCGGGCGCTTGGCGATCGCACGCGCGATGGCGACGCGCTGTTGCTCGCCTCCCGAGAGCTGCGCCGGGAAATGGTGGAGGCGGTCCCCGAGCCCGACCAGGCGCAGCGACTCCTCCGCCGGAAGGGGATTCGTCGCCACTTCGGTCACCAGGACCACGTTCTCGAGCGCCGTGAGGCTGGGGATCAGGTTGAAGAACTGGAAGACGAAGCCGACGTGTTCGCGGCGGAAGCGCGTGAGCTCCCGGTCGTCGGCCGCGGTCAGGTCGTGATCGAAGAACCGGACCGAACCGCTCGTCGGCACGTCGAGGCCGCCGAGAATGTTCAAAAGCGTCGACTTTCCGCCGCCCGAAGGGCCCAGGATCACGACGAACTCGCCCTCGTAGAGATCCAGGTCCACCGAGCGGAGGGCGACGATGTCGACCTCGCCCATCCGGTACGTCTTGGTAAGGCCGCGGGCCCGAAAGACGGCGCCTCCGTGCCGCGTGGTCGGCCCCGATGGGCTCGTCCGATCGGTCACGAGAGCGGCCCCGCCGGCCGCGGACCCGGCACGAGCGCCTTTCCTGCTTCGACGACCGCGAGCGCCAGGATCGTCATGGCGACCACGTGAAGCCAGTCGGCGGGAGACAGAGGGGCCGTCGGCAGAAGGGACGCGAGCGGGCCCCAGAAGACCGCAAGGGCCTGCAGCGCGAGGCCTCCGGAAAGGGCGAGCCAGAACGGAGACGTCAGGCTCCGGCTCATCGCCCAGAACGGCCTTTGGTCGGAAAGCGCCGCCAGCGTCTGAGCGAGCAACGCCAGAGCGAGCGTCGCCATCGCGAGGGTCTGGCTCCGCAGCGGGTCGTCCCGGTCGCCGCCCGTCGTGAAGATCCACAGCACGGCGGCTGCGACGACACAGCTGCGCAGCGCGATCAAGCCCGTCGCGCGCCACGTCAGCAACGGCTCGCGGGGATCGCGCGGCGGCTGGCGGAGCAGGTCGGGCTCGCCCGGCATGACCACCAGAGCGATGGCCGGGAAGATGTGCACCACGAGATTCAGCCAGAGGATCTGGAGAGGGCTCATCGGCAACGGAAGGTTCGCGACGACCGACACGAGCATGACGCCGATCGTCGAGAAGCTGCAGAGAATCAGGAAGTGGACCGACCGGCGGATGTTCGCGTAGATCCGTCGCCCTTCGGCCACGGCGGTCGGGAGGGTTCCGTAGTCGCCGCTCGTTACGACGAGATCGGAAGACTCGCGGGCCACGTCGGCGGAGCGGAGGCCGATCGCGATCCCGATGTCGGCGGCCTTGAGCGCGGGCGCGTCGTTGATGCCGTCGCCTGTCATCGCGACGATGTGGCCCGCCGCCTTGAGCGCGCGGACGATGGAGAGCTTGTCCTCGGGCGAGACCCGAGCGAAGACGGCCGTTTGGCGCAGATCCTCCCATCTGCGCTCGCGGACGAGCTCGGCGAGTTCGCCGGAATCGACGCAGAGGTCGCCCGGGCCGGCGATTTCGAGCTCTCGCGCGATGGCCATGGCGGTCCCCTTCTGGTCGCCCGTGACCATGACGGTCCGGATCCCGGCGCCACGCAGTTCCGCGATGGCGTCGCGCACGCCCGCCCGCGGGGGGTCGACGAGGCCCGCCAGGCCCACCCAGGTGAGATCCTCCTCTGCGACGTCCAGCTCCCGTGCGGACGGAAGCGATCGGAAGGCGAAGGCCAGCACGCGGTGGCCGCACTCGCCGAGAGCGCGCGCCCGTGCCAGTAGACGTGCGCGCTCCTCCGGGTCGAGCGGTCTCTCGCGACCCGAGGCGAGCACGCGCGAGGAAAGCGCGAGGAGAGCCTCGGGAGAGCCCTTCACGAATGTCCAGACCGCGCCCCCGGCTTCCCGGACCACGACCGCCATGCGTTTGCGGCTGGACGTAAAGGCGATGTCTTGAAGGCGTTCGTAGCGGGCCGAAAGCACCGTGGGGTCGGCGCCGCCCTTCCGGGCCAGGGCGAGGAGAGCGCCTTCCGTTGAGGAGCCGTGAATGTGCCACCCGTCGTGGGGCTCCAACCGGGCGTCGTTGCAGAGCGACGCGATTTCGATCAGCCGCCCGAGTGCGGGGTCGTCGTGGGCGGCGACGGCGCGCCCGTTCTCGAGGATCTCTCCGTCCGGCGAGTATCCCGAGCCGGTCACCTCGAGCTCGCGCTCCGAGAGCCAGATGCGGGTGACGCGCATGGCGTTCTCCGTCAGAGTTCCGGTCTTGTCGGTGCAGATGACCGACGTGCAGCCGAGCGTCTCGACCGACCCGAGTCGCCGCACGAGGCTGTGCGCCCTCGCCATCCTGCGCACTCCGACGGCCAGGGCGATCGTCGTCACCGCGGGAAGCCCTTCCGGAATCGCCGCGATGGCGAGGATCGCCCCCGTCTCCACCATGAGCCATAGGGAACGGCCCCTCAGGATGCCGAGCAGCGTCACGGCCGCGGAAAGCAATATCGCCACGGCGGCGAGCCTCCGGCCGAGCTGCTCGGCGCGCCTCTCGAGCGGCGTCGGCTCCCTCTGCTGCGCGGCGACGAGCTCGCCGATGCGTGACAGTTCGGTCTGCCCCGGCGCCTCGGTCACGATCATTCGACCCCAGCCACTCAAGACGGTCGTTCCGGCGTAAGCCATGTTGGTGCGCTCGGGCAGGGGAGCGGCGCCCGCAATCACCTCCACGGCCTTCGTGACCGGGACACTCTCGCCTGTGAGGGCCGACTCGTCGATCTGCAGGTCGCGCACCGCAGCCAGCCGCCCGTCCGCGGCGACGACCTGTCCGGCGGAGAGAATCAGAAGGTCGCCGCGGCGGACATCGTCGGTCCGGATCTCGCGCTCGAGCCCGCCCCGAACGACTCGCGCGGTCGGCGCCGAAAGGGTGCGCAATGCCTCGAGCGCCCTCTCCGCACGCCAGTCGGTGGCGAACCCGAATGCGACCGAAAAGGCGACCGATGCAACGATCGCCAGTGCGTCGCTGGTGTGTCCGAGCAGGATGGAGGCGGCACTGGCGACGAGCAGCACCAGGATCACCCCGCCCTTCAATTGTGTCCAGAGGATCCGCCAGATCAGTCGGGAGGTCGAGGCCCGGGAATCGACCGTTCGAGAAGGAGCCGGGAGGTTCTCGATAGCCAGGCCCCTCTCCGAGTGGGTTCGAAACTCCCCAGCCACGTCCGCCGAGGTCCGGGCGTGCCATGCCGGTCGCGGATTGACCGAACGGTCCTCTCTCCGGCTCATCGCGTTCACCCTAGTCGAGGGACGGCCGGGTGTCGAGATTCAACCGGACCGGGAGGCCGGGCGGGCGCCTTTGATTCAAGGCGCGGGGTCCCGAGCTCCGCGAGCTTCTTCGACCGTTCCCCCGGGGCGCACCGGCGCCGGCATTCCGGGTGCAGAATGAAAACGTCATTCGAAGGAGGTTCCCGATGGGTACCATCCTCTTGGTCGTCCTGGTGCTGCTTCTCCTCGGAGCGTTCCCTCGCTGGAATTACAGCAAGAACTGGGGCTATGGGCCGAGCGGGATTCTCGGCGTCATCCTGATCATCGTCCTCATCCTGCTCTTGACCGGTCGACTCTAGAGTCGACCGGGACCCCTCGTCAGCGCTGGGGCGCTGTCGGCGCGGCGGGCGCGATGGGCGTCGTCTTTGGCTTGGTGAGGCTGCCCTGCGGATAGAGCAGGACCACGTCGTCGGGAGCGACGAGATGAAGCTCCTCGCGCGCGACCTGCTCGGCCGGAAACTCGTGGCGGTTGGCCGCTTCGATCGACGCCTTCAGCCTTTCGTTTTCCTCTTTGCGCTCCGCGATCTGCCGGTCGAGCGTCTGGACCTCGGTCCGTGCGCGCCGCAGCTCGAGCACGCGCCGGTCCGAGAGCAGCAGGACGCCCATGATGACCGTCGAGGCGCCGAGCGAGATCAGGAAGGCCGTCACCGGCCGCGGACCCCGCCCGATGTGCTGCTTGTTCTTCACCGCGGGAACGCCGCGCGGCCGGCGTAGCGGCCCGCGCTCTCGAGCTCTTCCTCGATCGCGAGGAGGCGGTTGTACTTGGCGAGCCGCTCGCCGCGGCAGGCGGACCCCGTCTTGATCAGGCCCGCGTTGACCGCCACCGCGAGGTCCGCGAGCGTGTCGTCGGGCGTTTCGCCAGACCGGTGCGAACAGATCGTCCGATAGCCCGAGGTCTGCGCCATCCGCACCGCTTCGAGCGTCTCCGTCAAAGTCCCGATCTGGTTGAGCTTGACGAGGAGCGCGTTGCCGACCCCCTCGGCGATCCCGCGCGCCAGGATCTCGGGGTTCGTCACGAAGACGTCGTCGCCGACGAGGAGGATCTTCGAACCGAGCTCACGTCGTCATCGCCTGCCAGCCCTTCCAGTCCTGTTCGGCGAGGCCGTCCTCGATCGAAACGATCGGGTAGGCCGCCGACAGCTCCGCCCAGAAGCGGATCATGCCGTCGGTCGTCAGCGTCTTCTTCTCGCCCTTCAGGTGGTACTTGCCGCCCTCGTAGAACTCGGAGGCCGCCGGGTCGAGCGCGATCACCAGATCCTTGCCCGGCTTGTAGCCCGCCGATTCGATCGCCGACAGAAGCAGCTCGACGGCCTCCTTCGAGGAGGCGATGTCGGGAGCGAAGCCTCCCTCGTCGCCGACGCCGGTCGAGAGGCCCTTCTTCTTGAGGATCGACTTCAGCGCGTGAAAGGTCTCGGCCCCGGCCCGCAGGGCCTCGGCGAACGTCGCGAAGCCGACCGGGCAGACCATGAACTCCTGGGGGTCGAGGCGGTTGTCGGCGTGCGCTCCGCCGTTGATCACATTCATCAGCGGCACCGGCAGCGTCGTCGCGCCGGTCCCGCCGATGTAGCGGTAGAGCGGCACACCCGAAGCTTCCGCCGCCGCGCGCGCGACAGCGAGGGAGACGCCGAGGATCGCGTTGGCGCCGAGGCGTCCCTTGTTCGGCATTCCGTCGAGCTCGATCATCACGCGGTCGATCAGCGCCTGGTCGCGCGCGTCGGCGCCCTCGAGCTCCTCGGCGATCTCGCCGTTGACGTGGGAGACGGCCTTGAGTACCCCCTTGCCGCCGTAGCGCTTCTTGTCCCCGTCGCGCAGCTCCAGCGCCTCGCGCGTTCCGGTCGACGCGCCCGAGGGCACGCCGGCCCGGCCGGAGGCGCCGCCCGAGAGCAGGACCTCGACCTCGAGGGTGGGATTGCCGCGGGAGTCGAGGATCTCGCGCCCGTGAATGCCTTCGATCGAGAAGCTCATGCGATCAGCTCCCGCCCCGCCTTCGCGAGGGCGTCCAGGTCCGACGCGGACTGCGCTTCGATGTACACACGCGCCACGGGCTCCGTTCCGGACTCGCGAACCAGAATCCAGGAACCGTCCTCGAAAATCAACTTGATTCCGTCGATCGCGTTCACCGACGCCACGCGGCGGCCGGCGACCGACTCGGGCGGCGTCCGCTTCTTCTCGGCCAGGCGGACGCGCGCCTCGGCCGAGAGCTCGAGGTCGATCCGGCGCGTCAGGAACGGCCCGATGTCCTTCCAGAGCTCCGACCGCAGCTGCCCGATCGTCCTGCCGGTCGCCCCGACGAGCTCGGCCGCGAGCAGGTCCGCGAGGATCCCGTCCTTCTCCGGGACGTGGCCCTCGACGGTCAGGCCCGCGCTCTCCTCCCCGCCGAAGATGATCTTCCCGGCCAGAAGAAGCTCGCCGATGTACTTGAACCCGACCGGCGTCTCGTGGAGCGGGACCCCGGCCCGGGCGGCGATCGCGTCGAGGGCGTGCGTCGTCGCCACGCTCCGCGCGATGCCGCCCCGGCGACCCTTGCGGCCGAGAAGGTCGGCCGCCAGGAGGGACAGGATCTCGTTCGGCTGAACGTAGGCGCCGGTCTCGTCGAGGACCCCGAATCGGTCGGCGTCGCCGTCGCACGCGAGCCCCAGCCTTGCGCCGCTCGCCCGGACGACCTCGGCGAGCTCCGCGAGCTCGGGCTCCCCGCACTGCGGCGACTTGCCGCCGAAGAGCGGGTCCGGGTTGGCGTTGAGCCGCGAAAGCGCCGCGCCGGTCGTGTCGAGCCACGCGTCGAGGAACCCCGCCGCCGTCCCGAAGCGGAAGTCGAGCCCGAAGCGAGGCGCGCCGCGGCCCACGTCGGCGGCGGCGACCTTCCTGTCGAGGTCCTTCAGGTACGGGGGCGCCGGATCGAATCGCGGAACGGGGTCCTCGGGCGGGGCCGGCTCCTCGGGAATCGCGAGGATCTCTTCCTCGATCTTCTTCGTGATCCCCGGAAGCGCCGGCGCGCCGTCGGAGGTCGAAAACTTGATCCCGAGGTACCGAGGCGGATTGTGGCTTGCGGTAAAGTTGATCGCGCCGGCGGCGCCGCGCCGCCGGATTTCGAAGGCGAGCACGGGAGTCGGGACCGGCCGGGCGCTGACCTCGGCCGGGAAGCCGTGGCGGATCAGGATCCGGGCGGCCTCCGCGGCGAAGCGGTCGGCGAGAAAGCGCGTGTCATACCCGACCAGAACGAGACCGCCCGGGCGCTCCCCGGAGGCCAGAACCCGCGCGATCGCCGCGACGACCCGGCGCGCGTTCCCGAACGTGAAGTCCTCGGCCAGGACGGAGCGCCAGCCCGAGGTCCCGAACTTGATCGGCGGAGCCGTCACGTCGTGAAGCTTACACGGGTCGCGCCGGCGGCGGCCGTCCTCGTCGTCGCGGCCTGCGCCGCGCTGCCCGCGCCCCGCGCCCCGGTGCGGCTCGAGGTCCGCGCGCCGAAGCTCCCGGTGAGCGAATCGGCGCCCTCGGGCGCCCGGCCGACCGATCCGGTCGCCTCGGCGGTCTTCGACCGCATCAACGCGGACCGCGCCGAGGCCAACCTGCCGCCCGTCGCCTGGGACGAAGCCGCCTCGCTCGTCGCGAAGGCCTACACGGCGGCGCAGGTGGCCGAAGGCACGACCGGCCACTTCCTGACCGACGGGATGCCTCCCTACGCGCGGACCGGCTTCGCCGGCATCTTCGGCATGGGCTCCGAGAACGCCGTCGCCTGGCACACGACCGGCAAGTCCTTCAGCGACTCGGCCACCGAGCTCGCGCTCTCCGGCCACGAAGACATGATGCGGGAGACTCCGCCGAACGACGGCCACCGCCGCACGATCCTCGACCCCGAAGCGACGCACGTCGGCGTCGGCTACGCGCTGCACGGCGGGAGCTTCCGGATGGCCGAGGAGTTTCTCGTTCGGCGCCTGGCCGAGCTGACCATCCAAAAAGAGGGCGACAGCCTGTCGGTCAAGGGCCGCACGCAGTCCGGACGCACGCTGAGCTTCGTGACGATCGCGCACGAGCCCACGCCGAAACAGCTGACGCGGGGGGAGGCCCGCTCGCGGACGACGTACTCCTATCCCGAGCCGCAGTGGGCGTTCGTTCCCGAGGGCCACAAGTCGATCCGGGTCGTCGGCACCGAGACGGAAGACCGCATCCGGGTCGGCGTCAACGGAGAGTTCGCGTTCCGCTTCGCTCCGTCGAAGCCGGGGCTCTGGACGTTCGTCTTCTATGCGACAGACGGCCGGCAGAGGTCCCGGCCGGGCGGCGCCGCGGTCGTGTGGCTGGAGCCCGCCTCGCGATGATGACGATCCTCGCCGTCGGCGCCGAAACCGAACGGCTCGCTGCCTTCGGCGCGTCGCATCCGTCGGTCGAGATCGTGACCGCGGACGGCGCCGAGGACGCGCTCGAGCGCCTGGCGCGCAACCGCCGAATCGACGCGGTCCTGATCCTCGCCTCGCCCGGCGCGGCCGAGACCGCGCGGCTCGTGCGCGAGGAGGATCCCGGAGCTCCCCCGCTCTTCGCGCCGGCGGCGGCGGGGGCGATCCAGGGCGTGCGCAGCCTATCGGGGACGGGCGGGGCGGAGCTCGTCGAGGAGCTGCTACGAGTGCTCGGCCCCGGTTCGTAGGGGCGGCCCTTGTGGCCGCCCGTCACAACGGGAGGGGACAAGCCCCTCCCCTACGAAGACGTCGACATTCCCGGTGCCAACCGCGGCCCACGTTCGTAGGGGCGGCCCTTGCGGCCGCCCGTCACAACGGGAGGGGACAAGCCCCTCCCCTACGAAGACGTCGACATTCCCGGTGCCAAACGCGGCCCACGTTCGTAGGGGCGGCCCTTGCGGCCGCCCGTCACAACGGGAGGGGACAAGCCCCTCCCCTACGAAGACGTCGACATTCCCGGTGCCAACCGCGGCCCACGTTCGTAGGGGCGGCCCTTGCGGCCGCCCGTCACAACGGGAGGGGACAAGCCCCTCCCCTACGAAGACGTCGACATTCCCGGTGCCAAACGCGGCCCACGTTCGTAGGGGCGGCCCTTGCGGCCGCCCGTCACAACGGGAGGGGACAAGCCCCTCCCCTACGAAGACGTCGACATTCCCGGTGCCAAACGCGGCCCCCGTTCGTAGGGGCGGCCCTTGTGGCCGCCCTCCATTGGAAGAGACAAGCCCATCCCTACGAACCCGCTTTGCAGGAAATGAAAAAGGGCGGCTAACGCCGCCCTCGAAAGTCAGCGCGGAAAGTCTTGCTGCCCGCGCCCTCCTCCTCGAGCCCCTCGCGGAGCCCCACCGGGGCCTAAGCTAAGACTCCCCGCACCCGCTGTCAAGAAGAACAGGGGTCGAAGTCCACCTGTCCTAACGGACAGGGAATCCGAAAGGCCTGCCCGATTCGGCGGGCCGGGGCGGCGGGCTCATGGTAATTTCGAGCCCTATGGGTGGCTGTGGCACAGGCGGCGGCTGCGGGGTCGGGAATGCGTACAACCCGGGCCAGTATGTCGGGATCCGGATCAACGAGCACGAGGACGGCCGGAACGTCCTCTGCGACACGATGGGCATCGAGGTCTCCCGCGGCCAGCGGGTGATCGTCGAGGCCGACTCGGGCATGGAGCACGCCGAGGTGACCAACCTCCAGCCCATGATCCTGAAACAGTGTCAGTTGCGGGATTCCAAGCGCCTCGTCCGGGTCGCCACCGACACCGACCTCGCCTCCTACCGCTCTAAGGTCTCGCGGGAGCAGCGCTTCCTCTCGGACACCCAGGCTCTCGCCTTCGAGAAGCGGCTGGCGATCAAGGTCGTCCGGGCCGAGGAGACCTTCGACGGCCGAAAGGTCACGGTTTATTACACTTCTGAGGCCCGGATCGACTACCGGAAGCTCGTTTCGGACCTCGCGATGAAACACCCCGTCCGCATCGAGATGCGCCAGGTCGGGCCCCGCGACGAGACCAAGATGCGGGGAGGGATCGGTCCCTGCGGCCTGACCCTCTGCTGCTCGACCTTCCTCAAATCCTTCCACCCGGTAACCATCAAAATGGCGAAAAACCAGAATCTGTCGCTCAACCCCTCAAAAATCTCGGGGATGTGCGGCCGGCTGATGTGCTGCCTCGCTTACGAGGACGAAGGACCGTCGTCTTCGGCCCCCCGAAAGCAGAATAATCCCGCCGAACTGCCGGTTTAGCCTCTCAAAGCGTCCCACCTTTACCCGGGACCGAGAGAGACAGCCGTGGTCAACCGTAACACCGGCGGAGCCTTCCGAGGCGAAGACGAGGGTCCCGCCAACCGCAAGCTGATCCGCCCCAACCTGTCCGAGCTCGCCGACCGCTACCCCACGCGCTCGTTCGCCCAGCGCAAGCAGGTCCCGCCCGAGCAGACCAATGCCGAGAGCTACTACTACCTCAAGCAGATGGCGGCCAAGACGCCGATGGTGGTGGTGCTCACCGACGGCGAGGAGATCCACGGCTGGATCGAGTGGTACGACAAGGCCTGCCTGAAGGTGAACCGGGAGAAAGGGGCCAACCTCCTGATCCCGAAGGCCTCGATCAAGTACATGTTCAAGGAGTCCGAGAGCGGGGAGCCGGAGAGGGACGGGAACCGGTAGAACGGTCCATCACCACTCGCCCTGGTCGGAACGTCGGCGATGGACCCCTCCGGCTCAGGTTCGTAGGGGCGGGGCTTGTCCCCGCCCCTGTTGCGTTTGACGGGCGGCCACAAGGGCCGCCCCTACGACCGGAGAGTTACCGGGCCCCGCGCCCAGACAGCACGGCCGGGACTGTTTTCAGCAGGATCTTCAAGTCCAGTAGCGGCGACCACGTGTCGATGTACTTGAGGTCGAGCGCCATCCACCGGTCGAAGTCGACCTCGCTCCGTCCCGAGACCTGCCAGAGGCACGTCAGCCCCGGCTTCATGCTCAGCCGGCGCCGCTGCCAGGGCTCGTAGCGCGAGACCTCGTCCGGCAGCGGGGGCCGCGGGCCGACGAGGCTCATGTCGCCCACGATGACGTTCCAGAGCTGCGGGAGCTCGTCGATCGACAGGCGCCTCAGGAGCCGGCCGACGGGGGCCAGCCGGGGGTCCCGGGAGGCCTTGAAGACGGGCCCGGTCATCTCGTTCAGGTGCGAGATCTCCGACAGCTGCTCCTCGGATCCCGGCTTCATCGTGCGGAACTTCAGCAGGGTGAAGTGACGCCCGTTCAGGCCGCAGCGGACCTGGCGGAAGAACACCGGCCGGCCCGAGGTCACCAGGATCCCGAGAGCCGCCAGGAGCTGGATCGGCAGCGTCACCAGGAAGAGAACGAGCGACAGCCCGAGGTCGAGCGCCCGCTTGGCGACGAGCTCCACCGGGTTCGAGGGCGTCGTCGTGAAGGAGAGCAGCGGGATCCCGTCGAGCTCCTCGAGAACGGGCCGCGCCAGGACGTGGGGGAAGATGTCGAGCGACACGTGCGCCCGGACGCCGTGGCGCTCGGCCGCGAGCAGCGCCTCTTCGTACTCGCCGAGCTTTCCCTTCTCGATGACGAAGATGACCTCGTCGACGACCTCCCGCACCAGGATCGACTCCATGTCGCGCAGGCCTCCGAGGCACGGCCAGCGGCCGCTCAGGCCGATCTCCCCGCCGTTCTCGTCCTCGACGTAGCCGAGCACGCGGAACCCCCAGTGCGGGTGGGCCTCGAGGAAGTCGGCGAACTGCGAGGCCTTGGGACCCGTCCCGACGATCACGGCGGTGCGGAAGTTGAAGCCGCGCGAGCGCACCCAGCGCGAGGTCAGTCGCAGCGCCGTCTTCTCGCTCGCGAGGAAGAGGAAGTTGACGCCGCCGAAGAGGACCAGGAACCAGCGGCTCACGAAGTCGAGCCGCAGGCCGTAGATGAGGAGCACCAGGATCGCCGTCCCGCCGAACGATACCCGGGCCGCCGCCCAGAGCTCCTCGCCGAGCGGCAGGGTCCGGTGGCTGCGGTAGAAGCCCGCGGCGTAGAGCAGCAGTCCCCAGATCGGGAGGATGAAGAGCAGGAGCGGCAGGTACTGGTTGAGCGGTGCCAGCGGCAGAGGAAAGAGCTCCGGAACGGCCGACGTGAGGTAGCCGTGCCGGAAGATCCAGGTCAGCGGGAGGGACACCGCCGTCAGGGCGAGGTCCGTCACGAGTACCCCGAGGGCAACGGCGCGGGCTTTCTGTCTCAGCATCGAACTCGACCGGGGCGGGACGACGGGACGACCGCGCCGATGTTATGGGATGGCTCTCCCCGCATCAAGGACGGCCTCGTACCGGTCCACCACATCATGCCAACGATATCTCTCCCCGACGCGTTCGCGCGCCCGTTCCTTCCATACGGAGTGGCCGGCCGGATCATCCAGCACACCGGCGAGAAGACGCGCCAGGCTGCCTTTTTCGTGCACATCGAACGGGAGCGCCGCGCCGCCCGCGACCTCCTCGTTCTCGGGCGTGGAGTGGTAGCAGACCACGAGGCCGTACCCGAGCGCCTCGACGAGGGCCGGGTGCGTGCCTCCGACCTCGGTCGCCTGGACGTAGATGCCGGCGCGCGAGAGAAGCTGCCGGTAGCCCTCGCCGTAGATGGCGCCGGGCAGGATGACCCGGCGGTCGGCCGCGGCGCGGATGCGCGCGATGTAGCCGGCGGCGTAAGGCGCGTCGCCGACGACGACGAGCGGGACGTCGCCGGGCACGTCGCGGTACTCGCGGACGACCTCTTCGGCGTTGTTCTCGGGTTCGAGGCGCGACACGTACAGCACGTACTTTTCGGAGACGAGGCCGAGTCGATCGAGGGTGTCGACGCCGGCGGGCGCTGGCAGGTCGCCTCCGTAGGGGATGAAGACCGAGGCGAGGCCGTGCCGCTCGCGGTAGTAGTCCTGGATGACCCGCGCGTCCGAGACGACGACGTCCGGAATGCGCGTCGAGAGCGACTCGGAGATCCGGTACGCGAGCTTTCCTGCCGCGCTCCACTTTCGCCGATTGCGCTCGAGTCCGTCGACGTTCAGGACGACCCGCGTCCTTCCGGAGAGGCGGGGCAGGAACGACGTCGCGGCGTTGATGGCGTTGCAGACGAGAACGGCGTCGAAACGCTCGAAAGCGGCATCGACGCCGGAGAGAAAGCCGTGGACGACCGTATCGAGGTACTTCGTCGGGATCGTGGGCAGCACGCGGATCTTCGCGCCGCGCCACTCCCGGAGGCCGGGCTCGGCGTAGCGGGTGCGCGTGTACACCGTGACGTCGTGGCCGCGCGCCGCGAGACCCGCGGAGAGCTCCTCGGCGAGCGTCTCGAAGCCGCCGTAGCGCGCGGGGATGCCGCGGGTACCGAGGATGCCGATGCGCATGCGGAAGGGACGCTATCAGGGCTGAACCGGGCGGCCGCGACCCGGCCACCGGAGGACGACCCCCGGCCGGAGGGAACGCCGGCGAATGCCGGCGGTAACGCCGCCCCTACGACCTCTTGGCAGATGCGGACTTCGGGGCTTCGGTCGTAGGGGCGGGGCTCGTCCCCGCCCTCCCCGCCACCTTCGCCCGGATCTCCCTCCGCTTCGCCCACAGGCGCTTGCGGTTCCTCCACAACCACCCGAACGCCGGCAGGGAGCTTCGCTCGACGGTCAGGCACGCCCCGAGGACCACGACGTCGCGCGCGAGCGTCGGGACGAGCGTCCGCGCGAACTCGCCCGCGGTCTGGTTGTTGATCCGCAGGATGAATCGGTTCTTGACCGAGTGCAGGTTGGCGAGCGCGGTCATCTGCCGCCGCCGTTCGGGCACGTTGCGCCGCCGGTGGTACGCCACGGCCGACGGGACGTAGAGCGCCCTCCAGCCGAGCTTGCGCAGCCGCCAGGCGAGGTCCGCGTCCTCGCGGTAGAGGAAAAAGTCGGCGTCGAAGTAGCCGGTCGAGATCTTCGCGCCCTCGAGCGCCGCGCGCCGGTAGAACCCGGCCGCGCCCGACGCCCCGAAAACCTCCTCCTCCCCGCCGTATCGCCCCGCCGCCGGCTCGCCCGCGCCGCGATCGAAGTGCCGGCCCGCCGCGGTGAAGCGGATCCCGGCCGAGTCGAGAAGCCCGTTTTCCGAGAGCCGCGCGCCGTCGCCCCGCAGGAGCCGCCCCGAGGCCGAGCCGACGTCGGCGGCGTCTTTCGCGTCGAGCCGCCGCGTCAGGATCGAGGCGAAGTCGGGCTCGAGGCGGCAGTCCGGGTTCAGGGCGAGGACGTAGCGCCCGGACGAGGCGTCGATGCCGGCGTTCATGGCCGCGGCGAAGCCGACGTTCTCGGGAAGGGCCAGGACCCGAACGTCCGACGACACGCTCCGCGCGACCTCCCGCGAGGCGTCGGCGGACGCGTTGTCGACGAGGAGGGTTTCGCAGGCGATCCCCGACTGGGCGAGGGCCGAGCCGAGCGAGACCGGTAGGTCCGCCGCGTCCTCTTTGGATACGACGATGATCGAGACGTCGGGCGAGGTCATGCGGCGCCGAGGCCGAGGGCGAGCGTCAGCACCCGGAAGTAGGCGCGGGCCGCTTCGGGGCGCGGGCGCGGAACGCTCCCGCGAAACGGCAGGAGGAGGAGGCGAAGCGCCATGCCCTTGACGAGGAGCAGCCGATAGACGGCGCGAGCGGCCGCGCCGTAGTGCGCTTGCCGGTACCGGATCGCGTTGCGGTAGAAGATCGGCAGGAATCGATCGTAGCCGAGGCGCGCCGCGGCGTCTCCGCCGCGATGCCGGAACCGGGCCTCCGGCAGATACAGGATCCGCCCCTCCCGACCGAGCCTCGCGCACAGGTCCACGTCCTCGTGCCAGGCCGGCACGAAGCGCTCGTCGAACCCCCCGACCCGCGCGAAGACGTCCGCCCGCACCGCGAGCGCCGCGGCGGCCGCCTGCTCGACCGCGAAGGCGCGCCCGCGGTCGGCGTCGGCGTAGCGGGCGGCGCGGCGCCCGGAGTTGTTCGGACGCAGATGATCGAGGAGCAGAAGCTCGCGCGCGTCCGAGCGGAGCGTCGGGAGCCGGCGCAGCTGAAAGGTCGCCTGGTCTTCCCGTCCGGGCGGCGCGAGGCGAAGCGGGCCGCCCGGCGTTTCGCCGTTCATCTCGATCAGGCGCGGCGCCGCCGCCACGACGCCCGGATCGGCGTCGAAGGCCGCGGCGATCGCCGAGAAGGGATCGCCCTCCGCCCGCGTGTCGGGGTTCAGGAACAGGAACACGTCCGCCGGGGCCAACCGCGCCGCCTGGTTGACCGCCGGACCGAAGCCGCGGTTCTCCGCGTTGACGAGGATCGAGGCGTCCGGCCAGAGGGCGCGGACAGGCTCGCTCGGCAGGCCCGCCCCGTTGTCGACGATCGTGAGCCGGACGTCGACTCCGCCCGGCGGGATGCGCCGGCGCGCCTGCGCGAGCGAGGCGACCGCCTCCCGCAGCTCCTCGCCGTCCCGCCAGGACACGTAGACGACCGCGATCTTCCGGATCACGCCGCGCCCGGTCCAGTCCCCGGAAAGCGCGCCAGCCGACGCGCCTCGTCGCGCGACCGCATCGCCATGGCCGGCAGCCGGGGCCAGACGAGGAGCGGCAGCGCGAGGCCGCGCCATCCGACCTGCCGGACGTGCGCGAGGTCCGCCGCGAGGAGCGGCCCGAGGTGCCGCGCCAGCAGGCCCGGCTCGAAATTGCGGAAGAGCGTGCGCCAGCGGTTGCGCGCGGTCCAGAACGCTCGCCGCCAGGGGGTGCGTCGGCCCGTCAGCGAGCCCTCGTGCCGCGCGACCGCGCGCGGGTCGCACACGAACCTCCAGCCGGCCCGCGTCAGGCGGAGCGAGAGGTCGACGTCCTCGTAGTAGGCGAAGTACGAGTCGTCGAAGACGGCGCCCGTCGCGGCGACCGCGTCGAGGGCCTCGCGCCGGTACAGCGTCGCCGTCGCCGAAACGCCCGGAACCTCGAACGGCTCGCGCGGGACGTGCGAGGCGTCCGCGCCGCCGTAGATCGGCACGGCCTCGCCGCGGCGGTTCCAGCCGATCCCCGCCGTGTCGACGAGGCGGCCGTCCTGCGACAGAACGAGGCCCTGGGCTGCGGCGATCCGGTCGTCGCCGCCGAGCCGGGCCGCGAGCCTCGCCGCGTAGTCCGGCTCGAGCACGGCGTCGTTGTTCAGCAGCAGGACGAAGGGCGCCCGCGTCCGCGCGATGCCTTCATTGGCGGCCCCGGCGAAGCCCAGGTTGCGCGAGAAGCCGATGACGCGGGCCGAGGGGGCCTCGGCGCCGAGGCGTCCGCGCTCCTCGGGCCGGGAACCGTTGTCGACCACGACGGCCGAGAGGTGGACGTCCGTCTGACGCTCCAGGGAGGCCAGGGCCCGGAAGAGCGCGTCGCCGCCGTCGCGGTTGACGACGACGCAATCCACGTCCGGCGTTCGGGAGGGCCCGCTCAAGCGGTTGACTCGATTGCGGTTGACTCGATCGGCGTGCGCGATATGAAATCGCGTTTTCATGCTACCACGCGAGTACCTGCGGGAGAACGCGGCCCGCCTGCTGCAGGAGATGCCGGAGCGCTTCGGCGGCGCGAGCCTCGAGACGTATACGGAGCTCGACCGCGAGCGTCGCGAGGCGGTCACGCTGCTCGAGGAGAAGCGCCGCCGCCGTAACGAGCTCACGTCCGTCCGCGGCAAGCCCTCCCCCGAGGCCCTCGAGGAAATGAAGGCGCTCAAGGAGGAGATCCGCGCCCTCGAGGAGCGCGTCGAGGAGGCCGACGGCATGCTCGCCGCGGTCGAGAAGCAGGTCCCCAACGTCCCGCAGGACTCGGTCCCGCGCGGCGCCGACGAGACCGCCAACCGCGTCGAGCGCCATTGGGGCGAGCCGCGGAAGTTCGACTTCGTGCCGCAGGCGCACTGGGACCTCGGGCCGGCCCTCGGCATCCTCGACTTCGAGCGCGGCGCGAAGATCGCGGGAGCGCGGTTCACCGTCCTCTCCGGCGCCGGGGCGCGGCTGTCCCGCGCGCTCATCAACTTCTTTCTCGACGTGCACGTCGAGGAGCACGGCTATCGCGAGCTCCTGCCGCCCTTCCTCGTCAACGCGGACTCGCTCTTCGGGACGGGCCAGCTCCCGAAGTTCGAGGACGACCTCTTCAAGACCACCGCGGGCTACTACCTCGCCCCGACAGCCGAGGTGCCCGTGACGAACCTTCATCGCGACGAAATCCTGAAGGCCGAGGAGCTGCCCAGGCTCTACACCGCCTACACGCCGTGCTTCCGCTCGGAGGCGGGCGCCGCGGGGCGCGACACGCGGGGAATGATCCGACAGCACCAGTTCGACAAGGTCGAGGTCGTCATGTTCGTCCGGCCCGAGGAATCGGCCGCGGCGCACGAGGTCCTGACCGACCATGCCGAGGAGCTCCTGCGCCGGCTCAATCTCCCGTACCGGGTCGTCACGCTCTCGACCGGCGACCTCGGGTTCGCCTCGGCGAAGACGTACGACATCGAGGTCTGGCTTCCCGGCATGAGCGCGTACAAGGAGATCTCGTCCTGCTCGAACTTCGAGGCGTTCCAGGCGCGGCGCGCCTCGATCCGCTTCCGCCGGGCCGAGGGAGACAAGCCCGAGTTCCTCCACACGCTGAACGGCTCGGGGCTGCCGGTCGGCCGCACGATGGTCGCGATTCTCGAGAATTATCAGCGGCCGGACGGATCGGTCGAGATCCCCGAGGTCCTGCGTCCGTACATGCGCGGCCAGACGGAGATCCGCCGGGCCTGACCGGTCGGGCGCGTCGGTGCCGCAGAAGCACGTCCTCGAGGCGGTCCTTCGCGCGGCGCGCGGGCGGCCGGGCTACCCGAAGCTCCGGGTCCTCGACCTCTCGGCCGGGCGCGGCGAGATCGCGTCGGCGCTCGCGGCGGACGGGTGCGCGGTCCGCGGGACGCACTTCCGGGCCGACGACTACAAGCTGACGGACCCGGCGAAACCGCCGCAGACCGCCGGCCTTCCGATCGACGCCGACGTCGACCTGACCCGCCCGTTGCCGTACGCCGACGCGGCGTTCGACCTCGTCATCCTCTGCGAGGTGGCCGAGCACCTGACGACCTGGATCCCCGTCGTCTCGGAGATCGGCCGCGTGCTCGCGCCGGGCGGAAGCCTCGTCCTCTCGACGCCGAACGTGGCGCGCCTTCATTCGCGCTGGCATTTCTTCTGGACCGGGACCCACAAGCTGATCCGCCGCCGGACGGGCTGGGACCTCTCGGCCGACGAGCTCTACGCCTACCACATCAGCCCGGTCGACTTTCCGCTGCTCCACACGCTGCTTCGCCAGGCGGGCCTCTCGGTCGAGCGGATCGACGTCACGCGGTTCAAGTGGAAGCACGCCTGGCTCTTCCTGCTCTATCCCTTCGTCTGGCTCTCGACCCGCCTCGAAACCCGGCGCCACCGCGGCGGCTCCGAGCACGCGCGCGGCGAGGACGACCTCTTCCACTGGATGACCCGCCCCGCCATGCTCGGCAGCGAGCAGCTGCTCCTCACCGGGGTCAGGTCTTCAAATTTCGGATCCGCAAAAATGAAAAATGAAGACCTGACCCCCATTTCCAACCGCGCCAGAACGGGCGAAAGCGAAATCGGCGAATCGGGATTTCCGCAGAACTGAAAAATGAAGACGACCTGACCCCCTAGCGGGGCGGGACGAGGGCGCCGGCGGAGACGATCATCTTCATGGCCTGCTCCGGCGTCATGTCGAGGTAGGTCACCTTCTCCTCCGGCACGACGAGGAGAAAGCCCGTCGTTGGATTGACGGCGCTCGGGATGAAGAGGCTGCAGAGCTTACGACCCGTCTTCTCGCTCGCCTCGCTCGCGGCGGTCGACGTCACGAACCCGAGGCCCCATGTGCCCGGCGACGGGAACTCGACAATCGCCACGCGGCCGAAGGCGCCGACGCGCGACGGCCCCAGCAGCAGCTCCGCGATCTGACGAAGCGTCGCGTAGATCTTGTTGATGAGCGGCACCCGGTTCATGAGCCGGTCCCACAGGCCGAAGAGCCGCTTCCCGAAAAAGTTCGCCGCGACGAACCCGAGCAGAAGGATCAACGCGTTCAGCAGCACGAACCCGAGCCCGAGGACGGAGATGCCGCGGGCGCGCAGCTCCCCTCCGAGGATGTCGTCGAAGAATTTGAAGAGCTTCCAGACGACCCACGCCGTCAGCGCCGTCGGCGCGAGAACGAGAATGCCGGCCACGTAGTAGCGCCGCAGTCGGGTCCCGAAGGTCGCCGCCATCGATTTCATCCTAACCCGTACAATGGACGTCGATGCGATTCCGGCGCGCCGCGCTCTGCCTCCTCGCGCTGCTGACGCCAGCCGCCGCCGTCCGGGCCGCCTGGCAGACCTCGGGACCGGCGGGCGCGCGCGCCAACGCGGTCAGCGCGGCGGGCGGCGAGCCGGCCGTCGCCTACGCCGCCGCGACGGTCCTCGAGTCCTCGACGAGCGCGCTCTACCGGACGGACGACGGCGGGCAGTCGTGGACGGGCCTCGTCGAGGCCGCTCGCGGCGACTCCTACGCGCAGGTCTACGCGGATCCCCGCGGCGGCGGACGCGTCTTCGCCGCGCTCCAGAAGGGAACCGGCGCTACCGACATCCTGCGCTCGGTCGACCATGGCGACAACTGGAGCACCGTCCTCACCGTCTCGACGCGCTGCGTCCCGTCCTTCGAGACGGGCGCGGGCCCGGACTCGGTCGTCTTCTCCTGCGGGACCCGCTTCTTCCGGACGACCGATGCCGGCCTCTCCTGGAACGAGCCCGCGACGCCCTTCGGCGAGAACGTCCGCCTGGCGGCCGGAGGCGGCGGAGTGCTGTACGCCTACGGCGTCTCGCACATCTACCGAAGCGTCACCGGCGGTTCCACGTGGGTCGAGGCCGGCGCCGCGCCACCCGCCTGCCCCGGGCTCCTCTCCCTCCGGATCGACCCCGCCGATCCCTCCGTCTTCCTCGCCGGGACCGGCATGGTCGGCGCCGGTGGCTTTCAGTGCGGCGGCGTGTATCGCAGCGCCAACGCCGGAGCAAGCTGGTCGGCGCCCGGGCTTTCGGGCGTCTACGTGACGGACCTCGCCTTCGATCCGACGGATTCCTCGCGCGTCTACGCCTGCGCGAGCTACGTCGCCGGCATCCTTCCCCCCGGCGGCGTCTACGCCAGCGGCGACGGCGGGCGCTCCTTCGGGAACCTCCGCCTGCCGACGACCGGCGCCCTCGACCTCGCCGTCTCCGCCAACGGCGGGATCGTGCACGCGGCGACCGGGCTCGGCGTCTACGAGGATCGCATTCGGAAGACGCGCGTCGTGCCGCCGCGGTAGGAATCCCGGATTAGCAAGTGGCGGAGAGGACGGGATTAAACGCCGCGATTCGCGCGACGTTCCCTACTGCCGGGGGTCTGCGATACCGCCGCGCGTTGCGCGGCGTTCCCTACTGCCGGGGGTCTGCCTCCGGTGGTCGGGTCGGTGGTCGGGTCGAACCCGTCGTACAGCTCGGCGAAAGTGGCGGAGAGGACGGGATTTGAACCCGTGGTAGAGGTTTAAGCCCCTACGGCGGTTTAGCAAACCGCTGGTTTAAGCCACTCACCCACCTCTCCGCGAGCGACCGTCGGGCGGATGTTAGCGCATCGGCTTCGCTCGGGAACCAGCGGTTCGGCGCTTCGCGGCGCCGCTGGGTTAGCGCCGGCCAAGCCGGCGCTGCCTCGGCGCTTCGCGCCTCGACTCAAGCCACTCACCCACCTCTCCGCGAGCGGCCTGAGAGGGCATCCTAACCCGAAAGATCTCGTTCACCTTCAGGTTAGGATCGCCCGTCATGTCGGGTCGGAAATTGCTGATCGCCCTGGTCTTGGCAGCAATCGCGGCCGGAGGCGTCTGGGTGTATCGCAACTCCTCCATCGAACGCCTGCGGGCGGAGTTCCGTCCGTGGATGGCGAGGCTCGAGCGGTGGCGGGACGCGAACGAGGCGATCCGGTGGGCGCTCCGGAGCCGCGAGTCGACGCCGGCGGACCCCGGAGGAATCGCGGAACTCCGCGCCTGGGCCTGGAACGGAATCGAGAAGCTCGCCTACGTCGACTACCGCGTCGAGAAGCCGGCGCACGACGGCGAGTCGACGACGGGGCGGGTGGAATTCACCGTCGGAGGCTTCCGGCCGGACGGCGCGCGGGTCGAGCGGACGGCGACCGCGCTCGTGACGAGCGAGGCACCCCCGGGCCGCGTTCGGCTGCGGTTCGAGAGGTCGCTGACCGATCGGGTCGAGTCCTCGCCCCGCTTTCGCAACACCACCGCCGCGGCCGGTCTCGGCGCGCCGCGGCGGGACCCGCCGATCGACAAGGTCAACCACCTCGTCGCGGACCTCTGGCCGGGTTCGGGCGTCGCGGTGCTCGACTTCGATCGGGATGGCGCCGAGGACCTCTTCGTCGGCGACGGCGTGCGCTCCATCCTCTACAAGGGCGACGGGACCGGGCGCTTCACGGACGTCACGGAGAAGGCGGGCCTGGCGAAGTCTTCGACCGAAGGCATTCCCGCGACCGGGCTCGCGGCCGGCGACGTCGACGGGGACGGCTATCCGGATCTGTTCGTCACGAACGCGTTCGGCCCGGCGCGGCTCTTCCGCAACCGCGGCGACGGGACCTTCGAGGAGACGACCGCCGCCTCCGGCATCGCGGTGCCCGCGAACGCGCGTTCCGCCGCCTTCGCGGACGTCGACGGCGACGGGGACCTCGATCTCTTCGTGGCGGTGACCGGCGACTACTACAGCCAGATGCCGGATCCGGCCTTCGACGCGAAGGACGGCCGCGCGAACTTCCTGTATCTGAACGACGGACACGGCCGCTTCACCGACGCCACGAAGGCCTGGGGCATCGCGGGCGAGACGCGCTGGACGCTCTCGGCCCTCTTCCAGGATTACGACCAGGACGGCCGCGAAGACCTCATGGCGACGAACGACTTCGGCTTGAAGAACCTCTACCGCAACGTCGGCGGCCGCTTCGAGGACGTCGCGAAGAAGACCGGCACTCTCTCGCGCGCCTATGGCATGTCCGGCGCGTGGGCGGACTACGACGGCGACGGCCGGCCCGACATCTACGCCACCGGGACCGACACGCAGTGGTACTTCCTCCACGAGTACCCCTCCATCCCCGTGACCTTCTGGGGCCGTGTCTTCCTGCGGACCGCCGTCCAGTGGTGCGAGGACATGGCCTCCGGCAACACCCTCCTCCTTCAGCGGCCCGACCACACGTTCGAGGACGCGACCGCGCGCTCGGACGCAAAGCACGCCGGCTGGAACTGGAGCTCGATCGCCGCCGATCTCGACGACGACGGCTGGCCCGACATCTACGCCACCAACGGCCTCTGGGGCGACGGCCGGGACCGGGACGTCGCGCTCGAGTTCTGGTGGCAGACGCTCGCGTACTGGGACGACTACGTCGCCGGAACGAAGACGTTCGACCGGAAGGGCGCCGGGATCAATGGCATCGAGCGCGACCGGTACTTCCGCAATCGCGGCGGCGCCGAGGCGGGATCGCCGCTCTTCGAGGAGCGGGCCTTCCTCGACGGCCTCGACCTCGAGTCGAACGGCCGCGCCGTGGTCGCCTTCGACGCCAACGGCGACGGCGCGCTCGACCTCTTCGTCCGCTCGGTGCAGGCGCCCGAGGCGCTCTTCCTCGGCTCGCGCCGTCCGGACGAGCACTACCTCCGTCTGCGACTCTCCGGCACGCCCGGCGTCGACAACCGGGACGGCCTCGGCGCCCGTGTCGAGGCGACGCCTGCCCGGCGGCCGCCGCATCGTGACCGAGAACTCCAACCCGAGCGGTTATCTCTCGACGGGCAGCCCCATCGTTCACCTCGGGCTCGGAAAGGCCCGGGCCGTCGAGAGCCTCGTCGTGACGTGGCCCTCCGGCAAGGCCCAGAATCTGGGACGGATCGACGCCGTCGACCGCGAGCTGCGCGTCGACGAAGCCGCTCCCGTCGTCCAGGTGTCGGCGGCGCGGCCGCGTTAGACTAGACGGACCCATGGAGACCCCGACCCGCGATCCTCTCCATTACGACGTCGTCGTCGTGGGCGGCGCCGTTTCCGGCGCTTCGACCGCAATCCTCCTGAAGCGCGGCAAGCCGGACCTGAAGATCCTCGTCGTCGAGAAGACCGACAAGTTCGACTGGAAGGTCGGCGAGTCGACCGTCGAGATCTCCGCGTACTTCCTGACGCGCGTCCTCAAGCAGTACCGCCACCTCTCGCAGGACCAGCTTCCCAAGCAGGCCTTCCGGTTCTGGTTCCACAACGACGACGTCACGCGCCTTCAGGAGGCCTCGGAGACCGGGCCGACGATGCTCGCGCGCACGCCGTCCTTCCAGCTCGACCGCGCGAAGCTCGACGAGAACCTCCTCAAGGTCGCCCGCGAGGAGGGCTCCGAGGTCTGGCGGCCCGCGAAAGTCGCCGCCTGGACGCTCGGCGAGGGCGCGGCCCCGAACACGTTGACGATCGAGAAGAGCGACGGCACGACCGTCACCGTCACCTCGCGGTGGCTCGTCGACGCGACGGGACGGCAGGCGATGCTCGCCCGCAAGCGCGGCGGCGTGACGCCCATCGACTCCCACCCGACCTCGGCGATCTGGGTGCGCTACGACGACGTCAAGGACATGGACGGCGTCGACATCGCGGGGACCGACCCCGCCAACCCGTGGTCGCGCGCCGTGCTGACGGCCCGGCGCCTGGCGACGAACCACTTCACCGGCTGGGGCTACTGGATCTGGTTCATCCCGCTCCAGGACGGCCAGACGAGCGTCGGCCTCGTCTGGGACAAGCGCCTCGTGAATCCCGAGGGCCGCACGCCGCTCGAGAAGCTGACGCGGTTCCTCGACGGCAATCCGCTCTCCCGCCAGTTGATCGAGGGCGCGACGCCGATCGAGGGCGACTGCCGCTACTACGCGCACCTGCCGTACTTCGTCGACAAGTTCGTCGGCCCGGGCTGGGCGCAGGTCGGCGACGCGGGCGGGTTCCTCGATCCCTTCTACTCTCCCGGCCTCGACCAGATGGCCTTCTCGGTCTGGACGCGCACGCGCCTGATCCTGAAAGAGCTCGGGGGCGCGCCGTCCGCGGAGATGACGAAGTCCTACGCAGAGCACAACCGGCAGTACGACCGGTTCTTCAAGTACTTCTACGAGTCGATCTACCGCGACAAGTACTACGTCATGGGCGACTACGACACCATGACGATCGCGTTCCTCCTCGACACGGCGCTCTACTACTTCGCGGCCGTCATGCCGATCTACCGTTGGTCGCACGAGCGGCTCGGGGTGCCTCCGTTCTTCGAGGACGGCGCCGAGGTCGGCTTCTACCCGATCCGCTTCTACAACCGGCGCCTGGTGAAGATCGCGCAGCGCAAGAAGGCGCTCGGAATCTACGGCAACCACAACGCCGGGCGGCGGCCGAAGTTCGTGGGCTTCTCGATCCGAAGCTCCATGTGGGTCATGCTGTTCCACGGACTGCTCCGCTGGGGCAAGGCCGAGCTCGCCAACGCCTGGACTTACGTCGTCCGGCCGAAGCCGATGACGAAGCCCGAACCGGCGGCCGCCCCGGCCCCCGAACCGCAGAGCATCTCGGCGCGCTGAAGCCGGGGCGCGCATGCCGACGGCACTCATCACGGGCGCCTCGAGCGGGATCGGGCTGGAGCTGGCTTCGGTCGCGGCGCGCGATCGGCACGACCTCGTCCTCCTCGCCCGCAACCGCGAGCGCCTCGACTCGATCGGCCGCGGCCTCCAGGAAGAGTTCGGCGTCCGGGTCTCGATCCTCGCGAAGGATCTCCGCGAGCCGGCGGCGCCGGCCGAGATCGGGCGGGAGCTCGCCGACCGCCGAATCGCGGTCGACGTTCTCGTCAACAACGCCGGTATTGGCCTCTACGGCTTCTTCGCGAACACGACGCTCGACCGCGAGCTCGAGATGATCCAGGTCAACGTCGCCGCGCTGACGCACCTGACGAAGATCTTTCTTCCCGCGATGCTCGAACGCAAGAGCGGACGAATCCTGAACCTCGCCTCCACGGCCGCCTTCCAGCCGGGCCCGATCATGGCGGTCTACTACGCCACCAAGGCTTACGTTCTCTCGTTTTCCGAGGCCCTCGCCAACGAGACGGCCGGGACGGGGGTCACGGTCACGGCCCTGTGCCCCGGCCCGACGCGCACCGAGTTCCAGCGGCGCGCGGGAATCGGGCGGATCCCGCTCGTCCGCGCGCCTCTCGTGTCCGAGGCCGCGAACGTCGCGCGCGAGGGCTGGGACGCGATGAAGCGGGGCAAGCGCGTCGTCGTTCCGGGGATCGCCAACCGGGCACTCGTCCAGGCCGAGCGCATCACGCCGCGCCGGCTCGTGACCGCCATCGCACGAAAGCTCCAGGAGTCCAGAAAATGAAGGAGGCCGATCGCATGACCCGCGCACGCCGGACCCTCGTGGCCCTGTTAACCCTCGGAAGCCTCTCGATCCTCGCGGCCGCGTCGCCGCTCTTCGCCGCCAACCCGGCCCAGCCGCTCGCGCAGAACCCCGAGGTCGCCGCGGCGCTCGAGGTCTTCGACACGTGGGTGGACTGGACCGCGAAGAACCGCGACCAACCGGCCGTCTCGGTCGGAATCGTGTACGACCAGGAGCTCGTCTTCGCGAAGGGTTACGGCTACGCGGACCTCGGGCGGAAGATCCCGGCCACGCCCGCGACGGCTTACCGCATCGCGTCGATTTCGAAGACCTTCACGGCGCACGCCATCCTGCAGCTGCGCGACGCCGGCAAGCTGACGCTCGACGACCCGATCACGAAGTGGATCCCGGAGTTCAAGTTCTCCGGCGTCGACCCGGAACGGCCGGTCATCACGATCCGGCACCTGCTCACCCACACCAGCGGCATCCCGCGCGAGGTCGACGGGACCTACTGGAACGACATGAAGTTCCCGTCGCGCGAAGCGATGGTCCCGATCCTCAACCGGATGGGCGTCGCGTTGCCGTCCGAGACCGAGTGGAAGTATTCCAACGTCGCCGTCGCCCTGGCGGGTTACATCGTCGAAGCGGCTTCCGGCGAGCCCTATGCCGAGTACGTCGCCCGACACGTCCTCGCCCCCCTCGGAATGACCGGCACGCGCGTCATCCCGCCGACCGACATGCCGTCGCTCGTCGTTCCCTATGGCCGGCGGATGCCCGGCAAGCCCCGCCGCGTGGAGCCGTTCTTCAACGGCGCGTACATGACTCCCGCATCGAACCTCGCGTCGACCGTGGACGATCTCGCGAAGTACATCTCGCTCCAGTTCCGCACGGGCCCGGCCGGCGGCGCGCAGATTTTGAAGGGCACGACCCTCGCCGAGATGCAGCGGGTGCAGTGGCTGCAGCCCGACTGGAAGAGCGGATGGGGCCTCGGCTGGGGCATCTCCCGCCGCGACGATCAGACCCGCGTCGGCCACGGCGGAAGCGTGCCGGGCAATCGCACGCAGATTTCGTTCGTGCCCTCGCAGAAGTTCGGCGTCATCGCGCTGACGAACTCCGAGGACGGCCGGCCCGGCCTCTACCTTAACCAGGCCTACACGATCGTGGCGCCCGCGATCGCGAAGGCCGTCGCCGCGGAGGCGAAGACCCCGGTCGCCGATTCGGCCTGGAACAAGTACGTCGGCGTCTACACCTGGGAGGATGAGGAGATCCACGTTGCCGTCCTCGACGGCCGGCTCACGATGTTCGACCCGTCCGAGGACAACCCCTGGGAGTCCAAGGTCGTGCTCGAGCCCGTCTCCGCCAACGTCTTCCGCCAGAAGGGCGGCGACGCCACCGGCGAGACCGTCACGTTCATCCTCGACCCCGCCGGCAAGGTCGTCCGCTACGAGGCCCCCGGCTACTACATGTCCCGGAGGCCGTAGGGGTGGGGATCGCTGCGTCTATGGAATCAGGGTTTCGGTCGTAGGGGCGGCGTTACCGCCGTGCTTCGCACGGCGTTCCCTACTGCCGGGGGTAAGCCTTCGGTGGCCGGGTCGTGGCCGCCCGTCATGGCGGGGAGGGGACAAGCCCCTCCCCTACGACCGGGGGCCCGTAACGTTCCTTCTCCGGTCGTAGGGGCGGCGTTATCGCCGTGCTTCGCACGGCGTTCCCTACTGCCGGGGGCCTGCCTTCGGTGGTCGGGTCGCGGCCGCCCTTGATGCCAACCTCGGAACGCCTCCGCTACACTGACGCGACGGAGGAGTGGCCGAGTGGTTTAAGGCGGCGGTCTTGAAAACCGCTGTACCGGAAACGGTACCGGGGGTTCAAATCCCTCCTCCTCCGCCAGTCGATACGATCGGGTGACGACTTTCGAGTTCGAACCGGTCAATGACCGGTCGCTTCGCTATAGAGTCCATTTCGTTGCCCACCTCTCGAGGACTCCGGCTGTTGCGGCTATCGGCGCTCGCGTCCGTCAGCCTCGCCGTGAGTTTCCGTACCGCTGCCCCAGGACGCGGCCGTTGCGCCGCCGGCGCAGACCGCCGCGTTGCGGGACATCGTTGCGAGCGGCCGTCTCGCGGACCTGCGCTGGCCGGATTTTTCCGACTACAGGGTCATCGTGGACGGCTTCTATGCGCCGGCCGGCTACGCGCCGGCCTGGGTCCGGGGAGGTCAGCCGTCCGCGTCGGCGCTCTCCCTGGTTCAGGCCTTCCGGGACGCCTGGAAGAGGGGACTCGAGCCCGAGGACTACGACGCGTCCCGATGGGACGCCCGCCTCCAGGCCTTGAAGGGTCCGAATGCCGATCCCGCGCGCTTCGACGTGGCGCTCACGGTCTGCGCGATGCGTCTCGTGTCCGATCTTCACATCGGCCGGATCAACCCGCAGCACTTCCACTTCGGTCTGAGCGTCCAGGGGAAGAAGTACGACCTGCCGCTTTTCCTCCGCGAGCGGCTGATGACGGCCGCGGACATCTCCGCGGTGCTGGACGGCGTCGAGCCTCCGTTCGGCGGTTATCGAAGGACGGAGGCGGCGCTGGTGCGCTACACGGAGATGGCGCGGGGCGCTGCCGTGGAAACGCTTCCCGTCCCGGCGAAGGCCATCAAACCCGGTGAGACGTACGCCGGCGCGGCGGCGCTTCGCCGGCGCCTCGTCCTCCTGGGCGACCTCGAGCCCGATGCGACGCCGCCCGCCACTCCCGACGTCTACGGCGGCGCGCTCGTCGAAGGGGTCAAACGCTTTCAGCGCCGCCACGGCCTCGACGACGACGGCCGGCTCGGAGCGGGCACCGTCAAGCAGCTCAACGTCCCGCTCGCGGATCGCGTCCGACAGCTGCAGCTCGCGCTCGAGCGCTGGCGCTGGCTGCCGGCGGAATTCTCGGCGCCTCCGATCGTCGTGAACATCCCCGACTTCCGACTGCGCGCGGCCGACGCGAAAGGCAACGTCGCCATGGAAATGCGCGTCGTCGTCGGCAAGGCCGCGCCGACCCAGACGCCGGTCTTCTCGAAGGACATGACCTACGTCGTCTTCCGGCCATACTGGAACGTCCCGCCGAGCATCCTCCGAGGCGAGATCGTGCCCGCCATAACGCGAGACCGGAACTACATCGCCAACAAGCGCTACGAGGTCACCACCCCCGACGGCAAGGTCGTCACCGACGGCCCGATCTCCGACGACGTCCTCGCGAAGCTCAAGGCCGGCCGGCTCGCCGTGCGGCAGAAGCCCGGCCCGGCCAACGCCCTGGGGCTCGTCAAGCTGATCTTCCCGAACGAGTTCAACGTGTACCTGCACAGCACGCCGTCGGCCTCGCTGTTTGCGAAGAGTCGGAGGGATTTCAGCCACGGCTGCATCCGCGTCGAGAAGCCGGCCGAGCTCGCCGCCTGGGTGCTCCGCAACAATCCCGACTGGACGCTCGAGCGCGCGCGGGAGGCGATGCAGACGGGACCGGACGACGTGACCGTGAAGCTCGACCGCCCGGTGCCGGTCTTCATCGTCTATGCGACGGCGCTCGCCTACGAGAACGGCGAGGTGCACTTCTACGACGACATCTACGGCCACGACGCCGACCTCGCGCAGGCGCTGGCCAGGGGCTACCCGTACCCGTAGGCGAGCGGTCCACGGCGGCCGTACGGAAACGGCGGCCGACCCGGATCGATGCTTGATCATCGACAGCCCTCCGTGCGCCGAAACCGCGACGACTAGCGCAGCCCGTCCACCATGTAGAGCCGGGAGAGGGACCGCATGAAGCTGTAGCAGTAGGCTTTTGCCGTCCGGCGTCATCTGCAGCGCCGAGATTCGGGCGACTCCGGTGGGATCGGCCGGCGTCACTTCCCGGACCAGCGTGCGCTTTCCGGTCGCGATGTCGAGACGCTCGATGCGCATCGTGAGATCGCCGGAACGGACGTTGAGACTCTTTCCGGTGTCGTCGAAGCCGACCACCTCGTCCTGGCCCGGCCGCGTGCCCGAGATGGGCCGGGGATCGCCTCCCCCGTCGAGCGGATAGAGAGCCCACGCCTCCGTCTTCATGTTGGCCGCCGCGACGAGCTTCCCGTCCGGGGAGAGCTGGCCCGAGGCGACGCCTTCCGGCGTGATCGGGCGCGGCGCTCCCGACTCGAGGTCCCGCACCCACATTCGCCGTCCACGGCCGGGACTCGCGCCGGTCAGGAGCAGCCTCTTTCCATCGGGGAACCACGCGGCCCGTATGTATTGGACATCCTTGTCACGGATCGTCTTCGACTCGCCGGCGCCGACGGGCACCAGGTTGACCGCGCCGTCGACGACCTGGGCGACCAGCTTCCGATCCGGGGAGAGGGCCTGTCTCCGGATCCATCCGTCGGAGAGTCGCACGGCGGCCGACGAGCCGTCCGTCTTCCGGAGATAGGTGCCTCCCGTCGCGCCGGCGCCCGACCCGCCTTCGACGAAGAGCAGGTCCTGGCCGTCGGCGGAAAGCGCCACGCTCTCGGAAAAGTCGAGCCAGGTCAGGTCGGCCTCGCGGGAAGCGCCGGGCGAAAGGCACATCATCGTCTCGGGCCAGTCGTCGCTGCGGGCGAGAACGCGCCCATCCGGCGCGACGTCCTGGACGATGATCAGCTGCGGGTTCTGCGCGACGAGCCTCTCCTGGCCGGACAAGGAGACCGCGTGAAGCTCGACGACTCCGATGTGGTTGGTCCACTTGCGGCCGGAGAACCAGATTTCCTTCGCCACCGGATTCCACGCGAGCGAAGAGATGAACTCCCAGTCCGAGGTCAGGATCCTCGACTTCCCGGCGAGGTCGACGATCCCCACGGCCTGCACCCCCCGGCCCTGGCCTTCGCGTCCCTTTGCGACGAGGTAAGCGATCTGCTTGCCGTCCGGCAGAAACCTCAAGGCGAAGACGTGTGTGTCCGGGGCGGCCGGAACGAGCACCTTCCCGACCGGGAACTCGAGCTGATCGTTGCGCACGATGGCCAGACGGTCCTCGCCCGGAGCGTAGTCCGCGACCTGCGAGGAGAACTGGAGCGCCTCGGGTGGATCCGCCGCGACGAGCTCCCGCGGCGCGCCTCCGGCGAGGGAGACCTCGGCGATCGCGGCGGGGTCCGAGCCGTGAAGAACGAGGATCGCGAGCTTGCCGGTCGCCGAGATCGAGAGCAGGTCGGCGCTCGGCAGCGGAAGGGCCGTCGCCTCCGGCGAATCCACCCGCGTCGAATAGATCCGGGCGGGCTTTCCCTCCCAGGCGGCGGCGTAGAGGATCGTCTTGCCGTCCGGCGCGATTCGCGCGTTCCCGATCGCGCCGCGATGGAAGCTCACGGGGCCGGTACGTCGGCGGACCCTCGTGCGTTCTCCGCAGGGCGATCGCGGCGGCTGGCCGCTCCGACGACGAGACCGGCGATCCCCAGGACGAGGCCGAGCCGCGACGGCCGCTTCGCGGCCGGGAGCGGCGGTGGCGGTTCCCGAGAGGCTCCCGTCGGTGAGGCCGTCGCGCAGCCGCGCCAGGTCGTACGCGAGATCTCTCGTCGATGCATAGCGCTCCTCGCGCTCCTTCGCGAGGCAGCGCTCCACGATCCAGCGCAGCGGCACGGGGGAGCTCGGCGCCGCCTTGGCCAGCGGTTCCGGCTCCTCGCGGATGATCGCCGTCATCGTCTCCGGCGCGCTCGGGCGCGCGAAGGCGCGCCTGCCCGCGATCATTTCGTAGAGCATCGCTCCGAAGGAAAACTGGTCCGACCGGAAATCGAGAACCTGGCCGAGCGCCTGCTCCGGCGACATGTAGCCGACCGTCCCCAGCACGACGCCGGCCTCCGTCGCGGCCGAGACCGTCGGAGATTGCGTCACCTCGCCCGTCTCGCCGGTCGGCGACGTCAGCTTCGGCAAGGCCGAAGTCGAGGATCTTGACGATGCTCTCCCGCGTCACCATCACGTTCTCGGGCTTCAGGTCGCGGTGCACGATTCCCGTGGCATGCGCTTTGGCGAGTCCCTCGGCCATCTGCCCGGCGATTCCCAGCAGCTTCTTCAGCGGCAGAGGCTCGGCCGACAGGAGCTTGCGCAGATTGTCCCCGTCGACGAGCTCCATCGCCATCCACGAGACGCCGTCCGTCGCGCCGATGTCGAAAACGGTGACGATGTTGGGGTGGCTCAGCGCGGAGGCCGAGCGGGCCTCCTTCTCGAAACGCTTGAGCCGCTCCTCGTTCGCGGCGAGATCCGCGGGAAGGACCTTGATCGCGACGTCCCGGCCCAGCCGCGTGTCCCGCGCCCGGTAAACCTCGCCCATCCCGCCGGCGCCGATGGGCGAGAGGACCTCGTATGGACCGAGTCGCGTGCCAACGGCGAGCGCCACGAGTGCAGGGATTTTGTCAAATCCCCCGGCACAAGGAAACCGCGCGGCGTCCGGCGCATCGGGCCGCGGCGCTTGGACCAGAGCATGCGGGATATCGCGATAGCATCCTCATGCAGCGAGTTTCGGAGGCCGGACCGTGTCGTCGGTTGCTGGCCCGTCGTGGGGGATTTCCTCCCACTCGAGAGTCGGAGGTCCCGTGTCGCAAGATCCAGCCCTCGCTCCAGGACTCGAAGGCGTGGTGCTCGCCACGGCCCTCGTTGACTACCAGCCCGGAACCGTCGTCAGCCGCACGCTCGTGAAAAAGCCGGAGGGCACGGTCACGGTCTTCGCGTTCGATGCCGGCGAGGGCTTGAGCGAGCACACGGCGCCGTTCGACGCCCTGGCCCTCGACCTGGACGGCGAAGCCGACATTTCCATTGCCGGCACGGCCTACCGCCTCAGCCCAGGCCACCTTCTCAAGCTCCCTGCCGGACAACCGCACTCCGTGAAGGCAATCACTCCCTTCAAGATGCTTCTCCTCATGATCAGGGCATGAGCCTCCGCCCGGAAGCGATCCATCCCGCAGCGCACCGGTCGTTCTCGAACGAAGAAATCGGGTCGGCGGAGCGTTTTCACTGACCGCAACCAGCCGGTGGGAGGAGGCGGGGACGGTCGGGAGCTTCTCCACGGCCGCCCCCAACAAAGTTCTCCTGGATTTCGTCCGTACAGAAATTGCTCGCCGCCCGGGGCTCCGCATCCTGGACCTGGGTTGCGGTGCGGCCCGCAACGCCGCACCCATGGCGGCACAGGGCGGCATCGTCGTCGGCACGGACGTGTCCTGGCCGATGCTCGAAGGAGCACGCCGGCGGGTCGCGTCGGAGGGCGTCGCCGGCCGAGTCGGTCTCGTGCTCGCATCCATGGATGACCTGCCGCTGCGCGACGCCACCATCGACCTCGTGGTCGCGCACGGAATCTGGAACCTCGCGCGCTCCGCCGCGGAATTTCGTCGGGCGGTCGCCGAGGCGGCCCGCGTCGCTCGGCCGGGCGCGAAACTCTTCCTCTTCACCTTCTCGCGGACGACGCTCGCCCCCGAGGACCGGCCCATCCCCGGCGAACCCTTCGTGTTCACTCAGTTCGCCGGCGAACCCCAGTGCTTCCTGACCGAGACGCAGCTGACGGAGGAGCTGTTCCGAGCCGGATGGGAGAAGGACCCGCCCGGGCCTCTCACCGAGTACAACCGCCCTGTCGCCGGTCGCTCGATCAGGCAAGGCGGTCCCGTCGTCTACGAGGGGACTTTCCGCCGGCTGCCGACAAACCTGCGAGGTACGCCGTGATGACCGAGCTCCTCCCGCCGATCTGGCTGATTCGTGTCGCCGTGTCCGCGGTGTGGCTCTACGAAGGACTCTGGTGCAAGCTCCTTCGCGGGCAGCCGCATCAGCTCGAGGTCGTCGGGGCCGTGCCTCGCTTCGATGCGCGGACGAGCGCGCTCTTCCTGAAGCTTCTGGGAGTCGTCGAAGTCGGACTGGCGATCTGGGCGCTCTCCGGCGTGGCGCCGATTCCGTGCGCTGCGGCCCAGACGCTCCTGCTCGTGTCCCTGAACGCCGGCGGCCTCGTCTTCGCGAGGCGAATCATCCACGACCCGGCCGGCATGGTGGTCAAGAACTTCGCCTTCCTGCTCCTCGTCTGGGTGGCGGCCGGCCTGCGCGGATGGCGCTGATGTCGAGCCTCGTCGGAACCGCCTGGGAGCGGGGGCGCCTCGACGCGCGCGCCGGCCCGAGCAAGCTCCTCTTCGGCCGCATGCACGAGGACGCGTCGATCGAGCTCGGCGCCTTCCGCCCCGGCGGGCGAATCTTCTGCATCGCATCGGCGGGTTGCACCGCCATGGCGCTGTCTCCCCGCCACGAGGTCGTTGCCGCCGACATCAATCCCGTCCAGGTCGCGTACGCGAGGCGGCGGTTCCTGGGTGAGCCCGGCGGCCGCGGCGCCGCGGAGCGCATGATGGCTTTCGCGCGCGGATTCGCGCCTCTGGTGGGCTGGTCGCCGGCGCGGGTGCGCGAGTTTCTCGAATTGACGGACACGGCGGAACAGCTGGCCTACTGGCGCCGGCATCTGGATACCCGGCGATTCCGTGCGGCGATGAACGCGGCCCTCTCGCCGGCGGTGCTGGCCTTGTTCTACGCGAGACACCTTCTTCGCTCCCTTCCCCGGAGGTTCGGGGAAGTTCTGCGCGCGCGCATGGTGCGATGCTTCGCCCGGCATCCCAATCGCGGCAACATCCACGCACGCTCGATGCTTCTCGGCGAATTCGCGGACTCTCCGGTACCCGCGCAGGCGACGCAGATCCGCCTCGTGCAGGCCGACGCCGCCACCTGTCTCGAGAACGAACCGCCCGGGAGCTTCGACGGATTCACGCTCTCGAACATTCTGGACGGGGCCGGAGACGCCTATCGGCGGCGGTTGGCGGCCGCCGTCCGGCGGGCCGCGGCGCCGGGTGCGGTCGCGGTTCTCCGCAGCTTCGGCGAGCCGCCGGCCGACTTCCCGGGTAACCGGGCCGCCGAGGACCGCTCGATGCTGTGGGGGATCGTCGAAGTGAAACCGGCGGCGGCGCTGTGAAGCTCGCCGGAGGCGGTCCGAACGCGACGACGTCGATCGTGACCGGCGCGCGGTTCTCCGCTTCACCCGATCAGGTCTGGAACGGCCTGATGTATTACGAACAGATACCGTACGTCGCCCCGCTCCATCTCCGCCTCGTGTTGCCGGCGCCCGTGCGGACCGAGGGCAGGCGATCTTCCGTCGGAGACGAAACCCGATGTGTCTACGACCGGGGCCACCTGCTCAAGCGCGTGACCCGCATCGACCCGTCGCGGCACTATGGATTCGACGTCGTCGAACAGGACCTCGCCATCGGGGGAGGAATCCGGCTCATGGGCGGAAGCTACTACGTTGCGCGAGCTTCCCGACGGCTCGACCCGAGTCGCGCTCGAAACCCGGTACGTCAGCCGGGTGCGCCCCCGGTGGCTCGGCAGGCTCGTCGAGGCCGCCGTCTGCCACGCGTTCCATCGGCACATCCTCGACGCAATGCGACGCCAGGTGGAGTCGCGCGGATCCGAGTCGCGTCTCGCCGCGGCCCGCTGAAGAGAGGGCCGAGGACCCTCGCCGATCAGTTCTTGCGAAATGTGCGTCCCGCCCTTTCCTCGACGGAAGCCACATTGCGGATCAGCTTGTGATGCTCTCCTTCCTCGTCCTCGATCCGAATCGTGGTGAAGACGTGCGGGGCAAAGCCGCGCACCCGATCGTGGCACAGCCGAATGACCGGCATCACCTCGTCCCACTCGCCTTCGATGCACGTTCCCGACGGTGTCAGCTGGTACGCAAGACCGGAGGCGTCCACGATCTTGAGAGCCTCGGCAATCCGCCCCGCCAGGTGGGCGTCTCCTCCCACAGGAACGATCGTCAATTCCGCCAGCATGTCGTCCTCCTCTCCGATCGGTCTCCAGGCCGATCCTGACGCGCCCGGGCGCGCGCGGAAAGATCCATTTGCCCCAGGCCCTGCCCGCGAGAAACGAACTCGTCACAGGCTCCGTACCGCCGTCTGATGCGAATGGACCAATCCTCCGGGGGAGGTGAGAGCACGCGCGCGTCGCGCTTCCCGGCATTCGCCGTTCTGACCTCCTTGATGCACGCGCATCTTGAGGCCTTCGCCGCCCGGCTGTAGCTTGGATTCGAGAGGGAGGAACCCATGATTCTCAGCATTCACTTCCTCGACATGCCGAGCTCCGAGGCGATCGACGCGAAGATCCGGGAGAGAGCGGAGCAGCTGACGCGCTTTTCGAGCGATATCGTGAAATGCGAAGTTCGGGTCCAGTCTCCGCACGGGCACCACCGGAAAGGGAGCGTGAACGCACTCCACATTCGGCTGACGGTTCCGGGCGAAGAGATCGTCATCGAGCGCCAGCCTTCCGAGGACGACGTCTACGTTTCCATTCGCGACGCGTTCGACGCCGCGCGGCGAAAGGTCGAAGACTACGAACGCCGACGCCGCGGCAAGGTCAAGACCCACCCGCGCGCACGAGGAGTCGCCGCGCCGCGGCGCCAGATCCCGGTGCGGTCCGAACGGGTCTGACGGCGAGACGCTCAGTCCGCGCGCTCGGCGGCGCCAGTCTCGATCTCGAGACACTCTTTCTCCCGCCCGCGGACGACGCGCCGGCCCCGCAGCTCTCCTCCCGTCTCCGTGACGACGGTCCACTGACGCTCGCCCCGCGCCCCGTCGGCATAGAGAACGACCCAATCCCGTGAGCGTCCGAGCGCATGAGCGCGAGAGGTGTTGGAGAACAGGGCCGTGTAGTGGCGGGGGCCGCGCTGGGTATGGAGCACGGGAAGCCAGGCCTCGCGGCGGGGATTGAAGCGGCGCGGGGCGATCCTCGGAAGGCGCCCCGCGGCCGCCGCCTCGCGGTATTCGCGGTCCACGTCGAGGATCTCGGACACCGTCGGCTCGGGGCCGTCGGCGGCCGGAGGGGGCCGGACCCTCGCGAGGCGCGACGCGAGGGAATCCCGGATCCCGGCGATCTTCTTGGGACCGAAGCCGGCGAGACTCTCGAGACGCCCGTCGTGAGCCGCCGCCTCCAGGTCCTCCAGGGTCGCCACACCGAGGTCGTGGTAGAGCCGGTCGGCGAGCGTCCGGCCGATTCCGGGAACCGAGGAGAGAATCGACGTCGGGTCGCTCTCGCCGCGCAGACGCTCGAGGATCGGAAGGCGGCCCGTGCCGAGCACGGCGTAGATCGCCCGGGCCAGAATCGGCCCGATGCCCGGCAGACGATCGAGGCCGCCGAAGCCTTCGCGGGCGAGAATCTCCGACAGCGGACGCTTCAACTCGCGCAGCGTGCGCGCGCCGCGACGGTAGGCCTCCACGCGAAACGGGTTTGCGCCCTGGCCCTCGAGCAGCGCCGCGACTTCCTCGAAGCGCGCGGCGACTCCGTGATTCTCGGGGATCACGCCGGCGTCCCGCTCCGACGCCTCCGCGGGCGCAGGGGTTTCGAGGCTCACGCCAACCATTGTTCGAGATTGCGCGTCCGGCCGCCTGATCCGAAGTCATCAACGACGCGGACCGGGCACCGGCCTCCCGGATCTCCCGCCCGGACCCGGGGCTCGCCACCCGAGCCCCGCGCGTTAGAGTGTCTCCCGAGGTCGCCGACCGTCCTCCCCAGGAGTGAACGATGCCCGAGACCCGACCGCCCGTGCCGCCCTTCACGCGGGAGACCGCGTCGCAGAAGGTGCGCCTCGCCGAAGACGCCTGGAACTCGCGCGATCCGGAGCGGGTCGCGCTCGCCTACACGCCGGACAGCCGGTGGCGCAACCGCGCCGAGTTCCTCTCCGGGCGCGAGGCGATCGTCGAGTTTCTCCGCCGCAAGTGGTCGAAGGAGCTCGACTACCGCCTGATCAAGGAACTGTGGGCCTTTCACGAGAACCGGATCGCCGTGCGCTTCGCCTACGAGTCGCACGACGATTCCGGCAACTGGTTCCGCTCCTACGGCAACGAGAACTGGGAGTTCGACGAGCACGGGCTGATGCGGAGGCGCATCGCCAGCATCAACGACCTGCCGATCGCCGAGGCGGACCGCAAGTATCGCTGGCCGCTTGGCCGCCGGCCGGACGATCACCCCGGCCTGTCCGATCTGGGTTTCTGAAGTCCCGAGCCGTCAGTCGAGCGAGACCGACTTGACCAGGATCTCGTCGCCCTTGCGCTCGCCGTCGACGGTCACGCGCAGGTGGTCCGTCTTCTTCGTCGCCTTCAGGGCGGCCGCGGCCTGGGTGTTTCCGGCGGCGTCGAACTTCAAGAACTTGCCGTCCGGCGTCACGATGCCGTAGCCGCTCTGTTGGCACTGGATGGCGCACTTGGCCGGATGCGCGTCCGGGTTCGCCTTGGCCTCGGCCTTGCCCGCGCACATCGCGTCCATCAGCGAGACGTTCTTCCAGGTCTCGGCCAGGAGAGGGGAAACGGCCGCCATCGCGAGAATCGCCAGAACCATCTTCTTCATCGCGTTTCCTTTCGGTCCACGCCGGCGGAATCGCCGGACGCCAATCTCTAACGGGTCATCCCGTGGGCCAGATTCCCGCCCGGAACGCGGCGGGACCCGTCGGTCTCGCCGGCCGCCTCCCGCACCTCCGTGAGGCGGGCCAGGGCGAAGGCGCCGATCGCGATCTCGAGATCCCGGACGGCCAGGTCGAAGAACATTCCGGTCGTCACCAGGTTGAGCGCGATCGCGACGAGCCAGGCCATCGCGACGTAGGCCCCGATCCTGGTCCAGCGGGTCAGAATCGCGAGGCCCACGATCATCTCGATCACGCCGACGAGCTTCATGAAGGTCGGCACGCTGACCGGCAGAAGGCGGGTCACAGCCGGGCTCAGGTACATCTCCCAGTTGGCGAGCAGGTTGAAGAACTTGTCGAGACCCGCCAGAAACGGCCCCAGGCCGAGCCCGATACGCAGGGCCCACCAGGCCGAGTCGAGGTGTTTTTCGGTGGTCATGGTCTGTCCTCCATCAACACTCTAGAGTCCCGGGGAGACATTCGGTTACCGCAATGCCAACTCCGTGCTCCGGGCGTAGGGGCGCCCCTTGTGGGCGCCCTCAGGTTGCACCCGTCGAAATGCACGAGGGCGGGGCAAGCCCCGCCCCTACGACCGGGGCCCGCAGCCTAGTGCGCGGCGCAATGCCTGTCACCTTTCTTCGGATTCCAGCTCTGTTAGGGTGAATCTCGAGATGGTGAGGCCCAGAGTCCTCGGAGAAAGGGAGCAGGATGCCCTCGCTGACGAGGAGGTCGTCCGGAGAGTTCGTGCGGGGCAGATCGACCTCTTCGAAGTCCTCATGCGCCGCTACAACCAGCGCGTCTACCGGATCGCCCGGGCCGTCCTTCGCAGCGACACCGAGGCCGAAGACGTCACGCAGGAAGCCTGGGTCCGCGCCTACGCACACCTCGATCAGTTCGCCGGGCGAGCGGCGTTCCGCACGTGGCTCGGACGGATCGCTCTCCACGAGTCCTGGGCCCGTGCGCGCCGGGGCCGCCGCCAGGAAAGCCTGGAGCCCGCTCCGGGCGTCGAGGGTCGCAAAGTGAAGCCCGAGTCGCCGGCCCGCGACCCCGAGAAGGCGGCTTTCGACCGGGAGGTCCGCTCTCTCGTCGAGGCGGCCGTCGAAGGCCTGCCGGAGATCTACCGGACCGTCTTCATGCTGCGTCACGTCGAGGAGCTTTCGACCTCCGAAACGGCGGAGCTCCTGGAGCTGAGCGAGGAGACGGTCAAGACGCGCCTCCACCGCGCGCGCTCGGCGCTCCAGCGGGAGCTGCTCGCGGAAGCGGGCGCGGGCATCCGCCAGGCGTTCCCCTTTCTCGGCGCGCGCTGCGACCGGATGGTCGCGTCGGTCCTCGCCCGCATCGCGAATCCCGGCTCCACGAACTTCTCGCCGCGATAGTCGGACGCGGGCGATACCCTTCCCCGGGGCCGTCCGATAGAGTCGGCGCACGACCCGACCATGAAGCTCTCTTTGCTCGTCCTCGCCGCGACGCTCCTCCGACCGGCCGTGCCCGCGCCGCCGGCGCCATCGCTCGCGGTCGCCCACGTCACCGTCATCGACACGACGGGCGGACCCGCGCGGCCCGACATGACGGTCGTCGTCGAGGGCAACCGCATCACGCAGGTCGTGCCGGCCGCCGGCGCCCGCATCCCGCAGGGCGCGCGCACGATCGACGGCACGGGCAAGTTCCTCATCCCGGGCCTCTGGGACATGCACATCCACACGTTCTTCGGAGACTGGGTGCCGGGCGGACGCGAAGTTACGCTGCCGCTCTTCATCGCGAACGGCGTCACCGGCGTGCGCGACATGGGAAGCGATCTCGAGCCGATCCTCGCGGCCCGCCGCGACGTCGCCGCCGGCAAGCTGCTCGGCCCGCGGATGATCGTCTCCGGCCCGATGCTCGACGGGCCGAAGACCCAGTTTCCGGCGGCGCTCCCCATCGTGACGCCCGAAGACGGGCGCCGCGCCGTTCGGATGCTGAAGGAGCGCGGCGTCGACTTCATCAAGATCCAGTCCTATGTGCCGCGCGACGCCTGGTTCGCGATCGCGGACGAGTGCCGCCGCCAGAAGATCGTCTTCGCGGGACACGTCCCCGACGCCGTGCGCGCCTCGGAGGCTTCGACCGCCGGCCAGAAGAGCTTCGAGCACCTCATCGGCGTCTTCGAAGGGAGCACGCCGATCGAGGACCAGCTCATGAAGGGCCCGAAGGGGCCGGGCCGGTTCCTCGCTTCCTTCGACCCCGCGAAGGAGGCCGCGCTCATCGCCCTGCTCGCGACGAACGAGACCTGGCAGTGCCCCACGCTCTACTGGGAGCGGGGACAGTGGCTCGTCGACGTCGTCGACGTGAAGAGCGATCCCGATGCGAAGCTCGCGCCGGCCTCGTGGCGCGAAAAGAGCTGGCCCAGGTTCTCGGCCGGGATCCTGAAAGACCTCGCGACCGACCCTTTGCCGGTCCGCGAGAAATTCGTCCGGCACGAGCTCGAGATCGTCGCGCGGCTCCACAAGGCGGGGGTCCCGTTTCTCGCCGGCACGGACACGCCGGCCGGCGTCGACGTCGTGCCGGGCGTCAGTCTCCACCGCGAGCTCGAGCGTTTCGTCGCGGCCGGGTTCACGCCCATGGAAGCCCTCCAGACCGCGACGATCCTCCCGGCCCGCTTCCTCGAGCGAACGGGCGACTTCGGCTCCGTGGCGCCGGGCCGCTTCGCCGACCTCGTCCTGCTCGACGCCGACCCGACGAAGGACATCTCCAATACGAGGAAGATCTCGGCCGTCGTCGCGAACGGCCGCCCGTACGCGCGGCCCGATCTCGACCGGATGCTCGCGGACGTCGAGGCGTACGCCCGCACCCACTGAGAGCCGCAACCTTCCGGGACGGACGCGGGTTGTAAGGACCGTCATGAGCGCCGCCGGCTTCACCCTCTTCGACACCGCGATCGGCCGGTGCGGCATCGCCTGGAGCGAGCGAGGGGTCGCCGGAGTTCACCTGCCGGGAGCGAGCGACGGGAAGACGCGCGAGCGCATTCTGCGGCGCTTTCCGGAGGCCGCCGAGACCGCGCCGTCGCCCGGCGTCCGGCAGGCGATCGACGGCATCACCGCCCTCCTCTCCGGCGAGCCTCGCGACCTCTCCTCCGTCGCGCTCGACATGGACGGCGTTCCCGAGCTCCACCGGCGCGTCTACGAAGTCGCCCGGACGATCGCGCCCGGCGAGACGCTGACCTACGGCGAGATCGCGCGCCGCCTCGGCGATCCGCTGCAGGCGCGGGCCGTCGGGCACGCCCTCGCGCAGAACCCGTTCGCGATCGTCGTTCCGTGCCACCGGGTCCTCGCGGCCGGCGGCCGGACGGGCGGGTTCTCGGCGCCCGGCGGGACCGACACCAAGCTCCGCATTCTCGAGATCGAAGGGGCCCGGGCCCGCGCGATCCCGACGCTCTTTCGCTGAAGCGCGCCGTGGCGCGGCTTGATTAGGGGCCGTAGAGAAGCAGGCCGAACGTCCTCGTCAGGAAGACCGCCATCTGCCCGCGGTTGTTGAGATTCGTCGGGCAGTAGAGGAGCGGGCTCGCCGAACAGCCTCCCGTCACGGCCTCCGCGTAGAGCTGCTCCACCCAGTCGGCGAAGGTGCTCGGGCAGAGGACGTCGCCGAAGATCCCCGCGCAGGCCGGCGGAGAGTAGCCCGCCGGATGTTCCGCCTTGAGGAGAAAGACGGCCATCTGCTGGCGCGTCACGGCGTCGCCCGGGCAGTAGTTGCCGCCGCCGCAGCCGGCCGTGACTCCCTCGACCGAGAGCTGCTCGATCCAGTCGGCGAAGGGCGAGGGGCACGGGACGTCGCCGAACACCCCCGCGCAGGCGGGAGGCGTGTAGGACGGGCCGTGCTTGGCCTTCAGCAGGAAGACGGCCATCTGATCCCGACGAACGGGACTCGACGGGCAATAGTTCCCACTCCCGCAGCCGTTCGTGACGCCGTTGTGGAAGATCCCCTCGATGAAGGAATAGAACGGGCTCGCCGGCGGAGCGTCGGCGAAGCTCCCGCCGACGTGCAGCGTCCAGGTCTTCGTCAGCCCCGTGGTGAGGGCTTCGTCGAACGTCGCGTCCCAGTGGCTCGCGGGCCTTGCGCCCGTCACCGACAGGACGTAGCAGTCGTGCGCGGCGGTCGCGCCGTAGCAGTCGGCCGTCATGCCGGGCGGGATCGTGGCGTAGTCGGCCGTGGCGTCGCCGATCGAATAGACGGGCCCCGCCGGGCCGGCAAAGCCCGACGCCGTCGCGGTGAAGGTCACCGGGGCGAGGAGCGTGTCCTTCCACGCGGGCTCGACCACGACCGACTCGCCGGACTCGAGCACACCGTTCCGGTTCGAGGTCGTTCCGGTGCCGTGGGCGTCGACTCGCATCGGCTGCGGCGCGCGCAGCTCCCCCCGCCGCGCGAATACGCCCGAAGCCGAGCCGTCCTGGCTGTAGTCCGTCCAGGCGACGACGAAACGCCCGGCGTCGTTCAACGAGACCTCCGGACGTGCCTGCCCGCCCGCCGTGTACTCGTTCAACTGGAGCTCGGTTCCCACGGGACGCCCGGCGGAGTCGTAGTGCCGACCGAACACGCCGTAGCCCGAACCGTCCTCGAGCAGGCTCGTCCAGGCGACGACGAAGGTGCCCGAGGAGCTCATCGCGAGCCGGGGCCGGAGCTGGTCGTCGGCCGTCACGACGTTGATCGCGAAGCCGTCGTCGAGCGGGAGGCCGGCGGCATCGAAGCGGCGCCCGAAGATCCCGCTCCCTGAGCCGTCCTCGGAGCCGCTCGCCCAGGCGACGACGAACCGGCCGGCGGCGTCCATGCCGATGCTCGGATCGAGCTGCGCCCCGGTGGTGAACGCATTGACGGGGAACTCGCCGCCGATCGGCGATCCCGTGTCGTCGAACCGCTGCCCGGACACTCCCTCGAGCGACCCGTCCTCGGCGCTCGACCAGGCCGCGCTGAAGTTCCCCGAGGCGTTCATCGCCACTCCCGGCGGGCCGCCGGCGGCGGTCGACGTGCTGACGGTGATCTCGCCGCCCTGCGGTACCCCCAGCGGATCGAAGCGGCGCCCGACGACGCCCCGCGTCATGCCGAGCCCGTCGAAGGCCTGCCACACGACGACGAAGTCGCCGGCCCCGTTCCGGGCGACCTTCGGGAACGCCTCCATCCCCGAGGTCGCGGTGCTGACCGGGAACTCGCCACCCTGCGGCGCACCCGCCGCGTTGAAGCGCCTCCCGACGATGCCGTCGCCGACCCAGGCCACGATGAAGTTTCCGAGACCGTCGACGCCGACGCTCGGATCGAGCTCGTTGCCGCCCGTAACGGGGTTGACCTGGAACTCGCCGCCGAGCGGGTCCCCGAAGGCGTCGTAGCGCTGGCCGAAGATGTCGCTGGCGGCTCCGAGCTGGCCGTTCGACCGCCAGACGATGACGTAGCGCCCTTCGGTATCCACGGCGACGCTCGGCGAATACTGGTTGCCGGTCGTGTAGGTGTTGGCCTGGAACTCCGGACCCAGGGCGGGAATCAGGGCCTGCACCGTGAAGGCGATCGAGACGCAGGGCGAAAACTGGGACGTCCGCTCGTAAGGATCGGTCGCCGTCGCCGTCAGCACGCCGGGAGCGCTCGCCGGCAGAGCGGCGGTGAACGTGCCGAGCCCCGTTCCGTCGGTCGTCACGGTGGCCGCGCCCAGGAAGATCTGGCCTTCGCCGCCTCCCGACGGGTCGCACGCCGGGCTCGCGAAGAACTCGATCCGGTAGGCGGCGTCGGCCGCACCCTGGAGGGATCCGCCGGCGAAGGTGCGAACCCCGTCGGACTCCGCGGACGAGAGCGCGGGAACGGGGCCGCCGGACTCGAGCCAGATGCCCAGCCCGCCGTTCGACCAGATGCTGTTCTGGGAAATCCGGGTTCCCGCCGACGGAGGGGCCGGAGGGGTGCTCACGAGGACACCGTCGCCGCCGTTGAAGGCGACGACGTTCCCGACGACGACGGCGGACTGCACGACGGAGTCCACCACGATGCCCGGCCCGGTGTTGGGGATCGGGAGCGATCCCGTCGCGGTCGGTGCCGACGAGGTTGCCCGCCACGACGTTGCCGGCGCCACCCACGTAGATCCCGAGGCCCTCGACGATCGTGCCGTTGCCCGAGACGAGATTCCCCTCGCCCGGACCGGTGCCGCCGATCAGGTTGCCGGCGCTCTCGACCAGAATGCCGCCGTTGTACATCGATCCCAGGGACGCCGTGCCCTGAGCGTTCGTGCCGACGTAGTTGCCCTGCACGACGTTGGAACCGAGCCCCGAGACGTACAGGACGCCCAGGTCGCCGCTGACGATCACGTTGCGGCTGGCGGGGTCGGGGCCTCCGACGACGTTGCCGCTGCCGCCGACCTCGAGGCCGGCCCGCGCGGGCGCGGCGATCATCCCCGTCGGGTCGGTTCCGATGAAGTTTCCCGCGATGGTGTTCGCGGAGCCATAGAAGGCGATACAGGCCTCGATCCCGTAGCGGTTGACGACGAGCCCGCGGACCGTGTTGTTGTCCGAGAACGCGGTGATGAGGCCGGCGAAGCCCGACGGGATGTCGGAGCCATCGACCTCGACGAGAAGGTGGGCGTCGTTGCCGCGGGCGAGGGTGTTCGGCGTCGCGCCCGGCTGCGTGTAGCCGTCGATGACGACTCCGGCGTTGTCATCCAGAGAGGGAAGGTTCGACGTCGGCCGGATCGTGCGGACCCCGGCGCCCGAAAGGTTGAAGTGGATCGCGTCGGCACCGGGATGGACGTTGGCGTAGGTGATTGCGTCGCGCAGCGTGCAGGTCCCCGTGCCGCTCGTCGCGCAACCCGGACTGTGCAGCGCATCGCCGGCGTCGTTGACCACGACGGTGGCGGCGTTCAGCGTTCGTCCGCCCAGCGACAGCGCCAGGGCCGCCCGGAACAGGACAGGACCCATTCGCCGTACGATCATTCGCGGCCCTCTTCGTCGGTGTTTGCCGCGGCCATCATACGCGGCCTGAGCCGATCGGTCAGGGGTTCGTTTCGCGGCGCCGGTACTCCTCGAGGCTCTTCCGGTCGGTGACGTCGCGACAGACCGCCAGGGCGGCGAGCGTGCGGCCGAAGTCGTCGTAGAGCGGCACGATCGTCGTGTCGACCACGCCGGCGGTGCCGTCCTTGCGGACGAACCGCATCTCCCCGCTCCAGCGACCGTCGCGGCGCATCGTCCCGAGAAGCTCCCGGGCCGTGGTCGTCACGTCCGCCGGCCGCAGCACGTCGGGGGTCTTGCCGAGCATCTCGTCCTGCACATACCCGAACATCTTCTCGGCGCCCGGGTTCCAGTCGACGATCCGCGCCTCGAGGTCCATCGTGATGACGGCGTCGGAGATGTGGTCGAACGCGCGCGCGTGCCGGCGGATCGTGTCTTCCATCAGGCGCAGCCGCGTCACGTCGTGGAAGCTCCACACGCGTCCGACCGTCTTTCCCCCGATCTTCTGGGGCGAGGAGTAGCGTTCGAACATCCGGCCGTCCTTGAACTCCAGCCAGTCGTAGCTCTTGGCCTCGGGCTCGTCGTAGAGCTCGCGGACCTTCTTGACGAAGCGGTCCGGATCGCGGAGCTGATCGACCACGAACTCGATCGCGCGGGTGTCGTCGCGCGAGGCGATCACGTCGGCCGGGAGTCGCCACATGTCGACGAACTTCTTGTTGAAGCTGACGATCCGGCCTTCCCGGTCGACGACCAGGATCCCGTCGGCCGTCGCCTCGAGCGTGGCCTTCAGCAGCGAGAGCGTCTCCTCGATCTCCTCCCCCCGTTGCGTGCGGTCGGTGACGTCCCGGAAGCTCCAGACGCGGCCGACGGTCCGGCCGTCGACGACCTGGGGCAGCGAGTCGCGCTCGATCAGGCGGCCGTCGGAGAGCTCGACGACGTCGTGGCTCGCGGCGGAGGGCTGCGCGTAGACGGTCATGACCTTCTTGACGAAAGCGGCGGGGTCGCGCAGCTTCCCGAGGACGAAGGCGAGCGCCTGGTTCTCGTCGCGGCTCGCGGCGACGTCTTCCGGGATGCCCCACATCTCCACGAAGCGCCGGTTGAAGTGCACCATCCGGCCGTTGGCGTCGACGACGAGGATGCCGTCGGCCGTCGCGTCCACGGTCGCCTTCAGGAGCGCGACCGAGCGTTCCAGCTCCGCCTGCGCCGCCTTGTGCTCGGTGACGTCGAACGCGACGCCCACGACGCCCCGGATGCCTCCGTCGGTGTCGTGCTGCGGCTCGACGTGCGACTGGAAGGCCCGCCCGTTCCACTCGATCTCGTAGGTCACCGACTCGCCCGCGAGCGCTCGCCGGTGGGCGGCGATCGGCAGGAACTCCGGGTCGGTCGTCTTGAAGTAGGCGAAGAGGCTCATCCCCAGAATGTCGTCCGGAACGCCGAGCGCCTTGCGGCCGGCGCCCATGCTCGCCGTGAAGCGCAGTTCGCGGTCGGTCGTCCAGAAGACGCCCGGAAGCTCCGACGCCACGACCCGCAGGGCCTCCTCGCGACCGTAGATGACCTCGCCGGCCTCGGCGCGCTCGGCCTCCATGGTCCGCCGCAGCTCGAGCTGGGCCACCACTTGCCGCGAGAGTGCGCGCAGGGCGCCGGCCTGCGCGTCCGAGAGCGTGCGGGGGCGGCGGTCCATCACGCACAGCGTGCCGATCGCATGGCCCTCCGGGCTCACGAGCGGCGCGCCAGCGTAGAAGCGGATTCCGTCGTCCTTGACGAGGGGATTGCCCGCGAAGCGCGGGTCCACGGAGGCGTCGGGGACGACGAAGAGCTCGTGGCCCAGGATCGCGTGCGCGCAGAAGGCGATCTCGCGCGGCGTCTCGGTTCGGTCGAAGTTGACCCGGGACTTGAACCACTGCCGCGTGCCGTCGACGAGGGACACGAGCGCCACCGGCGTTCCGCAGATCTGCGACGCGAGCAGGGCCAGGTCGTCGAACGCGGCCTCGCCCGGAGTATCGAGCACGCCGTAGCGCTCGAGGGCCGCGAGCCTCTCGGGCTCGGTCTCGGGAAGCGGCGCCTTCAGGACCTGGGTCATCTTGTGCTCGGTGGAGAGGGAGGCGATCATAAAGCAGATTGCGGGCGGCAGACGGCGGACCGCGGAGGGCCACCGCTTACTGCTTACTGCTTATTGCTTACCGGCACCAAGGGCTTCCCGATCGCCGACAACAGGTCGGGCCGGGACGACTCCCGGACGAGCACCGGATACCGCTCTCCCCGGTGGTAGTCGGCCCGGCACACCTTGTACACGTCGGCGTTTTCCACGAGGAGCTCGATCGGCTCGGTCCCGCTCTTCGCGAGTCGCAGGGCGTCCCGCAGCCGGCGGCTGGTGTATCGGCGGCCCTCGACGGCGAGGAGCTTCATCCCGGCGCCCACGCCGGCCTGCGCCGCGGGCATCCCGGGAACGACGTCCGTGATGAGGCCGGGGCCGGCCGTGCCGTCCCCCTGCACCATGATCCCGAGCGACTGCCAGAAATCGTAAGTCTCGGTCTCGTCCTCCTCGGCGAGGACCAGGGCCGGCGGCACGTCGGTGAAGCCCAGCTTCCAGCCGGCGTTCTCGAGGCCGCCCATCGGCGCGCGGGGCGCCACGTCGTACACGCGCTCGCGGAAGAATCCGGCCCAGTCGTTGGGCCAGACGGAGTTCAAGGCGGCATAGACGTCTTCGGCCGTATAGGTTCGGACGTCCGACGCGCCGCCCGGCCCGCCGTGAAACGCCCGCACGAAGTCGTCGAGTGACTTCTTCCCTCCCGACTTGGAGCGGATCAGGACGTCGGCTTCGAGCCACACGAGCGCGCCCTCGGAGTAGAAATCCACGCCGCGCCGCCAGGAGGCGCCGTCGGGACGCCCGTCGTAAAGCAGCTGTGCGGCGACGGCCGTGTCGGCGAGCGGGCGCCACGCGCGCCCGGTCTGGCGGTCCATCCGCGCCGCGAAGAGGGCGAGCGCTTCCCGGAACTGAGCCGGCGTGCGCAGGCCGGACCGGGCGCCGAGCACCTCCCCGTAGTACTCCGTCAGGCCTTCGTAGACCCACAGCAGCTCGCTGTCGACCGGCGCCTGGTAGTCGTCGGTGACGCCCGAGACGAGGCCCGCCGGCGAGCGGAACTTTCCGTTCCAGGAATGAACGTACTCGTGGGACAGGAGCGTTCCGAGGTAGCGGCGGGCCGACTCGTCGATGAGCGCGCGCTCCGCCGCCCGGTTGTCGCTCGACTCGTGGTGCTCGAGGCCGTTGGAGGGAAAGAGGTCGGTCAGGGCGAGCAGAAGGTGATAGCTGCGATAGTGGCGCGTGCCGAAGAGCGCCTGCGCCTCGGCCACCAGGCGCCGGTAGTGCGCGACGTCCTCGTCCGGGATCGCGATCGATGCCGCGCCGTCGCCGGCGACGTCGAGGAAGTGACCGACCTTCTCGCCGGGCGAGAGGTCGATCGACCGGAAGTACTGGCCGACGAGGACGGGCGAGTCGATCAGCGTCACGAGCGAGGCGGGCGCGAAACTGACCGTGTCGCCCGCGGCCCGCTCGACGGGGAGCGCCGTGCCGAACTTCCAGCCCGCGGGAAGCGTCAGGGTCGGCCGGAACGTCGTGGCGTTCGCCGCGGGCCCCCGCGGGTACAGCATCACCGACCACCAGTTGACGTAACCGACGCGGGCGGTCGCCGTCGTGTACGCCGAGAGAGACGCGAGATAGTCGAAGGACACCTCGAGCGTCGAGACGTCCCCCGGCACCACGAGCTCGAAGTTCCACATCTCCTTCGGAGAACGCTTCCAGGGGACCGGCCGGCCCGCCGCGGTGATGGCGAGGCCCGTGAGGTCGGTGATCGGACCCGCCGCGGAGTGCTCGCCCGGAATCCACTTCGGATAGGCGAGCGTCAGGGGTCCCGGCGTGACCGGGATCGTCTCGCGCACCCGGAAGATCCGCCGCGGCGCGTCGCTCGCGTCGACCGAGAGCGCGATCGGCTGAGCGATCGACCCGGCCGCCGCCACGAGCATCAAGGCCAGGGTCAGCCCTGAAAGAATGAACTTTGGCCGTAACCCACTGGATGATCTGACTTTGCGGGCGACAACCGGGGTAACCGGCTGGCCCAGCCAGGGGGAGCTTCCCTCCCCGTCCACTGGCGGGAAAACCGCCGTTCGTCGGCTAACCTCTGTTGCGACAAGAGCTTCGTTATCGATGGTTCCTGTCTCCCGGGCGACCCAATCTTTCAGACTTTCAGGGCTGACCCCAAGTTTCAGACTGTCAGGGCTGACCCCGGGCTTATTCATTGACGCTCCTGTCGGTCCAGTCGTCAGCGGCCTCGGGCGAGGGGTAGGCGCGCGTCAGGATCGGGGTCGTGATGACGGTGGTGAACAGGGCCATCGCCACGAGCCAGAAGAAGGCCGCCGGAGGGATCACGCCCATGTCGGCGCCGATGTTGATGACGACGAGCGCCATCAGCGCCCGCGTATTCATGAGGAGGCCGATCGCGAGCGACTCTTTCCACGGCAGGCCGGAGCCGCGCGCGGCGAGCGCGGTCGCGCCGAATTTCGACGCGCAGGAGACCGCGATGACCGCCGCGAGCGCCAGCCACAGGCGCGGATCCGACCCGAGCGAGCCGATGTCCGTGCGCAGTCCCGAGAACACGAAGAAGATCGGCAGGAAGAGCACCGACACGAGGTCCCCGATCGAGTGGCGCACCGCCTCCGTCAGCTCCCGGTTGAACGAGCCCGCGATGCCGCAGAGGAACCCGCCGAAGATCGAGAAGACGCCGAGCGCGTTCGTCACCGTTGCGGAGAGGAAGACGACCACGAGGACGGCCGCGAGCTGGCCCGCCGACAGTCCGCCCGTGGGCGTGCGCCGCACCCTCAGCCTCGCCATGCCGTAGCGGCCGACCGCCCAGAACGCGACGGAAAGCACCGTCACGCCGGCGAACGACCGGGCGAGCGACGCGAGGTCCGCCTTCCCGTGCGTGACCATCGAGACGACGGCGCCGAGCAGGATCCACCCCAGCACGTCGTCGATCGCCGCGGCGGTGATCGAGGTCAGGCCCATCCGCGTTCGCGTCAGGCGCGTATGGATCAGGATCCGCCCCATGATCGGGATCGCCGTGATCGATACGGCCGTCGCGAAGAAGAGGCGGTACGCGAGCTCCGGCGCAGCGACCGGCGCGATCCGGTAGAGCCAGCCCGCCAGCGCGTAGCTCGAGGCGAAGGGCACGGCGATGCCGGCCATCGCGACCGCCGTCGAGGCGCGGGCCGCGTGCTTCAGGCGCTCGAACGGGAACTCGAGGCCGATCAGGAACATCAGGAGCACGAGGCCGATCTGCGCGATCGCCGACAGGACCGACGACGCCTTCGGCGTCAGCATCGTCGCGATCGCGGCCGGATAGAGCCGGCCGAGGAGCGAGGGCCCGAGGATGACGCCCGCGAGGATCTCGCCGACGACGGGCGGCTGACCGACCTTCCCGAAGAGCCAGCCCGACACGCGGGCGGCGCCGATGATGATGGCGAGGTCCGCGCAGAGCAGAAGCAGGGTCTGTTCGAGCGCCAGATACGAGTCCACGACGCTCCTGCCCTACGGCGCCGCGGGGGCGGGCGCCGCCGTCGCCGCGAGCCGCTCCTTGATCGACCTGGACAGGGGCACCAGCCCGCTGCCCTTCACGCTCGCAGCTTGCTCGTACGCCTCGAAGAACGCGCGGGGCCCGCCCGCGAGCGCGGCCCGGTAGGCCTCGAGGCCCGAAGCCTGGATGATCCCGTCGGCCAGGAAGGCGCCGGCCGGTCCCGCCACCCGCGCGGCGAAGTCGGGCTTCTTGATCTCGGCGGCGACCTCCATGCGGGCGTCGAGATCCGCCTCCGCCGACAGGAGCCGGTCCGCCACGCGGTTCACGTCGTCGATCGAGGACTTCATCGGCTCGCGCAGCCACACCGACAGCGGAAAGAAATTCTCGTCGATGCTGTAGATGGCGACCGGCCCGGCGTCGGCCACGGCCAGCAGGAGCGGCTCGAGCTGGCCGAGCGTCGCATCGTGCCGGTTCCACGCGGGGCTCCCGGCGCGGTACTCGGCCCACGCGCGCTGGTACGCCTCGCTCGCCATGAGCCGCGACAGGTGCTTGATCTGGTCGGCCGGCGTGGAGGTCTCGACGTCCGAGAGCGCCCGCGCCAGGTCCACGACGACGCCCCACTCGGCGCCGCCGGCGCCCTGCACCAGGATGTGGTCCGCCCGCCCCGGCAGGCCGAAGGTCAGGAAGAAGGGCAGCGTCACCGAGACGACGCGGTCGGCCGGAAGAAGCGCCCGGGCCCGGTCCGACGTGAGCTTCGCGAGCTCGACTTCGCGTGTCGAGATCATCGCGATCAGGTCCTCCCAGCGGGCGTTGTCCTCCCGGATCTTCCGGAAGTCGAACACCGCGATCCGCGTCTGCTCGTCGAAGGCGGCGGCGAGATCCCGCTCGAAGGTCTCGGGCGGCCGGTTGGACTCGCGGATCGCATACTCGACCGCGGGAACGGTCTCGAGCTGCTTCGCGTCGGCCGAGGAGAACGAGGGACGGACGAGGAGCGCCAGGATCTCGCGGGCCGCGCGCATGTCGATCGTGACCCGGACGGTGCCGCTCGCGACGGGCGGCAGATCGTAGGGCGCCCGCGACGCGCCGCCCGGAGGGGCGGTGAACGGAGGCGGACCCGGGGCCGCGGCGCAGCCGGCGCAGAGCAGCACGGCGGCGACGAGCCGCTTCATCCCAGAATCGCCTCGACGGCGCGTGCGGTGTCCGAGAAGTCCGGCAGCAGGGCGTCGGGGCCCTCGGCGCCGAGCCGCTCGACGCTCGTGATTCCCGTCGCGACCGCGACCGCCCGCACGCCGAGCGCGCGCCCGCAGGCGACGTCGTGCACCGAGTCGCCGACGATCACGATCGACTTCCCGGCGTAACGCCGGCCCGTGTGCGCCAGGGCCCGCTCGACCGCCACGGGCGGAAGCGTGTAGCGGTCGGCGGAGTCGCTGCCGTAGGCGCCGAACGGGAAGTACCGGTTGTAGTCGGGCGGAGCGAGCTTCAACCGCGCGCCGCGCTCGAGGTTCCCGGTCAGGAGGCCGAGCGTCACCCGGGGCTCCGAGGCGAGACGCTGGAGCAGCGGGGTGATCCCGGGCTTGGGTACGACGACGCCGGGGACGAGGCCCCGCTCGAGCTCCTCGAGGTAGAGGTCGAGGGCGCGCGCGAGCCCCGCCTCGAAGCGCTCGGGACCGACGTCCTCCGCCACGAGCTCGCGGACGATCTGCGGGTCGGTCTTGCCCGAGAAGTCGAACCGGCCGCGGTCCTGGTGGACCTCGCCGGCCTTCCAGCCGAACGCCGTTTCGAGCGCCTTCAGGATCGAGTCGCGCGCCACCCGGCCCGCCGAAAGGAGGGTTCCGTCGATGTCGAAAAGAACGAGTTTGTGGCCGTTGAGGGATGGCTCAGACATCACTCCGCATCATATTCAAAGCGCCGACCGTGCCACCGGAGGATGTCCATCATCGCCCCCCGCCAGTACTTCCAGTCGTGCGTGCCGGGCTCGATGACGACCGTCGTCGGGACGCCCCGCTCGTTCAGGAGCATGCCGTACTGGGCGGCGACACGCTCGAGCCCGTAGATGTCCTCGGAGCCGCCGCGCATGTGGACAACGAAAGGCGGCGCGACGAAGCAGCGGCCCCACAGGACGTTCCACGCGTCGTTCTCGTCCAGCGAATTGTCATGCGCGTCCTCGCCGAAGATCCGCTTCAACGAGTACCGTGCGACGAAGTTGTAGCGCTTGAGGTCCTCCCACCCGAAGGGGATCAGCGCCCCCGAGAGCGACGAGACCGACCCGTACAGGTCCGGGTGGCGGAGCGCGGACTTGACGGCGCCGTAGCCTCCCATCGAAATCCCCGTGATGCCGCGGCTCGCCTGGCCGGTCAGGACCCGGTACCGGGAGGCGACCCAGAGCGGCAGGTCGGCCGTGAGGAACTTCTCGTAGAGCATCTTTCCGTCGTGCGAGTCGGAGAACCAGCTTCCCGAGCCGTCCGGCGCGACGATCAGGAACTCGGGCAGCCGGCCGTCGCGCATCCGCTCGAGCGCGTCCGCGGCGACGCCGCGCCGCTCGAGCGTCCGGCCGTCGCCGTAGCCGTCGTGCAGAAAATAGAGGACCGGGTAGCGCCGCGAGGGCGACGCGGCGTACGAGGGCGGAAGGATCACCAGGCAGCGGACGGCCGAGGGCATCGAGGACGTCTGGACCCGTTCGTAGCTGATGCCCGGCGCCCCGCCGGCGGCGCGCGACGCGGCCGCGAGCAGCAAGGCGAACGCGACGATCCGAACCCGAACCCGGACGGTCCGGGCCGGCCAGGGCGCGCCGCGCTCCCGCGCTTCCATCGCCGGATCATAGGCCGGACCCCGATACACTGGAGCCGTGGCGGACCTGGAACGAATGCCCAAAGAGCTGCATCGCGCCCTGGCGGGCGACGGGTTCCGGCGGCGCCGACGCCAGGTCCTGCCCCTCCTGACGACCGATCCCGAAGGATTCCCGCGCGTCGCCCTCCTGACCCTCGCGGAGATCCGGGCAAACTCTCCGAGCGAGCTCTGCGTCGCCGTCCGCGCCGGCAGCCGCACCGCGTTCAACCTCGTCCGCCGCGGCACCGCGACCGTTCTCTATCTCCACCGCCTCCTGACCGCGTCGGTCCAGGCGCGGGCGGGCCGAGCGCGCGTCTGCGGGACGGACCCCGGCCGCCAGCTCTTCCCGCTCCGCGTCGAGCGGGTCCGCGTCGATCGCCCCGACGCCGCGGAGGGACGCGTGGCGCTCCTGACGGGGCCGACGTTCGGCGGCGCCGACGCCAACGGCCTCTTTTCCGACGAGCTCTTCGCGGAGCTCGGAAAGGCGACACCCGAATGACGTTTCAGGACCGCACCGTGCTCGTGACGGGCGCCGGCCGCGGCATCGGCCGCTCGATCGCCCTGCGGTTCGCCGAGGAGGGCGCGCGCGTCGCCCTCGTCGCGCGGACGCTCGCCGATCTCGAGGAAACCGCGGCGCGCATGTCTTCGTCCGGGGGACGCGGCCTCGCCATCTGCGGCGACATCACCGTGCCGGGCTTCGCCGAAGAGTGCGTCGCCCGCACGGAGAGCGAGATCGGCCCCGTCGACGTCCTCGTCAACAACGCGGGCGTCTTCATCTGGCGCCCGTTCCTCAAGATGAGCCCGGCCGACTGGGACCGCGTGATCGCGACGAACCTGAGCGGGGCCGCGGCGTTCTGCCGCGCCGTCCTGCCCGGGATGGTCGAGCGCCGGCGAGGGCGCATCGTCAACGTTTCGTCCATTCACGGAATGCGCGGCGACGCCAACGTCGCCGCCCAGGCGGCCGCCAAGTTCGGCCTCATCGGACTGACCCAGAGCCTCGCCCGCGAGTTCCGCTCCCACAACATCGCGGTCAACGCCGTCTGCCCCGGCACCGTCGAGAACAAGAAGGAGGAGGGCGAGGCGGTCCACGCCGAGCCCCTCGCCGAGAAGCTCTGGCCGAAGGACGTCGCCCGGGCCGTGCTGTTTCTCGCCTCCGACGACGCCGCCGCGATCACCGGCACCGCGCTCGAGGTCTTCGGCGGGACGCACCTGACGATCCAGCCGTAGGCGAAACGCGGAACCGCGGCGACGGACCGGCCGCCGCCGCGGTCGTGAAACCCAATCACACTGGTCAGCCCGGGAAACCGCCTTGGCCGTGGGCGCTCATCGCTGCGCCGTGAAGAACTCCGCCGGAGGGATCGGGTCGAAGCCGTCGTTGGTCTGGGCGAAGGCGTTCGCGCTGCCGACGATCTCCAGCCGATTCCCGGTGCCGAGGCCCCCCGCCGAGTGCGCATACTGGTTCGCGCGGAGTCCGCTGCCGGACGCCTGACGCATTACGACGTGCACGGTGTTTTCATCCCCCGGAGAGACGCTCGGGACGAACGTTGCAGCCCCGAGCAACTCCAGGTCCGCAACCGTCGTCTGAAGGAGCGTCCCCTGAAGATCGAGCTCGAGGCGGTTCCCGGAGCTCGATTCGGAAAGGAGACTCATCCGCACGCTCCCGGCGGCGGATACACCCAGCCCGAAGCCCTCAATGCGATCGTCAGTGGAATGAAGCCGCAGCGAATTGGAAGTCGTGGCCTGTGACACTAGACCAGGAAGCGGAGCGCCCGTTCCGCCCAATAGGTTCCAGCCGATCGCCGCCGGCACGGAACTGTCCGACCGATACAGGTTCCGGCGGGACTGGATAATCGTGCTCGATCCGGTCACGCCATCCGGTCGGCTGATGCCGCCGCCCGCATCCAACCCTCCGCCGATCGTGTTGTCCTCGAGGTCGAGGTCGATCCCGGCGTGCGATGCAAAGTTGAACGCGAAGATGCCGGTCCCTGCACCCGGTGAGCGCACGATCGAACGCGCCATTTGCAGCCGGAGCTCGGCGCCGTCGTGAGGAGGCGGCTCGAAGCCCAGATTCGGATTGGTCGTGTAGACCACCACTCCGCGGCCTGTGGGGCCCCGCGGCGTTCTCCCCGGCGGGTTGGGATTGACGATCTCGCACTCCTCGATGTGCACGGAAACGAAATCCCCGGCCGCTCTCGAAACCACGGCGACGGGGTTTCCCGTTTGCCTGCCCGGAACGTCCTCGATGACGAGACCTCGTACGGTGGTGCCATCGCCGAGCGTCAGGACGTCCCCCACGAGAGCCGCGGTGCTCCGGAGGAGCGTTCGGCCGGACGGCTCGAATCCGGTCGGCAGCCCCGAATCGTCGAAGCTCATGACGCCCTCGCCGGCCAACGTTGCTTGATCCGGCAGGGTCAGCGCGTGGCTCAGATCGTAATCGCCGGCGCGAACGACGATCTGCGCTCCCGCATTGGACGGCGTGAGTGCCGCCTCCAGCTCGGCTGTGGTCGTGACGACGAAGGTCGCCGTGGGCCCGTTGGGCCGAGCCTGGGCATCACCCGGAAGAAGCGACGAGGCCAGGCAGGCCGAGACGATCCAGAAACCCGAGGTCGCCCGTTTCACACAGCGCCGAGTCCGGTTCATTCGAATCCTCCTGTCGGGACGCTTTGAGATTCGCCCGATTCTCAATGTGTGCCCGATGGACGACGGGCGTTACTTCACCGCCACTTTCCGGCGCGAAGGAGAATCTGCCTTCCCGAGTGGAAGTAACCCCGCCTCGCGAGGACCGGTCGATCCGAGGGTGCGGGCGCGCAACCTCACCTCGGGATTTGCGTAGTAATCTCCCGCGGGCCCTGGCCCTTCGATACCCTTGCGCACGGAGGAATTCATGCGGAGACTCACCGGAATCCTCGGCGGCCTTGCGCTCTCCCTGACTGCCACTCTTCCCGCCCAGACCGCAACGGCGCCGCCGCCGCAAAGCGCCGACGAGATCGTCGCGAACTACGTCAAGACGATCGGCGGCATGGAAAAGATCGACGCCATCAAGTCCCTGAAGAAGACCGGCCGTTACACCGGAGGGGGCGGGTACGAAATCCGGGTCGTCGAGGAGAGCAAGCGGCCGGACCTCGTGCGGCAGGAGACGTTTCTCCAGGGGATGGTCGGGGTCACGGCCTGGGACGGCAAGACCGGCTGGAAGATCGAGCCCTGGGAGGGCAAAAAGGACGTCGAGCCGCTCGGCGAGGAGGAGCTCAAGCAGATCGTCGAGGACTCCGACTTCGACGGTCCGCTCGTCCATTACAAGGAGAAGGGCAACTCGGTCGAGCTCGCGGGCACCGAGCCCGTCGAGGGGACCGACGCTTTCAAGCTCAAGGTCACGCTCAAGAACGGGGACGTGCGCTTCTACTTCATGGACACGGACTACTTCGTTCCGATCAAGATCGAGACGAAGCGAATGATCCGGGGCGCGGAGCGCGAATCGGAGACCTCGCTCGGCGACTACAAGGAAGTCGCGGGCGTCTACATGCCCCACTCCTTCGAGACCGGCGCGAAGGGAAGCACCCGCCGGGCCAAGGTCGTCTACGACCGCATCGAGGCCAACGTACCGCTCGACGACGCCCTGTTCCATCCCCCCGCGCCTCCGGCCGGGGCGGCGAAGTGAGGCCCGCCATGAAGACGAAGACCTCCATCATCGGTTCCTCTCTCCTCGCCGTCGCCCTCGCGGCGCCCGCGCAGACCGCCGCGCCTTCCGCGACGGTCAAAGTCGACTCGGAAACGATCTCCGGCCTCGGCGCCCGCAACATCGGGTCGGCCACGATGAGCGGCCGCGTCGCGGCGATCGACGCGGTTCGCGACGGCGATCGGCTGACGGTCTTCATCGGAGCCGCGTCGGGCGGCGTCTGGAAATCGGTCAACGGCGGCACGACCTACAAGCCCGTCTTCGACAAGCAGCCCGTGCAGTCGATCGGGGCCGTCACGATCGATCCGACGAACCCGAAGGTGGTCTGGGTCGGCACCGGCGAATCCTGGACGCGCAACAGCGTCTCGATCGGTGACGGGATCTACAAGTCCGTCGACGGGGGCGAGAGCTGGACGAACGTCGGCCTCGGGGGCACCGAGCGGATCGTCAAGATCCTCGTCGACCCGACGGCGCCCGACACCGTGTACGCCTGCGCTCCCGGAAAGCTCTGGTCCGACAGCGACGATCGCGGCGTCTTCAAGACGACCGACGGCGGCAAGACCTGGACGAAGGTCCTGGCGGGCCGGAACCTCTCGACGGGCTGTTCGATGATCTCCCTCGACCGCAAGGATCCGAAGACGCTCTACGCCGGCATGTGGGACTTCCGGCGCAAAGGCTGGACCTTCCGCTCGGGCGGCGACGGCGAGAACGCCCCGAGCGCGAGCGGCCTCTTCAAGTCGCAGGACGGCGGCTCGACCTGGAACGAGCTCGACGAGAAGACCGTGAAGGGACTGCCGCCGAAGCCCTGGGGCCGCGTCGCGGTGACGCCCGCCCCCTCGAAGCCCAGCGTCGTCTACGCGTTCATCGAAGCCGCCGTTCCGAAGAACGGCCTCTACCGCTCCGACGACGCCGGCGCCACTTGGCAGGCGATGGACCGCAGCCAGTTGATGGTCTGGCGCCCCTTCTACTTCGCCAACCTCATCGTGGACCCGAAGGACGAGAACAAGGTCTACAAGCCCGACCTCTCGCTCATCGCCTCGAACGACGGGGGCAAGAGCTTCTCGGACATCGGAGGCGGGGCGCACGGCGACTTCCACGACGTCTGGATCGACCCGGCGAACACCGACCGTCTCATCGCCGGCGACGACGGCGGCGTCTGGTATTCCTACGACGGCGGGAACAAGTGGTGGAAGGCGGACAACCTGCCGATCTCGCAGTTCTACCACGTGAGCGTCGACATGGAGCGGCCGTACAACGTGTACGGCGGATTGCAGGACAACAGCTCCTGGGTCGGCATGTCCGCGTACCCCGGCGGCATCACGAACGCCCAGTGGGAAAACATGTACGGCGGCGACGGCTTCTGGATGTTCGCCGACACCGCCGACTCGACCTACATCTACGCCGAGTCCCAGGGCGGAGAGATCGGGCGCGTCAACCGCAAGACGCACGAGACGCGGTCGATCAAGCCCCTCGCCGGCTACAAGGAAGGCAAGCTCCGCTACAACTGGAACACGCCGATCCACATGAGCCCGACGCAGAAGGGCGTCGTGTACATCGGCGCGCAATATCTCTTCCGATCGCGCGACCACGGCCAGACGTGGGACCGCATCTCGCCGGACCTCACGACGAACGATCCGGAGAAGCAGAAGCAGGAGCAGTCGGGCGGCGTCACGGTCGACAACTCGGCCGCCGAGATGCACACGACGATCTACGCCATCGCCGAATCGCCGCGGGACCCCAACCTCGTCTGGGTCGGCACCGACGACGGCAACCTGCAGCTGACCCGGGACGGCGGAAAGACCTGGACGAACCTCTCCGGCAACATCGCCGGGCTCCCGAAGAACGCGTGGGTGTCCTCGGTCGAGCCCGGCCACTTCGCCGCGGGGACGGCGTACGCCACCTTCGACCTCCACACGTCCGGCGACATGAAGCCGTACGTGTACCGGACGACCGACTTCGGCAAGACCTGGACGGCACTCGCGCCGGCCGACGGCTCGATGAAGGGCTACGCCCACGTCGTCAAGGAGGACCCGGTCGACGCCCGGCTCCTCTTCGTCGGCACCGAGCTCGGCCTCTGGGTCTCGCTCGACGGCGGAAAGCGCTGGGCCCAGTACAAGGGAGGCGATCTCCCGAACGTCGCCGTCCGCGACCTCGCCGTGCACCCGCGCGACGCGTCGCTCGTCATCGCGACGCACGGGCGAGGCATCTGGATCGTCGACGACATCACGCCCCTGCGCTCCCTGACCGACGAAATGCTCGCGCGCGACGCGACGTTCGTGCCCGGACAACCCGTCGTCCAGCGCATTCGCGCGTTCGGCGGCTGGGGTTACGGCGACGCCTCGTTCGAAGCGCCCAATCCCCCGTCCGACGCCGAGATCGTCTACTACCAGAAGAAGCGGCACATCTTTGGCGACCTCAAGATCGAGGTCCTCGGCCCCGACGGCAAGCTGCTGACCACCCTGCCCACGAGCAAGCGCCGGGGCCTCTCGCGCTCGACCTGGTCCATGCGCCTCAAGGGTCCCCGCGTTCCCCCGGCGGCGACCGTGGCCTACGGCGCCAACCTCGGACCGCGCGTGCTGCCCGGGACCTACACGGTCCGCATGACGAAGGACAAGAAGGTCTACGAGACGAAGCTCCAGCTCGTTCCCGACCCGCGCTCCAAACACACGCCCGAGGACCGCAAGGCGCAGTTCGCTCTCGCCATGAAGCTCCACGGGATGCTCGGCGACATGACGTTCGCCGTCGATCGCATCAACGGTGTCCGCTCGGCGCTCGAAGAGCGCGCCGGGAAACTCCCCGCGGGCGATCCGCTCGCCGCGCAGCTCCGGAAGGCTTCGTCGGACGCCGACACGCTCCGCCAGAAGATCGTCGCCACCAAGGAGGGCGGCATGATCACCGGCGAGGAACGCCTGCGCGAGTACCTGACCGATCTCTACTCGAGCGTCGTCTTCTACGAGGGCCGGCCCTCCGCGACGCAGGTCCAGCGCGCCGACGCGATCGGCCGGGAGCTTTCCGACGTCGTGAAGGATTTCGACGCCTGGGCGGGCAAGGAGCTCGCGACGATCAACCAGGCTCTCGAGGCCAAGGGGGCTGCCCCGATCGAGCTCCTGACCCGCGAGAAGTGGGAAAAGGCCGCGGCCGACCCAGGTGGTGCGGGCGCCGCGGGCGCAATCGAAGAGGCGAGGTTCGGCGAGCGGGACTGAACCTTTGACATCTGATGCGAAACTAAATAGCATCACACATCATGCCGCGCACCACGGTCGACATCGACGGCCCGGTTCTGGAGGACCTGAAGCGGATCCAGAAGCGTGAGGGTAAGAGCCTGGGGCGGACCGTCTCCGATCTGCTCGCAGAAGCCGTCTCCCGCTACGGCGGTTCCAGGAAGAAGCCGGCCGCGTTTCGCTGGATCTCGCGCCCCATGAAGGCGCGGGTCGATCTTGCCGACAAGGAGGCCGTGCGCGCCGCGGCGGACGCGGGATTGCTTCCGGACTTCTCCAAACCACGTCGTTGAGCTACGCGATCGACGTCAACGTCCTGCTCTATGCCTCGGACGCATCGAGCCCGTTCTCCAAGCCCGCGCGAGCGTTTCTCGAAGAGTGCGCCGCCGGTCCCGAGGTCCTCTGCTTCGCCTGGCCGACCCTCGTCGCCTATCTGCGCCTCTCGACGCATCCCGCGGTTTTCGCGAGCCCGCTCTCGCCCGACGACGCGGAGGCGAACGTGCAATCGCTGCTGACACTCCCCCACGTTCGAGTTCTCTCCGAGAAGGAGGGATTCTGGGACGTCTACCGCGGCGTCACCGGGGGCCTCGCCGTTCGCGGCAACGACGTGCCGGACGCGCACCTCGCGGCGCTGCTGCGACAGAACGACGTCCCGACGCTCTATACGAACGATCGGGATTTCCGGAAGTACGCATTCCTAAAGGTTGTGAACCCGTTGAAGGATTCCGACTAGCGTGCCGATCGACTGAGATCGAGCCATTCTTCCGCCGGTCCAGTACAGACCGGGCGGGATGACCCGTAACGATCGCCGCCCTGCGGGTACTTGGATCGCGAGTGGCGAGCACCGTCGGATCCAAGCCTGTCGACGCGCGGGGGGCGAGCTCCCCCGGGGATCTTCTGACCCGGGCTCAGACGACGGCGCGACCCGGCCGGCAGGCCCCGGCCCGCGCGGCCCGCCTCGAGGTCGTGCCGGCTCCGGAACGGCGTCCCCCCCCTCCCCCCGCTCCCCCGCCGGCAAGACCCGCCTGCTCTAAGATGACCTTTCCAATGGCGATCGGGCGTGAAACGCCATCCGACGGACCTGTCGAAGCGCCCGGAGCCCTGGACTCGACGCTTGGATCGCTCGAGGGGTTCCGGGACCGGCTGAGGCTCTTCGCGGCGCGGCGCCTGCGCGACTGGGGCGCCGCCGAGGACGTGGCCCAGGAGGCCATCTCGCGCGCCCTCGAGGCGATGCAGGGGGGGCGGATCGAGAAGCCCGAAGCGCTTCCGGCCTTCCTCTTCCAGACGGCGCTTCACGTCTGCCTTCGCCGCATCCGGTCGGCCGGCCGGGAGCGAAAGGCCCTCCAGAAGTTCGGCGCCTCCGGCGCGGGGGACGGCGGCGAGAGCCCCCTGTCCGCGCTGCTCTCGGCGGAGCGGCGCGCGAGCGTCCTGAAGGCGCTCGAACGGCTCGATTCGGACGACCGGCAGCTTCTGGAAATGACCTACCGGGACGACCTCGACTCGGAGGACATCGGCCGGCGGCTCGGGGTCACCCCGGGTGCGGTGCGGGTTCGCCGGCACCGCGCCTTGAAACGGCTGGCCTCGGCCCTGGGCGTAACGCGGATCGCCGACGGGGCACTTGATAGGTGACCATGCCGAACGAAAGCCGCTGCCGCCGGGGCGAGGAGCACGACCTCGCGATCCGGTACCTCGCCGGAAAGCTGCCGGAGGCCGAGGCGGAAGCCTTCGAGAGGCACTACCTCTCGTGCGATCGCTGCTGGGGCGAAGTCTCGCAGGGGGCGCAGCTCCGCACCGCCTTCGGGAATGCTCCCGTGGCCGGGGCGGCGCTCACCGCGGCTGCCGGACGGCGGGACTACTGGACCCCGCTCGCGGCCGCGGCCGTCGTGGCCCTGGTCGCCTTCGGTCTCGCCCGGACGGCCGCGACTCCCTCCATTGCTCCCCAAACCAGCACGGTCCTCCGGGGCTCGGGAGCGAATCGGCTCGAGTTGACGATCACGAAGGCGCCGGCGGCGCACGCGATCCTGGAGTGGACCTCGGACCCCGAGGCGGCGACTTATCGCATCCAGATCATGCGCGCCGACGGCGTGCCGGTCCTGACGAGCGAAACTCCCGACGCCACGCTCCGGCTCGACGTCGGCGCTCTGCCGGGCGAGCCCGGTCAGCCCCTCGTCGCCAGGATCGAAGCGGTCGACGCGATGGGGCGCATCGTGTCGACGACCGACTCGGTGCCCCTGCCCGCCTTCTAGCCCCCGCCCTTCCGCTGAGTGTTCGATCAGCGGCTCGCCGCGCGGACCGGTCCTGCCGCGGGCCGCGGGGCGATCTGCTTCGCGGCCGCGCGCAGCGTGTTCGTCGCCTCGGGCTCGCGCTGCATCACGTGCTTTCCGTAGCCCTTCTTCGTCACGTAGTGCACGTCGACCTGCTGGTACGGGACGCCGCCCGGCAGGCGATCGCCGCGGTAGACCCAGACCTCGAGCTCCGAGGACGTCTCCGGAGCTTCGTTGGCCGGGCCGTCGCTCAGGTACGGCATCGACTGGATCTTGCTGGAGCCCATCGCCGCCGACTTGCCCGACGACTTGGGCTTTCCCGGCAGCGCAGCCTCCCGCGATGCCACGGCGTACATTCCGGACGGGTCGTTCCTGTCGTCTCCCGTGCGCAGGGGCCGGCGGCTGGCGAACGTCGGCGGACCGAGCAGGATGAAGACCATCCCGCGGTCGGTCAGGCTGCCCCTCGTTTCTCCGTCCTGCTCCAGGCGCGCGTCCGCGAACGCGACGCGCCTCTCGTACTCCTGCCGGAACGTCCGTCCGTCCGCGCCCGGCAGCGTGACGCGCGCTTCCCAGAATTCCTCGACGAAGGCGACGCGGGCGTTGGCGTCGGTGAGGCCCGCCCAGGTCTTCTTCTCCTCGTCGGTCATGATCCACTGCACGGGGCCATCCGCCCAGTACTGGTCGACGGGATCGCGATCGACCGCGTCGACGGGCACCTGGAACCTCGCGTAGGCAAACGCCAGAGACGTCGGCGGCTCCGCGAATTGCGTGCGCGCCTTCGCGAAAGCGGCGACGGCCTTCTTCGAGTACATCGTCGCGTCGATGATCGCGTCCGGCTTGACGCCGAGGAAGGCCGTGAACTCGGCCACGGCCTGTTCATCGCGGCCGACGTTGGCCTCGCACACCCCGCGATAGAAGTGAATCGGGCCTTCGAGCTCGCTTTGCGCCCGCTCCTGCCCGGGCTTCGCGGCCTCGCGCTCGAGTGTCGCGAGAGTGCCCAGCGCGGCCGCCCAGGTCCCGTCCGCGACCTGTTGCTTGACCTGTTGAAACAGGTCGGGAAGGGACTGAAGGGATTGTGATTGTCCAGCCGCAGGAACTCGATCGAGGACAACCACGAGAAGGAGGGACAAACCGATCACCGCTTTACGCATGGCACGTCCTCCCGATGACGGAGCCGGGACACTCGAATGCTACTACCAAAGATCCGCCGCGTTGCGACTCGTTCGCAGCGCCGGGGGGCCGATTCCGGGGCTGTAACGCCCGCCGCCGATCGGGAACTCTCGAGTGGTCGCGGGTGTGCATCGGGGCGGTCGCCCGCCCCGGCGCCGCCGGCCGCCGGCGCCTCGATGGCCGACTTATGATGGACGCGGACCGGCAGTGATGCGAAGTCGTGCGATCGCGGCTCTCGGCGGGCTGTGGCTCGCGGCCGCCTTCCTCGCCTGGCGGGAGGAGTCCGAGACCGCCGCCGGCGGCGTCGTCGTGGAGAGCGTTCGGCCGGGCTGGCCGGCGGACAAGGCGGGCATCCGGCGCGGCGACGTCCTGACGTCCTGGCGCCGCGCGGCCAACCCGCCGGCCAATCCTTCGGAAGCCCGGGGCGATCTGCGGACCCCCTTCGATCTTCGCCAGGTCGAGGTGGAGCAATTGCCGCGAGGCCCGGTGCGGCTGCTCGCGGAGCGCGGAAACGAAGCCCTCGCCTTCGAGCTGCCGCGCCAGGGCTGGGGAATCACGGCCAGGCCCCGCTTCAGCGGCACGGCCCTCGCGACGTACCAGAAGGGTGAGCGGTCCATCCAGGCCGGCCGAATCGACGCCGGCCTCGGGTCCTGGCGAAAGGCCGCGACGGAGCTGGAGGAATCCGGGCGACGCGCGGACGCCGCCTGGCTCCATTTGCGCGTCGCCGAGTCCGACAGGCGCGCGGCGCGCGCGTCCTACGACGCCGCCGTCCGCCAGGCGCAGGCGGCGAACGACTGGTGGCTGCTCGCCAGCGTCTACGACGGGTACGCGACGCTTCTTCTCGGCCGGAACGAATTCGATCCGGCGGCCGCGGCGGCCCGGAAGGCGCTGGAGACGGCCGAGCTTCATGCGCCGGACAGCCTGGCGGCGGCCGACGCGCTCGAGCGTCTCGGCATCATCGAGGAGGAACGAAACAATCCCGCGCGGGCACGCGAGCTCTACGTCCGGGCCCTCGCGATCCGGCAGCGGGCCGCCCCCGGCAGCATCGCGGTCGCCGCGAGCCTCGGCGCCCTCGGGCGCGTCGCCGCCGAGCGGGACTCCGCCGAAGATCTCTGCGGCCGGTCCCTGACGCTCTGGGAAAACCTGGCTCCCGAGAGCCTCGGCACGGCGCGGGTCCTGAACGATCTCGGCGAGCTCTACTTCTATCGGGCCGACCTCCTCGTCGCCCGGAGCTACTTCGAGCGCGCCGCGGCGATCCGCCGCAAGCTCGATCCGGGCGGCCTCGACTTCGCGTCGAGCCTTCACTGGCTCGGCAACGTCGCGTGGAGACGCGGCGACCTCGCGGCGGCGGAGGACTTTCACCGCCGGGCGCTCGCGATCCGCCAGAGGCTCGCCCCCGAAAGCCCCGCGGTCGAGACGAGCCTGAACTCGCTCGGCAACGTCGCCGGGACCCGGAAGGACCTCGACTCCGCGGAGCGCTACCATCGCCAGGCCCTCCTCATCGGCGAGAAGGTGTCTCCGGACCGGGTCGAGGCGATCCTGCACAACCTCGGGGAGGATGCCCGGTTGCGCGGCGATTACGCGGGCGCCGACGCCTTCCTCGCCCGGGCCCTGGCCGTCAACGAGAAGCTTCCTCCCGGAAGCAGCCGGTCGATCGCCATCGCGAACACCCTCGTCAGCCAGGCGGCCGTCGCGCGCGATCGAGGCGACCTCGACAGCGCGGAGAGTCTCATCCGCCGCGCGCTGGCGATTCGCGAAACGCTGGAGCCCGACACGCTCCATCTCGCCGAGGACCGGGAGGTCCTCGCGGACGTGCTCCGGGCGCGCGGCCGTCTCGCCGAGGCGCGAGACCTCTACTCGCAGATCCTCGACGTCGCGTCCCGCATCAGCCCGGGAAGCGAGCTCGAGGCCCGCTCGCTTCACGGGCTCGGTTTGATCGACCGCAAGGAAGGCCGCGCCGCGCCGGCGGCCATCGCGTTCCGCCGCGCGATCGACGCGCTCGAGTCGCAGAAGGGAAAGCTCGGCGGGCCGAGCGCCGCGCGCGAGCTCTTTTCGGCGGCCTACGCCGGCTACTACCGCGACGCGATCCAGGCCCTCGTGGACGTCCGGGATCCGAACGGGGCGTTCTGGACGCTCGAGCGCTCCCACGCGCGCCTCTTGCTCGGCATGCTCGCCGAGCGGGACCTGGTCCTCGACGCCGACCTCCCGCAGGCCCTCGAGCGCGAGCGTCTCCGCGCCGACGCCGCGTACGAACGCGCGCAGAACCAGATCCTGCAGGCTCCCGCGCGGGAGCGGACTGACGAGGCTCTCGGCCGCCTCGCTTCCTTGCGGGCCGCCCGCGAGGAGGTCATCGAGAAAATCAAGCGGTCGTCGCCGCGCTACGGCTCGCTCCGCTATCCGCGGCCGCTCGACCTCGACGGAACGCGGTCGGGCCTCGAGCCCGGGACCCTTCTCCTCTCCTACTCGGTCGGAAGGGAGTCGTCCCATCTCTTCGCCGTCGAGCCGTCGGGGGCCGCGGGCCCGGGCCTCACGCTCTACACCCTCGCCGCGGACGAGCGGACGCTGCGCGAAAGCGTCGCGGCCTACCGCAACCTCGTCGACTTCCGCGGCCCCTCCGGCGCCGAGGCCCGACGCAACCTCCTGACCCGCTCGCGCTCGCTCTACGACCTGCTGATCAGGCCGGCCGAGCCCCTGATCTCGCGCTATGCCCGGATCCTGATCATTCCCGACGGCCCCCTGCACACGCTGCCGTTCGCGGCCCTCGTTCGGAATGCCGGCAGCGGCACGCCCCAGTACCTCGTCGACTGGAAGCCGATCCACATCGCCGTGTCGGCGACCGTCTACGTGGAGCTGAAGAAGGGACGAGCGGACTCGCCGCGGGATCCCTCCGTCGTTCTCGCCGCGTTCGGGGACCCGCGGTATCCGAAGTTTGCGGCGGCGAAGGGCGAGGTCCGTCGCGGAGACGTGGTGGAGGCGCCGCTCGACTCCGGGCCGACTCCGGACTCGATCGCGGACCCGCAGCTTCGCTCCGTCCTCCGCGGCGGCATCCGGTTCGAGCGGTTGCCCGCCTCGCGGCGGGAAGTCGAGGAGATCGCCGGGCTCTACGCGCCGAAGAGCGCCACCTATCTCGGCGCCAACGCCACCGAAGAGCGGGCGAAGTCGATCGGCCGGGACGTCCCGCTCATCCACTTCGCCTGCCACGCCATCATCAACGAGCGCTTCCCCCTCGACTCCGCGCTCGTCTTCTCGATCCCCGAGCATCCCGAGGAGGGCCAGGACAACGGCCTCCTCCAGGCCTGGGAGATCTTCGAGAAGGTCCACATCGACGCGGACCTCGTCACGCTCTCGGCCTGCGATTCGGGCCTCGGCAAGGAGATGGGCGGCGAAGGTCTCATCGGCCTGACGCGGGCGTTCCAGTACGCCGGCGCGCGCTCGGTGCTCGCCTCGCTGTGGAAGGTCGAGGACACCTCCACCGCCGAGCTGATGAAGCGCTTCTACCAGTACCTGAAGGCCGGAAAGACCAAGGACGAGGCCCTGCGCTCAGCCCAGATCGACCTGATCCGATCCTCCACCTACTCGCAGCCCCGCGACTGGGCCGCGTTCCAGCTCAATGGGGACTGGAAGTAGGCCCGCCTCGCGACAATAGATACATTGAGGCCAATGGGGAGGCTTAGAATTCTGGCATGACGCTGCCGGCGGCGCTGAAGTTCACCTACGAGGACTACGCGCTCCTCCCCGAGGACCGACGCTACGAGGTCATCGATGGGGAGCTGTTCTTGACACCCGCACCGACGCCCAACCACCAGGACGTGATCCTCGAGCTCGTTCGACTCCTCGCGGACTTCGTCGAGGCCCGCCGCCTCGGACGAGTGGTCCTCGCCCCCTGCGACGTCGTCCTCTCGAAGTTCGACATCTTGCAGCCGGACATCTTCTTCATCGCCGCCGAGCGCGAATCCATCGTCGGCCCGAAGTACATCGAGGGGCCGCCGGATCTCGTGGTCGAAGTCCTCTCACCCTCGACGGCGACCCGCGACCGAGAGGCCAAGGCCAAGCGTTATGCGACCTTCGGTGTGCGGGAGATGTGGCTGATCGAGCCGGAAACGAGAACGATCGAAGTGTTCGTCAACGCCGGTGAGGGCTTTCGACTGTACGGTCGATTCGCGACCAACGAGCTCGTCCGATCGACGGTGCTGGCGGGGCTCGAGTTTCCCGCCGCGTCGATTCTCCGCTCGACCTAGCGCTCTCTCCGGAACTTCGAGATCGTTCCCTTCGGACCGATCGCCCAGCCGGCCCCGTCCGAGCCGAACGCCACCGCGTTGTAGGGCGTCCTGTCGAGAAGAGTCCACGTCTTCCCCGCGTCGCGGCTCTCGGCCGTCCCGGCGAGGCCGACGGCCACGAGGCGATCGCCGGCGCCGGGGACCGCGGCGACGGCCGAGAAGAAGCCCGACTTCGACAGCGGCGCCGGCACCCAGGTCGCGCCGCCGTCCTCCGTGCGCGCGCCGTTCAAGCCCTCGAAGGCCGGCTGCTTGTAGTCGCCCCCGGTCACGACGCCGCGCTTCGCGTCGAGAAACGCAACCGAGAAGAGGCCGGACGAGGCGTTGGCCGCGGCGACCGGGGCCTCCGCGACGGTCCAGGTGAGGCCCCGGTCGGCTGTGTGGAACACGCGCGCGACCTTCGCGCCGCCGGTGACGAACCAGGCGTCGTTTCCGCCCTTCGACGCAAAGAGACAGGTGCCGCTCGCGGCGAAGGCGCCTTCGCCCGGGAGGGCGGGCGGCATGACCTCGTCCTTCACGGCGTACCAGGTGAGACCGCCGTCGATCGTCGTGCGGATGCGGAACTTCCCGCCGACCGGGTCTCCCACGACGATCCCGTGCCGCGCGTCCCAGAAGGCGAGGGCGTCGTAGAACCCTTCCTTCTCCGGATTCGTGTGGAAGAGCCCCCACGTCGCTCCGCCGTCGGTCGAGCGGTAGATGCGGGACGCCGGGCCCGGGCCCGCGGCCATGAGAACGAGCACGTCATCCGAGAGCGCTTCGAGGTCGCGGAAGTCGAGTGTCTCGGCGCCCCGGATGGCGACCTTCTCCCACCGCTCGCCGTCCGTCGTCCGCAGCACGGTGCCGCCCGCGCCGCTCGCCCAGGCGTGGGTCGCGTCGCGAACCGCGAGGCCCCGGAGCTCCGCGTCCGATCCGCTCGTCTGAGGGGTCCAGACGGCGACGGCGCCCGCCAGGAGCACTCCGCCGAGCATCGCCCCCTTCGTCACTTCCCCCACAGCATCTTGAGGGACACGACGAGAAGGAACGCGCCGAACATGCGCCGGAGCGCCAGGTCGGACACCGGCTCGACGAGCTTGGCTCCCACGAAGGCGCCGACGAGCAGGCCCGCCGCGATGAGCGCCGAGTACTTGACGTTGACCTGCCCGTTCTTCCAGTAGACCCAGGCCGACAGCGCGCCGACCGGCAGAAGCAGAGCGCCGAGCGAGGTGCCCACCGCCTCGTGCTGCTTCATCCCGTAGACCACGGCGAGCGCCGGCACGACGATGAGCCCGCCGCCGATGCCGAACATGCCGGCGAAGACGCCCGCGAGGACGCCGACCAGGATCAGCCCCGCCACCTGCATCCTGCCTCCTGCCTCCCGCTATACCGCGGGGTAAGCCAGCCCGGTCTCGTGAGCCTCGGTGCCGTCGCGGATCTCGAGCGCGGCGTCGGGGGCGTTCGTCGTGATCGAGGCGACACCCGCCGCGAGGAGCTTACGGACCTCGTCGGGCTCGTCGACCGTCCAGGGATGCACCGAGAGGCTGGCCGCCGCGGCCTGCGCGAGCAGCGCCGGGGTCACGAGGTCCTTGCGCGGCGCGATCGCGTCGACCGGGGGAAAGAGCGGCGCGGGCTGGCCCGGCGCGGGAAGCGCGACGGCATGGTCGAAGATGTAGCTCGTGGCGATGCCGGGAAAGGCCTCGTGCATGCGCTTGACGAACTCCGCGTCGAAGGACCCGACGAGGCAGCGCGACGTCAGGCCGAAGACCGAGGCGAGCTTCGCGACGCGGCGGGCCATCGTGCCCATGCCGCCGGGCGGCATCCCGGGCGAGGTCTTGACCTCCACGATGTAGCGAAACGCCGTCCCGTACCGATGAAAAATCTGTTCGAGCCGGGGGATGCGGTACTCGCCGAGCTCCGACGGGATGACGAGCTTTTCGAGCTCCCGGGCGGTGAACGTCCGCACCGGCAGCCGCTGGGTCCCCAGGAGCACGTCCTCGTCGTGAAAGACGACCGCCTCGCCGTCGCGCGTCAGGCGAACGTCGAGCTCGATCGCGTCGGCGCCGAAGCTCTCGGCATAGTCGAAGCTCGCGATGGTGTTCTCGCGGGCCCGGCGCGGCGCGCCGCGGTGTCCGACGATCCACGTCGGGTGGGGGCTCTTCCAGTCGCTCATCGCAGGCGCATTATGTCGCGGCCGCGATCTCCGCGAGGATCGCGTCGAGAGCCGCGTCCGGGTCCGCCGCCGCGGTCACGGGCCGGCCGATCACGAGAAGGTCCGCGCCGGCCGCGATCGCCGAGGCCGGCGTCGCCACGCGCTTCTGGTCTCCCGCGGCCGCGCCGGCCGGGCGGATCCCGGGAACGACCGTGAAGAAGCCCGGTCCGCACGCCGCGCGGATCCCCGGGAGATCATTGGCCGAGCAGACGACGCCGTCGAGGCCGCAGTCCTTCGCCAGGATGGAAAGGCGCCGTGCGATCCCTTCCGGCGGCCCCGCCATCGGCAGGTCCGCGAGGGCCCGGGCGTCGATCGAGGTCAGGAGCGTGACGCCGATCAACTTTGCGACTCCCGCGCGCCGGGCGGCCTCCCGCGCCGCCTCGAGCATCGCGCGCCCCCCCGAGCAGTGCACGTTGACCATGGCCGCCTTCGACCGGCCGGCCGAGGCCACCGCCCCGGCCACCGTCGCCGGGATGTCGTGGAACTTGAGGTCGAGGAAGATCTTCGCTCCCGAGACGGAGGCCGCCTCCGCGACGAGCGACGGGCCCTCCGCCACGAAAGCCTCGAGACCGATCTTCAGCCAGCCTGCGCGTCCGCCAAAGCGCTTCGCCGCGGCGAGGACCTCGGCGCGCGTCGGAAAGTCGAGGGCGATGCAGACGCGCTCGGAGGCGCTCATCCCTCGGCCCCCCCCTCTCCCCCGACCTTCGACGCGACACGGTGCGCGCGGCCGACGAGCTGGGGCACGCTCGTTTTCCTGCGCTCGCAGTACGCGGCGAGCTCGTCGACGAGGCGGCCGGACACGCCTGGGTCCTTGAAGTTGGCGGTGCCGACCTGGACGGCGGTCGCGCCGGCGGCCAGGAACTCGAGCACGTCCGAGAGGTCCGAGATCCCGCCGATGCCCATGATCGGCACGTCGGGCATCGCCTTGTGCACCTGGTAGACCATGCGGACGGCCAGCGGCCGGATCGCGGGCCCGGAGAGGCCGCCCGTCCCGAAGGACGTCCGCGGCTTCGCGGTCTCCGGGTCGATGACCATGCCGACGAACGTGTTCACGAGCGAGAGGATGTCGGCGCCGCCCTCGCGCGCCGCCCGCGCCGACTCGACGAGGTCGGGGGCGTTCGGGGAGAGCTTCACGACGAGCGGCCGCTCCGTGGCGGCGCGGACCTTCGCGACGAGCGAGCGCGTCAGCTCCGGTGAGTTGCCGAAGAGCATTCCGCCCCGCTGCACGTTGGGACACGAGATGTTCAGCTCCACGGCCGCGATCCCTTCGGCGCCCTCGAGCGCCCGGACGACCGTGACGTAGTCCTCCTCGAGATCGCCCCAGACGTTCGCGATCACGGTCGCGCCGAGCGAGCGCAGCTTCGGGAGCTTCTCGGCGAGGAACGCCTCGACGCCCACGTTCTGCAGGCCGATCGCGTTGAGCATCCCGCCCGGCGTTTCGCAGATCCGCGGCGGCGCGTTGCCGGCGTGCGGCTTCAGCGACAGGCCCTTGGTGCAGAGGCCGCCGATCTTCGCGAGGTCCACGAAGTCGGCGAAGTCGAGGCCGTAGCCGAAGGTGCCCGACGCGGTCGTGATCGGGTTCGCGAGGGTCAGCGGACCGAGGCGGACTAAGAGGGGGCTAGTCATTCCCACGGCTCATCAGGGCGGGGACAAGCCCCGCCCCTACGACGGCGGACGGCGATACGGTGCAACCGGAGCCCCGGGCTCCGGTCGTAGGGGCGGCCCTTGTGGCCGCCCGCCCCGGTCCGCGGGTCACCACTTGATCTTCTCCGGCGCCAGGATCGGGCCCTCGCTGCACGAGACGATGAACGGCTTCTCGGTCCCGGGAATCACGCATCCCAGGCACGCGCCGAAGCCGCATCCCATCTCGGCCTCCGTCGAGAACTCCGCGGGAACTCCGGCCTTCGCGACGACCTTCGCGAGCGAGGCGAACATCGGCATGGGCCCGCAAGCGTAGACGCGCGCGTAGGTCGTCCCGGCATCGAGCCGGCGGGCGAGCGCCTCGGTCACGAAGCCCTTCTCGCCGAGCGAGCCGTCGTCGGAGGCGAGGACCGTCTCGCCGCGCACGATCCCGTCGAAGCGCGAACGGATCGACAGCTCGCGCTCGTTCCGGCCCCCGAGGTACAGGTCGGCCGGGACGCCGGCCGTGCGCAAGGCCTTCAGCAGCAGCGGGAAGGGCGCGGCGCCGATGCCGCCGGCGACGATCGCGACCCGGGAGCCGCGCGGAAGATCCGAAAGGCCGAAGGCGTTGCCGAGCGGGCCGAGAAGGCGGACGGAGGACCCCTCGGGCAGCTCCTCGAGGGCCGCGGTGCCCGCGCCGATCGTCTTGATCAGGAGCTCCACGGTTCCCGGCAGCGCCTCCGCGTCCGCGACCGAGTACGCCCGGCGCAGGTAGGGCCGCAGCCGGTCGGGGACCTCGAGCATGACGAACTGTCCGGGAGAGATGGCGGCAGCCAGCGGGGGGCAGCGGAAGGTCACGGAAAAGAGGCCGGGCGAGAAAACGTGGCGCCGGAGGAGCGTCGCTCGGTGGTCAGCTTTCACCGAGGCGCGATTCTATCCGCAGTGAAGGATCAGACCTCGATCTCGCCGTTCAAGTCGGTTTCGGGCGACTCGCGGCGCGCTTTCTCGTGGCACTTTTCACAGAGAAGTCGGCCCTGCACCTCGCCGCCCGGCCGCGCGTAGCTTCCACAGCCGTGACACCGCCGGAGCGCCCGGTGATGGGCGTCCAAGTCGAGCACCGCTTCCTGGCGTCTGATCATTTCCGTCCTTTCGACTTCGATACACCGATCGATAGAGCACGACTCGTACCCAATCCGCAAACACTCAACACACGCGACTTAGCGGCGCGCGCCGCCGGAAGAGTGTCGCCTTCTCAGGCGACCGAGTCCTCCGCCGAGGTCACGTAGGGGCGGGGCTCGACCCCGCCCGCACGCCGGGCGGCCGCGAGGTCCGCCCCTACGAACACAAAGAGCGCCGGGCTAGAACGCCGCGACCTTGTCGAGGGCCTTCCGAACGTGCGACGCCTGCGGAAGGATGAAGTCCTCGACCCGGGGCTGGTAGGCCACGAACGTGTCGGTCGCCGCCACGCGCTCGACCGGCGCATCCAGATACGAAAACAGCTCGGAAGAGATTCGGGCCGCGATCTCGGCGCCGTAGCCCCAGGACATCGGGTCTTCGTAGACCACGATCGCGCGGGAGGTCTTCTCGACCGAGGTGACGATGGCGTCCCAATCATAAGGCGAGAGCGTCCGCAGGTCGAGGATTTCGACCGTCTTCCCGGTCTCCTCGGTGAACGCCTTCGCCGCCTGCCACGAGCGGTACACCGTGGCCCCGTAGGTCACGATCGTGACGTCGGCGCCTTCCTGGACGACCGATGCCTTGCCGAAGGGGATCATGTAATCCGGGCCGGGGTAGACGCCCTTGTTGTGCGTCTGGCGGTAGAGATGCTTGTGCTCCATGAAGATGACGGGGTCGTCGCAGCGGATGGCGGTGCGCAGCAGCCCGTTGGCGTCGAGGGCGTTCGACGGCATGACGACCCGCAGCCCCGGGTTGTGCGTCATCAACACGGCGCCCGACTGCGAGTGGTAGACCGCGCCGCCGCCGATGTAGCCGCCCGCGGCGACGCGCACGACGACGGGGCACGAGAAGGAGTTGCCCGAGCGCCACCGCATGTTCGAGAGCTCGTTGCGGATCTGCATGTAGGCCGGCCAGATGTAGTCGTAGAACTGGATCTCGACGACGGGCTTCAACCCGCGGACCGCCATTCCGATGGCGCGGCCGAGGATGTTGGCCTCGGCGAGCGGGGAATTGAAGACGCGGTCCGAGCCGTACAGCCTCTGGAGGCCGGCGGTCACCTTGAAGACGCCGCCCTTGCCCTTGCACTCGTCGAGGACCGTGTCGCGCGACGCGTCGGCCACGTCTTCGCCGAAGACGACCATGCGCGGGTTCGCCTTCATCTCGTCCTTGAGGCACGCGTTGATGAGGTCGACCATCGTCGTCGGCTGCGCGCCCTCGGCGTACGCCGGCGAGGTCGAGAACGCCGGGCCCGTCGGATCCACGTCCGGCGAGTAAACGAAGTCGTAGGCGGACTCGGGCTCCGGGATCGGGGCAGCGAGGGCGCGGTCGGCGGCTTCGTTGATCTCGGCGTCGACCTCCGCGTGGAGCCGCTCGAGCTCCGCGTCGGAGAGCAGGCCCTCGGCGAGGAGGAACTTCGAGAGGCGGTTGACGGGATCGCGCTCGAGCTCCCGGTCGCGCTCGGCCTTCGGACGATAGTTGGCCTCGTCGTCGGAGAGCGAGTGGCTGTAGGGGCGGATCACGTGGGCGTGCACGAAGGCCGGGCCCATCCGCTTGCGGCAGTACTCCGCCGCATAGCGCATCGCGTCGTAGGACTCCAGGAAGTCCGTCCCGTCGACCTCGGCGACGAAGAGGTTCGGGAAGCTCCGCACGAGCTTCGAGATCGATCCGCCGGGGGTGTTGACCTCGACCGGCACCGAGATGGCGTAGCCGTTGTCCTCGATGACGAACACCACGGGCAGCTTCAGATTGCTCGCCGAGGAGAGGGCCTCCCAGAACTCCCCTTCGGAAGTCTGCCCTTCACCCCCCGAGACGTAAGCGACCTCGTCCCTCTGAAAAGAGGAGGCCCCCTCCCCTGCGAGCGCTGGGATCCGGCTCATGCGCCAGCCGGCCTCGGCGGCGCCGACCGCGTGGAGGAACTGCGTCCCGGTGCACGAAGACTTGGAGATGATGTTCAGCCGCTTGGATCCCCAGTGGGCCGGCATCTGGCGCCCGGCGGAGGCCGGATCGTCCTTCGCCCCGACCGACTGGAGGAACATCTCGTAGGGGGTGACCCCGAGCTGGAGGACGAGCGCCCGGTCCCGGTAGTAGCCGTCGAACCAGTCGTATCCGGGCTTCAAGACCATGCCGGCCGCCGTGCCGATCGCCTCGTGGCCGGCGCTGTTGATCTGAAAATAGATCTTGTTCTGGCGCTTGAGCTGGATCTCTTTGTCGTCGAAACGACGGGAAAGATAGATGTTGCGGTAGGCGGCGATCAGCGCCTGCGGATCGAGGCCGCGGTATCTCTCGGTTCGGACCTCGGTCGCCATCTCGCCTCCGGCGGCGAATATACCAAAGGGGTTCGGAGGGGCCGCGTGGCGCAAGGCACGCGGACGGCAGCTAGAAAAGCTTGACGAAGCCCCAGAGCTCGAGGGCCGCCAGGCCCAGCGTCACGACCAGGAACACGACGGCTTTGACGTCCAGCCTGGGGTCGGAATGCAGATGCTCGGAGCTCACGGCTTTTTGGGTTGCAGAACTTGTGCCACCGACGAGAGTTACGAGTGGAAGGGTCAAAACGTTTACGCCGGCCCCTTGCTATGCTTCGCCTCCCATGAGCTCGGTGCCGGGAGTGCCCTCCTATCCGGGGTTTCCGCCGCGGCCGGCGCCGCCGGACCTCTCGACGATCGATCCGCGCCTCGACCTCGAGGCCGCGATCCGGAATCTCAAGCGACAAAAAAATGCAGTCCTGCTGGCCCACTACTACCAGGAAGAGGCCATCCAGGATCTGGCCGACTTCGTCGGAGACTCGCTCGACCTCTCCCGCCGCGCCCAGCAGAGCGACGCGAAGATCATCGCCTTCGCCGGCGTGCGCTTCATGGCGGAGACGGCCAAGATCCTCAACCCCACCCGCAAGGTCGTCCTCCCGGACTACGAGGCGGGCTGCTCGCTCGAAGACTCCTGCCCGCCGGAGGCCTTCCGGCGCTGGCGCGAGGACCACCCGGGCGCGGTCTCGCTGACGTACATCAACTGCTCCGCCGCCGTGAAGGCGCTCTCGGACATCATCGTGACGTCTTCGAACGCCGAGAAGATCGTCCGCTCGATCCCCGCCGACCAGGAGATCCTGTTCGCGCCGGACAAGCACCTCGGGGGGTTCCTGGCGAAGAAGCTCGATCGCCCGATGACCCTCTGGCCGGGCACCTGCATCGTCCACGAGCAGTTCTCGGAGCGGGAGATCCTGAAGCTCAAGGCGAAGCATCCCGACGCGAAGCTCGCCGCGCACCCCGAATGCCCCGAGGCGATCCTCAAGTACGCCGACCACGTCGGCTCGACGCGCTCGATCCTGAACTACGTGACGACGGCGCAGTTCCGGACGTTCCTCATCGCAACCGAGGAAGGGATCATCCACCAGATGAAGAAGCTCGCGCCCGACCGCGAGTACATCCCGGTCCCTCCCGACAACGGCTGCCGCTGCAACGAGTGCCCCTTCATGAAGCTCAATACGCTCGAGAAGCTCTACCTGTGCCTGCGCGACGAGCGGCCCGAGATCATCCTGCCCGAGGATCTCCGCAAGGCCGCCGAGAAGCCGCTGCTCCGAATGCTCGAGCTTGTCCTGAAACCGGACCGCAGGCGACCTAGGGCCAGTACGTAGGGGCGCCCCTTGCGGGCGCCCCCTCCGCCGCGAATCGAGAAGCGGCACCCGCCTCGGCGCGCCGTGAGAGGGCGGGGGCGGTCCGGCCACCGAAGGCAAACCCCCAGCAGTAGGAGACGCCGTCCGCAGGACGGCGACAACCCGCCCCTACGCCCGGGGAAGGACTCGCTCACGTCGACGCGTCCCTGACTCCGATATCCTCCGCGGCCATGGAGCCCTTGTCCGCCGAGGCGCTCGACGACTGTCTGCGCCGGTTTCTCGCCGAGGACGTGGGCGGCCGGGACGTCACGACGGAGGCGACGGTTTCCGCCGGCACCCGCACGCGCGGCGAGCTCGTCGCGAAGTCCGCGTGCGTCGTCTCCGGGTTGCCGGTCGCCCGCCGTGTCTTCGAGCTCCTCGACCCGGAGCTCGGCTGGAGCGACGAGGCGGCCGCCGGGGTCGCAGTGACGGCCCCGACGACGCTCGCCCGGCTCTCCGGGCGCGCCCGCGCCATCCTGACGGCCGAGCGGGTGGCCCTGAACCTCCTCCAGCGCATGTGCGGGATCGCGACGGCGACCCGTCGCTTCGTCGATGCGGTCGCGGGAACGCCCTGCCAGGTCCTGGACACCCGGAAGACCGCGCCGGGGCTTCGCCCCTTCGACCGGCAGGCCGTCCGGGACGGGGGCGGCCGGAATCACCGGTACGATCTGGCCCACATGGTCCTCATCAAGGACAACCACCGGCGGCTGGCCGGGGGCGTCGAGCGCGCCGTCGCGGCCGCGAAGGCGCTGGCGCCGGCCGCCCGGCCGCTCGAGGTCGAAGTGGAGGTCGAGTCCGAAGAGGACCTCGCCCGGGCGCTCTCCGCGGGCGCCGACCGGATCCTGATCGACAACCAGAGCCCCGAGACGGTGGCGCGGTGGTGCGCCGCGGCCCGCCGCGCCGGCCGCCCGGTCTTCGTCGAGGCCTCGGGCAACATGAACCTCTCGACCGTGCGCGCCTACGCCCTGGCCGGCGTCGACGCGGTCTCGGTGGGCGCGCTGACGCACTCGGTCGTCGCGGCCGACGTCTCGCTCGAGCTCGACCTCGCATGACCGCCGAGACGACCGACGTCCTCGTCCTCGGCACGGGTGTCGCGGGTTGCACCGCGGCGCTCGCCGCGGCGCGCGACGGCGCCTCGGTCACCCTCGTCACGCGCGCGAACGAAGCCCGCGAGTCCAACACCCTGTACGCCCAGGGCGGCATCGTCGCGCGGCCCCCCGGCGACTCCCCCGAAAGGCTCGCCGCCGACATCGAGCGCGCCGGCGACGGCATCTGCTCGCCCGAGGCCGTCGCGCTGATCGCGCGGGAGGGCCCCGATCTCGTCCAGAAGCTCCTCGTCGAGGAGCTCCAGGTCCCTTTCGACCGCGAAGGCGCCGGTTTCCACTGGACGCTCGAGGGGGCGCACGGGGTTCCGCGGGTCCTCCACGTCAAGGACGAGACGGGCGCCCCGATCGAACGGGCTCTCGTCGAGGCCTGTCGCCGCGAGAAGAACATTCGGTGGCTCCTCGAGACGACGGCCGTCGATCTCCTCACCCTGTCCCACGACTCGGTCGATCCGACCGACCGGTATCACCCGCCGGTCGTCATCGGCGCCCACCTGCTCGAGCGCAAGAACGGCGGCACCGTCACGCCCTGCCTGGCGCGCGAGACCATCCTCGCGACCGGGGGCCTCGGCCAGGTGTATCTGCACACGACGAACCCTCCCGGCGCCCGCGGCGACGGCTTCGCGATGGCGCGTCGCGCCGGGGCGCGGTTGCTCAACCTCGAGTACGTCCAGTTTCACCCGACGGCGCTCGTCCACGCCAGGGGCCGGCTGCTCCTGACCGAGGCGCTTCGCGGCGAGGGCGCCCGGATCACGGACGCCAACGGCAAGGAGTTCCTGAGGGAGATCCATCCCGACGGCGAGCTCGCGCCGCGCGACGTCGTCGCCCGCGCGATCCACCAGCGGATGCTGGAACGCGACGAGCCGTACGCCCTGCTCGACATCTCGCACAAGAGCGCCGCCTGGGTGGAGCAGCGCTTTCCGACCCTCGTCGCCCGCTGCCGCGAGCTCGGCTTCGACCTGACGGCCGGTCCGGTCCCGGTCGTGCCGGCCGCGCACTACGCCTGCGGGGGCGTCGCGGTCGACTCCAACGGCCGCACGACCCTCGGGCACCTCCGCGCCGTCGGCGAGGTCTCCTGCACGGGCGTGCACGGCGCCAACCGCCTCGCCTCGACGTCGCTCCTCGAAGGGCTCCTCTGGGGTTGGCGCGCCGGGAGGGCCGCCGCGCGGGAGGCCGAGCGGCTTCGCCCGCGCCCCTACCCGGAGGTGAGGCCGTGGCAGCCGGAGAACGAGCCCGTCGACCCGGCCCTGATCGCGCAGGACTGGATGGTCATCCGCCACACGATGTGGAACTACGTCGGGCTGCTGCGCTCGGAGCGCCGGCTCGACCGCGCCCGCCGCATCCTCGGCGAGCTCCGGGAGGAGATCGAGAACTTCTACCGGCGCGGCACGATGTCGGACGCGCTCCTCGGCCTGCGCAACGGCGTCCAGACCGCCCTCGCCATCCACCGCGCCGCCTCGGACAACCGCGTGTCCCGGGGCTGCCATTACAGGGTCGACGGGTAGAGCAAGCACCTCGTCCGTCCCTGGCGCGCCCGAGTGATTCATCCGTTCGCGGCGCGAATAGTCTCCCGACCGAAGGGAGGGAGGAGGTTCGCGCCGCGGGAGCGAAGCGAACGGCGGGGGTCAGGCGAGCGGTCGAGCCGGCATCCCGGCGAGCCGCTCGCCGGTGCGCAGCAGACCCCCGGTGTTCGCGGAGCGACGGTATATAGTCCGCGCTGCTATGAGCGTTCTGTACCTGCATTTCGAGACCGACGAACGGGCGTCCCGTCTCGCCAAGCTCCAGAAGAGCGGCGCCCACGTCGTCGTCGCCGAGCCCCGCTGGCCCGGCTTCTTCGAGCTCGCCAAGCGCGAAAAGCCCTATGCCATCGCGATCGACTTCTCCCAGGCCCCGTCCCACTCGCTCGAGACCGCGGACTACATGTCCAAGGCCCGGGAGACCAAGGACGCGGCCTACTTCCTGCTCCGCGTGCCGACCGACCGGAAAGAGGCCGTCATGAAGCGGCTCCCGAAGGCCGAGCTCGTCACGGAAAACGAGCTTTCCGGACGGCTCGCGCTGATGGAGAAGGAAGCCGCCGAGCGGGCCCGTCAGAAGAAGGAAGCCGCGGCCGCCGCCAAGAAGGCGGCCCGGGCCGCCGGGGCGGCCGCCAAGGCCGCCGCCGCCGGCAAGCCCTTGAAGCCCGCCGCGCCGCCCGCCAAGGCGAAGCCCGCGTCGAAGGCCAAGGCCGCGCCCCCGAAGAAGACGGCGAAGAAACCCGCCGCGAAAAAACCCCAGCCCAAGAAAAAGAAGTAGCGAGGAGCCGAGGATGCCCGGATTCAACCGACAGGAGCTTCTGTCCTACGCCCGCGGCCGGCGCACCGAGTTCGAGGACGTCCTCAAGAAGATCGTCGAGATCCCCTCGGTCTCGGTCGAGCCGGAACGCAAGGGCGAGGTCCACCGCGCCGCCGAGTACGCGGTGTCGCTCCTCCAGTCGTTCGGGGCGAAGGCCCGCCTCTACGAGACGAAGGGCCACCCGATCGTCTACGGCCGCTTCGACCGCGGCCCGGACGCCCCGACCGTCACCGTCTACAACCATCTGGACGTCCAGCCCGCCGAGGGGCCCGACTGGAACACGGCGCCGTTCTCGTTCATCCGCGAGGGCGACACGTATCGCGGCCGCGGCACGACCGACGACAAGGGGCCGGCGATGACCGCGCTCTTCGGCGCGCGGTACGCGTTCGAGCAGAAAGTCCCGGTGAACATCCACTTCCTCTGGGAGCTCGAGGAGGAGATCGGCAGCCCCAGCTTCGAGACCACGATCCGCGCCAACGCCAAGGAGTTCGCGACGGACTCCATCGTCGTCTGCGACACGGTCTGGGTCTCGCGCGCCCGGCCGGCCTGCCCGGCGGGCCTGCGCGGCCTCCAGGGATTCCGCTTCGAGCTCCAGACCGGCGAGACGGACCAGCACTCCGGCACGGCGGGCGGCGCGGCGCGCAATCCCGTGACCGAGCTCTGCCAGCTGATCGCCGAATGCGTCGACGGCAAGACCGGACGAGTCAAGATCCCCGGCTTCTACAAGGACGTCGCGCCTCCGACGAAGAAGGAGCTCGAGGACCTGAAGAAGTGCGGCTTCACCGTCAAGGACTTCAAGAAAGACCACCTCTTCCGCTCGCTCCGCGTCGACGACGCCATGGAGGTCATGAAGCGGATCTGGATGATGCCGACCTTCGAGGTCCACGGCATCGCCGGCGGCTATCAGGGGCCCGGCGTCAAGACGATCATCCCGCCCAAGGCGACGGCGATCATCTCCTGCCGTCTCGTGCCGAAGATGAGCGCGGCGAAGGTCGTCAAGCTCGTCAAGGCGTTCGTGAAGGACAGGAACCCCGACGTGAAGGTCTCGGCCGAGCACGAGCTGCCGCCCTACGAGGGCAAGACCACGGGGCCGTACGCCGACGCGATCCGCGGCGCGATGAAGTTCGCGTTCGGCAAGGAGCCGGTGTTCGTGCGCGAGGGCGGCTCGATCGGCGCGGTGCTCTCGATGGAAAAGGTCCTCAAGGCGCCGGTCTTCTTCCTCGGGCTCTCGCTTCCCGAGCACGGTTACCACGCGCCCAACGAGAACTACGACTGGCCGCAGGCCGAGGGCGGCATCGCGGCGTTCGCGGACTACTTCCGGAGAGTCGCCGAGATGTAGGGGCGGGGCTCGTCCCCGCCCTCCCCAGAATCGGGCGGCCGCAAGGGCCGCCCCTACGACCGGGGGAGTGATGAAACGCTTTCGGCTCCTTGCGGGCGTCCTTCTCGCCGCGGCCCCGCTCCTCGCCCAGACGCCCGCCGCGAAGCCCGCCGATCCCCTTTCCGCCCAGCTCGACCGGATCTTCAACCAGAAGGCCTACGAGGAAAAAAAGTTCGGCCCTTTCCAGTGGCTCGACCGCGGCAAGGCCTACGCGACGGTGGAGCCTTCGGCCGCGACCGCCGACGGAAAGGACATCGTCCGCTACGACGCCTCGACCGGAGCGCGCCGCGTCCTCGTCCCGGCCGCGAGTCTCGTCCCGGCGCCGGGGGGCAAGCCCCTCGCGATCGACGGCTATGACTGGTCGAAGGACGGAAAGAAGCTCCTCCTCTTCACCAACACGAAGAAAGTCTGGCGCCAGAAGACGCGCGGCGATTACTGGGTCCTCGACCTCGCGTCGGGACGGCTCCGCCAGGCCGGCGCCGACAAGCCCGCGTCGACACTCATGTTCGCGAAGCTCTCGCCGGACGGCGGGCGGGTCGCCTACGTGCAGGGCAACGACCTCTGGGTCGAGGACGTCGCCTCCGGCAAGGTCACCCGCCTGACCTCGGACGGCGGCCCGACGACGATCAACGGCACGGCCGACTGGGTCTACGAAGAGGAGTTCGGCATTCGCGACGGCTTCCGCTGGAGCCCGGACGGCCAGGACATCGCGTTCTGGCACTTCGACGCGAGCGGCATCGGCGACTTCCAGCTCATCAACGACACGGACACGCTCTACCCGGTCGTGACCCACATCCCGTACCCGAAGGTCGGCACGACGAACTCGGCGGTGAAGGTCGGGATCGTCTCCGCCGCCGGCGGGACCCCGCGCTGGGTCGATCTGCCGGGCGATCCGCGCAACATGTACGTCGCGCGCATGGAGTACGTCGATTTCTCCGGCGAGGTCGTGATCCAGCAGTTGAACCGCCTCCAGAACTCCAACGACGTCTGGCTGGTGACGCCGGCGACCGGCAAGGCCCGGAAGATGCTCCACGACGAGGACCGGGCCTGGGTCGACGTCGTCGAGTCGTGGCAATGGCTTCCCGCCCGGGAGCTGCTGTGGATCAGCGAGAAGCACGGCTGGCGCCACGCCTACGCCGCGCCCCGCGACGGGACGGACTGGCGCCTGCTGACCCCCGGGGACTTCGACATCGAGTCGGTCGAGGGGATCGACGACCGCAACGAGTTCCTCTACTTCATCGCGTCCCCCACGGACGCCACGCGGCGGTACCTGTACCGCGCCCGGATCGACGGGCGCGGCACGCCGGAACGCGTGACCCCCGCGGGCCAGACCGGAATTCACGCCTACAAGATCTCGCCCGACGGGAAGTACGCCGTCCACACCTTCTCGACGATCGACCGGCCCCCGGTGACCGATCTCGTCCAGCTCCCCTCCCACCGGACGGTCCGCGTCCTCGAGGACAACAAGGCGCTCGCCGCGGCGGTCGCGCCGCTCATGACGCCCGCGACCGAGTTCTTCCAGGTCGACATCGGCGGAGGCGTCAAGCTCGACGGCTGGATGGTCAAGCCGAAGAGCTTCGACCCGTCGAAGAAGTACCCGCTCCTCATGTACGTCTACGGCGAGCCCGCCGGCGTCGAGGTCACCGACGACTGGGTCGGGGGCGCGAGTTACCGGATGCTCTTTCACCGGGCGCTCGCCGACGCCGGCTACGTCGTCGCCTGCGTCGACAACCGGGGGACGCCCTCGCTCAAGGGTCGCGACTGGCGCAAGATGATCTACGGCGAGATCGGCGTCCTGGCGACGCAGGACCAGACCGCGGCGGTCAAGGCGATGCTCGCCGGGCGTCCCTGGCTCGATCCCGAGCGGGTCGCGTCCTGGGGCTGGAGCGGGGGCGGCTCGATGACCCTGAACCTCCTCTTCCGCTCACCCGACGTCTACAGGGTCGGAATGTCCGTCGCGCCGGTCCCCGACCAGACGCTCTACGACACCATCTACCAGGAACGGTACATGGGGCTGCCGAAGGACAACGCGGAGGGGTACCGGAAGGGCTCGCCCATCAACTTCGCCGAGGGCCTGAAAGGCAAGCTGCTTCTCGTCCACGGCTCCGGCGACGACAACGTCCACTACCAGGGCTCGGAGCGGCTCATCAACCGCCTGATCGTCCTCGGAAAGCCCTTCGACTTCATGGTCTACCCCAACCGCACCCACGCGATCGACGAGGGCGACGGCACGTCGTATCACCTGCATTCGCTCCTCGCGCGCTACCTCAGGGAGAACCTGAAGGCGGGGCCGAAATAGGGCGCTCCGGTTCGTAGGGGCGGGGCTTGTCCCCGCCCTCGCCTTCGCATCGGCGGACCGCGTTCACGACCTGCGCGAGTGGGCGGCCACGGTCCGACCACCGAAGGTCAGCCCACGGCAGTAGGAGGCGCCGTCCAGAGGACGGCGACAACCCAGGGCCGCCCCTACGACCGAGAAGGCGCGGCCTCGACCCGCCGCCCGAGGTTCGTAGGGGCGGGGCTTGTCCCCGCCCTCGCCTTCGCATCGGCGGACCGCGTTCACGACCTGCGCGAGTGGGCGGCCACAAGGGCCGCCCCTACGACCGAGAAGACGCGGCCACGACGCCGCCGCCCGAGGTTCGTAGGGGCGGGGCTTGTCCCCGCCCTCTTCCTCCCGTCGGCAGACCGCGTTCACGACCTGCTTGAGTGGGCGGCCACAAGGGCCGCCCCTACGACCGAGAAGGCGCGGCCTCGACGCCGCCGCCCGAGGTTCGTAGGGGCGGGGCTTGTCCCCGCCCTCTTCCTCCCGTCGGCAGACCGCGTTCACGACCTGCTTGAGTGGGCGGCCACAAGGGCCGCCCCTACGACCGAGAAGGCGCGGCCTCGACGCCGCCGCCCGAGGTTCGTAGGGGCGGGGCTTGTCCCCGCCCTCTTTCTCCCCCTCGGCAGACCGCGTTCACGACCTGCTTGAGTGGGCGGCCACGGTCCGACCACCGAAGGTCAGCCCACGGCAGTAGGAGGCGCCGTCCAGAGGACGGCGACAACCCAGGGCCGCCCCTACGACCGAGAAGGCGCGGCCTCGACGCCGCCGCCCGAGGTTCGTAGGGGCGGGCTTGTCCCTGCCCTCTTTCTCCCCCTCGGCAGACCGCGTTCACGACTTGCGCGAGTGGGCGGCCACAAGGGCCGCCCCTACGACCGGGAGGGGCGGCTACAACCCCGCCAGCCGGGTTGGGGCGACTCAGCGCAGCACGGACTCCAGGACCGCCGACGCGTCGGTGCGCGCGTCGCGGTACTTGACGATCACGGGCGTCTGGAGCGAAAGGCCCCATTCCGCGCCCCGGCCCTCGCGGATCGCCCGCGCGCCGGGCACGACGACGGCGCCGGCCGGGATCTCGAGCGGCGCGTCGCCGGTCCGGCGATAGATCTGCCCCTTCACGACGTCGTAGACCGGTGTCGAGCCCGTCAGGATCACGCCGGCGCCGATGATCGCGCCCGCGCGCACGATCGCGCCCTCGTAGATCCCGGAGTTGCCGCCGACGAGGACGTCGTCTTCGAGCACGACGGGCAGGGCGCCCACGGGCTCGAGGACGCCGCCGATCTGGACGCCCGCGGAAAGGTGCACGCGCTTTCCCACCTGCGCGCACGAGCCCACCAGGGCGTTCGAATCGATCATCGTCCCGGCGTCGACGTACGCGCCGACGTTCACATACGAGGGCGGCATGAGGATCACGCCCGGGCCCAGGTACACGCCCCGCCGCACGGACGTGCCTCCCGGGACGATGCGGACGCCGCTCGCCGCGGACAGCGTCTTCAGCGGAAACGTGTCCTTGTCGAGGAACCGCAGGGGCCCGGCCATCGGGAGCTCCGTCAGCGTGCCGATGCGAAAGCCGAGGAGGATGCCGCGCTTGACCCAGGGCCGCGCCACCCAGCGGCCGCCCTCGTGCTCGGCCGCGCGGACGCGGCCGTGGTCGAGCTCCGCGAGCAGGTCCGCAACCGCCCGCCGTGCCTCGTCCCCGGAGGCGCCGGGGTCGCCGAAGAGCGCGTCGATCCGCCGTTCGAGCGCGTCGCTCAACGGCTTCCGGCCCCCCTCTTGGTCAGGAGCCGGTAGCTCCCGAGCATCCGCTCGATCTTGCGGCGGGTGTCGTCCCGCACCGGGACGAGCGGGAGTCGCAGCGTCTCGCCGCACTTCTTCATGAGGGAGAGCGCGCACTTGACCGGGCCGGGATTGGATTCCCAGTAGTTCATCTCCATCAGCGGCTCGTACTTGCGCTGGAGCTCGAGCGCCCGCTCGCGGTTGTTGTCGAGGGCGGCGCGGACGAGCTCCCCCATCTCCTTCGGGATCTCGTTGGCGACCACCGACACCACGCCGCGCGCGCCGAGAGCGATCAACGCGAGCGCCGTCGCGTCGGTGCCGGAGAAGACCGCGAAATCGGGAGGCAGCGTCGCCATCAGCTTGGCGAGCTTGCTGAAGTCGGAGGAGGACTCCTGGAGCCCGGCGACGTTGGGGATCTCGGCGAGCCTCAGGATGGTCTCAACGTCGAGGTCGAGTCCCGACCGGGACGGCGTGTTGTAGATGATCATCGGCAGGTCGGTCGCGTCGGCGATCGCCGAGAAGTGCCGGAGGAGGCCCTCCGGGCTCGGCTGGTTGTACATCGGCGTCACCGACACGATGCCGTCGGCCTTGGCCGCGGCGGCGTCGCGAGCCCAGAAGACCGCGCGGGCCGTGTGGTTGCCGCCGGCGCCCGCGATCACGGGGACGCGGCCGTTCGACGCGCGCACGACCGCGGCCGTGACGGCCTTGCGGTCGTCGCGCGAAAGCGTGGGCGATTCCCCCGTCGTCCCGCACGGGACGAGGAAGTCGACGCCCTGGCCGATCTGCCAGTCGGCCAGCTGCTCGAGAGGGCCGAACGCGATGCGGCCCTTGTCGTCGAACGGGGTGACGAGGGCCGTGCCGCAGCCTCTCCAGTCCACGCGCTTACCGCTCGTCTTCACGAAGCCTCCTTCATTGCGGCGGATCCGGGGGAGCCAACCGTATAATCGTTTCGCATCCGGGATCGAGAAAAAAGTCCGTGACCAACGCCGCCGGCCCCCGCTGTCCGCGCTGCCACCGGCCCCTGGCCGCCTGGCGGCTGAATCACTGCGTGTACTGCGGGGAGGCGTTCCCGGCGGACCTGAAGGACGGCCACACGGAGCCCGAGGCCCTCAAGTGGGTCGAGCGGCCGGGCCTGCCGGCCGACGTCTCGAAGAAGCTCGAGTTGATGAAGTACGTCCCGACCGAGGGACGGCGGAAGGGGAACCGCTTCGTCGCGGCCGCGGCGCTCGTCTCGATCCCGATCTTCGCGGTGATCTTCTTCCTGACGTACCGCATGCTCTACCGGTTCTCCCCCGTCGCCAGCCTCGCGGCCATGCTGGCGGGCGTCGGCGTGATCACCTACCTCGGCTGGATCTTCTACAAGACCCGAGGCTAGGAGTCAGTCTTCACCGTTTTTCGGATTTCGGTCGAGCAGCGACTGCAAGTCCCACGGCTCGCGAAATCCGAAAAATGAAGACCTGACCCCCTTTTTCTAGTCGAACAGTCCCTTCGGCGGCCCGGAATCGCGGATCGGGATTCCGAGCTCCCGGGCGAGGGCGCGGATCGTGAGGGGCGCGCAGCCCTCGGCGCGGTTGTTGACCAGGACGAAGGCGTCTGCTCCGCCCTCGGTGATGTGCCGGACGAGGCGCACCAGGTCGCGGCGCATGTCCTCGCGCGGCGCGAGGATCCGGTCGTACGGCCGGAAGCGCTCGACGGCCTGCTCGTACGGCACGCCCGGGGGAACGAGGATCCGCGTCACCGAGAAGTCGGCCGGCAGAGGCTGCGCGGCCTCCCACTGCTCGGAGAGCGGCGGGGTGCGCGTCCACCAGTTGAAGACGTGCGCGGCGCCGCGGCGCCGGAGCACGTCGAAGTAGTCGGGCTGGAAATACTCCGGCGTGCGGATCTCGACGGCCCAGCGCAGCCCCGCGGGCGACTCCTGCAGGAAACCGTCGAGCTTCTCGAGAAAGGCGCGCCGGCGCTCCGGCGAGGGCTGCCACTCCGTCGGAAACTCCAGGATGAAAGGCCCCGTGTGACCGCCGAACGCCGAGCGGTACGGCGGCAGCACCTCGTCGCGGAAGACGCGCGGATCGAGCCAGCGCGGGTTGTCCTGTCCTCCCCGGCCGGCGTGGCGCGGCAGGTCCGGGAAGCGCGGCATCGTGAGCTCCTCCCAGACCTTGGAGAGGACCGGGAAGCCGGGAGGCAGCGCCGCCGCGTAGCGCGCGAGCTGACGCTCGGTCGGCGGCCGGTAGAAGGTGAAGTCGAACTCGACGGTCCGGAACGGCTCGTAGCGGGCGTACTCGCGCAGGCAGTCGACCTTGAACGTCGCCTGCCGGTAGCGGTCGTGGTAGACGATGCCCTTCCAGCCTTCGTAGGCGAAGCTCGCCGTGCCGAAGAGGATCTCCGCCACGCCCGGCAGTATCTCCCACGTAGAATCGGCCCGTGATCCCGCTGCGCGGCCCGGCCGAGATCGCGTCGAAGCTGGAGGTCGCCGCGGCCGAGCGACTCCTCCTCGTCGACGCCCCTCCCGAGTTCGAGCGGCTGCTCGAGGCCGCCGCCGCGTCTCCCGGCCAGGCCGTGCGGACGGCGGAGGCGCGCGCCATCCGGTCCGTCAAGGACTCCTTCGACTGGATCCTGCTCTGGCAGGAAAGCCGCGTCGGCTCGCGCGCGCTCTTCGAGCACGCCGTCAAACGGCTCGAGCCGAAGGGCCGGCTCTGGGTCGTCACCGCGATGAAGAAGGTCCAGGGACCGAAGACTCCGGCCGGGGAACGGCTCGAAGCCGACGACCTGCGGAAGGGCTTCGCGAAGGAGGGCCTGAGCTGCGACCGCGAGGCCCGGCTATCGGCCTGGCACGTGGGTTACCGCTTCACGCGCGGCGACGGCGGGGAGCCTACTCGACGTACGGGAAGAACCGGCCGGTGACGCGGAAGAACCGGCCGCTCGGGGGCTCGACGGTCAGCTGGCAGCGCGAGACCTCGAGCGTCGTCGAGAACGAGACCCCGGGGGCCGTGAGGCTGACGGGGTACTTCGTCCCCACCTTGAGGGGCGCGTCGAAGTCGAAGCGGACCCCGGTCGGAGACACGTCGAGCACCTGACGTGCCTTCTCCCACCGGATCTTCAGCTCGTACTGCTCCGGCTTGAGTCTCTTGCCGGCTCGGGAGTCCTCGATCGGACCCCTGACCGGCGGATCGGTCTTTCGCTCTGCCATTGTGCTCCGGGGAAACTAGCCTACTCCCGTTTCCCTACGCTTCAAAAAGCGCGCCACGGGCCGGCTGCGGCCCGCGTCCCCTGCGGGGGCCGGGCAGTCTACACCAGCCCGGCGGCCGCTCAGGCGAGGACGTCGCGCCGGGCGAAAACGAGGAAAGCCGCCGCGACGGCGCCGGCCGCCCAGGCCCCCAGGACGGCCGCCGCAAAGGCCACGCTCAGGCCCGGGATCGGCGGCGGCGACCCCGAGTAGTAGTCGGGCAGCGGCAGGTTGGTCACGAAAAGGTACTTCTGCGCCTCCCAGGAGGAGGCCAGGCGCGGAAGGATCGTGCCCGCGATCAGCGCCGCCAGCATCGTGCCCATGGACGCGGCCGTCGACCGCAGCAGCACCGAGGTCAGCAGGGCGATCGCGCCCACGCAGAGCATCGCGAACCAGGCGAGCCCGTAGACGAGGATCGTCTCCTTCCAGAGGGCGACCGACCGGACCGTCGAAGCGTCGAAGGTCTCGCCGCCGACGCGGAAGCCCGTCAGGATGGGCGCCCCCCAGCCCGAGTATCCGTAGGCGAAGCCGCCGAAGACGTAGGCCACGATCCCGCCGAAGACCACCGTCAGGGTGATCGCCAGGAAGAGGGCCGCGAGCTTGGAGGCGAGGACCCGCGATCGTCCGACCGGCCGCGTGAGCAGCAGCTTGATCGTGCCCTGCTGAAACTCCGCCGACACGATGTCCGACGCGAACACGATCGCGAGAAGCGGCAGCAGCAGGTAGCTCGAGGCGTTCGCGAAGGCGCGCGCGAAGAGAGGGCCCGAGATCGCGTCCGGGTCGACGTTGCGGTCGACGTGGTACTGCAGCCGGCCGAGCTCGAACCGCGCCCAGCGCCGCCAGGTCGGCGGCGTGCGCGAGTCGCGGAGCCTTCCCTGCAGCCACGACATCCGCTCCTGCGCCTCGACCCTCCAGTCCTTCTCGTGGAACCTCTCCCGCGCGCGGGACTGCGCGAAGACGATCAGCCCGATGAGCGCGACGAGGATCAGGACGACGACGCGGAAGCGCCGCTGGCGGGCGATCTTGAGCAGCTCGTTCTCGACGAGCCCGGGAAATCTCATACGGTCTCGCCTCCCGTGATCTCGAGGAACACTTCTTCGAGGGTCGAGGCCGGCCGTTCCACGGTGAAGACGTCGATGCCGGCCGCGAGCAGCGCCCGGAGCGCCCCGGGGACCTTCTCCGGGGCAAGGCGCACCGATACGGTCCCTTCGCCGTCGGCGGCCGGCGCCTCCGACTCCACCTCGCCGAAGGCCGCGAGCTCCCGGGCGGCCGCGGCCGCCGGCCGGGCGCGCACCCGGACACGGTCCGAGGCCGCGCGCGCCGCCAGCTCACGGACGGAGCCCGAGGCGAGCGTGCGGCCCCGGTGGACGATGGCGACGCGGTCGCAGGTCTGCTCGATCTCCGAGAGGAGGTGGCTCGAGACGAAGACGGCGATCCCGCGCTCGGAGGCGAGGCGGCGGACGAGGTGGCGGATCTCGCGGATGCCGGCGGGATCCAGGCCGTTGGCCGGCTCGTCGAGGATCAGGATGTCGGGGTTTCCGAGCAGCGCCTGCGCGATGCCGAGCCGCTGGCGCATGCCGAGCGAGTAGGTCGAAACCTTGTCGTCCAGCCTCTCCGAGAGCGAGACCATGGCCGCGAGCTCCTCGATCCGGTCGGCCGCGCCGCGCGGGAGCATCCGGCAGAAGTGCAGGAGATTCTCCCGCCCCGTCAGGTAGCGATAGAGGTCCGGCGACTCGACGATCGCCCCGACGTGCGCCATGGCGCGCGTGAAGTCCCGCGCCACGTCGAGGCCGCGGATCCGGACGTGCCCGCGGTCCGGGCGCGCGAGGCCGACGAGCATCCGGATCGTCGTCGTCTTACCGGCCCCGTTCGGGCCGAGGAATCCGAAGACTTCGCCCGCGCGGACCTCGAACGACACGTCGGAGACGGCCTCGCGCCGGCCGAAGCGCTTGGTCAGGTGCTCGGCCGCGAGGACGACCTCGGCTTCAGCCACGGCGGCCCTGGACCGAACGCGGTTCGCGCATCGCATTGAACGTATCATCGGCTTCCGCATGGCCCGCGTTCCCTCGCGCTTCTGGCTCTGGACGGCCCCCGTCGGGGTGGGGACCGCCGCGGCCCTCGTTCTGGCGGCGGGTTTCGCGCTCGCGCTGCGCGGCGCCGTCGGCGAGCCGATCGGCGAGCCGCCTCCCCCGCCGGCGCAGCCCGCGCCCCGTCCGGCCGCCGGAGGCATGCGGAGGATTCTCGTGATCGGGGACTCCCTCGCCCGCGGTACCGGCGACGAGGCGGCGCGGGGGTTCGCCCTCGACGTGCTCGACGCTCTCAAGAAGCGGGGACCGGCCGAGCTGACGAACCTGGGCGTCAACGGGATGGAGTCGACCGAGATCCGCGCGCTCGTCGAGTCGCCGAACGTCCGGACGCTCGCCGCCCAGGCCGGGCTGATCCTCGTTTCGGCGGGGGGAAACGACCTCTCCCACGCGGCGAGCCGCTCGACGGGCTCCCCCGCGGACCTCGCCGACGCCGTGACCGCGGCGCGCTCGACGTACGTCGACAACCTGCGCGCGATCCTGCGCGCGCTTCGCGAGGCCAACCCGACGGCGCCGATCGCCGTCATCGGGCTCTACGACCCGTTCTCGGGCGAGTCGGGCCCGGGCCGGCTCGGATCCTCGGTCATCCTCCAGTGGGACAACCTCGCCGCCGAAACCGCGCTGGCGTTTCCCGGCGTCACGGTCGTGCCGACGTTCGACATCTTCCAGGCTCGCGCGGACCGGCTGAGCGCGGACCGCTACCACCCCAACCGGAAGGGCTACGGGATGATCGCGGAACGGGTGCTGCAGTCCGTGGACTAGACGGGGGTCAGGTCTTCATTTTTCGGATTTCGCCAACGGCCACCCCTACAGCTCCGTCCTGGCCGAAATCTCGAAAAAGTGAATACCTGACCCCCTACCAGAAGCGGCGGCCGGCGCGCACGCCGCGGCCGAGGCCGATCAGGAGCGACGCCGCCGAGGCGATGCGGCCGGCCTTGGCCGCGAGCGAGTTGCGGCCGAAGAGCTTCCACGCCGCCGTCGCAGCGGCCGCGAGACCCGAGGCCGCGAGGCCGGCGAACCGCCAGCGCTGCCGGAAGGCCGTGATCTCCGCTCGCGCCTCGGAGAGCGCGCCGGCGAGGTCCTCGCGCTCCCACGCGGCCCGGCGCGAAAGGGTGGCGAGACGGTCGTCGCGCTCGCTCATTGCGGCTCACCCCGCAGGCGCGCCTCGAGGGCCTCGACTTCCACTTCGTCGGGCTCGGCGCCTTGCGCCTCCGGCTCGTCCTCGGGCGCGGGCTCGGCCGTGAGCGACTCCCGGATCGCGTCCCAGTCGCGCCCGAGCTCGCGCTTCGTCACCGGGAAATCCTTCGGCTTCACCCCGGAGAGGGACTTCCACGCGGTCCACCCGGCGAGCGCCGCGCCCCCGGCGTAGATCAGCATCGCTCCGAGGATCCCGAGCGGCACGCTCCCGAAGAGCTGCGCGAGGATCGCGGCGAGAAGCGCGGCGAGGAGCAGCAGCGCGCCGACGGCGAGCGCCGCCGCCACCGCCGCCGCTCCGAGCCCCTTTCCGAGGAGCGCGGCCTTGGCCGAGAACTCCTCCTCGAAGATCGCGAGCCGGGTCGCCAGCAGCGAGCGCGCCGAGCCCGCGACGCCGGCCGCCCGGTCGGCCCACGACCGCGCGCCTTCCTCCTCGGGAAGCTCTCCCCGCTCCGTGCTCATGGATTCACCAGTGTAGCGTCAGCCCGGCGGAATGACGAATCCGTCCCGCCGCGGGGCCCGCCCGGTCTGCAGCGGTGCAATCCGGATGCCTTCGGCGCGGAAACGCTCGTGGATCCGGCCCGCGATGCCGACGGCCCCGGGGGTGTCGCCGTGGATGCAGATGGTGTCCGCGCGCACCTCGACGCGCGAACCGTCGGCCGCGACGACGGAATGGTCGCGGGCGAGCCGCAGGGCCTGGTCCGCCGCCTCGTCGGGATCGGTGATCAGGGCCCGGGGCTCGGCGCGCGGCATGATCGAGCCGTCCGGAAGGTACCGCCGGTCGACGAAAGCCTCGGCCGCGACCGCCAGCTCCGCCTCGCGCCCCGCCTCGATCAGCATGGAGCCGGCCGCTCCGACGAGGACGAGGCTCGGACGGAACCGCCGCACGCCCTCGGCGATCGCGCGCGCGACGTCCGGGAATTCTCCGCCCGCGTGATAGAGCGCGCCGTGCGGCTTGACGTGCGTCAGCGTGCCGCCGCGCGAGCGAACGAACCCGTCGAGCGCCGCGACCTGGTAGAGCACGAGCGCCTCGACGGCCTCCGCCGGCATCTCGACCGCCAGACGCCCGAAATGCTCCCGGTCGGCGTAGCCCGGATGCGCCCCGACGCGGACGCCCCGCGAGAGCGCGAGGGTGACGGTCGAGTCCATGACGAGCGGGTCGCCCGCGTGGACGCCGCAGGCCACGTTGGCCGAAGTGACGAAAGGCAGGAGGGCGGCATCGTCCATTCCCTCGCCCACGTCGGCGTTCAGGTCGATGCTCACGGGACGCTCATCGTACTCCCGCGCGGGCCCGCGCGGACCGCGCTTCGTCCAGGGAGATCCGCTGGAAGCGCAGGACGTCTCCGGGCCGGACCTGGCCGAGTCGCGGCAGGTCCGCCGAAATTACGGTCGCGATCCTCGGGTATCCGCCGGTCACCGGCCCGTCCGGGCCGAGCACGATCGGAGAGCCGCCGCCCGGCACCTGGACCGTGCCCGGCACCGTTCCGGAGGGCTCGATCTCGGGCGCCGAAGTGTGGTCCAGGGGCTTTCCCGACAAGCGCAGACCCCGCCGGTCGCTCTCGGGGGTCACGCTCCAGGGCGAGGCGAGAAATCGTTCGAATTCCGCCGAGGGCAGCCGCGCCGCCTCGGGCCCCGCGAGGACGCGAAGCCAGACCGTCTCCCCGGCGAGGTCGGGCTCCCGAAGCCGCGGCGCCGGTCCCGGCGGCCGGTCCGGCCCGGTCCGGGTCGCCAGCGCGTCGCCGGAGGAGAGCCGCCGCCCGGGGTCGCCCGCCACCCCCCCGCGGACGGCGAGATACGCGCGTGCCCCTCGCGTGAGGCGGCCGATGCGGACCCGGTCGCCGGCCGCCGCCCGGAACGTCTCGCGGCGGGGGACGGCTCTCCCCCGGCACTCGACCGGCCCCTCGCCTCCCGCCACGGCGAAGAGCGCGTCGCCGAGGATCTCGAGCTCCGGCCCGGCCAGCGTGATCTCGAGCGCCGGCGCGCCCGGTCGGTTGCCGACGAGGGCGTTGGCGAAATCGAGCGACGCCGTGTCCGTCGCGCCTCCGGGCGGCACTCCCGAGGAGCCGAGCCCGTACTTCGGCCCTCCCTGGATCGTGGTGGCGAGTCCCGGCGCGGCGACCCGGGCGAAGAGAATGCCGTCGGGCTCGCGCGAGGGAGGAGGCTCCGGTGCGGGCAGTTGCCCGGGGCCGACGCTCTCGAACTCCACGCGGTCTCCCGGGACGAGGAGCGATGGCGGGTCCGCCCGCGCGTCGAAGAGACGAACGGAAGTCCGGCCGATCAGCCGCCAGCCACCCGGCAGCGCCGCCGGATAGATGCCCGTCCACGGGCCGCCGATCGCGACGCTCCCGGCCGGAACGCGGGGCCGCGGCGTCGTGAGCCGCGGGGTCGCAAGCTCCGCCGGCAGGCCGGAGAGATACCCGAAGCCGGGAGCGAAACCGACGAAGGCGACGCGATAGCGGCCGGCTGCGTGCCGCCGCGCGAGCTCCGCGCCGGGGATCCCGCGCGCCGACGCGAGCTCCGCGAGGTCCTCGCCGTCGTAGACGACGGGAACGCGCAGCACCCTGGTTGTCGAGTCGGCCGCCGTCGCGCCGCCCGGCCGCTCGATCGACCGCGTCAGCACCTCGGCTGTCAGCCGATCGGGATCGAAGACGACGAGAAGCGACCTCGCGCCGGGAACCGCGTCGAGCAGGCCGTCCTCCCCCGCCTCGCGCAGCCGCCTCCCGAGCGCCACCGCCGCCCGGTTCGCCTCCTCGTCGGACGATCCGGGGTACTCGACCAGCATCACCCCATCCCGCACGTCCCGAAAAACCGCCTGCACCCTGCCTCTGCCTCCTGCTTACTGCTTACGGCTTACGGCTTACGGCTTACTTCTTCCCGCTCCCGCCCCCTCCAGAACAGATAAACCGGCACCCCCGATCCCACGAGCACGTACCCCGGCCACGTCGCGGCCGGATTGCCGGCCAGGAGCAGCGCGATCAACGCGAGCCCCGCGGCCGCGTAACCGATCTGCAACCACGGATACCCGGGCGCTCGGAACGGCCTCGGCCACTCGGGCCGCCGACGCCGGAGCACGACGACCGCGAGAACGAGCAGGACGTACAGCAGGAGGTCGGCCGAGATGACGTACTTCAGGAGCTGGCTATACGTGCCGGTCAGCACGAGAAGGCTCGCCCAGACTCCCTGGAGCCGGAGAGCGTTGCCCGGAACTCCGCCGGAGTTCAGGCGCGCGAGGGAGCGGAAGAAGAGGCCGTCGCGCGCCATCGCGAAGGAGACGCGGGCGCCGGAGAGGACGAGGCCGTTGACGCACCCGAACGTCGACACGAGAATCGCCGCGGCCATCGCCCCGCCGCCGAGCGGTCCGAAGAGACGCTGGGCGGCCGCCGTCCCGACACGGTCCGCCGGCGCGTTCTGGATGCCGGCGAGGCCGAGCGTCCGGAGATAGGCCGCGTTCGTCAGCACGTACAGGAGCGTCACGACGAGGCACCCGGCGAGCAGCGCGAGCGGCAGCGTTCGTCCCGGGTCCCGGACCTCCTCGCCCGCGAAGGTCACGTTGTTCCAGGCCGACTGGGAAAAGAGGGGGCCGACCATCGCGGCCGCCACCGCCACCGCGGCGGGCAACGTCGCCGACGCCGCGCCGACCGGTGCGTCCGCGGCACGGCCGAGGACGAGGCCGCCGATCGCCAGAGCCGCCAGCGCGGCGAGCTTGGCGGCCGTGAAGACGTTCTGCGTCGTCGTTCCCGCCCGCAGGCCCGTCGCGTTCGACGCCGTCAGCAGGGCGATCACCGCGATGGCGCAGAGCCTCTGGGGCGAAAGGGACAGCGTCCCCGCGGCCACCCACGGCTCATCGGAAACGCCGGGGATCAGGACGCCGAGGAACTTCGAGAAGGCCACGGCGACCGCCGCGATCGTCCCTGTCTGGATGACGAGGAACATGGCCCAGCCGAAAAGAAAGCCGGCGAGCGGCCCGTACGCCTCCCGGAAGAAGGCGTACTGGCCGCCGGCGCGCGGCAGCATCGCGGCGAGCTCCGCGCAGGAGAGCGCCGCCGAAATCGTCAGCAGGCCGGCGAAGGCCCAGACGAGGAGCAGACCGGCCGAGCTGCCGAGAAGCCGTGCGCTCTCCGCCGAAACGATGAAGATGCCGGAGCCGATCATCGAGCCGACGACGAGCGCCGTCGCGTCGAGCCGGCCGATCCCGCGCCGGAGTCCGGTTCCGGTCAACGCCGGCCGGGAAGGGCGCCGTTCACCGGCGCAGCCACCGACGGCGTCGCCGCCGGCGGCGCGCCAGGCCGCGGGCGACGAGGAAGGCCGTCGCGGCCGCCGCCGCGGCCCCGGCCAGCAGCACGGGTCCGGCCGGCACGGGTCCCGGCGGGGGCGGGACCTTCGCGCGCTCGACGGCCGTCGTCACGCGGCGCCGCGCGAGCTCGAGCGCCAGGCTCTCCTCGCCCATGCGCATCGCCCAGCGGTGATTGGCGGCGAGCAGCGGCCGGAGAAGCGGCGAGAGCAGGCGCAGCAACGGCTTCTCGGCCCGGACGGTCCAGTGGTAAGTGACGAGCGTCCAGGCGCCGGCTTCCGTGAAGATCCACTCGCCGCGCCCGGCGAGGTCACCCGCCGCCTCGATCGAGAAACCATGGGGATGCCTCGACTCGACCACGCGAAGCTCCCAGTCGAGGGTGTACGGAAGCCAGCCCTTCGTGTGGAGGCGCGCCCGCCGGCCGACGCCGTCCTCGCCGCCCGGCTCGAGCTCCTCGACGTCGAGATAGACCGACGGCCACCAGCGCGCGAGCTCCCGGACGTCCGTCAGCACGTCGGCGACCTCGTCGACGGTCCCGAGCACTCTCCAGCGGCTGACGAAGCGATACCCGGGCGCAGCCATCGCGATCAGCGGCGCCGTTTCCTGCCGCCGGTCGACGCCGTGGAATCGGCCGACTTCAGCTCCCCGCGCAGAAGGCCCATCCGGATGACGTCGATGTACCCGCCGCGCCGGAAGTTCTCCTCGCGCAGGAGGCCTTCCTTCCGGAATCCCACGCGCTCGTAGGTTCGGATCGCGCGTGCGTTGCCGGCGTGCACGTCGAGCCGGATCTTGTGCAGGTTCATCTCGTCGAAGCCGAAGCGGCAGAGGACCCGCGTGGCTTCCTCGCCGAGCCCTTTGCCGTGGCAGTCCTTTTCCCCGATCAGGATGCCGAAGGTCGCGACGGCGTTGTCCCGGTCGATCGCTTCGAGCCCGCAGTTGCCGATGTGGCGGTCGCCCTCAAAGAGGCAGATGGCGAACGTCAGCCGCGAAGTGTCCTGGCCGCGGGTCGTGCGCTCGATCCAGTCGGCTTCCTGCGCGAGCGACATCGGATAGCGCTGCGCGAGCGTCGCGCGCAGCTCCTCGTCGTTGATCCAGTCGTGGGAGCGCTCGAGGTCGTCGCGCTCGATTGCCCGGAGATAAAGCCTGTCGCCTCGGATCACACGCAACCTCTTGACCCGCAAAGATATCCGATCCCGGCCCCGCTGCGGAGGCCGGAAACGGCGGAAGGCCGCCCCGCCCCCGCGGAACCTGCCGCCGGCCCGTGCGTAACTCCCTATCGAAGCCGCGATTTTCCGGCGCCGGCCCCGGTTCCCGGCGCTCTTCGATTCAGGGAGGACGGTATGTCGAAGCTTTTCAAGACGCTGCTGCTTCTGGCCATCCTCGTGGCGGTCGCCGCGGGCCTGTATGCCCTGGCCCGGAACGGGAAGAGCAACGACGCCGACAAGAAGCTCGTGACGGTCGAAAAAGGCTCGATCACCGAGAAGGCCCTGGCCGTCGGCCAGATCCAGCCCCGACAGAAGTTCTCCATCAAGTCGAAGATCTCGGGGATCGTCAAGCGCTGCATGGTCAACGTCGGCGACAAGGTCAAGGCCGGCGATCCGCTCTTCGAGATCGCGCCCGACCCGACGCCGCAGGAGCTGACGGACGTGGACCGGCAGCTCGACTCCACGAAGGCCTCCTACGACCGCGCGAAGGCCGACTTCGAGCGGGCCCAGGAGCTCGTGAATCAGGGCGTGATTCCCAAGTCCGAGCTCGACGTCAAGCGCGAGGCCTTCGAGCTCGCCAAGGTGGCGGTCGCCCGCGCCGAGCAGGGCCGCGACCTGACCCGCAAGGGCCGGATCCAGACCGACACCGTCTCGATGGAATCGATCATCCGCGCGCCGGCGGCCGGAACGATCCTGACGCGCGCCGTCAATCCCGGCGACCCGGTCGTGCCGCTGACCTCATACCAGCCGGGCACGGAGCTCGCCGCGATCGCCGACATGAGCGACCTCATCTTCAAGGGCACGGTCGACGAGATCGACGTCGGCAAGCTCAAGATGGCGCTGCCGGCGCGGATCAAGGTCGGGGCGCTGCCGACCGACGTGGTCACCGGGAAGGTCGCGCGGATCGCGCCCCAGGCCCAGCAGAAGGACGGCGCAACGCTCTTCGACGTCGAGATCGAGCTCGACTCGACCGCGAACGTGACGCTGCGCGCGGGCTACTCGGCCAACGCGGACCTCATCATCCGCGAGCGCAAGGACGTCCTGACGATCCCCGAGCGCGTCGTGATCTTCGAGGACGGCGGCAAGAAGACGTTCGTCGAGGTCCCCGGCGCGACCGAGAAGGCGCCGCCCGTCAAGACGGCCGTCAAGCTCGGCGTCTCCGACGGGTTGAACGTCGAGGTCGCCGAGGGCCTGCCGAAGGGGGCGAAGGTCCTCGAGCGGCCGCCCAAGAAGCTGACGTCGGCGGTCGACTGAGGAGGCCAGCCATGCAGTTGACCGAGCTGCGGGGGCGTAGGGGCGGGGCTTGCCCCCGCCCTGCCGCAAAGGAGCTCCTGCCCGCGCCATCGCTTCCGGAGAGGGCGGCCACGAGGGCCGCCCCTACGACGGGGGCCTGACCCGTGCTTTCCATCCGCGACGCGTTCCGCCAGATGTGGCGGGACATCCGGAGCCAGAAGCTCCGCACCTTCCTGACGGTCTTCGGGATCGTGTGGGGCACCGTCTCGGTCAGCCTGCTCCTGGCGTTCGGGAAGGGTCTCCAGCGCCAGATGATCCTGAACAGCTCCGGCCTCGGCGACGCGATCTGCATCGCCTGGCCCGGCCTGACCTCCACGCCCTTCGAGGGCCTCGGCAAGGGCCGCAAGATCCGGTTGAACGAGGACGACGTCGAAGCGATCCGCCGCGAGGCCCGCGGCGTCAACGCCATCTCGAGCGAGTACTCGAAGACGCTGAAGCTCAACTACGGCGCCAAGACGATCGCGATCGACATCTCCGGCGTCTCGCCCGAGTTCGGCGGGATGCGCAACCTCATCCCCCAGGTCGGCGGACGTTTCGTCAACCCGACCGACATGACCGAGCAGCGGCGGGTCCTCTTCATCGGCAACAAGATGGCCGACGACATCTTCGGCCAGGGCGTCGACGCGGTCGGCAAGACGGTCATGCTGGGCGGATCCCCCTTCCTGGTCGTCGGCGTCCTCCAGAGCAAGGTCCAGAACTCGAGCTACAGCGGCCGCGACAACCAGAAGGGCTTCATCCCCGGCACGACCTACCGCGCCATCACCGGCGAGAAGTGGGTCGACAACCTGATCTACCAGCCGAAGGTGGCCGCCGAGGCCGAGCGGGTGACCGACGACGTGCGCCGCGTCATCGCCGGGCGCCAGCGGTTCGACCCCGACGACAAGGAAGCCTTCTCGGTCTGGGACACCACCGAGAACCTCAAGTTCTTCGCGACGTTCTTCCTGTCGTTCCGGCTCTTCCTCGGGATCATCGGCTCCTTCACTCTCATCGTCGGCGGCATCGGCGTCTCGAACATCATGAACGTCGTCGTCGAGGAGCGCACCCGGGAGATCGGGATCAAGATGGCGCTCGGCGCCCGCGACCGCTGGCTGATGCGGCAGCTCCTTCTCGAAACGCTTCTCATCACCGCGATGGGCGGCGCGCTCGGCTTTCTCATCTCCTTCACCGTCTGCGCCATCTTCCCGAAGTTCGGCGTCACCGAGTTCGTCGGCGATCCCGACCTGTCGCTCTCGGTCGCGGCGCTGACTGCGGTGATTCTGGGCGTGACGGGCCTTCTCGCGGGGTATTTCCCGGCGCGGGACGCCTCGCGGCTGGATCCCGTCGTGGCGATGAAGCTCTAGTGACCGCGATGAAGAGAGACCTGTCCGTCATCCTCCACCTCTTCCTCGCCTCGGCGCGGCTGCAGAAGAAGCGCGCCACGCTGACGATCGCGTCGCTCGCCTGGGGCACGGTCACGATCCTGCTGCTCCTCGCCTTCGGCGAGGGCCTGAAGCGCCAGATGATGTCGAATGACCAGGCCATGGGGAACAACCTCGCCATCATGTGGCCCGGCGAGACCTCCAAGCCCTACAAGGGCCTGCCCGAGGGGCGGCCGATCCGGCCGAAGCTCGAAGACATCGACTACGCGCGCGAGCGCCTGCCCGAGCTCGACGCGATCTGGGGCGAGCTGACCTCCTGGCGGACGGCGCTCTCCTACGGGCGCAAGACCGTCAATGGCCGGGTCATCGGCACCCGCTTCGACTACGGCGACGCCCGCAAGCACTTCCCGAAGGCCCGGGGCCGTTTCATCAACCCGAGCGACGAAGAGGAGAAGCGGCGCGTCGTGTTCCTCGGCGACGAGATGGCGAAGGACGTCTTCGGCCCGGAGGATCCCCTCGGAAAGCAGCTCCTGATCAACAACTCCCCCTTCACGGTCATCGGCGTCATGCAGCGCAAGCGGCAGTCCTCGACGTACGGCGGGCCCGACGCGACGCACGCCGTCATCCCGCAGTCGACCTTCAAGGCCGTCCTCGGCAACGATCGCATCAACGTCGTCGTCTTCCGGGTGAAGAAGGCCGACGACATGCCGGCCGCGCTCAAGCACTTCAACGAGGTCCTCGGCCCCCGCCTCGGCTTCGATCCCGAGGACCCTCGCGTGTGGGGCCTCTGGGACACCGTGAAGGGCCAGAAGATGCAGGAGAAGATCTTCATCGGCCTCGAGATCTTCTTCGGCGTCATCGGGGCGTTGACGCTGATCATCGGCGGCGTCGGGGTCGCCAACATCATGTACGCCGTCGTCAAGGAACGGACCCGGGAGATCGGCGTCAAGATGGCTCTCGGCGCCCGGCGCGGCTGGATCACCGGCCCCTTCATCCTCGAGGGGCTGGTCTACACCCTCGTCGGCGGCCTCTTCGGCGCCCTGATCGCGATCCTGCTCGTGACGGGCCTCTCGTTCCTGCCGATCGAGGGCAACGACGTCCTGGAGTTCATGGGCCGGCCCACGCTGTCCTGGCCCATCGGCCTCGCCACGATCGCGATCCTCGGCACCTGCGGACTGCTCGCCGGATACTTCCCCGCCCGCCGCGCCGCGTCGGTCGACCCGGCGTCGACGCTTCGATACGAGTGAACGGAGAACGCATGACCGCCATCATCGACATGCAGACCATCAGGAAGATCTACGACACCGGCAAGGTCAAGGTCGAGGCCCTGAAGGGCATCGACCTCGCGGTCGAGCCCGGCGAGTTCGTCGCCATCGTGGGACCGTCGGGATCCGGGAAGTCGACGCTGATGAACCTGATCGGCTGCCTCGACACTCCCTCCGAGGGCACCTACCGGCTGGGCGGCGAGGACGTCTCGAAGTTCACGCGCGACGAGCTTGCCGACGTCCGCAACCGCCGCGTCGGGTTCGTGTTCCAGGGCTTCAACCTGCTGCCCCAGATTACCGCGTTCGAGAACGTGGAGATGCCGCTCCTCTTCGGCGGCGTGCCGCCGAAGAAACGCCGCGAGCGCACCACGGAGCTGCTGACCCGCGTCGGCCTCGGGGAGCGCATGGACCACAGGCCGACCGAGCTTTCCGGCGGCCAGATGCAGCGTGTCGCGATCGCCCGCGCCCTCGCCATGCAGCCGGACGTCGTCCTCGCGGACGAGCCCACGGGCAACCTCGATTCCTCGGCCGGCGGCGACATCATGGGCCTCTTCACCGAGCTCTGGAAGCAGGGCTCCACCCTCGTCGTCATCACCCACGACATGTCGCTCGCCCGGCGCGCGAGCCGGATCGTCGAGATCCACGACGGGAAAATTGTGCGCGACGGCGAGGTCGCGGCCTAGGGGCCGGGGAAGAAGTTCGAGCCGATGTCCTTCAGCCCGTTCCAGTCCACCAGGTAGAAGCACGCCGGGGCGGCCTGATCGACGCGTACCCGGGCCGTGAAGCCCTGGGGCGTGAACTGGCCAGTGATCGTGATCGTGAACTGCCCGCCCACGGCCTCGGGCTGCATCGCGAAGGACCCGTCGTCCTCGACCGTGCCCTCGTAGGTGATCCCGGCGTGGGTCAGGGTCAGCGCGTGCGAGCCGGGCGTCTGGACGACGGTCGTCGGGTTGTCCTGCACGGTGACGTTGGAGCAGGTGTTCTGCCCGGGGACGAGCGAGACCTGCGTCGAGAACGTCCCTCCCACCGAGAGGACGGGCGGAACGTCCTCGGCCCCGGCCACGAAGATGGGATCGGTCGTCGCGTTGTCGATCACGGCCGCGTAGCTGAAGACCTCCGGGCCGTTCGTCTGCACCGTCACGACCGAATCGGTCGTCTCGAGCAGGCCGTGATTGATCCCGCCGGACCCGAAGATGTCGTTGATCTGGGCACCGGAGTGGGCTGGAATCGTCCGCCGGACCTCACCCACCCAGTGGCCCTGCCAGTACACCGCGAAGACCACGTCCGCCGCCGTGTCTTCGCCGTTGAAGGCGCCGACGTTGGTCCGGAATCCTTCTCCGGATCCCCCGTTCGCGATCTGCGTGAGCACGGAGTACCGGTGCGCGGAGGACGCTCCGACGCCCGGGATGAACATCCCGACGGTCGGCGTCGGCGCGGTCGAATAGAGGCGGCTCGTCACGACGACGTCCGAGGACGTCGCGGGAGGCGCGACGTCGAACTCGACGCCTCCGGCCGAGTTGGGCGCGGCGAACGCGGAGGCCACCATGTCGTCGAAGGCCCTCGACTCCCGCGGCGAGAGCGTGAACGTCGTCGGCGCGGACGCCGGGCAGGTCCCCAGGAAGCAGCGATAGGTCGCCGTGATCTCGGCTCCCGAGGCGTAGGAGGTGTTGAACACGCGGACGTCCGAAAAGAAGGGCGACACGCCCACGATCGACGCCGCCGCCGGGATCGTGATCCGCGACGGCTGCGCCGAAAGCGGCGCGCACGCCGCCGCGGCGAGGAGGGCGAGGAGCGGCCGTCGCGACTTCATCGGTCGCCGGTCACACTAGCACCCGCGAGCGGGCGGCGATTATTGGAAACTCATCGGGACGCGGGCGCGGTGAACGCCTTCGTCTCGTCGATCCCGTCGTTCGCAAACACGACGACGTTGGGATCGGGATCCCTCGTGAGGGCTTCGAGCAGGTCGAGGTCCTCCGTGCGGTGGAGCCGGCCGAGCATCTGGATCGCCTCCAGGCGGACGCCCCGGTTGAGGTCGGCGGTCAGGGTCCGCAGGCTCGCCGCGAGCTTCGGGTCGCCGGGGGCCGACGCCTCCCAGCCCTTGAGCGCCGCCAGCCGCAGGTCCGCGACGTACTTCGGCGCCGTGTACTTTTCGAACGTCGCCGCGAGGGCGGGATCGCCGAGCTTCGAGAGGCCGATGACAGCGCCGATCCGCACCGAGTCCCACCAGCGCGAGTCGCGCGAGAGCTGCTTCGTCAAATAGTCCTTCGCACCGGGCGCGCACAGCCGCCCGAGCGAGATCTCGGCAGCCGCGACGACGTCCTCGGCCCGGTCGGTCTCGATCGTGCGGCGGAGCGCCTCGCCCGCCGAGGCTTCTCCGGCCTGGCCCAGGGCCAGCGCCACGGCGCGGCGCACGCGCGGGTCAGGGTGCCCCAGCGCCCGGACGAGCGGCGCGGACCCCGCCGAGCCGCCGATCCGCCCGAGATCGAGGGCCGCCTCCTGCTTCAGGCCCCAGTGCGCCGCCGGGTCGGTGAGGAGCTTCGTCAGCGCGTCGACCGTCCGCGAATCGGAGCCGAAGTCGTCGGCGAGCTGCCGGGCCGCGCGCAGCCTCGCGGCGAGGTCCCCGCCCGAGAGCTCGGCGAGCACCTCCGTGATCGGCCGCGCGTAGGCCACCTCGCAGACGAGCCAGCCGCCCTTGTCGAACGTGACGCGGGTCGGCCGGGTCTGTGCGGGCAGGGCGACCTTCGTCTCCCATCCGGACAGTTGCACGGTGTGCGTCTTCGTCCCGCCCGCCTCCGCGACCTCGATCTCGACCGGAAGGCGGAACTCGTTCTCGAACGGCAGGTCCGCCTGGATCTGCTTGACCGTCAGGTCGACCTGCCTTCGCTCCGGGGACCACCGGTACGACACCTCGAAGCGCGGATGGCCTCCGCCTCCGACGACCCAGTCCTCGAAGAACCACGAGAGGTTCCGCCCGGCCGCGCGCTCGATCGCCTCCTTGAGGTCCGCGGAGTCGACGTTCGAGAACTCGTGCTTCTTCAGGTACGCGGCGATCATCCGGTCGAAGTCGGCCTCGCCGAGAAAGTGCCGGATCATGTGCAGCACGAGCGCGCCCTTCACGTACGTCGTGTCCTGCTGGTACATCGCGCCCGGGTCCTTGTAGCGGAGGTATTCCATCGGCCGCACGCTGCCGGTCGTCCGGACGTAATCGACGTACTCGTCCAGGTAGGTCCAGCGCTGGTACGTCAGGTCGTCCTCGCCATGCGCCTTCGCGTTCCACAGCGTGTGCCAGAAGGTGGCGAAGGACTCGTTCAGCCAGATCGAGCCGAGCGACCGGCAGGTCACCATGTCGCCGAACCAGTGGTGCGCCAGCTCGTGCGCGACGACGTCCTCGTAGGAGAAGACCGGCCACGCCTCCTCGAAGGTCGGCGACATGTCCGGCGGGTCCCCGGCGAGCCGGAGCTCCGATTCCGTGAAGCCCGTCGCGCTCGTCGTCTCCATCGCGCCCGAGAACTCCCGCAGCACGACCTGGTCGTACTTGACCCAGGGATACGGGTAACCCATCTTCTGCGAGAAGAACTCGACCATGTCGGGAGTCTTGCCGAAGACGAACGTCGCCTTCTCCTCGGTGCCGGGAGGCGTCCAAGCCGAGAGCGGCACGGTCTTGACTTCTTGTTCCGCGCCGCGGAGCGGGACCTTCGCGTCGCGGAGCGGCACCTTCGTCAGCTCCGCCACGTCGACGGTCACGAGGTAGTTCGGGATCGGTCCGTCCTGGACCCAGTGAAAGGTGCGCGTTCCGTCCGGGTTCTCGCGCACGCCCTCGAGCCGGCCGTTGGCGACGACGGAGAGCGGCTTCGGCGCCGTCACGATCCATTCCACGGAAAAGCGGTCGTTGGTGTCGTTGTAGATCGGCAGCCAGGCGCGGTGGAGTCCGCCCTCGCCGTAGTTCCAGGCCTCCGCCGTGCGCTTGCCTGCGGCCGGATAGAAGTACATTCCGCCCTTCGGCTTGCACGAATACGCGATCGCGACCGTCGCGGACTCGCCGATCCCGACGGGCGGGTCGAGGGTGATGTCGAGCTTGAAATTCCCGGCGTCCGTCGTGAATTTCTGCGGCTTTCCACTCCGCTCGACCTTCGTTACGGCGATGTCCGCGGCGTCGAGCGAGAGCGTCGCGAGCGGCGCGCGCAGGGCCTGGAACGTCACGGTCGCGGTCCCGGCGATCGAGGCGGCGGCCATGTCGAACGCGAGCTCCGCCTTGTAGCTCTGGATGTGAAACGTCCGCTCGCGGACCGGCCGTTCCGGGCCCTCGGGCAGCCGGTGTCCGGGAAGCACCTGAGCGGCCGATGCGAGCGGCCACGAAGCGAGCGCCAGGATGGCGAGGGCACGTTTCATTTTTTTCTCCTGATGGGGCCCGGGGATTCTACGCCCGAGCGAAATCCCATAGCATGGCGCCACGTACGAGGAGAAATTCATGACCTCTCGATTGGCCCGTTTCGCCGCGGTCCTTCTCATCGTCGCGGGCATGCCGGGCAAGGCCCGCGCGCAGGTGTCGGCCGGTTCCTGGATCGACCGCGCGAGCTTCGAGTACTCGGTTTTCCCGAACATCGTCTATCGGACCGCCAACAACTCCCCGCTGAAGCTCGACCTCTACCTGCCGCCCAACCGCACGGCGCCCGTGCCGGTGGTCATGGTCATCCACGGCGGCGGATGGGTCGCCGGGAACAAGGAAGAGAACGCGCTGACGTTCCTTCCCTATCTCGCCATGGGCTGGGCCGCCGTCAACGTCGAGTACCGGCTGGCGGAGAGCTCGACCGCGCCGGCGGCCGTGGAAGACTGCCGGTGCGCCCTCGGCTGGATCCTCCAGAATGCGAAGGAGTACCAGCTCGACCCCGGCCGCATCGTCACCACCGGCTACTCCGCGGGCGGCCACCTCGCGCTGACGACCGGAATGCTCGATCCGAAGGCCGGCTTCGACCGCGGCTGTCAGGCCAAGCGCACGATGGATTACTGGGGCGTCGGGGCCCCGCCCATGCCGAAGGTCGCCGCGATCGTCAACTGGTTCGGGATCACCGACGTTGCCGGAATGCTGACCGGCGCGCCGAACGAGCGGGCTTACGCCATCGAGTGGATCGGCAACCCGTCCAACGCCTTCGCCCTGGCGACGAGCGTGTCGCCCCTCGCCATGATCCGTCCCGGCATTCCCCCGATCCTCACGATCCACGGCGACCAGGACCCGTGGGTCCCGTACAGCGACGGCGTGCGGCTCCACGAGGCGCTCCAGAAGGCGGGGCTCCCGAACCAGCTCCTGACGATCAACGGCGGCAAGCACGGGGACTTCACGTCGGCGGAGAACGACCGGATCTGGTCGACGATCCGCGAGTTCCTCAAGAAGAGCGGTCTGCCGACGGCGCCATGACGATGCCACCGCCCGTCACGAAACGTCTCGCGCGGCGGTCGGCGGCCGCATTCGCTCTCGTAGCGCTCGGCGGGCCCGCCGTCGCGCGCGCCGCCGACTACGCCATCGACCCGGGATCCTCCAACGTCCAGTTCTCGGTGCCGGTCATGCTCGTCTCGAAGGTCACCGGAAAGTTCATGCGCTACGACGTCAAGATCGACGCCGGGAACGCCCGCGACCTTTCGCAGGCCAGGGTCGTCGCGGTCATCGAGATGGCGAGTGTCGACACCGGCAGTGACTCCTGGGACGGGAAGCTCCGGACGCCGGCGTTCTTCGACGCCGCGAGGTACCCCGAGATCCGCTTCGAGAGCCGCAAGGTCAGGAAAGCGGGGGGGCAGTGGCAGGCCGTCGGCCCGCTTTCGCTCCACGGCGTCACGAAGGAAATCACTCTGCCCTTCGAGATCAAAGGCCGTTTCGACGGCCCGAATCCCGACGCGCACATCGGCATCCATACGACCTTTTCGTTCGACCGGCGCGATTACGGGATGGCCTGGACCGGCAACACGGAGGCCAAGTCGGTCGGGAACAAAGTCACGGTCGACATCGCGCTGCTGGCGACGAAGGTTCCCTCGCCGAAAAAGAAGTAGGGGCGGGGCTTGTCCCCGCCCTTCCGGGCTACCGCACCGTCAGCGTCGCTCCCGCCGAGTAGGCGTTGAACTCCGGCGCGTACATCGACTGCACGGTCGCGGGCGCGACCTTGAACGTCCCGCCCATGTTCGCGCGGATGCGGTGCCGGAACGTGTACTCGCCGACCGGCAGGCGCTCGAAGAAGAAGTTCGCGCCCGAGTCGCGGGTCTCCTCGTACCAGGAGATCCCGAGGTCCCACTTGTACCGCGACAGCACGTTCTCGGGCTCTGCCCCCGCGGGCCGGGGATCGCGCAGGTGGACGTACTCCGCGGCATGCTTCGAGCGGAGCGAGATCTGCACCTCGATCTCGTCCCCGGCGCGCACCGCCGCGCCCTCGGAGAGCGGCTTCAGGACGAATCCGGAGGGCGTCGACTCCCGCAGGAAGTACTTGCGCGACACGGAGAAGAAGTCGCCCCGGTCTTCCTCGGGCAGCTTCTCCGTCGAGAAGTGCCACGTGGCCGAGGCGAAGGCGAGGCCCTTCCCGGTCTTCTCGATGCCGATCGAGGCGTCGCGGCGCGGATCGATCTTCTCGCCCGGCACCACGACCTGGTTGCGCCGGCCCGTGTAGCGGTCCGGCTCGAAAACGAAGGTCGTCTTCTGGCTCGCGACGTCGACCGTGACGTCCTCCCGGACCGCGAGGGCGCCCTCCTTCTTCAGGTACCACACCAGCGCGTAGATCGCCTCCGCCGTCGCCCGGGTCGACTTCCACTGGTTCATCTTCTTGTTGAGGAAGAGCCACTGGACGAGGCCGTGGCGGCGCGGGTCGGCCGGCTCGAGCTCCGCGAGCACGCGCAGGGCGAAGGCCTGCGTCTCGACCGTGTCGTTGTACCAGAGCCAGGAGCGGTCCTCGGGGGTGAAGGCCGTGCCGAGATCCGGATCGGTCTTCGCCGCGTCCATCACCGAGTCCCACACGAGCTTCGCGTCCTTCGGCCGGCGCATGCGCTGGAGGGTCAGCGCGAGCTGGCCCTTGAGCAGCGGGGAGTGCGCCTTCCACCGGGCGAACGAATAGTCGAGGAGCTTCTTCCGGTACGCCTCGTCGAACGCCGGGCCGTACCAGCCGGCGTCCGGGTAGGAGGAGAGCACGTAGTTGACGAACGTCGCGTACTCGCAGGTGCCCTTGTCGGCCATGCAGCGGTCGATGTCGCGGCGGACCTCGGCCCCGGCGTACTTCCACGCGGCGAGCGCCAGGTCCTTCGGCACGTCGACGCCGAACTCGAGGGCATGCGCGAAGCCATTGAGGATGTAGAGCGTCATGTAGGGAGAGGGCGGCCCGCCCGGCCACCACGGGAACCCTCCCGAGTCGGTCTGCGCCTGGCGGAGCTTGGCGAGCGCCGCGTCCCGGTCGGCCTTCGCGATGCGCGGATCGAGCACGCGCGTCAGGTCCGCGCCCGGTTTTCCGCCCCGGGCCTCCTCGAGCCACGGCGTCTCCTCGAGCTGCATCTTCCGGTTGGGATCGGCCGCGTCCCACGGCTCGAGCCGGGTGTCGCGCTTCGAGAGCTCCTGCGCCATCGCCGCGACGGCCGGATAGTCGCGGAAGACCGACGAGACGATCCCGGTCGAGAGGAAGCGATTGAGCGTCTGCTCGGTGCACTCGTACGGGTAGTTCACGAGATAGGGCAGCGCCGACAGCACCGAGTAAAAGAGCTGCCCGTCGACGGTCACGACGAGCTGCTCGTCGACGCGCGACGGATCGTCCGACCTCGCCATGTCGGCGAAGGTCAGTGTGCGGCGCTCGCCGCCGCGGAGCGCGGCGAACCTCGACTGCGCGAGCTGCATGCGGCCCGGCAGCACCGGCACGGGGCGCCGTTCGCCGTCCGACAGATCGCCCGAGACGGCCGTCGCCTGGATCGCATAGGACCCGACCCTTCGCGGCGTCGACAGCCGGAACGTCACATCCGTCCCGGCGCCCGCGGCCGCGGAGAACGGCAGGGTCGCGCGCTCCGGCAAGAGGCCGAACTCGGACAGCGCGCTCGCGTTCGTCGCGGTGTCGAGGATCTCGAGCCGCACGCGGCCCGACAGTCCGCCCTCGGACGCGTTGTTGACGACGACCTTGAGGTCCGCCGCGTCGCCCTCGCGCAGGAAGCGCGGGACGTACGGCCGGACCATCAGGTCCTTGACGCTGCGCGTCTCCTTCTGCACGGAACCGGCCTTCAGGTCCTTCGTCACGGCGTGGACCCAGACGCTCCAGGACGTCACCGAGTCGGGGACCGTGAACTCGATCGAGGCCGACCCGTCGGGCCCGGTCAAGAGCTGCGGCTTCCAGAAAGCGGTCTCGGAGAAGTCGGCGCGAATCGCGATCGGCCCGGGCGCCTCGGCGCGGGCCTTGCCCTCGTCCTTGAGGCGCACCTCTTCCCTGGCCTGCCCGGCGACGAATCCCTCGGCAACCGGTGCGGAGGCCGGAGCGGCGGCGTCGACCGACTGCGCCTTCGCCATCGCCATCACGTTCCGCCGCCCGGGCCCGCCGAAGGCGTAGCCTCCGGGGAACTTCAACGTGTCGGGGCGAAGCGGCGGGTAACCTGGAAGTTCGGGGAAATTTCCGCGAACGTGACCGAAATAGGCCTCGCCGAGATTCGAGCTGCTCGGCCAGACGTCGGTGTGCGACGGGTAGAGGGACAGCGGGCTCGGCGGGTGGTACGGAGCGAAGGCGTCGAGGCTCCGGTCGTACATGCTGGCGAGGATCTCCGCCGCGGCCGTCTCGACCGGCGCCCCGCCGGGGGCCTCGACCTTGACGGTCCACGTCTCCGCCTGTCCCGGCCGGAGCTCGTCGCGGAAAGTCGCGAAGCTGACCTTGAGCTCCTTGTCGTCCCACGGCACGAAGACGGTCTGGGTCTGGGTGACGAGCTGGTGATCCCGGACCATCGTCAGCTTGACGGCGAAGCCGCCGCGATGCCTCTCCTCGATCGGGATTTCGATGACCGCCGCCGACTTCCCCGCGACGAGCGTGCGGCGCTCGACCGCCGCCCCGTCCCGGTCGATCTCGAAGTAGAGGTTCTGGCCGGCGAGGCCCGAGGACGCGAGGATCCGCGCCGTCCCTCCGACGGGGACCGACGGCGCCTCGGCGAGCAGGACGGCCGGAAGCGCGAGCGGCGTGCTCGCGGCGGCGACGAGGATCTCGCGCGGCGCCTCGTACTCGGCGCCGAACTCGTCGCGCGTCCGGTAGACGAGGCGGTACGCGCCGGCGGAAAGGTTCGGGACCGCGATCCGCGCGATGCCCTTCGCGTCGTGCGTGAGCTCCCCCTGCGCCACCTCGACGCCGTTCTTCCACTGCGCCATGACCTGCTCCGCCGCGTACCCGGTCTGCCACCGGGGGCGCAGAGCGTCGCCCGGCGTCCGGAGGCCGCCCTCCGCCGTCTCGGTCGGATCCGGCGGAAGGTCCGCCGGGAGCGGCGCCTCGGACGGTTGCTCGAGCCGGAAGAGGCGCCACCCGCCCTGACCCGCGCGCGGCGCCCCGTCGAGGTTCGTCCGGACGACCGTGACCTCGGATCGATCGCCCGCGCGCAGGAACGCGCCGGGCAAGTCGATGCGCGCCTCGACCGCGACGAACCCCAGGCGGAAGGTCCGCGTCGCCGATCGCGTCTCGCCGCCCTCGTCCGAGGCGTCGGCGGAGACCGCGTAGCGATAGGTCGTCGCGCTCTGGCCGGCGAGCCGCTCGTCGGCCTTCGGCGTGAATGCGATCGTGAACGAGCCGTCGGCCTGGAGGGCGGAGGTTCCCGCCGCGATCGTCTCGGTCCGGACGTCGGGGTGGAATCCCCGCCACCAGAACCACCACGGGAAGCTCGGCGTGCGCGTCACGTTCCACCGCACGCTGCCGGAAGAGACCGGCAGGCCGAAGTAGTAGCGCGCCTCTCCGGTCACACGGGCGGGCCGATTGAGGCGGAGGGCTTCGGTCGAGTCCTTCAGCGTGACCTCGAAGGTCGGCCGCTTGTACTCCTCGACCCGGACCGACGCGCCGCCGCCTTCGAGCGACGTCGCGACCCGCCAGGCGCCGAGCGCCCTTCCGGCGGGAATCGCGAACTCGCCCGCCGCCGTCCCGAAATCGTTCGTCGTGACGGAACGGCTTTCGACCGACTGGCCGTTCCGATCGTAGAGCGTGACCGTGACCGGCGACCGGAGAAGCGCATGGAAGCGGCCCGCGCGGGCGTCGCCGTGGTAGGCGAGCACCTTCCAGAGGATCTTCTGGAGGGGCCGATAGATGCTGCGGTCCGTGAAGACGAGGGATGCGGTCGTGGGCCCCTCCGCCGAGGCGGGACGCCAGCCGTACGGCGTTCCGCTGCCGACGGCGAGGTCCGCGCCGCGGCGGGCGAAGACGAAACGCTCCGCCCATCCCCGCTCGGCCGGAAAGTCGAGCACGGCCCGGCCTTCGCGGTCGGTCACGGCCTCGCCGATCCGCTGGGTCGACGTCGGGTTCCAGCGGCCCTTCAGGACCGTGATCGCGACGCCGTCGAGCGGCCGCCCGGTCTCTCCCGACAGCGCGAGGATCTCGATCTTCTGGCGCCCGTCCGCTCCCGGGGCGCCCGCCGTCTCGACCAGGACGAGGTCCGACAGGAGGAACCCCGCCGCGACGACGGGAAAGCCGCGGCCCGCCGAGAAGGAAGGATCGCCCGAAGCGGCGACGACGTAGTAGCCCTTCGCCCGCATCGGCGGAACGACGAACGTCTGGTGCTCGAGGTAGTCCGGTGTCGCCGGAAGGACGGCCGACCACTCGGCGGCCGGGCGCCCGATCAGCAGGCGCTCGAGCTCCGGCCCCTGCGGCAGGATGGCGCGGAGGTCCCTCTCGGACGCGACCCGCGCCGGCAGGTCGACGGCCCAGGCGCGAAACGTGAGCCTCGCCACGTTCTTGTGGCGGACGAGAATCGAACGGCGGTCGGCCCCGTCGCTCTTCATCGTCGTCAACTGGTAGGCCGGAGCCTCGATCCGCTGGACGATCGCGAGGCAGCGTCTCCCGCCGGGCGACTCGGGAAAGGCGCGCCGGCCCTTCTGCGCGGCTTCGCGGGCGCGGACCAGGCGGTCGGGCCGGCGTCCCGGCTCGAAGAGCTCGGCGAGCTGCGCCTCTCCCATCGCGTACCAGGGCAGGGCGGCCATCGCCGGGAGACGCTCCTCGAGGTCGCGGGAGATGGTCTCGCGATCGCTCGCCTCCGTGAACGCGCCGCTCAACCGACGCTCGCGCTCGAGCCGCGCCTCGAACGCCGCTTCGCGCTCGCCGCGGCCGGCGTGCCAGCCCTCGAGGTCGGCGAGGACGGCGACGAGGCGCGTCACCGGGTGGTTGGCGTCGTCGTCGAGCTTCACGGATGCGGTCGATTTCGCGTCGGCGCGCAGCAGCTCCGTCAGGTCGAGGGTGAAGACGGAGTTCGACTGCGCCGGGCTCCAGCCCGTCGAGTCCGCGAGCAGGGCCACGAAGAAGTAGCCGACCGCGTCGCGCAGCGTGTCGCGAATCCCGGGCGGGTAGTCGTTGGGCTGCACGAACTCCGAAAGGGCCTGGACCTTCTCGGCGCCGAGGGCCTCCCGGTCCTTCCAGATCGCGACGTACGCGCGCGCGGCCTCGTCGTAGATCTGCTCGCGCGTCCACGCCTTCAGGTCCACCTGGCCCGTCGACTCGACGCGCTCGCGCCGCGAGATCTCCCACGAGTACATCTGCGCGTAGTTGACGAGGGACTGCGCGTAGAAGAGCTCGAGCGCCGTGCGGGAAAGCAGATCCGGCGGCCAGGGCTCGTCCTTGAGGAACCGCACGGCGGTCTCGTAACCGTGGAGACCGGTGCGGAGCTGCACCGAGCGGATGAGCGCCTTCGTCCAGTCGGCCGAATCGCGGCGCGCCTTCGCCGACTGGAGGAGCGCGTCGACCTGCCGGGAGGCCTCCTCGAATTTCTGTTCGGAGACGAGCCCGTCGACGTCCTTCCAGGAGGCGGGAGACGGCGGCGCGGGTGTCGGCGTCCGCGTCGCCGCGACGGCGACGGCGGCTTTCTTCTGCGGCGGCGCGGTCGACGCCGTTCCCGCCAGCGCCGCCAGCGCCGACGCCACCGCCACCCCGACCCACCGTCCGGACGCGCGCATTCCCGTCATTCTGCCAACACAGGAACCCGCCCGCCCCCAAAAAGTTCCTGGTTCCTGGGGTCAGCCCTGCATTACTGAACTATTCCCGCAACAATTCAGAAATGCAGGTCAGGCACCAGGTTCCCGGCTAGTGCTGGAAGGCGTAGGAGAGCTTGATGAGGAACTGGCGGTTCTGGGGCCGGAGGTCGACGTAATTGGTCTCGAAGAGGGCCCGGTTGTCGCCGTAGCCGACGTAGAGCACGGTCTGCCAGTTGAGCTTGTAGGAGAAGAGGGCCGAGCCGGAGAACTCGGACTCCTTCGGCAGGACGGGGACGCTCCAGAGCGACGGATCGCGGGTCGTCTCGATGTACTGGCCGATCACGCGGAAGAGCATCCGGGAGTTGAAGACGTAGATCGCCTTGGCCCGCGCGACGGTCGCGGTGAAGAGACGTCCCGAGCGCCCGTCCACGGTCTCGTCGATCCACTGCCGCTCGCCGACGAGGTCGAGGCCGAGGTGGTCCGTCGGGCGGATCGTCGCGGTCATCGAGAGCGTGCCCCCGCTCCCGACGCGCACGTTGGAGACGTCGGGCTGGTCGCCGTAGTTTCCGGCGAAGGTCAAGCGCGGGACGATGCGCGAGGGCGAAGCCTGCAGCGTCCAGACGAGGCGGTCGAACTCGAGCGTCTGCCCGGCGATCCGGACGGCCTCGAAGTTGTAGTCGATCTCCCCGCGCAGGCTCCACTGCCCTTGAAAGGAGACCCCCGGGAAGTAGCGGCGCGAGATGAGGTCCCCCTCGCGATCGGTGGAATAGTTGCCGCCCACGAGCGGGCGCAGCCGCGAGAAAAAACCGGTCGGAAAGAACCGGTAGCCGAGTCCCGCCTCCCCCTCGCGGTACCCGACCTGGGGAACGAACCCGTCGTCGGCGACGAAGCCGGGCGCGAAGTCGTCGTAGCTCAGGTTCCAGTCCCAGTGCCGCGTCGAGTGGGTCCACGCCGTCGTCCAGCCGAAGCCCGACTGCGTCTGCCCCGTCCATCCCGGGTACAGGTCGGGCCGGTCCGGGTTCTTCGAGAAGCTGTAGAGGTACTGCCCGTTGACGACGTCGTTCGCGCCCGCCTGCAGGTGGAAGTCGCCGCCCACGACGTAGTTGTAGCCGCCGCCGTCGGCGCCGTCGATGGACCGCGCGGTCCCGATGAACCCGGCGAAGGAGTCGCCGAGGTCCTGGCGGACGCGCAGGATCGCGACCGTCGACTGATAGTCCTGGGGAGCGACGTCCGAGAACACCGGTCCGGGGATGATGACCGTCCCTCCTCCGCGATCGTTGCCGACGAGCGCGACGTAGTTCGTCCCGCCCGTCTTGCCGGTGATGCGCGCGCCCCAGAGCGGCGAGGTGATCGTGCGCGTGTAGACAGCCTGGATCGGAGTCTGGAGCAGGTCCACGTGCTCGAGGAAGAACGGTCGCTTCTCCGGATAGAAGAGCGCGAAGCGTTCGTTGACGGAGATCTGGGCCGTGTCGGACTCGATCTGGGAGAAGTCGGGGTTGATGGTCGCGTCCACGATCGTGTCGGGGTCGGGAAGCCATTTCGCGTCGAGCCCGACCTTGCCCTTGGTCGTCGTGTCGTCGTCGGGAAGCCCGTTCGATCCGGCATACGTCTTCGTGCTCGTCACCGCGCCGTACGGCGCGAGCACCCAGTGGGCGCCCTTGGACAGGCCGGTGATTCCCTCGATCGTCGCCGACTGGCACAGGAAGCAGCTCGAGCCGCGCGGCACCCGCACGTTGTAGAACTGGTAATTCCGGTCGCGCGGCCAGACGCGGTACAGCATGAGCGCCCAGTCCTGCGGGTCTTTCTCCGGGTAGCGCAGCGACGACAGCGGGATCGCGACCTCCGCGACCCAGGAGTCGGTGCCGATCTTCCCGGCCGACTGCCAGAAGTAGTCGGGGCCGAAGTCTTCGTTGAAGGTCCCCTCGTTGAAGACCGAGTCCGCCTGGATGCCGCGCGGCCCGATCCAGAAGTCGATCGCGGAGTGGTTCTGGTTCTCGACGTCGAGCAGGACGCCGACGTAGTCCTGGTCATCGTTGATCCCGTCGCGGTCGACGTAGGGCGCGCGGATCTTCGACACGTCGGGCTCCTCGGACCAGAACGAGGCGTAGAAGAACTCGTCGTCGTAGCCGATCCGGGCGAGCGTTCGGACGGGCGGCGTGACGTTGTCGCCCGGATTGATCTCGTACATCAGGGGGACCTCGGTCGCCTCCGCCCAGCCGGGGTCCGAGAGGTCGCCGTCGATTTTGATCGGCGTCGTGATCCGCCCGAGCTTGAGCTTCGGCTTTTCGGGCTCCTCGGCGAGGAGGAAAAAGGACGGCGCGCACACCACGGCCATGGCGGCCAGCGCTCGGAGCCTCATTGCGGTGATCGTACGAGAGATTCCAGATGAAGGTTGCGGGGGAGGCAGGCGGCCGACGTCAGGAGGCAGGTTGACCCACGGTTTTCCTGCCTCCGGCCTCCTGCCTCCTGCCGCCTGTCTTCCCGACTTCTAGCGGAAATCGTGGCTCGGGAGGCGGGCAAACTCGGGGATCGTCCAGAACTGCTCCGCCCGGACCGACAGCGAGCCGTCCTGCCGCTGGAGCCTGCCCTTGACGACGAGCGCCCCCGACCCGACGACGACGGCGCGCTGCTCGCGGAAGAGGTCGGGCCGGACGATCGCCTGGAGCATCCCGGTCTCGTCCTCGAGCGTCAGGAAGACGAACCCCTTCGCCGTCCCCGGCCGCTGGCGCACGATGACCGCGCCGGCCGCCGTGACCCGGTCGCCGTCCCGCTGGCGGCGGAGCTCCGAGGCCGACAGAACGCCCCGGCGCGCCAGCGACTTGCGCAGGTGCGACAGCATGTGCGGCCCCGTCGTGATCTCGGTCGACGCGTAGTCGGCGCGGGTCTCCTCGATCGGCGACATCTCCGGCAGCGGCGAGGGGTCGTCCGTCGGGATCTCCGCAAAGAGCGGCCCGGCCTCGCGCGCGACCTTCGCCACCTGCCAGAGCGCGGCCCGCCGCGTCCGCCCGAACGCCGCGAGCGCCCCGGCGTGCGCGAGGAGCTCGAGCTCCCCGTCGCGCAGGCGGCAGCGGCGGGCGAGGTCGTCGATCGACACAAAGGGCGCCTGCCCCTGCGCGCGCTCGATCGCCTCTCCCGTTTCCTGCTTCAGGCCCTTGACGAAGCGCATCCCCAGACGGACTCCGCCGCGCTCCCACCGGCACATCCAGCCCGACGAGGTCACGTCGACCGGCCAGGCCGGCGTCCCGTGAAGCTGCGCGTCCTTGACGAGCGTGGCCGGGTGGTAGAAGCCCATCGGCCACGCGTTCAACAACGCCGCGAGAAACGCCGCCGGATGGTGGGCCTTGAGATAAGCGCTCGCGTACGCGATCAGCGCGAAGCTCGCCGCGTGCGACTCGGGAAACCCGTAGAGCGCGAAGGACGTGATCGACTTGACGATCTGCTCCTGCGCCTCCGGACCGATGCCGCGCTCGGCCATTCCCTTCCGCAGCCGCGCCTCGATCGCGTCCATCCGCTCGACCGAACGCTTGAAGCCCATCGCGCGCCGCAGCTCCTCGGCCTCGCCGCCCGTGAATCCCGCCGCGACCATCGCCATCTTCAGGATCTGCTCCTGGAAGAGGGGCACGCCGAGCGTGCGCTTCAGGATCGGCTCGAGGCAGGGATCCGGGTACTCGACCTTCGCCCTCCCCTGCCGCCGCTCGAAGAACGGCCGGACCATGCCGCCGACGATCGGCCCGGGCCGGATGATCGCGACCTGGACGACGATGTCGTAGAAGCACTTCGGAGCGTTCCTCGGGAGCGAGGCCATCTGGGCGCGGCTCTCGACCTGGAAGAGGCCGACCGTGTCGGCCGCGTTCAGCATCCGGTAGACCGCGGGATCGTCCTGCGGCAGGTGCGCGAGGTCCACCTCGAGCTTCTCGTGGGTCGAGATCATCGGAATCGCCTCCTCGATCGCGGCGAGCATGCCGAGGCCGAGCAGGTCGACCTTCACGATCCCGAGATCCGCGCAGTCGTCCTTGTCCCACTGGACGACGACGCGCCCCGGCATCGAGGCGGGCTCGAGCGGCACGACCTCGTCGAGCCTTCCCGCCGCGACGACGATCCCGCCCGAGTGCTGGCCGAGGTGGCGTGGGAGGTTCTGGATCTGCAGAAAGAGACGCAGGAAATGCCGCGCGCGCCGCTCTTCCGGATCGAGCCCCGCCGCGCGGACCTCCCGGGCGAGCTCCTCTGGCGGATCGCGGATCTCCCCGAAATTCCAGCCCCCGAGCTGCTTGGAGAGCGCGTCGACCTGCTCCGGCGAGTAACCGAGGGCCTTGGCGGTCTCGCGCGCCGAGGAACGGTCGCGGTAGGTGATGACGTTGGCCGTCATGCCGGCGCCGTGGGGACCGTACTTCTCGTAGACGTGCTGGATGACCTTCTCGCGCTCCACCCCCGACGGGAGGTCGAGATCGATGTCGGGCCACTCGCCGCGCTCCTCCGAGAGGAACCGCTCGAAGAGCAGCTCCATCTTCACCGGATCGACGGCCGTGATCGAGAGCGCATAGCAGACGGCGCTGTTGGCGGCGGACCCCCGGCCCTGCGCGAGGATGCGGTTCTCCAGGCAGAAGCGCACGATGTCCCAGACGATCAGGAAGTAGCCGGCGAGATCGAGCTTCTCGATCATCGCGAGCTCCTTCTCGATCTGTGCCTGGGCCTTCGCCGTCAGCGGACGGAACCGCGCGCGGGCGCCGTTCCAGGCGACCTGGCGCAGGTACGAGGACGGCGTCTCGCCGGGCGGAAGCGGATAGTCCGGGAACCGGTAGCCGAGGTCCGCGAGCGTGAAGTCGAGCCGGCGCGCGAGCTCGACGGACGCGTCGAGCATTTCCGGCATGTCGGAAAAGAGCCCGGCCATCTCGGCTGAGCCCCGGAAGTGGCGCTCGCGCTGCGCGGCGAGGAGGCGGCCCGCGCGGTCGAGCGTCGTGTGGTGGCGGATGCAGGTGAAGACGTCGTGGAGCTCCTTGTCCTTCTTGCGCGCGTAGCGCACGCCATTGGAGGCGAAGAGCGGAAGGCGGAGCCGCCGCGCGAGATCCACGAGCGCCTGGTTGCGCCGCTCCTCTTCCCGGAGACGATGCCGCTGGAGCTCGACGTGGAGCCGCCCCGGAAAGATCGCGCCGAGCCGCTCGAGCAGCGCCCGCGCCGCGTCCGGCCCGCCCTCCGCGAGGGCGCGCGCCACGGGCGACTCGTCGCCGCCCGTCGCGACGTGCAGGCCCTCCGCGTGCGCGGCGACCTGCTCGAGCGTGACCACGGTCTCGCCCTTCGGCTTGCCGAGCGCGCCGGCGGTGATCAAGCGGCAGAGGTTCCGATAACCGGCGCGGTTCTCGACGAGGAGCGTGAGACGGGGGCGGGCGGCCACAAGCCGATCACCAGAGGCAGACCCACGGCCATAGGCAACGCCGGCACCAGCCGGCGGTAACGCCGCCCCTACTCTCCCGTGGTCGTAGGGGCGGGGCTTGTCCCCGCCCTCCAGCGTCACCTCCGCCCCCACGAGCGCCCTCACCCCTGCGGCCTTCGCCGCCTTCCAGAAGCGCGGCGCGCCGTAGACGCCGTTGCGATCGACGAGCGCGACGGCCGGGATCTCCAGGCGCGCGGCCTCTTCGACGAGGTCCTCCGGCAGCGACGCGCCGTCGAGGAAGGAAAACGCGGAGGCGGCGCGCATCTCGACGTAGGGGCGCGGCGCCGGCGGCGCGAGCTTCAGCGCGCGGGGAAAGTCGCGCTGCCGGAGCTTTTCCTTGCGCGCTCCCGCGGCGACGATCAGCGAGAGAGGGTCGGCCTCGGCGTGGCGCCCCCCGCAACTCGCGTTGCCGACTCCCAGGTTGCGGGACGGCGGCATTTCCGGAGGGCCTCCCGACGGGCGCGTGCGCTTGTCGGCCACCCCGGAACGATAGGCGGTAAAAAGGCGTAAGTCAACCGCCCGCCGGGCCCCCTAACGCTCCCCGGGCTTCTCCTCCGCGGCCACGGCCACGCGGAGCCCCCGGCTCCGCCCGACCGACTCGCGATAGCCGAGCTCCTCCCGGATCCTCCCGGTATCGGCGACGAGATCGTGGGAGAAGTCGAAGGGCTCGACGAGCTCCGGCGGAAGTTCTTCGCGCGAGAGCTCCCGGACCTCGCCCCGCCACCCCGCCGCCGCGCTGATCGCCCGGATCCAGTCGGCTTCGCTCAGGGCGTCCGGTTCGCCCAGGTTGTAGACGCGCCCGGCCGCTTCCCGCCTCGTCGCGGCCAGGGCGATCGCGTCGGCCACGTCCTCCACGTACCCCCGCGTCCATCGCCACCGCGCCTTGGCCCGGTCGACCGGAAACGGCCCCGTCGCGCGCCACATGCGGTCGAGGTAAGGCTGAAGGCGGCGGTGCGGATCTCCCGGGCCGTAGACGCAGGGCAACCGCAGGATGGTCACGGGAGCCTCCGCCGAGCCGAGGACGGCCGACTCGACCAGCACCTTGTCGTAGTCGTACGCGACTTCGCCGGGCTTCGCCATCGCCCGGTACGGATGGCGGCACGTCCTCAGCGCGGAGATCTCGGTCAGGGGCGAACGGTCCGGCGCGCCGCTCTCGAGCCGGAGCAGTCTCCCGTAGGCGGCATACACGTCCTGGCTCGACAGGACGACGAGCCGCCCCGCGAGGCCGGTGAACGTCTCGGCCAGCGCCCGCCCGTCCGCCTCGCTGTAGGCGATCGTGTCGACGACCACGTCGGGCGCGAAACGACGGAACTCGTCGCGATGCGCCGCGAGGTTCGCCCGATCCCCGCGGATCGTCTCCGCGCCGCCGGACTCCGCGCCGCGGTGGAAGGCCGCCACCGCGTGACCCCCGGCCCGCAGCCGCCGCACCACCGCCCCGCTGACGAACCCCGTCCCCCCGATCACGGCGACGCGCATGGGGTCAGCCCTGCATCTCTGACTTGTTGTGCGGCTCAGCTCTCGACGCCGACGCTCGTGCTCCGGCGCTCGAGCAGCGCGACGTCCCGCCAGACGCCGGCGAGCTTGCCGAGCTTCTCGCGCACGCCGACGACCCGGAATCCGCAGGCCTGGTGGATGGCGAGCGAGGCCGTGTTCTCCGGAAAGATCCCGGCCTGGAGGGTCCAGACGCCGGCCTTCTCCGACGTCTCGACGAGGGCCGCGAGCAGCGCGCGTCCGACGCCCCGCCCGCGCGCCGCCGCGGCGACGTAGACGCTGATCTCCGCCACGCCGCCGTAGGCGCACCGGTCCGAGACGGGCGAGAGGGCGGCCCAGCCGAGCACGTCCCCGTCCCCGGCGCCGCGCCCGACGAGCCGGCAGTCCGGGCGGTGCTTCGCGTCCCACGACTCCCACGGGGGAGGCGCCGTCTCCATCGTCGCGTTGCCGGTCGCAATTCCCTCGGCGTAGATGCGGCGCACCGCGTCCCAGTCGCCGGGGGTCATCGGCTCGATGCGCAAGGCCTCGGCGGACGGGGTCGCGCTAGACGTCCATGTACTCCGGAACGTAGCCCGACATCAGACTTCCTTTCGGAAGGATCGTGCGGCCCGAGCCGGCGGGCGCGTCCTCGCCGGTCTTGACCCAGTGCCACGCGTGGAGGATGTTCGGGGCGTGGTAGTAGCGCGTCTCGGCCTGGATGAGAACGGTGCCGCCGAGGATCTCCGCCTTCAGCTCCTCCCACTTGTGGGCGCCGACGACGGCCACGCGCTCGATGTGCTCGGAGTACTTCGAGAAGAACTTGATCTCCTGCCAGCGCGCCTTCCACTCGGTCCGGTCCATCTCCGAAAGGTCCGCCAGGATCCCGATCGTGCGCTTGCCGCGATCCTTGATGGCGAATTCGAGCTGCGGCAGAAAGGCCTCGACCTCCTCGGCCGTGACTCTGCCCTTCGCCCGGAAGCCGAAGGCCCGCCCCTCGCTCTCCTTGAGTCGCTCGATCATGCGTTGTCGTCCCCTTTCGGTGTCGGGAGCAACATATCTCAGACCCGACGGCCGGCCGGCGAGGCGAGCTGCCGGCGATGGTGGTCCGCGTGCGAGGTCAGGACCCGCAGCGCATCGACCGCCGACAGCATGCCGAAGTAGGCGTGCGTCAGCCGCACGCGCCGCTCCCGGCAGGCGCGCTCGAGGCCGTCGAGGAAGGCCGCCACCTGCTCGGAGAGGCGGACCGCCGCGCGCTCGGGATCGGGCGAGGCCTCGGACGGGCGGATCTCGCGCGGAGCCGGCGCTCCGCGGGGGAAATCGCCGCGCCGGATCTTCGGCAGGACCGTCCAGCGCAGCGCCAGCCGCTTCCACCACGGCAGCCGGATGGCGAAGCCCGGACCGCCCGCGAGCTCCGACAGCGGCGGGGCGTAGGAGACTGCGAGGTGCTCCGCGATCTCGGCGCGCGTCCAACCCCCGGGCCGCGCAGACCGTCCCCAGTCGTCCCGCGGGACCGCGCGGATCGCCGCCACGCAGTCGGCGACGGCTCTCCGGTGCTCCTCGACCGCGGAAGCGATGGCCTCCGCCCGGCTCATGCCGACGCGGTCTCCTCCGAGCGCCGCACCGCCTGACGTTCGAACGCGTTGTCTTCGTAGACGCGCCGTCCGCGGGCGAGCGCCGCGAGGCTCGACGCGGCGTAGGCGATCGGGAAGAGAACGCCCCAGCGCTCGTACTGCGCGACGTGGACCCGCTCGTGCGCCCGGCAATCCTCGAGCTCCCGCGCTCCGACGCCGAGCACGACGTGACCGAACGTGATGGCGCGGATCGACATCCACGGCAGCGCGCGCGAGAGCAGCGGCCCGAGGACTCCGCCGCCCGCCTCGAGCACGCCCTCTTCGATCCGCACCCGACCGCCGGTCAGGACGGCCGCCGCGACGAGAGGCAGGGCGGCGAGCGAAACGGGCCCCGCCCAGAGATAGCCGCGCAGGGGCCTCACGGGGCCCCGGCCATCCCCGCTTCTCCGCCCTCCGGCCCGTAGAACATGACCCACACGACGAGGTCGTCGGTGAAGTTCTCGAACCGGTGCTCGGAGAACGCCGGAACGAACAGGACGTCCCCCGGACCGAACCGGTCGATGGCCGAACCGTTCCGGAACTCGCCGCTTCCCGACATGACGACGTAGAGCTCGTCGCGCGTGTGGGGCTTCTGGGGGTCGGTGCCGCGCGGGGCGTAGATTTCGACCTCCAGGGTTCCGTGCTCCAGGACCTTCACGAAGCGGTCGCCGCCGGGCCCCGGAAGTTGCTTCAACGCATCGGCGAGACGGACTCGCCACTTGTCGCGGTACATCGCGGTCTCCTTTTCGGCGCACCCGCCGCGCCGCCGATTCTTACATTTCTTCGAGCGTCCGGCCCTTCGTCTCCCGCACGAACTTGAGCACGAGGACGAACGACAGCGCCGCCGCGGCCGTGTAGAGCCCGTACGCGAGCCCGAGGCCCATCCGCGAGAGCCCCGGGAACGTCAGCGTGACCAGCCAGTTGGCGATCCACTGCGCCGCGGCCGCGAGCGCCAGCGCCGCCCCGCGAATCCGGTTGTTGAACATCTCGCCGAGCAGGACCCAGACGATCGGCCCCCACGAGAACCCGAACGCGAAGACGTAGAGGTTCGCCGCGACGAGCGCCGCCGTCCCGTTCGCTCCCGTGAGCACCGGCGAGCCGGCGGGGTCGCGGGGGGCGCTCGCGAAGAGGACCGCCATCGTGCCGAGCGTCAGCGCCATCCCGATCGAGCCCGCGAGCAGGAGGGGCCTGCGCCCGAAGCGGTCCACGAACGCGATCGCGATGAGGGTCGTGACGATGTTGATCACGCCGGTGATCGTGCTGATGCGCATCGAGTCCGCCACGGTGAAGCCGACCGAGTGCCAGAGCGCGGTGCTGTAGTAGAAGATGACGTTGATCCCGACGAACTGCTGGAAGACGGAGAGCCCGATGCCGACCCAGACGATCGGCAGCAGCAGGCTCTTCGGCGAGCGCAGGTCCTCCAGCCGCGACGGGCGGTCCTCGACCACGGTCTTCTGGATGTCGGCGATCCGCTCCTCGACTCCGGGCTCGCCGATCCGCGTCAGGATGGCGGCCGCCTCGGCCGCGTGGCCCCTCGCGACGAGGTAGCGCGGCGACTCGGGGATGAGGAACGCCCCGAGGCCGTAGATCAGGGACGGGAGCACCTCGACCCAGAACATCCACCGCCAGGCCGGCACGCCCAGCCAGAACGGCGCGTCGGGCGATCCGGCCGTGTGCGCGATCAGGTCGTTGACGGCGAGCGCCAGGAAGATGCCGACGACGATCGCGAGCTGCTGCAGGGAGCCCAGGCGCCCGCGGATGCGCGCCGGCGCGACCTCCGCGATGTAGGCGGGCGCGATGACGCTCGCGGCGCCGACGGCGATGCCGCCGAGGAATCGCCAGATCGAGAAGGCCAGCAGGCTCTGCGCGATGCCCGAGCCGAGGGAGCTGACCGCGAAGAGCAGGGCCGTCATGCGCATGGCCTGCACGCGCCCGGCGCGGTCCGCGACACGGCCCGCGATGAGGGCGCCGACGGCCGAGCCGAGCAGCGCCGACGCGATCGCGAAGCCGAGCCGGCCGGGGTCGGCCCGGAAGTGCCGCTCGAGCGCGCCGACCGTCCCGTTGACGACGGCGGTGTCGTACCCGAAGAGGAATCCGCCGAGGGCCGCGATCGCGGAGATGAACGCGACGTAGCCGACGGTCGTCGAGGGCGCTCCGGGCGTTCTACGGCTCATCGAGAAACGCCTCCGCGATGGCCGGCGCCCGGCCGGTGAACGACTCGTCGCTGTTGACGAGCAGGGCGACCACCAGACGCTCCTCCGGATAGATCACGAGGTTGGCCGTCCCGCCCATCGCGCCGCCGGAATGCCGCACCCGCCGCCGGCCCTTCGAATCGCGGTCGACCGTCCAGCCGATGCCGTACTCCGTGTCCTTGCCGTCCGTCGTCTTCTGCGACGTCCACAGGAGGGCGAGGGTCTCGGGCTTCAGCAGCCGGCCCTCGAGCAGCGCATTGCCGAAGGCGACGAGGTCTTCCGCCGTCGAGAGGAAGCCGCCCCCGGCCCACTTGTAGCTGTTGTCGACGAAAGCCGCGTTGCGGACGGCGCCGGTCGCCTCGTCCCGCGTGTAGAAGCGGGCCCGGCCGGGAACGATCGGCGTCGGGTCGTCCGCCGCCGTGTGGGTCATCCCGGCCGGCGCGAAGACGCGCTTCTGCATGACGGACAGAAACGGCTCGCCGCTCGCGCCCTCGATCACCGCCGAGATCAGGTTCCAGCCGTAGGACGAGTAGGAGAACCGCGTCCCGGGCTCGAAGAGCAGGGCATCCCTCTCGAAGATCGCCAGTCCCGCGCGCACCGTGTCGTAGTGGTCGCGGATGCCGAACTCCTCCCCCTCGTAGTGCCGGATCCCGGCGAGGTGGCCGGCGAGCTGCCGCGTCGTGATCGGCCAGGCCTTGCGGGGAAAGTCGGGCACGTAGGTCTGCACCGGAAGGTCGAGGTCGAGCCGGCCCTCCTCGACGAGGAGGCCGAGCGCCGCCGCCGTCAGCGGCTTGGAGACGCTGCCGATCCGCAGGCGGGAGTCGGACGCGACGGGGACGTCGAGCTCGAGGTCGGCGCAGCCGAAGCTCTCGCTCCAGACCGTGCGCCCGGCCCGCGACACGGCGATCTGGGCGCCCGGCGCGAGCGTGCGGAACATCGCGAGCTCGACCATGGCGCGCGACCGCTCGATCGCGCCGGCGGTCCCCGCGGCGGCCGGCGCCGCCTGGGCGAGGAGCCCGGACGTCCAGAGCGCGAGAAGCGCCGCGAGGCCCGCGCGCCTCACCGCCATGCGGCCAGGATCGCGCCCATGAGGACGAGGTAGGCGAGCTGGTAAGCCGCGTCGATCGCCCAGGCCGACAGCTTCCGGTCGGAGTACATGTTGGCGGTCAGGCCGAGCGTCGCCGCGAAGCCGACGCCGACGAGGCCTCCGAGCTTCGCCCCGGTCAGCCACGACACGATCCCGATCCGCTGCAGGAGCACGCAGAGCGCTCCGGCCATCACGAGGTTGCACAGAAAGGAGACCGCGTAAGCCCGCGGGGCCGAGGCCCGCATCGCCTCGATCTTCTCCGCCGTCAGCCCGTTCGCCGCCACCCAGGCCTTCCCGAAGAGCACCGGCGAGTACCAGAGAGCGCCGAGGACGAACGCCGCCACCGCGGCGACGACGATCGCTGAAACGTGACAGGACCCCGGCATACGGACCTCCTCTTTCCTGGAACGCGCCTTCCCCGGCTCTATCCGTTGCGGCTCACGGCGATCCACAGCCCGGCGAGGACGGCGCAGATGCCGACGCTGACGAAGACGTTGACGAACGCGGCGGCCATGGCGACGAGGTAGCCCGGCACGCCGAGGCGGTAGCTCTTCGTGAACGCCGCGATCATCTCCTCGGTGACGTGGGGGCGCAGGAGCCGCCGCCCGCGGATCGCCGTCTGCCAGAGGAGCCAGAAGGCGACGCCGATCGCGACGAACGTGCCCGCGTAGAAGGCCGCGGCGGCGGGCGCCGCGGGCCGCTCGAGGTACTCGGCGAGGATGGCCGTGGGGAACGGGACGAACGTCACGAGCAGCAGCAGGAAGCCGTTGGCGTAGAGAAACCGGGGGTCGGCCTTCGCCACGAGGTGAAAGATCGCGTGATGATTGGCCCACATGATGAAGATCGTCAGAAAGCTGACGAGAAACGCCACGTACGAAGGCCAGAGCCCGCCGAGAGCCGCCCACAGAGCGGGTGCGCCGCTTCCCGCCGGCAGATGTGGCACACGGATCTCGAGGATCAGCAGCGTGATCGCGATCGCGAACACGCCGTCGCTGAAGGCCTCGATGCGGCCCGTCTCCTTCTCCTCGGCCGGTGGAGTCACGGCCCGGCCGCTACGGTTTGGCCGGCGCGGGTGCCGGGGCAGGATCCGCGGACGCCAGGTCGGCGACGTAAGCCCACTTCCCGCCCGTCTTCTTCGTGACCGCGGTGAAGCGCCCCCTCATCGTCACGGGGGCCCCGCCCTTCTTCGGCTGGAGGGTGAGCGTGAAGTTGCCCCACGCCGCCGAGAGGTCGCCCGACGTCCGGTAGACCGCGTTCGCGATGGTCGCGTCGGCCACGGTGTTGGCGGCGAGCAGCCCCGCGTACGCGTCGCGGATCGCCTTCGCGCCGCGGGCCTCCGGCGCGTCCGGCAGCCACATCACGGCATCCGGCGCGTAGCAGGCCACGAGCGCTTCGACGTCGTTCGCCTTGATCGCCTTCAGCCAGGCGGCGTCGACCGATTTCGCCCCCTCTTCGGCCTTCAAAGCCGCCGCCGAACACAGGATCCCGAAAGCCAGGGCCGCCGCCGCGAACCTCGTCCTCATCGTCTTCCTCCCCCTCTTCTTGCGCCGGATCATAGCTGGCGGACTCTGGGGTCAGCCCTGCATTTCTGAATTTTCCGGGGGTGGCTCAGGAGATCGGCCGGCGCAGCTTGGGCCCCGTGAAGACGAAGCCCTGCGACTCGTAGAACCGGATGGTGCGCTCCCACTTCGGCCCCGGCGGCGCGGTCACGTCGATCCGGCGCCATCCCCGGGCGCGGCCGAAGACGACGGCCGCGTCGAGCAGGCGGCGGCCGATGCCGCGCCAGCGATGCTCGGGTGCGACGTAGAGCTCGTCGATCACGCCATACCGCCCGCCGGCGTAGATCGCAAAGGTCTCCGTCAGCGTCAGGACTCCGACGGGCTCGCCGTCCTCGCGCGCGAGGAACGCATGGACCGCGCCCCCGTCGGCCTCGAGCGAGCGGAGCGCGCCGGCCTCGTCGAGCCCGGCGAACTCGGCGGGTGAATCCTCGAGCTCCGCGAGCAGCCGCGCGACCAGGCGCACCACCGCGGGCCGGTCCGCCTCCCCGGCGGCGACGATCTCAACCACGCCGGACCTCGATCGCGACGCGGACCGGCACCGGCGCGAGCACGCGCTCGAGGTCCGCCGGGGCAATCCGGACGAGAAACCCCCGCCGCCCGCCGTTGATGAGGAAACGGTCGAGCCCGAGGATCGTCTCCTCCACGTAGACCGGCAGCCGCGCCCGCGTGCCGAAGGGGCTGACGCCGCCCGGGACGTAACCGGTGTGCTTCTCGACCGCCGCCGGGCTCGCCGGCGCGACTTCCCGGGCGCCGATCTGGCGCGCGAGCTCCTTCGTCGACACCTCGCGGTCGCCGTGCATCAGCACGATGAGCGGCTGCGGGCGGCCCTCGCGTCCGCGCGCCTCCATGACGAGCGTCTTGACGACGGCGTGCTCGTCGACGCCGAGCGCCTCGGCCGAGTGCTTCGTTCCGCCGCGCTCCACGTACGCGTAGACGTGCGGCTCGAACTCGACGCCCGCCGCGCGGAGCGCCCGGACCGCCGCCGTGACGGGCACCTCCGCCTTCAACGGCAGCCGTGCAGGAAGAGCGCCCAGACCACCACGGCCAGCCAGCCGAACGCGAGGAGCCCCGCCACCCCGAGGACGATGGGCTGCTGGAAGAGCGAAAACGCCTTCTCGAGCGGCGCCCCGCATCGGGCGCACGTCTGCCGCTCGTCGAGGTTGTTCTCGGCCCGACAGCTCCAGCAGGTCATGCCCTCGAGAGCCTCAATCGAACTCCACGCGCGGCGGAACCTGGGTCTCGCTGACGCGCCCGGCCTCGATGTCCGCCTTGAAGTAGTTCTCGCCCTTCATCGGAGCGCCCGCCATGCGGCGCAGCATCGCGAGCTGGCCGATGTGCGTCAGCGCGTCGGCGACCGGGCCCTGGAAGAGCCGCTCCTCCGTCGAGCCGAGCGGCCGGCCCGAGGCGAGCCGCGCGTCGAAGCGCGCGAGTCCCGCGTGGAACCTCGCCACCTCGGCGTCCCACGGCAGCGGCTCCGAGTCGTGCCAGACGTGCCGGCCGTCGGCGAGCTGCAGGGCCCAGTCGAAGAGATCGTTGACGTGGGCGAGGATCTGGGCCGGCGTGCGGGTCCCCGGCGACGCCCGGAACCCGGCGAACATCTCGCCCGCCCCGCGCAGCGCCTTGGCGCCCCGGTACGCCACGGTTGCCACCGCGTGCCTCAGCCCCATCGGGCCGGCCCCTCCGCTCTCCGCCGCGCCGCTCATCCGCCCTCGAGATCGCCGAGCTGCGTGAGCATCCCGAGATCGTCGACGACGTCCCAGTGCTCGACGATCCGGTTGTCGCGCAGCCGGTAGAAGTCCATCCCGCGGACGAGGATCGTCTTGCCCGTCGGGGGGATTCCGAGAAACGCGCCGCGGTGCGTGCCGCGCCAGGAGTAGCGCGCCGCGACGGTTTCGTCCTCGCCGACGAGCTCCTCGAGCGTGAAGCGCACGTCGGGGAAGCCCTCGCGCAGGGCGGCGACCTTCGCCTTGACGCCGGCCGCGCCGGCCACCTGCCCCGCAGCCGGGCTGTGATCGACGTACGCCGCGCCGACGATCGTGTCGAGCAGGCCGAGCCGTCCGCCGTTGAGCACGTCGTCGAACAGCCGCCGGATGATGTCCTTGTTGGCTTCGCTCATGCGCGGCCTCCGGTCTCGACGATCTTCGCGGCGATCTCCCGCGCCAGCTTGGCCGCGACCATCGCCGTCATTCCCGAGGAATCCATCCGGGGATTGAACTCCACGACGTCGGCGCCCACGACCCGGCCGCGCATGCGGCGGATCACGTCGACGGCCTGGCGGGTCGTCAGCCCGCCCGGTTCGCGGTGCGAGACGCCCGGCGCGCACGAGGGATCGAGTCCGTCCAGGTCGAACGTCACGTAGACGGGGGTGTCGAACGCGAGGTCGAGGCCGTCGCGAAAGTCCTTCATCTCGATCATCTCGACGCCGAATCGCTCGGCCTGCGCGCGCTGCGGCGGATTGGCCGCCCGGATCCCGACCTGCACGAGGCGCTGCGCGAGCCCGCTCTCCATGATCCGGGCGAACGGGCAGGCGTGCGAGAGGCGATTGCCGCCGAACTCGTCGTAGAGGTCGGGGTGCGCGTCGAACTGCAGCACCGAGAGCCGCGGATGCCGCTTCGCGAAGGCGCGCAGGATCGGATACGTGATCGCGTGATCGCCCCCGAGGGAGACGGGCGCGTGATCCCCCTCGAGGAGATGCGTCACCGCCGCCTCGATGCGCGCAAAGGTGTCCGCGCCGGGCTCCTCGCCGAGGTCGCCGGCGTCGTAGAACGCGGTGCGCGGGAGGTCGATGCCGCCCTCGGTCCAGGTGTTCGAGGACTCGCAGAACATCGCCTCGCGGATCAGCGGCGGGGCCTCGGCCGCTCCCCGCATGTACGACGAGTTCGCGTCGCTGCGAAAGCCCACGAGGGCGAGACGCGTCACGGCGCCTCGACCGCCGGACCGAGGCTCATCGAGACACCTCCCGTCGCGGTCGGATCATAAGTCCCCGGCCGGCAAATCGCGCTCCATGCGGACGACCGGCAGGCCCGCGCCGCCCGGCAGCGGCACCACCATCGCTTCCCGTTCCGCAAAGCCGAAGGCGAGGTAAAAGGGCACGCCCGGCAGCGTCGACGCGAGCTCGACGCGCTGGAATCCCGCGGCGCGCGCCGCGTCGAGGCACGCCTCGAGAATCGCGCGGCCGACGCCCCGCCGTGCGAAGCCGGGGTGCACGAAGAAGGCGCGGATCCGGGCCGCGTCGGTCTGCGGATCCAGAAACGGGTCCTCGACCCCCTTCATCTGGTCGCCGCCGTAGAGCGTGCGCCGGCGGCTCCAGCCCCCGCAGCCGGCGAGGAGCCCGGCCTCCTCGGCCACGAAGTAGGTGCCGTCGGAGATCAGCCGCGTGTCGGGGCCGAAGACGTGGACGATCGCGGCCTCCGTCTGCTCCTCGGTGTAGTAGCCGCGCGAGAGCTCGCGGGCGGAGCGGGGAATGAGCTCGACGAGCGCCGGAAGGTCGCCCATCGTCGCGCGGCGAAGCTCCAGCTTCGCCTCCGGAGTCTCGAAGCGGACCCGCCCGGTCGCCGCGTCCTCCTCGGCGGCCTGCAAGCCGCAACGCTCGAGCACGACGATCGACGCGGCGTTTCCCCGGGTCGTGTGCGCGATGACTTTCCGGACGCCGGGAGTGCCGAGCGCGCGGCGCACCAGGGCGCGAGCCATCTCGGTCGCGTAGCCGCGGCCGCGATGCTCGGGCGCCACGGAGTAACCGAGCTCGGCGACGCCCTCCTCCGAGGGCGGTCCGAGGAAGCCTCCCGCGCCCACGAGAGCGGCGGGCGATCCCGGCGCCGCGCGGCGCACGGCGTACCAGCCGTACCAGCCCTCGACGCCGGGTCCGCCTTCGCGCAGCCGGCCGCGGAAGAACTCCATCGCCGACCGGTCGTATTCGCCAGGCGGCCAGCTCGGCGGCACCTGCGCCGAGAGGAGGTCGGTGAGGCGCTCGGGCGCGGCGAGCTCGGCCTCGACGTGGGCGAGCGTCGCCGCCACGAGGTCGAGGCGATCGGTCGAGATGACGGTCACGGCAGGCGGCGCGGCTAGCGCACCTTCTCGCGCGAGAAGTGCGGGTTCTGGATGATCCCGAAGGGGTTGCCGAAGGGATCCTTCACGACCGCCACGCGGATCCCCTCGCCGACGTCGGCGAGATCCTTGAACGGCCTCGCGCCGAGGGCGAGGAGCCGCGCGAGCTCGGCCGCGGCGTCGTCGACGGCCCAGTACGCCGCGACTCCTCCCGCCGGGCCCGCCCCGCTCATGTCGGGGTCGAGGCCGAGCTCGAAGCCGCCGACCTCGAACCCCACGTAGAACGGCTGGGCGAAGTAGGGCTCGATCCCGAGCGCCCGCGTGTACCACGCTTTCGCGGCTTCGAGGTCCGGGACCTGGTAGATCACCGTGCGGAGCCCCTGGATCATCGGCGTCCCCCCTCGCGGGAGTCTATCGAGCCGGGGGGAATTTCGAGTCAATGGCGGAAATCGGAGTCCTGGGGCCTGACCTGCATTTCTGAATCTTTCGAGTAAAGATTCAGTTATTCAGGGCTGACCCCAGGAGGCGGGCGAGGGGCTTGCCGGAGGCGTCGAGGAGCTCGAGGGCGCCGGAGGCGATCCGCCAGCGGGCGGTCGAATGGAGGGCCTCGAGGAAGCGTCGTTCGAGGTCCATCGCCGGGCAGGCCATCTTCGTCGTCATCAGGGGACCGAACGCGAGCGCCTCGCCCGCGCGGGTGTACGCGCCGGAGACGCGGTTGCAGCCGGCCGAGCCCTGGACCTTGCCGTCGGCCGTGAAGCGGAGCTCGATCGGGCGGCCGCCCGTGTCGGCCGGGACCGTTTCGCCCCCGAGGGCGGCGAGCTTCCACGCGCCGGCGGTCAGGGATGGATCGGCGGCCCTCGGGGGCGCGGCCGCCGGCTCCGCGACGACGACCGGCGACAGTCCCGCCGCCCTGCGCCACTCGACGAGGACCACGTGGAAGCGCTGCGGACGGTCTCCCGCGGGATCGATCCGGCCGCCCGGCATCAGGTACTCGAGCTCCGCCGGCTTCTCGCGCTTCGCCCACGCCTTGAATTCGTCGAAGCGGTCGCCCGGGACGACGGCGCCGCGGGGCTCGAAGAGGAAGCCCGAGATCTTCCCCGAGGCATCGAGCCACCACGTCGCCCGGAACTTCTGCGGCGACCGGTCGATGAGGCGGTAGAAGTCGTTCATCTCGACGCCCGCGGCCGTCACCGAGTCGCGGCCCTCGCGCCAGTCGGAGTACTCGTTCTGCGAGTGGAAGTACGAATCCCAGCCGCTCCACCGCCCACCGAGCGTCCAGGCCTCGCCGGGGCCCGCCTTCGCCTCCCACCAGATCCGCGCGTCCGGCGACATGAGCGCGCCGGCCGCCGCCTCGTCGCCCCGCTTTCTCGCCGCCAGAAACTCCTGCACCTTCGCGATCCCGAGCGCGTCCTTGAACACCACGCCGCCCTTCATGACCCAGGCCACGCGCTCGAGCGTCGCGACGTCGACGAGCGGGTTGCCGCGCACCGCGATGATGTCGGCGAACCGGCCCGGCGCGATCGCGCCCACGCGGTCCGACCAGCCCAGCAGCTCGGCCGCGCCGACCGTCGCCGCGCGGATCGCCTCGAGCGGCGTCATCCCGTGCGAGGCCATCCAGACGATCTCTTTCGCGTTCTCACCCTGGGGGAGCACCGAAGCGTCGGACCCCATCGCGATCTTCACGCCCGCCGCAACGGCCTTCCGGAACCCCTCCTCGCTTCCCCGCCGGAACCGCTCCTGGCGCTCCCGCTGCCAGGCCGGAGCGTCCGGCGAAGGAGCCTCCTCCTCCATCTCCCAGATCGCGCCGGTCGGAACGAGAAAGACGCCCTTCTCCTTGAGCATCCGCACGCCCTCGTCGTCCAGGAGCGTGCCGTGCTCGACGGAATCGACGCCGGCGCGGATCGCCGTCTTGATCCCGTCGGTGCCGTGGGCGTGCGCGGCGACCTTCTTGCCGTAGCGGTGCGCCTCGTCCACGATCGCCGTCATCTCGTCGAGGGTGAACTGGGTCTCGCTCGCGACGTTCTTTCCCTCGCCGCCGCCCTCGGTCGCCATGATCTTGATGACGTCGGCGCCGTACTTGATCTCGTACCGCGTGAGCTTGCGCACGCCGTCGACGCCGTCCGCGATCCCCGATTCGCCGCCGACCTTGATCGTCGGGGAAAGTCCTTCGACGTCTTCGTTGTGCCCGCCGGTCGAGCCGATCGCCAGGGTCGCGACCAGCATCCGCGGGCCCGCGACGTCGCCGCGGGCGATCGCGTCGCGCAGCGCCACGTCCGTGAAGTCCTTGGCCCAGAGGTCCCGGACGGTGGTGAAGCCGGCCTCGAGAGTCACCTTCGCGCGGGCGGACGAGGTCACCGCGTCCTGCATCGGGCCGCCCTCGAGCAGGTACTTGTAGGTCGTCGTGAGATGCGTATGACAGTCGATGAGGCCGGGAAGAATGGTGGCGTCGCCCAGGTCGAAGACCTCGGAGCCCGGCGGGATCGCGAGCCCGGGCCCGACCGCCGTGATCCTCTCGCCCTCGATCAGGACGACCGGGTTCTCGACGATGCGGCCCGCGACGACGTCGAGCATCGCCTTCGCGCGGACAGCCTTGCGGCTCGCGCGCGCCGCGGCGGGCGCGGCGCCGCCGAGGATCGCCGCCACGCCGACCGCAAAGACGGCCCGCGCCATCCGCCCCAGGACCGCCACCCTACTTCCCCAGGTACTGCTGCACGTTTTCCTTCGTGATCATCGCCGTCGGGAGAACGATCTTCTTCGGCACCTTCTCGCCCTTGAAGATCTTCTCGGCGACGTCGATGGCCTCCTTGCCGCCCGTCGGGTAGATGAACGTCGCCGAGAGCTTGCCGTCGGCGACGGCCTGCCGTCCGCCGTCGAGGCCCGGCAGCGCGTCGATGCCGACGAAGAGCATCTGGCCGTCGCGGCCCTTGGCCTTGGCCGCGAGGAACGCGCCCATGGCCATCGGATCGTTGTGCGCGTAGACGAGGTCGATCTTCTCGTGCGCCGAGAGCGCCGATTCCATCTGCGCCATCGCCTCCTCGCGCAGCCAGTTGGCGACGGGGTCGTGGACGATGTGGATGTCGGGGAACCCGGCGATCGCCTCGCGGAAGCCCTCGCTCCGGTCGCGGGCGGGCGGCGATCCGGGAAGGCCCTTGATCTCGACCACGTCGCCCTTGCCCTTGAGGACCTTCGCGATGAACTCGCCGGCGGCCTTGCCGATCTCCCGGTTGTCGGCGCCGATGAAGGTCGTGTAGGTGTCCCCCTCGATCGCGCGGTCGAGCACGATGACGGGAATGCCCTGCTCGTAGACCCGCCGGACGATCGGCGTCAGGGGCCTGGCCTCGTTCGGCGAGATGATCAGCAGGTCGATCTTCTGACGCAGGAAGTTCTCGACGTCGGCGACCTGCTTGGCGTTGTCCTGCTGCGCGTCGGCGTAGGCGACCTCGATGTCGGGAAAGCCCTTCGCCGCTGCCGCCACGTCCGCGTTCATGGAGACGCGCCAGGGCTCCCCCAGGTTGCACTGGGAGAAGCCGATGAGGTGCTTGCCGGACTTCGCCTTGCCGCAGCCGAGGGCGCCGAACGCGAGCGCGAAGAGGGCGGCCACAAGGGCCGCCCCTACGACGGGAGCGTAGGGGCGGGGCTTGTCCCCGCCCTTCCGGCTAGCGCTTCTTCCGCTGGAGCCAGACCGGGCACGGACGGGGGTCAGGTCTTCATTTTTCGGGCCCCGGCTCCGTCCGCGGCTCGAGTCTCCGTCTCCCGGGGCCTTCGAAAAATGAGAGACCTGACCCCTACCGCTTCTTCCGCTGGAGCCAGACCGCGCCGAGGATGATGACGCCCTTGAGGATGAGCTGCAGGTTCGCATCGACATTGTTCAACCCCATGATGTTGTTGATGACTCCGATGATCAGCACGCCGACGAGCGTACCGCCGACCGATCCGGTTCCCCCCGAGAGGCTCGTTCCGCCGATGACGACCGCGGCGATCGCGTCGAGCTCGTACGCGATCCCGTCGTTGGGATTGCCCTGCTCGAGCTGCGCGCAGTGGACGATGCCGGCCAGCGCCGCGAGCGTCGCGGCGATCACGTACACGCCGGCCTTGTGCCAGGCCACGCGGATCCCCGACAGCCGCGCCGCCGTTTCGTTGTCGCCGATCGCGTAGAGGTAGCGCCCGGCGCTCGTGCGCGTCAGGAAGACGTGCATGCCGGCGACCGTCAGCAGGAACAGGACCGCCGGCGCCGGCACGAAGGGCAGGAGCGTCCCGGCGATCCGGTGGACCGACTCCGGCGCGCCGCCTTGCCCGAACCCGAGCGGGATCGCCATGCCGCCGCTGACGTACCGGGCGACGCCGCGCGCCGCGCTCATCGTCGCGAGCGTCGCGATGAAGGGCTGCAGCTTCCAGCGCGCGACGACGAAGCCGTTGATCGCTCCGCAGAGCGCGCCGACGGCGAGGACGGCGAGGGCCGCCGCTCCGAGGCCGAGGCCGGCCTTCATGAAGAGCCAGGCCGTCAGCGTCGCGGCGAGCGCGAGGACCGAGCCGACGGAGAGGTCGATGCCGCCCGAGATGACGACGGCGGTCATGCCGACGGCCAGGATCCCCTTCTCCGCGACCTGCCGGAGGATGTCGGTCAGGTTGCCGATGTCGAGAAACACCGGCCGCCCGCCCCGGACCGGCGAGAAGACGACGGAGAGGAGCAGCACCGCCGCGAGCCCGAAGAGCCCGGTGTACCGTCCGAGCCGGCGCCGGCCCCGCGCCGGGGGCCCGCCGGACGGCGGACCGCCCGATTCTTCGCGCCGCTCCGTCGCGGTCGTCCCGGCCGCCGCGGCGAGGACCCGCTCCTCGGTCGCCTCGGCGTGCGGCAGCTCCGCCGTCACGCGGCCCTCGCGGAAGACGAGCACCCGGTGGCACTGCGTCAGGATCTCCGACATCTCGGAGGAGCAGAGGATGATCCCGAAGCCCTGCGCCGCGAGCCGGCGCAGGAGCGCGTAGACCTCGGCCTTCGCCGCGAGGTCGATCCCCCGCGTCGGCTCGTCGAGCAGCAGGACCGACGGCGAGGCGAAGAGGCAGCGCGCGAGAATCGCCTTCTGCTGGTTGCCGCCCGAGAGCGTCGCGATCGGGACCTCCGGCGACGCGGCGCGCACCCCCGTGTCGCGCATGAGCGCGGCGCCGGTCGCGCGCGCGCGAGGCCGGTCGATCCAGCCGAAACGCGAGATCTTCGGCAGCGATCCGACGGTCACGTTCTCCGATACCGCGAGATCCGGGAAGATCGCCTGGGACTTGCGCTCCTCGGGCAGCAGCACGACGCCGGCCTCGCGCGCTTCGGCGGGCGAGGTGGGCCGGTACTCCGACCCGCCGACGACCACGCGGCCCGACACGGGGCGCTCGAGCGCGCCCGTCAGCGCGAGCAACAGCTCCGTGCGGCCTGCCCCGATCAGGCCCGCGAGACCCAGGATCTCGCCCCGGCGCAGCGTCAGGGAGACGTTCGACAGCCGCCGGCCGCCCGGGCGCTCGGGGTCCTCGACCGACAGGTCCTCGACCCGGAGGACCTCCGGGGCGCCGGCCTCGAGCGGCGAGAGCTCCACGCGCTCGATGTTGCGGCCCACCATGAGGCGGACCATCTCGTCCTCGCCGACGCCCTCGGCCTCGCGCGTGACGATGCGCTTCCCGTCGCGCAGCACCGTGATCCGGTTCGCGAGCCGTTGCACCTCGTCGAGCTTGTGGGAGATGTAGACGATCGCGACCCCGCGCTCGGTCAGGCGGCGGATCAGGCGCTCGAGCCGGGCGGCCTCCGACGAGGAGAGGGACGTCGTCGGCTCGTCCATGATGATGAGCCGCGCGTCGAGCGAGAGGGCGCGCGCGATCGCGACGAGCTGCCGCTGTCCGGCCTCGAGGTGCCCCACCGTCTCGTCCGGCGCGACGTGCGTTTCGCCCAGGGCCTCGAGCGCCTTCGCGGCTCCCGGCAGCAGCGAGCGCGGCCGGCCGAGGAAGATGTTCTCGGCGACCGACAGCGACGACACGAGCTGCAGCTCCTGCGGGATCACCGCGATCCCCGCCTCGATCGCCTCGCGCGGGCTCTCCATCCGCCGCGGCGCGCCGTCGACGCGGACCTCTCCCGCGTAGCCCGAGATCTCGCCGGAGAGGATCTTGATGAGCGTCGACTTCCCGGCGCCGTTTTCGCCGATCAGCGCGTGCACCTCCCCCGGCCGCACGTCGAAGTCGACCGCGTCGAGCGCGCGAACGCCCGGGAACTCCATCGACACGCCGCGGGCTTCGACGAGGGAGGTCATGGGCAAACGGGTTCCTGAGGGCTTCCGTCGTAGGGGCGGGGCTTGTCCCCGCCCTGATGAGCCGTGAGGGCGGCCACGAGCCGGCCAACGAAGGCAGGCCACCGGCGGTAGGCAACGCCGAGCGCAGCTCGGCGGTAACCCGCCCCTACGACCGGGCGCGCGGAACGGACTGTCATCCTCGCCCCTTCAGCCGCCGCATCAGATCCGTCTTGCGCCCGAAGTGGTCGTGCAGCTCCAGCCAATCCCGGTAGAGCGCGTCGTACGCATCGGCGGCCTCGGGTCGAGGCGTCACGCGCTCGGGCCTGAGGCGCGCCATGGCGCGCGCCGCGTCGGCGAAGGACCCGTGGCCGCCGTGCGCCGGCCCCGCCGCGACGGCCCCGAGCATGGCCGCCCCCAGCGCCGAGGCGTTCGCCGCGGCCGCGAGGCCGATCGGCCGCCGCGTCACGTTGGCGTAGATCTGGAGGAGCAGGGGGCTCCTCTCGGCGAGGCCGCCCACCGCGATGAGCTCCGTTACCGGGATCTGCTTCTCGCCGAACGCGTCGAGGATCCGGCGCGTCGAGAACGCCGTCGCCTCGATCAGCGCCCGGTAGATGTCGCCCGCCGTCGTCGCGAGCGTCATGCCGACGAGAAGGCCCGTGAGGTTGGCGTCGACCAGGACCGAGCGGTTCCCGTTCCACCAGTCGAGCGCGAGCAGGCCGTGGCCGCCGGGCGGCGCCTCGGCGGCTTCCCGCTCGAGCGCCGCGAACCCGGCGCCGGTGCCGGCGACGAGCCTGGCGAACCAGCCGAAGATGTCGCCGACGGCCGGCTGCCCCGCCTCGTACCCCGAAAAGCCCTCGACGATGCCGTCGCGCACGACGCCGCCCACGCCCTCGACGAGGGCGTGCCGGTCCGAGAGCAGCATGTGGCAGGTCGAGGTGCCCATGACCATGACCATCCGGCCGGTCTCGACGACCGTCGCCGCGGGGACCGCGCTGTGCGCGTCGATGATCGCCGCGGCGACCGCCGTTCCCGGCGCCAGGCCGAGCCGCGCGCCCATGGCCTCCGTCAGGCCGCCGACGCGCCGCCCGGGCGGCACGATCTCGCCCGAGAGCTTCGAGGGCAGATCGCCGAAGCGCGGGTTCAGCGCCGCGAAGAACTCCGTCGACGGAAACCCGCGCTCGCGGCTCCAGAAGCCCTTGTAGCCGGCGCCGCAGGAGTTGCGCACGCGCGCGCCCGAGAGCTCGCCGACGACCCAGTCGCCGCCCTCGACGATCGCCGCCGCGGCGTCGTAGACCTGGGGATCCTCCTCGAGGACCTGGAGGGCCTTGGCGGCGAGCCACTCCGAGGAGCTCTTCCCGCCGTAGTCGGCGAGAAACGCCTCGCCCCGCTTCTCGGCGAGCGCGTTGATCCGGTCGGCCTGGGGCTGCGCCGCGTGGTGCTTCCAGAGCTTGACCCACGCGTGCGGACGCGACGCCCACGTCGGGAGCAGGCACAGCGGCCGCCCCGCGGCGTCGACCGGCAGCACGGTGCAGGAGGTGAAGTCGACGCCGATCCCGACGATGGATTCCTTCGCGACGCCCGCCGCGGCGAGCGCCCGGGGCACGGCCTTCTCGATCGAGGCGATCCAGTCGCCCGGGTGCTGCAGCGCCCAGTCGGCTCCGAGGCGGACGCCCGAGTCCGGGAGCGCCGCGTCGATCACGCCGTGGGGATACTCCACGACGGCCGAGCCGCGTTCCTTCCCGGTGCGCGTCTCGACGACGACGGCGCGCACGGACGCCGTGCCGAAGTCGAGGCCGAGCGCGCAGGGCGGCTGCGGTGCCGTCACGCCCGGTACTTCGCCGCCTGGTGCCGGTCGAGCGTCTGCTCGGGATCGCCGCACAGGTTGACCTGCATACCGAGCGCGCGGGCCATCGAGGCCTTGCGCACGAGCGCCCGGTTTGCCGTGGCCGCGTCCGGCGCGTATGCGACCTGGATGTGGTTGGCCATGTGCTTGGCCATCATCTGGTCGCGCGTGATCCCGTAGAGGACGGCGTGCATGATCGGCCACTGCGGCGTCGTCGCGTTCCACCGCCGCTGTGTCTCGGCATCCGACAGCTTCACGACGCCGCCCCGGCCGATGTCCATGTGGAGCGCGTGGTTCTTGACGTACACCCGCGAGAAGACGATCTCGCCCGGCTTCGAGACGCCCTTGAGGGTGGACCCGCCCTTCGGAAAGTACATGGGCGGCTGGCGTTCGCCCTTCGCCCCGGCGTATCCCCCGATGAAGTGCGAGGCCGGCGCGGCGCCCGAGATCTCGAAGACCCACACGTACGCGTTCACGCCGTTCTCCTCGACCGCCGCGCCCCAACGCACGTCGTGGAGCGTCGTCGAGGGATCGATGCCGAGGTCCGTCCAGACCCGGTTCGTCAGCAGCGCGTCGACCCCGGCGCACTCGTCGACCTCGTTGAAGTGCGGCACGGCGAGTCCGGAAAAGAGCGGCTTCCCGTCGGCGCCGGCGACCGGCGGCCGGTCGGGGTTGTTCAGCAGACCCTCCGCCAGGTCCGACGCGACGCACGTGTCCTTGAGTCCCTGCTGGTACTGGATGCCGATCGCGGCGCAGCCGAAGTCGTGCGCCATGCGGACCGCGGCGTCGTACATCTTGAGGCCTTCGAGGACCTGCCCCTCGGTCAGCTCCGTCGACTCGTCCCGGCCGAGCGCGAACTTCATCCCGCGCGAGGTCAGCCACGCGTAGTGCCGCCGCGCAGCGTCGTCCGGCACCTCGCGCATCGCCGCGTACAGCATCGACTGCGAGAGGCGCTCCTTGAAGAGCCCCATCGCGTGCATCAGGTCGTCGGGGACGATCGCGTTGTACATCCCCATGCAGCCCTCGTCGAAGACGCCCAGGATCGCCTGGTCGCGCCTCAGTGCCTCGCCGAGCGCGGCGCCGCGGGCCCGGTCCTCGGCGTAGTTGCCGTTGAACGTCCGGTCCTCGATTGCCTGCGCGTGGCTGGTGTCGTGCGCGATCGCGCCCTGCGACAGCCACTGGCGCAGGGCCCCGCGCGCGAAGCCGTCCTCGAAGTCCTCGCTCCAGATCGAGCTGTACGGGATCCCCGCCTTCGTCAGCGAGGCGTTGACGTTCAGCATGCCGACGAGGCCCGGCCACTCTCCGCTCCAGTTGGCGAGCGTCAGGATCGGGCCCCGGTGCCTGGTGAGGCCGGCCAGGATGTGGCTCGTGTACTCCCAGACCGCCTCGGCCACGACGAGCGGGGCTTCGGGATCGATCTTGCGGAAGATCTGGATGCCGCGGGCCTGCCCGTCGATGAAGCCGTGCTTCTTCTCGGGATCGTACGCATGGCCGCGCGTGATCCGCGCGCCGAGCTCGCCGAAGGCCTTGTCCACGGCCTTCTCGAGGGTCTGCTGCGCCGGCCAGCATCTCTGGTTGGCCGAGATCCGCGAGTCGCCGCTCGCGACGAGGACGACCTCCTTTGCTCCGGGCTTGACGGATGTGCTCATGGACGCGTTCTCCCCCTTCAGGTTTGGAGGTCGAAGTACATGTTGTACGGCATGTCGGGTCCGATCTTGTAGAACGGAAGGAAGAGCCCTTCCGGCTGTCCGGGCGCGGCGAATTCGAGTCCCGGGCGGCCGACCATCCACTCCGTCGGCCCGCCCTGGACCTTCAGCCGGGGCGTCTCGTCGCGCACGAGCACGACCGGGCCGTACGTGACGGCGACGCGCTTCGGGTGCTGCGCGTCGATCGGCGAGAGCGCCAGCCGCATCGGCAGGCGCACCGTCACACGGTCGCCCGCGCTCCAGGTCCGGCGGAGGACAGCCCACGTCCCGGGCCGCGCGTCGACCGGGTACGCCTTCCCGTTGACCGCGACCTCGACGCCCTGCGTCCAGGCCGGCACCCGGAACTTCAGGTCGAACGCGGCGCTCTTGCCGGGCCGCACCGTCAGCGTCGTCGCGTCGGCGTCCGGGAACGCCGTCTCCTGTTCGACCGAGACGAGCGTGCCGCCCTGGTTCCACGCCGCGCGCGAGGGGACGAAGAGGTTGACGAGAAGGCCGCCCGCGTCCCGGAAGTAGACGACGTTGTGGTAGTCGGCGAGGACCTGCGGGTAGGTGCCCGAGCAGCACGGCCAGTTGCCGTCGGGGTGGTAGAACTTGCGCCCGCCCCCCATCCGGTAGTCGGAGTAGTAGAACGTCGCGCCCTTCGGCCCCATCGGGAGGGCGCCGAGCATTCCGTTGTAGAGGAGCTTCTCGATCCAGTCGCCGTAGCGCGCCTGCCCGGTGTACGCCAGCAGGTAGCGGGCGAGCTTGAACCCGCCCCAGGAGCCGCAGGTCGTCTCGAAGGAGTAGGAGGTCGTCTCGAGCCGGCGGCCGAGCTCGCCGTCCTCCGGGACGAGGTCTTCTTCGGGGCCGTATCCCCCGGTCGCGTAGCACTGCGTCTGCTGGAGCCAGTCGTACTCGTTGACGATCGCGTCGAGGTACGGCCGCTCGCCCGTCACGGCGTAGGTCATCGCGCACGACGACATCGTGTTGACGTGGCTGTAGGCGTGGTGGCCGTGTTTCTTGACGTCCGTCGGCGCCGCGCCCGAGAACGCGTTCCAGTAGGCGTCGAACCGCCAGAGATCGCCGAACCGGCGGTACTTCTCGTCGCCGGTGACCTGGTACGCGCGGTAGAGGTTCTCCGAGAGCGTGTACCACTCGGTGTCGGAGTCGAGCTTGCGGCTGCGGTCGAGGTTCTCGATCGCCCAGTCCGTGATCTTCGAGAGGTGCGTCAGGGCGTCCCGGCGGCCGGCGTAGACCGCCATGTCGACGAGGCCGCCGACCTGCTTGTCGTAGATGTAGTGCGGCTGCCAGGGGCGGCGCGAGTAGAAGAACCAGCCGTCGGGCTCGATCGTCGAGGCCCACTCCCCCATCAGGAAGATCGCCTTCGAGCGCATCTCGGCGTCGCCGGTCGCCTTCGACATCCGGGCCATCCCCGAGAGCCACTGGCCGAAGGTGTTGAAGGTGTCGCCGTTGGACCACCAGAAGCGCCGGTTGGGCTCGCCGCTGTACCAGCCGCCCAGGTCCTGGCCGCGCGCCCGCTGGCCCGCGCGCATGCGGAAGCCCTTGAGGATGTCGTCGTCGGGGATCGCGTAGTAGTAGGCGCGCATCGTGTCGAACTGCGCCTTCATCGGGCCGGGCAGGAGGGAGACGCCCTCGTAGTCGAAGGCCTCGAGGAAGGTCTTCGGCCCGGCCGCCGCGGGAGACGTGGGCGACGCGACGCCGAGGGCGGAAAGCCTCGAGCCCAGCGGCGCGGCCGTCGCGCCCAGGAGCGCTTTCGTCACGAACTCCCGCCGGCTGGTCCCGTGGCTCATCGTGCCTCCCGCGTCGAGTGCCGGAATTCTACGTCGTCTGATCCGCCGATCTCCGGCCGGGTGCGGACGACGCCGATCCAGAGGATGGCGAGGAGGAGGACGAGCAGGTGGGCCGCCTCGAAGGAGTCCGAGGCGGGGTCGCCGTTTCTCGCGTGGGTCGCGATCGCGCCCACCATGACGAGCGCGAGGCCCGCCGCCGCCACCAGCCGCACGCCCGGCGCGAGCAGAGCGAACGCGCCGAGCGTCTCGAAGGCGATGACGGCGTAGAGGAACCAGACCGGGAAGCCCGAGGCCGTGAAGAAGGCCCGCATCTCGGCGTCGTGGGCGAGCTTGCCGAGCTCCGTGGCGAGGAAGGCGAGCGCGACCGAGACGCAGAGGCCGCGAATGAGAAACGGCGAGGCCGCGAAGGCGAGGCCCGCGCCGCGCGTCGCCCCGGGGGCCTTCGGCCGCGCCACCGCCCGTCCCAGGACGACCGACGCCGCGAGGGCCGCCGCGAGGACGAGGCCGAACCGGAAGATCGCCGCGCGGAAGAGCCCGGCGTAGGCGCCCCGGATCGGGACGAGCCCGAGCATCGACAGGACCGTCGCCGCGAGCACCGCCGCGCCGGCCGCGACACAGAATCCGTAGAAGACGCGCGCCAGCCGCTCGCCGCCGGCCGGGGTCATTTCCCTTCGATCTGCCGGATCGCGACCTCGGCCGCGTACGACGGCGACCGGTCGATCACCCCGCCGACGTTCGAGATCTTCCGGGCCGCGATCTGCCGGAGCACCGGGAGCGCCGGCTTCGCCGCCGGGCCGATCGCGCCGAGCGCCTCCGCGCACGCCCGCAGGACGTTCACGTTCTCGTCCGCCACACCCGCGGCCGCGACGAGCGCGGGCACCGCAGGCGCCGCCTTCGGGCCGATCGCGGCGAGCGCCTCGGCCGCCGCCATCCGCACGACGCGGTCGGAATCCTTCAGCCGCGCCGCGAGGGCGTCGACCGCCGGGGCCGCCGCGGCGCCCATCTTCCCCAGCTCGCGCGCGGCGAGCCCCCGCACGACCGGGTCGGGGTCCGAGAGGGCCCGCGTCGCGCCGGCGAGGTCCGTCGGGACCTCCGGCGGCTTCACGGCCGCCGCCTTCGCCCAGCCCTTCGCCCCGACCTCGGCGAGGACGATGTTGTCGACGCCGAGCACGTAGCCCGTCGAGGCCGCGTTCCTGCCGATGCAGACGTAGGTCAGCGTGTGCCGCCCCTTCGTCAGCCGCGGCCAGCCGACCTGGTAGTCCATGCCGACGTAGATCTCGTAGGCGTAGCCGTCGAAGGAGAGCTGCGGCCGGACGTCCGCGCCCGGCTCGTGCTCGAGGACCGGAGCGACCGGCGGCTTGCCGTCGAGGAGCACGGTGTAGATCCCGTAGTCCGAGCCCTGCGCGACCTGCGTGTAGAGCTCGTAGTCGCCCGACTCCGGGACCTCGAACGGGATCTCGAGCTTCGAGCCCGGGCCCTCGCCCTTGAAGATGAGGACGTCTTTGGACCAGAAGAGGTCCGGAAAGACCTCGGCCGTGCCCTTCTCCGTCTTCACCTGTCCGGCCGCCGTCTCGACCTCGAACTGGATGGCGTTGCCCTGCGGGAGCCGCGCCGACCCGTACGGCACGGGCCAGAGCCCCGTCGCGACGCCGTCCTGGTACCAGTAGGCGACCGACGACATCAGGTCGTCGCGCGTGCCGTAGGGCGACTTGAGCGAGCCATCGTTGTTGAAGGTCCAGCCCAGGTGCTCGAGGTCGAACCGGAAGGAGGTCTTGAACGGGATCGGGTCCTTGACGTGCCACCGGTATCCCGTCATGCGGGAGCCGAGGCCCGTCCCGTCGGCGACCGTGACGCCGGTGTACGGCCCGTCGACCACGTGGAGGCCCCAGGCGTCGTTGAAGTAGTCCTCCGAGCCCGTCCCGACGATCGACGGCTCCTTCTCGCCGTCGACGGTGATGCGCTCGTCGCCCTCGCCGAACCAGCCGGCCTCGGGCTGGATCACGTTGAGCACGGTTCCGGCGTAGAACCCGCGGCCCTTCACGTCGAGGAACGTGTAGACCTTTTTCTCTGCCGGCGCCGGGAGCTCCTGCTTGTACCGCGCGTGGAAATAGAGGGTGTCGGGCGGAAGGGCCGGGACCTTCGACCAGTCGACGTGGTAGTAGACGTGGTCGACTCCGCGCCGGCCCTCGTTCGTCAGCGTGATGCGGCAGGACTTCGCGAACGGCATCGGCCAGTAGCTGTTGCGGGCCCGCCCGTCGGAGCTCGCGCGGATCATCTCCGACTTGACCCAGCGCTCGAACCCGTGGCCGACGGCGAAGAAGTCGCCGACCGGCGCATCGACCGACGGCTCCGCGTTCCCGTCGTAGTAGACCCGCAGGCGCATCAGGCGCGGCCAGGCGTATTCGTTGGCCGCGATCGTCAGCCAGATGTGCGTCACGACGCCCGGACCCTTCAGGTCCGCGAGCGTCAGCGTCTCGCCGGGGATGGGGTGTTTGCTGTCGTTGTTGGAGTCGGGGTTCGGGCTCGAGGAGGAGACGCGCTCGGCCTTCGCATCCTTCATCTGGGCGAAGCGCAGCGCGTCGAGCGGCGGAAGCGGGGCCGTTTGCGCGCGTGCCGGCGCGGGAGCGAGACCGGAAGCCAGCACCGCGGCGAGGCCCAGCACGGACGTCTGGAGAACGGTCCTCATCGAGTCCCCCCTCTCACCCTTCCGATAGAACCAGCGAAGCGGGGGGATTCTAGCGTGGCGGCCGGATCTTCACTTTTCGGATTTCGCCCCGCTCTTCGCACCCGAGGCGGCCTCCGCCCTGGTTTCCCCCGCAACCGTCCCGCGCGCCTTCGCGAACCACTGTTTCGCGAGCAAGGGGCGGACGGCGGCCCTCCCGTCGTGGAGCTCCACCCCGACGGTCAGGATGCCGGTCTCGATCAGGAAGGCCCCGTTGGAGTGCTCGCCGCGCCGGTCGTACTCCCCGTCGATCTGGAAGTCGCCGCCCTCGGCGTGGAGGTTGCGCACGGCCGTCCGTGGCTCCGAGAAGACGACGTCCGAAGTCGCCTTGAGTCCATCGAGGTTGATCAGGCCCTGCGTCCACTTCGGGAGCGACTCGCCCAGGAAGGCGACGAGCGGCCGACCGTCCTTGCACTCGGCCGCCACCTTCCCGGTCAGGCCGTTCTTCAGCCGGCCCGAAGGGATCTCGAAGTTGCCCCACCAGCCATGCGAGCGGTCGGTGGCGCCGGCGACGAACACCTCGGTGAACTTGACCGAGCTGCCTCCGATGTTCGGGCCGCCTCCATCGAGCGTCCAGCCCGCGAACCTCGTCTTCGCCTCGGCGTTGCCCTCGAGGACGAGGCCGGGCCGCGCGTACTTGCCCTTCTTCGCGGTCAACTCGACCGATCCCGAGGCCACGCCCTTCTCGATCCCGCCCGCCAGCGCGAGGCGTCCGGGCCCTCCCGAAACGTGAACCCCCCGACCCAGTTGCAGCAGGCCCTCGAGAAAATCGACGCTCTCCGTCGGCCCCGAGAGCTCCGCCTTCGCGGTGACGACCGCCCAGACCTTGTCCGCCACGAGCTCCTGCACGTCCCAGTCGGCGAAGGTCGCCTCGAGCTTCCCGTGCGTCTCGGTCATGACGGGGTTCGGCCCGAGCGCGAACTCGCCCCCCGAGAACACGACCGAGGCGGGACCGATCTGCGCGCGGTGGCCGGGCTTCAGGCGGAAGCGCCCCTTCAATGCCGCATTGCCGCGGTGGCGCATGGCGTCCACCCAGATGTCGTCGAACGCGTCGGTCGCAACGTCGAGGACCTCGACCGTCCATGGATTCGGTTGGGGCGGGCCGAGCTTCGCGTCCGGATCGCGCAAAGGCGGGTCCGGGAATCCCGGGATCTCCGGCAGGTTCCTGAGCCGCTCGGGCGTCGCCTGCGCCGCGAGCACCTTCTGCCGCAGGCGGAACTGGATCGACGTGGGGCGCAGGGCGGTCACCCGGAACGTGCGCCGCAGGAGCGCGCCCACTTCGTAGGAGACCGTCGTCTCCGGGATCGTCACGATCCACTGCACGTTGGGATCGCTGCCCCGGATCCGGAGGTTTTTCAGCCAGACGGAGCCGGGCCAGGTCGACACGGCCTCGTCCCAGTCGATGAAGATCTCCTCGGGCTTCTTGTTGATCTCGGCGCGCAGCACCGGCCCCGAGAGGAGCTTCTTCGCCGCGATCCGGTAGGCCCCGAGGAACAGCAGCGGAAGGGCGGCGACGACGAGCGCCGCGATGAGAAGGCCTTTTCTCCTCACTTCGCGTCCTTCACCGCCGCTCGTTCCCGTTGTCCATGTCGGACGCGATGAGCCACGTTCCCGAGGCGTCCTTCTTCAGCGTCAGCGTGAACTTGCCGACGTCCGGCTCGCCCGCCCTCCGCGCGAAGCCGCCGATGATGTATCCGATCCGGCCTTCCGTCGCGAACGCCAGCGCCCGCAGCACGAGCGGCCCGCCGGCGCCCGCGTAGGCCTTCTCGATTGCCGGGCGCCCGCGCACCGGAGGCGCGCCGCTCGCCAGGACGAAGCCGTCCTCGGCGAAGAGCCGCGCCAGCCCGGCGGCGTCCTTCGCGCGCCACGCCGTCTCGTAATCCGTCAGGACGCGCGCGAGCTCCAGCGGCAGGCTGGTGCTCGGAAGCGGCGCGGGCCCTCCGGTCGGCGCGGCCTGGGCCGCGAAGAGAAATGCGAGGACCGCGGCGAGCATCAGGCCTCCTCCCGGCCGGGCCGGACTTCGAACACCGCCTCGACCTCCACGGCGACGTCGTAGGGCAGCGCGGCGACCCCCACGGCCATGCGGGTATGGCGGCCGGCGTCCCCGAAGACGTCCACGAAGACGTCCGACGCGCCGTTGACGACCTGCGAATGCGCCGTGAAGTCCGGCGCCGAGTTGACGAAGCCCGCGACCCGCACCCAGCGCCCGATGCGGTCGAGATCGCCCCCGCACGCGTCCTTCGCGTGCGCGACGAGGTTCAGGGCGCACAGGCGCGCGGCCTCGCGGCCCTCCTCGACCGAGAATTCCCGGCCGAGCTTGCCGATGAAGCGCCGCTCCCCGTTCCACTGCGAGAGCTGCCCCGTCAGGTAGACGAGCGCTCCCGTCCGGACCCACGGCACGTAGTTCGCCCCGGGCTTGCTCGGCTGCGGGAGCTCGATGCCGAGCTCGCGGAGGCGTTCGTCGACGCGTCCCATCGCTATTTCCCCCGGGACCCGGCGGACGCCGGAACGTTCGCTTCCGTCTTCTTCGTCTTCAGCTCCGCCATCGGCGCTCTCCCGGCCTCACGGCCTCGCTACCGCGATTCGACGGACGAGGTTTTTCTCCGGCAGGTCCACCAGCGTTCCATCCATGGAGCTCCCGTGCACGACATATTTCCAGAGGCCGTGATTGTTCCGAACGCGAAACTCGCCGAGCCAGGCGCCTTCGCCCGCGTCCCAGACGAAGTCCTGCTCGTACATCGTGACCCGCTGCCCGTCGACGATCTTGTCGGCTTGCAGCGAGACCGCGTCGGGAGCGCCGGGTTTCTCGCGGAACTCGTAGACGACGACCTCGTCCTTGCAAGCCGGGTGCCGCGAACGGTCGACACAGGTCGAGGTGCCTTTCCAGGTGCCGAGGATCTCGTCCCTTCTCGCCGGCGCGGCCGGCGAGCGCTGCGAGAGCGCCAGTGCGAGCGCGGCCGCCGCCGCGGTTCTAAGGGCCTTCATGCGCCGCCCTCCGGTTTGAATTCCGTGATCTGGCCGAACTTCTGGAAGCCGATTCTCTCGTAAACGCCGAGGCCGTCGGCGGAGGCCTGGAGCACCGCCCTCGCCATCCCTTCCGCCCGCGCCTCGAGAAGCGGGTGCGCCGTCATGGCCGATCCGTAGCCGCGACGGCGGTGCGCCGCGAGCGTCGAGATGCCGTAGAGGCCGGCGACGCCGCCCGCGACCGTCAGCTCGCAGGTCGCGACGGCCTCCCCGCCGGCGTACCCCACGTACATCCGCAGCGGGCTCTCCGGCGCGAGGAGCACGGGGATCGCGAGCTCGTAGAAGCGGACGACGAGGCGATCGGGCGGGTCCCAGTTGGCCGCGTTGATGCGCGCGTATCGGGCGAGCTCCTCCGGCGTGCGGACGCGGCGGACGTCGAGGCCGCCCGGCGCCGTGTCGACGGGACGCAGCCGGGACAGGTCGGCCGCCATCGCGACCTCGGACTCGGCGGCCGCGAGGCCCTCGGCGGAGAGCATCGCGCCGAGGTTGCCGGGCTCGTCGGCCGACCCCACCCACCAGGAGAACGGCCGCCCGCCGAACCAGGCGATCGCCTCGCGAATGCGCGACGCGGCCGCCGCCGGTGAGAGCCGGGCGCGGCAGGCGGCGTTGAACGTGTCGCACGGCATCCCGCACTCGGTCAGGACCAGGTCCTCGCCGACGACCGTGCGCATCCCCGGGGTGCGCGCCTGGACCCACGTGAAATGCGCCGCCAGGTTTTCGTCGGCCGCCGCGGCGAGACCGGCGTTCGCTCCCATGGCGGATGCCGCGCCTACCCGGGAAGCTTCGCCGCGAGGACGTCGACTTTCTCGATCGACGGCGGCTTCGCCAGGAGCTCGCCGGCCTTCGCCCGGAGCGCGTCGGCCACTCTTCCGGTCATGTGCGCCTGCCGCCCGGCCTCGCCGGGGAAGGCGTCGAAGATGCCGAAGGTCGACGGACCCATCCGGATCGCGAACCAGGCCGTCGTCTCCGGCTCGTCGTCGACGACCGGGAGCGCTCCCTTCAGGAAGCTTTCGACCTCCGCCTCCTTTCCGGGTTTCGCTTCGAGACGCAGGAGCAACGCCACGCTCACCATGAGGACCTCCCTGAGGATCCGAACTCTATGCAAACCCGGGCGCGGCCGCCGTCACCGGAACAACGGCGCGCACGCCAGGGCCATCTGCTCGACGTGCCGCTCGTCGGTGCCGCAGCAGCCGCCCAGCACGTTGATCCGCGGGAGCCTCCGCTTGAGCCGGGCATGGTCCGCGCCCAGGCCGGCCGGGTCGCCGACGTCGAGCTCGGAGGACTCGTTGAGCTCGGCGTGGCTCTTGATCGAGGCATTGGCGCGCAGGCCCCGGATCCGGCCGGTCCACGGCTCCCCCGGCTCGAGCGCGCCCTCGAAGTGCGCGGGGTGCGCGCAGTTGATCATGTAGTAGGCGGGCGAGGAGCCGGTCGCCGCGTCCGTCCCCTCGATCGCGTCCCGGAGCGACTGCCCGGTCGGCAGGCGTCCGTCGGTCTCGACGGTGAAGGAGATGACCGCCGGCATTCCCGCCTTTCGGGCCGCCCGGGCCACGCCGATCGCTTCCTCGACGTAGTTCATGGTGATCGCGGTGACCATGTCCGCCGCCGTGCCGGCGAACGTCCCGATCTGCTCGGCGTGATAGCTCTCGGCCTCCGCGTCGGTCATCGTCCGGCCGGGCACGTATCCGTCGCCCCGCGGCCCCACGCATCCGCTGATCACGGCCGGCGTCGTCCCGTCGTCGATCCCGTTCCGGATGTCCTCCAGGAGGCGGATCGCCTTCCGGTTGGCCTCCGCGAGCGCCTCGCGGGTGTAGCCGAGGCGCGCTCCCCAGTCCGGGTTGGAGCGCCAGGTCGCGCTCTCGAGAATCACGCCGGCCCCGAGGCGGCGCGCGAGCGCGGCGTAGCCCTCGAAGTAGCGGCGGAGCGCCGCCTCGCCCGCGGCGCTCTTCAGGAGGTCGAACGCCGCGAAGAGCGGAAGGTCGAGGCCCTCGCGAAAGATGAGCGTCGTTTCGATGCCGCCGTCGGTCAGGAAGAGGCGGCCGTCGAGCTGCGGCAGGGAATTTCGATACCGGGCCATGCGTCGCCTCCGTCCCCTCCGGGGCCGTCGGAACGGATTATTTCGCGGCCGGCTCGGACGTCAACGCCTGGAGCGGCAAGGGCCGGCTCGACCGGGCGTCCCCGGTCACCGCCCGGCGCACGTAGCCCGCCTGGCCCAGGTGAAACGCCGCGTGCGAGCAGAGGTGCATCAGGAAGCGGTCCATGGGCAGCCGCAGGCCGTCGACCGGCTGGGGGAACGGGCCCTCGAAGCGCTCGGGCGGCAGGCCCCGAAGGACCGAGTCGACGATCCGCGAGGCCTCGCGGAGCTCCGCGAGGATGTCGCCGCGCGGGCCGGAGCGTCGGCCGAACTCGAGCTCGCGGTTTCGGACGTAGCCGGTCGCCCCGAGCACGGCCCCCACGAAGTGCTGGAGATTCCCGGCGACATGAAGCGCGAGGTTGCCGGCCGCGTTCGGGAGCCCCGGCGCCGTCTTCCACACGCTCTCGTCGTCCGGAAAGAGTCCGAGCTCGCGCTCGAAGCCGGCGAGCTCGCGCTGGAGCAGGATCGCGAGGTTGCCGCCGAAGTCGATCGTCACGGTCCGAGATCCTAACGCCGCGCGAGGCGCGCCCTCGCGAGGGCGCGCCTCTCCGGCACAGCGGGACGTTCTGGCACTTCCCGGGGCGCGATCGGGGACTCAGGCCCTCGCGGGCTGCGACCGGTAGACGAACGCGGCGACCGCGCCGACGACCACGACCAGGATGCCGTCGAAGACGATCTGCTTGGCCACGAGCGCGCCCGGCATCGGCTGCACCACGTAATAGATGAGGTACGTCGGAACGACCCCCAGCAACGCGACGGCGATCCCGAATCGAATCCCCTGCGCCATCCACGGCTTCGGCTCGATGCCTCGGGCATAGATCCAGACGAACGCGCCCGCCATGATCACGTGCGCCAGCAGCATCAGCGGGAAGTACTGCTGCGAATCGGCCTCCGTCCGCATCAGGTTCGGCAGCTTTCCGTAGTCGTCGTGCAGGAGCACGCCGTGCACGAGGAAGCTGCCGGCCATCCACACTACGAACACAGCGACCCACCCCAGGAAGAACTTGCCCTTCATGAGCCCTCCTCGCTGAGTTTCGCCGGAGCGGCCGTCGTGGCCGCCACGCTCTTTACTTCTTCGGGTCGTCCCCGCCGGCCCAGGCGATGAACTGCCAGCGGCCGCCGTCCTTGATGAAGACGTCCGTCCACCGGCCCGTCGAAGCTTCGCGGTCCTTCTTGTAGTTCTCGCGCACGACCATGTAGGTGTACTGCGCAACGGCGACGTTGCCGGTGACCGTGATGGAGATCGGAAAGATCTCCTGCTCCAGGATCGTCGAGCTGGCGTCGCTGAAGCGGGCCCACCGCGTCAGGCTGGCCTTGTTCTGCGGCGCCGGGCGGCCGACTTCCCACGCGCTGATGTTGGCGTGGACGAGCTTGTCGATCCAGGTGAGGTCCTTGTCCTTGCTCATCTTCCACTGCTGCTCCTCGACACGCCAGATCTCCTGCTGGTCCGCGCTCCAGGTCTGGGCCGAGGCCACGCCTGCGATGGCGACGAGGGAAAGGATGAGAAGACCCGTGGAAAAACGCCGGGTGGGCATGACGCACCTCCTGCGGCCGCGATCGGACGCACGAACGAGAGCGGCGTCGGGGAGACGCCGAAGTGGACGAAGTCTGTCACAGCCCGCGACGGCCCGCACCGGCCGGAGGGCCTCAGGCGGCGGGCGAGGGCTCCCGGGCGGCCACGATCAGGACCCGCGCCGATAGGACCACGTACCAGAGGCCCACGAAGGGGCCCGCGTCGAACAGCCCCGCCTCGGCCGGCGGGACCGGAAAGGTGGCGATGTTCAGGACCAGCAGAAGGAGCCCCGTCAGGATCCCGCCTCCCGCCGTCAGCGGCCGGAACCGCGGGTGGCGCCAGAGCGCGAGGCCGAAGAGCGCGGTCCCGGCGCCGACGAAGAGGTCCCACGCCACGTCCAGGCCGAGCCAGATCGCCGTGAAGGCCGCCTCGGGCTTCGGCGCCGCCGCCTTGACCGCCATCTGCACGAGCAGCATCGCCGCGAGCTCCCCCGCCGCGACCGTGTTCGCGACGGCCGCGACGAGCCCGAGGCGCGGCGCGACGCCGCGGGTCACGCCGAGGTGGAGCCCGAGGCTCGCGACCGTCAGGCCGAAGGCGAAGCCGAAGACGAGAAGGACCTGGACCGGCGGCGGCGCCGGCAGCGCCATGAGCGCGACGTAGCTGACGAGCGCCGCGAGGCCAGCGCCGCCGGACCACCGCGCCCAGCGGAGATCGGGAAGCGCGGCCGGACCGGGCGCCCGATCGCTCACGGTTTCGCTTCCGCCACGCGGGCGAAGAATCCGCCCGACGCGTAGACGCCGCCCCGCACCCGGAAGACGAGCTCGTTGTCGCCGGCCTCGAGCTCCAGCGGAATGGACTGCCCGGCATGTTCCGGCGTTCGGAAGAAATCGAACCAGGCCCCGTTGCCGCGCGGGATGAACCAGGCGAACCGGCCGTTGACCCACAGAGCCAGGTCGTCCACGGTCGAGAGCTGGAGCTCCGCCGGCCCCGCGGCTTCCCGGGCGATGCGTGTCCGGAAGTAGGCGACGGTCTTCGGACCATGAAAGTCGACGACCGTGCCCGTCACGACGGCGCCCCGCGCGTCGGTCGCGAAGGGCCGCCATCGCAACGCGGGCGAGGCCGGCGACCTCGCGATCTCGTCGTCCGTCTGGCTCAGCGGCCCGAGGAACTCCCACCGGGTGGCCAACGCCCCCGGGTCGTGTCGGACCTCCGGCTGCGGAGGGCCCTCGTAGGAGAGCCGCTCGATCGCGGTCACCTTCACGTTGTCGATCCAGACGTCCCCGCCGACCGAGCGCGGCTGCAGGCCCACGCCGCTGGAGTCGAGCTCGAACTCGGGAAACGTCATCTGCGGAATCGGCGAGCCTCCGACGTAGAAGTGGCACACGCGGCCAACGACCTCGACCGAGAACCTCTGCCATTCTCGCGGCCGAATGGCTGCCTCCCCCGTCAGCGGCACGCGGTACTCGCCGTACAGCGTGCGGCCCACGTTGAAGTCCCGGTGCGGGTTGGCCTGCAGGTAGCTTTCGGGTGCCTTGATGTAGACGACGCCGAAGTCCTTCCGCTCGCCGCGCTTGCGGAAGTTGTAGACGACGCCCAGGTAGCTGTCGTCCTCCGACGCGAACAGCACCTCGCCTTCCAGGCGGACGCCGCCCCACTTCTCCGAGCCGCCGATCAGCGCGTAGGCATCGCCCTGCGGGACGAGAGCGAGCACGTGGGCGTGCTTCGCGTCGCCGGACTCGACAATCCGCGCCGCGCCCTGTCCAAAGATGCGCCACCGGGCGAGGCCGCTCTCGAAGTCGTCCTCGAAGAGGACGCGGCCCGCGCCGCTCTCGCTTGGCGGCAGGTCGCCCGCCGCCGCGCCCGCGGCCAGGAGCACCGCCGAAACGATCGCGCCCAGCAGGATCTTCATCGCCGACCGCTCACCGCTTACTGCTCACAGCTTACTGCTTACTGCTTACTGCTTGCTGTCCTACCGCTCACTGAAAATCCCGCGGAATCGTCTGCTCCCAGCTCTTCTCGCGCAGGAGCACGCCGTCCTTCTTGAGCCTTCGGACGCCCGAATAATAGAAATTCTCCCGGTCGCTGCGGAAGGTCACGACGGACTCCCACCGCAGCGTCCGGTCCGGCAGCTTGACCTCGGTCCAGTACTCGCCCTTGACCGACGTCTTTTCCGGATGTCCGTCCTCGGCCTCGTGCGTGATCGACTCGTCGTTGTGCTCCTCGCCCCAGGGAAAGCGGGTCGCGGAGGTCGAGGTCGCAATGACCTTCGCCTTGCCCGTGCGCGGATTCCGGTCGACCGAAGAGATCTCGCCGTAGCCCGAGGGCGTTCCGGTGTCGAGCGTCTCGTAGCCCGGGTACTTCGCCTCGGGCGGCGGAATCGGCAGGTACTGCGGGACGGGCCGCTGTGCCGGCGGGGCGACCGGCAGAACGAGGCGCGTCGCGGATGCTCCCAGGAAGAGCTTCGTCGTCATCGGGTAGGCCGTGGGCCAGATCATCGGCCACTGGGCGTTCGACACGGCGAAGCGGATCCGGTGGCCCTTCGGGAACACCCAGGACGTGAAGTGCAGCTCGATCTCGAGCGGGAAAGGCTTTCCCGGCTCGATCGCCTTCGGCTCCCGCGCGGACTCGCGGTGCGCGCCGTTCTGTCCGGCGCCGGTGACGAGGGTGACCGTGCCGTCCGGCGCGACGTCGTTCAGCCGCGCGAACCAGTCGGCGTGCGGAGCGTCGGCCGAGACCTGGAGAAGCGCCTTCGGCAGGCCGAGGATCTCGACGCCCTTCTCGAGGGGCGGCGTCTCGTAGACCAGGCTGAACGCGTCGGTCGGGCGCTGGTCCGGCGCGACGTCGCCGAACCACATCACGGGACCGCCGGCCTCGACGCCGGTCGTCGGAACGTAGCGCAGCTCCGCCTCGGCGGCGGCCGGCGCCCCCTGCGCGAGCGAGCCGTCCGGCCGCGGATAGAGGATGCGGTCCTCGATCCGGGCGATCGGCCAGCCGTCCTCGTACCGCCACTGCCCGGGCGCGAAGTCGAGGTAGGGCCCCGGCGGATGCCACTGGCGCACGTAGATCGCCAGGCGCGGCTCGTCCATGATCCCGGTGTCGCGGCCCTTCAGCCACTGGTCGAACCACCGGAGCGCCTCCCGCCGCCAGTCGAAGCCGGGCCGCGGGTACGGCTCGTCGGGGTACGTGTGGTTCCACGCGCCGACGATCGCCTTGACCGGCGCCTTCATGTGCTCGAGCATCCGCGGCACGCTGTCCCGGTAGCCGTCGTACCAGCCGCCGATGACGAAGGTCGGGATCTGGATCGCGTCGTACCGGGTCTTCAGGGCCGTGCGGTCCCAGAACGGGCCGTCGCGCTGCTGCCGCTTGTAGGTCAGCATCCAGGGCGGCTGGTCGAAGCGGTCGCGGAAGTAGGCCTCGTCGATCACGTACCCGGGCGCTCCCGGCATGGAGTTGGCGACGTCCATGCCCATTTCCCAGGAATCGACGTGGATCATCCCGTCCATGAAGTGGACGTCGTCCTGGTAGAGGTCGTCGGTCGCGTCGACAGCGATGATCGCCTTGAGCGCCGGCGGCCGGCGCATCGCCATGTGGATCGAGTTGAACCCTCCCCACGAGATGCCGAACATCCCGACCTTGCCGGTCGAGAAGGGCTGCCGCGCGAGCCACGCGATGACCTCGTCCCCGTCCTTCTGCTCGATCTCGCTGTACTCGTACGGGATGAGGGTGCCCTCGCTCCCGCCCGTGCCGCGGATGTCGACCCGCGCGACGACGTAGCCGCGCTCGACGAAATAGGAGTAGAAGCCGTACCGCTCGGCGCGGCCCTCGGTCTTGCGGTACGGCAGGTACTCGAGAAGGACCGGGAACCGCTCCCTCGCGCTCGCGCCCTTCGGGCGCCAGATGTCGGCCGCGAGGAAGACGCCGTCCGGCATCCGGATGCGGGCCTCCTCGAGCGCGACCTCGAAGCGGGGCTGCGAGAGCTCGGACTTCGGCGCGGCCTTCACCGGGGCGCCGAAGAGCGCGGGCAGCCCGCACCCGGCGGCGAGCACCGCGGCGGCCGCGGCGAGCCGGGCGTGGAATCCGGGTCCGGTCTTTCTCGTCATTCTCACTCCATCACCGAAAGGATCGCCGCGGTCAGGAAGCCGAGCGTCGCGAGCAGGCCGACGACCTTGCCGCCGTGCTCGAAGGCCTCCGGCATCATCACGTCCGAGAGCATCGTCAGCACCGCCCCGGCGGCGAACGCCTTGGCGTACCTCCCGTCGGCCGCCGGGACCGACCGGACGAACGCGTAGCCCGCGGCCGCCGCGAGGGCCGACGCGATCACGAGGGTGATCCACATGAAGACGACCCGCCTCGGCGAACGGCCCGAGGCCACGAGCGAACGCGTTCCGGCCACGCCCTCGGGCACGTTCGACACGAACACCGCCGTCAGGAACGCGACGCTGATCACGCCTCCCGTGGCGAGGCCCATGCCCAGGATCAGCGATTCGGGAACGCCGTCGAGGAGCGTCCCGAGAAAGATCGCGGTGCCCGAACCTTCTCCCTCGCCGGGCGCCAGGCTCTTGCGCTTCTCGCCGCCGCTGCGGTCGATCAGCCAGTCGGCGCCGAAGAAGACGAGCGCGCCGGCGGCGAAGGCGAAGACCATCCCTCGCCCGGCGCCGCGGACGAGCGATTCCGGAACGAGCTCGTACCCGATGCTCGAGACGAGCGCGCCCGACCCGAAGCCCATGATCGCTCCGGTCAGCCGTTCCGACAGGGTCCAGCGCAGCGCAAGCGCGGCACCCAGCAGCAGCGACGCGGCCGCGAGTCCGCCCCACATCGCCGCGGAGATCGCCCCGTTCATCTTTCGTCTCCGGCGGCGGCCAGCCGGTTGATGTCGGCCGGCCCCAGGATCTTCTTCGCGTCGCCGCGCTCCGCGAGCGCGATCATCGCGCGTCCGACGGCGACGGTCGTCGTGATCCGGCGCGGGAAGAGCCGGCGCAGCAGCGGAAGCAGCGGGCCGAGCGCGACGTAGAACGCGCGGTAGAGCGGCGTGCGCGACCGGACGCCCCGCATCGGCTCGATGAAGCCCGGGCGAAACATGTATGCCCCGCCGATCGGCAGCGCGAGAAGCGCGTTTTCCGTCCGTCCCTTGACGCGCGCCCACATGACGCGGCCGCGCTCGGTCGAGTCGGTCCCCGCGCCGGAGACGTAGACGAAGACGAGGTGCGGGCTCGCCGCCGCGAGCGCCCGCGCGGCCGCGAGCGTCAGGTCGAAGGTGCGCCGCGTGTACTCGGCCTCCGAGAGCCCGGCGGCCGAGACTCCGAGGCAGAAGAAGCACGCGTCGAGTCCCCGGAAGCGCGGCGCGAGCGCCGCGTAGTCGAAGAAGTCTTCGCGGAGGACTTCGGTCAGCTTCGGGTGCGAGACGCCGCACGGCCGGCGGCCGACGGCGAGGACCGACTCGACCCGCGGATCGTCGATGCACTCGAGGAGCACGCCCCCGCCGACCATGCCGCTCGCCCCGAAGAGGACGACCTTCACGGCGCGCAACGTATCACCGGCGGGCGCCCGGGAAGTTTGGCGCTACACTCCCGCGCCAGACAACCCGGACAAGGAGGAGACATGCCGAGGCTCCCCCGCGCTGCCGTCTTCGCCGCCCTCGCGGCTTGCGCCATGGCCGCCGCCGCCCCGCTCTTCGCCCAGCAGCCCCCGCCGACGCCCTTCAACGGCATCACGACCGGGGTCGGCGATCTGCCGCGCCTCTCGAAGGCGAAGACGCGGTCGATCTCGCCGGAGAACTTCACCGGGGAGAAGGGCAAGGGCGGCATGGCCACCGAGGGCACCGGGAAGACCGACGCGAAGGACCTCGGCGTCGGGTGGAAGATCTCCCCCTCCGTCGTCATCAAGCCCGGCCAGGTCTTCACGCTCGCCGACATCGCGGGCTCGGGCGCGATCCAGCACATCTGGATGACGCCGACCGGAACGTGGCGCTACTCGATCCTCCGGATGTACTGGGACGGCGAGACGACGCCCTCCGTCGAGGTACCGGTCGGCGACTTCTTCGCCTCGGCCTGGCAGCGCTACGCCCAGATCTCCTCGCTCGCCGTCGCGGTCAATCCCGGCAGCGCCTTCAACAGCTACTGGGTCATGCCCTTCCGCAAGGGTGCGCGCATCACGATGGAGAACATCGGCGAGAAGGAGATGACGCTCTACTACCAGGTCACCTACGCGCTGACCGACATCGCCGGACGACGCGGCCTACTTCCACGCCCAGTTCCGCCGGGTCAATCCCCTCCCGTATAAGGACGTCTACACGCTCGTCGACGGCATCAAGGGCCAGGGCCACTACGTCGGGACTTACATGGCGTACGGCGTGCACAACAACGGCTGGTGGGGCGAGGGCGAGATCAAGTTCTACATGGACGGCGACACCGACTTCGCGACGATCGTCGGCACCGGGACCGAGGACTATTTCTGCGGCTCCTACAACTTCGAGAACAGGGCGACGAAGCAGTACCAGGAGTTCACGACGCCCTATTCCGGCATGCCCCTCGTCGTGCGGCCCGACGGCCTGTACCAGTCGCAGCAGCGCTTCAGTCTCTATCGCTGGCACATCACCGACCCCATCCGCTTCGAGAAGGACCTGCGCGTCACGATCCAGGCCCTCGGCTGGCGCTCGGGCGACCGGTACCTTCCGCTCCAGGACGACATCGCGTCGGTCGTCTACTGGTACCAGCGCGAGCCGCACGCGCCGTTCCCGAAGCTGCCGGCCAAGGATTACCTCGAGATCCAGTAGGGGCGGTGGGGTCAGGTCTTCATTTTTCGGCCGTCGCGAACTGCAAACGAGAGCTGAAAAATGAAGACCTGACCTCGTTCCTCTGCCGTACGGGACTAGTATCCGTCGAAGGGAGGAAGCCAAGATGTCGCCAAGAACTCGGGTCTACCTCGGGGTCGCGCTCTTGGGTCTGATTCTGATCGCTTCGGGTCTCTCCGCTCAGGAGGTCAAGGGCTCGGGAAGCAACATGTTCGTGCCGAAGGTCGAGGAGACCTTCACGCTCGCGGACGGAACGACCGTCAACCGCATGGAGTTCAACGGCTTCATCACGGCGGACGATCCGTCGAACCCGCTCCGGCTGGCCAGCATGGTCTGCAAGGGCACCGCCGTCGTCGCCAAGGATGGCAAGCCCATCCGCTCGGGCGGCAGCTGCGACTCCGTCGACAACGACGGCGACGTCGCCTTCTTCTGGTGGCGCTCCGAGGGCACCGCGGGCCGCTGGGGCTTCCTGGGCGGCACCGGGAAGTGGGTCACCGTCGAGGGCGGCGGCACCTACGAGCCGAGCGCGGCGTGGAAGGACGGGCGCCAGGCGAACAAGTGGAAGGGAAGCTGGAAGTACACGAAGTAGCGGGCTCCGTCGCCGGGCGGGGGGACGGCCCTCCGGGACGGAGAGGGGTCAGGTCTTCATTTTTCAGCTCTCGCTAGCAGTTCGCGACGGCCGAAAAATGAAGACCTGACCCCTAGCGCCCGACGGCCGAAAAATGAAGACCTGACCCCTTGGCGCCGAAAAATGAAGACCTGACCCCCTAGCGCGTGGGCCGGCTCCTCGTGCGCCGCGGCGGGCGCGCCTTCGGCGGGCGGATTTCGGCGAAATCGGCGGCGCGCTTGACCCAGCGGCGCAGCGCCGCGCCCGCGAGCCCGACTCCCTCGACAAAGAGGAACCCGCGCATGGGCCGTCCCGTGAAGTTCATCGGCCGCGCCCCGGGCTCCTGGAGCAGGGCTTCCTCGCGCTCGGGATCGACGCGGACCATGAGCGTCTCGTTCACGACGCCGCAGCTCATGTGGCCGCCGATCATGAACGCCACGCCGCCGAACATCTTCTTCTCGACGATTCCGTCGCGGCTCGCGAGGGCCGCCCGGACCCGTTGCGCCAGCGTCTCGTCGTAAGCCATCGCGTTCGGCCTACCGGGGCGAGACGAGCACGAGCTTCGGCAGGTACGCCAATCCCGACGGTGTGACCTTCGCGTCGAGCGGCTTCGGCGTCGTGTATCCGGCAAACGTGCTCAGGACCTGGTACTGGCCCACCGGCACCGCCGGGAAGTCGTAGCCGCCGTCCTCGCCCGTCGTCACCGTCTGGACGAGCTTGCCGTCCGGCGCCTGAAGGGACACCGTGATCCCCGGAAGAACGTTGCCGTTCGAGTCGACGACGACGCCGCGGACGACGCCGACCTGCGCCGACGGCGCGCTCGAGCAGGCCGAAACTGCGGCAAGGACCGATGCCATGAGCCAACCCGGAAGGCGGTTTCTCATAGGCTTCATCGTATCAACGGCGCCCGCCCGTTCCGTTCACGGCGCGGCCGGCAGCGCGTAGTCGAAATCGTAGAAGTGCTTCCCGTTCTCGATCCGGATCGCGAGAGTTCCCGCGATGCCCTCGAACTCCCCCGTCCCCGAGCCGGGAACCACCACGATCGTCAGCGACGGCCGGCCCCCGTCCATGAGACCGCCGTGCTGCAGCGCGAACGTCCCTCTCCTTCCCGCGAGCGTTCCCTCGACGACCTCGAGCGCGACGTACCCGCCCGAGCCCTTCGCCGGGTCCATGACCGCGAGCATCTGCCCGCGGCCGGAGGCCTGGAGATCGCCGTGGTAGTGCTTGTCGAGCGCCATGCGCCCGATCCTCGCGTCGCCCTCCTTCTCGTCGGGAGGCCGGGACGTCATCTTCACGTCGAAGGAGCCCGTGGCGCGGACGGTCATCGTGGCTCCCCTCCCGCGCCCACGCGCCCGTACTTGCGAAGCGCCTTCATCACCTCGTCGCCCGGAAGGCCGTACACCCGCAGCCCGTCGGCCCCGGTCATCGTGTCGGCGGCGAGCATCGCGTTGACGACCGCCTCCTCCGTTGCCTCGATCGTGGCGCGGAAGAACGGATTGAGATCGTCGTTGGCGAGCATCTTCACCGACGCCTCGCCCTTCGCCTTCTCGTTCGAGCGGTTGGCGGTGGAGAAGGCGAGGAAGAGGTCTCCCGACTGGTTTCCCGCCCAGCTCCCCAGGCGGCCGAGGCCCATGCCGACACGCTTGGCGAGCCGTTCGAGCTGCGTCGGCAGAAGAGGCGCGTCGGTCGCGACGATCACGACGATCGAGCCGCGGCCGTACTCCGGCTCCGAGTACTCCCGGGAGGCGCCCTTGCCCGGGGCCGCGTCGCAGCGCGGCGTCTCCTTCAACCAGGCCCGGGTCGGTTCTCCCTCGAGGTCGAGGCAGGGCTTGAGGCCCGCGATCTCGCGGCGGACCGGCACGCCGAGGATCTGGAGATCGCCGCCGTAGTTGCACTGCACCAGGACCCCAACGGTGTAGGACGCGGAGCCCTTCTCCGCCACGACCCGCGACGAGGTGCCGATCCCGCCCTTGAACCCGTTGCAGATCATTCCCGTCCCGCCGCCAACCGCTCCCTCCGTCACGCGCCCGCCCTTCGCGGCGTCGAGCGCCGCCCAGACGTGCTCGGGCTTGACGTACTGTCCGTTGGCGTCCGACAGCGAGTCGAACGTCTCCGAAACGATCGGGTACGTGAACTCGAACTGCCGCCCCCGCGCGATCTCCCACTGGATCGCGGCGTCGCGCACGGTGCCCACGCTGTGCGTTCCCGTCAGCAGGATCGGGCCCTCGAGGAAACCCGACTCCCTGATCCAGTTGACGCCGGTCATGTCGCCGTTGCCGTTCTGGTTGAAGGTCGCCGCCATCACGAAGTCCCAGTCGCCCTTCGGCCGCGTCAGGATCGCCGTGACGCCCGTGCGCACCGGGCCCTGGCCGAGCACGACCCGGCCCTCGCCCGAGATCAGCGTCACGTGCGCGACGGCGACACCCTCGACGTCCGTGATCGCGTTCTCCGGGCCCGTCTTTCCGGGAAACGGGATGCCGAGCTCCCGTCCGCGCGGCTTCGTCTGGGCCGCGAGGACTCCGGGAAGAAGCCACGCGAGCAGGATCGCCCGGATGAAAACTTTCATGACTCCTCCCCGGGGTCCGACCCGAATCGCAGCACGTTGCCGTCGGGGTCCTCGATCCGCATCTCGAGCGCCCACGGGAAGCGCGTCGGCTCGAGCCGCACGACGGCGCCCCGCGCCGCGTACTCCCGGTGCAGGGCGCGCACGTCCTCGACGCCCACCCAGACCCACGCGCCGCCGCGTCCCTGGCCCGCCCGGCAGAGATAGATCCCGCGCCCGTCCCGTCCCACGAAGCGGAAGTCGTCGTTTCCCCAGGGCGCCTTCTCGAAGCCGAGCACCTCGACGTAGTAGGCGACGCTCCTCGCCATGTCCTCGACCCGGAGGATGGGATCGATGCACTCGAAGCGCTGCGGCCCCGAGGTCATCGCGGCCGGCGCTCCGGCTTCGGCAGAAACCGGAGGATCGCCGCGAGCGCCTTCGGTCCCTCCGGCGTGCCGAAGAGAAACTGGGCGTGAGCCGAGCCATCGAGGATCAGGAGCTCTTTGGGCTCCGGCGCCGCATCGTAGGACGCCCGGATGCCGGGCAGCCGCTTCTCGCCGCTTCCGTCGGCGTCGTCCCGGGCGACGATGAAGAGCTTCCGGCACGCGATCTTCTTCGGATCGCGGCCGGCCGACGCGCCGAGGAGCACGAGCGCGTCGATCTCCCCGGGCTTCGCCGCCGCCGCGGCGTTGCCGGCGGCGAACCCGCCAATGCTCGCGCCCACGACGGAGACCTTCGCCGCGCCCTGGCGCCGCAGGTACCGCACGGCCGCGAGCACGTCGTTCTGGAGGGGCGCGCTCATCGGGTCGGCCTGGCCGGGACCGCGGGACCGGCCGTAGCCCCGGAAATCGAGGGCGAGCACGCGGTATCCGGCCCTGGCGAGAGCGCGCGCCTCCCCGGCCCAGCTCTCCTTGTCGAACCGCCCGCCGTGGGCGAGGACCACCGCGTCGCCTCCCGAGCCGTAGACGTCGGCGTAAACGCGCCCGCCGTCCTGCGTCTGGAACGAGACCGTCTCCTGCGCGCCGAGCGCCGCGGACAGGGCCGAGGCCAGGATCGCCGCGGCCGCGGCCCTCCGGCGGCGCACGTCCCTACTCCTCCGCGCTCTCCGCGAACAGGCGCTCGAGCGACGACTCGTCTTCGAGTCCCGCCTCCGCCCCCGGGCTGCTGTAGACCTCGACCTCCACGTGCCCGTCCGCGAAGAACTCGACCTCCCAGTGCTCGCCCGGCACCATGACCTCGACCATCACGGCTTCCCGGACGCTGTCGAGACGGAACGCCAGATTGGCGGCCCGAAGCCTCTCGATGAAGTCGATCACTTTCTGCAGCGGGTTCATCGTCGATCACTCCCCTCGTTTTGTCCCTACCCCGGCGGGAGAACGATAGCGCGAGACGGCCCGGTTCAGGTCAGCGGCAGCGCTCGAAACCATGTCGCGACGGGCACCCAGCGCGGCCCCTGGACCACCGTGAACCAGGCCACGTGCGCCAGCGGGAACGCCAGGGCGCCCGCGAGGAACCGGCGGCGCAGGCGCGGCGCGAGGGGCGGCCGCCAGAGGAGAGCGAGGAGGATCAGGTCCGTCGATCCGAAGGTGACGGCCTGGTAGAGGAGAGGACGCGGCAGGGGCGGGCCGTAATAGAAGAGCAGCCGGCCGACGACCGGGTCGATCAGCACGAGGCCGGTCCCGATCATGAACCGGGCGTGCAGGGCCTGCGTCTTCCGAAAGGCCATGGCGAGCGCGTAGGAGAGCCCGAAGAGGACGACGGCCGACAGCGGCAGGAAGAGGTTCGCCGCTTCCGAAGCGAACCTCGCCTCGTCCATGGCGCGAAAGCGCGCGTGGGCGAGCAGCGTCGAGGCGACGAGAACGAGGGGCGCGATCCCGTAGGACAGCGCGCCGATCCTCCGGTGGAGGTCCCGGCGCCCGGCGCGGATGAGAAACGGCTGAACGATCAGCAGCCCGCACCACGCCGTCGCGACGATCGCGTGGAAATGGGTGTACGGATCGATGGACTCGTTCAGGCGCCCGAGATATCGCGGCCAGAATGCGAAGCCGGCCGCGACGAGAAGCCCGGCGAACCAGTAGCCGCTAGACCGGAACATCGGCGTTCCAGAGAGGCGGCCGGCGCAGGTGCCAGTCGGTCGCGCGCTCGTAAGCCCGGGCGAGCGCGAGAATGCGCGGCTCCGAAAGCGGCGGGCCGCCGACGAGCAGTCCGATCGGCAGCCCCGAGCGCGAGAATCCGCACGGCAGCGAGATCGCCGGCAGGCCTCCCAGGCTGAACCCGAACGTGCACGCGGCCTGGGCGAAGGGATCGATCGCTTCGCGAATGGGGATCGGCAGCCCCGGCATCGTGGGGAGGACGACGAGGTCGACCTCGGTGAACGCTTCGTGGATCGATGCGCGGTGCCGCTCGAGCGCGCGCCGCAGGTCCGCGGCCGCAGCCTCGGACACGCCTCCCGAGGACGCATCCTTGCGGGTCCGCGGGTCGTAGCCCCCGGACGCCTCTTCCAGAAGCGGCCGGTGAAACGCGTACGACTCCGCGTCGATCAGGGCTCCGAGGTCCGGCATCGGCAGCTCCGACTCGCGAATCTGGCCGACGAGCGGCCGGAGAACCTCGATCGCCGCGGCGACCGCGGCCGCGACCTCCGGCTCGACGTGCGCGTCGCAGACGTCGCCGGTCGTGTGGAGCACGCCGACGCGCAGGCCCGCGATCGCCGGAAGAGCCTCCGGGTCGCACTGCGCCGCGACCGGATGATTCGTCATCGCCCGGAACATCCGCGCCGCGTCCTCGACCGTGCGGCACAACGGCCCGACGTGGTCGAAGGAGGGTGATACCGGGACGGTGCCCCGCGCGCTGACGACCCCGAAGGTGGGCTTGAGGCCGACGATCCCGCAGCAGGACGCGGGAATGCGAATCGAGCCTCCCGTGTCCGTGCCGACCGACCCGAAGCAGAGACCCGCCGCGACGGCGGCGCCGGAGCCGCCCGAAGAGCCGCCGGCCACGCGCTCGAGGTCCCACGGGTTGTGCACGGGACCGTAGTGGCTGATCGCCGACGTCGTGCCCATCGCGAACTCGTGCATGTTGAGCTTGCCGAGGAACACGGCGCCCGCTTCCTTCAGCCGGAGGATCACCTCCGCGTCCTCGGCCGGAATGCGATCCGCGAAGACCGCGCTCGCGGCCGTCGTGCGCACGCCGGCCGTGTCGACGTTGTCCTTGACGGCGATCGGAATGCCGTGCAGCGGGCCGCGCCAGCGCCCCCGGCCCACCTCCTCCTCGGCCCGGCGCGCCTCGGCGAGCGCCGACTCCCGCGTCACCGTGATGAAGGCGTCGAGCTTCGGGTCGAGCCTCTCGATCCGGTCGAGGCAGGCGCGCGTCAGCTCGACCGGGGAGACCGCGCGCTCCCGCACCGCGCGCGCCGCCCCGGTGAGATCGAGCAGGGCCGGATCGCCCGCCGGGCCGCGCTTCCGGGAGCAGCCGAGCGTCCCGAGCAGGACGGCGCCCGAGCCCGCCGCGAGCCCGGCGATCACGTTCCGCCGGGAGAGAACCCGCTCGGTTACGGCGTCCCCGCGCCCGGAAGGGAAACGGCCCACTCCTTCAGAAGCGCCGCGTCCTCGGCCGACAGCGCGGCCTCCCGGTGCATGGCCACGTAGAACCACGGAGGCATCTCGCCTTTCGCGACCTGCTCCTGGATCTCCTTCGCCTTCCGCGCCCGGCGCTTCTCCGCGTACAGGTTCCACGTCGAGAAGTTCAGCTCCTTGCGCCCTTCGCGCACGTCGCGCGCGACGAGCCAAGAGACCGGCGCCACCCGGCTGTACCAGGGCCAGACGCTCTCGTTGGAGTGACAGTCGTAGCAGGCGCGCCGCAGGACCGCGCGCACGTTCTCCGGCGCCGGGAACTCCGTCTCGACCGGCGGGCTCGCCCGATCGACGGGAACGAGCTGGATGGCGACGATCGCGACGACGAGGCCGAGCAACCCCTTCTTCAGCACGTCCTTCCGAAACGTTCCCTTCACGAGCCGCCTCCCGCTTCCGTTCGCTTCGCCGGGCCGGCCTTTCGGCGTGGCGCGGCGAGCGTCAACGCCGCATACGCTACCAGCCCCCGGAGGAGGGCGCTCGGCGCGGTCGCGAGCCGGAGCCTTTCTCCTTCCGCAGGCAGAGTTTACGGTCACGGCGCACCCCCGCTCGAAGGCGGGCGATTTGAGGCTTGACGCGCGCCTCTTCCGGCCTGTATATTACCGTTCTGTTATGGAACTAAATAGTTATGTAAGCCCGACTCCCGGATCGCTCGACGCCACGTTCGCGGCGCTGGCGGACCCGACCCGCCGCGCGATCCTCGCCCGGCTCGCGGAGGGCGAGGCGTCCGTGACGGAGCTCGCCGCGCCCTTCCGAATGAGCCAGCCCGCGATCTCGAAGCACCTCAAGGTGCTCGAGCGCGCCGGCCTCGTCTCGACCGGACGCGACGCGCAGCGCCGCCCCCGGCGGCTCGAGGCGCAGCCCCTCGCCGCGGCCACGCAGTGGATCGAGGCTCTCGAGGGCAGCTTCCAGCGCCTCGATGCCCTGCTCGACGAGCTCAAAGCCACCCGGCCGAAACGCGATCCCAACGAAGGCAAGAAATAGAGGAGCGTGCCCATGACGAACTTCGGAAAACTGAAAGTCGACACGCCGAGCGACCGCGAGATCCGCATCACGCGCGTCTTCGAAGCTCCGCGTCCCCTCGTCTTCGACTGCTGGACGAAGCCCGAGCTTCTCCGGCGCTGGCTGACGGGGCCGCCCGGGTGGTCCTTCGTCGTCTGCGAGGTCGACCTGCGCGTCGGCGGCGCCTACCGCTTCGTCTGGCGCGGCCCGGACGGGACCGAGATGGGGATGGGCGGCGTCCATCGCGAGGTCGTGCCCCCGGAGCGGATCGTCAACACGCAGCTCTTCGACCAGGACTGGACGGGAGGCGAGGCCGTCGGGACCCTCCTCCTCTCCGAGAAGGACGGGCGCACCACCGCGACGAACACCATCCTCTATTCCTCGAAGGCCGCGCGGGACGGCGCCCTGAAGTCCGGCATGGAGCAGGGCATGGAGGCCGGCTACGCGAGGCTCGACGAGCTGCTGGCGCAGAAACGCTCCGCGAAGAACTGAGCTCTTTCACAACCTTTTTTTCGAGGAGAACCGACCGTGCAGAAGATCACCCCGTTCCTGTGGTTCGACGGAAAGGCCGAGGAGGCCGTGAATTTCTACGTCTCCGTCTTCAAGAACTCGAAGATCGTGAGCGTCAGCCGCGGGCCCGACGGCGGCGTCTTTCACATCACCTTCCGCCTCGAAGGCCAGGACTTCCAGGCCTTGAACGGCGGCCCCAGGTTCAAGTTCACCGAAGCCCTCTCGCTCTACGTCGACTGCGCCGATCAGGCCGAAGTCGACGCGCTCTGGGAGAAGCTCTCGTCGGGAGGCGAGATCCAGATGTGCGGCTGGCTCAAGGACCGGTTCGGCCTCTCCTGGCAGATCATTCCCTCGGCGCTCGGCAGGCTGATGGGGGACAAGGACCCCGCAAAGGCCGGGCGCGTCATGCAGGCCATGCTCCAGATGAAGAAGCTCGACGTCGCGAAGCTCCAGCAGGCGTACGACGGACGATGAGCCTCTCGGCCAGGCGCGGCGGCCGGGCCGCACCGGAGGCGTCCGTCGACGAGCGCGTCCGCTCGTGCCTCCGGTGGCTCGAGCGGCACGCCACCCGGAAGACCCGCGAGGCGATGGCCCGCTACGGCCTTCCCTCGGACCACGCCCTCGGGGTGTCGATGAAGGACATCCAGGCGCTCGCGAAAGAAGTCGGCCGCGACCACGCGCTCGCCGCCGGCCTCTGGAAGACGGGCGTCTACGAGGCCCGCATGCTGACGTCGTTCGTCGACGAGCCGGCGCGCGTCACCGCGGCGCAGATGGACCGCTGGTGCCGCGCCTTCGACAACTGGGGCATCTGCGACACGCTCTGCTTCAACCTCTTCGACCGCACGCCGCACGCGTGGTCCCGCGTCGCGGCCTGGAGCGGGAAGCCCGCAGAGTTCGTCAAGCGCGCCGCCTATGCCCTGCTCTGGAGCCTCAGCGTCCACGACAAGACGGCGGGCGACGCGCGGTTCCTCGACGGCCTCGCCCGCATCGAGCGGGCCGCGGTCGACGAGCGCCACTTCGTCTCCAGGGCCGTGAACATGGCCCTCCGCGCGATCGGCAAGCGCAACCCCGCCCTCCATGCCGCCGCGGTCGAGTCGGCCCGCCGCCTCGCCGGCTCCCCGAACGCGTCCGCGCGATGGGTCGGCAAGGACGCGCTGCGGGAGCTCAGCGGGCCCTCCGTGATGCGGCGGATCGAGGCGAGCCGGGCCAAGCCGGCGCGCGAGCTTCAGTTCGCCCTCACGGGGCGGGCGACATCGCCAGCACCAGCGGCGCGTCCTGGCCGTCGCCGGAAACCTCGAGCGCCATCTCGACGGTCTCGTATCCGGCGCGGCACGTCTTGAGGAGGTAGCCTCCCGACGGAACGCCGCCGACGACGAAGCGGCCGGTCCCGTCGCTCGTCGCCTGGTAGACCGACGTGGCCGCGTCCTCCGCGATCAGGACGACCGCCACGCCCGGAAGCGAACGCTCGGACGAATCGACCGTGCGGCCGGCCACGACCCTCACGGCGGTTCCGGGCAGGCGCACCGAGACGCGGCCCCGGCAGAGGAGTGCGGCGTTGCGCGCGCTGCCCGTCAGTGCGCGCGAGGACGACGCGCAGCCCCCCGCCGCGAGGCCGACCGCGAGAAAGCAGGCCGCCCGGCGGCCGGCGCGCCGCACCCTGGCGTCCGGACGGAGCGGCCGCGGCCGGGTCAGGGCCGGACGTGCGCGATCCACTGGCGGAGGACCTTCCGGAAGGCGGCGCGCCGGAACTCGATCTCCTTCCCGTCGCGGAACCGGACCGAGGCGCGGTCCGGCCCCAGCCACTCGAGCAGCGAGTCGGGGTCCGCGATCGCGGCGCGCGGGCTCGCTCCGTCCCGTTTCTTCGCGCCGAGGTGGAGGATGAGCTGCACTCCCTCCGGCGCCCGCAGATGGAACGTCGCGAAGTACTCCGAGGTGCGAAAGCTCGGCGCGTTCCACTTGATCCCCTCGGAAATCTTCGGGTCGGCGTCGAGGATGATCTTCCGGACGGCCCGGATCTCCGCCACCCGCGGGTGATCGAGAGCCGCGAGAAAGGCCTCGACCTCTCCGTCCCCGGCCGACCCTTTCGCGCCGGACCGGCTTCTCGTGCTCTTCCCCCTCATGGCGCCTCCCGCCTCAAGTGCGTTGCCCGCGCCGCTTCCGGGCGGGGGCCTCGGCGACCTCGCGCGCCCGCGCCGTCCACTGCCAGACGCCGCCCGCGATCTCCACCGGGAGCCGGCCGAGCTGCCGCGCGATCAGGATGATCTGTCCGCGGTGGTGGGCCTCGTGCGCCGCGAAGTACGCCAGGACGTGCGCGACGTCGAGCGGGAGGTTGCGCCAGACGTAGGCGCGGGTCGCGGGGATCCGCCCACCGCTGGCGAGGCCGAGCTCGAGAAGCGCGCGGATCCCGGCGCCGCTCCGGGGGAACGCGGCGAGAAGGTCCTTGCGGCGGACGCGCTGCTTGTCGACGCTCTCGGGTATTGCGACTCCGTTCTCGCGGCCGAGCGTCCGAGTCCAGGAGCGCCGGCTGTTGTGGAGGTGGGCCCCGATCGCGCGGATCGAGCGGCGCGGCAAGCCCGGAACGGGAGCCTCCCAGAGCTCGTCCGTCAGGTTCTCGAAGAGGAAGCTCGTGACGCGAACGTTCGTGTCCCACGCCGTGAGAATCGCCTGCCCCGGATCTTCCGGCGGCCGGCCGGGATCCTCGCCGCGCCGCGCCCGGCGGCCGGAGGGCTCACGCATGCGCTCCTCCTCCCGACCCGCGCACCGGCTCTCCGAACGTGATCCAGAGGCCGTTGAGGTTCCGGATGACGAAGTCGTGACGCCTGGTCATTGCGAGCTCTCCCTTTCCGATCAAGGGTCGCTTCGTTCCCACGGCACCCGCGCGACGGCCACTCCCGTGCGGACGGTGCTCTGTACTTCCGCGACGGCGTCGGTCAGGCGCAGGAGGTCGGCGATGTCGGCCTCCGACGCTGGCGAGGACACCCGCGCGCGGTACGTGATGTTGGAGGCGGCGACGCCCTCGCTCGCGAACTCGGCCCGGGCCTCGACTTCCACGGCCTCCAGCGGAACGTTCCGGCGCCCGGCTTCGCGGTAGAGATCGTTGCAGTAGCAGGTCGCCAGCGCGAGGAGCAGGAGCTCGCCGCCGCTGACGGCCGAGCCCCGGCCCTCGCCTCTCGGGGGAAGCGCCACGGGTCGCGCGACACCGGCCGTGCCGACCCACGCTTCGTGGGACGCGCCGTCGTTCCGGACCCGGGCCGCGATCAGCATTCTCGGGCTACCCCACCAATGACGACCGCCGCTTGAAGTACTGCACGGCGCGCTCGTGCCGTTCCGCCGCCGCCCGATTCTCGAACGTTCCGAGGTTGCGCCGCTTGCCGGTCTTCGGATCTTTCTTGCGGGAGTACAACCGGTACTGGCCGGACTTGAGCTTTCGGATCATCGCCGCCGCTCCTCGAACGAACCCACCGAATCCTAACCGCGGCCGACCCGGTTCATTCCGCCCAATCGCCGTGCGGCCTCAGGCCGGGACGTAGCTCGCGAGGACGACCCCTTTGGACGTCGCCCGGCTCTCGACGAGCCGGAGCGCCGCCGGGGGCCCGCCGTCGGCGAAGAGGCGGCGCCCCGAGCCGAGAACGAGCGGGTGGATCAGGAGCAGGTACTGGTCGACGAGGTTGCGCCGCATGAGCGAGCGAACGAGCTCGCCGCTGCCGAAGACCAGGAGGTCCGGGCCCGAGCCCCGGCGGATTTCCGCGACCGAGTCCCCGGCATCGCCCGGAAGATGCGTCGAGTTCATCCAGGGCAGCGGCTCCTTCAAGGTCCGGGACGCCACGTACTTCGGCATGTTGTTGAGGATCTCGGTGAAGGGGTTGTCTTTTCGCCCGGGCCAGACGGCGTAGAAGTCCTCGTAGGTCCTCCGGCCGAAGAGCAGGGCGCCGGCCTCCCCCATGGCGCCTCCGGCCTCCTGCATCGCGGCGAACGGCGCGGCCCAGCCTCCGTGCTCGAAGCCTCCGCGGCGGTCCTCGTCCGGACGGCCCGGCGCCTGCATGACTCCGTCGAGCGTCAGGTTCGTGAAGACGCAGACCTTGCTCATCGCTTCCCTCCCGGAGACGTCCCGGCCTCCTCGGCGAAGGCGGCTTCCCGATGGCGCTCGGGCGCGTACCGGGCGGCGAGCCAGCCGGTCGCCTTCGCGGGGTCGATCGACTGGACCAGCACCCCCTCCTCGCCGTACGGCAAGTGGGCCTGGCAGGCGCCCGAGGGATCGATCAGGCTCGTCGCCGATTCCTGGAAGCGCATCGCGTAGTTGACGCTCGCGAAGTAGATCGTGTTCTCGATGCTCCGCATCATCATGGCCTTCTCGTAATAGGGTCCGTCCGCCGCGCCCCAGGCCGTCAACCGGACGCCCTCGCGGTCGCTCCCGGTGAGCTGCGGATGGAAGACGATCTTCGCTCCCCGCGCGGCGGCCCACCGCACGGTCTCCGGATAGCGCCAGCCCTCGTGGCAGATCGCGATGCCGAACCGGACCCCGCCGACCTCGAAGACGCGCCGGCCGCGCCCCGGCACGTAGGACGGCTCCTCGCTCGGATCGATCTGGTTCTTCGTCTGGAATCCCAGGACCTCGCCGCGCGCGTCGATGACGTACGCGGCGATCTGCCGGCCCGCGTCCGTCGGCCGCTCGATCCCGACGATCGCGGCGAGCCGGAGGGCGCGCGCCCGCCCCGCGACGGCCCGGAGTGCCCGCTCCTGCGCGGCCGCGTCGAAGGGCGGGACCTCGAAACCCTGTCCGCGCAGTCCCGGGAGGTAGGCCTCGGGAAAGCAGACGATCTCCGCGCCCTGCGCCGAAGCCTCGGCCATCAGCCGCTCGACCTTCTCCAGGCCCTCGTCGAGGCTCGAGGCGATGCGGGGCGACGCCAGCGCGACGATCACGGGTGACCGGAGGCTACGCGAGCCCCGGGATCTGCGCCAGGTGGTGCTTCAGGTGGCCGACGTAGTCGCGCATGAAGTACTCGAGGGTCGCCGGCGTCTGCCTGGGAACGGGCTTCCATGCGAGCTCGTCGAGGTTGTGCCGCGCCCGCGGCTGCTCACGGACGGACGGGGGAAGGTTCTCGATCACCCGCGCCAGGTGCAGGTTGAAGAGGCGCCAGAGCCCGACGAGCTCCGCCCACGGCGCGCCCTGGTAGCCCTGCGCCGCGACCCAGGATTCCTGCTCGTATCCGGCGAAGACGAGATCGTCCATGAACCGGACGCGGACGAAACGCTGGTGGTTGTTCGACGCGGAATCGATCAGGTGGCCGATGACCTGCTTCGGCGACCACTTCCCGGGCGCCGGCGGCTTCGACGCCTCGGCGTCCGGGATGGCGAGGAGGCGGGGCGTCGCGGCCGCGACGGCTTCACGCAGCTCCGCTTCGACGGTGCTCACTGCGGTCAGGCCTCTGCTCTCAGGATGAACAACCAGAAATACACCGGCTCGACGAGCGGCCCGGCGAGAAGGATCCCGATCCGCCACGCGCGCTCGGTCCCCTCGGGCACGAGCCCGTTCTTTCCGACGTCCCAGAGATACACGAGCAGCAGGACCGCCTGCAGCACGAGGACCCCGACGATCAGCGTGAGATCGAGATCGGCGTAGAAGAGCGCCACGCTCGCGACGAGTTGAATGACGGTCGCGCCGCCGAGCACGGCCTTGCCGGAACGGGTCATTCCGCGATCATCTCACCTCGCCGCCGCCACCGGCCTCAGCGATGCTGGTCGAAGAGCCAGCGGAAGAGGTCGGGATCGGCGTAGGCCTTCGGCGGCGCGTCGATGTGGTCGGCGCCCGGCAGCTCCGTGTAGCGCACCGGCGCCCCGACCGCCTTGAGCGCGGCCGCGAGCCTGCGCGATTCGTCGACGGGGACCACCGCATCCGCGTCGCCGTGAAAGATCCACACGGGCGTCTTCGCGAGCTTCGCCGCAAACGCCGCGTACGGGTCCTCGGCGGCCGCGGCCGGGTTCGCCGCGCGATCGATCGCGACCTCCTCGGCCGTGTAATTGGCGCCCGGGGCGATCCGGCCCGCCACGACGACGACCGCCGCGAACCGCTCGGGCCACTTCGCCGCGAGCCGGTAGCCGCCGCTCCCGCCCATCGAGTAGCCGTGAAGGTAGACGCGCGCCGGGTCGACGCGAAACTCCGCGACCGTGCGGTCGAGCTCGGCCAGGACGAGCCGCTGCATCGCGGGATCGAACCAGCGCGTGCCGGCCTGCGCCTGGGGGAAGACGACGATCGCCGGAAACGGAGCGCGGTTCTCGCGGATGCGGATCGCGAAGTCCGTTCCCGTCGGCCGCATCCCGTCGCTTCCCTGCCGGCCGTTGCCGTGCAGGGACACGATCACGGGCCACGCTTTCGAGGCCGCGTAGTCGGACGGCACGTAGACCTGGTAGCGATGCGGCTCGCCGCCGACCGAAACCGTGCGGTCGAGGAATCCCGTCGACGTGTCGGCCGGGGCACCCGCCGCCGGAAGGAGCGCGGCGAGCGCGAGCAGCAGAGCGGCGCGGGCGGGCATCGCCGCCCTACTCGCGAAGGCCGGGAACGAACCGGTGGATGGCGAAGGCGGCGGCCGCCAGGAGAACGAGGAGGATGAGGCCGGTGAGCGGCGAGAGCTCCGACCGCGACGAGAAGTACCAGCCCGAAAACACGAGGCCGCCCAGGACCGCGACGAGGAGCGGCTCGAGGCTCAGGTTCGACAAGCTCTTGCCGGCGAACCCGTGCGCGCGCGAGGCCTCGAACCACACTCCGACCGGAAGGACGACGAGCGCGCTCAGCCAGCCGAGGGTTCGTGCGGGTCTTGCCACCGTCTAATCTCCCTTCGCGGTCTCCATGATCTCACCGGGTCCGGTAGACATCGGTGCTCAGGTACTTCAGACCCGAGTCGATCATCAAAGTGACCACCTTCGCGCCCCGGCCGAGCCGCTCGGCCACCCGAAGCGCAGCGACCACGTTGGCCCCGGACGACGTCCCCGCGAAGAGGGCTTCCTCGCGCGCGAGCCGCCGCGCCATCGTCTCCGCCTCGTCGGTGCCGACCGCCAGGACCTCGTCCACGAGACCCGGCTCCCACAGCGGCGGCGTGCGGCCGATCCCGATTCCCTCGATCCGGTGCGCTCCCGCGGGGCCGCCCCGCAGCACCGAGGATTCCGCGGGCTCGACGACGACGTTCCGGACCCTCGGATCGTGGCGCTTCAGGACGCTCGCGACGCCGCGCGAGGACGCGGCCGCGCCCGCGGAGTGGACGAACGCATCGATCCGGCCGCCCGTCTGGCTCCAGATCTCCTCGCCGAGCCCGTGGTAGCCCGCGATGCTGTCCTGGTTGTTGAGCTGGTCGATCCAGTAGGTGCGAGGCTCCCGGCTGATCTCGCGGGCGGCCTCGATCATGTCCTGGATCAGCTTCCGGGTCGTCAGGCCCCCCTCGCTCGGAACGAGCGTCAGCTCCGCGCCGAGCGCCGCCATGTGGTCGCGCTTCTCCTGGCTGAATGCGTCGGACGTGACGATCCGGAGACGGTAGCCCCGCGCGGCGCAGACGAGCGCGAGCGAGGTCCCGGTGCTTCCTCCGGTGTACTCGACGACGGTGTCGCCGGGCTTCAGGCGGCCGTCCGCCTCGGCCCGCGTGATCACCGAGAGCGCCATCCGGTCCTTCATGCTGCCGGTGGGGTTCTCCCACTCGAGCTTCGCGAAGATCTCCGCCGAGCCGGGCGGCACGAGCTTGCAGAGCCGGACCATCGACGTGTTTCCGATGGCATCGAGGATGTTCACGGGCCCGTTCTCCGAAGCGCGATCGGATCAGAAGCTGAGGAGCGCATAGCCCCGGTTCTGATAGGTCATCAGGACGATCAAGGCATCGCTCGCCACGGTCACGCTCGGCGCCAGCGTCGCCGGGTCGATGTGCTCGAAGGCGAGGTACTGGCCGCAGACGAACAGCTCGACGCCGGCCTTCCGGAACTGCTCGAGGACCGGCAGATTCGGATTGGACGTTCCGAATTTCGCCCGGTAATGGGCCTCGTCGAGCAGGCCGTCGACGGCGGCTCCGTGAAACGTCACGACGAAGCTCACGCTTCCGAGGGCTACGCCGGCCACCCCGAACGCGTTGAGCTCGGAGCCGGCCATGTTGAGCGCCGGGATCAACTCGGTGGGCTTCCCCGCGCGCCGCGTGGCGTCGAAGACCGCGCGGTAGCTGCCGGTCTTTTCCGGCGGAATCGCCGCTCCGGGAATGGCCACGTAGCCGTCGGCGGCGGGGATGACGGGCGCCCGGGGAGGAGGCCAGGGCCGCATCGGGGGGCTGGCCGCGAGCGTCAGGAGCACGATCGGAGCGACGAAGAGACGGTGAAGCATGGGCACCTCCTGCGTCACGACGGGTCGAGGATATCGAGGTCGAAAGCCGCCGGGGTTCATCCCGGATGAAAGGTCACGACCGGGGAGCGCCGTCGGACGGGGTCCGGAGGATCGAGAGATAGGCCTTCCAGGGGCCGACGGCCGCCGAGTATTGCCGCGCCATGACGCGGACCACCTGGCCGAGGTGGCTCAGGTCGTGGGCCACCCAGGTCGACAGGTGCTGGCGGAGCGTCACGGCCCCGAGCTGCGGGTGGAGGCCCGGACGCGCCAGGTCGGCGTCCGTCAGGCGAAGCGCGGCCAGCCGGTCGAGGCTCCCGGCCCGCAACCCGGCGAAGGTGTCGAGGAGCTCGCCGAGCGAGAGCCCCCGCGACGCGGCGAACATCGCCTCCCGGTCGAAGGTCGGGAACGGGACGGCGTCGCCGTGCCGGAGCAGGTGCTCGACGCGCGGCATCCAGTCGGTCCGCTCGCCGTGGATCAGGTGCCCCACGACGTCGAACGGGCTCCACGTCCCCGGCCCCTCGGTGGCCTCGATCCAGGGGCCGGGAAGGTCGGAGAGCAGGGCGCCGAGAACCGCGGGCGTACGCCGGAGAACCGGCAGGCCGTCGTCCAGCTGGAACTCCACGAATGACCTCCTCGCTCGATCGTTCAGGCCGTCGCGTTGCGGGCCTGCGCGTAGAAAACCCTCTTGGCGACTTCCGTGACCGCGACATAGAGCGCCGTCAGCCCGATCATCGCCAGCATGAGCGGCGCCGGCAGCGGAACGAAGCCGAACATCGCCTGGAAGGGCAGGTAGGGCAGGACGAGCGTCACCCCGACGACGGCCGCCGTGCTCGCCAGCAGGAGCGTGCTCGGCCGGCTGCGGAAGAAAGGATGGCGCGTCCGCACGACGAGCGCGATGACGAGCTCCGTCAGCAGAGACTCGACGAACCAGCCGGTGCGGAATTCCTGCGGCGACGCGCGGAAAACGAGGATCAGGGCCCCGAAGGCCAGGAAGTCGAAGATCGAGCTGACGAGGCCGAAGAGCACCATGTAGTCCCGGATGAACCTTGTGTTCCAGCGACGCGGCCTCTCCACCCATTCCGGGTCCACGTTGTCACCGGCGATGGTCATGGCGGGAATGTCGGACAGGAAGTTGTTGAGCAGGATTTGTGACGCGAGCAGGGGGAGAAACGGAAGGAACAACGAGGCCGCGGCCATGCTGAACATGTTGCCGAAGTTGGCGCTGATGGTCGTCAGAACGTACTTGAGCGTGTTGGCGAATGTCCGGCGGCCCTCGTCGATGCCCTCCCGGAGGATGTCCAGATCCCGCTCGAGCAGCACGAAGTCCGCCGCGCCCTTGGCCACGTCGACCGCCGTGTCCACCGAGATGCCGACATCGGCGGCCTGCAGCGCCGGCGCGTCGTTGATGCCGTCGCCCATGTAGCCGACCACGTGCCCGGTCTTGCGGAGCGCGAGAATGATGCGCTCCTTCTGGTTCGGGTCGACCTCCGCGAAAATCGTGGTGCGCTCGGCGGCGTTCCAGAGCGCCTCGTCCCGCATGTCGTTCAAAGCGCGGCCGGTCAGAACGCCCTCGACCGGCAGCTTCACGGCCTCCGCGACGTGCCGGGCCACCTTCTGGTTGTCGCCGGTGATGATCTTGAGCCGGACCCCCCGGCTCGCCAGGTCCGCGATCGCCCGCTCGACACCGGCCTTCGGCGGATCGAAGAACAGCAGGAACCCGGCGAAGGTCAGGTCGCTTTCATCGGCGTACGAATAAGAGGCGGACTTCTCATCGACCCTCTTCGTCGCCACCCCCAGCACCCGGAAGCCCTGGCCGCTCCAGTCGCTGTATCGCCGCTCGATGCCGGCCCGCCTCGCGTCGTCGAGCGGCCGGGCTTCTCCTCCCTCCTGCACGCGGCGGCAGATCGACAGAATGCTCTCCAGCGCGCCCTTGGCGATGAGGGTCCGCTCGCCCTGCGCATCCGCCGTCACCACGCTCAGGCGCTTGCGCACGAAGTCGTACGGGATCTCGTCGACTTTGCGGTCCGTTCCGCCGGTCACCCCGGCCTCCCGAGCGCACGCCTGAACCGCTTCGTCGAGCGGGTTGGCGAGCCCCGTCTGGTAGAGCGCGTTGAGATAGGTGCAGCGCAGAACCGCGTTCGAGGACCGGCCCTCGGGGTCGAGCGCGCCGTCGAGCCGCACGACGCCTTCCGTGAGAGTGCCGGTCTTGTCGGTGCACAGCACGTCCATGCTGCCGAAGTTCTCGATCGAGTTGAGCCGCCGCACGATCACGCCGCGCCTGGCCATCCGCTGCGCGCCGTGCGAGAGCGTGATGCTGATGATGGCGGGCAGAAGCTCCGGGGCCAGCCCGACCGCCAGCGCGAGCGCGAAGAGGAGGGAGTCGATCGGCGGTTTGGCGCGGAAGATGTTGACGGCGAGAACGACGACCACCATGACGAGCATGACCCGGGTCAGGAGATACCCGAACCGCTGGATGCCCCGCTCGAACTCGGTCTCCGGCGGCCGCAGGCTCAGCCGTTGGGCGATCTGGCCGAACACCGTGGCCCGGCCCGTCTGCACGATCAGGACGCGCGCCGCGCCGCTGCCGACGCTCGTTCCCATGAAGACGGCGTTGGTGCGCTCGGCCAGGCTCGCCGTCGCGGCGAGGACCCCGGGCATCTTCTCCGTGGGAAACGTCTCCCCCGTCAGCACGGCCTGCTTGACGAAGAAGTCGTTGGCCTCCAGCACGACGCCGTCGGCCGGGACCAGGCTGCCCGCCGAGAGCAGGACCACGTCGCCCGGCACCAGCTGCTCCGACGGGAGCAGCCGCGTCTGCCCGTCGCGCAGGACGCTCGCCTTGATGCTGACCTGCGATCGCAGCCTTTCGACGGCGTTGCTCGCCCGGTACTCCTGCACGAACCCGAGCATCGTGCTGCCGACGACCACGGCCAGCACGATCACGGCGTCGGTCCACTCCCCCACGAAGCTGGAAACCGTGGCGGCGAAGATGAGGATGAGAACGAGCGGGCTCTTGAACTGGCTGACGAAGAGGCCGAGCGCCGTCGCCCGGCGCTTCGCGGCGAGCGCGTTCGGCCCGTACTGCCTGGCGCGGGCCTCGGCCTCGGCGCTCGCGAGACCCCGGGCCGAGCTGCCGAGGTCCGAGAGCAGTCGCTCGGCGGGGAGGCTCCAGTAAGCCGGCGGGCTGGCCTGCATCTCGGGTCGCATGGTCGGCGGCGCCGCGCCTAACCGTCCGGCGACTTCGCCGCCTCCGGTCCCTGCTCGTAGAACTGCAGGCAGACTCCCGAGGGAACGATCATGTGGAACTCCCGGCGTCCCCAGGACTTCATCTCGAGCGGGCCGACCCTCGCGGGGATCCGGCGGTACTCCTCGTACAGCGCCTCGAGCCCGGAGACGCCGATGCTGAAGCTCGCGTTGTCGGCCCAGGCCCGCTCGGCGCTGACGACGAGGTTGAAGGCGATTCCGTCGCGCCGGATCCCCGCCATCGTGTCGCTCCGCCAGATGGTCTCGAATCCCATGTGGCGTGTGTAGAAGACGAGCGCGTCGGCGAGGCTCCCGCCGGTCGGGATCAGGGGGACGACGGACCGCAGCGTCGGTGTCACTCGGCCGGCGGCTCTCCGGGGCCGCGTCTCAGGGCCGCCCGGAACGCAGGCGCGGGGCCCATCGGCCCACGCTCCGCGTGTACCGCTCGTACGATTCCCCGAAGCGCCGGCGGAGGTAGGGCTCCTCGTACCCGATCACGAAGACGTTCACCATCGCGAAGAAAACGGCCCAGTAGAGCAGAAGCCCGCGCGACCGGATCAGGGCGGCCTCGCCCAGGACGATCAGGCTCACGCCAACGTACATGGGATTGCGCACGTAGCGATAGAGCCCGCGGACCACGAGCTCCCGTGGGGGATCGGCCGGGGACAGCGTCCCGCGACCCGAGCGGGCGAACTCCCGGATGCACGTCAGAAGGATGACGTGCGCCGATCCCGGCGCACAGCAAGCCGAGCGTGTCGACGGGGCTCCGGAGGTCGGGCCGCGCGGCGGAGAGGCCGAAGTACCGCCACGGGACATACCCCGCGACGAGGCCCGGAAGGAGGATCGTCCAGAAGAGACTCCGGAGGACGAGGCCCACCGGGATGCGGCCCGGGCCGCCGGCGGTCATCGAACGCTCACGCCGCTCCCGGCCCGGCGCCCGCCGCCGGGCCCTCGAAGAATTCGACGAGCCCGGACTCCAGCGAATACTCCGCGCCCGCCACGACGAGACGCCCGTCCTGGATGCACTGCTCGAGAATCCCGGACCCGTGGCGAAGATGGTCGACGGACGCGCGCACGTTGGCCCGCACCGCCTGGGCCACGAGCGCCTCCGGGTCGCGGCGGAGCTCCGTCGCGAGCAGCGTCTCGACCGAGGGCCGCACGCGGTCGACGATCGACCGGAGGTTGCGGGACTGGCTTTCCGACGGCCGGTTGAGCTCGTCCAGGGTCGCGAGCACGGCGCCGCACCGGGAGTGGCCGAGGACGACGACGAGCGGCGTCCCGAATCGCTCGACCGCGAACTCGACGCTTCCGATCTGCGAGGGAGCCACGATGTTCCCGGCGACCCGGATGACGAAGAGGTCCCCGAGCCCCTGGTCGAACACGATCTCGGCGGGCACGCGCGAATCGGAGCAGCCGAGAATCACGGCGAACGGCTCCTGCCCCCCGGCGAGCTCGGTGCGGCGCAGCAAGGTCGCGACCGCGCCGCCGGACGAACCCGACGCGAACCGTTGGTTGCCCGTGCGGAGGCGCTCCAGGGCCTCGGTTGCCGACATCATGAAGGTGACCCCTCCGATTCGCCGAACGGTGCCGCCGGCGAGGCGGAATCATACGGTCTCGTGAGGCCGGCCGGGCTGCGAGGCATCGAAACCGGTGCCGGAGGAAGCGGGAACATCACGATCCTCGCGTCGCTCCCGGGACCAGCTCCCGGTCCATCAGCATCGGGCCGCCGTGCTCGGCGATCGACGCGAACACGTTGCGTCCGCCGAAACGATGCGCCGCGTAGGACCGTTGCGCGCGCTCCACGAATCCGAGCTTGCGGAAGACCCGCTGCGACACCCGGTTGGTCGCCTCCGTGACCGCACGCCGATAGCCCGAGGCCGCGCCATGCGCGAGGCATTCCGCGACGAGCCGCTGGGCGACTCCCCTTCCGGCGGCCCGATCCGCGACGCCCAGGAGGAACAGGTGGAGCGACTCGCCCGGCGGCACTGTCCGATCGCCCCGGTACTCGGCGTCGAGCTGCCCGAGGATGTCGAAGATCGGGTCGAACTTCGGGCTCAAACGCTCGACCCCCTCCGGCAGGGCTGAGGCGGAGTCCTCCGTGAGAAGCGTCCCGACGAGCTCGCCCGTTCCGGCGAGCCGCGCCACGACGGTCAGCCCTTCGGTCGCCGCCCTCGGGCAAAGGAGCCGGACGAAGGCCTCGAACTCGGCGGCAGTCAGGCCGGTGGCGACGGCGGGAGGGTCGTGCCGGCTGAAGACGTCGGCGAGAAGCCTCGCCATCGCGACCGTCTCGGACGCGGCGAGAACGCCGTACTCGATCGGGCCGATTTCGGTCATCGATCTTCATCCCTCCGAGTAGCGCGTTCGTCCCGCGGTTCGGGCGGGGTCGATCCTGACGCGCCGTCGATGCGCCCGCCCGATGCAACACTTCCTTCCCGCCGACGTATCTCGCGAAAAGGATGCACCTCGACATGATGACGCGAAAACCGCGCGCTTTCCCGGGCTTCGCCTCGATCCTGGCGGCCGCGCACCTGGGCCTGGCCTCGGCCGTCGCGGCCGCGGCCGCTCCCCAGACGGGGCCGACGCTTTCCGTTCCGCCCGGCTCGCCGCGCTGGGAGCTCGAGGGAAAGGCCCAGCCGGCCGAATACCTGGGCCGCTCGTGTCTCATGCTCGACGGCGGCGCCGCGGCCGTGAAGGACTTCGAGATGCGCGACGGCGTCATCGACGTCGACGTCGCCACCCCGGCAAACCGGGGCTTCTTCGGCATCCAGTTTCGGATCGTCGACGAGGGCGCCAGCGCGGAATGGGTCTATCTGCGGCAGCACAAGTCCGGGCTTCCCGACGCGATTCAATACACGCCGGTCCTCGGCACCGGCCTCAACTGGCAGATCTACAACGGGCCCGGGTTCACCGCCGCCGTCGACATCCCGAAGGACGCGTGGTTCCACCTGCGCCTCGAGGTCGCCGGCGCGCAGGCCCGGCTCTTCGTCAAGGACATGGAGAAGCCGGCGCTCGTCATGAACGACCTGAAGAGCGGCGATCCCGAAAGGCCAGGTGGCCCTCGCCGTCCTGACGGGCGCGACGTACTTCTCGAACTTCGAGGTCCGGACGACGCCCGATGCGCCCTGGGAGCGGCGCCCGCCGCCGATGCCGCCCAACACGCTGACGAAGTGGAGCATCTCGCCTTCGTACGACGCCCTCGAGCGCAACCTCGAGCGGCCGCTGACGCCGTCCGAGATCGACGCCATCCGCTGGCAGGACGTCGAGGCCGAGCCGCCCGGCTTCGTCGTCCTCTACCGTGATCGCCAGGCTCCCCATCCGAGGGTCTCGTTCCAGGGCGACTTCTCGAAGCGCCTGGAGCCGCAGCCCGGAATGAAGGTCCTCTACGCCCGGACCCGCATCGAGTCGGACCGCGACCAGGTCAAGAGGCTCGACATCGGCTACAGCGACGACGTCAGCGTCTTCCTGAACGGGAAGATCCTCTGGCGCGGCCGCAGCGCCCAGGGCTTCCGCGATCCCGGCTTCCTCGGCATCGTCAATCCCGAGAACGACGCCGTCTACCTGCCGCTGACGAAGGGCGCCAACGAGCTCGTGCTCGCGCTGAGCGAGCTCGGCGGCGGCTGGGGATTCATCTGCCGCCTGGAGGACCCGGCCCGCTGACGCTTCAACCGACGACGAGGTACTCGCTCTGCACGAGGCCGCTCGCGTACGTCCCGGTCGCCACGTGCCGGAGCCGGATGTCGCGCCCCGTCACGCCGAAGAGCGGAATGCCCTCGCCGATCAGCACCGGCACCCGCGTGACGATGAGGCGCTGGATGAGGCCGGCGCGCAGAAACCGCTGGATGGTCTCGCCGCCGTCCACGTAGGCGTGGCGGATGCCGCGCGCGTCCAGCCGCGCCGCGATCTCCGCCGGCTCCCCCGACAGGCGCTCCACGACCGCCCCCTGGGGGAACGGAGCGAGTGCGCGGGTCGAGAGAACGAAGACCGGCTTCGACCCGTAGGGCCACTCCGGCAGGTTCAGAACGACCTCGTACGTGTTTCGTCCGATGACGAGCGCGTCGACCGTGGCCATGAACTCGTCGTAGCCGTGGGGCTCGCCGCCGCCTGCCGGCAGGAAGTCGTACCTCCCGTCGCGGCGGGCGAGGAACCCGTCGACGCTCGTTCCGACGAACACGGACGCTTTCATGGCGACGCCTTCCTTCTATCCCTTGAGCATCGTCCAGACGCCGATGGCGATGAAACCGGCGCCGGCGACGCGCGCCAGGACCTTCGGGTTGATCCTCGGACCGATGAGGCCGCCGGCGAAGACGCCGAGGGCCGACGAAACCACGAGCGCGAGCGCCGAGCCGAGGAACACGACCCACTTGCTGTTGCCCGCCCCGGCGGCGTACAGCAGCGTGCTGAGCTGCGTCTTGTCTCCGAGCTCGGCCACGAACACGGTGGCGAACACCGTCGCCAGGAGCTTGACGTCCATCCGTTCTCCTTCGGCCGGCGGCGTTCAACCGCGCGGCAGCCGCGCGCGGAGCCAGCGGATCTGCCCGCGGTGATTGATCTCGTCCTCGGCCACATGAAACCACGCCCAGTGCGGGTTGAGCGCGGGTTTCGCCCGGAGCGGAGCTTCGAGCCAGGCGTCGTCGCGCCCGGCCAGCCCGGCGAGGGTCGCCTCGCGGACACGGGCCAGATCGTCCAGGTACGACTCCGGCTCCCGCCCCCGGAGCTGCCGCCGCCCGTCTTCTCCGAGGTCGAGGGCGGCGAGCCAGGGCGCGATCTCGGCGTCGGACGGTTCACGCTCCTCGAAGGTGAGGACCTGGTACCAGCGCTCGACCGCGGCCACGTGCGCGAGCAGCGCGCCGATCGAATTGCTCCCGGCGTCGTGCAGGTGGTCGAGGTCGCCGCGCGAGAGTCCGTCGACCGCCGCGAGCAGCGTCTCCCGCGAGTACGTCAGCATGGCGACGAGGCGTCCGATCGTCGGCGTGTAGCCGGGCAGCGGCACGATGCGATGGGACGTCATGCGTCCCTTCGCAGGACGAGGGTGATGCCCTCGCGCAGGAACGGCGGCAGGGCGCGGTACACCAGGTTCTTGGCGGAGCCGAGGAGCAGGCTCGGCCGCGTGTCGCCCTCCCCGTGGTGCGCGTACCGGGCGTCGAAGTAGAACCGCCGGTGCTCGGCGACCACGCGCAAGCCCGACCGCGCCGCGATCCCGCGAAGCTCGCGCAGCGTGTACTCCCGGAAGTGGCCCGGGTTCGAGGGGTCCTCGCGGATCAGCTCGTACGGATTCCGGCCGGCCAGCAGCTTCAGCCGTTTGGGAAGCGCGGCGGCGTTCGGCGTCTGAAGAACCATCGCTCCTCGGGGCGCCAGGTGCTCCCTCAGCGCCGACAGCACGCGGACCGGCGAAGCGTGCAGGTGCTCGACGACCTCCGCGAAGACGATCAGGTCGTACGTCGGCAGGTCGCGCGGCAGGGACTCCGGGCGATTGAGGTTGGCCTGGTGATGGTTCCCGCCTCCGTTCAGCGACGCGGGAGACTCGAGCCCGAGCGTGTCGACGGGGCAGGCCAGCGTCTCCCGCAGGAGCTTCGAGAACGGGGAGGGGCCGATGTCGAGGACCCGCCCGGCGCCGTCCGGAAGCGCCTGCCGGCACAGCCCCAGCAGAAAGCGGAAGCGCGGCGCGTGGTAGGCGAGGTAGCCCCGGTTCACCGCCGGCTCTCGGCCGCGGCCTTCTCTCCCCTGGCCTGCGCCGCCAGGGCCTTCGCCCGGTCGCTGCTGAACGGGAAATAGTTCAGGACGTCGTACTCCCAGACGTTCGTCGGGAAGATGACCACGAGCTGCGCGACGTCCTCGTCCAGGTTCTGAAACGAGTGCGGCACCATCGGAGGAATGTTCACGACGTAGGGCCCCTGCATCACGAACATCTCGTCGCCGAGCGCGTAGAGCACCTTCTGGCCCTTCACGAGCACGTGGGACTCCTCGCCCGTGTGGGTGTGCATCGGCGGGGCGCCGCCGGGCGCGGTGTACGTGATCCCGATGGTGAGATTGCGATACCCGTGCCGCTGTCCCTCCATGACGTGGACGTACTCGCCCGGCCCGGGATGGATGACGTCGAGATCGTCCTTGGAGAGCGCGAAGTCCCGGACGTTCTTCATCGCGGGCGGCGTGAACGGTCCCGGCACTTTCCGCGTCTCCAGCACCGCGTGCGGATGATGCTGCGCGTGGAGCGCCCGCTTCGCCTGATCCACGTCGAGGATCAGCTCTCCGTGCTCGATCCGTCCGGCTCCGGTGCCGGACGCCGCGTGGTTCACGACGGGTTCCGGCAGGGAGAGCTTCGGTTTCGTTTTCGCGGAATGCCGGGCTCCGTCCCGGGAACACCCGGGAAGGACGAGCACCAGTACGAAGGCGCCGACGACTCCTCTCCGTCCGTGTCTCACTCCCCGCCTCCTTGCTCGATCGAAGAGCGAATCCATCCCGGCCGCGGTCCGGCCGGATCGGCGCATCCCGGACTAGCTTCGGTGATCGCGGAGGATCTGATCGATCTCCTCCATCGTGAAGCAATTGAGCTGGACGATCTTCGTTTGCGCCCGGAAAGCCGGCGGGACGATCGACCGGGCCTCGTCCTTGCTGTCGACGTCCACGATCATCCACGCCTTGTGCACGCCGTCCTTGCATCCCCAGTCCGCATGGCTCAGGAAGTGGGAGCCGGTCGTGAGGAACACCTCGACGGCCCGGGCGCAGGCGACCGTGGCGTCTTCGTGCGGAACCTCGATGAGAAATCTTTTCGTCACGTGCGATCTCCTTCGCCGGAGCGATTCTCGACTCTCCTGATTCTAGTGCCGTCCCGGCCCGCGCCGTTCCCGCGGCGCCTCAAGGCTTCTGCGCCGGATTCAGCCACTCTGCGGGAATCGGATTGTCCGGCCTCTCCTGGTCCCAGACCGCGCCGGCGATCCACCAGCGCGCGCCGTCCCAGAAGAGCTGAACGTAGTTCACGTAGCGGGCCTCGACGGGACCTTCGGGCGTGCGGCGCGCCACCGAGACGCTCCGCACCTGGGCCACGTTGCCGAAGCGCTCGACACGCGAGCCGATCTCCGTCTCGAACAGTCCCTGCGCGACGAACCCCGCGTCGGACTTGCGACGGTATTCCTCCGGCGTCAGGATCGTCGTTTCCACCTTGCCGTTGCGCTCGCCGGTGACCACGAACGTGGCGCCCGGCATGTAGAGCGTCCGGTCGCGATCCCACTGCCGCGGCGCGCCGGCGGGCCCGCTGATGACCTCGTAGGAGGCGCGCATGATGTCCTCGATCGTGCCGACGTCGGACGTCCGCGCCGACGGAATCGCAGGGGCGGCCGGCACCGGCGTCGGCCCGAGGAGGACGGACGCCGTGGGACTCGGGGCCGCGGCCTTCGTCCCGGCGCCCGACAGGCCCACGTCGAGAGTGTAGTTCGCGGTTTCCTGTCGCCCCGCCGCGCCCCGCATCAGGTAGACGCGGATCGTGTACTCGCCGCTCGACTTCAGGGCGGTCGAGAACTCGTTGCCCAGCGTCAAGCCGACGAAGATTGCCTTGTCGGATTCCGGGGCGAGGACGTTAAAGAAGGCCGACGGATTGCGCGGCTTGAACCGCACCGAAATCACCTGCCCGGCCTCGGCGCGAAGCTTGTAGTCGACGATCTCGTCGCCCTTGATCTGGTCCCTGATCCGGACGCCCGTCTCGCCTTCCGTGAACTGCACCGCCTGCCGCCGGATGTGGTCCTCGGCCCGGGCCGCAGGCGCCAGGAACACCAGGCTCGACAGGACCGCGACGATGGCTCTCATGTTCACCTGTCCTCGCGGCGCGCGGGCCGCGACGACCGCTCCGCCGTTCCGCCGTTGCGCAGCTCCTCGAGCATCTGGTCTCCCTCGCGCTTGCTCGCCACGCGCAGAGGGATCCCGCCTCCGAACCCGGACTGGATTCGCGGCGCCGCGACCAGGCGGCCCTTCACGAAGATGCCCAGGTAATCCCCCGCGTGCCGTCCCGACCAGTCCGCCAGGCGGCGGTTGCCCTCCGGCGAGAGCGGCAGCCAGAGCGTCGCCTCGCCCGCGATGCTCGTTCTCCCGCCCGCGAACGCGACGGCCCCGAGATCGAACGACGTCATGTCGAGCAACTTCGCGGACGACGCGAAGCCGTACCCCGCCCCGGAGTAAGGAAGCTCGACGCGCATCGTGTGGTCGGCGTCGGGCTCCCGCTGGATGGACCGCACCACGAGATAGTCCGGGTCCCGGACGACGACCCGCGCCGGCTCGACGCCCTCGTTCCGGCACGCCCAGGCGAGCAGGACCGAGGCCGCCACTCCCGCGGCGCGCCGGGCGCGGGCGGACGACGGCCGGGGCGCCTCGCGACGGCGGTCAGGAAGCAGCCGTCCACTCCCCGACCCGGGCCTCGACCAGCTTCAGCAGCCCGGCCAGATCGGCGCCGGGCTCGAGCGCCACGGCCACGTGGCCCCCCGCGACCGGAAACACGCACTGGAAGAAATTGCCGTAGCGGATCACGACGTAGCGGACGCCGCCGCAATCGATGTTGCCGCGCTGGCGCACGAGCGTCAGGACCGCCGGATTCACGATCAGCTCCTCGTACCGGTCCGACTCGGAGGCGCTCGCGCCGGACAGGCCGGCGCGTTCCTGCTGCCGGAGGACCTCGTCGCGGTACACGGCCACGTACCGGATGTCGGGGCTCAAGGCCAGAAAGCGGTCGATCAGCTCCTGGTGGCCGAGCATGGCGCCTCCCTTCGCGTCCTCCGCAAGTCCGGTCCTTCGCACGCGCGTCAGGCTGCGCGGGCCGGCGCGATCACTTCAGCTCGACGATCAGCACGTGCGTGTCGGTCGTGCCGACGTTCTCGCCGATGTGCGATTGCGCCTTGCCCCACGCGACCTCGCCCGGGCGAAACTCGCGAACGGCCTCCCGCCCGTCCGACAGGACGAGCCGGCGCCGGAACGCGCTCAACGCGCAGAGCGCGTAATCGGGATGCCGGTGCGGCGACGTCCGCTGGCCCGGCGAGTCGCGGTACTCGAGAATCCGGACCCGGTCGTTTTCGAGGACGACCCTGTACTTGTCGCCGTCGGTGACCACGGGATCGCGGCTGGGATCGCGAAGCTGTTCGAGCTCGGCCGGGGTGACGCTGCTCATCGACCCTCCTCGCGCGCGACGGAGGCGCGCTTCGACATCGCCTTCCACGGGCGCCTCGCCACGGCGAGCCGCTCAGATCCCCGTGTACCAGGCCCACCCGTTCTGAATGTTTCCCTTCTTGCCGCCGTCGTCGAACTCGTCCGTGACGACGATGCGCTTCAGGTACTTCATGCTCTTGTAACCCATCTGCCGCTCCACGCGCAGCCGCACCGGCGCTCCGTGCGGGATCGGGAGGTCGCGCCCGTTCATGCCGTAGGCCAGGATCGTCTGCGGGTGCAGGGCATCGGCCATGTCGACGCTGTCGATCCAGTCGTCGTACGAGTGGAACACCACGAACCGGGCGGACGGCAGGGCGCCCGCCGCCGCGAGCACCAGGCCGAGCGGCACGCCCGTCCACTGGCCGATGGCGGTCCAGCCCTCCTCGCACGTGTGCCGCGTGATCTGCGTCCGCGGCGGGAACTGCTTGAGGTCGGCGAGAGAGAACGCGCGCGGCTTCGCGACGCGGCCCTCGACCGGGAGGCTCCAGTCGGCGAACGCTCCGCCCTGCGCGCGGCGATAAGCGTCGCCGAGCTCCCCTTTGACCGTCCGGCCCGGATCGGTCGTGCCCGTCGCGGGAAACGACGTGACGTCCCGCGGGTCGTACTCTTTCACCAGCGACTGGCCGAGGAGCGCGCGCTGCGCGCCGTAGGTGAACGAGTCGCCCATCCGCAACACGTTTCCGCCGGTGGGCGGCAGGATCTTCGGGAAGCGGCGCGCGAGCACGATCCCGCCGACGGAAGCCAGCCCCGCGACGATCGCCCCGCGGCGCGTGATGAGCCCCTTGGTCTTCATGTCACTCCCCCGCCGTCATGGCCCGGATCTGGCGCCGGAATCCGGACTTGACGACCATCACGATGTGCACGATCACGAACAGGACGAGCACGGCGGACGCGAAGAAATGGATCGTCCGCGCGGACTGATAACCCCCGAAAAGATCCAGGAGAAACGGAAGCGCGGAGGTCACGGCCGGCGACATCGTCAGCCCGGTCCCGACCATCAGCGGCGCGGCCACGAAGATCACGAACGAGTACGCGCACTTCTGCAGCAGGCCGTACTGCGGACCGCCGTGGGCCGGCGGGATCCGGAAGCGCAGGTGTTCGAGCATGTCGCGCCAGACGAATCGCGGCGCGAGCTCCCGGGCCCTCGGCCAGACGTGGGAGCGGAAGTGGCCGCGCAGGAGGCCCATGAGGAGGTAGATGGCGCCGGGCACGACGAGAAACCAGGCGGACAGGAAGTGCAGGCTCCGCGCCCAGCCGTTCTGATTGAAGATGTCGTAGGTCCGGCTGGCGCTGACCGGGCCCGCCGCATTCGCGAAGAAGGGCGTGGGCTTGTCCCATCCGCCATGCCGGTAGTTCCGGCTGATCGGCAGCTCGACGAGCGCCGGCGTCAGGTCGTTCCCGGCTTTCCCCCAGTAGAGCCGCGGGTGGACCATCAGGATAAAAAACCCGCTCACGACGAGCGCGAGAACGCTCGCGGTCACGATCCAGTGCGAGATCCGCACCCAGCGGGCGTGGCCTTCGACCCCGCTGGCGTCGGGCGGTCGCGATTTCATCCCTGGTTCTCCGGAGCCTCCGCCGCATCCGGACGCGGTGCGGCATCGGCGCGCTCAGCGTACGATGCCACCGGAACGGCCGTGGCGCAACGCACAGTGCAGACCCCCGGGATGGACATTCGGCCCGCCGAGCTCCCCCGGGACCTCGAGCTGGTTCGCCGCCTCTTCCGGGAGTACGCCGGCGGCCTCGGCGTCGACCTGGGGTTCCAGGAGTTCGAGGAGGAGCTGGCCGCGTTGCCCGGCAAGTACGCGGAGCCTGCCGGGAGGCTGCTGATCGCGTGGAGCGGAGACCGGCCGGTCGGCTGCATCGCGCTCCGTCCCCTCGACGCCCGGACCTGCGAGATGAAGCGACTCTACGTGCGCCCGGAGGCGCGCGGCGGCGGGCTCGGGCGCCTGCTGGCCGAGCGACTGATTCAGGAAGCGCGGGCCGCCGGCTACTTGCGCATGTGCCTCGACACGCTGCCCGCCATGGCTTCCGCCCAGTCCCTCTACCGCTCCCTGGGATTCGTTCCCACCGAGCCCTACGTCTTCAATCCGATCCCCGGCACGAAGTTCCTCGCCCTGGATCTCTGAGGAGACGGCGGACGGCAGAACCGCTTACTGCTTACCGCTTACTGCTTACTGCTTACTGCTCACGAGGAGCAGTCCGTCTTCAGCACCACGACACCTGGCTCGGCGGAGACGGCCGCCACCTTCCAGTGCCCGCCGTCCAGGCGGAGGGTGACGTGCTCGGCTTTCCCGCGCAGCTCGCAGTTCCAGGCCAGCCCGTCCCAGCGCCATGCCGTCAGGGTCGCCGACGCGCCGCGGATCCGCGGCACGGAGACTTCGAGGATCGTCGTCCTGCCCGGGAAGTCGGCCTCGAAGACCCGGGCGCGATACTTCGGCTTCCCTCGATCGATCGGCCCGAGCTTGCCGTCGACGTCCATGGCGACGCGAAGCTCCGTCCTGAGCGGATTCAGGTCGAGCCGCTGATAGACGTCGCCGGCGTACCGCGCGACGACGACCGAGCGAGGGCTCTCCGCCGTCAGGGCGCCGATCGCGGCCGCGAGCACGGACATTTCCGGCTCCTTCACGGGGGCGATCGGCCCCCACGGCCCGAAGTGAGTCGGCGGCTCCTGCGTGGACGCGCAGGCTCCGGCGAGCAGCGCGAGAGCGAGTCCCGGGCCCGCGAGCCAGAGGCGCCGACGCCGGCGATGAGGTCTTTCCCTCGCCGCGATCACGCCGTTTCTCTGAGGCGCTCGTAGAGCCTCGACACCGCGGCGTCGATCGCCCGGGCGCACGCCGGATATCCCGACGGCTCGTCCCAGGGATCGTCGATGTCCCACACGATCAGCTTGCCATCTCCCATGACCGGGAGGGAACCGGCGACGTCGCGATCCATCGCCACGACGAGGTCGAACGCGTCGAGGTCGACCGACGCGACCGACCGGGGGACGTGCCCGGAGGCGTCGAGGCCAAAGAGACTGCGCAGGGTGTCGATCGCGGCGCGAGCGTCCTCGGCCGGCTGAGGCCGGAGGCCCGCCGACTCGGCTCGGGCCGAACCGCCGAACCGCCGCCGGGCGAGGGCCTCGGCCATCGCGCTACGGCAGGTGTTGCCGGCGCAGACGAAGAGGATCGAGACCCCGGCACCCGCCGGGTTGGTCACGCTCGGGGGCTCCTCCATGACGCGCGCCCTCACCTCGTCAGCAGCTCCGCGAACGCTCGCCACGCGCCGGTCTTCGAAATGGCCAGGCGGATCGGCACGGAGACCAGGATGAGCGTCCCGCCCCACCGATAGACCCAGTGGACCCGGCGCCTCGAGACGAAGTCGTAGATCACGGCCGCGACGACGAAGAGGAACGCCAGGCCGAAGAACGCCGGGGGCCCTTTGCGCAGCATTCCGGGGAGGCGTGCGACGGCGGCCACGATGATGCTGATGTACGCGAGCAGCATGAGCCGCTTGTGCGCCTCCTTGTCGCGTCGCAGCGCCAGGGCCGCCGTGACGAAGGTCGCGAACAGGGCCATGTCGAAGAGCGGAATGGCCAGGAAGGCCAGCGGATCGACGCCCGGCGGCCCTGAGCCGCGCGCCGCGGTGAAGATGGCCGTGGACGTGCCGGCCACGAGCATCGCGGCCGCGAGCACCGCCCCCGCGACTCCCAGGCGGCGGTGCACCGCGACGCGATGGCTCGCGATCAGCGCCGTCTGGACGATGAAGAGCAGCACCCAGGCCGTGAAGAGCGCGCCGTGCACGTGGACGCGCGCGGTGAAGGGCCCGCCGCTGAACGTCGCCCTCGGGCCGCCGTCGAGGAATCGCAGGTAGTAGGTCGAGGCGAATCCCCCGAAGGCCGTGAGTCCCATCGCGATCGCCATCCCGCCGTAGAACAGGCGGTCGTGCGCGCCGGCCGCAGGGACGGGCAAGCGCGAAGCGGTTCCGGCGTCCGAGGCTGCTGGCATGTGATCGGGGCTCGTCGAAACCGTATCACGGCGAAGCGGTCCGAGGCGGAGTGCCCCGGTTGGACGTCAGTCTTCCCGCTCCATGAGCTCGAGGCGGTTTCCAAACGGATCCGTCGCGTAGACCCGCCGGTAGCCCGGCAGCAGGTCGTCGTCGACCACGTCCACTCCGGCCGCACGAAGACGCTGCGCCAGGGCGGCGAGGTCTCGAACCAGGAATGCCGGATGCGCCTTGAGAGCCGCGCGAAACTCCGGATCGACTCCGAGATGAATCCTCACGTCGCCGCGCTGGAACCACACTCCCCCTCTCCCGGCGAGCGCCCGGGGCTTCGGAACCTCGGGAACCTCCAGGAGCCCGGCGTAGAACTCGCGCGCCCTGTCCTCCCCGCCGCGCGGCATCGCGAGCTGGACGTGGTCGATCTTGATGATCGTCATGGCTCCGCCTCGTGGCGCTCAAAACACATGAGGCACCATCCGTTTCGTGATCTCCGCGTCAGCACCGGACCCGCGGGCCTGCGCGAGACCGGCCTCTACCGCGCGCTTCCCGCCTTCAACCACCGGCCCGCGGCCTCGGCGCTGTCGTCGGGCCGCGTGTTGAAGGCGATCGCCGCGCGCGGGGCCGCCTTGTGAACGGCATTGATCACGGCTTCGAAATCCCCGAGTCTCCGAGGCGGCAGGCGGACGCCCGCGCCGACGACGACGCAGTCGTAGCTCTTCGACGTCAGCAGATGCTCCACGGTCGACCCGACGGACTCGTCCGGCCGGATGAAGCCGACGTCGCTCTCCCACCCGCGCTCGGCGAACTGCTTGAGAGCAACCGCGATGCCGGCGTGGACCTTCTCGACGCTCATGCCGGGTGGCAACGCCGGGTCGGAAAAATCCACCGTCTCCGGATCGTAGCCGAGAAGCAGAACACGTGGCATGAGACCTCCTTTGCCTTTCGGCAGTCAGCGTCCGGTGGAGACGCCCTCGAGTTGACTCTCGTACTCCGCCTCGTCGAAGTGGCCGAGCGACTTCGCGATGAGCCCGTCCGCGCCGACGACCCACTCCTCGTACCCGCTGATGTGGACGCGACGGCCGGTGCCGCCGGGGCCCGTGTTCGTGCCGACGAGCGTCCAGCGGTAGAGGAAGCCCGGTCCGTCCGCCTCGACCGCGTCCATGCGCACGATCATGTCGGGGAAGGCGGACATGAAGCCTCGGGCGGCGGCGGCGATCGCGGCTCGCCCGACGGACGGGGCTCCGTCGTTGATCGTGAGCGAGCCGTCCTCGGCAAAGAACGCGGCCACCTGCGAGGGGTCCTGGCTGCACCAGGCCGCGGTGTACCGGGACGCGATCGACCGGATGCCGGCGAGGTCCATGGGCCTCACTTTCCCGCGGCCGCAGGCGGTGGCGCCGTGCTGTTCCAGATTTCCCGCGCGAACTGCCAGCGCCCGTCGGGTCGCCGCCTCCACACCTGCATGTAGTGGCCGCGATCCACGGCCGGATCGCCGCCGCCCGCCGCGGGCTCGAGGCCCCATTCGTAGCTCCCGACTTCGACGGCCCAGCCCGCCCCGACGAAGACCTCGCGGTCCCCGAGGACCAGCGACGACGTCCGGAACTGCGACAGGAACGCGGCATACCACTCGCGCATCGCCGCCTTGCCGCGGATGGCGGCTTCGCCGGGCGGCATCATCACGACGTCGTCCGCGACGAACGAGAACAGCCTGTCGGCATCGTTCGTCCTCAGCGCCTGGTGAAACTTCTCGGTCGTGGCCTCGACCTCGGCGCGCCCGGGTTTCCCGTCGCCGCCGGCGGCCGACGGCTCCGGACCGGCACAGCTCAGGAGGGCCACGAGGCACGAGGCGACGGCGAGCATCCGGGCGGCCTCGAGGGTTCTCACGTACATGTCACGGCGATTCGCTTCCCGAAGCGTGACCATACCCTCGCTACCCGCCGCACACGAGCACGATCTTGCCCGTCACGCCTCCCTCGCCCAGAAGCTCGTGCGCCTTTCTCGCCTCGGCCAAAGGGAATCGCCGCGCGATGAGCGGCTTGATCTTCTGCTGCTGGAGGAGGTCGAACAGGGCCGTCAGGAAGCCGCGGGCGATGCCCGCAGCACTCCGGCCGCAGCCACGAGGATGCAGAGCGTCCGGCCGAACCGCCTGCCGATTTCACCCGACATGCTCTTCCCCCTTTCTTTCGAGTTCATTCTGCTTCGTTCTTCCCGGTCGCTGCACGGAGGAAGACGGTCTGCCCGACCGCCAGCCGGCCGATGCGGGTGACGGTCCCGTAGATTCCGGCGTTGTTCCCGTTCGCGCGAACGACCGCCTTCAGCATTTCCGGCGCGGAGCTGGCCGAGTCGGGATCGAGGTTCACCATCGAGCAGCGAACGTCGCGCATCGTGACGGCGACGGCCGGGGCTTCCGCCCCCTCGCCGAACGAGAGCACGCCGCCCAGCCACTCGTCCTCCTGGAAGGCCCCCGGCCGCGCGAGGCGAACGACGACGTTCGGACGAAATCGCCGCACGTCCGGGCTTCGCCCGGCGAGCCTCGAGATCTCGCGCACCGTGTCCACCGCGATCACGGAGATGCAGGCGTCGTCGAAGATGCCGTGTCTCAACTGCATCATCTGCACCGGAGAGCCGTGCCGGCGTCCGACCTCCGCGGCCAGGCCCTCCCCGAAGACGGGCATCGCCTCGCCCTCCGGTGTCCGAACGTGCGTCGGAAGGTCTCCCGGAGCACCGTCTTCACGGCGCTGCGGGGTGAACAGGAGCAGCTCGGGAAGCCGGCTCGCCGACAGCCAGGGGAACCCGCTGTGGTCAGCCATCCGCCGGAAAGCGAGGCGCCTGTCCCCATCGACGCCGTGCCAGCCCAGCTCGGCAACCTCGAGCCGTTCGCCGCCCATGGACTTCACGGGATACCGGAAGATCGCCTCGACCTGTCCGATTTCCATGAGCATGCGGGTTCGAGGCTACTTGAGCTCGAACTCGACGAGGATGCCCTTCTCGGGCCCGCGGTTCGTGAAGGAGTGCGTGACGGCGGTGTCGACCCAGTGCAGGTCGCCCGCCTTGACCGCGTGCTCCATGGACGCGCCGTCGGGCGAGGTCATGCCGAGATCGACGGCGGTAGCGGCGACGAGCAGGTACGGCCGCGCGTGGGTATGCGGCGCCGTGGCCGCGCCTGGCGCGAGGTCGTAGCGGTACACACGCATCTTCTCGTTCTCGGCCGCGGGTGCCGAGATCGCCGGTACGACGGGGCCCGGCGGGCGCCCCAGAATCTGGACGTCGATCACGTCGAACACGGTGGTCCCGAGGTTGTGAACGCGATGCGTGAGCGGTTTGGCCTCGTTGTTTCGAGCGGAGACGAGACCGGGCTGAACAGATTCGTCCGGACCGAGGGGCTGGCCCGGGCTGTCCGCCGCGACGGTGGCCGTGCTCAACCGGACCGCGCCATCATCGTGGGAATGGACGTGCATGAGCGATTGCTGGCCGGGTTCGAGCGTCACCCGAAATGCCTGGACGTACTCGTTCTTGAACACCGTCCTGTGATGCGGCTCTTCCTCCACGGGCACGGCGCCATCCTGGGAAGGCGCCATGGCGGCGAGGAATGCAAGCAGCCCGACGAGACGGAGAGTCATGCGTGTTCCTCACGACGGCGAGGGAGCCGCGCGGAATCATAGACCATGCATCCCGACGGATCGCGCGTCAAAACAACGCCCGGAGGAACGCGGCCGCTTCATCCGAGATGCCGACGATCTTGTTCGTCGCCTGCCGATAGAACTTGAAATTGAGCTCGGTCTCCGGCCGGCCGTCGTCCCGTTGGACGAACGGTTTGAGCTCGCTCCGTCCCAGGCGCCGTTTCGCGAGCCCGGTGCGCCGGATGGTGATGCTCACGCGCGGCGTCTGCCGGGCGATCCCGCGTTTCCTGGCGACCGCCCGGGCCGAGGTGACGACGCCGCGCGCGACGAGACCCGGCCCGCCCTCGTTCTCGCTCGCGAAGACGAAGATCGCGTCGCCCCGGGCGACGTTTTCGCCGCCATACATCGTCTTCTGCGCCGGGAACGCGAACGTCCGCGCCCGGGGATCGCTGACCTCGGCTTTGATCGCGAAGGGCATGCTTCTCGTCTCCCGCCTCAGAGCGGATAAGTCACGACGACCGCGGAGTCGTCCTCCACCTTTCCCCCGGTGCGCGCGTACAGCCCTCGCGCCGGCGCGTTGCCGCGACTCGTCAGGACGAAGGCCTCGAACATTCCTTCGGCTCGAGCGAGCGCGACGATCTCGCGAAGCAGCGCCGTCCCCACGCCCCGGCGGCGCCACTCCTCCGCGACGCCGACCTCGTAGACGAACATCTGGCAGGCTTCGCGATCGGCCCGCTCCGGGCGATAGGCCGTCAGAAAGCCCACGATCCGCCCGCCGGCCTCCGCCACCAGAATGTAGTTTGCGGGGTTGCGCAGAAAGGCCCCGAGCGAGCCGACCGAGCGCGACGCGTTCTTGAAGGTGCGCACCGCGTCCTCGGCCTTTTCCCCGTCGTCCGGCCCGAGCCTCCTGATCCGCGTCGTCATCGGCACCCGCTCAGTCACAGTGAAAATGAAACCGGTGTCCGGCGAGGTCTTCGAGCGTGAACTGCGTCAGCCCCCAGGGCTTTTTCTCCAGCGGCTCCGCGATCCTCGCACCCGAAGATCGGAGCTCCGCGTACGCGGCGTCGATGTCTCCGGCGAATACCCAGTGAACCGCGGGTTCGAAAGTTCCCTGTCGTCGCCGGAAGAAGATGACCGCATTTCCCCGTGAGACGGCGCCGATCTCCTTCCCCGGATAGAGCCATCCGATCTCGAAGCCGAGAACGTCGCGATAGTACTGCTGTGCCTGTTCGACGTCGGCGACCGGCAGCTCCGGTACCGCCTCCCCGATCGGAGTCGAGCCCCGGGCGAGTGCATCGCGCGCCGGAGCTTCGGAGAAGCAGAGGATGTAGCCGTCCGGGTCCTCGACCTGGAAATCCAGCGTTCCCCACGGACGCTCCCCGAGCGGTTGCGTGATCGGAGCGCCGCGCCCGACGAGCTCGTCATGCAGCGCACGGACCCCGGATATGTCGAGGAAGGCGTCGAGGTGCTCGCCCGACTTGCGGTGGGCCCGCTCGGCGTCGAGCCTGGGGGCGCACTTGAGATGGATCGGAGCGCCGTCTCGCGACACGCTCGCGTAGAAATCGCCGTAGACGAAGTCCGTCGTGAAGCCGAGGCGATCTTCGTAGAATGCGATCGCGTCACGGAGGTTGCGGACCAGAAACTGGGGAGCCGCTCGCCTGATCGTCGGCATGTCGTAGACCTCCGAGGAAGCTGGCCTGGACGCCCATCCTATGGCCGCCATGCCGGCCGCTGGAATCCGGGGCGCGGCGTGAGAAGATCGGGTCACCCTCTCCCTGCGAACGGAGGAAGCCTTGAAGAACACCCTGCGGATCGCCGCCTGGCCGCTCGTCCTCGTGGCGCTGCTTCTGTTCTCGACGGAGCGAGCGGTCGGATCGCCGCCGCCGAAGGCCGACGCGCCCCGGGCCGACTGCGCCTTCAGCAACCCCGGATACTCGGGCTGGTGCCGGCAGACGGTCCCGATCCCGGCGGGCTCGACGCCGAGGCAGGCGTGCGAGGCCGTGCTGAGCTGCCTGAACGGCAACGCATGCCCGTCCAACTACTGCAACGCCCAGAACATCCGCAGCGGCTGGAGACTGGAAGAGGCAAAGCCTTCGACGCCGCCGCGCTGACGCGTTCCTGACTCCCCGGTGCTCGCCGGCTACGGAAGCCAGCCGGGCAACGCCGCCGCCTGCTTCACCCACTTCGCCATCCGGGCCTCGTCGAGATCGTCCTCGTGGATGTCGATCCAGCGCGCTTCCTTGCTCGTGCCTCCGGGTGGAACGGGCCGCAGCGACGTGCCTCGGAAGAAGGTCGTCTTGACGTAGCGGGTGAAGACGTGGAACGACAGGAACCAGCCCTGGCCCTCGATGCCGTAAAACGGCGAATTCCACTTCACGGCCTTGCGCACGTCGGGCACGTGGCGAACGACGAGGGCGTCGAGGCGCTTCCCGATGTCGTGCTTCCAGCCCGGCATCGCGGCGATGTACGCCTTCACCGGGGCGTCGCCGTCCGCCTTCGCGATGCGCGGGTTGCCGCCCGAGAGCAGGACGGCGGCCTTCCCGCCCTTTCGAGCTTTCTTCGGCATCAGGGCCTCCTCCGGGCCTGTCAGATTGGCGGACCACGGCCCGTCAGTCAACCGGCGAAATGCCGCCTTCTCGTCAGAAAATATGCCTTGACAGGCATATGACCCAATAGGTATATATACACGCCATGGAATCTTCGTTCGCGATCATCGCGGAGCCGAACCGCCGGACCATCCTCGGCCTGCTCGCGTCGTCGGAGCGCTCCGTCGGCGAAATCGAGCGCCGGCTGCGGATGCCGCAGACCTCCGTGTCCAAGCACCTCCGCGTGCTGCGCGAGGCCGGATTCGTGGAGGCGCGCGTCGAGGCCCAGCGGCGCGTCTACCGGCTCCGGCCCGAGCCGCTCATGGAGGTCGACGCCTGGCTGGAGCCTTTCCGGCGCTTCTGGACGGCCCACGTCGATGCGCTCGAACGCCATCTCGATCGGATGGAACGGACATCCAGGAAAGGAAAGAAGCGATGAGCAACCGTAAGGAGTACGCGCCCGGCCCCGCGGCCGGGGCCGAGGTCCGGAAAGATGGAGAGAAGTGGACGCTCGTTCTCGTCCGCGACCTCCGCCACCCTCCCGCAACGGTCTGGAAGGCGCTCACGGACCCCGAGGAGCTCCGCGAATGGGCCCCGTTCGACTCCGACCGGAGCCTCGGCGCCGTCGGCACCGCGATGCTCTCGACGGTGGGAGCGCCGACGCCGCAGGTGACCGAGACGCAGGTCAAGCGGGCCGACGCTCCCAGGTTGCTCGAGTTCAACTGGGGTGGACAGGACATCCGCTGGGAGCTGGAGCCGCACGGAGGCGGCGGCACGCGCCTCACGCTCTGGCACAACATCGACCGACGCTTCATTTCGATGGGCGCCGCGGGCTGGCACATCTGCTTCGACGTGCTGGATCGGCTTCTCGCCGGCGAGCCCGTCGGACGCATCGTCGGCGCCGAGGCCATGAAGTTCGGCGGCTGGCAGCGATTGAACGCCGAGTACGCGAAGCAGTTCGGCGTCGAGACCCCCGGCTGGCCGCAAAGCGCCCCGCGGGCTTGAAGGAGGGACGGACATGAGCATGCCCCGCTTCAGGGGAATCGCCATCGGCTTCTGGATCTTCACCGCGCTCTTCTGCCTGCAGATAGGCTTCACCGCCTATGCGCAGCTGCGCCTGCCGCAGGTGGCGGAGATGTTCACCCACCTCGGCTTCCCCGCCTACTTCCGGGTGGAGCTCTCGTGGGCCAAGCTCCTCGGCGTGGCGCTGCTGCTCGCGCCCGTGCCGGCGCGGCTCAAGGAGTGGGCCTACGCCGGCTTCGCCATCACCCTCGGCTCGGCGCTCATCGCCCACTTCGCGGTGGGCGATGGCCCGGCGGTGTGGGGCTGGGCGGCGGCCACCGGCGTGCTCTGGGGGCTCTCGTACTTCTTCTGGCGCCGCCTGCAGGCCACGCCGGCGATCGCCTGACGGCGCGCTGAGCACCGCCTTTCCGACGGAGACGACATGAACCCTTCCGAGCGCATCGACAAGGCGATCGCCGATCACGCCGACTGGCGGGGTCAAACGCTGGCGGAAGTCCGTCGCATCATCCGCGCGACCGTCCCCGACGTGACGGAAGACTGGAAGTGGATGGGCACGCCCACGTGGAGCCACGACGGCATCCTCTGCATCTGCAACGTCTTCAAGGACATGGTGAAGGTGACCTTCATCAACGGCGCGAAGATCGAGGACATGGGCGGCGTCTTCAATGCCGAGCTCGCCGGCAACAGGTGGCGCGCCATCAAGATCTTCCAGGGCGACAGGGTGAACGCGAGCGGCCTGAAGAAGGCTCTCCTCGCCGCCGTGGAGTTCAACGCCGCCAGCGGAAAGGGCAAAGCCAGATCAACTGCCGCGGCGGGCGGCGCACGAACCGGGAAGCCGGCCGCAGCCAAGACGAAGCCGGCCGGGACCGCAGGGAAAACGAAGGGCGCCAGGATCGCGGCGAAGGCAAAGCGTCCGACCCCCCGCGGCGGCAGATCGCGTTAGGCTGGTCTCCCCCGCTCGGCGGTTACGGCTGTCAGGCCGCGCGCGGTAACGCGGTGCTAGGCCAGCTCATAGCTCAGGGTGAAGGGATGCTCCATGCCGTGCCCAACCGCGGAGCTGCCATCGCCCAGGAGGCCCAGCAGTTGTCCCGTCGCGGAGCCGGGGATGACGGAGTAGGACTCCTTCGCCTGCCCGCTCTCGAATAGGCCCGTGCGTTGGAGCACGAAAGTGCCGGTCCTGCCGCCGACTCGCCCGACGACCCGCTCGAGGCCCACGAAGGTGGCCGAGCCGTCGCTGCGATACATCATCAGGTACTCGACCTCGCCATCTCCCTCGATATCGCCTGTGTAGGTCTTGGTCACCCTGGCCCGAGTGAGCCTTGGCTGGTCCGGGCCCTCACTGTAGGGCTTCTCATCCCAGCTCTTGATGGCGAACCGGGCGTTCGCGGTCTTTTTCATGAGCGACCTCCTCCGGCTGATGAAGAGTGGCGAGTCCACTGCACCCGCCGGTCAGGGCGCGGCATCATCTACCTCTCTCCGATCGGTATCGTCATCGTCTGAGACGCAACGGACTCCTCCCGGCAACCGTAGCGCTGATCGCACGCCGCGGGATCGATGACCTTCACCCATCCGGTGACTTTCGCCGTGCCGGCGCGCAGACTACTGAGCGGAACCGTCTTTGACCACACGATCTTCTGACCCGGCAGAAGCGTCAATTTTTCATCGCAGCCCGGGTGCTCAGCGCGAACGATGTGACCCGCATCGTGGCCGCCCGCAATCACGCTGACGCCCCACGACGGCCCAAAGCACCCTTCGAATACCGCCGGCCCGTTGTTCGTGAGAGTGAACCTGGCCGTCACCGACCGGTCGCCCACCGCCAGGGCGTTTCCCAATGACATCGCGAGGCTCAGGCTCTGGCCAATGCTCGATCTCGGACGCGCCGCTGCTGGTGCCGCGTGGACCGCCTGGGGCGCGGAGGTACACCGAACAGCCACGATCGCGACGAGCACGAGGCCGCCGAAGCACTTCCGCGACTGTCCGCTGCCGAACGGTCGGCGCGTCAGCGGCGAGCCCGGAGGCGCAGCCGACGAGCGAGGCCGCCGCGCCCGCGTCTCAGGCCGCACCGGCTTCGCCCCTTCGACCATAGAAGGCCAGTATGAGGCGCTTCATCTCACCGTTGTATCGGCCACCCCAGAACACTCGCCCGAGGAAGCACCAGCCGATCTCGATGACGCTCTCCCCCTCCGGGAACGCCCCGGCATCTATTTCTTCGTGGTTTTGCCTTCCAATACGGTGGTCCAGGTGGTGCCGTCGGGCGATAGTTCGAACCTGAAGCTGTAGGCCCTGGCCGACAGCACCTTGATGGTGAGTCGTCCTTTTGTGGTCTGTGCGGCCATCCTCGTCTCGCTCTGCCAGGTCCAGGTGTCGCCGTCCACGTTGCCTCTGGCGTGGTCGGCTTCGCCCAGGGTGTTGAACGAGTCGTAGGTGTACATCCTGTCGTTGACGTCGTAGCCCATGTAGGCCGTTTCCGCGCCTTTGCCCATGGCGCCGTTGAACTCGGAGCGCGTCACCAGGAAAAATCCACCGTCCATCCACCGGACGCGGTTCGTTCCCGTGAACTTGCCGCCCGGGCCCATGGGCCCCGGCTTGATCTCGCCTTCGCTGGTCCATGTGCCGGCGAAGTATTCGAGTTTCTTCAGCTCGGGCGTGGGCCTGGGATTCTCCGTCTGGACTCGGGCCGATAACGCGATCCCGAGCAAGAGCGTCATGCAGGTGAGAACGGCGACACGCCCCTTCATTGGTCTCTCCTCGAGTCAGTCTCGCGGAAGCTCCCGGATCTCCACCGTTCCTCCCGCCTCGAATACCGGGTTCCCTTCGAGCAGTGCTTTGGCGTCCTCGAGGTCACGGGCCTGGACGCGAATGTATCCCGACAGGTGCGAGGTGGTCTGTTTCGGCGGACGCCTCTTCGACACGCACTCACCGGCCCCGATCGAGCTTCCTCCTTGAAACCGGCCCGCTGTCCGGAGCGTCTCGACGTATTGCTCCCAGGTCGCCGGATCTCGACCCGTCCCCTCTTGCTCGGGAACATCGCCGTGCATGAAGAAGATGTACTCGCGCATGGGTTTCTCCAACTCCTATCGACGGCAAGAATGCTACCGGTCACTGAAGCGGCGGTCCCACCACCTCCATCTTGTGCTTTGACATGAGCGCACGGTTTGTCGCCGCATCCACGCCCTGCCGTTCCTCGAACATCTTCTCGAACCCGCCCGGCGTCACACCCACCAACAGCACGCCGGGCTCCGTCCCGACGTTTTCGAAGGTGTGCGCGGTCCCTCGAGGGATGAACATGACGGACTGAGCCGGCACGCTCATGATCCGGTCACCGAGCCTGACCTTGAACTCCCCGCTCACGACGTAGAAGAACTCGTCCTCTGCCTGGTGAATGTGCGCGGGCGGCCCGCTCCCGGGCGCGATGGTCTGCCGGACCAGGCCGAGCGCTCCGCCGGTCTGGTCTCCCGTCGCCACCAGTTCCGTGACGTCCGCTTCTCTGCCCTTTGGCCCGGTGAACCGGGGTGCGCCGCCGGGCAGGACGACAAACCCCGCCTTCGCAGCGGCCTCGGCGAGAAGCCAGACGGAAGTCACCGTGGCAGGCCCGGAGAGGAGGGCGATCAGAATCCATGCGGCGATCGGCCAGGACCGAGTGTCGCGACGCACCTTCATGGCTTGGTCCTCCTTGTCAACCGCCTGACCGAGAAACCACTGCCCTTAAGCCGCGCGTCCGCCTGACGGGTGGCGGGTCCGCGGCGAGCCCCCTTGCGAAGCGCAGGGGCGTTCCGCTGCACCCGCGGGTCAGGCGGGTCGCTGCGCGTTGCGCCTACGCGCCCTCCTCGTCAAGAGCATGAAGAATATGGCCCACCACACGAGGATGCTCGAGAGCCCGGCGAACCAGATCGCCTGGGCGCTACGCACACCGCCGATCAAATAGACAAGGCGAACGAATGGCAGCGCGATGACCTGGATAGCGATGTGGAGTGGACGGGGTTCCTCCACGTCCGCCCAGAGCGCGGTGAAGCCTGCCGCCGCAACGAGCAGCGCTGCGAGGAGGGACCCGAGCACGCGGCGCCACGGGAACCTGCCCTCACCCGGCACAGTCATCCTTCGGCCCGCCGAACGGGTGGCGGGTCGACGGCCCGCGAAGAGCCGGCGATGAGCGCGTCCGCTGCACGCCGCATGTCGGGCCGCGGCACGACTCGAAAGTCACTCTTCATGGGCCTGTGCGCCGCGGGTGCGTCTGGCGCCGGCCCATCGAGCGACGGTGCTCTCCTCAATTCGGCCAACTGAGCCCGAGCGCCTTCGCCAGAAATACGGCCATCTGCCCACGGGTCACCGGGCTATCCGGACAGTACAGCGGCGGCGCCGCGTTGCAACCGCCCGTGATTCCCGAAGCCCTCAGCGCCTCGATGAACTGGAAGAAAGGATGGTTTGTCGGCACGTCGTTGAAGGATGCGGTTCCCGGCGCTGGACTGACGGTGCGCTTCCACCAGACGTCCACGGAACCGAAGAACTGTGTACCGCCGCTGGGCGCGATTTCCATGTCCAGTATGAGGGTGCGACCGACCCCCTGGCTGCCAGTCCAAAGGATCCCCAGTGGCGCGGGATTGATGTCCGTCGCCCACGAGTTATGAGCCGTATTGCCGAGAGCGGAGAGAGGAGTCGCGGTGCCACTTGCGTCGCGCACATACAAGTGGATAACCATCACGCTCGGTGTTCCGTCGTTTAAATTATTGAACCCGATGAAGTCGATGACTGAGCCCGCCGGGATGTCGAGTGCCGAATAGAAGTGCCCGCCAATGGCGTTGACGGCCCGAGCGACGCTGCCACTGACGTTGTAGATCATGCCGTTGCTGCCTGGAGCGAACCCAACGCCCGCGATTGTAGTTACCGTGTAGTCTGCCGTACCGTACGCCGTCGGGGGCCCGCTCGACGCCAGGACTGGCTGCCCCGAGGGCGGGGTCTGAGCGGCGACCGACAGACTTGCGAGCAGCATCAGCAGACCGAAAGACACCGATTCACCGGTCCTGCACATTTTGAGACTCGCGGGCATAGCTACCTCCTCACTGATTCGCGCCGCCCAACGAAGGGACGCTCCGCCCCAAGGCTAACACCAAAGACCTGCGCGCTCCGCGCGACGGCAGAAAGTCTGCGCGTCGCCCCCACGAACGCCGAGGGGCGTCACGTCAGGGTCGCCCGTGAGTTTGAGGCGCGGCTCAGGACGGCCGAGCGGGCGGCGGTCAGCCGCGAGCGCCGAGCCTCAGGCGAGCGGCGACTCCGCTGCACCCCGGGGGTCAGGCGCGGCGCCCATAACTTTCATCGAACGCGCCTGACGGATGGCGGTCCAGCGGCGAGGTCCGTAGCGAAGCGTAGGAGCGAATCCGCTGCATCCGCGGGTTAGGCCGCGGTGATCGCCGCGATCGTGGCGCCAGTTGATGCATCGCCGACGGCCTAAGGACGCTTGAGTTCGACGGCGATGATGCGCAACTCCCCGCTTCCCACGTTGTGTACGTAGTGCGGAACAAGGGGTGCTGACCACAGGGCCGTACCGATGGGCGGCTTTGCCGCCATAGACCTCGAATCGACGAGCACTTTCCCGTCCGGGTCGTAACGAATGAAGTCGCTCCAGCCCAGGACGTAGAGGGCGCTGTGCCAACGATGCGTGTGAACCGGAGTGCGCTCGCCCGGACCGAGGCGAGTATCGAGCACCCGGACAGACTCGTTCTCCAGGAGCACCTCGTGGTGATGAGGTGCCGCACTCATCGCGTCGAGCGGATCCGTCGCCGCTTCGTTTGTCATCCGTCTTCCTCCGGAATCAGGGCCGGTTCTCGTTCGAGTTCACCAGCGGTTGAACGAAGTATTACGGCCGCAGTTCGCGGCCGTGAGTAACGAGCCTGCTCACTGGCCTGGAGGCGGCTCCCACAGCTCGACCTTGTTTCCCTCTGGATCAATCACCCAGGCAAACTTCCCATACTCGGATTCGTCAATCTTCTCGAGCACATTGCAGCCTTCTTCCCTCAAGGCCTCGACCAGGCCGTGGAGGTCTGCCACTCGGTAGTTGACCATGAAGGCAGCAGAGCTCGGCGCAAAGTGATTGCTTTCTTGCGGGTCGATCAACCAGGCCGTTGTGCCGGCAACCGGCTTGCCCTCGGCGTCGGTCCAGGGGAAGGCCGCTCCGCCCCAGACCTGGACATCGATCCCCAGGTGCCGCTTGTACCAGGCCTGCAGTGAGGGAGCGTCTTTGGCCTTGAAGAAGATGCCGCCGATGCCGGTGACTCGTTTCATGTGACCTCCGATACGCGGCGATGGTAAGTCCAGCGTCGTTCCTGACCTCGACCCACCAGACTGTCCGGGGCCGCGCTTCGACGGATGGCTACCTTTTCGGCTCATACCGCATCGCCACCGCCCCCGAGCCGAACTCCAGCCGGCTGACGAGCTTCAAGTCGACGTGCTTCGATAGCCCGGCGAACAACGTCGGCCCATGGCCCGCCAGCCTGGGCTGGACCACGAACTCGTACTCATCGATCAATCCCAGCTCCGCCAACGCCAGCGGGAGCTTCACGCCCCCCGTGAACAGTCCCTTACCCGGCTCCCGCTTGAGCTGCTGAACGGCCTTCCCGAGATCGCCGCGCACGAGCTCCGCGTTCCAATCGACCCGGTCCAGGGTGCTCGACACGACATACTTCCTCGCCGCGCCGATCGTCCGGGCGAAGGGTTCCGTCCAAGCAGGCATCGCCGGCCCCGGCCGCCGCCACCCTGCCTCCATCATTTCGTAGGTCACCCGGCCAAGGAGGAGGGCATCGGCCCGCTCGATGTTCTCGGCCGCGTGACGATGTATGTCTTCGTCGGCGATCATCACACGATGATCGCAGCACCCGTCCAATGTGACGTTGATGGAATACCGAAGGGGTCGCATTCCGTAAGAATACCAATCGCCATAGGGCGGTCCAACGCGTGGCGGGTCAGCGGCGAGCCCCGTGGCGAAGCGTGGAGGCGAGTCCGCTGCACCCGCGGGTTGAGTGGGCGGCCGGGGTCAGTGTCGGGACTGAGCTCACCGTTGCCTGACGATATCGACTGAGATCTCCACCGCCGGCGTCGTTCCTCTATTCTCGAGCCAGTGCGTGGTGTTCCGATCCTCGGGCCAGCCCAATCCCGGCCCATACTCCCTGGCCACTCCATCCCGATGATCAGTGATTGTTCCTTGCAGGATGTAGACCATGCCCGGTCTGTCTTTATGGTCGTGACTCGGGCCGAAGACCCCTCCCGGTTCGATGGTCACCATTCGCATTCGAAGCTGGCGCCCTGCCAGGCCCTCGATTTCAGAGCCAAGGTCAAGCGCGGCCAGTAGCTTCACCGTAATACCTTTCGTCTCGGGTGCCGCCTGCTCGTTTCGAATCGTGGTCTCCCTTCTGTACGTTCTGGCCTCCTAACGGGTGGCGTGTCGGCGGCGAGCTCCGAGTCGAACTCGAGGAGCGAGTCCGCTGCACCCGCGGGTCAGGCCGCGCCCTCCACCTGGACATTCCTGGCCAGCGTCTTGAAACGGGGCCCGTTCTGAGGCACCACGGTGATGGTGACGTTCCCGCTCTTGCTCTTGTTGATGTCTCGCACGGTGCCGGACTTACCCTTGTGCGTGCCGGCGACGACCTTGCAGAAGGCACCCTCTTTCAACTTCATCTCTTCCTCCCTGTCAATCCATGGTCGCGCGGCCTAACGATACTCGAGTTCACCGGGCGCGCCGCTCGCGGGTCAGGCCGCTGGTAACGCACGGTGACGGCGTCCCCACAACAGACCGATCGCGAGCCACTGCAGGGAGGACACGAGCACGGCGAGGACTCCCGCGATGAATGAGACCAGTGCCATCGACATGGACGTCAGTTCGAGCATCTCAAAGGCTGTCACCGATGCGAGGAGAGCTGGCGTATTGATCAGCATGAAGAACGAGGCTACCCTGCTCTGCGGAGAGTGACCACCGACTTCTCGTCCGAACAACGGTGTGCCCCACGCCGTATTGTGTTCGACCGATACGCCACCCGGCGTGAAGTGCGGGCGGCGGTCCTCCAACTCTGCCCACGGTGTTGCGGGTCGACTGCCAAGAAAGATGACCCACGCCAGGGCATTTGCCGCAACCAGAACGAGCGCCGCGCGGCTCACGTCACACCGCCCCTCGAGAGCGCCCCAACGGGTGGAGGGTCAGCGGGGAGCGGGGAGGCGAGCTCCGAGGCGAAGCCGAGGAGCGAGTCCGCTGCACCCGCGGGTCAGGCGGCTTATCGATACACGTCCTTGCGATCAGCGACTCGCACGACGAGCACCACCAATTCGGCATCAGCGATTGAGTAAGCGATGCGAAATCGGCCGACGCGGATCCGGTACCGATCGTCTCGCCCTGCGAGCTTCTCGCATCCGACCGGCCGCGGCTCCTCCGCAAGCGCAAGAATGCTCGCCACGATGCGCTGCCTGTCTTTCTTCTGGTCAACGGCCTCGATCTCCCTGGCCGCGGACGGCTTGATCAGGACGCTATAGCTTGCCACGCCGCTTGAGAGCCTTCACGAACCGTTCAAAGTCGAGATTCGGCTCCCGCTTGCGCTTCTCGAACGCTTCCAGGTCCTCGACATCCTCAGCCAGTGACAGTCTCACGGCATCGTTAACCATGTCGGAGATCGACTTGTCGGACGTCGCGGCCTTGAGCCGCAAGGCCCGGTGGATCTCCGGCTCAAAGTAAACGGTGGCTCGCTTGGCGCTGCTCATGGACCACAGGTTAACGCTTTGACGTTAAGACGTCAATTCGCCAGGAGCCGCCTGACGGGTGGCGGGTCAGCCGGGAGCTTCGAGCCAAAGGCGAGGAGCGAGTCCGCTGCACGCGCGTTTTCGGGGGCCAGTCATGCATGCTGGATGGTGGTGGAGTAATCATCCTGCGGCTACCTGGCAGCCGACGCCGGAGCCGGGTGGTAGTCGAACTTTCCCTTCCCCTCTTGGTAGAACAAGCAATCGCTTCCGGGGCGGCAGCCACGCGCCACTAGCCCGCATGAAGAAGAACGAATAACGCACGCCCAGGTTCCTGGCCCGCGCTCGACTCTTTCGGCTCATCAGAGCCATCACGGGCTTCAGCAGTGGCCGGCCGATCTGCTCGGCGAAGGCAGCGTCCGGCGGGCCTACGACGCTGACCGCTAGGCCACCAGGTGTCAGTACGGTCAGCGACTTTGCGAGGTTGTGGCCTCCAAGGGAATCGAGCACGACGTCGTAGCCGGAGAGCAACTCTGCGAAGTCTGCCTTTGTGTAGTCGATGACTTCGTTCGCGCCGAGGCCGCGCACCTTCAGCTCGTCGTTGCCGTGCGCAGTTGTGGCGACGTATGCGCCCAAGTGTTTTGCGAGCTGAACCACTGTCGAGCCCAGTCCACCGGCGCCAGCGTGCACGAGGACCTTCTGCCCCGCCTTGACCTGTGCGAGGTCGACCAACGCCTGCCACGCGGCAAGCGCGACCAGAGGGACCGCTGCAGACTCTTCTATCGTGAGTGAGTTCGGCCTGTGGGCGATGTCGGCATGGTCAATGGCGATGTACTCCGCGAAGGCCCCGATACGCAGGTCACGAGGTCGGGCGTAGACCTCGTCGCCAACCTTGAAATCCCGCAAGTCGGCGCCGACCCGCGTCACGATGCCCGCAGCGTCATGGCCGAGCACGAACGGCGTCTTGTACTTCAGGAGCTGCTTAAACTCGCCGTTGCGGATCATCTTGTCCAGCGGGTTGATGCTGGCAGCGCTCACCCGGACCAGAACGTCACGCGGCCCGACACTGGGCTGCGGGACCTGGGCGGCACGCAGGCCACTCTTGCCATATCTCTCGACGACGAATGCTTTCATGGGCGCTCTAACGGGCTGCCGGTCAGGGGCGAGCGAACAAGCGAAGCGCGGAAGCGAGGCCGCTGCAACGGCATTGTCAGGCGGCCGCAAATTCTGGGACTCTGGACCGCGCCGAACTCTCCCGCGCGAGTCCCGCAGCTTCCGCCACGATGCGACGTTTAGCATCCTGACCGGGTCGAGGCTTTCGGCACGTTCGCTCATCCGCGTGCTCAGGTTTAAGACGCCGCAATCATCTCAGCGGTTCCCATCCTCTGATGGATCTAGAGTTGCAGGCGCCGAACTCCTGCCGCACGCCGGTTGTCGCCGAGAAGAGTAGCGTGCCCTCGGGGACGACCGCCGTCGAAACGCGGCCCGCGGTTGGGCTCCCTTGCATGCTGGTCCCACTCCTCCTATACTGAACCGGATGGTTCAGTATTTGCACGCCCGCCTCGATGTCTCGTTCGCCGCGCTCTCGGATGCGACCCGACGCGGCGTTCTGGAGCAGCTGGGACGTTCCGAAGCTTCGATCACGGACCTTGCCGAGAAGTTCCACATGACCCTCACGGGCATGAAGAAGCACGTCGGCGTCCTGGAGCAGTCCGGGCTCGTCACCACGGAGAAGCTCGGGCGCGTGCGGACCTGCAAGCTCGGCCCGCGCCGATTGGAGGAAGAGACGGCCTGGATCGAGAGGTATCGCCAGCTCTGGGACGCACGCTTCGACGAGTTGGACAAGGTTGTCGAGGAATTGAAACGGAGGGAGAAGGTCGATGGACGCAAGAAGAGAGAGTGAGGCCACACCGATGAAGAACCGCACGACGGTGGAGCGAACGTCCGAGCGTGAGCTCGTCGTCACGCGAACTTTCAACGGCCCGGCGCGCCTCGTGTTCGAGGCGTGGACCAAGCCCGAGCTGTTCAGGCAGTGGTGGGTGCCGAAGTCGATGGGAATGTCCCTGCTTTCCTGCGAAATGGATGTTCGTGTCGGGGGCAGGTACCGTTTGGAGTTCGCGCACGGGGACTCACAGTCGGCGTTCTTCGGCACGTACAAGGAAGTCGCACCGCACTCGCGCCTCGTCTGGACCAATGAGGAAAGTGACGAGGGCTCCGTCACGACGGTGACCTTCGCGGAAAAAGGCGGCAAGACGCTGCTCGTCATGCACGAGCTCTATCCCTCGAAGGAAGCTCTCGACGCTGCCGGCACCGGGGCGGCGGATGTGATGAAAGAGACGTTCGAGCAACTGGATGAGCTTCTCGTCGCCCTGGGCGCGAGCGTGGGACGGTCATGAACTCGTCGATCTCGCGGTCGGCCGCCTGGCTTATTGGTCTCGACCTCGATCCCTCGTGGCACAGCATCAGCGAGTGGGCAATCGGTCCTCACGGCTGACCTCGGCGCGCTGCTCGCCCCGGCCGGCCTGGCTCACATGCTGGCCGGGGCCACGTGAAATTAGATAGTGCTTCGGTCCGTCTACGGGTGGCGGGGCAGCGGCGAGCTCCGAGGCGAAGCCGAGGAGCGAGTCCGCTGCACCCGCGGGTTAGGCGGCCACGTGAAGCTTGTCGTACAAGAACTCCGGTGCGAAGTCCGCACCGTTGGGCCAGGCGATTGTTCCGAGGTCGCTCGAAACTGCAAACCGCTGAAAGTAGCCTCGGTCCCGAAGCGGCTCGAACACCGGGCCGTGAAGGTCGGCTGAGAGATCCACCTCACCGCTGACGCCATCCTCGAACCTCAGCCAGATCGTGAAGTCCCTGACGTATCGAGCTTCCACTACGTCAACCATCTCTCTACTCCAAAGGTTGGATCGCCTTGAGCTCACGTCCCTCATGCGCCAGACGCCAGTTCTCGGCCAGTTCCTGGCGGTGCAAGCTCCACCATTCCATCACGTGGCCCAACGCCCGCGGCGGAAAGTCCCCGTCCACCGCGCCATCCGCGATTCGCACGGTCACCTTGTGCCCCGAGTATCGAGCGTGAAAATGGGCGGGCTTGCTCCCGGTGGTACATCGTGATCACAATCCCGAGAAACCGGCAAATCTCCGGCACCTAAGAATGGTACCCCGATGCTCCAGCGTCGCCCAATGGGCGGAGAGACGGCGGGTACAGTCCGGCTGCGGGCTAGGCGCTCCATTCCTTGCCAGAATTGTCGCCTCCAGCCCTATGAATCCGCCGAACCTCCGACGCTTTACGAGCGCCCAGCCGATCCATCTTGCCATTCGAGTTCCCCACCACCTTCTGAGGTTTGCACATGCCGTGGCGAGCTCCGCCGGCACGCTGCTTCTTCGCCCTTCCGCGCTTGTGGTGCACGACAGCACTCTACGCCAGCGCAGGTGGCTTAGGGCCGCCTAACGGGTGGCGGGTCAGCGGCGCGTGAAGAGCCGAAGGCGATAAACGCGTCCGCTGCACCCGCGGGTTAGGCGGCGGCTGATCGTGATGCCGAGATCTCACACGCAATCCCCGTGGAAGACGCATGCGAACCACAAGGCCGTGAAGATGAACGCTGCGCCGAAACCGACTGCAGTGCACACGGACGCCACCGCGAGAGCAGTGGCTGACCGGCGGCTCAGACGCCAAGCCATGATCGCCATTATCGCGCCAGGAAGCCACGTGAGTCCCAGGATCGCTACCCATGTCCCCACGTAGGGCGCGACGGGATCCCATACCGGCGACGCGTCGCCTGCTGCTTTCACGTCAGGCTCGCGGCTGGGCGGTGGTCGCTTCGAAGAGCTTCACCAAGTTGCTCTCCGCCGCGGCCCGAAACCGTGTGATGCGCTCCCGAGCGTCAAGGACATCCGGAGCATCGCGATAGCGCGCGATTTCGCCCAGCGGATTGAGCCGTGTTTCCTTCGCCCAGCTCGCAAGCGTCGGGTGCGCTGCCCGAGCCCGTTCGTTCGCAAGAGTCGCGAGGAACGCCGACAGGTAGTCCCTGATCGAATCCCAGTAGGGGATGGGCGGGCAGATGCGGTTCTTCTCGTTGTCGCTCTCGACCGTGGCCTCGAGCACGCCCAGCATGGCGAACTGATAGCAGACAAAACCCCACAGGAACGGCTGTATCGTCACTCGGCCGGCCTCGAAGATCGGCCGAAGCGGAGGGCTCGCCAGCCCTCTCGACGCGCAGTGGACATGCACCGTCCTCTCGTTCGTCGGGACGCGGCCCTTGTCCAGGACGATCTCGTCACGCTCGATCCTCAGCACGTGACCCAGGCGGACCACGTCCTCGATCCGGCGCAGAAGCCCCCGCTCGGCCTCGCTGACCACCCCTCCGTGGAACATCGTCGGCGTCACGCCGGGATCGATGCGAAGAAGGAACTCTTCCTCTTCGAGGCGCGCAACGAGATCCCGGACCGAAGCCGCCGTCGCCATGGCCTCGAACTGGATCGCCATGCCCCGATAGAAGTTCGGAAGCAGCTCGTGGGGCTGGTGAAACCGGCGGTTCAGCCACCACGCGTCGCGCGGCCTGATCCAGCGGATCGCCGGCGCGGGGACGCCCTGTTCCAGCAACCATACGCACGCGTCCAGGGCAGTCTTGCCCGCACCGATGATGACGAAGCGCTCGGGGCGCTCCCTCAGCTGCGCGATCTCGCCTGCGGGCAGGCAGCGAACGCCGTCGGCCACCTCGAAGGGAGGCGCGCTAGTGGCGGGAATGGCGCCTTCGAGATAGGTCGTGTCCACGATCTTCTTCAGCACGCGCACCCTGCACGACCGTTTCGCGAGCCTCGAGACGAAACGGCCCTCCCCGACGTAGTCGCTCGAAGGGAAATAGCCGACGCGGCCGCTGGGCAGAAAGACGCGATGCATCACGTGCTCGTAATAGGCTCGAATCTCGTCCGCGCCGGCGAGCTCGTAGTAGCCGACATTCGTCCCGGCCACGTCGCGAGCGTCATGTCCGAGCGGCACGGAGCCGACTCCATAGAAAGCGGAAGGCTGATGGAGACGGACGTAGGGGTACGCGTCGATCCAGTGCCCGCCGGGAGCGAGGCGGCGATCGACGATCGTGATCGTCGCGCCGGAATGCGCGAGGAGCGCGTCGGTAAACGCCATCCCCGCTGCCCCGGCACCGACCACGAGATAGTCTGTTTCGAGCTCTTCGTCGGCCACCCGACGATGATATTCACTTCGGAAGGCGCGCCCAACGGACGACGCGTCAGCGGCCAGCCAGAACAAGGGGCGCTGAGCCTCCTGCCCTCACGCAACCATGCGCCTTCCGGCCGCCTAACGGGTGGCGGGTCAGCGGCGAGCGAGCCCGAGCAAAGCGAGGGACGCGAGTCCGCTGCACGCGCATGTTAGGCCGCCGCCTAGCCGGCAGCGGGCGGTCGGAACCCCACGCGGCGGGAGCAATCGGACGGTGGCATCACGGCCCGTCCGTCGACTCGAAGAACTCTTTGGTATCGGGACGACTGAATGGGTTGCGAAAGAACGTTTCAACGGTCAGATTGAACAACGCGGGGTCCTGCCAAGGAATCATGTGGGTCGCTGCAGGGAAGATGCAGAGCTGTGCCTTTGGGAGATCATGAAATATCTGCAACGTGTGAGCATCCCGTATCACATCCTTGTCGCCCGCCATTACCAGTGTCGGTGCAGACACGCTCTTTAGTTTCTCGGCCGGAATATTCGGTTGCTTGCCCAGCAGATCCAATTGCTGCTTGTAGACCGACCACGGCTGGGACGTATCGGCCTTCTTAATCATCGCATCCACTAGCCTCTCCTGCTTCGCGACCCAGGCACGGGCCCAATCATAGGCCCCACTGGGATTCAGATTGGCACCCATGATGGCCAATTTCGCCACCTTGTCCGGATGGTTGATGGCAAGCAGCAGACCGACAATCCCGCCGTCACTCCACCCGAGCACGTACACGTCTTTCAAGCCCAGTGCTTGCAGCAAGGCGTTGGCGTCTTCAGCCATCTGCTCGTAGGTCAAGCGCCCGGCCCCCATTTCGCTCTTTCCATGACCTCGACTGTCAGCTGCGACGACTTGGTATTGCTCGGAGAAGAACTTGATCTGATTGCCCATGGCGGAAATGCTTTGTCCGTTGCCGTGAATCTGTAACATCGCTGGACCCTTGCCATAAGTCTCAAAGTAGAGCTTGATCCCGTTAAGCTCTTGGAATCGGCCGGTGGATTCGTTGCTGCCGTAGGGAGGGTCAAACGTGGGCGGTGTCAGCGGCTCAGAGTTCACCGATCCAGACGAAACGTTGAGCAGGCTCGACGCCAACAACAGAGTCCAGAGTGGGTTCCGGCTCCTTGGAGCTCTCATCTTCCTCCCTCCATGAGGTTGTCGACCGTTTTCCAGCGGCCTAACGGGTGGCGGGTCAGCGGCGCGTGAAGAGCCGAAGGCGAGGAGCGAGTCCGCTGCACCCGCGGGTTAGGCGCGCCGCCGCGTCCCGGTTGTGCGAACAACATCGAGGACTGCCTCAGGGTGCTTGGCCACGATTCTCAGAAGGATTCGGGCGCTTCCTTCCGGCTTCCGACGCCCCTGTTCCCAGTTTCTGAGCGTGCCCGCGCTGATACCCATTAGCGCCGCAAACTTCGATTGGCTGAGTCGGTAACCTTTTCGAACAGCCCGAACGTCCGGCTCATCAATCTGAAACACACGGGACGCCTTGCGCCGTCCCCGCAGAATCTCGCCACCCTCCTGGACGCTCTGGAGAAGCTCCTTGAACAGTTCTTCCTTCATCGGTACTCCGTTTCGACGATCTGTCGCAATAGCTTCTTCTGCGCCGGCCCGATATCGGCCCTCTCGCTCTTCGTGAAAGCGAAGAGCATCAAGAGCCGGCTTGAGACCGGGTGCCAGAAGTAGATCACTCGACAGCCTCCGCGTTTGCCACGCCCCTTCGAACCCCAGCGAAGCTTCCGCAGCCCGCCAGTTCCCGGAATGACGTCGCCCGCCGCCGGGCGCCGGACCAAGTGAAGCTGAAGGTCACGGTATTCATCTTGGGTCAGCAGGTCATCGATCCGCGCGGTGAACGCGCGAGTCTCAAGAATGACCACGGTGTGGGACTATACGCCAATGGCGTAATGCGGTCAAGGCCCCTTTAGCGCGCCTAACGGGTGGCGGGTCAGCGGCGAGCTCCGAGGCGAAGCCGAGGAGCGAGTCCGCTGCACCCGCGGGTTAGGCGCGTCGTTAGTCGGATAGCCAGACATGGACCCACCCTTTCCGTGTCTTGACAAAAGCAATATCCGTCGCTTCGATCGCTCCGGTCACCAGTACTTCGTGGTCGCTCGTGAACGTAACTACTTGGCCCGGCCCGAGCTCCCCGTCCAAGCAGCAGTCATCAAACTTCCCTGGCGCCGCCTTATCGACGAAGAGCCGCATTCGGTATTCTGATGGCCCTGCGTTCCAGACCTTCTCAAATCGCCAGGACTTCCCTTCAAGCGTGGCGACGACCAGCCACACTCTGTCACCATCCGTGAGGAGGAAGCCGTAGTCCCTCTTGCCACGAGCGGTGAAGCTACCTCTCGTGACCCCCAGGCAGCCGTCGCCGCCGTGATCAACCTGATACTGGATGTCCTCGGGCAAGTTGTCAGACTGCCTCGGCAGTGCGCCGCCGGGGAACGCCTGTGAAGCCGCCGTCCTTAGGTCGTATGGAAGAACGCACGCATCAGGCGGCCGAGGAGCGCCGGCGACGACGAACGAAAAGGCAATGAGCAGACTAGCCAGCATTTGGAACTGTAGCGAACGCGCCTAACGGGTGGCGGGTCAGCGGCGAGCTCCGAGCCGAAGGCGAGGAGCGAGTCCGCTGCACCCGCGGGTTAGGCAGCCCTTCGTCAGTCCGCGATCCGCACATGGATCCAACTCCCCTTGAGGAAGAAGAACGCCAGGGCCCAGGATTCGAGCTTTCCTGCGAGAATGCCTTCTCTGGCGCTGTTGACGATAGCGAGCTCCCCGACATCCAGCGCCCCCTCTGCGGACTCCGAGCGAACGTACTTGCCTGGCTCCAGCTTCTCCGCGTATAGCCAACCGATAGGCATCGGGAACTCGTAGATCTTCTGAATCTCCCACCGGTCACGACCAAGTGCGCGCGCGACGACTAGGATCGATGACCCACTGCCGCCTCGCGCGCCGAGTAGGACTGCAATCTCCGGCGCTGCTGTATGGAAGCCCCCACCAGTGATCCCTAAGCACGCCGAGCCGCCGTGCTCCACCGAGTATTTGACATCCTCGGGATCCCAGTCCTTCGCGAACGGTAATCGATACTCCGGAAACTGTGCATCGATCTGGGCGACCAACGGCCTCGGTATCAGCCCCGCACAGGCATCAATACTGCCGCCGTCTTGAGCGAACACCGGCCTACTCGCGAACACGAGCAGCAACAGTAGGCCGATGCGAAGGATCACTCTGCTGATCGGGCTGCCTAACGGGCTGCGCGTCAGCGGCGAGTGAGGAGGCGAAGCCGACGAACGAGTCCGCTGCACGCGCGTGTTAGGCCGCGCCAGCCGTGTCATCGGTTGAGCCTGGACATCTAGTGATAGCCCCACACGAAGTCGCAGCGCGATGTGAAACCGTGGCTGAACAAGAAGTAGCCGTCCGCGTTGTGAAGGGACCTTCCGAACAGTACCTCGGACCTGCCGTCGCCATCGTAATCGCCAGCATCAACGAGCGAAAGATCAGAGCCAAGAGGCGTTACGTGTTTGCCATCGACTAGGAACATGTACGTGATCGGGTAGTCAATACCGCTCTCAGCGGGAGGCGAACAGCCGGTCAACTCAACCGACAACAGGCCTCGACCATCCGCCGACCTGTAGGCCCGCGCGAGCTTGAGAGACCGATCGTCGCACCGGAACGAGATGGATTCCGTCTCTCCTCCCTCCTCGAGAGTGACAGGTAGGCCCGATCCCAAAAGTTGCCGGAGCTGAATAAACCTGTCTTTCAGAGTTTCCGGCGGTGGCGTATTCCTTCGCCACCGATCTGGATCCCGCCACGATTCCCCCGTCACCACGACGAGGGGTCGGACCTGGGTATTTCCAGGCCACCATGAGGGATCGCGCGATTCGGGCGACGCCATCACGGGTGCCGGCAGCGTTGAGGACGTGATGAGCTGCAGGCCGATCGAACCATAGGATCGACCCTCTTCCGGCCGCTTGGTCACTACTTCGCCAAGCGCCTTTCCATCGCTTACAACCGTCCACCGGATCGGGCTCGGATACCAGTTTGGACTCTCCCGAAGCGATGGCAGATCGTGCGCCTGTGCATGAACTATCTCCCAGACGCCATTCCTCTTCTCGAAAACGACCCTAACCCTCGGGAAGGGTGCGCCTCCTTCCGCATTTGCCTCCTCGGCATTGAGGCCACCTCGCTCGAAAAAGCCTACGTACGTCGTTTCGAGATCCCGTGCCTCAGGGACGCCAGCGCGGATTCCGACGTGAAGTACCAGGGCGGCAAGCCAAGTCATAACTTCTGAGCGCGGCCTAACGGGTGGCGGGTCAGCGGCGAGCGCCGTAGCGAAGCGTAGGCGCGAGTCCGCTGCACCCGCGGGTTAGGCGCCTGCGACGGGGGCACTACGGCCACTGAAGACCGAGCATTTTCGCGAAGAAGACGGCCACCTGCCCACGAGTCACGAAGGCATTCGGACAGTAGTTCTGATCTCCGCAGCCAGCCGTCACTCCTGCCGCCGCGAAGGCCTCTATGAACTGATAGTAAGGATTCGACGGGGGCACATCGAGAAACGTCTGCCCAACTGGCTCGCTAACCTGGAGCTCATACTGCAACGCCGCTCCGGACAACGAGGTTGTCGCGTCCCCCGCCATCGTTCTGGCGCTCAGCACCAACGTCGTGTTTACGTTGTCAACCCTGAATGGTGGCGTGACTGCCGCCATCGAGGATACACAGGGTATTCCCTGGTCCCCAACTGCGGTAGCCAAAAGAAATGGCGAGGTGCCGTCGAAATTCGCCACGTACAGCTCGAGCACCACGCCGTTCGGTACGGTCGCGTTGCAGTAATCCAATTCGATTCCGGTGACCAGCGCCCCACCGGGTAGGTGTGGGTTCGCGATGAAGCGACCATCTGGAACCGTCGAGAACCGGGACATGATGACACCGCCGGACCGGAACTGGTCATCGTAGGTAGTACCCGTGCTGATCGGCGAGAACTCTGCGGCCCCCAAGCGATACACGGACACGTTTGGTCCGAATGTGGTTGGATCCATTGCGTGGCTGCGAGCATGCCTAACGTCTACTTGCGCGAGCCCAAGTGACGAAAGAACGCAGAGACTCGAAATGCCGATCCAAACGATCTTTGACCTCATTGCTTCGACTCCTTAGGTTCCGGATCGGTCAGAACCAGCTGACCACCAAGACTCTTGCGGGCGCCTAACGGGTGGCGGGTCAGCGGCGAGTGACGAGCCGAAGGCGAGGAGCGAGTCCGCTGCACCCGCGGGTTAGGCAGCGTCATTGCTCTACCTTGTGTTTCTCTGGCTTGACCTCGCCAAGACGGCGTCCCGTAGGAAGAGGAATGAGCGGCTGCAACGGGCGACTTTGCGACGGGGGGCTGATGAGCCACCACTCTGTCTGGCGTATGGCGGCCTCGGCTGCGAAATAGAGGTCGCCAATCTCGTACCTCCCGAGATCGGGGGGACAGGCGTTCTGAAGAATGTCACCCGCGGAGCTCGAGACGGAGAAACCCTCGTTAAATAAGCAGTCGTAGGGAGGACGGCACAGCGGGGGAAGGTTAGCCATTCTGGTGAAGACATAATCGGTCAAGGCCTTGGCCACGACTCCTCTGTATGACCCGTCGGGCATAAACGGAACCCCCTTGCAGACCAGAGCCGCCCTTCCATCTGGCCAGATGTCAAGGCTGAAAGAATTAGCCGACGACGAACTAGTTAGAGACGCCATACTTGGCCCGAGTCGTAAGGTCACGAAAGAGACCGATCCCGTTTCGTCAAGAGGTGCCCGGAACGAGCCCGAGACCACTAGGCCAGCGAACACGGAAAAGCAGACGGAGCTCAGGCTAGAGCTGGCCATGTCTCTACGCGCTGCCTAACGGGTGGCGGGTCAGCTGCGGGCGCCGTAGCGAAGCGTAGGCGCGAGTCCACTGCACCCGCGGGTTAGGCGGGCGGCTACTCACCGGGGCCGACATAGAACTGCCCGACTAACGCGATCGGGTTGAATGGCGCCACCGACGAACGCCAGCCGCGCACTTCCTCAGGGCTCCGGCGCTGAAGGTTGCTTCGTCGCCGACAGAGTTCCCGAGGACAGGCCTTGGCAATCGGTTCCGCCCCACGATCCGGCAGCACTCAGGCCATCCTCGCTGACTGTCAGCAGCAAACCGACCGTGCCGGAACAGGGGCTGAATTCATAGGCGGTGAGCTGAACTACATCACTCCCCGAGCCCAGGAGATCACCCACCACCCCCTGTAAGACGGCTCCCGCACGCGGAAGCGCAGCACTCCCAGTGACCGCCGCGCCGTGTTGAACGAGCGTGACGAGTGCCGAGGCGTCCGTGCCGCTATGAAGAGTGACATCCCAAGAGCCCGTGACATTTGGGCTTATCGAGGTGCCGCCCGCGGTCGATAGATTGGCGGCAAAAAGACTGGCGATGAAGGCCCCGTTACAGTCCGAGCCACTGAACGTGCCTCCAAACGTGCGGTAATCCGAGCTGATGTTCATGATCCCCGTTCCAGAGCCGGGGCATGGGGCCTGAATCGTCAGACTGAACTCGAGATGCTGGCCCGTAACGGTGCCGGTGACGGGACCGATGCCCCCGTCCTGAACGGCGAGGAGTCCGGTTACGCTTGATACCGTCTGTACCAAGGAAAGTGTCGCCGCGGCCACGCGCAGCTGCGGAAACTCCATGAACACGTACCAGGACCCAGTCAGGGTACTCGCGCTCCCGCTCCGATCGGCCAGTACGACAGGCTGTCTTGGAGACTGAGCTCCTGCCGGCGTGATGGTCAGAACACCAAACAGGACAGTAGCCAGACACCTTGGGCTTCCGCGCACAGCGAACCTCCTGACCGATTGCTCGATTTCGGCAACTACTCTACGGTCGCGGCCACCCAAGCGTCATGATGCGCTTTCACCACAAGTGACTTATCCCGCAGGAAGGCCGACTCGACGCTCAATGCTCCGCCACGCCCGCCTAACGGGTGGCGGGTCAGCGGCGAGCTCCGAGCCGAAGGCGAGGAGCGAGTCCGCTGCACCCGCGGGTTAGGCCACGGCAACCAATGCCTACTCATGCGATTTCCGGAACGGTATTGGCTCGGACTTGAGCTTCACGACCGGGATGCTGAGGTTCGGGTACTTGTGACGCAGAAATGACTTGCGCTGCGAGCTCAACTGCTCGGCATCATCGTTGTGGTAGGTAACGACGAACCGATAGTCCCGATCGGGATCAAGCCCGTACGCCTCCGACCCATCGATTCTTAGCCTTACGCGTTGCGGCGCGAGAATGTCGATCTCTGTTCCGAACAACTCCTCGCCCGCGTCCTTATCGCCTCTGAGCATCTGGAAATCGGATTCTGATGGCGAAGGACAACTCGCGCGCGGGCCGAAATGCCCTACTGGCACTCCACGGTCATCCTGGACCTCAACCTCCACGTAGCACCCCAGGGTAGTCCGCGGCGTCAAGAGTACGAGCGTTGAACCTTCCGCCACGAGAAGAACTTGTAGGAATCGACCTCTCACGACCTGCGCGCGCAACTCGAGCGTACCCATGATTCCGAGTGCGACGGCAAGTAGCGCCGGCATGCTAGTTTCCGTGGCCTAACGGGTGGCGGGTCAGCGGCGAGCCCCGTAGCGAAGCGTAGGGGCGAGTCCGCTGCACCCGCGGGTTAGGCGGCTGGCCCAACATTAGTTTCTGCGCCACGGAAGCGGACCCGGCGTGGAGAGGATCACAGGCTGATCAAAAGAGAGATTTAACGCGATAACCAGCGGTCGTGCCAGCCGCTCCTTGGTAATCACAAACGGCCCAACACGCGTATCGACAAAACCCGACCCGGTTGCGAGGATCTCGTACTTGGCTCCATATTCAGCCGTGAACAAGGCATCGCCGGTGGAATCCGTCACGCGTCCCCAAATTGGCTCCTCGCCTGAGTGGCCGGCACGAAACGCGGCGAGCACTATCCCAGGAACCGCGCGGCAATCTGCGTCGAGGACGCGCACGAGGAGTCGGGGCGGCTCGCTTGCCGGACCGCGTAACAAGAACGCGGTAACAAGCGCGAGTTCAGTCAACATGTGTATCTCCAGCCGCCTAACGGGTGGCGGGTCAGCGGCGAGCTCCGAGGCGAAGCCGAGGAGCGAGTCCGCTGCACCCGCGGGTTAGGCGGCCTCACTAATCGCTCTCCGACGAGGTGAACATCCTCTGGGATCGACACGCTGCTGACTGTCCAGCTGGCACCCTCGAGCGTGAGCGTAACGGTATCTGAACCTCCCGAGGCATGTCGCCGATTGTTCGACACCGGGCAGCTTCGCCACGTCCAAGCGTTGACAGTTGCGCTGCCGGACCATGCTCCCGCTGGCGGCTCGAGCTCCAAGACAGTCGTCTGACCGGGAAACGCTTTAACAACAGGCGGCGGCGCGACCGGCTTGCGACATCCCGGCTATCGCGTCAAGCCGGTCATCGACATCCACCACAACGGGTACCTCGGCTGCCACCGAAACCAAGTCAAGCCTGAGCCTTGAGTCGTCCCGCGTAGCGCGCCAACACGACAGATTCCGAATCGGACGAGGTCACCGCGGAGACGGCAGCCGCCACGATTGGCCGCTGGGAGGCTGGCAGCGGCAACGGAGAACCCCACGAGCCAAATCGACTTGGGGCCTGGGCCTGCGATGCGCACGCGCTGGCCATTAGGCATAGCCCCACAAGCCACGGACCTCGATTGAGGACGCCTAACGGGTGGCGGGTCAGCGGCGAGCCCCGAAGCGGAGCGCAGGGGCGAGTCCGCTGCACCCGCGGGTTAGGCCACGCCATCAGCCAAGGCGCCAAGTCACCGTAACCCTAAGCCACACGGCTACTGGCTCGCCCTCCAGCGTGGCAGGTTTGTAGCCCCACTGGCGAGCAGCGAGCACCGCCTGCCGATCCATGCGCATCGTTCACGCTCTCCATCACAACGACGTCTTGAACAATCCCCTCGCGACTCACGAGGAGCTTCATGACGACGATGCCTTGGTTGGACGTGTCACGAAGTGCTGGTGGCCACACCGGGTCCACGCGCTTCGAGATAACGGGGGCAACAACCCGCGCGACATCATCGTGCCACTGGCCGTCTTGAGCCTGATAGGCAAGGACGCTCTTCGGTTCAGGCGCCGTGGTCGCACAGCCAATCAAGAATCCTGCGATGACCGCAGCGCTGAACATAGCGTGGCCTAACGGGTGGCGGGTCAGCGGCGAGTGACGAGCCGAAGGCGAGGAACGAGTCCGCTGCACCCGCGTGTTAGGCCGCTCGCTCATTGCCGTGGCTGATCCTTCGCCACCTGATCACGCACCCACGTGACCCAGGCGTCATCCGAGCCATGCACTTGCTCATTAAGCGGTGACAGCGGATCCCATTCAGCCGTGTACTGCCCATCTCGAGTCCGAAGGATCACGAGAAACATGCCTCCCTTGCGGTAATTCGCCGCCCAGCACGTCCCCCCTCTGCCCCCTGGCCTCACGAACTTGTACGGAGGATCGTGGTCGTTGAAATCGTCGGCTGACGTCAGATGTCCGCCCAAGGCGACTTGCCTCGGTACGGCCTTCCCTTTGAGAACCTCGATCACGTCGAACTCGATTTCGCCATCCGACGACCCTGACGGATCTGGCTCGCGAAGGTACTTTGCCGCCGACACAAGCAGAATCGTGTCTGCTGCTCGGACTAGGTAGACCGGATCGACCTCGCCCACCCTCTGGCACGGGAACAACACACCGGCAGAGAAAACGGCAGCCGCAAGAACTGACGCCACCGCGCTGAACAAGCGGCCTAACGGGTGGCGGGTCAGCGGCGAGCGCCGTAGCGAAGCGTAGGCGCGAGTCCGCTGCACCCGCGTGTTAGGCGACCCGGTCAAAGCAAAAATCCGCATTGAGGTGAGGCCGAAATTCGTAGTGATACCTGATGATCTCATGCAGCGGTGTATCTGGAGCGACCGGGTCCGCTGAGCTTGGCTCAGAGTCGAGCAAGTCCATGGCTCGATCCTGGGCCTTGAGCTCCTCTATTACTTCGTCTGCAGTTCGATCCGCCGGCAGGTATCGCTCGCCCCGAAACCACGTTCCATCTGACTCGAGCTTTCGCACGTAAATTGAGGAAGCTGCTCTCGCCGTAAGCCTGGCGAGCACTTTGTGAACACACACGCCTTCGATAATCAAGGGTCGGCCCGCAGATCGGACGGCGGCGGCCAGCTCAGCGTACCGAATCTCTTCAACGTACCGGCCCCGGCCCTTCTCAAGAAACTCATCCAGCTCAAGATGCGATGCGCCGAGCTCCTGTGCGAGTTGCGCTGCCAGATACGACTTTCCCGACCCGTCGAAGCCATCGCACGTGATGATGCTCCCCGCGACCAGAGGTGTAGCGGCTGCGACAGCGCCGCGCAGAGCATTGACGTCACGCGTGGTGATCACGATGCTGTTTCTTCGGGTCGCCTAACGGGTGGCGGGTCAGCGGCGAGCTCCGAGCCGAAGGCGAGGAGCGAGTCCGCTGCACCCGCGTGTTAGGCGGCCTGCCGCTAGTCTGAGAGCCACACATTGATCCAACCCTTTGACCCAAGGCAATACGCAAATGCCCAGGCCTCCGTCTTGCCCGTGATTACGCACGGCCTTCGGCTTGTGAATGACCGCACCTCTCCCGGCCGGAAGCCCTCGCCCTCGGCATCAACAACCTCGGACCGCTCGTACTTGCCTGGCTTCCCCCGCTCCACGAAGAGGCCGCCGAGGAAATCGAACTCTGCCAGTGTCGTGATTTGCCACTTCTGTTTACGCGCAAGCGCTGCGAGCACGAGCATCTTGCCTTCTCCCTCCGGTCTGATGATGAGGGCGAGGTCCATTTGGCCGTCTCCGTCATAGTCTCCCAGCGCAGCCCCCAAACAGCCGCTTCCGCCATGCTCGAGGTTGTACGCAATATCTTCCTCTGAACTGTCGGCCGCGAGCGGAAGACGGTGGTGAGGGAACCGCTCCTTCAAGGCCTTCGCCAGAGACGCCGGAATGAGGCTTCCGCATGCGTCAGCCTGCGCCACCTCAGCAGGAGCTAGACCACAGAACCCGAGTGTGAGCAGCGCAGCGAACCCTGCCACCGAGCGCCGCCACCTTGCGCCCTGGCCGCCTAACGGGTGGCGGGTCAGCGGCGAGCCCCGAAGCGGAGCGCAGGGGCGAGTCCGCTGCACCCGCGGGTTAGGCCACGCCATCAGCCAAGGCGCCAAGTCACCGTAACCCTAAGCCACACGGCTACTGGCTCGCCCTCCAGCGTGGCAGGTTTGTAGCCCCACTGGCGAGCAGCGAGCACCGCCTGCCGATCCATCGCATCGTTCACGCTCTCCATCACAACGACGTCTTGAACAATCCCCTCGCGACTCACGAGGAGCTTCATGACGACGATGCCTTGGTTGGACGTGTCACGAAGTGCTGGTGGCCACACCGGGTCCACGCGCTTCGAGATAACGGGGGCAACAACCCGCGCGACATCATCGTGCCACTGGCCGTCTTGAGCCTGATAGGCAAGGACGCTCTTCGGTTCAGGCGCCGTGGTCGCACAGCCAATCAAGAATCCTGCGATGACCGCAGCGCTGAACATAGCGTGGCCTAACGGGTGGCGGGTCAGCGGCGAGCCCCGTAGCGAAGCGTAGGGGCGAGTCCGCTGCACCCGCGGGTTAGGCGGCTGGCCCAACATTAGTTTCTGCGCCACGGAAGCGGACCCGGCGTGGAGAGGATCACAGGCTGATCAAAAGAGAGATTTAACGCGATAACCAGCGGTCGTGCCAGCCGCTCCTTGGTAATCACAAACGGCCCAACACGCGTATCGACAAAACCCGACCCGGTTGCGAGGATCTCGTACTTGGCTCCATATTCAGCCGTGAACAAGGCATCGCCGGTGGAATCCGTCACGCGTCCCCAAATTGGCTCCTCGCCTGAGTGGCCGGCACGAAACGCGGCGAGCACTATCCCAGGAACCGCGCGGCAATCTGCGTCGAGGACGCGCACGAGGAGTCGGGGCGGCTCGCTTGCCGGACCGCGTAACAAGAACGCGGTAACAAGCGCGAGTTCAGTCAACATGTGTATCTCCAGCCGCCTAACGGGTGGCGGGTCAGCGGCGAGCTCCGAGGCGAAGCCGAGGAGCGAGTCCGCTGCACCCGCGGGTTAGGCGGCTGCT
>CAVXTP010000016.1:0-64971 GCA_963764715.1 uncultured Acidobacteriota bacterium
ATGAACGTGTTCTTGAGGATCTTGAAGAGCCAGGCCTTGAGGTTCGTGCCCTCTTCGAACTTGTCGTAATACTTGTAGGCCTTGAAGTAGGTCTCCTGCACGAGGTCTTCGGCGTCCTCGGCGCTGCGGGTCATCCGGTACGCGGTGTTGTAGAGCGAGTCCACGAAGGGCATCACCTGGGTATTGAAGTCCCAGGCCGACACCGTCTTCGGCGATTCACCCGACTCCAGGGCTTGCTGCACGTTGGCCTTCATGGCCTCTAGGAATCGCAAAATGCTTGCCCGAACCGCACCGGCAGCGCTCGCCACCGATCGGACCGGGCTAACCTCCGCCTTTTCTACGGCCTAGGCCGCTCGTCCGTTTATTTCGAATCTCAAAAAAAGTACGCGGAATATGCCCGGAAGGTTTCTCGCAGGGGTCAGCCTGTCTCCCGGGGAGGACGGGTCGCCCGGGGCCCGGAAAGGCCCCGGGACCGTCTCCGCCCGGCCTAACGGCTGTAGATCAGGAAGCAGATCAGCAGCGCGTACAGGACCAGGGACTCGATGAGGACCAGGCCGAGCAGCGTCATGCCACGGATGTCCTTGGCAGCGCCCGGGTTACGGGACATTCCCTCGGCCGCGGCCGAAGTCGCCCGGCCCTGGGCCGTCGCGCCGGCGGCGGCCGCGAGGCCGAGCAGGACCGCGGCGCCGATCACGCCCCACTTCACTCCTCCCCCGGCTCCGGCCGCCGCGGCCGTCTCCTGGGCCATCGCGGGCATGGCCAGGACGAGGGCCAGCGCACACAACACAAGCGTCTTCTTCAGCATCCGAAAATCTCCTTCAGTTTCTCTCACGCCGTCTTGGCGAAAATGGTCGGCGAAACCTATCACGAGCCGTCGGCCGATCAGTGCTCCTCGTGCGCCACGGCGGACCCGACGTAGACCGCCGAAAGCAGGGCGAAAACGTAGGCCTGCAGGAACGCCGTGAAGATGCCGAGGGCCATCATCGGCCAGGGCACCACGATCGGCACCAGGCTCGCGAAGACGTTGGTCGTCGTGTGCTCGCCGAAGATGTTCATGAAAAGGCGCAGCGACAGCGACAGGATCCGGGCGAAGGTCCCGATGATCTCGATGACGAAGAAGAGGGGCGCGATCCAGATGAGGGGCCCCATGAAGTGCTTGAGGTACCCCCCGACGCCGTGCTCCCGGATCCCCTCGGCGTTGAAGTAGAGAAAGGAGACCACGGCGAGCGCCACCGTGGCCGAGAGCGAACCCGTCGGCGGCTGGAGGAAGAAGAAGAGGCCGAAGAGGTTGCCCATCGCGATGAACACGAAGAGGACGCCGATGATCGGCAGGTACTGCCGAACGTGCGTCTCGCCGATCGTCTCGGCGACGAGGCCGCGCAGGAACGAGACCAGCATCTCGAGGAAATTCTGCACGCCGCCCGGGCGGTAACGGTCGAAGCGCCTGGCGGCGAGCGGGAAGAGGATCGCGACGAGGACCATCAGGAGCAGGGCCATGATCGCCGCGTCCGGGATCCACGCTCCCCTGCCGTCCGGAAAGAAGAAATGCGCCATGGCCGGCGAAAGCTTCTCGACCGGCGGATGGCCCAGCAGCCGGATCAACAGGGCGTTGATCGGGGCCCAGAGAATCGAATGATGCTCCTGCAAGCGCGCCTACCTCCTCGTCCAGACCTCGGGGATGACCGCGAGAACGACGACGGACAGGCCCACGGCCCCCGCCGCGGGATCGAAGCCCTTCCATCGCCAAAGAACCACCCCGAGAAGCGCAAAGCTCGCAAGGGTCACCAGCAGAAGGGGGATCAGGGTTCGCTTATCCGCCTTGCCGAGGCCGGGGACCAGACGCTCCGTGGCTTTCTCGAGGACCAGGAAGCTGGAAATTACCACGGCGGCGCAAATTGTCAATGAAGCGCCGGCGCGGGGCCCGAACGCGAACGCGCCGAGGCTCGCAAACGCGCCGATCACGAACACCCGCTTCCGGACGCGGCGGACGACCGCGTCGATGTCGCTCACCGGGAAGCCCTCGCCGTCAGGCGGACGAGGTGGACGAAAGCGGACACGAGGCCGAGCGCCGCGCCGATCCAGGACGGCACGCGCCCCCACCCGAGGAGACCGCCGAGCCACTTCCCGAGAAAGTACCCGGCGGCCGGGCCGAGGAGGAAGAGAAGCCCCGCGGAAGTCGCTTCGGCGATGAGGCCCTGCCGCGAAAGGCCCGCCATGCCCGGGCCCTCAGGGCGCGAGAACGCAGGTCTTCAGGATCGCGAGGAAGGGCTGCGGCGCGACGCCGATTACGATCGTCCCCGTCGCGCAGATCGCCGCGACGGCCGTCAGGGCGTAGGAGCTCTGGAGCTTCGTCGCGGCGCCCTCGGTGAAGAACATCGCGGCGGCGATCCGGAAGTAGTAGAAGAGCGAGACCGCCGACATCGCGACGGCGAGCACGGCGAGCCACGCGTAGCCCGCCTTCATGGCCGCCGTGAAGAGGTAGTACTTGCCGATGAAGCCGGCCGTCGGCGGGATGCCGGCGAGCGACAGGAGGAAGAGGAGCATGACGATCGCGGCCGGCATGTTGCGCTGCGCGAGGCCGTTGAAGTCCGAGACCGACTCGCCCGCGTAGCCCTTGCTCTCGAGCAGGATGACGAGCGTGAACGCCCCGAAGTTCATGAAGGTGTAGGCGAGCAGGTAGACCAGGATCCCCCACAGCCCCCAGTCGGTCGCGAAGCCGAGGACGCCGAGCAGCGCGTAGCCCGCGTTGGCGATCGAGGAGTACGCCAGCATGCGCTTGACGTTCGTCTGGAGGAGGGCCGCGACGTTGCCGAGGATCATGGTCGCCGCCGAGACGAGGGCGACGACGAGCCCCCAGTCCGCGTGGAACTTCGCGAAGGCCACGTAGAAGATGCGCGCCAGGATCGCGTACGCCGCGACCTTCGGGCCGACCGAGAAGAAGGCCGTCACGGGCGTCGGCGAGCCCTCGTAGACGTCCGGCGTCCAGACGTGGAACGGCACCGCGGCGATCTTGAAGAGCAGGCCCGCCAGGATGAGAAGGATCCCGAGCATGAGCATGTTGGACCGCTCGGTCGTCGCGAAGAGCTTCGCGAGCTCCGGAAGGCCCATCTTCCCCGACACCCCGTAGACGAGCGAGAGGCCGTAGAGGAGCACGCCCGAGGAGAACGCCCCGAGGATGAAGTACTTCAGGGCGGCCTCGGTCGACTTGACCTCGCCCTTGAAGTAGCCGGCGAGGATGTAGGAGGAGAGGGCCATCGTCTCGAGCGAGACGTAGATCGTGATCAGGTTGTTGCCCGAGGCCATGAAGAGCATGCCGACGCCGGCGAAGAGCAGGAGCGCGTAGTACTCGCCCCCCGGGTACGGCGCCTGGCCGACGAACCGCACCGAGGCCAGGATCGTCAGCAGGATCGACGTCAGGACGAGACCCTTGAAGAACAGGGCGAAGTTGTCGACGACGAATGCGCCGCCGAGGATCGGGACCGACCGCTCCGGCCGGGACGCGACGAAGACGACCAGGATTCCCGTGATCGCGACCGAGAGCGTCGCCAGGAAGCCCAGGAACTCCTCGCGGGCCTTCTCGAAGAAAACCGAGACCGTCAGCATCAGCAGCCCCGCCGCCGTGAGGAAGAGCTCCGGCGAGAGCAGGATCCAGTCCGACGGCTTCGCGGAGAAAGTCATGGGCGGGCGGCCTCGACGGCGCCGGAGGGCTCCGCCTTCTCGGCCATCGCCGGCGCCTCGACCGTGGGACCGCCAACGATCGCGACGATCTTCTCGGACGGCTTGCGGATGACGTCGAAAATGGGCTTCGGGTACAGCCCGATCCAGAGGGCGAGGATGACGAGGGGCGCCAGCACGAGCTGCTCCCGCAGCGTCAGGTCCGGGAGCTTCGCGTTGGCCGGGTTGGTGACCTCGCCGAAGAAGATGCGCTGGTAGAGCCAGAGCAGGTACGCGGCCCCGAGCACGATGCCCGACGCGGCCGCGAAGGCCCACCAGAAGTTCCGCGCGAAGGCGCCCTGCAGGATCGTGAACTCGCCGATGAACCCGTTCAGCAGCGGCAGGCCCATCGAGGAGAGGGCCATGATCATGAAGTAGGTCGCGTAGATCGGCATCGGCTTCGCGAGGCCGCCGTACTCCGAGATCATCCGGGTGTGGCGGCGCTCGTAGACGATGCCCACGAGAAGGAAGAGCCCGCCGGTCGAGATGCCGTGGTTGATCATCTGGAGGATCCCGCCCTGCATGCCGGCCATGTTGAGGGCGAAGATCCCGAGCATCACGAACCCGAGGTGCGACACCGAGGAGTAGGCGATGAGGCGCTTCATGTCCTTCTGCACCAGCGTGACCATGGCGCCGTAGACGATGCCGATGATCGCGAGGGTGACCATGACGCCGATGACGCGGCCGTTGCGGACCGCCTCGGGGAACATGGGCAGCGAGAACCGGACGAAGCCGTACGTCCCCATCTTCAGGAGGATCGCCGCCAGGATCACGGACCCGGCCGTCGGCGCCTCGGTATGGGCGTCGGGCAGCCAGGTGTGGAACGGGAACATCGGGACCTTGATCGCGAAGCCCAGGAAGAACGCGAAGAAGAGCCACACCTGGAGCCCGGCCGGCATCGACTGGGAGACCGCCGTGAGCGCCTCGATCGAGAAGCTCGGCGCGTGGCCGAGGCCCTTGTACCCCAGGAAGCCGGTCGTGTTGTAGAAGTAGAGGGCGATGATGCCGAGGAGCATCAGCACCGAGCCCGCCAGCGTGTAGAGGAAGAACTTGATGGCGGCGTAGAGCCGGCGCTGGCCGCCCCACACCCCGATCAGGAAGTACATCGGCACCAGCATCACTTCCCAGAACACGTAGAACAGGAACATGTCGAGGCAGCAGAAGGTGCCGATCATGAACGTCTGGAGCAGCAGCAGGAGGACGTAGTACTCCTTGACGCGGTCGGTGATGGCCGTGTACGAGCACACGATCGCGATCACGCCCATCAGCGTCGTCAGCAGGATGAGGACCATCGAGATGCCGTCGATCCCGAAGTGGTAGTTGACCCCGAGCGACGGGATCCACGAGGCCTTTTCGACGAACTGGTAGCCGTCGCCGCCGCGGTCGAACGACCACCACAGCGGCAGCGAGACGACGAAGTCGATCACCGCCGCGAACGTCGCGAAGGCCCGGATCGCGCCCGCCTTCTCCTTGGGGATCAGGAAGACGATCGCCAGCGCTCCGAGAAGCGGGATGTACGTGATGATCGAGAGGATCGGTATCTGCGTCAGGTTCATGCGTCTTCCTTATCGCCTCATCGGAACAGCAGGTACACGGCCACCAGACAGAAGAGCCCGCCGCCCATGACGAGCGCGTAGTTCTGGACGCGCCCCGTCTGGGCGCGCCGGAACACCCGGAAGAGGGCCTGCAGCGTGTTCGCGACGCCGTTGACGAGGCCGTCGACGACGTACTGGTCGAAGATCGAGGCGACCCACGAGAACGCCTTCGTCACGGCGCCCGCGCCGTTGGGGATGAGGTCGACGACCGTCGCGTCGACTTCCCAGAACGCGCGGCCGCCGCCGAGGGCGACGCCCCGCACGAAGACCCTGTCGTAGGCCTCGTCGACGAAGTACTTGTTGGAGACCGCCCGGTAGACGCCCGGCCACTCGGCCGCCAGGCGCGCCGGGGTCCGTCCCTCGCCCTTCACGTACCACGACCAGGCCAGGTACATGCCGACCGCGGCCACGGCCACCGCCGCCCCCATCAGCGCGAACTCGACCGAGAGCGCCGCGTGGTGCGCCTTCTCGTGCAGACCCTCGATCGGCAGGCGGATCGGCTTCAGGAACTCGCCGATCCGGTTGCCGCCCCGGACGATCGGAATCCCGACGTAGCCCGACACGACCGACAGGGCGGCGAGCACCACGAGGGGCACGGTCATCGACGCCGGCGACTCGTGGATGCGGGACTCCTGCTCGGGCGTCCCGCGGAACCGGCCCCAGAAGGTCAGCGCGAGGAGGCGGAACATGTAGAACGCGGTCAGGCCCGCGGTGAAGAGGGCGACGGCGTACAGGACCTTCGGCAGCCAAGGGACCGCCTCGAACTCGGCGTGGTAGACGGCCGCCTTGATCGCGTCCTTCGAGAAGAAGGCGGCGAGGCCCGGCACGCCGGCGATCGTCAGCGTCGCGACGAGGAACGTCCGGTAGGTCGTGGGGATCCTCGACGCGAGGCCGCCCATGCGCCGGATGTCCTGCTCCCCCGACAGGGCGTGAATGACGGAGCCCGAGCCGAGGAAGAGGCAGGCCTTGAAGAAGGCGTGGGTCGTGACGTGGAACATGCCCTCGGCGAAGGCCCCGACGCCGCAGGCGAGGAACATGTACCCGAGCTGCGAGACCGTCGAGTACGCCAGGACCTTCTTGATGTCGTTCTGGGCGAGACCGATCGTCGCCGCGAAGAGGGCCGTGAAGGCCCCCACGACCGCGACGAGGATCATCGCCTGAGGCGCGAGGCGGAAGAAGACGTTGCAGCGCGCGACCATGTAGACGCCCGCCGTGACCATCGTCGCCGCGTGGATGAGGGCCGAGACCGGCGTGGGTCCCGCCATGGCGTCCGGCAGCCAGACGTAGAGCGGGAACTGGGCCGACTTGCCGCAGGCCCCGACGAAGAGGAGCACGCAGATGAGGGTGAGGTACGGCGTGTACGCCGAGGGGTTGCCCGCGGCCGCCCGGAACACCGTCGAGAAGTCGAGCGTCCCGAATAGGGCGAAGACGCCGAACATCCCGAGGATGAACCCGAAGTCGCCGATGCGGTTGACGACGAACGCCTTCTTGCCGGCGTCGGCCGCGAATTTCTTCTCGTAGTAGTAGCCGATCAGGAGATAGGAGCAGAGGCCCACGCCCTCCCACCCGACGAAGAGCATGAGGAAGTTCGCGCCGAGCACGAGAACGAGCATCGCGAACATGAAGAGGTTCAGGTACGCGAAGTAGCGGCCGTACCCCTCCTCGTGGGCCATGTAGCCCGAGGAGTAGATGTGGATCAGGAACCCGACGAACGTCACGAAGGCGAGCATCAGGGCCGACAGCGAGTCCAGCCGGAACGCCACGTCGACCACCCATTCCCGGACGGGCCCCGGCACCTGGCCGACCGACTGGTTCACGCCGAGGGGGATCCAGCGGTAGAGGGTCACGGCGTGGGACGCGCCGCCGGCGAGCGCCTTGAGCCCGATGTCGAAGATCGCGCCGAAGGCCAGCAGGCACGCGATGCCGACGCTGCCGACGCCGACCGCGGTATGGAGGGCCTTGAAGGGGATCGCCACGTCGTGCTCCCCCGCCCCGTGGCCGGCGGGCGCGTGGCTCCCCGCGGCCGGGGGAAGGACGTGGGCCTCGCCGTGGCCGTCCTCGCCGTGGCCGTGCGCGTCGCCCTTCGTCCGGTGGGACAGGAGGTACAGCGCGCCGTTGATCGCGAAGCCCGCGAGCGGCACGAGGGGGATCAGCCAGATCAGCTCTCTCACGCCGTCATCCCCGCATCGTGTCCGCTTCTTCGACGTTCAGCGTCTTGCGCTGGCGGAAGAGCGAAATCGTCAGGGCCAGGCCGATGGCCGCCTCGCCCGCGGCGATCGTGATGACGAAAACCGAGAAGACCTGCCCCGTCAGGTCCGAGAGCCGGCGCGAGAAGGCGATCAGGTTCAGGTTGACGGCGTTCAGCATCAGCTCGATCGACATCAGGATCGTGAGGAAGTTCCTCCGCACGAGGACCCCGAAGAACCCGATCCCGAAGAGCAGGAGGCTCACGATCAGGTAGTGATTGATCGTGACCGTCATCAGTCCATCTTCTCCAGCGAGCGCTTGCCGAGGACGACCGCGCCGATCATCGCCACGAGCAGGAACACCGAGGCCACCTCGAACGGCAGCAGGTAGTCGCGGAAGAGCGACCAGGCCACCGCCTCGGTGTTGCCGGCCAGGTGGCCGCGCACCATCCGGAAGGCGTCCGGGTTCGATGGGATGTCCGGCAGCTTGTCCGTCCAGAGAATGTAGGCGAAGGGAATCAGGAAGATCGGGAAGAGCACGAGCGCCAGGTCCCACTGGTGCTGGAACGTCGGCAGCGTGCGGACGGTCCGCGGGTTCACCAGCATGACGACGAAGAGAAAGAGGACCATGATCCCGCCGGCGTAGACCAGGATCTGAACGGCCCCGACGAACTCGGCCTGCTGGAGGATGAAGATGCAGGCCACGAGCAGGAACGACGTCAGCAGGTACAGGGCCGAGTGGACCGGGTTCTTCGCCACGACGACCGCGATCGCGGACAGCAGCGCCAGGCCGGCGAAGCCGACGAAGAGCCAGCCGGCCATGCCCGTCAGAAGCGCGCCTCCGGTCATCGTCAGCCCCGCTCCACGACGGTGAACGGCTTGACGTTCTCGGCCTCGCGCCAGTCCGTGAGCTTGCGGATGTCGAGGTAGAGGGCCTCGTTGCGCTCGTAGGACGCCATCTCGTAGGTCTTCGTGGTCAGCCAGATCGACTTCGGCACCGTCGGGCAGGCTTCCTCGCAGAGCTGGCAGAACATGCAGCGCTTCAGGTCGACGTCGAACCGGTCGAGCATCTTCTCGTTCTTGCCGGCCTCGTTCTTCTCGTTGTGCCAGTCGATGTAGATGATGTTGATCGGGCACTCGATCGCACAGAGGGTGCACTTGATGCAGCGCTCCTCGTCGAGCCGGAACATCCCGCGGAACCGGTCGGACGGGACCTTCTTCTGCTCCGGGTACTCGATCGTGACCTTCTTCTTGAAGAGGTGGCGCCCCGTCACGGACAGGCCGTCGAAGAGGTCCAGCAGCGTCAGCCGGTCGAGCCACTTCTTCAACGCCATGACCTAGCCCCCCACCGTCTGCGGCACGGCCGCGAGCCGGTCCCGGCGGGCGAGCTTCTGCCGGAGCTTCGCGAGCAGGTACATCACGACGAAGAGGCCGCCGAAGATCCACGACAGCCAGACGAGGCCGGTCGTCCGCCCGGGAAAGAGGAGCACCGCGAACGCCACGACGAGGATGTTGGCGAGCGCGATCGGGATGAGCCACTTCCACCCGAGGGCCATGAGCTGGTCGAAGCGGTACCGCGGGAAGGTCGACCGGAACCAGATGTACGCGAAGATGAAACCCGAGACCTTCGCGATGAACCAGACCGCGCCGGGCACCGCGGAGAGGAACTTCAGCGCCGCGACGTGCGGGAAGGGCGGGAGCCAGCCCCCGAAGAAGACGGTCACCGCGACGCAGGAAATGATGATCATCGCGGTGTACTCGCCGAGGAAGAAGAAGGCGAACTTCACGCCGGAGTACTCGGTGTTGAAGCCCGACACGAGCTCCGACTCGGCCTCCGGCAGGTCGAACGGGTTGCGGTTGGTCTCGGCGACCCCGGCCACGAAGTAGATGAAGAAGGCGACCATGCCCGGGAAGAAGAACCAGAGGTGCGTGGCCTCCTGGCGCCGCACGATCTCGACGAGCGAGAGCGACCGGGTCATCAGGAGCACCGCCACGAGCGCCAGCCCCATCGGCACCTCGTAGGACACGAGCTGCGCCGCCGAACGCAGTCCCCCGAGAAGCGAGTACTTGTTGTTCGAGGACCAGCCGCCGAGGATGATCCCGTAGACGCCGATCGACGTGATCGCGAGCAGGAAGAGCAGGCCGATGTTGATGTCGGCCACCCAGAGCGGCACGAGCGTCTTGCCGATCTTCACCGGCGGCCCGAAGGGAATGACCGACAGCGCGGTCAGCGTCGGGATCACGGCCAGGACCGGCGCCAGGAAGTGCACCGCCTTCTCGGCCCGGGCCGGAGTGATGTCTTCCTTGGTCACGAGCTTGACGAGGTCCGCCAGCCCCTGCAGGACGCCCTGCGGGCCGACCCGGTTGGGGCCCAGCCGCGCCTGCATGAAGCCCATGATCCGGCGCTCGGCGAGAACCACCACGAAACCGATGATCGCCGGGACCAGGGCGACGAGCAGGACGACCTTGAGGTAGGTGTAGACGATCTGGTTCATCGATCGCCTCGGTACTTGTCAGGAGGCAGGAGGCCGGAGGCAGGAGGCAGGGGGCCCACCCCGACTCTGCCTGCCGCCTGCCGCCTGCCGCCTGCCGCCCGGTTCATCGGTCGACCTCCCCCAGCACGATGTCGATCGTGCCGATCAGGGCCACGAGGTCGGAGACGAGGTGCCCTTTCGCGAGCCTCGGGAGGGCCTGGAGGTTGATGAAGGAGGGCGGCCGCACGTGCATCCGGTACGGCTTGTTCGTGCCGTTGGAGACGCAGTAGAAGCCGATCTCGCCCTTCGGGGACTCGATCGAGGCGTAGACCTCTTCGGCGACCGGCTTGATCACGCGCGGGACCTTACCCCGAATCTCCCCCGGTTCGAGCCGCCCGAGGCACTGCTGGATGATCCGGGCGCTCTGGCGCATCTCCTGGACCCGCACGATGTACCGGTCGTAGGTGTCGCCGTTCTGGCGCGTCGGGATGAAGAAGTCGAGCTCGTCGTAGCACTCGTAGGGCCGGGCGCGGCGCAGGTCCCACTCCTTGCCCGAGGCGCGCAGGATCGGTCCCGTCAGGCCCCACTCGATGCACTCCTCCGCCGAGATGACCCCCACCCCGACGGTGCGCTTCTTCCAGATCCGGTTGTCCGTCAGGAGCTGCTCGTACTCGTCGATGCGGGCCGGGAAGTCCGAGATGAACTCGCCGACCCGGTCGGTCCAGCCGGGCGTCAGGTCGAAGGGAAGCCCCCCGATCCGCATGCAGTTGAGGGTCAGGCGCGCGCCGCAGTACTCCTCGAAGAAGTCGAGGATCTGTTCGCGCTCGCGGAAGGTGTACCAGAAGGGCGTCACGGCGCCGAGGTCGATGCCCGAGGTCCCGAGCCACACGAGGTGCGAGGACAGCCGCTGCAGCTCGTCGAGGATGACCCGGATCAACTGGGCGCGCCGGGGCACCTCGACCTGCAGGAGCATCTCGACCGCGAGGCAGTAGGCATGGTTGTTGGTCGCCGCGGCGACGTAGTCCAGGCGGTCGGTGTGCGGGAGGCCCATCGGATAGGTCTCGGCCTCGAAGAGCTTCTCGGTGCCCCGGTGGAGGAAGCCCACGTCGGGCCTGGCCTCGATGATCTTCTCGCCGTCGACCTTGAGGACCACCCGGAGCACCCCGTGGGTCGACGGGTGCTGGGGACCGAAGTTGAGCTCCATCTCCTGGACGTCGAAGAGGGTGTGGGCATGCGGCGCTTCGCCGGCCACGGGAGCCGCGGCCGTGGCGCCGGCCTTCGCCCGCTCGGCGAAGTACGCCGCCTCGTCCTTCTCGGCCTGCGAGATTTTTTCGTCGCTCACTCTTCCCTGCTTACTGCTTACTGCTTACTGCAAAAAATTACGACAGAACTTTCCGATTCGGGTCGTCCTTCCCCGGTCCCCCGCCCTCGGGCCACTCCTCGGGGTAGATCGCGGCCCCCGTGTCGATTCCCTCCAGCGGGAAATCCTTGCGGAGCGGATGTCCGTTGAAGCCTTCCCAGGTCAGGATCCGCCGCAGGTCCGGGTGGCCCGAGAAACGGATGCCGAACATGTCCCAGGTCTCGCGCTCGCACCAGTTGGCCGCCAGGAAGACCGACGCGATCGACGGGACGTCCTCGCCTTCGGCGACCCCGCATTTGACGCGGATCCGGTCGTTCTTCGAGAACGAGTAGAAGTGGTACACCACGTCGAAGCGGGGCTCCCGCGTGCGCCAGTCGACGGCCGTCACGTCGACGCAGTACTTGAAGTCCTCGGCGTCCTTGAGGTGGCGCGCAACGCGCGCGATCTGCTCGCGGGCGACGACGACGGTCACCTGCCCGGCGAAAAGCTTGGCCGAGACGACCGTGTCGGGCAGCGCCGACCGGAGCGACCGGACCCACGGATGGTCCGAGGCGTCGACGGCCTCGACCTTCGGCTTGGGGGCCTCCCTGGGTTTCTCGGCTTTCTCCGCGCCGGGAGTCTTCTCCTCGCCCGCCAATCAGGACGCCTTGCGGATGACTTTCATCCGGTCGATCTTCTTCTGGAGGGCCATGATCCCGTAGATGAGGGCCTCCGGCCTCGGCGGGCAGCCGGGGACGTAGACGTCGACGGGGACGATCCGGTCGACTCCCTGGGTGACGGCGTAGGTCCGGTACGGGCCGCCGCAGGTGGCGCAGGAGCCCATCGCGAGGACCCACTTGGGCTCGGGCATCTGGTCGTAGAGGCGCTTGACGATCGGCGCCATCTTCTCGACGACCGTCCCGGCGACGATCATCAGGTCCGACTGGCGGGGCGTTCCCCGGAAGACCTCCGCGCCGAAGCGGGAGAGGTCGTGGCGGGCGTCCATCACGGCCATCATCTCGATCGCGCAGCAGGCCAGGCCGAACTGCATCGGCCAGATCGACGACCGCCGCGCCCAGTTGATGACCGAGTCGACCGTCGTCGTGACGACGTTCTCCTCGAACCGGTTGTCGATCAATCCCATGCGTTCCCCTCGTCCCCGCGACCGGACGTTACGCCCAGTCCAGGGCCTTCCGCTTCCAGCAGTAGAAGTACCCGACGATGAGAATCGCCAGGAAGATCAGCATTTCGATCAGGCCGAAGAGCCCGAGGCGGTTGAACATGATCGCCCACGGGAAGAGGAAGATCGTCTCGACGTCGAACACGACGAAGAGGACCGCGATCAGGAAGTACCGCACCGAAAACCGCGTGTCGAAGGCCTCGCTCGAAGGCTCGATCCCGCACTCGTAGGGCTCGAGCTTGACGGCGTTCGGGCGCTGGCGCTGCACCACCCTCGCGACGAGAATCGTCCCGAGCGGCAGGGCCGCGGCGAGCACCGCGAATATCAGGATGGGGAAATAGTGACCCACCGGGCCGGCATTCTATCGGACCGAAAGGCCGCTGTCATCCAGAGGATCCGCTCGCGCTCAGAGCGTCGCGGAGGCCGGCGTCACGCCCCGGGACTGCACGAGAACCGAGAGTTCTTCGCCCATCCCGCCGGGATCGACGAGGCGGAAGATCCGCCACTTCTCGGCGTCGCTCCGGGCGAAGTCGAAAATTCCGGCTTCCGTCAAGTACATGCCCTGCCGCGCGAGCAGGTCGGTGCGAAGGCCCTCCGCTTCGCCGGCCGCGAGCAGCACGTCCCAGTTCACGTGCGCCGTGATGTCGCGGTGCCCCGGATCCTCGAGCGGGTCGCCACCGCGGCGGCCGCCGATGTGCACCGCGAGGGTGCCCTCGGGCCGCGCGAAGGGGTGATAGAGAATGCGGGCCGGGTGCCCGTAGTCGAACGCGACGAGCCAGCCGCAGGCCAGCGTGCGCGCCAGGCGGCGGTGCGCGAGGCCGAGGCCCGGCGAGATCTCGCCCTTCTGCCCCGGCTGGAGCGTGATGCCCTGCTCCTCGAGGTGCCGCCGCAGCGGCTCGGCCGCCGGCGCCTCGATCCATGCGAAGCGGCCGTTGATCACGCCGACGCGGAGCTCCCGGAGCCCCTCGCGGGAGCCCATGACCCGCACGACCGGAAAGGCATCGTAGAGCTCGTTGGAGAAGATCCAGCCGGTCACGGAGGCCTCGGGAAGCTCCTCGATTCCGCCGAGGATCCGCGGCGCCGGCTCGAGCGCCCGGGCCGCGATCGCCTCCCGGCCGCGCGCCGACGACTCGACGGCCGTCAGCCGGAGCCGGGCGTGGAGATCGGGCGCGAGGGCGCGCAGGGTCTCGGCGAAGTCCTCGAGGAACCGGCCGGAGCCCGCGCCGACCTCGACGAAGTCGATCGGGCCGGTCCCGAGCTTCTCGGAATCGAGGGCGAACACGCGCGCGAGCGCGCCGGCGAACGCGGGCGACACGTGCGGCGAGGTCACGAAGTCACCGGGCTCTCCGATCGCCGCGCCGCGCGCGTAGTAGCCCTCTTCCGGGTCGTGGAGCGCGGCCTGCATGAAGTCGAAGAAGGAGATCGAGCCCTCGCGCGCGATGCGCTCGCGGAGGCGCTCGGAGAGCGACGGCATTCGAATTCACCCCTCGGATCGCGCTGCCGGCCATTCGGCAGCCAGGACGTTCTATAGTTTCGCCGATGCGGACGCGCTGGCGAAACGGCCTCTTCGCAGCCGTCCTCGCCGTGACCCCGGCGTGCGCCTCGCGGCGCGACGTCCCCCTTCCGACCTACGAAGAGTATTCCGACGGCACGTCGGTCTTCGTGGACCGGCTGGCGGCCGGCTGGCGAAACGGAGACCTTCCGGCGAGCCTGTTCGCGGAATCGGTCGGGTGGACGGGGCCGCTGCCCGGCGAGGGCCTGACGCCCGCGCCCGCCCGGCCGCCGATGGCGATCGCCGTCTATGCGGCGCCCCCCCCGGAGCCCGACGCGGTGCTCCCGGCGACGCCGGCGACCGACCCGACCCTGCTCCGGCGCAGGCTCGCCGATCTTCGGAGAATGCTCGTCTCTCTGGGGCGGACCGAAGCCACGATCATCGGTTTCCGCCGGCGCGGAAAGGACCGCGAGATCCTGGTGGAGCTCCTTCTCTCGGGCTGGAGCTCGGGCGGCGAGCTCCTCCAGACCGGCGGCCGCGTCCGGCTGAGCCTCGCACCGGCCGGCGCCGCCGGCTGGAGTCTGGCCGCCGGGCGGGTCGAGAGCTGGCTGACGGCGTCGACCGCGGCTCCCCTGTTCGCCAACGTCGCGCTGCGCGCGGGCCTCGCCCGCCCCCACCGCGCCTTCTTCCCCAACGCCGCGAAGAACATCCCCGTCCCCGGCGAGCACCTGCCGCCGGGCGCGGCGGTCCTCGACTACGACGGGGACGGCCGGCAGGACCTCTTCGTGCCCGGAGGCGACGGCAACCGCCTGTACCGCAATCTCGGGTACGGGAGGTTCGAGGACGTCGCCGTCGACGCGGGTATCGCGGGCCCGGAGGGCGAGGCCGCGGGGGCTCTCGCCTTCGACTACGACAACGACGGGCGCACCGATCTTTACGTCACGTACCTCCTTCGTCCCAATCTTCTCTTCCACAACCGGGGCGACGGCACCTTCGAAGAGGTGGGCGCGAAAGCCGGCGTCGCCCTCGAGGAATACTCCACCTCGGCCGCCGCACTCGACTACGACCGCGACGGCGACGCCGACCTGTACGTCCTCGTCTACGGTCAACCCGACACCGGCCCCGCTCTCGAAGGGGACAACGCGCCGCCCAACCACCTCTACCGCAACAACGGCGACGGCACGTTCACCGACGTGACGGCGTCGACGGGCACCGGCGACACGGGCTGGGGGCTCGCGCTCCAGAGCGCCGACTTCGACGGAGATCTCTGGCCCGACATCTACGTCGCCAACGACTTCGGCAACCACGCGTACTTCCACAACAACCGCGACGGGACCTTCACGAACGTCGCAAAGAAGGCGGGCGTCCTCGATCCCGGCTTCGGGATGGGGGTCGCCGTCGACGACTACGACGGCGACGGACGCCTCGACTTCTTCGTGTCGAACTACTCGTTTCCGCAGAACTGGTTCCTGAAGGACTCGCGTTATCCGATGCCGCCCTTCCCGTATTCGCTCGGGCGCCCGCTCGTCTGGCGGCGTCTGACGGCGCTCTCGCGCGGCTCGTCGCTCTTTCGCAACCTCGGCGGGGACCGGTTCGAGCGCACGTCCGACGAGGCCGACGTGGCGGACACGTCCTGGTCGTGGGGCTGCGTCTTCGTCGACGCCGACCTCGACGGGCGGCCCGACATCTTCGTCGTCAACGGCATGGTCACGGGCAAGAACGAGACCGAGCGCGAGATCGACTTCTGGAACCTGATGTCGGCCGAGTTCAAGAAGTTCGAGAAGGGCATCCCGATCGCGGAGTTCGGGGACGACTCCCTCTGGGGCCGGCCGCCCAAGCGCTTCTACCGCAACCGGGACGGCCGGCACTTCGACGAGCTCGCCGCCGTGACCGGCCTCGAGTCGAACGCCAACCAGCGCGGCCTCGTCGTCCTCGACGTCAACGGGGACGGCGCGCCGGACATCTTCGCCGCCGGGTTTCTCCAGCCGAACGCCCTCTGGGTGAACCAGAACCCCTCGCACGCGAAGACCCTCGTCGTCGCGCTCGAGGGCGACCCCTCTCTGGCGGGCCCGTACCGCTCGACGCGCGACGCGCTCGGCGCGACCGTCACGGTCGAAGCCGGGGGCCTCTCGCGCACCCAGGTTGTCTCGGCCGGCTACTCGTTCCTGTCTTCCGGCGCGAAGGAGCTCTACTTCGGCCTCGGCGATCGCGCGGCCGCCGACCGCGTGACCGTGCGGTGGCCCTCGGGGCGCGTCACCGAGCGGCGCGGCGTGCCCGCGGGACGCCTCGCGATCCGCGAAACGCCCTGAGCGCCGCTCACTCCTTCGGTCCGGAAGGCCCTGTCACCTTTCATCGACCTCGGCTGGATCGTCGACCGTCTGAGCGATCTCCCGGAGAAGCTCCCCGCAACGCTGCCGGAGGCGGTGGACGCTGACCTTCACGGCGTGCGCCATGACGCCCGCCTCCCGTTCCTCGAACTTGCGCTCCCGCTCGCGACGAAGTCACCTCGCCGGCCGCCGCTAGAGCCCGAGCGCCTTGGAGAGAAAGACGGCCATCTGGCCGCGCGTCAGCGGCGCGTCCGCGCAGAAGTTGCCGTTGCCGCATCCCGCGGTGATGCTCCAGTACGCGAGGGCCTCGACGAAGCGGTGGAGCGGATGCCCGACTGGGATGTCGTTGAACGTCGCGTAGTCGGGGTCGGGACTGACCTGGAGGAGGTACTCGGCGTGCAGCGCCTGCACCCGCAGGTTCGGCGAGTAGTCTCCCTCCCACTGCAGGTAGAGCCAGTACTCGTTGTTGGAGTTGTCGACGGTCACCGGCTCGTCGAAGACGACGATGTAGTTCGCGCAGCCCCCCGTCTCGGGCGTGCCCGTCGCTCCCGCCGGCGCGACGTCCACGCCGTCGTCGTAGCGCGTCCGCCTCAGCCCGAAGAGGATCTGGCCGGTACCGGTGAGGTCGCACGCCGACATGTCCAGCGCGGCGATCGCCGCTCCGTCGGGAACCCGGACCGGCGCCCACCACCTTCCCGAGACCGGCGCCGTCGGATAGCGCGAGACGCCGCCGGTCGCCGACTCGTACAGACTCCAGCCGACGCCGGAATCCGGCGGCAGGAACTCCGACGCGAGCGCGGTCGCCGTCGTATAGCGCGCCGTGCCCCACGTCTTCGGACGTGCCTCGGTCTGGGCGAAGATCTCTCCCGCACACAGGAGCCCGATGACGACGCATCTGCGCAGACGCATGCTCCACCTCCTCCGTGGACGGTTCACGGCCACTGCAGCCCGAGCGCCTCGCCAGGAAGACCGCCATCTGTCCGCGCGTCAGCGGAGCGTCCGGACAGTAGTTGGTTCCTCCGCAGCCGGCGGTGATCCCGGACTTCGCGAGCACCTCGACGAACTGGAAGAACGGGTGGTCCGTCGGCACGTCGGCGAACGTCGCCGGAGCGGGCGAGGCTTCGAGGCGCCCGGGCGCTCGCGGCGGGATTCCTGGCCGCCACGCTCTACGTGCCGCTGATCTCGGCCGCGATGCACGTCAACGGCCGGTACCGTCGGGCGGCGGAAGACGCACTGCTGCCGCTGGCGGGACTGTTCCTCGCGGGCGTCTCCGGCCGCCTCGCGGCCGGGAGGGGCTTCACGGCCCGTACAGCAGCAGGCCGAACGTCTTGACGACGAACGCCGCCATCTGTCCGCGTGTCGTCGCATTGGCCGGACAGTAGTTGCCGCCGCCGCAGCCGGCTGCGATCTGCCGGCTCGCCAGGTCCTCGATCCACGGCGCGAACGGGCTCGCGCACGGCACGTCCGCGAAGACACCCTGGCAGGCGGGCGGGACGTAGGCCGGCCCCTCGCGCGTCTTCAGCAGGAACACCGCCATCTGCTGTCGCGAAACCGGGTCGTCGGGGCAATACGCCGGCCCCGGACCGCAACCGGCCACGATACCGCGGGCGTATAAGTCTTCGATCCAATCCGTGAACGTCCCGGGACAGGTCACGTCGGTGAAGACGCCGATGCAGGGCGGAGGGACGTAGCTCCGCCCGAGCCTTGCCTTCAACACGAAGACCGACATCTGCTTGCGCAGCGTGCTCGTTCCCGGGCAGTAGCCTCCCCCGCTGCAACCCCCCGTGACCCCGTTGTGGAAGATGTCCTCGACGAAGCGATAGAAAGGGTCCGACGGCGTGACGTCCGGGAAGCTCTCGCCGATGTGGAGCCGGCGACTCACGCCGAGCCCGTTGTCGAGAGTCTCTCGAAAGTCGGCGTCCCAGTGGAACGCCGGACGGGTCGCCGGATCGTCCACGGAGAGCGCGTAGCAGTCACCCGTGTCGGCGCAGGTGCCCAGAAGGCCAGGCCCGATCTCGTAGTACGCCGCGGGATCCGCGATGGAGTAGGCGGCGCCCGAAGAGCCCGTGAGGCTCGACGCCGTGCCGGTCAAGGTCACTGTCGAATCGACGTCGTTGATGTAGCCGGGCTCGACGCCCACCGTTTCGCCGGGCTCCCACACCCCGTTGTGAGCCTCATCGACGCGAAGCAGCGCCGGGTGCGGAGCGGCATCGCAGGGATAGCCGTCGCAGATCTGCATCGAGTCGATCAGCCAACGGGCCCCAGGCGGGAACTTGGGACTTGGACCCGGTCCGCCGACCATGTGCCAGCGAAGAACGACAACCGTTCCGGCAGCGGCCGTCGGCAGACTTGCGACGACCTGGGCGTACGAGGGGTACCCGTTTGTTCCGACCCAGGTGCCGGAGGTGGCGTAGCCGCCAGCGAGAAAGCTTCCGCCAGCCTCGAGAATGTCCTGAAATTCTCCTCCGTTCATCGAGACTTCGAGCGACCCTGTCGTGAAGTAATCATCCTCGGGAACGGAAGGAAAAGAGTAGGCAAACGAATAGGCGTGCCGGAACCACAATTGGGCGGAGCTCGTGGCGATCCATACGGGCGGCGAGTCAAGTCTCTCGTCAGCCGCCGCCTTTGTACTCAGGAAGGCGGCGTTGGGTGCAGTGTCTGGACTTGCCGCCGACGTCGCCCACGGCGGTTCTTCCCCCAATGCATTCGTCGCAACCCACCCATACGGAAGCGCCGGAGGCGTCACCCCGTCGAAATTCTCGGCCAGCGGAACTCCGGGCGTGGCCGGAGTCGCCCATTGGACGCCGCCTTCCGCGACGACAGGACCCGGCACCGTCAGCGCCAGCACCAGCGCGAGGCGCCGGATTCTCCGCATGCGAAGGTCCTCTGTCACGGCCACTGCAGCCCCAGCGCCTTCGCCAGGAAAGTCGCCATCTGCCCGCGCGTCAGCGGCGAGTCCGGACAGTAGTTCCCGCTGCCGCAGCCTCCCGTGACGCCGGACTTCACGAGCGCCTCGACGTACTGGAAGAAGGGGTGGCTCGTCGGAACGTCGGCGAAGCTCGCCGTGACGGGAGCGGGGCTGACCTGGCGCGTCCAGACGACCTGGACCTTCTCGAGAGCAAGATCGTCGGGCAGGCATGCCTGATTCAGGCCGGCGAAGCGGACGCGAATGGCGTACCCGCAGTTGCGGTTGTCGACCGTCAGAGCGTTCAGGCCGGTGAAGCCGAAGGACTCGCCGATCGCCAGGAAGGTCGTGATCTGGTCGATCAGCGTGACCGTCGGTGGATTCGCGCCGTCCGACTGGCAGGTCTCGTAGAGCTGGACCTCGAGGTCCCGCGCGTCGCTCGAATCGTAGGCCCAGAGCAGGAGCTGCATGAGCCGGGCGCCGTCGGGGACCCGGAACCGGAAGTAGCCGTCGCGCGGGATTCCGCCGGCGGTCGAAGCGCAGCTCGTCCGGCCGACCGATCGGACGAAACCCACGTAATCGGATCTCAGCTGATGACCATGGGCGGTGGTGTAACCGGCCGCCGTTCCCCAGGTTTCCGGCGCCTCGGCGGCGGACATCGCTCGATCGCCTCTCGCCCCGAGGCCCGCCTTCGACCACACGGCGACGTTCGTCGCGTCGCGGGGAAAGCCCAGCGACTCGAGCCGGTCCGGATCGCGGACCGGGATCCGCTCCTCGGCGGGGACCTGGGCCAGGACGAGCGCGGCGCCGATGGCGAACTGCGCAAAGCCGAACCCGAACGTCACGGCCCGGTCGGAGCGCCTGCGGTTCGACATGGTCGGTCCCTCCCGGCCTATGGCCACTGCAGCCCCAGGGCCTTCGAAAGAAACACCGCCATCTGCCCGCGCGTCAGCGGGGCGTCGGGGCAGTAGTTCCCGCCGCCGCAGCCGCCGGTGACGCCGGACTTCACGAGAGCCTCGACGAACTGGAAGAAAGCGTGATTCGTCGGCACGTCGCCGAATGTCGCCGTCACCGGGGCCGGGCTCACGCGGCGAATCCACGAGACCTGCAGTTTCTGGGCCTGAACGCTCGTCCCGGCGCAGTCCTGGCCCGCGTCCGCGAACTGGACGCGCACCGTGTAGCCGCATCTCTCGTTGTCGACCGGGAAGTCGTGGAGCGACATGAAGCCGAAGTACTCGCCGATCGCGAGGATCGTGAACGTTTCGCCGATGAGCGTGTCGGTCTGCGGCGCCGGTCCGTCCGCCTGGCAATGTTCGTAGACCCGGAAGTTGAGATCGACCGCGTTGCTCGCGTCGTAGGCCCAGAACTTGAACTGCTTCAGGAGCGCTCCGTCCGGCACGGGCACCCGCGCAAACGAGTCGCCAACCGGGTCGAGAGGGTATCTGGAAAGGCAGTACGCCGAGATCACCGTGCGATCCAGAGATATCGCGCCACCCGACTCCAGCTCGTCTCCGAAGGCATTGCTGTATCCCACGGCCGTTCCCCAGGTCTCCGGGTCTTCGATGGCTTCCGCGTCCTTGGCGCGAGAGCCGCCGAGGTCCGCCTTCGACCAGAGGTAGACGTTCCGTGCGTCGCGGGGAAATCCGAGGGCCGCGAGCCGGTCGCGGTCGCGGATGGGAATTCTTTCCTCCTGCGGGATCTGTGCGAGCAGCGAACGGCCGGCCAGGAGAACGGCCGCGAGCACGACCGTGCGACGGAACATGACCCCTCCTCTTCCCTTCCCGGCGACGGGATCGCCCCGCTCCTCGAGATCGTTCACGGCCACTGCAGACCCAGCGCCTTCGAAAGAAACACGGCCATCTGCCCGCGCGTCAGCGGCGCGTCGGGACAGTAGTTCCCGCTCCCGCAGCCGCCCGTGACGCCGGACTTCGCGAGGGCCTCGACGAACTGGAAGAACGGGTGGCTCGCCGGCACGTCCGCAAACGTCGCCGCCGCCGGCGCGGGGCTGACCTGGCGCGCCCACACGAGCTGCATCTTGCGAACCTGGAGCTGTCCCCCGGGGCAATCCTCTGTGGCGGCGGCAAAGTGCACGCGGACCGAGTACCCGCACCTCCGGTCGTCGGCCGTGAGGTCGCCGAGAGGGGTGAAGGCGAAGTAGTCGCCCATCGCGAGGATCGTGAAGAGCTCGCCGATCAGCGTGGAGCTCCCGCCTCCCGCCCCATCGTCCTGGCAATGCTCGAAGAGCTGGAAGTCGAGGTCGAGCGGGTCGCTGGAGTCGTAGCCCCAGATCTTGAATTGCTTCAGGGCCGCCCCGCCCGGAACCGGGAACCGCACGTACGAGACGGCCTCCGTGCCCGTATCCGTCCAGTGGAGATCGCAGTTGGTCTGGAGCAGGTTCCGGTCGAGGAAGGAATTGATCTGGTTCTCCAGCTCGTATCCGAAGACGTTGCTGTAGCCCGCCGCGGTGCCCCAGGTGTCCGGAGCCTCCGGGGCCGGTGCCGCGCTGACCGCCTCGACCTCGCGGCGCTGCGCCTTCGACCAGACATAGACGTTGGATGCGTCGCGCGGAAAGCCGAGCGCCTCGAGCCTCGCCGGATCCCGGACCGGGACCCGCTCCTCCCGCGGCACCTGCGCGAGCAGGCGCCCGCCCGCGAGCACGAGAACGATCGTCGTCAGGGCGGCTCGTCCGAGCATGGGTTTTTCCCCTTCACTGGTTAGATCGGGGAAGGCCAAGGAAAGCCGCCACCCTCCCGTCGGGCCCTGTGCTAGCCTCGAACCCAGGGCTCGAAATCCCTTGGCTCCAACGATCTCCGGGCTCATCGCCTCCGCCGAGGGCGGCGACCGTTCCGCCGCCGACGCCCTTTTCGCGGCCCTTTACGCGGAGCTCCACGAGCTGGCCAGCCGACAGCTCTCCCGGGGTCCCGGAGCCACTCTCGGAACCACGACCCTGCTCCACGAGGCGTACCTCAACATCTCCGGGCGGGAGGGCGCGCGCTTTCCGGACCAGGCGCGCTTCATGGGCTACGCGGCGAAGGTGATGCGGGGTCTCATCATCGACTATGCGCGCAGGCGGCAAGCCTTGAAACGCGGCGGAGGGTTCGAGGTCACGTCGCTCGGCAACGACGTCGCGGCCGGGTCGCTCGCGGACGCGGACGAGCTCGCGCAGATCGGCGCGGCCCTGGACGACCTGACGGCGGCCGATCCGGCTCTCGCCGAGCTCGTGGACCTCAAGTTCTTCGGTGGGTTCTCCCTGGCGGAGATCGGCCAGATGCGGGGCGTCTCCGAGCGCACGGTGCAGCGCCACTGGGAAAAGGCGAAGACCTACATCTACCGCGCCGTCCGTCGCATGGTTTGACATGAGCGGCTTCAGCCGGACCCGCTGGCTCGCGATCAGCCCCCACTTCGACCGCGCCCTCGAGATGAGCGCCGACGAGCGGGCCGCGTGGCTCGAGCGGCTCCGCGCCGAGAACCCCGCGCTCGCCGAAGATCTCGAGGACCTCCTCGCGGACCACGACGTCGTCGACCGGGAGCGCTTTCTCGAGGAATCCCCGCCCATCCCCGCCCCGGCCTCGCTCGCGGGGCAGACGCTCGGCGCCTACACGCTCTCCTCGCTCATCGGCCAGGGAGGGATGGGAAGCGTCTGGCGGGCGCGGCGAAGCGACGGGCGCTTCGAAGGAGAGGCGGCCGTCAAGCTCCTCAACGCGAGCCTCGTCGGCCGCGCGGGCGAAGAGCGCTTCCGACGCGAGGGCTCGATCCTGGCCCGCCTGACCCATCCCCACATCGCGCGGCTGACCGACGCGGGCGTTTCGCCCACGGGCCAGCCCTACCTCGTGCTCGAGCACGTCGAGGGCGAGCCGATCGACCGCTACTGCGATCGGGAGCGGCTCCCCGTCGAGGCGCGCCTCCGGCTCTTCCTCGACGTCGCCGCCGCCGTGGCCCACGCGCACGCCCACCTGATCGTCCACCGGGACATCAAGCCTTCCAACGTCCTCGTCGGCCGGGACGGCCGGGTCAAGCTCCTCGATTTCGGCATCGCGAAGCTCCTGGAGGACGAGGCGGGCTCCGCCGAGGCAACGGCGCTGACGCGCGAGGGCGGCCGGGCCCTGACGCCGGAGTACGCCGCCCCCGAGCAGGTCACGGGCGGCGCCATCACGACAGCGACCGACGTCCACGCCCTCGGCACTCTTCTCTACGTGCTGCTCTCGGGCAGCCATCCCGCGGGGGCCGCCCTGAGCTCGCCGGCCCTCCTGTTTCACGCCATCGCCGAGACCGACCCCGCGAAACTCTCGGGCGCGGTGACCCAGGCGGGAGCCACCGCCCGCGCGACGACGCCCGACGGCCTGCGCCGGGAGCTCCGGGGCGACCTCGAGACGATCGTCGCGAAGGCCCTGAAGAAGAATCCCGCGGAGCGGTACCCCTCCGTGACCGCCCTCTCCGACGACGTCCGCCGTTACCTCGCCCACGAGCCGATCCGCGCGCGCCCGGACACCGCCGCCTACCGCGCGGCGAAGTTCGTGCGGCGCAACCGCACGGCGGTCGCTCTCGCGGCACTCGCCCTGACCGCCCTCTTCGCGGGGATGGCCGGAACGATCGTCCAGGCGGGACGCGCGAAACACCAGGCGGCGCAGGCCGAGGCCGAGCGCCGGCGGGCCGACGGCGAGGCGAGGTCCGCGGGAGAGCAGCGGGATCTCGCGCTTCGCCACCTCTCGATCGCCGAGGACATCATCGACCTGAACAGCATCGTGCTTTCGGACGCGGCCACCTCGGGCAAGCCCGTCACGGCGAGCGCGCTGCTCAAACGAGCGGAGGAAATCGCCGAACGCCAGCACGGCAGCGGCGAGAACCACGTGGAAGCCGTCATGTCGATCGGCCGTCAGTACCTGGAGCAGAACGAGAACGACGACGCGAAGCGGCTGCTCGCCCATGCCTACGAGGTCGCCTCGACCCTCCCCGATCGAACCATCCGCGCCAGGGCCGCCTGCGAGCTGGCGAGCGTGATCGTCTACGACGGGCAGGCGGAGCGCGCCGAAGAGCTCATCCGCGAAGCCCAGGCCGACCTGCCGGACGACCCACAGCACGCGGTGTACCGGGCCCGCTGCCTGCTGAGGGGCAGCGAAATCGCCCGGGCGCGTGGCGACACCGGAGCCGCCGTCGAACGGGTCGAGGCCGCCCGGAGCCTCCTGAGGAGCTCCCCGGCATCGTTCACGGCGCTCGAGATCGGCGTGTCCCTGAGTCTCGCCGAGTCCTACCGGCTGGCCGGGCGCATGCGCGAAGCGCGCCAGGCCTCCGAGGAGGCAGCTTCCCGACTCGAGGCGCTGGGGCGTGGCGAGACGACGACCGCCGGAACGCTCTACAACAACTGGGGCCTCGTGCTCCTCGCGCTGGGCCGGTCGCTCGAAGCCGAACGCCTGCTGCGCCGGTCCGTCCACATCGACAGCCTGGACGGCCAGGGCGCCGTGCGCCCCATGATCCTCAACAACCTGGCGCGCACGCTCCGGGACCTTCACCGCCTCGATGAAGCCGCCTCGTGCGCCGAGCGCGCCTGCGCGCGAGCCCGGGAAGCGGGGGCCCACAACGTCGTCGGCGAGGCCCTGATGGCGCGGGCCGGCATCTACCGCGACCGCGGCGAGCTCGCGCGCGCCGAGGCCGCTCTGGCAGAAGTCGACCCGGTGCTCGCGAAGACGTTCCCCGCGGGACACGTCGCCTTTGCGACCCTGGCCATGGAGCAGGCGATGCTCGCGACTTCACGCGGCCATCTCGACGCGGCCCGGGCCGCCGCCGACCGCGCGGTCGCGATCGCCGATGCGAGCAAGCGTCGCCCGGAGTACCTGCCGCGGGCGTTCCTGCGTCGGTCGGACGTGGAGCTCCAGGCCCGCCGGCCCGCAGAGGCGCTGGCCGATGCCGAGCGGGCCCTCGCCCTGAGCCGCGAGACGGCCGAGCCCGGGGCCCCTTCCGCCGTCGTCGGCCGCGCCGACCTGGCGGTCGGGCGCGCGCTGCTGGCCCAGGGCCGGGCCGAGGAGGCCCGTTCCATGTTCGCGTCCGCGCTCGAACAGCTCCGGCCCACGCTCGGCGAGGGACACCCGGACACGCGGGAGGCCGCGGCCTCTCTGAACCGGGGGGAGAAACCCTGACGACGCCTGAGCCGGACGGCACGAATCCATGCGAGCAGTCGCGAGACCGGCCCCGAGCGCCCCGCGGGCGTCCGGCGCTCAGTTCGGCCAGTGCAGGCCGAGCGCCTTCGCGAGGAAGACGGCCATCTGCCCCCGTGAGATCGGATCGTTCACTCCGTACAGCCCGTTTCCGTACCCCCCCGTGATGCCCGCGGCGTAAAGCGCTTCCACCTGCGCGAAGAACGGGTGACTCGTCGGCACGTCAGGGAAGCTCGCCGTCGCCGGCGGCGGGCTGACGTCACGGTGCCAGGTGATCCGAACGCCGCCGAGGCCGAGCGTGCCGTCGCCGCCCGAGAACGAGGCCCAGAGTCGGTGGGCGACGTGCTCGCTCTGCATGTCGCCGTCCACATCGCCCGTCCCGTGGACGACGTAGGACAACGGGCCGGAGCAGGCGACATCATAGCCCGTGAAGAAGACCGCCGTCGCGGAAGCGCCCGGGATCGAAACGACGCCCGGCGACTGTCCTCCCGGCGCAAGCTTGACCGCCTGGAGATCGACCTCGATGGAAGAGCCCTGCTTTTGATTTCTCGAGTAGAGACACATCTGCGTGACAGTCGCTCCGACCGGAAGGAGCACAGGGGCCGAGAACTTGCCGGGATTGATGAGGTACAGATACCCGTCGCTGTCGAGAATGTCCCCGTCCTGGCCGACGTCGTCGATGAAGGACGCGGCGCCGACGGTCAACACCTGATCGCCCGGCCCGTAGGACTGGGCCATACCGCAGCCGGCGAGAATGAATCCGGCCAGCCAGAACGCGAGACGAAGAAGGCGCAGTTTTCTCATGCCCTCCTCCTTCACAGCGGCCAGTGGAGGCCGAGCGCCTTGGCGAGAAAAACCGCCATCTGGCCGCGCGTCAGCGGATTGTCGGGACAGTACTTGCCGTTGCCGCAGCCACCGGTGATGCCCGAGGCGTTCAGCGCCTCGATGTACTGGAAAAAGATGTGTCCCGTCGGCACGTCGCTGAAAGATGCCGTCACGGGAGGCGGGCTGATCTGCCGATGCCACGTGATGCGGGCGCCGCCGGCCGCGACGACCGGACTGGCGGAATTGTTGAAGAGGAGACGGAGGCGGTGAGCCACGTGTTCGGGGACCTGGTCGTTATCCACGTCCGCCGTGTCGTGGATCGTGTAGCTGAGCGGGTCGGTGCAGACGACGCCGTAACCAAAATGAAAGTCCGCCGCAACGGCTGCACCTGCGATGCTGACGATGCCGGGAGCCAGGCCTCCCGGTGCGAGCTTCACTGCCTGCAGGCCGAGTTCGATACTGATGGATGGATCCTCGTTCCGGGCGTAGAAGCAGATCTGGGTGATCTCGGCTCCATCCGGAAGCATCACGGGCGCCACGAAGATCGAGTCATTCGTGCTCGTGGCATAGAGATACCCGTCCAGGCCATCGATGCGTCCCGATCGGCCTCGAAACGCCGAAGCCCCCACGGTGAGCACCTGGTCGCCCAACCCGTACGACTGCGCCGCCGCCGCCCCTCGGAACCCTGCGATCAGGACGATCGCGATTCCCACCCCGCGCCGACCGATCGTCATGGCTGCTCCTTCCCGAGCTCGGCCCGACCCCGGGCCGACTTCGTGCCGTGGTCGTTATGTCGCCTCGCGGATCTCCACGCCTCGGCCCGCCCGCCCGCGACGGCCCCACGCCGGCCTCACGGCCACTCGAGCCCGAGCGCCTTCGAGAGGAAGACCGCCATCTGGCCGCGGGTCAGCGACGCGTCCCGACATTACTTGCCGGAGCCGCAGCCGCCGGTGACACCGGACGCGGCCAGGGCCTCGATGTACTGGAAAAAGGGATGACTCACCGCGAAGCCCGTGGCCGTTCCCCGGGTCTGGGGCCCGGTCGGCGCCGCGCCCGCCAGGGGAATGGATTGCGCCGCGAGCGAGCGTGCCGCGAGGAGCAGCCCGACACCGAAAGCGACTCTCCCTCCGACCATGCGTTCGTTCCCCCTGTCGGGAAAGCGGAATCCGTCGGCAAAAGCCGACATTCGACGTTCGGAGGTGCTAGGCTTTCCGCCTACCCGAAATCCGAGAAGCCCCGTGGCACCCAGCATTTCCGTGCTCATTGCGTCGAGCGAATCGGGCGACCGGTCCGCCGCCGATGCCCTCTTCGCCGCCCTGTACGGCGAGCTCCACGGACTCGCGCAGCAGCAGCTCGCCAACCGCGGCTCCGGGCTGACGATCGGCGTCACGACGCTCCTGCACGAGGCCTACCTCGACATGTCGCAGCGCGAGGGCCCCGTGTTTCCCGACAAGGGGCGCTTCATGGCCTACGCGGCCAGGGTGATGCGCTCCCTGATCGTCGACTACGCCCGCGACCGCCGGGCGCAGAAGCGCGGCGGAGAGTTCGAGATCACGACGCTCGACGAGGACAAGGCGGGAGCGATGCCGGGAACGGAGGATCTGGAGGAGATTCACGCCGCCCTGGAGCGCCTCGCCTCCGTCGACCCGTCCCTCGCCGAGGTCGTGGACCTGAAGTTTTTCTGCGGGTTCTCCTTCGGAGAGATCGCCGCCATGCGGGGCGCATCGGAGAGAACGGTCCAGCGGAGCTGGGAGAAGGCGCGCCTCTACCTCCACCGCTCGATCCGCGAAGGCGCGATCGGCTGACTCCATGTCGGTACTGAGCGGCGATCGCTGGCGCGCCGTCGAGCCCCATCTCGATCGGGCGATGGACATGGGAGCCGAGGAGCGCCGGGCCTGGCTCGAGGAGCTCCGCGCGAAGGAGCCCCGGATCGCGGCCGACCTCGAGTCGCTCCTGGCGGAGCAGGACGAGATCTCGGGCGGCGGCTTTCTCGAGGGCGTCCTTCCCCCGCACCCGCCCCCGTCGTCTCTCGCCGGGCAGGCGGTCGGGCCCTACGCGCTCATCGAGCCGATCGGCCAGGGGGGAATGGGCACCGTCTGGCGGGCGCGCCGCAGCGACGGACGCTACGAGGGGCAGGTCGCCGTCAAGCTGCTGAACGCGAGTCTCCTGGGCCGGGCCGGCGAGGAACGGTTCCGCCGCGAAGGCTCGATCCTCGCGCGGCTCACCCACCCGCACATCGCGCGCCTCATCGACGCCGGCGTATCGGTGTCGGGCCAGCCGTACATCGTCCTCGAGTACGTCGACGGCGCGCCGATCGATCGTTTCTGCAACGAGCGCCGCCTCGGAGTCGATGCCCGCCTGCGCCTCTTCCTCGACGTCTGCGCCGCGGTCGGGCAGGCGCACTCCAACCTGGTCGTTCACCGCGACATCAAGCCCTCCAACGTCCTCGTCGCGAAGGACGGCCAGGTCAAGCTTCTCGACTTCGGCATCGCCAAGCTCATCGAGGAGGAATCCGGCGCGGGCGAGGCCACGGCCTTGACGCGGGAGGGCGGCCGCGCGCTGACCCCGGAGTTCGCCGCTCCGGAGCAACTCACCGGAGGCGCCGTCACCACCGCCACCGACGTCTATGCGCTGGGCACGCTGCTTTACGTGCTGCTGGCCGGCCAGCATCCGGCGGGCGCGGCGAGGACGTCGCCGGCGCTGCTCGTCAAGGCGGTCCTCGAGACCGACCCGAAACGGCTCTCCGATGCGACGACCGATCCCGACGCCGCGGCGCGCTCGACGACCCCGGATGGCCTCCGCCGGCAGCTTCGCGGCGATCTCGATACGATCGCCGCGAAGGCCCTGAAGAAGCACCCGGCCGAGCGCTACGTCTCCGTCGAGGCCCTCGCCGCCGATATCCGGCGCTCCCTCGATGACGAGCCCATCGGCGCACGGCCCGACACGATCGGGTATCGCACGGCCAAGTTCGTCCGCCGGCACCGGGCCGGCGTTGCGGCGGGGGCCCTCGCCCTGGCCGCCGCCGTCGCGGGGACCGGCGCCATCGTCTGGCAGGCCCGGGAAGCGCGGCGGCAGCGCGACGACGCCCGTGCCCAGCTCGACCGCGCGACGGCCACCAACGAGTTCCTTGGCTTTCTCCTGAGCGCGGCGGCCCCCCCCGGCCGCAAGTTCGTCGTCGCCGACCTGCTGGAACAGGGCGAGATCGTCGCGGACAAGGAGTTCCCGGGCGACGATCCCATGCGGGCCGAGCTACTGTTCGGGATCGGCCGCCAGTACGTCGGAACCGAGCGGTGGGAGAAGGCGGTGCCGGTCCTCGAGCGCGCCGCAAGGATCGCGCGGAGCTCCGGCGATCGCGCCGTGCTGGCGAGCGCCCAGTGCTCGCTGGCGCTCTCCTACACCGCCACCCGGGGACGGAGCGAGGGCGAGGGCCTGATGGCCCGTTCGCTCGCCGAGCTCCCCGACGAGCCTCGCTACGCGGTCGCGCGGGCGGACTGCCTGACCCGCCAGAGCGAGCTCGGGTACTTCAACGACGAAGGAGAGCCGATGGTGCGCCACGCCACCGAGGCCCTCGCCATCCTCGACCGGGATGGGATCCGCAGCCGCACGATGCGCATCGACGCGCAGGGATCCCTCGCCTACGGTTATTACCTGGAGCGGCAGAACGCCAGGGCGGACCGCGCCTTCGCCGACCTCATGAAGGCCCTGGCCGACGGAGGCCGGGACCGGACCCTGATGGGGGCCGACGTCCTGAACAACTGGAGCCTCGTCCATTTCCTGGGCGACATCCGCAAGTCCGAGGACCTTCAGCGGCGCTGCCTCGAGCTGCACCGCTCGATCGAGGGCGAGGGAGCGGTCATGCCCGGGGCTCTCCACAACTACGGCGGGATCCTGGTCCAGCTCGCCCGTTACGCCGAGGCGGAGCCCTACTACCGGGAGACCATCCAGCTCGCCCGCTCGACGGACAACCTCCGCGTGGAGCTCGACGCGACCCTCGGCCTCGCGATCCTCTACGCCCGGATGGGGCGCCCGGGCGACGCGGAGAAGAGCCTGGCGTCGCTCGACCCCCATCTCGGCCACAAGCTCTTCGCGAACCCGCTGCGCCGCGCCTTCACCGCCTACGCGCGCGGCGAAGTGGCCAAGTCGCGCGGCGATCTTGCGTCGGCGCGCGACCAGTTCGCCGAATCGGTCCGGCTCTACGACCAGGTCCAGGCCAAGTACATCCACAACTTCCTGGCCCTCGTCGCGCTCTCGGAGGCCGAGCTCGCGACCGGCCGTCCCGAACCGGCGGAGGCCGCCGCCCGGCGCGCGATCGCAATGGCCGGATCCATGGTCGCGCCGGATTCGCCCTCCTATCTCCTCGGGCTTTCCGGCTCCGCGCTCGGCGAGGTCCAGCTCGCCCGGAATCAGCGGGAGGCCGCCCGGGCCACCCTGCAGGCGGCGCTGACCCAGCTGGAGTCGACGCTCGGGCCGGACCATCCCTCGACCGTCCGGACCCGGCGGCTCGCGGAGGACGCCGGACGCTGACGCCCGGGGCCGCCGGGCCCGCGGGGAACGAATCCCCCCTCAGTTCGGCCAGTGCAGCCCGAGCGCCTTCGACAGGAAGATCGCCATCTGCCGGCGCGTCAATGACGCGTCCGGGCAATAGCGGTCGGCGGCGCATCCACCCGTGATTCCGGACGCCTTCAGCGCCTCGATGTACTGGAAACCCGAGTCCGACGCGGGCACGTCCGTAAACGAGGGCGTCGCGGGTGCCGGGCTGATCGCTCGCTTCCACCAGATCTCGACCCACCCCAGGCCGAAATCCTCCCGGCAATACTCGGTGATCGGACAGTCGAACCCAAGCTGATACACGTCGACGACGAGCGCCTGGTGAGCGTTCTGGTTCCAGGCAAATGCGAGGGGCGTCGCGTTATAGGTCGTGGTGTAGAGCATCGCCTGATAGTCCTCGAGGAAGCTCACGACTCCGGAGGTCGTGCCCGAGTGCTGGTCGACGGCGAAGAGGTTCACCTGGTAGTTCACGTACGGGTAGTACGTGTCGTTGTGAAGCTGGAGACCCACGAAATCGACGACGACCCCGGCAGGGATCTCGACTCCCGCGTAGAAGTGGCCCGCGGAGTCCGAGGGCTCGAAATGGCGGTACAGGGAACCGTACTCCGTCGCGGCAGTCACATCCGACGTGAACGAGCTGGCCTGGATCACGGTCACCGTGTAGTCCTGCGTACCGAACTGCTCCGGCCGATCGTGTGTCGTCTTGGCCAGGGGCACGACTTTCCCCTGCGCCGTGACGGCCGACGCGGAGAGGACGAGCACCGCGGCGACGAGAAGGCGCTTCGTCCAGCAGAGTGCTTGGCTCATGAGCTTCTCCGTTCCATTCGGTCGCTTCAGTACGCCCAGTGCAGGCCCAGCGCCTTGGCGAGGAAGATCGCCATCTGGCGACGGGTCAGGGGAACGTCGGGACAGAACGTGCTGCCGCCGCAGCCGCCGGTGATCCCGGACGCCTTCAAGGCTTCGATGTACTGGTATCCGAAGTCGCTCGTCGGAACGTCCGCGAAGGACGGCGTCGCCGGGGCCGGGCTGACCGTTCGGCGCCACCAGATCTCCACCCACCCGAAGAGCGGTTCGCTATTCGGAGCCTGGTCCACGACGATCGCGATGGCGTTGTGGACGTTCTGCACCAGCTGGAAGCCGATCGGATCGGCGTTGTAATCCGTGTCGAAGGAGTGCGGCGTGTTGGGGAGAGCGATGATGCCGCTGGTCGTTCCTGAATTCCGATCCAGGTAGAACGGCGTCACGGTCAGCTCGCCCGCCGCCGTCGATGCGCACTCCAGTCCGACGTAGTCGATGATGGCGCCGGACGGAATCTGAGAGAGCCCGGCGTAATAGAGCTGGTGGGAGCCCGAGAACGGGAAGTAGCGCATCAGCGACCCGTAGTCCGTCACGTAGTGGCTGTCCGACGTGAACGAGGCTGCCGGAATGACGGTCACGGTGTAGTCCTGGAGCCCGAACTCCTCGGGTGAGCGACGGGTGGTCGCGACCACTCGGGCCGGTGGCGCGGTCTGCGCCGCCCCCGCGACACCCGCCAGGAGAACGGCACCGAGCCAGAGCGCGACTCTCCGGAAACACGATTCGCTCATGAATCTCCTCCTTTCCGTCGCCGGACGCCGACCGTCACCGAAAGCGCGATCGTCGAGCGGGAGAGAACCCGACCTCAATAGCGGGCGCCTGTCGGGCGCATGGAGATTTCATGAATCGGCAAGCCTCAGAAAGCACGCGTGATCCCCGGCAGGACCGGGTTCGAAGCGGTTAGAATGGCGGCCCTGCCGGAAAGAAACGTGACTTCGGAACCGGTCGACACCCGGGGCCTCCTCAGGCTAGGCGAGGATGTGGTCCTCGACCCGCGTGCCTACGAACTGCGCCGCTCCGGTCGAACGATCCGGCTCGAGCGCATCCCGATGGAGCTGCTGCTCTTCCTCGTGCAGCAAAGGGGACGGCTCGTCACACGGGAAGAGATCGTCGAGAGAATCTGGGGCAAGGGCGTCAGCCTCGACGCCGACAACAGCATCAACGGCGCCATCCGCAAGATCCGGCAGGCGTTGAGGGACGACCCCGAGCGGCCCCGCGTGATCCAGACCGTCACCGGCAAGGGCTACCGCTTCATCGCGCCGGTCGTCGAGATCGGCGACGCGCCGAAACCTGAGGGGCCAGCCGCGCCGCCCGCGCGTCCGCCGGCCCCGGCCGTCCCGCCGGCGGCGAGACCTTGGCTTCGACCGATCGCCGTGGGAGCGGCCATCCTTCTCGTGGCCGCCGCCGGCCTGTTCCTGGGCGGACGGCGATGGCGCGCGCAGCCGCGAGAACCGGCGGGCCGGCTCATGCTCGCCGTTCTCCCCTTCCAGAACCTCACCGGCGACCCCGCTCAGGACTACCTGAGCGACGGGATGACCGAAGAGATCATCGCCCAGCTCGGCCGGATCGATCCGCAGCGCCTGGGCGTCATCGCGCGAACCTCCGTGATGTCCTACAAGAATGCGCCCAAACGCCTGGACGAGATCGGCCGGGAGCTGTCCGTGCAGCTCGTGCTGGAGGGCACGATCCGGCGCGACGCGGACCGGCTCCGAGTCTCCGCACAGCTCATCCAGGTGAGGGATCAGACGCACCTGTGGGCGCGCCAGTACGACCGTGAGCCCGGCACGCTGCTCGCCCTGCAGAGCGAGATCGCCCAGGAGGTGGTCGACGAGGTTCGAGCGACCCTCGGGGAGCGCCGGTCGAAGCCGGACACTCCTCCCCCGCCCGCGGCGGGAAGCTACGCCGCCTACGACCTCTACCTGAGAGCTCAGTTCGTCTGGAACCGGCGCACCATCGACGGGCTGAAGCAGGCGATCGACTACTGTGAGCAGGCGATCGCCGCGGACCCGACCTATGCGCCCGCCCACGCCGGACTCGCGCAATCGTACGCCCTGCTCGGCGGCTACAGCGGCCAGTCGCAGATCGAGTACATGTCGAAGGCCCGCGCCGCCGCGGTGCACGCGCTGGAGCTCGACCCGCGCCTGCCGGAGGCCCACACCGCGCTGGCGCTGGTGGTCCAGAACTACGACTGGGACTGGGAGACGGCCGAGAAGGAGTTTCGGCGGGCTCTCGAGCTGAATCCCAACTACGCCACCGCGCATCACTGGTACGCCGAGCACCTGGCCTTCCGCGGCCGATTCGACGAAGCGCGGGCCGAGGCCGAGCGGGCCCGGCAGCTCGATCCCCTGTCGCTGGCCATCGCGGTGGACACCGCGCTGATCGACTACTACTCCCGCCGGTACGACCGCGCCGCCGCGAAGCTCCAGGCCGTCCTCGCGATGGACCCCGACTTCCCGCGGGCACACCTCGTGCGGAATGCCTACGTGGAACTGGGACGGTTCGACGACGCGCTGGCCGACATCGGGACGGACCGCGCGGGTGCGGGCGGCCTGTGGAACTCGTCGTCTCTGGCCCATGTCTACGGACGCGCGGGACGGCCCGCGGAGGCCCGCCGGGAGCTCGGCCGATTGCTGAAGCGGAATCGGCCCGGCGAGACGGACGCGGGGATCATCTTCTGGGCGTACGTCGGGACCGGCGACCGGGAGCGGGCCCTGGAATGGCTGGAGAGAGCCTACGTCCAGCACTCCAACATCCTGGCGACGCTCAAGGTGGAACCCGCTTACGACGCGCTGCGCACCGAGCCGCGCTTCCAGGACGTGCTGCGTCGGGTCGGGCTCGCCGGCTAGCCGGCCTTCCCGCGAGGCGGGCCGAGGCAGGGCCGGCGGGCCGTGTAGAATCCCGCCACTTCATGGAAAAAAAGCGCAAGTTTCTCTTCGTCTCGCTGACGGGCCTCGTCGGCGACATCGCCTGGCAGGTCTTGAAGGAGGGCCACGAGGTCCGCTACTTCATCGGCGATCCGGAGGAGAAGGACATCGCCGACGGCTTCGTCCCGAAGACGGACGACTGGGAAAAGGACGTCGACTGGGCGGACGTGATCGTGTTCGACGACACGCTCGGCCAGGGCGAAAAGGCCGTGGCGCTGCGGGCGAAGGGCAAGGCCGTCGTCGGCGGCACGCCCTACACGGACCGGCTCGAGGACGACCGCTCCTTCGGGCAGGAGGAGCTGAAGAAGGCCGGCGTCACGATCATTCCCTATCGCGACTTCGAGGACTTCGACGAGGCGATCGCCTACGTCCAGGAGAACCCGACGCGTTACGTCATCAAGCCCTCGGGGGCGGCCGGCAACGTCAAGCGGCGCCTCTTCGTCGGCGACGAGGAGGACGGCCGGGACGTCGTCCGCATGCTCGAGGCCTACAAGAAGGCCTTTTCCGACGAGATCAAGGTCTTCCAGCTCCAGAAGCGGGTCGTCGGCGTCGAGGTCGCCGTGGGCGCCTTCTTCAACGGCAAGAGCTTCATCTATCCGATCAACACGAACTTCGAGCACAAGAAGCTCTTCCCCGGGAACAGCGGCCCGCCGACCGGCGAGATGGGCACGACGATGTTCTGGTCGGAGCCCAACAAGATCTTCGAGCAGACGTTGCTCAAGATGGCGTCGCGGCTGGCCGAGGAGGGCTACGTCGGGTACATCGACGTCAACTGCATCGTGAACAACAACGGCATCTACCCGCTGGAGTTCACGTCACGCTTCGGATATCCGACGATCTTCATCCAGCAGGAAGGGATGATCACGCCCATCGGCCTCTTCCTGGCGGACCTCGCCCACGGCGTCGACCCGAAGCTCAAGGTCAAGAGCGGGTTCCAGGTCGGCGTCCGGATCGTGATGCCGCCCTTTCCCTTCGACGACAACGCGACGTTCGAGGCGTTCACGAAGAACGCCGTCATCGTCTTCAAGAGGGGCACGCCGGAAGAGGTCCACATCGAAGACACCAAGATCGTGGAGGGCCAGTGGCTCGTCGCCGGATCCTCGGGTGTCGTGCTCACGGTGGTCGGCCTCGGGCAGACGATGAAGCAGGCCCGGGAGCAGGCCTACGCCCGCGTGCGCAACATCCTGATCCCGAACATGTACTACCGCGACGACATCGGCGAGCGCTGGGCCGAGGACTCGGACAAACTCCACAACTGGGGATACCTGAGGTAGAGCCCGCCCCTCTCAGGAACCCGCCGCGCTCCGTTCCTGCGCGTCGACGACGGCGATGGCCGCCATGTTGACGATGTCGGCGACGTCGACGCCCCGCTGGAGCACGTGGACCGGGCGCTTCAACCCGAGCAGGATGGGGCCGATGGCCTCGGCGCCGGCGAGCCGCCAGACCAGCTTGTAGGCCGCGTTGGCGGACTGGAGGTCCGGGAAGATCAGGACGTTGGGGCTGTGGACGGTCGTCCACGGATACTGCTCCCTCAGCATCTCGGGGACGACGGCCAGGTCCGCCTGCATCTCGCCGTCGATGGCGAGGTCCGGTCGCGCCGCCTTCACCAGCGCCACCGCCTTCTTGACCTTCAGGGCGCTCGCGTGCGTGTTGGAGCCGAAGTTGGAGAACGAGATCATGGCGACGCGGGGCTCGATGTCGAAGCGGCGGACGGCCTCGGCGGTGAGCTCGGCAATCTCGGCGAGCTCCTCGGCCGTCGGGTCGATGTTGACGGTCGTGTCCGCGAAGAAGAAGGTCTCGTGCTTCAGCATGAGCATGTAGAGACCCGACACCCTCTTCACCCCGGGCGCCGTGCCGAAGATCTGCAGGGCCGGCCGGATCGTGTCCGAATACGACTGCGTCAGGCCCGATATGACGCCGTCCGCGTCCCCGGCGTCGAGCATCAGGGGACCGAACACGTTGCGGACGCGGACCTGCTTGGCGGCGTCCTCCGGCGTCATGCCGCTGCGCCGCCGGAGCTCCTCGAGGCGCTTCGCATAGGCAGGCAACTTGTCGGAGCGGTTCGTGTTGATGAAGTCGATCTTCTCCATCGGGAGCTGGAGGTCGCGGGCGAGCTTCTCGATCTCGGCCTCGCGGGCGAGCAGGATGGGCCGGCAGATCCCCTCCTCCGCCAGGATCTTGGCCGCGCGGAGGATCTTGGGGTGCTCCCCTTCCGGAAAGACCACGCGTTTGGGGTCCCGCCGCGCCTTCTCGATGACGACGCTCATGACCTCGCGCGAGCGCGAGAGCAAGGCCTCGAGGCGCCGCAGGTACGCGCCCATGTCCGTGATCGGCTGGCGGGCGACGCCCGAGCGCATCGCCGCCTCGGCCACCGCGGGAGCGACCCACAGGAGAACGCGGTGGTCGAAGGGCTTGGGAATCAGGTACTCCCGGCCGAAGCGGAACGACTGGCCGCCGTAGGCCTTCGAGACCGAGTCGGGCACGTCCATCTTCGCGAGCGCGGCGAGGGCCTGCGACGCGGCTTGCTTCATGGCCTCGTTGATCTCGGTCGCCCGCACATCCAGCGCCCCGCGGAAGATGAACGGGAAGCCGAGGACGTTGTTGACCTGGTTGGGATAGTCGCTGCGGCCGGTCGCCATGATGACGTCCGGTCGCGAGGCCCGGGCGTCCTCCGGCCGGATCTCGGGGTTGGGATTGGCGAGCGCAAAGACGATCGGGTCGCGGGCCATCCCGGTCAGCATCTCGCCCTTGACGATGCCGCCGGAGGAGAGGCCGATGAAGGCGTCGGCGCCCGTGAGGGCGTCCGTGAGCGTGCGCTCGAAGGTCTCGACCGCGAACTGCGCCTTGTACGGATTCATGTCCTCTTTGCGGCCGAGGTAGATGACCCCGGAGCGGTCGACCAGTCGAAGGTTCTCGCGCCGCACGCCATAAGAGAGATACAGCTTCGCGCAGGCGATCGCCGCGGCGCCCGCGCCGCAGAAAACGACCTTGACGTTCTCGATCTTCTTTCCGACGAGGTCGAGCGCGTTCAGGAACGCGGCCGCCGAGATGATCGCGGTCCCGTGCTGGTCGTCGTGGAACACCGGAATCTTGAGCCGTTTCTTGAGTTGCTCCTCGATCTCGAAGCACTCCGGAGACTTGATGTCCTCGAGGTTGATGCCCCCGAACGTCGGCGAGATCCGGGCGACGGTTTCGACCATCTCGTCGATTCCGTGCGCGTCGACCTCGATGTCGAAAACGTCGATGTCGGCGAACCGCTTGAACAGGACGCCCTTGCCCTCCATCACGGGCTTGCCCGCCAGCGGGCCGATGTCGCCCAGGCCGAGGACGGCCGTGCCGTTGGAAATGACGGCGACGAGGTTGCCCTTGCTCGTGTACTCGTAGACGAGCTCGGGGTCCTTCGCGATGGCGAGGCACGGTTCGGCGACGCCGGGGGTGTAGGCGAGGGAGAGATCCTCCTGCGTCCGGCAGGGCTTGGAGGGAACGACCTCGATCTTGCCCTTGCGGCCCCGGGAGTGATACTCGAGCGCTTCCTCGGCCGTCATCTTCCGCATGTTCAGCTCCCGGCGAGCTCCGCGCGCAGCGCCTTGACCGCCTCGACCGCCCCGGCCGTGTCGGCCGTCCGAAGCTCCTTGTCGCGGCGACGCACGATCTCGACCTTGCCTTCCTTGAGGGCGCGTCCGCCCACGTTGACGCGGATCGGGAAACCGATCAGGTCCGCGTCCTTGAACTTCACGCCCGGCCGCTCGTCGCGGTCGTCGTAGAAAACTTCCAGTCCGGCGGCTCGCAGGCCCTCGTAGAGCGCGTCGGCCGCCGCCCGCGTGGCCTCGTCGGAGGGATTGAGCGACACGAGCACGATCTCGAAAGGCGCGAGGGCGAGCGGCCAGACGATCCCGTCGGCGTCGTGGTGCTGCTCGATCGCGGCCGCCATCGTTCGCCCGACGCCGATGCCATAGGTCCCCATGATCGCGGGGCGCGTCTCCCCCTTTTCGTCGGTGAAGCCGCACCCGAGCGCCTGGGAGTACTTGGTCCCCAGCTTGAAGATGTGCCCGACCTCGATGCCGCGGGCGATTTCGAGCGGCTTGCCGCAGCGCGGGCACGGATCGCCCGCGCGGGCCTGGGCGAAGCTCCCCCACGCCGACACCTTCGCGTCGCGCCGCTGCACGAAGCCCGCGACGTGCCAGTCGCGACGCCCGGCCCCGGTGACCGCGTTGACGGCGTCCCGGATCGAGTGGTCGCCCACGATCCGGAGCGAGCCCGCCGCCAGCTTGTGCGGCCCGACGTAGCCGACCGGCGCGCCGGTCGCCATCTCGACCTTCTCCTCGGGAGCGAGGGCGAGGTGGTCGACGCCGAGCAGGTTCTTGAGGGCGACCTCGTTGACGTCGAGGTCCCCGCGGAGAAGGGCGACGACGAAGCCCTTCTCGGTCTCGTAAACGAGGCACTTGATCATGCGGGACGCCGTGATCCCGAGGAAGTCCACGACGTCGTCGATGCCGCCCTTGCCGGGCGTCTGGACCTCGACGAGGGGCGTTTCGGTCTCGTCCTTCCAGGGCGCGGGCCGGGGCCCCGTCTCGGCCTTCTCCAGGTTCGCGCCGTATCCGCACGCCGGGCAGCGCACGACCGCGTCCTCCCCGGTGTCGGCGAGGACCATGAACTCCTCCGAGGCCGAACCCCCGATCGCGCCGGAGTCCGCCTGAACGACCGTGAAGTCGAGTCCGCAGCGCGTGAACACCTGGCGATACGCGGCATCCTGCGCCTTGTAGGAGCGGTCGAGCCCCTCGGCGTCGACGTCGAACGAGTAGCCGTCGTACATCAGGAACTCGCGGCCGCGCATCAGGCCGAAGCGGGGCCGGATCTCGTCGCGGAACTTGGTCCGGATCTGGTAGAGGGTCACCGGGAGCTGCCGGTACGAGGTCACTCCCGAGCGGACCATCATCGTCACGGCCTCCTCGGCCGTCGGCGCGAGGCAGTACTCGCCTCCCTTGCGGTCCTCGAGGTGAAAGAGGAGCTGCTCCTTCTCGTAGCGCGCCCAGCGGCCGCTTTCCTCCCAGAGCTCCTTCGGCTGGAGGATCGGAAGCTCGACCTCGAGCGCCCCGGCGCGGTCGATCTCCTCGCGCACGATCCGTTCGGCCTTCCGGTGCGAGCGCAGTCCGAGCGGCGTCAGGGAGTAGATGCCGGGGGCGAGCCGGCGGATCATGCCCGCCCGGGACAGGAGGACGTGCGAGATCGCCTCGGCGTCGCCGGGCACCTCACGGACGGTCTGCAGAAAATAACGGGACCAGCGCATGGGTGACCGGAGGATAACAGGAGGCAGGAGGCGGGGAGCGGTGGGCAGTAAGCAGTAAGCGGAAGAGGCTAAGTGCGCGATTTGGGTTGAGAGGCTCCTTCCTTCCGTTTGGGTCCGACCTTTTCCACCAGCCGAAGGTTCGAGCGGAGCTGCTGCATCATCCGGTCCTCGATGCCGGCGCCGCGGGCGGCCGTCTTGGCCCGCGTGAAGGCGGCCTTGGCTTCCTCGGCCCGTCCGGCCGCGAGGTAGGCCATGCCGAGGTGGTGGAACGTCGTCGGCGCCGCCGCCCGCTCGCTCGAGCGTCGGAGGCACTCGATCGCGCGGTCGTACTCGCGGCGCTTGTAGTGGACCCAGCCGAGCGCCGCCAGCGGATAGGGCTTGAGCTCCTCGGGCGCCGCGGCGAGCGCTCGCCCCGCGTAGTCGAGGGCGAGGTCCAGGTCTTCGCCCGACTCGGCGAGGCTCGTCGCGAGCTCGTAGTACCCGACCGCCTGCGCCGTCTTCGACGGGTGCTTCTCCAGGAACTCGCGGAGGAACTCGGCCGCGTCGCGCGGATTGCCCTCCGCGCGCAGGGCCTCGGCGAGCGTCGAGCAGGCCGCCGCGGCCACGACGTCCTCGGGATCGGCCGCGAGCACCTCGCGGCACGCCGCGATCGCCTCCTTCCAGCGCCCCATCGAGGCCGCGAGCAGGGCGAAAGAGACCCGGATCGTGGGATTGCGCGGCTCGGCCCGCATCGCCTTGCGGTAGAGCTCCTGCGCGCGCTCCAGGTAGCCGCGGGCCGCGCTCTCCTCGGCGTCGCGGAACGCGGCTGCGCCCGGCCCGTCGACCCGCGGCAGCTCGTAGCCGCCCCGGCGCTCCAGGAGACGGACGGCCTCCTGGTACTCGAGGCGCCGCGGGTTCTTCTCGAGCGCCTGCTGGAAGCACTCGAGCGCCCGCTTGGGCCAGTTCTTCTCGAGGTAGCAGAGCCCGAGCTGGAAGACTGCCTCCTCGGACTCCGGCGCCAGGCGCAGCGCCTCCTCGAAATGCTGGATCGCGCGCGTGAGCTCGCCCTTCTCGCGCAGCACGTTGCCGAGCAGGATGTGGGCCGACGGCGCGGGCGCGGCGTCGATCGCGCGGGACAGCTCCCGCTCCGCCTCGTCCCAGCGCGACAGGTGGGCGCAGAGCGTGCCGAGGGCAAAGTGCGGCAGGAACGCGTCGGGCTTGCGCTCGATCGCGCGCTTCAGGGCGGTCTCGGCGCCGCCCGTGTCTCCGCCCTCCGAGGCCGCGATGCCGCTGTAGACGAGGGCCTCGAAGTGGCTGGGGTCGACCGCCAGGATCTTCTTGAAGAAGGCCGAGGCCCGCTCGAGCTCGCCGCCCGAAAAGAACGTCTCCGCCAGGTAGAAGCCGAGCTCGACGTTGGCGCGGTCGGAGCGGTAGAGGTCCTCGAGGACACGCATGCCCCGGTCGGCATCGAGGGCGAGGATCGCGAACTCCGCCTCCCGGAGCTTCTTCATGAACGCCTCGCGGTCGAGGCCGCTCGAGCGGGCGATGATCCGGTCGCGCCTCTCCAGGAACCGGTCCTTCTTCTCGACCGCCTGCATGCGCTCGTCCATCTTGGATTCCCAGAGGTCGACGACCTCCTCGGAGCGCACCGCGCCGCGCCGCTCGAGCGTCTCCTGCAGAGCGAGGATTCCCGTGTGGGCGACGAACAGGTTCTTCTCCAGGTTCCCCATCGACTCGAACAGCGACTTGACGGCCTCGGCGGTCCGCTTCACGACGTCCTCGAGCGTCGAGATGCGCTCGAGCAGGTGCTCGTCGAAGGGGATCTCCTCCTGCGGCTCCCCGCTCTCCTCGACCACCCCGACGCCCGAGAGCACGAGGAGCTTCGAGTTGCACCGGGCGCAGTACTCGTCCTCGTCGGAGTTCCTGAGGCCGCAGACCTGGCAGTACATCAGGAGGCGGGAGACAGGAGGCAGGAGGCAGAAGCGCTCATGCCTGGGGGTACTCGTAGAAGCCGCGGCCCGTCTTCTTGCCGAGCCAGCCGGCGTCGACCATGCGGACGAGGAGCGGGCTCGGGCGGTATCTCGGATCGCCGAAGCCCTCCTGCAGCACGCGGAGGATGGCGAGGCAGGTGTCGAGCCCGATGAAGTCGGCCAGCTGCAACGGCCCCATCGGGTGGTTCATCCCGAGCTTCATGATGCCGTCGATCGCTTCCTTCGTCGCGACGCCCTCGCGCAGGGCCTCGATCGCCTCGTTGAGCATCGGCATGAGGACCCGGTTCGAGACGAAGCCGGGATAGTCGTTGCAGACGATCGGCGTCTTGCCCATCGACCGGGCGAGCTCGTCGACGGCCGACGCCGTCGCGTCCGAGGTCGCCATGCCCCGGATCACCTCGACCAGCGCCATGACCGGCACCGGGTTCATGAAATGCATCCCGATGAACCGCTCGGGGCGGCCGGTCGCCGCCGCGAGCCGCGTGATCGAGATCGACGAGGTGTTGGAGGCGAGGATCGCCTCCGCCTTGCAGATCCGGTCGAGCTTGCCGAAGAGCTCCTTCTTGACGGCCTCGTTCTCGACGATGGCCTCGACGACGGCGTCGGCCCCGGAAAGGGCATCGAGCTCGGTCGTCATCGACAGCCTCCCGAGCGCGGCGGCCTTGTCCTCGGCGGACCGCTTTCCCTTCGCGACTTCGCGGTCGAGGTTTCTCTCGATCGAGGCGCGGGATTTCTCGAGCAGGGGCGCGGCGACGTCCACGAGGACCACCGTGCAGCCCGAGGCCGCGGCGACGTGCGCGATTCCCCCGCCCATCTGACCGCCGCCGACCACGCCGAGGGAGCGGATCCGCATGGACGCGGACTCTATCAAGGGAAGGAAGGCCTGCCTCCTGCCTCCCGGGAAACTACCCCAGCACCAACCGGTACCGCGGCGTCCCGAAGCGCGAGACGAGCGTCACACCGACCGCCACGATCGAGGCGACGCTCCAGACGAGGGCGCCGACGAACGGCAGGAGCGAGACGCCGCCGAGCACCGCGAATCCGGCCGCGAGGGCCGCGGGGCGGCGGGCGGGCGCGACGCTCTTGACGAGCTTCTGCCCGAGGAGCAGGAAGAGGGCCGCCATGCCGAAGATCTTCGCCACGACGGCGACGGCCGCCGACGCGAGCGCGATCGGAATCGCCAGCGGCGCGGGCAGCAGCGAGAGCGCGGCGCCCGCGCCGAGAAAGAGCGTCAGGACGCCGAGCGCGCCCGCGAGGAGGGCCCCCGACCAGTCCTCTTCGGCCAGCATCGCGGCGCGAGCCAGCGGCGAAGCGAAGAGCCAGAGGAGAGCGAGCGCCACGGCGAGCCAGGCCGAAAGCGCGACGAGGTGGAGGCCGGACAGGACCGATCCGCCCAGGGCGTTCTCCTCCCACGGCGCGCGCCGCATTTCGGAGAGGTAGAGGTGAAGGAGGGACCCCGGCGTCGAGACGCGGCCCTCGACCGGCGGGACCGTCTGGCCGGGCGGGAGCTCGATCCGGCCGCCGAAGACGAGCAGGTCGCCGGCGACGGATCCCCCCGGCGCAAACGAGACGTCGCCGCCCCAGACGATGACGTCGCCGGAGACCCGGGCCGCGATCCGCGCATCGGCGAGAACGGCGACGACGCGCCCCGGCACGGCCTGCGAAACGACGACGTCGCGACGGACGGACGTGATCGAGCCGGGCACCGCGAGGACCGGGCGGCCGGCGGCGAGAATCGCGACCGCGCCGAGAAGGAGGCGGTCGAGCCTCATCTACGACCGGCGGGAACGGGCCAGAACGCGCCGCAGGCCGAAGGACAGCGGCGGCAGGAGCAGCAGGGCCACGATCCCGAGAGAGCTCTCGGCCCGCATCCCCTCCGACAGCGCCTGGAGGCCTCTCGGCGCCAGCGCGGCCAGGTCGAAGGCCCACGCCGCAGTCGACCGCAGGAGCGCCAGGACCGGCGCCAGCGCGACCGCCCCGACCGTGACCTGCTCGGACGCCGTCAGGGCCGGCAGCGCCAGGAGCGCCAGACCGCTGACCCCCAGCCCGAGGGTCAGGAGGACCGGTGCGTTCCAGAGGGCGTAAGTCCGGCGCTCCCTCCGGGAGAAGGCCCGGAGGCGGGTGACCCGCTCCGCGAGTCCGGGAGCGGCTTCGGAAGGCTGGTAAACGCCCTCCAGGGCCTCGGAAAGGGCCCTGGCGGCGGCGATGAGACCCTGGCAGGAGGGGCATTCCCGGGCATGGGCGGCGGCGTCGGAGGCCAAAAGGGGTTCCGCCCCGGCGGCAACCGCCTCGGCGTCAATCGGATCCAACGGTCGGGGGCACGGTTTCACGTCACTTCTCCAGCCAGCCTGTCCTTCAATACGACTCTGGCGCGAAAGAGTTTGTTCTTGACGGTCCCGAGGGGCATCTTCTTGACGTCGGCGATCTCTTCGTAGGACAGCCCCGCGAAGTGCCGGAGGGCGATCAGCTCCCGGAAATCGGCCGGAAGCTCCTGGATGGCCCGGTGGATCGCCTGGCCGCGCTCGGTGTTGCGGAGCTCCCCGTAGGGGTCGAGCCAGTTGGAGCGCTGCTCGGCCTGGAACTGGCCCGGGGGACCGTCCGGATCGGGCGTTTCGAGCGGTACGGTCCGGGGGCGTCGCTTCCGGAGGTGGTCGATCGCCGCGTTGCCCGCGATCCGGAAGAGCCAGGTCGAGAACTTGTACGCGGGATTGAATCGATCGAGGGCCTGAAAGACCTTGAGGAAGATCTCCTGGGCGAGGTCGAGCGCGTCGTCGCGGCTTCCGACCATGCGGGTCACGTGGGAAACGACCCGAACCTGGTAACGCCGCACGAGCAGCTCGAAGAGATCCTCCTCGCCGGCGAGAACGCGGCGGACGATCTCCCCGTCCTCGAGCTCGGTGTTCCTGGCCTCCACGCTCCGCTCTCTCCCGGCCCCGACGGAGGTCGGGCTTGGATGCCGGGTGCTAGAATCCCCGGGCATTTTAGTGTGACCGGGCCCCGTGGCCCACCGGGAGAGGCACGTGAGCACAATCGCCGAGCCGCAGTTTCCCACCATCGGGTCGCATCCCCAGGGCACCGATTCCGCGAGCCCGTTCGAAGAGATGATGTCGCGGTTCGACCTGGCCGCCCAGAAGCTCGGCCTCGATCCGGGCCTCTACAAGGTCCTCCGCGAGCCCGTCCGGGAGACCAAGGTCTCCATCCCGATCGCCATGGACGACGGCCGCATCGAGGTTTTCGTGGGCTACCGGGTGCTCCACAACATCGCCCGCGGCCCCGGCAAGGGCGGCATCCGCTTCGACAAGAACGTCTCGCTCGACGAGGTCCGGGCGCTGGCGGCCTGGATGACCTGGAAGTGCGCGGTCGTGAACATCCCGTTCGGGGGGGCCAAGGGCGGGGTCATCTGCGATCCCCAGTCCCTGTCCCGCGCCGAGCTCGAGAAGATCACGCGCCGCTACACCGCGGAGCTGATGGACCAGTTCGGGCCGGAGAAGGACGTCCCGGCGCCCGACATGGGCACCAACCCCCAGACGATGGCCTGGGTCATGGACACGTACTCGATGCACGCCCGCCACACCGTCACGGCCGTCGTCACGGGCAAGCCCCTCTCGCTCGGCGGCTCCCGCGGGCGCGTCGAGGCGACGGGCCGCGGCCTGATGCTGATCGCCCGCGAGGCGGCGCCGCTCCGGGGTCTGACCCTCAAGGGCAGCCGGATCGTCGTCCAGGGCTTCGGCAACGTGGGCTCGATCGCGGCCCGGATGTGCTACGAGGCGGGGGCGAAGATCGTCGCGGTCTCCGACATTCAGGGCGGCATCCACGCGCCGGCCGGCCTCGACATGCCCGCTGTCCTCGCGCACTACGAGAAGAACCGGACCCTCAAGGGTTTCCCCGGCGCCGACGCCGTGACCAACGAGGCCCTGCTCGAGCTCGACTGCGATATCCTGATCCCGGCCGCCAACGAGAACCAGATCCGCCAGAAGAACGCCGGCAACATCAAGGCGAAGATCATCGTCGAGGGCGCCAACGGCCCGACGACGCAGCGGGCCGACGAGATCCTGAACGCCAAGGGCGTGCTCGTCGTGCCGGACATCCTGGCCAACGCCGGAGGGGTGACGGTCTCCTACTTCGAGTGGGTCCAGGACCGCGCCGGCTTCTTCTGGCGCGAGAGCGAGGTCAACGAGCGGCTCGAGGACATCATGGTCCAGTCCTTCAAGGACGTCGCGGCCATGGCCGAGAAGTACGGCGTCAGCTTCCGCATCGCGGCGTACATGCTCGGCATCTCGCGCGTCGCCCACGACACGATGGTGCGAGGGCTCTACGCCTAGAGCGAACTCCGTTCGCGCATCGTTTCTCGCATTCCTCGTTTCGGGCGCCGCCCTCGCGGCGACGCCCGAACAGGTTTCCCGCATCGACCGCATCTTCTCCGCCGCCTATCCCGCCGACGGGCCGGGCGCGGCCGTTCTCGTCGTGCAGGACGGCCGCCCCGTCCTCCGGAAGGGATACGGCCTCGCGGACCTCGAGCTGGCGGTCCCGATCCGTCCCGGGATGGTCTTCCGCGTCGGCTCGGTCACCAAGCAGTTCACGGCCGCGTGCATCCTCCGCCTCGCCGAGGAGGGCCGGATCTCGCTCTCCGACGACCTGACACGCTACCTCCCGGACTTTCCGACCGGCGGCCGCCGGGTCACGATCGAGCAGCTGCTGACGCACACCTCGGGCATCCACAACTTCACGGAGATCCCGGCCCGGTACCCCAGACGGCTGCGGGAGGACTGGACCGTTCCGGAGCTCGTCGACTTCTTCCGGAACGAGCCGTTCGACTTCGAGCCCGGGACGAAGTGGCACTACGACAACTCGGGCTACGTCCTGCTCGGCGCGATCCTCGAGAAGGTGACCGGCCGCCGCTACGCCGACGTCGTCGCCGACGGGATCTTCACGCCCCTCGGAATGAAGGACACGCACTACGGGAGCGAGGCCCCGATCATTCCGGGCCGCGTGGCCGGCTACCAGAAGGGCCCGGGCGGGATCGTCAACGCCTACTACGTGTCGATGACGCAGGCCTACTCGGCCGGAGGCATCGTCTCGACCGTGGACGACCTCGCGACGTGGCAGGCCGCGCTCGACGCCGGCCGCATCCTGACGCCGGAGAGCCGCCGCCGGATGTGGACTCCGGTCACGCTCCCCGACGGGACGAAGACGCACTACGGCTTCGGCTGGGGCATCTGGACCTGGGAGGGCCACGCCGTGGTCGAGCACGGCGGCCGCATCAACGGGTTCGCGTCGGCCAACATGCGCCTGCCGGACGACCGCGTCTACGTGGCCGTGCTCTCCAACTGCCTCGGCTGCGCCGAGCCGCGGGCGCTCGCCCTCCGGGCCGCCTCCATTCTCGTCGGCCGGCCGCTCGACGGCCGCCCGGCGGCCGCGTTGCCGGAGGCGGCGCTCGACGCGTGCGCCGGCGCCTACCGCGACGAGGACGGCGACGACTGGATCGTGCGCCGGTCGGGCGACCACCTCGCGATCGCCGCCGGGCCGATCACGTCGGAGGCGTGGGCCGACGCCCCCGACTCGTTCGTCGCCCGCGACGCGGTGCGCATGTTCCGGTTCGTCCGGGATCCGGGAGGGGCCGTCGTCGCGCTCGAGATCGACGAGGGGATGGCGCCCGTCACGCGGGCGAAACGAGTCGCCGGGACAGAGTAGGGGCGGGGTTACCGCCGTCCTTCGGACGGCGTTCCCTACGATCGTGGGTTTGACTCTGGTGGTCGGGTCGCCCCCGCCCTTCCCGCTACCGCAGCGTCACCTTCGGCTTGACGTCCGGCATCTCGACGGCGAGCTTGCGCTCGAGCTCGGAAAGCGTGGCCTCGACCGGCTTCCTCCAGGCCGGGTCGAGCAGGGACACCGTCAGGCGCCGGCCGTGGAGCGAGGTCGGCTCGATCTTGCGGGAGAGAGGCTCTCCCACGATGCGTCCCCACCGCGCCTGGAGCCAGGCGAGCGCGTTGTCTCCGCGGGCCATGCGGCGGAGCAGGCCGTCGGCGGCCGCGTCGAGGGAGGAGAACGAGCTCCGGCCGGGCCTCGAAGTCTTCATCGGCGGGCTCCTTCCGGCGGCACCGGCCGCAGGGGCTTCTCTCCCGACAGCACGCGGCGGACGTCCTCGACGACCATCCGCGCCATCTCGCGCCGGGTCTCGACCGTGGCGCTGCCGGCGTGCGGCATCAGCACGACCCGGTCGTCGTCGAGCAGCGCCGGCGTGATCGCCGGCTCGTTCTCGTACACGTCGAGGCCGGCGCCGGCGATCGGCCCGGTGTCGAGCGCCCGGGTCAGGGCGACCTCGTCGACGATCGCGCCCCGCGAGGTGTTCAGCAACAGGCTGCCCGGCTTCATCTTCGCGAAGGTCTCGGCATGGAAGAGGCGCCGTGTCTCGTCGGTCAGCGGCAGGTGCAGCGAGACGACGTCGGACCGCCGCAGGAGCTCGTCGAACGAGACCCGCGGCGGATCGTCCGGGTCGCCTTCGTCCCGCGCGGTGCGGCCGGCGGCGATCACGGTCATGCCGAACGCCTTCGCCCGGCGCGCGACGGCCTTGCCGATCCGGCCCGGCCCGACGATCCCGAAGACCTTGCCCTTGAGGTCCCGGCCGAGCAGCAGGTCCGGCGCCCAGCCCGCGAAGCCCCCGGCCCGGACCATCCGGTCGCCCTCCACGACCCGGCGGGTCAGGGCGAGCATCAGCGCGATCGTGAGGTCCGCCGTGGCGTCGGTCAGGACGTTCGGCGTGTTGGTCACCACGATGCCCCGCGAGGCGGCCGCCGCCCGGTCGATCTGGTCGACACCCACGGCGTAGCTCGCGATGATCTTGAGACGGTCCGCCGCCTGGATGACGGACGCGGTCACGGCATCGTCGACCAGGCAGATGAGCGCGTCGACCCCCGGGATCTCGGCGGCGAGCTCCATCTCCCCCGCCGCGTAGCCGAGCACCCGGACCTCGAAGTCGTCCCGCAGCGCGTCGAAGGGCTCCGGCAGCGCCCGCGTGGCGAGCACGACGCCGCCGCTCACCGGGCCCCCCGCTGCAGGGCGTGTCCCGCGAAGAAGAGACCGGCCCCGATCCCGAGCAGCACGAGCTCGCGCCGCACGTCGTGGCCCAGAACTCCCACGAAGAAGGCCGCGCCGGCCACGACGAGGCCGAGGAACTGGACCGCGCGCGATATCCGGTACATCTAGCGGCCGTCCTCGGCGACCGTAACCCGAACGATCCGGTCGTCCTGCTCGATGCGGTTGACGACGTCGGCCCCCGCGACGACCTGGCCGAAGACCGTGTAGCCGCCGTCGAGATGGGGCTGCGGGCTCTGCGTTACGAACCACTGGCTGCCGCCCGTGTCGGGGCCCGACAGCGCCATCCCGACCGTCGCCGCGCGGTACGGAAGCGTGTTGATCTCGTCCCGGATCTCGTAACCCGGCCCGCCGCTGCCGGTCCCCGTGGGATCGCCGTCCTGGACGACGAAGTTCGGCACGACCCGGTGGATCGGGGCGCCGTCGAAGTACCCCTTCTTCGCCAGCGCGACGAAGTTGACGACGGTCATCGGCGCCTCGCGCCCGGCGAGTCGGATCGTGAAGGCGCCGCGCGCCGTCTCGACCCGCGCCGTGGAGGCCCGCCGCGCCGCGGCGAGGACGGCCGCCCCGTCGGCCTCGGTCTTCCCGGTGTCGTAGGTCCGCCACGGGAACTGCGCGGGATCCGCATGGAACGTCGTCACGAGCGAACGGCGTGCCAGCCGCGACACCAGGACCGAGGGATGGCGGTACGCCGCCTCCACGACGGCGCGCGCCCCGGGCCGGTCGGGCGTCTTCTCCGCGGCGCCGATGCAGGTGATCGGGATGTCGGGGCTCGGCGAGCCGTAGGAGGCGACGACCGTATCCTGGAGCCACGCGTCGACGTCGTCGCCGCCGAGGAGCACCCGCAGGTCGACGGCGGCCGACCGCACTCCGGTGTCGGTGTCCGCGAGGCCCTTCTCGACGAGCGCCCGGTTGGCGCGCGCGGCCTCCGGCGCGTCGAGCCCTTCGAGGACCTTGAGCCGCACCACCGGATCCGGATCCGACATGAGCGTCTCGCGCAGGGTCCGGGCGCTCTCGTCGGGCAGGAACGCGAGCCCCGCCGCCGCGGCGCCGCGCACGAACGGATCGGGCGACGCGACGGCCGCCTCGACGACTTTGCCCGAGTCCCGGGGCAGGGCCGCCATCACGGCCTGGACCGCGACCTGCCGGCGCCGGCCCTGGCCGGACGTGGCCGTCGAGAACAGGCGGCGGAAGGCGTCGCGGTCGGCCGTGGCCCAGCGCAGCAGCGCGAGGGCGGGGACGGCAAGATTCGGATTCGCATCGCCGGCGAGGGCCGTCAGCCGCGCCGCCGACTCCGGCGGCACGGCCGCTTCCGGGAACTTCTCGAGGAGGGCGGCGAGCGCCAGCATCGCGTTGATCACGACCGGGGCCCGGCGTCCCTCGAGCGCCTTCCAGAGTGGGCCGGCCGACTCGGGCTTGCCCAGGACGCCGAGGGCCCGCGCGCAGAGGGCGGCGGTGTCCGTGTCGGGGTCGGCGAGGCCAGCGGTCAGGATTTCGAGCGACGACGCCTGCGGCCGGCGCGCCAGAGCATAGAGCGCCGCCGTCCGAACGGCGGGGTCGGGATCCCCGACGAGCGGTTTCGCGGCCTCGGCGGCCTTCGCCGGGTAGCGCCACAGGGAGAAGACGAGCGGCGCCCGGCGCCCGGGCTCGGCGCGGGCGAGCGCTGCGACGAGAGCGTCACCGGCCGACGGCTGCTCGAGGAACCCCAGCGACCACGCGGCCCTCGCGGCGACCCCGGCGTCGTCATCCCGGAGCCGCGCGACGAGACTCTCGATCATGGCCGGGTCGCGCAGCAGGCCGGCGGAGAAAGCGGCGGAGTCGCGGACCGGGGGCGCCGGGTCCTCGAGGAGCCGCCGGAGCACGGGCGCCGCGCGATCGTCCCCGATCCGGCCGGCCGCGAGCGCGGCGCGCGCCCGCACGTCCGCGTCCGACGACGCGGCCGCGGCCTCCAGGACCGCCCCGTCGAACGCCCTCCGGTCCTCGAGACCCAGCAGCACGGGCTCGGCCTCGGCCATGGAGCGGAATCGGGCCGCCGGGACGGGAGTCGGCGTCGCCGCGACGCCGACCTCGGGCGTCGCCGTTGCCGGAGGCGGGACGGCCGTGGGGCGGCGGCTGGCGCAGCGCGATGCCGCCAGGGACAGAACCGCCGCGCCGAGCGCGCCGAGGCTACGCCGCATCGCCCGCCTTTCTCGAGAACGCCCGGGATTATAGATGCGGGCTGCGCCGTGCGCTGTCCGACGTCCGCGGTCTGCGGTCCGGCTCTACGCCCCCACGAGCAGCCGGTCCCCGAGAATGTGCGGCAGCCCCGCCTTGTAGATCTTGTCGCGCGTCTTCTCCACCGGATAGTCGACCCGGTCGAAGTGCACGACGTGGGCGGTCGAGTCGTAGATCGCGTAGGACGCCGCGGCGTTGCGGTCCCGCGGCTGGCCGATCGAGCCGGGGTTGATGAGGTATCGCATGCCCTTCTTGAGCGGATAGCGCACGTGCGCGTCCTTGACGAGCTCGACCAGGATCCCGTGCGGCTCGAGCGTGAACACGCACGGGATGTGGCTGTGCCCGAAGAAACAGACGCTCGCCTCGAGCTCCCGAAAGTTCAGGTACGCGTCGTAGTCGGTGAAGATGTACGCGTCCTCGTCGCGCGGGGACCCGTGGCAGATGGCGAAGGCCCCGTCGACCGTGGCCGGCCCGAGCGGGAGGGTCTCCAGGAACTTGCGGTTCCGGGGGGTCAGCTTCTCGGTCGTCCAGCGCGCGGCCTTCAGGGCCACGGGATTGAACAGGTCCCCCGACTCGAGGCCGCAGACGACTTTGTCGTGGTTGCCCCGGATCACGATCTTCTCCTTGCGGATGTTGCGGATCCGGTCGATGACCTGGTTGGGATTGGCGCCGTAGCCGACGAAGTCGCCGAGCACCACGACACGGTCGAAGCGTTTCCGCCGGACGCGCGACAGGACCGCGGCCAGGGCTTCGTCGTTGGAATGTATGTCGGACAGGATGAGGTAACGCATCCGGGGATTGGCTCTCCTTCAATCGAGCGATTCGTGGTCCTCGAGAGCCGTGAGCACCCGGTCCGCCGCTTCTTCGACCGTCTCGGCGCCGCTCAAAGCCACGCGGACGGCCGCCATTCTATAGAAGGGCGCCCGGGCCGCGAAGAGCGCGGCGAGCTGCTCCGGGCTCTGGAAGAGCGGGCGGTCGGTCTTGCCCGCCAGCCGGCTGGAGACGGTCTCGAGGGAGGCGTCCAGGAAGACCGGCGTCCCCAGCCGGCCGATCGCCCGCCGCTGCCGCTCCTGGGCGAAGCTTCCGCCCCCGGTGGCGACGACGGCGGCCGGCAGCGACCCGGTCCCCTCGAGGAAGACCGCCTCCCTCTCCCGGAACGCCGCCTCGCCCGACTCCTCGAAGAGGGCGCGGATCGTCCGGCCGGCGGCGCGCTCGATCTCGGAGTCGAGGTCGACGAACGGCAGCCCGAGCCGCTCGGCGATCCGCCGCCCGATCGTCGTCTTTCCGCTCGCCATGAAGCCGACGAGGTAGATGCGCCCGGGGCGCCGCCGCCGCCGGGCGCGATCGAGCGCGGCCCGCGCGTTCTCCTCGATGCGTCCCCCGCCGAGGAGGCCGCCGATCATCGCGGCGGAGTCCGCTCCGGCGTCCCAGACCGCGTCCAGCCTCTCGGCCGTGATCCCTCCGATCGCGACGAGCGGCTTGGTCCGGCCGGCCGCCGCCTGCGCGAGCGCCTCGAGACCGAGCGCCGGCCGGACGGCCTTCGTGGGGCTCTCGAAGACGGGACCGAAGGCGACGTAGTCGGCGGCCGGATCGGCGAAGGCCTGCCGGGCCGCGGCGACGTCGTGCGTCGAGACGCCCACCACCGTCCCCTCGGCAAGCAGGGAGCGGGCCGCGGAGGCCGGGAGGTCGTCTTCCCCCAGGTGCACCCCGAGACCCGCCAGGCGCGCGACGTCGACGCGGTCGTTGACGAGCGCGAGGGCCCTGACCGGCCGGGCGAGCGCGGCGAGGCCGTCGGCCGCCGCGAGGAGCGCCGCGTCCGGCAGCGCCTTCTCGCGCAGCTGAACGCAGCGAACCCCGACCGCGAGGAGCCGGCGCGCGATCTCGGCGTGGTCGCCGAGCCCGCTCGCGGCGCGGTCGGTGATCGCGTAGACGGGAGGGAGCCGGAGCCTCACGGCGCGCCTACGCCGACGCGGCGAAGCGCTCCATGAAGTGCGTCGAGAGACGGCCGCCGATGAAGTCCTCGTCGTCCAGGATGCGCCGGTGAAGCGGGATGGTCGTCTTGATTCCCTCCACGACGAAGAAGTCGAGGGCGCGGCGGCCGCGGCCGATCGCCTCCTGGCGGTCCCGGCCCCAGACGATCAGTTTCGCGATGAGCGAGTCGTAGTACGGTGGAATCAGGTAGCCCTGGTAGGCTGCCGTGTCGACGCGGACCCCCAGGCCTCCCGGCGGGTGGAAGACCGCGATCCGCCCGGGGGACGGCTTGAAGGTCTCCGGGTCTTCGGCGTTGATGCGGAACTCGATGGCGTGTCCGCGCGGCGTCATGTCGCGGTCGGCGAAGGACAGCGGCGCCCCCGCGGCCACGGCGATCTGCTCCTTGACGAGGTCGAGCGCCGTGACCTCCTCGGTGATGGGGTGCTCGACCTGGAGCCGCGTGTTCATCTCCATGAAATAGAACCGGCCGTCGGCGTCGAGGAGGAACTCGACGGTGCCGGCGTTCGTGTACGCGACGGCCTTCGCAGCCGCGATCGCGGCCTCTCCCATGCGGCGCCGCAGGCCCTCCTCGAGCGCGGCCGAGGGCGCCTCCTCGATCAGCTTCTGGTGCCGGCGCTGGATCGAGCACTCGCGCTCGCCGAGATGGCGGATGTTTCCGCGGGAGTCCCCGAAGACCTGGAACTCGATGTGCCGCGGGTTTTCCAGGTACTTCTCGAGGTACACCTCGGCGTTGCCGAACGCCTTTTCGGCCTCGTTGCGCGCGGTCTCGTAGGCCCCGGAGAGCTCGCGCTCGTCGCGCGCCACGCGCATTCCGCGGCCCCCGCCGCCCGCCGAGGCCTTGAGGATGACGGGATAGCCGGCCTTCTTCGCGAAGGCGAGGGCCTCGTCGACCGAGTCGACCGGCCCCGGCGAGCCCGGCACCGTCGGGACGCCGGCCGCCGCCACCGTCCGCCGGGCGAGGGACTTGTCCCCCATCTTCCGGATCGCATCGGGCGAGGGCCCGATGAAGGCGATGTTGCAGTCGTGCAGGATCTCGGCGAAGTACGCGTTCTCCGACAGGAAGCCGTAGCCCGGGTGGATGGCGTCAGCCTCGGTGATCTCGGCCGCCGAGACGATCGCCGAGATGTTGAGGTAGGAGGCCGCGGACGGGTACGGACCGACGCAGACGTCCTCGTCGGCATAGCGCACGTGCAGGGCGTCGCGGTCCGCCTCGCTGTAGATCGCGACCGTCCGGATCCCCAGCTCCCGGCACGCCGAGATGATCCGCAGCGCGATCTCGCCGCGGTTGGCGATCAGGATTTTCTTGAACATGCCGCGCGGCTTACGCGGCCAGCCGGATGGCGAAGAGCTTCTCGCCGTACTCGACGGGCTGACCGTTGCGCGCGTAGACCGCGACGACCTCGCCCTCGACGTCCGACTCGATCTCGTTCATCAGCTTCATCGACTCGATGATGCAGAGGATCCTGCCCTTGGCGATCCGCTGGCCGATCTCGGCGAAGGCCTCGGCCTCGGGCGACGGCGACCGGTAGAACGTGCCGACGATCGGCGACGTGATCACGTGCAGGTTTTCCTCTTCCGCCTCCGCCGGGGCCTCGGGAGCGCCGGGCGCCGCCCCGCTTCGGCCGGCCGCCGGCGCGTGGCCACCCGAGACGGCCGGGCCCGCCTCGACGACCGACGGGCGCCGCCCTTCGATCCGGAGCCGGAATCCCGCGCGCTCGATCTCGAGGCCCGCCAGACCGCGCTCGGTCACCAGATCCACGAGCTCCCGGATCTCCTTGAGCGAAAGCATCGCTAGACCAGCTCCTTTTCCAGGGCGGCCGCGGCCTTCTTCAGCTCGAAGCGTCCGCGGCCGAAATTGCCGTCCCGGGCGAGCAGGAGGAGCAGATAGTACTCCTCGGTGACCCGGCACAGGATGGTCGCCGCGTTGTCCGAAGCCACCGTGAGCTGTTGCAGGGGCCCGTGGTCGGTCAGCGTGCGGGCGGCGCGGGCCGCCTTGACCACCGAGCCGGTCTCGGCGGCGAGCGACTCCATGGGGAGTCCCTCCGCGCTCACGAACGAGTCGATCGCGATGCCGTCGACACCCACGAGGGACACGGCCCGCGTGCCCTCGACGCGCTCCGCGATCCGGCGGAGAGTGTCCTGGAAAACGTTCATTCGAGTCCCGATGATGTCACGGTCGGGGGGCGAAGTTCATCCGACCTGAACGTGCGAAAGCCACTTCTTGAGGGTGCGGATCCGCGCGAGCCGGCGCTCGAGGCCGGGGTCCGGCGCGGCCGCCGACCCCGAGGCGGAACCGGCCGGGAGGAGCCTCGCCTCGGCGTCCCGGCGCATCCGCTTGAGCTCCTCGTCGAAGGGATGCCGGCTGACGAGGTCGTCGTAGATCTGGAGAGCCTCGGCGTAGTGGCCCTGGATGTAGTAGAGGTCGGCGAGCGCCCGGCCGGTCGGCCTGGCGGGCTCGGGCGGGGAATGCGGGATCCGCGCCGCTGGCGGAGCCGGTTCCGGTTCCGGCGGACGAAACTCCGTCGTGGCCGGAGCCGGAGGGGCTTCTGCGGCCGCGAACGGCGGCAGAGGCGGCGAGGGCTCCATGGGAAAGGGCGCGGCCTCGGCGGGCGGCGCGGCCGCCTCCGGCGCGGTCACCGGGCCCGGCGCCGGTGTCAGCCTCGGCGGCGGAGCGATGAAGACGTCCCGCGTCGGAACCAGGAACGGGTCCTCGAGGACGGCGGCCTTTCCGGAATCTTCCCCGACCTCGAAGGAGAGCGGCGTCAGCTCGAAGGGCTCGTCGGTGGGAACCGACGGAAGCACCGACTTCGGCGGCACGGCGCGGCGCCGGCTCTTGTCGGTCTCCTGGAAGCTCGGCGGCGGCGGCGGCGCTTCGACCTTGACGGGCCGCGGCGGCGTCACGGGCTTCGGCGCGACCTGCGTCTCGAGCTCGGCGATGATCGGATCGACCTTCCGGTCGCCCGACAGCGCCCGGTACAGCTTGTACTTCTTGACCGCTTCGAGCTTGTCGCCGCGTCCGAGCTGGACGTCGGCGAGCGATTTCGCCGCCACGAGGTTGCCGGGGTCCGCGACCAGCACTTTCGTGAAGGTCGCGATGGCGTCGGTCGTCTGGTTGGCCTCGAGGTAAACCCGGCCGAGCGCGACCTGGGCGGCGACGTAACCGGGGTGGGCCAGCAGGCCCTTCTGCAGCGCGCCGAGCGCGTCCCGGAGGCGGCCGATCTTCCGGTACTCCTCCGCGACTGCCACGAAGAGGCGCGAGCCCGGATCGAGATCCAGCCGGCGCTCGAGGTCCCGAATGCGGGCTTCCGCAGTCTGGTCAGCCACGGTCTTTCCGAGCCGCCGCCCCCCGAAGGGGGCGGCATTCGTTTCTCGTTACGGAGTCGGGGTCGCCGGCACGACGCACGGGATGATGTACTGGAACGACTGGGCGGCGTTGACCGAGCAGGTCGTTGCGCGGTCCGTGACGATGACGTCGACGGTCGAGACCAGCTGGGGCGTCCCCGGGGGGTTGCCGCCCGAGCAGTTCGGCGCCGTCGCGGTCGTCGTCGGGATCGTGATGTCGATCGAGGTGGTGGTCGAGCTCGTCACGAAGGCGGTCTGGCTGCCGAACTTGACCTCGATGTCGGCCGGGCTGACCGGGAAATTCGCGCCCGAGATCGTGCCCGCGATTCCGCCGAGGCCCCCGTTGGGGCAGGGCGCGCCGCTCGGGCAGGAGTTCTGGGGCAGCACGGAGGCGATGGCCGGTTTCAGGGTGACGTAGGTGAAGGCGTCGTCCGGCGTCTCGACGCCCGAGCCGGTGTTGAGGTTGGTGACGCCGATCTTGCCCTTGACGTCGGCGCAGCCCGTCGCCCGGGCCGCTCCCGGGATGACGATGATCTCGGTCGCCGTGACGCTCTGGATGAGCGCCCCGACGCCGGCGAGCTCGACGGCGACCGGCGCCTGGAAGCCCCGTCCGAAGATCGTCACGGGCACGAAGGGTCCGTCGAGCGGCTGGATGTTGTTGGTGTACCCGGTGATCACCATCGGCTCGGTGTAGTTGTACGTCACGGAGTTGGACACGAGGCCCGAGGCGATGTCTCGAACGGTGACGCCCACGGGCGTCGGCGTCCCGATCTGGATGGGCGAGAGAACGACGACCTGGCTGAAGGACACGGAGACGACCTGCGCCTCCGCCGTACCGAAGAACACCTGGACGCCGCTCGAGGTCGAGAAGCCCGAGCCGACGATGGTGACCCGGGTGCCGCCCTCGCTCGTTCCGCCCGAGGGCAGGAGGGAGGCGATCGTCGGCTGGCCGGAACTGGTCGAGCCGTAGGAGAAGCAGCTCGGCAGCGACAGGACGGCGGGCTGGGGCTGGTTGGTTCCGAGCGACAGCGTGATCTGCGTCAGCAGCTGGGGCGCGGAAAACTCGGGGAAGCCCGGCGTCTGGACCACGACCTGGTTCGCCGAGACCGACTGGACGATGCCGTCCCGGGTCGTGCCGTTGACGGTGAACTGGGCCCGCGTGGTCGACGGCGATCCGAAGAAGCGGCCGCCGTTGAGGGTGAGGGTCGTGCCGCCCTCCTTGGGCCCGAAGCTCGGGCTGCAGGAGGACACGAAGGGCAGCGTCGCCGAGGACGGCTGGAAGACGATCGTCAGGTTCGCCGAGCCGGTGTTGCCCGAGGCCGTCGCGGTCGCGTGGACCTTCGCCAGCCCGGCGCCCGGGCCGCAGAGCGCCGTCACCGCGATGCCGTTCTGGGTGACCACGGACACGAGCGGCTGACCGTTCTGCGAGAAGGTCCCGAAGTCGGTCGAAAAATTGATTGTGGTTCCGTCGGGCACGGAGGCCCCGTTGAGCGTGGCCGTCGCCTCGATCAGCGTGCACGTCCCGGCCTTGGGATTGGAGTCGTTGGTGATGAGCTGGATCACGAGCGCGGTGCCTCCGCCGCCCCCGTTCCCCGTGCCCGGGTTCGTGGGCGCGTCCGCCGCGCAGCCGTGCAGGCCGGCGACGGCCGCCACGAGAATCGACAGAATGGCTATGCGGCGCATGGACCCCCCTTACCTGCCCGAATTTGCGGCCGTCGCGGCGGCGGCGGAATATCGAAAGATCAGGATTCCGTTCGCCGTCTCGCTTGCGACCCGTAGGCCGGACACGGTCGTTCCGTAGAAGGTGATGGAGAAGGAAGTGTCGATTTCGTCCCGGCCCGTCTCCCGGTCGACTCCCCCGTTGAACGGGAGAAGCTGGTCGAAGGGCGCCTGCTGGATCGCGGGAGCGTAGAGGACCGGGAAGTTCGAGAGCGTGGCCGTGCCGTTGACGGGAACCACGATCCCCGCCCCGAAGACCTGGGCCGCAGGCACGATCGTTCCGCCGTCCGTGCGGTGAAACTCGACGCGATAGCTGTTGATCTGCGTGTCCGCAAAGCCTCGCGTGTCGACGGCCGTCGGGTCTTTCAGCGCGGATCGCAGGTTGATCGTGTCGATCTGCACCGGCGCCACGTTGGCGACGTTGATGAAGCCGGGCTGGAGCTCCATGTCCACCGTGATGAACACGGGCGCCTCGGTCTCGCCCTGCTTGTTCGTGCACGCGCTCGTCAAGCCGAGCGCGGCGGCCAGGGCCAATCCGAAATAGATCTTGTTCTTCATGGACGCCTCTCCCTTACGACCGGAGGATCCGGGGGGTGATGAATATGAGCAGCTCGTCGTGCTTCTCGGTCCGGGTCTTGTTCCGGAACAGGTTCCCGAGGACCGGGATCTTCCAGAGTCCCGGGATCATGTTGTTCTGGTCCTGGTCGTTGATCTGGAAGATGCCGCCGATGACGGTCGTTCCGCCGTCCTTGACCAGCACCTGGCCGCGGTACTCGCGGATCGTCAGCGGGACGTTCTGCCCGAGCGAGAGGTTCAGGGCGACCGCCGGCTCGCGCTTGGTGACGTTGACCGTCAGCAGGATCGTGCCTTCGGCGGTGATCTGCGGCGTCACGTCGAGCTTGAGCGTCGCGTCGACGTAGATGACGGTCGTCGTGTTGTTGACGGTCGTCTGGACCGGGATCTGAACGCCCGACTGGATGAGGGCCGGCGTGTTGGTCAGCGACGTGACCTTCGGCGACGAGATGATCTTGAGCAGGCCCTGGTTCTCGGCCGCCGTCAGCGCCACGTCCAGGTTGAACGTGTTCAGGATGTTGCCGAGGACGAGCGAGGCGACCGTCGGGCCGTTGCCGAGGCCGACGTCGATGCCGCCCAGGATCTTGTTCGGAAAGATCAGGTTCGTGGTGTTGCCGGTCTCGGTGTCCGCCTTGCCGCGCACGCTCCAGTTGATGCCGAGGCTGCGGCCGAGGCTCTTGGTCGTTTCCACGATCCGCGACTCGATGACGACCTGCGGGGTCGCGGTGTCCAGATTGTCGATCAGCTGGAGCACGGCCGGCAGGTACGTCGGGATCTCGCGGATGATCAGCGTGTTCGTGCGCTGGTCGACGACGATGGCGCCGCGCTTGGACATGACGCTCTGCAGCGTCGGGACGATCTCCGAGGCCTTCGCGTAGGAGAGCTTCTTGATGACCGTGCGGGTCGGCTCGGCGGCCTGCCGGGCCTCCGCGAGACGCGCGCGATCGGACTCCTCCGCCTGGAGCTTGGCGGTCGTCGCGATACGCATGATGTTGTTCTCGAGCACGTAGCCGAGGCTGTTCTGCTTGAGGATCAGGTCGAGCGCCTGGTCCCACGGAACGTCCTCGAGCTGGACCGTCACGGTCCCGCGGACCTCGGGGTCGATGACGATGTTCAGGCCGGTCAACTGCGAGATGGTCCGGAAGACGTCCTTGATGTCGGCGTCCTTCAGGTCGAGCGAGATCGGCTCGCCCGTGAACTGCGACTGGGCCTCCGAGATCGTCCGCGAGCGGTAGGTCGAGCCCGGGGCCTGCTGGGCCGCCTGGTCCGAGTCGAGGGCGGCCGCCGCCGCCTCGAAGAGGGCCTCGCCGCGCGAGGCCGCGGGCTTGGCGCTGGCGCGGGCGGGCGCGGGGGCCGGCGCGGGCGCGGGCCGGGGCGCGGACGGCGGAGCGACATGGGTCTCGGCGACCGGCTCGGCTCTGGGAGCCGGGGCCGGGGCGACGTGATGCTCGGGCACCGCCGGGGCGGGGGCCGGAGCCGCGGCGGCCTGGACGGGCGCCGGTGCGACTTCGGCGGGGGCCGGCTGCGGCGCCTCGGCCGCTGCCTGCGCGGGCGCGGGGGCCGGCGCCGAGGCGGGAGCGGGCTCCGGAACGGTTTCGGCGACCGCCGGGGGCTCGGCCGCGTGGACCGGAGCCGGCTCGGGGGCCGGAGTCGAGGCTTCGTGATTCTCGGCCGCGAGCGTCGTCGTCGACGGGGCGGCCTGGGCCGTCACCGGGGGCTCCGACGCCACGACGGCGGGAGCCGCCGAAGGCGGAGCCGGAGCGGCCTCGGCCGCCGTGACGCCTTCGCCGATGACGACGGCGAGCTTCTCGCCGTCGGGCATGACCGCGTGGGCGACGGGGCGCGCGAGATCGATGACGACGCGCGTGATGAGCTCGGGCGAGGTCTGGAACTGAGAGACGCGGACCCGGGTCACGAGGTCGCCCTGGACGGCGATCGACCGCTGGCGCGTTTCGTTCTTCACGCCCGGCAGGTCGAGCACGACGCGCGGCGGGTTGGCCAGCACGAAGTCCTTCGCCGAGAACCAGCCGTCGCCGAGCAACGTGACGGAAACCCGTCCGCCCGTCGAGTCGACGGAAACCTTCTCGAGGGCGTGGGCCGTTTCGCCCCGGGCCGCCGTCGAGACGGCCGGCGAAGCCTGCGGAGCGGCCGGCGCCGGGGCCGGAGCCGTCAACGGGGCGGACGCGACCGCCATGGCGGGCGCCGGCGCGGGTTCCGCGGCCGGCTCCGGAACGCTTTCGGCCTCGCTCGCGGCCACGGCCGTCGCGCCGTTGAAGGCGATCGCCAGCCCCTGGCCGACCGAGCGGACATCGGGCTTGGAGTCCGGGTTGTGTGCGATCGAGAGCCGGGTGATGCGCTTGCCGAGCTCCTCGAGCTCTTCGAACTTGATCGACTCGACGAGCCCGCCCCCGGGCGCCGAGGGCGCATGGAATCCGGCGGCGACGGTCGTGTCGCGGAGATCGATGACCAGCAGATCCGGACGCGGTTCATACGACGTGTAGAGCAGCGGGGCATTGGACGAGAGGACGACGCGGGCGCCGTCGGCGTCCTCGTTCAGCGCGGCCTGGGTGATCTTCGCCGTGGCGGCGGAAGAGGATGCGGTCGTGGGCGCAGCCGGCTGCGACGCGGTCGTCGCCGGCGCGGCGTCGGCGGAGCTCCGGGTCTTCTGGCCCCCCGAGGAACAGCCGACGGCGGCCGCCCATGACAGCGCGAGCGCCGTAGCCGTCGCGGTTGCTCTGAATGCGATTCGCATCGTTCCTCCCGTCGCGCGGAAAAGCGTCTTCACCGGAAGATCCGTCCTCACTGCTTGACCGTCGCGTTGAGCTGCTTGGTCACTTCCCGAAACGGCTTCACGCTCTGCGGATCGTTGAGGTTCTGCCGGAACTGGACCTCGTTGGGCCCGACCCGGGTCACCTCGCCGTCGTAGAGCAGGTCGCCGGCGCGGATGAGATAGCTCTTGTTGTCCGTCGCGCGGATCTGGGCGACGTATCCCGCCTTGGTCTTCCAGATCCCGTGCACGACGAGATCGTCGATCGAGATGCCGGCGATTCCGGGCGGCCGCTGCGGCCCGCCCCGGCTCTGCTCACGCACGAGGAGCGAGCGGAAGGGATCACGACGGCCGGCCGGGTCGTAGGTGTAGGCGCGTCCCGACATCGCGGACTCGTCCTGCTCGATGAGGCTCTGGCCCGGCGACTCCGGGACCGGCGCGATGACGGGCGGAGGAGTGGCGGCCGGGGCCGCTCCGGCGGCGGGCGCCGGGGTCTGCGCGGACGCGCCCGCGGACACGAGCGCGAACAGGGCGGCGAGCAGGGAGGCGCGCCTCATTCCACACCTCCGCCTTCGGCCCGGCCCTTGAGCGTCTGGGCACTGGCGCCGGCCTTCCCGGCGGGAGGCGCCGCGCCGGGAGCGCCCGGGGCGGCCGCTCCGGGCGTGCCCGTGGCGCCGGGCTCTTCGCCTGTGTAGATGAAGGTCTTCGCGACGAAGCTCGCCGCGATCGACTTGCCCGCCACGTTGTCGAGCGCCGTGACCTTCATGTTCTCGACGTTGATGATGCGCGAGAACCGGCTCATGCGGTCGAAGAAGAGCGCGAGGTTGTGGTACGTGCCCTCGACCTGGATGTCGATCGGCCACTCGGCGTAGAAGTCCTTCTGGATGAAGTCGCCCGGCGTGAACTTCTTCAGGACGAAGTCCCCCTGTCGCGTGAGGGTCTCGATCCGCTTGATGAGCTCTTCCGTGTTCCGCTTGGACGGAAGGATCTGGAGGAGCTTGGTCAGCTCGAGCTCCAGCCGCTTGACCTCTTCGCGGAACTGGGCGAGCTTGCGCTCGGCGGCGCGGCCCTTGGCGATCTCCTGGTTGAGCCCCTCGAGCTCGACCTTCTTGGCCGCGATCTCTTCCTGCATCGGCTTGAGCACGAACCAGTGGACGGCTCCCCCAAGCAGGGCACCCACGAAGACGCCGATGCCGAGGGCGTAGTACCAGGGCTTTTCTTCGACGCTGATGCCGAATACGGCCATGGCCTATGCCCCCGCCTTCGCCCCGGGAGTCCGCGCGGGCTTCGGGCCGCCCGGCGGCGCACCCGGAGCCGACACCGGCTTGAGCGGCGTGAAGATCACCGTCATCTCCCAGGCGTAGATGCCCTGCGGTCCGGCCTCCCGTCCCAGGTTCTTGAAGACCGGCTCCGCGAAGTACGGGCTCTTCTTGAGGTTCTCGAGGTAGGTCGCGACGGCGTTCGGCGACAGGGTCTTGCCCTTGAGCGTGACCTGGTTGCCTTCCATCGTCATGTCGGTCAGCCAGACGAGGTCCGGGAGCGCCTTGGAGATCTCGTCCATCAGGCGGACCGGGCCCTTCTGGTTCGTCTTGAGGTTGTTGATGAGCGAGATCTTCTCTTCGAGGCTGCGCTTCTTGTCCTCGTAGCCCTTGACCTCGTCGATGATCGACTTGAGGCGGGCGACCTCTTCCTTGGCCTTGCCGATCTCCTCGTCGAGGTGGCGCCGCTTGCTCGACAGGACGAGGTACATCGTGCCGATGTAGATCAGGCCGAGGGCGATGCCCCCGACGAGCAGCATGTTGTTGAGCTTGGCTCCCGTCGGAAGGGCCGGCCCCTTCTTCTTGGCGGCCGCCGCCCTGGCCTCGGTGAGGAGATTGATCCTGATCAAGCCGCTTCATCCCCGACGTGCCGGATCGCAAGGCCCACGGCCACGGCCAGGCTCGGCGCGTTGTCGGTCAGCCACTCGCCGGACACCGGGGCGCCGGCGATGTCGATCTGGCGGAACGGGTTCAGGATCTCCACCGGGATGTTGAACCGCTCCTTGAGCTGCGAATCGAGGTTGACCACGCGCGAAGACCCGCCGGAGATGAAGATCTGGTCGATCTTTTCGGTGGAGGTCGTCGCGAGGAAGAAGTCGAAAGTCTTCTGGAGCTCCTGGGCCAGGTCGTCGGAGACCGACCGGAGGATCGGGAGGATGTCCTGGAGCGACTGGTCGCCGGCCCGTTCGCCCTTCTTGAGGGCCTCGGCGAGATCGAAGGACAGCGAGAGCTGCTTCTGGATCGCGTCGGTGTACTGGTTTCCGCCGAAGGAGATGTCGCGCCAGAAGATCGTGTTCGAGCCCGAGAGGATGTTGACGTTGGTGACCGAGGCGCCGATGTTGACGAGCGCCACGACGCGGCCGGGCTCGACCGGGTAGTTCGCCTCGTACGCGTTCTGGAGGGCGAAGGCGTCCACGTCGACGAGGACCGGGGTCTTCCCGGCCTGCGTGATGACGCTCGTGTAGTCGCCGATCTTGTCCTTCTTGACCGCCACGAGCAGGACGTCCATGGTCTCGCCGCCGCCCGACTCCAGGACCACGTAGTCGAGGTTGACGTCGTTGATGTCGAACGGGACGTACTGCTCGGCCTCCCAGCGGATCGACTCGGCGAGCTCCTCCGGGGACATGGCGGGCAGCGAGATCTTCTTGATGATCACGGAATGGCCCGACAGGGAGGTCCCGAAGTCGGGATTGCGCACCCCCAGGGACGACACGATGCGGTTGACCGTGTCGACCACCAGGGAGGAGTCCATGATGGCCCCGTCCACGATGGCCTCGGGGGAAAGCGACTCCAGGCCGGTCTTGACGAGGCGATAGCCTCCACCCTTCGAGTCCTTGAGTTCGACGAGTTTGATCGCCGAGGACCCGATGTCCAGACCCACGAGGTTCTTGGACTTCTTAAACAGCACGCTTCGCCCCACCGAAAAAAGAAAGACGGTTACGGGCTTTGACTTGGACTTATTCGGCTGGTTTCGAGAATAGCAAAAGGTTATTCCGTGGTCAAGAGAGAGAACGGACCGAACGTCCGAATTGGCAAAGACTTAAGCCCACTCGGACAGGTGCGCGATGGAAGGTCAGCTGTTCTTCCTTGCGTCGGTCCCCGGACCGTTGTAGGCTCCGCGGGTTTTTTCGATTAATCGTCGAGGCGAGGAGACCGATGGCCCAGCACTGTCAGTTTTGCGGAAAGACCCCGATGTCGGGGCACCGTGTCAGCCACGCCCACAACGTGACCAACCGGAAATGGCACCTCAACCTCAAGACGGTCCGCTCCGTGGTCGACGGCGTTTCCCGCAAGGCCTCCGCGTGCACCCGGTGCATCCGGTCGGGAAAGGTCACCAAGCCGGTCCCGCGGCCGAAGGCGAAGACGGCTTAGGTCGGGGGGGTCAGGTCTTCATTTTTCGGATTTGAGATCTTCCCGTTCGCCGAGTCTCCGTTCGGCGCAAATCTCGAAAAAGTGAAGACCTG
>CAVXTP010000017.1:0-210111 GCA_963764715.1 uncultured Acidobacteriota bacterium
ATCGTCGCCACGAGGCCCTTCTGCTACCTTCTCGGCTCATACCGCATCGCCACCGCCCCCGAGCCGAACTCCAGCCGGCTCACGAGCTTCAAGTCGATACGCTTCGATAGCCCCGCGAACAACGTCGGCCCATGGCCCGCTAGCCTGGGCTGCACCACGAACTCGTACTCATCGATCAATCCCAGCTCCGCCAACGCCAGCGGGAGCTTCACGCCTCCCACGAACAGTCCCTTACCCGACTCCCGCTTGAGCTGCTGAACGGCCTTCCCCAGATCCCCGCGCACGAGCTCCGCGTTCCAATCGACCCGGTCCAGGGTGCTCGACACGACGTACTTCTTTGCCGCGTCGATCGTCCGGGCGAAGGGTTCCGTCCAATCAGGCCTCACTCCCGTCCGCGTCGACAGCCGCCACGCTGCCTCCATCATTTCGTAGGTCACCCGGCCAAAGAGCAGGGCATCGGCCTGGGCGAGGTTCTCGACCGCGTGACGATGCAACTCTTCGTCCGCGATCATTGCACGATGATCGCAGCACCCGTCCAATGTGACGTTGATGGAATACCGAAGGGGTCGCATTACGTAAGACCTCCTATAGTGATAGGGCCGCCTAACGGGTGACGGGTCAGCGGCGAGCCCCGTAGCGAAGCGCAGGGACGAGTCCGCTGCACCCGCGGGTTAGGCCGCCGCACCACCAGCTTGCCCCTATTCCCTGAGGAGCCTTGCGGCATCCGTGCGGCTTGCGTGCCAAGCCGGCAGGAAGACCGCCAGTCCTATGACGAGGTACATCAGAATCGGCATAACGACGGCTACAAAGAAGCTGGGGCCGACGCCCGTCGGAAGTGCGGCTTGGAACGCTCGGTACAATGCTACTCCAAACAAAGCGCCGACGCCGATCCCAAGCGTCCCTCGCCAAAGGGCCTCTGCAATGATCTGTTCGCGGATGCGTCTTGGGGACGAGCCGAGAGCAAGCCGAACGGCGAACTCACGTCTGCGGCGAAGCACGCTGTCGCGAAAGATTGCGAAGACGCCGATGGCTGCGAGTACCGCGGCAATGCAAGCGAAGAAGGTAACCAAGGAAACGGCGAGCAACCGCGATTGCTGCCCGGCGCTGATGACCTTCGCCAAGGAGCGAATCTCCACGGCAACCTCCGGGTCCTCGTGCTTCACCACAGACCGCATCGAGCCTGCCAGGGACTTCGCCGTACCAGCCGACGAAGTCGCCAGTGTCATCGCAGCGGGCGTGTATTCAGGGGAGACGGGGAAGTAGGCTTCGGGCTCCGCTGCAGCATTGAGCCCACGGTGCCGAACATCGCCCACGACCCCGATGACTTCGAATGGCCCCTCGGAGCCATCATCGAACAATAGCGTTTGACCGACGATGGCTGCCGGCCCCCCCAACCGCTCAGCGAGCTTTCGGTTGAGGATGGCGACTCGGTACCGCTGCGCGTCCACGGCCTCGAAATCGCGGCCGGCAACGAATTCAATGCCCAGCGTGGCGAAGTAGTCCGGTGTGACGACTCGACGGTCTGCCAGGAGTGCGTCGGGATCATCCTCGCGCCACGGGGTCCCTTCAGCACGAACGGCAGTTCGCATGTCAGGCGTCAACGAGAACGGCAGACTGTTCGTGGCGCCGGCACGGACAACGTTGGGTAACGACCGCAGCTCAGACAGGATCCTCTCGAGCGCATTGAAGCGGCGAGCGAAGTCCTTGTACCTCGGACCAGTCAGCGAGAGCTGCGCGGTAACGACCTCCTGCGGGTGCAACCCGGACGCCACCGCCATCATTCGGTGGAAAGCCGAGGCGAGAAAGCCCATTCCAACGAGCAGACCAGTCGCCAGTGCAACTTCGAACACCAACATGAATCGGGACGCAAATGTCGCGTGAGCGCGAGGGATGGCAAGGCCGCCGTTCCGCAGATCGCCAAGTAGTGAACGCTGGACCGGACTTCTAACGAGTGCGGCGGCGAAAAGCGTCGACACGCAACATGCGAGAAACACGGCGACGACCGACCGGAAGCCCAGACCTGAACCGTAGCCGAGCCAGGCCTCCTCTGGAGCCTGCCGGGCAAGCAGGCGAACTATCACGTTCCCGCCGAGGATGCCCGCCAGACTTCCCAGAATCGCGACCCACAGGTATCTGCCGAGACGCTGGACGTGGAGTGCGTATGGGGGTGCACCGAGTGCCATTCTCACAGCCGTCTGAGCCAAGTATCGGTCGTCCTCGGCAGCCTGGAGAGTCACGACGTTGAATGCCGCTATCCCCAGTACCATCAGTGCCGCAATCTGAAGCCAAAGAGAGACGGTCCGGACCTGCTGGAAGAGGTAGTGCTGTATCGGCATCAGGGTGACCGCAGGAGTGGCCGAAGGAGTATCGCCCGTCCGACAGCGCGAAAGCTGGGCTTGGGCGGAGGCGAGAGCGCGCCCGGGCGCGAGTCTTCCAACAAACTCGAAGATGAGCGCGCCGGTGAACAACTGGTCTGACTGGGGGCCTACGACGCTCCCGATCGGTACCCAGAGGTCGGTGTTTCTCGGGAACTCGAACCCGTCGGGCATGACGCCGACAATCGAGAACGGGTACCCGCCGATCGACGCGGACGTGTTGAACAGGTCGTCCGAGCGGCCGAGTTGCCTCCACAGCTTGTGCGACACGACGACGACGGGCTCGCGTCGGGACCGCACGTCGGAAGGGCCGAGAGTGCGGCCGCGTAGAGGCGCTACGCCGAGAATGGAAAAGAAGTCACCGGACACCTGGGTAGCGCCGAGGTGCACGGCCCTGCCCCCGAAGGCAAAATTCACTGTTCCCGAGACGAAGAAACCCGCCGAGGTCAGGGCCGAGCACTCCCGAAGCCACGGAGCCAACGCTGCCGGCAGATCGCCAATCATCTGGAAGCCGGCGCCTTTCGTCAGCACCACGAGTCTCTCGGCTTGAGGGAAAGGGAGTGGTCTGAGAAAGACCCTGTCGAAGATCGAAAAGGCGGCCGCGACGCTACCGCTCGCCAGGCCCAGCCCGAGAATGCAGACGAGGCTCGAGGTGGCTGCGCGCCGCAGTCGGCGCAGAGCGAAGACAAACTCCTTGAACAGGAGTAGGGCGGTCGGCAACTCAGCGCTCGAAACTGAGGACTTCCCACTCGTCACGAGGGACGTCCGCGTTCATCGGCGGCCTAACGGGTGGCGGGTCAGCGGCGAGCGCCGAGGCGAAGCCGAGGAGCGAGTCCGCTGCACCCGCGGGTTAGGCGCCGGCATTCTGGGTTGCACTTGACAACACCTCTCCTTTAGCGCGTCTGACCCGAAACCGGACGAAGAGGCCGACCAGGGGCGGAACTGCCGCTGCCACGAGCATGTTCCAGTGCGGGTCGCCAAAGCAGACCAGCACGTTTCGGCCAGCTGGCACCTTCCGCGACAGCACCGGAAGGGCAGCACGCACCAACATGAACGGAAGGGCGGCGCCCACGAGAAGCAAGATCGACCACCACAACGCCCTGCTCCACGTTGGTCCTCGCCAACGGACGAGGAGATAGCCGGCGCCGCCAACGGCAAGGCACGACGCTATCGTGGCGACAACCAGCACGACTGGCGAGAGAGCGACGTGGACCCAATGCGCCGGGAACGACATCAGTGTTCCGCGCGCCTAACGGGTGGCGGGTCAGCGGCGAGCTCCGAGGCGAAGCCGAGGAGCGAGTCCGCTGCACCCGCGGGTTAGGCGGCGTCAACTCGCTCATGCCCTTCGCGCCTGAGCCATGAACCGGAGCATCCCAACGACCTGTCCGTCCGCAACATCCGCACGCTCCTGAGCTGTCTGTGCATTGGCCAACGCGTCGATACAGTCGAGCGACACTCGGAGGAGATACCTTAAGCCACGGACTTCCTCCGCGAGCTGGAGCGTTTCGCCATCACCACTTCGCGAGGACCGATCTCGAATGGTCGCTATCTCCGCGTTCGTCAGCGGCGACGCACCAAACTCGTCGAGCCACTCCTGGTACTCGCGGTCTTCGGCCATCATGCGGAACTCCCATTTGCGGCGCCTAACGGGTGGCGGGTCAGCGGCGAGCCCGGAGCGAAGCGCAGGGGCGAGTCCGCTGCACCCGCGGGTTAGGCGGCCGCACCGTACCTCCAAGTAGACGGGATCAGAAACCAGAATGACAGACCGACTGCGGATCCACAGCACATCATGAAGCCTATGAACTCCCAGCCCGGCTGGGGCACTAGAAACAGCCCCCACGCTACCGCTACTGCTGCCCCGACGACCGCTGCTAGCCACGTCGAGGTCAGCCTGTAGCGGCGGAGGACCAGGAAAATGGGAACGACGATTGCCATCCCGATGTAGGCGCCGGGGATTCCGTACGCCGAATGGAACAGGATCGATTCGACCGAGCGCCTTAGGCTCCCAGGAGGTCTCATGGACGCTGGCTGAGGCGCAATAGCCGACTCTGCCGCGAAGATGACCTCCACAACGACGCTTGTGGGCACGATGGCAAGCGGGGCCAAGAGGACCGCGCGCAGTAGCCCTAGTCTCTCTGCAGATCTGCTCACCGGACACTTCCGCGATAGAGCGGCTTCGGCCCTATCAAGGCAGCATTCCCCCGCTGATAGTCAATCCGCCGTCGTGACGCACCGTAGGCATGACCCCCCAGAATCGCCCATTTCCACCCACCTTGGTCACGATCACTTGCCCGTCCGTGAGTGTCATGACACCAGCCAACTGAACAACGTCGTACAGCAGCACCGTGTGTCGATACTCAAGCGAGACGAAACTGGACCCTACGGTTACGCCGGTTCCGTCCAGTACATCGATCCTTAACGTCACTGGCTCGCCATCGAACACCCCGACCTCGCCAATGTTTGCCAAGAGAAGGTTTGATCGTCCCTTCTGACCCGACTGTGCTCCCGGGAAGAAGAGACGGTTTGGGTTCAAATACAAGAGTGCAGAGACGCGGAAGACAGGCAAATCGGCGGACCGGCATGAGTTGTCGAACGCGCGACCGGCCACCGCCGGGAGTGACGCCCCGCTGCTCACGACGTAGCCAACACCGACAAACGAGTCTGGATAGGGCGGCGGCATCAGTGCAGTTCCGAAGGGAGCAATGTCGGCGAAATTGTGACATGCAGTGAGGGGCGGGCAAATCTGATCCGGGGCAAATGACACCATGACTGTAGTCGGAGCCGACTCGGTGCTGGAAACCGTGAGTTCGCTATTCCACGATCCGACTTGGCCCAAACCAAACACCAGTAAGGAGTCCGCAGCGGCGCTCGAGGCAAGTAGTCCGACAGACAACACCAGAATGTTCACTCTACTTTTCATATCCGCTCCATGCTGTAGGGCCAAGGGCCGCCTAACGGGTGGCGGGTCAGCGGCGAGCCCCGAAGCGGAGCGCAGGGGCGAGTCCGCTGCACCCGCGTGTTAGGCGACCGCAGCTTTACCCGCCACCTTCTGCTCTTCACCGGGCACCCTCTGCGGATACGGACCGATTCGCTTCCAGATAGTCGTTGATAAACCTGTCCGTAATCAGGGCGGGTACGCGAGCCATCGCCCTGTCTTCCGCTGAAATCGCCCAGCCGTACCACCATGTCACGGCGGACACTTTGACACGCTGATCTCTGTCGAGCCAGACATCCTGACGAAGTTCGAGGTCGACCCGATCTTCTTGGTCAGCGACGATCACTACCAGCACCGGGTGACCGGGAGATTCGCCGTCGTAGGGAAGAATAGGAATCCCGGCCTTCTGCAGGCTTGCCTTGACCGAGGCCTCAAACCCAGGTGGGGGAAGGTCATCACCCGAGTCTTGATGTGACGCGCTGACCGCCACGCCGCGTAGGCCCCGCAAACTTCCCGGAGGCTGCTTGATCAAAAGAGGGAGGTCTACCTGCTGACTCCGACCGCTCCGGAAGCGAAAGACACCTTCCAGGTGGTCTTTCCATATGAGTCCATAGAACGAACTCGCATGCTCCGAGTCACTGGTGATCTCGAAGCGAAGGTCAGCATATAGATCGACACCCAACCCGTCCATCGCAACCGGCCCGCGTCCCGGTTCCATCTCTACACCGTGCGCTTGGACTGCTGGCGCTACCTTATCCGGCCCGTCCCCGAAACGTACCGACGCCTGATAGCCACACTCAGCGGGTCCGATGCGGATGGCAATGCCGGTGAGCCCCTGTTGGCTTGGGTCGTATTGGAGATCGCTAAACTCTTGGACAATGGGAAGAGGTTCACGCGAAAAGGCCTCAAGTCCAAGCTCGCTAGCCGAAGCGGCGCACCCAACAATGGAGCCAAATGCGACGACAAGGCGATTCGGCTCTCTCACACTACGCCTACGCGCCTAACGGGTGGCGAGTCCGCTGCACCCGCGGGTTAGGCGGCTGCATCCTCATTGGCCAGCGTACTCAACTGGGCCAGTGTGGCCAATTTCCAACCAGTCGTGCGGCGCCTTGCGCTGAACGATAAAGAAGTAGACCCGAATAGGTTTCCTCAGCTTCGAGTTGTTCCAGACGTGAGAAATTGCATAGTTCACCGGCACCGATCCTGTCGCCGACGGCAGTCGCGTTTCCTGGGCAAAGCTGTCGTAGTGATTGAAGGATTTGAACTTGTCTCCCGACGTTTCATCGGTCTGCCGAAATTGGATGCTGAGGTAGTACTGCACTGCCGGGTCGAAGTCCTCGATCCGATATGACACAACGGCGCGAAGCGTGGTCCGTCCGTCGACTTCCGACAATGGCGCGGGCTCGACGGTCGCGACGGACACCACAGCGTGCGACTTGGTAGCCGCTGCCGGTGTCGCGCTCGAGCACGCCACTGACACCGCTATCAGACAAGCCGAAAGCGCGCTCCGCAGACCGCCGCCATTAAGACGGCCGCCTAACGGGTGGCGGGTCAGCGGCTCGTGAGGCGCCGAAGGCGCCGAACGAGTCCGCTGCACCCGCGGGTTAGGCCGCACGACGCTTCCTTCCCTTCGCAAACATCGCCATGCTCCAAACCCCTAGACCTGCCAGGCCAAGAGAAAAGGGGATCGCAACTCGTGCGCCGCCCATGTCTTCGGTACCAAGCAGAGCTGCGGCGATCGCGTAGAGAAAAAGTAACAAGCCAGCAAGAAGGCTCAGGATCCGCGACATGGGCCACTGCATGAGGTGACTAGCGCCGAGCAACGCGCTGAATACGCCCGCCACGGCGACGATCACGGTTGCGGTATGGCTCGAGGGAGGGAAGTCAGACCGCCAGAGGATGGCGCCGAGACACGCGGCGCCGATCGACATCCACACGAAGGAGTAGCCCCGATCGCCCCAACTTTTGCTCAGCACCCCTGCCCCTTCATGCGGCCTAACGGGTGGCGGGTCAGCGGCGAGTGACGAGCCGAAGGCGAGGAACGAGTCCGCTGCACCCGCGGGTTAGGCGGCACACCGTTGCTAGAGATACGCCTGGTTGCCATAGGTCACGTCAACGCCGATCCTCTCCGCATCTACCATCACGTGAAGGTTCACTGGCTTCTTGCTAATCACGAAGGTGACTGACTTCCTGAAGTTACGCCCTGGCACATCAACGGTGAGCACGTGCTGGCCATCAGGGAATCCCAACTGCTGATCGATGACGATGGCGGGTGCGTAGTCGACCGTCCCGAGTTGGCCGCTGTAGATCACTCGATCGTCGACCGCGATGCGAATCCGCTCGGTCATCTGGGTCTGATTCCATACGACGAGATTCTGATAGTGGACTTGAGAGCAGCAGCTAACAACGTCAAGGAAGGAGAGTAAGAGTCCGGTGCCGAGCCTCATCGCTACTTCGCTGCCGCCTAACGGGTGGCGGGTCAGCGGCGCGTGAAGAGCCGAAGGCGATGAACGCGTCCGCTGCACCCGCGGGTTAGGCGGCCACGCCTTCACGTCAGACATTCGTTTCCCTGGTACTTGAACCAGATCGAAGTCTCGAGAGGGCCCATGCGACGGCGGAAAACAATAGGAACCAGAACAGGACGTGTGATCCAAAGAATAGCGCCCATACACCGGCTCCGTTGCTCGGCAACTTGAGAATTTTGTTGAGAGCACCCGCGATGTAGGCGCCAGGCAGAATCGCGAACGTGAAACGCGGCGTGGGGTTCCAGGCAAGGAGAAAGGTCACGTATCCGACAAAGAGCGACAGCAGGAGACAGACAGCGAGAACGATCCCTCGTCTGGTTCTCATGGCCGGTCGCCTGTTTCGGGTCCGCCTAACGGGTGGCGGGTCAGCGGCGAGCCCCGAAGCGAAGCGCAGGGGCGAGTCCGCTGCACCCGCGGGTTAGGCGGCGTAGCCACGGCCCAAATCGCGCTAGTCACCTTGCTGGTACCACCGGAATCGCTTGCCATCCCAGTAGATTAAGGCGCTTGCTTGCTCACTGGCCATGATTAGCAGGGCGTCCCCTCGCAGTCTCGGAGGAGGCCCCTCTTCCACTCCTTGGCCTACTGGCCCCCTCGAAACCACCGACCAGACGTCCATCCAGGAGAAGTCGTCACCATGCGTGCCGAACGGCGCTCCTGCCCCGATAACCGTTACGCGGGAGGCCCCGCGAAGAAGAATCAGAATCCCGGCCTTGCCGTGCTGCCGATTCGTCGCAAGGACGGCAAGGTCTAGCTTCCCGTCGCCGTTGAAGTCGCCCTGCAGGTAGTACGGATTCAAGCGGTTCGACACGGCGAGCGATTTCTCGCTCTCGAGCGCCTCCAGCCTCTTCCGTGACCAGTCAGGGAGATTCCATTGCCACAAGGGCGGATCTGGCTCGGACCCGAGCCGAAGCAGGCAGAGTACGGTCAGTATCGTCGTCATGCTCGAGGCATCTCAACGTCCGCCTAACGGGTGGCGGGTCAGCGGCGAGCTCCGAGCCGAAGGCGAGGAGCGAGTCCGCTGCACCCGCGGGTTAGGCGGCACCTTCAACGCCTCGACAGCTGACGCGCAAGTTTAGTCGCCTGCGCCTCCGAGAAGACGCCCTCGATATCGACGATCTCATCGGTTGGAGGATCCTTGATGACAGGATCCGCTATGACTTCTCCCTCTACGACGATGGCAAGCGTCTCGCCTAGATTGCCCGCGCAGAGAGTGCGCATCTTTTGTAGGCCGCGGGGCGTGAGGTACATCCGGACCGTTGACTCGCCATGAGGACCCTTTCTAACCTCCACACTTCCGATGTCCCGGTCATCGAGCTCAACCCGTTTCCTTAAGTACACCGTCTCTTCCTTGCCAACGACCCGAGCAGCATAGAGACCCTTTCCAGGCTGCCTTTTCGCCAAGTGAAACTCCACGGGGCGGGCCTGCTGCGTTGCCGCCTGAATAGCCGGGGTCAACAGGAGCGTCAGAGCCACAACTTGCCGGAACGCTGCCATGCCGCCTAACGCTCGCATAGGCTGTAACTTCGACTTCCTAAGCAATCCTGTCACTTCCCGCATCTTGCCGCTTCCTATTCCTCTACGTCTTCGGACACCGGATCGTCGGGAAGTGTTTCCCCTGCTTCGAGCTGGCGCTCGGGTGGGACGAGGGTCGTCAGGTAGTTAGGCTGCAAATCTGACTGTCTAAGCGTCGGACGGCCGGGGACGGCGGCGAAGAGGACGTCGGCCGGGCTTCGGACGCCTCGGCCGCCACGGTTGAGGACGTGCGTGTAGATCATCGTCGTCTTGACGTCTCTGTGGCCAAGGAGCTCCTGAATCGTGCGGATATCGTACCCCTCCTCGAGCAGGTGGGTGGCGAAGGAGTGACGGAACGTGTGAGCAGCTGATGCGGCGGGAGATTCCGAATCGACGACGGCCTGGCGCACGGCCCGCTGGATGACGGTTTCGTGCAAGTGATGGCGACGCTCGGACTTTGTTCGTGGTCGACGGCCGGGGGCGGCGGCCGGGCGCACCTCGCCCCCCGGGGGTCGTGGCTCCGCTGCTCGCCGGGAAAGACGAACTGCCAGCCCCAGTCGCGCTCGGCGCCCGGGAACTTCCGGGCGATGGCGTCGGGCAAGGTAGACATCGCCGACGCCCGTCGTCGAGGTCGGCGTGGTGGATGCGTCGAACGCGGGAGAGCCAGGTCGGAAGCTCGGCGCGGGCGACGATGGGAAACGGGACGACGCGGTCCTCGCCGCCCTTGGTGTCGCGGACGACGATGCGATTGTTGCCGAACTCGACGTCCTTGACGCGCAGACGCAGGCACTCGAGAAGGCGCATCCCGGTCCCGTAGAGGATCGTCGAGACGAGCGCGGCGATCCGTTCAGGCGGCCGATGAGGCGGCGAACCTCCGCGCGGGTCAGGACGGTCGGGAAGTCGTCCGGGCCGCTTGGCACGGATGACGGTAGTCGAGGCGGGGAGGTCCTTCTGGAGGACGTGGCGGTAGAGAAACATGAGGGCCGAGAGCGCCTGGGTCTGGGTCGAGGCGCTGACGGGGCCCTCGACGGCGAGATGCGTGACGAAGGCGTTGATCTCGGGCTCGGCCATCTCGAGGGGATGGCGCTTGTCGTGAAAGAGGATGTAGCGGCGGATCCAGCCGACGTAGGCCTCCTCGGTGCGCAGGCTGTAGTGGCGGGCGCGGATCGCCTGGCGCACGCGGTCGAGCAGGCGCGGCTGGCCGGGCTGCGGCGGCTGCCCGGGGAACGGCCCCGACGAAGACATCTACATAAGAGTTGTCGCGAAGGGGGTCGTCGGCGCAATCAGCCGGCGAGAGCGAGAGCTCGTTGAGCGGCCGACGAGACGCGGACAGGCGCAAACAGCGTCCGCGGATAGAGGTAGGCCTGCCCCGACTCGTCGACGACGCGCAGCAGCGACTTCGATCCGACCCTTTCCGCCCCCAGGCAGCGGTAGATCTTGCGAGGCTCGAGTGATGCGGGGAATCCCGTGTTGCGGACACAGACCACCAGTCTGTAGGTCAGCGAGCGAGTCTTGCGAACAGGCTTCATTGCAGGATCCGCTTGATCTTGAACTCTCTCCGGCCTACTCCCGCCGCCTCATACCAGTGAATCTCCGCGCGAGCTGACGAGCCGTCTTCGAACCGAACCGTTCCCACGCCCTTGCGCTTTCTCCAGCGACCGTGTCCCTAGGCGCGTCGCAACCGCGCAAGCTCCCGAATTCGGCGGCCGATCGCGATCGTCTCTGCATCAGTGATCGGGCCTATCAGCTCGAGGCCACCAACGATTGTACCGCCGACACGCGTCCCTAACGGCGGCCGATCATCCTCGCGGTCCCGGACTTCAGACGCCGGAGCACCTCGCGGGCTGGAACCGTATGCGCGCCGCCCTCGTCCAGCTCTCGCTCCCGACGCTCGGCTTCGTCGAACCACAGGCGCTCGATGGTCGTTTCGCCTTCGAGGGGGAGGCTTTCCAGGAGCGTTCGGGCGAGGGCGGCTCGGGCCCGCGCTCCGAGCTTCAACGCTTCGGCTTCGATCTCTCCGAGTTTCCGAGGCATGCGGGTGCCCTCCAGCGCTCATTCAGTCTACGCCGCCTTTCGTCTACTTACTGATTGTCGCGAGCGCGACGGGCGGAAGGTCTAGGCGAATGGATTCCGGACGGTCACGCCCTCGTAGATCTGGCCATGATTGAGGTCCTCGGTCCAGAGCGTCCGGCAGCCCATGCGGCGGGCGCTCTGGAGAATCATGGCGTCCCAGAAGGAGACGCGCAGGCGCTGGTGGATGTCGATGGCGGAGAGCAGGTCGCTCTTGTCGGGAAGATGGAGTTTCCACTCGGAAAACGACGCGACTCGGGCGGTTGCATCCGCCGGCGCCAGCGGTTGTCGCAGCTTCCCGGTCACGGACACGTAGAACTCCTGCAGGACCTGCAGGCTGAGGCAGCCGGCTTGCCTGGCCCAGAGATCGTCGAGCAGGCGCATGGCGGTTCTCTGCTTCGCGACGGATGCGACGTCGTGCCCATAGAGCAGGACGTTGGTGTCGACGAACTCCGGCGCCGGCTCAGCGGCGCTCGTGGAGCTCATCGCGCGTCCAGGGGATCTTGTCGCCGAGGCCCAGGTTGGGTGGATGCTTCATGCTCTCGCGCCAGCGCGCGTAGGCCTGCTCGTAGGCGTCGTTGTGGCGCACCGTCTCCTCGAGCGCTTCGACGAGAAGCCGGGAGATGGATTTCTCCTTCTCGACGGCGAGGTGCTTGACCTTTCGCAGGAGCGTTTTGGGGAGAGCGAGGGTCACGTTCTGAGTTTCCACGGGTCTACCTTTATGGGTGTTGTCGCGAGGGCTATCTATCACGTAAAACAGTGTAGCACGTGTTTACGTGTGATTTCTGATCACTCAGTCGTAAACTCCGTCAGCAAACCACTTGTCGTCCGGGCGCTCACGGTAGACACGGTAGAGGCCGCCGTCCGAGAGCTCGACATCCCAGTAGTCGCGGTCGGCGGGGGCTTCGGTCCACCACCCGTCCTCGAGGGACCAGGGACCCGAGGCGACACGCACGGTTCCGGAGATCGGCGGCGTCGCATCGGGAGGAGATTTCAGCGCGATCGGGCGGCCACTGCCCGGCGACTGATCTCCCGCGCTCTCGTCGTAGGGGCGGCTCTCGTGGCCGCCCTCATCCGCCACCGACGATGGGCGGGCGGGGATGAGCCCCGCCCCGACGACCGGAGCGGACGTCAGCACCTCCAGCGCCACCGGCGGCCGCAGCACGCGCACCGACAGCAGCCCGCGTCCGTTGCGCGCGGGCGAGCGCAGCTTCGGCGGGGGCGGCGGCGTGTAGCCCGTCGAGGCGTAGCGCTCGGGGCGGTGGCCGTCGATCGAGCGCGGCGAGCCGACGCGGTCGGCGCCGAGCAGGGCCGCGAGGCGCGCGATCGTCGTCGCGAGGCGGTCGGGCGAGAGGGCCGCGGGGCCGAAGAGGGAAAGCTGGGCGCGGCGCGGCGAGTCGGGATGCGCCGAGAAGACGAAGCCGGCGACGGGCGCGCCGGGCGGCCGCGCTTCGAGCTCGAGGCGGACGAGGGTCAGGAGCGTCTTCGCGTCGCGGGTGGGGGCGGGCAGCGCGATCGCGCGGGCGTCGTGGCCGTCGGGATCGAGCTTCAGCGTCACCTCGAGGCGCGTGCAGGAAAGGGCGCGGGACTCCAGCCGCGCGAGGAGGCGCTCGAGCGCAGCGTGCGCGAGGAAGAGGAAGGGCTCGAGGGTCGCGAGCGGCCACTCGAGGTCCATGCCCTCGGTGAAGGAGGGCGGCGGGACCCAGGGCTCGAGCGGCTGCGGGTCGAGGCCGCGCGCGGACATGTGGAGAGCGCGGCCGATCTCGCCGAGGCGGCTCGCGACCTCGCCCTCGGGCAGCTTCGCGAGCTCGCCGATCGTCGAGAGGCCCCAGCGGTCGAGGGTCGCGGCGATCTCGAGCTGCGGGGCGAGCTTCTCGAGCGGGAGCGGCGCGAGGAAGCTCGCCTCGGCGCCCTCGGCTACGACGGTCGGCGATTCGGGAAGCCCCGCCGCGACGCGGGCGGCGAGCTTGGAGGCCGCGACTCCCGCGCGCGCCGGCAGCCCCGCCTTTTCCGCCGCGCGGATCATGTCCCCCGCGAGATCCTTCACGCTTTCCCCCGGGTCGTAGGGGCGGGGCTTGTCCCCGCCCTCCCCAGACAGGGCGGCCGCAAGGGCCGCCCCTACGACCGAGGCCCGCTGGCTCACGCTGGGCATGGCCAATCGCGCGTGCCCCTCCAGGTCCACGTACACCACTCCCTCCCCCGCGTCCTCGATGCGCGGCGAGAAGGACTCCGCCACCTCCAGCAGCGCCTCCGCCGCAGCGCGCTCGCACTCGGCGTCGCGTCCGCGCGCGACGAGGCCGGGCATGCGCGCGCGTGCCTGGGGCAGCGTCATGCCGGGAACGATGCCGGCCCGCCGCGCCTTGCGCGTGGCGGCGACCGTGCGGGCGGCGTTGCCGTTGCCCTCGAAGATTGCGACGGCCTCGCCTTTCAGCTCGGGCTCGCTCCGCAGCCGCGCGGCGAGCGGGAAGAGCGGGACGAAGAGGCAGGCGATCATCGGCGGATGAGCAATGGGGCGGTGATGAGCGGTGCGGATTCCGCACGCCTGGCTCGGCTCTCGAGGGCGGGGGTGGTCCGTCCACCAGCGGACGACCCCCGGCTGTAGGAGACGCCGTCCGCAGGACGGCGGCAACCCAACCCCGCCCCTACGACCGGGGGCCGGATGCTGGTGGACGGACCGTGGCCGCCCTCATCCGCCACCGACAACGCGAACGACTCCCCCATCCCCGTCCGCGCCCGCCCGTCCTTCTCGAGCGTGAGCCGCACGCCGACGCCCTCGAGAAGCCGCGGCGACTTTCCCGCGCCGCGCCAAATCGGACGCCCGGTCTGCGCGGAGACGACCGCCTCCGCGGCCACACCGCTGACGCGATAGGGCGCGAGCACGAGGAGCGCCGCGCGCCGGTCGCGGGCCGCGCGCGTCAGGCGCACCCACGCGGCGTCGGGAACGAACCGTCCGCGCACGGGCGCGAGGCCCAGGTCGACGACGACGAGCGGGAAGCCCGCCGCGAGGAGCATCTCCGCGCTCGCGACGGCTTCCTTCAGCTTCGAGGGCCGCACCCACAGGAGGCGATCGAGCGCGACGCCCGCATCCTCGGCGGACTGCGGATCGAGGTGGCCGCCGAGATCGACGAGCGCCGCGGCCTCGCCGGCGGAGGTCGCGGCGGCGAGCGAGGAGATGCCGATCGAGAAGCGGCCGCACGAGCGCCGTCCCGAGATCTCCGTCAGCGCGCCGCGCGGCAGTCCGCCGGAGAGGAGCCGGTCGAGGGCGGTGACTTTCGTCGCGAGCGGGTTGCGCGCGTCGGCGAGCGACGGCAGCTCCGACGCGCGCGTGAGACGGGCCCCCGATTCCTCCAGCAGCCTCTCGATCGCGAGCGCGCCCATGGGCCCCCCTATAGATGTAGGGGAGAACGATAGGCGTAAATAAGGCGTAACTCAAGAGGCAGTTTCGATATGTAAATCAAGCTTGACCTGATGTAAAGCAAACATTACATTACTGGCCTGAACAGCGAGGCTGTACATGAAAAATGCTCCTCAATCCAGGTCATCCGCTCCACCGTCCCGCGGGCGCTGGCCCGCCCTGGCGTCCGGTCTCGCGGCCCTCGTCGTCTACTTCGCGAGCCGCGTCCTCCTCGAACGGCCGGACCTTCCGGCGCGCCTCGCGGTCGCGCTCGCGCCCCTGCCCTTCTTCGTTCTCTTCCTCGCCGCTTTCGTCCGGCTCGTGCGCGGCATGGACGAGCTCGAGCGCCGCATCCAGCTCGAGGCCCTCGCGCTCGCCTACCCCGCGGTCCTCGTGCTGCTCATGACGCTCGGCCTGCTCCAGCTCTCGGGCGTCGCGCTCTCGCCCGCGGACTGGAGCTTCCGCCACGTCTGGCAGATCGGCGTCGTTCTCTACGCCTGCGGCATGGCCGTCGCGGCGCGGCGGTACGGGTTCCGGTGAGAAACCGCCTGCGCGTCCTGCGCGCCGAACGGGACTGGTCCCAGGCGGACCTGGCGGAGCGGCTCTTCGTCTCGCGCCAGACCGTCAACGCGATCGAGACCGGGCGCTACGACCCGAGCCTGCCGCTCGCCTTCGGCATCGCGAAGCTCTTCGGCTCGCTGATCGAGGAGATCTTCATCCCCGACGGCGAGCCCCTCCCGCAGTCTTTCGGAACCTAGGGCCCGGGGCGCCTCCCCCGGACCCGATCGGCCCTCGCTTGACGGGGCCGTCGACCGGTATCCTTCGACCCAAGGACACACCCGGATCGATGAGCCTCTTCGTTAAGGGAATGATCGTGGGATTCTGCCTGGCGGCGCCCGTCGGGCCGATCGCCGCGATCTGCGTGCGGCGCACGATCGCCAAGCGCTTCATCTCGGGCGTCGTCTCGGGGCTCGGGGCGGCGGCGGCCGACGCCGTCTACGGCACCGTGGCGGCCTTCGGCGCGACGATCGTCTCGGAGTTCCTGATCAGCGAGCACGAATGGCTCCAGCGGGTCGGCGGAGTCATCCTGCTCGTCCTCGGCCTGCGGCTCCTCTTGATGAAGGCGGTCGAGCGCGAGAACTCGAATTCCAAAGGAGGGAGCCGCGGCCTCGCCGGCGATTTCCTCTCGACCTTCGTGCTGACGCTGACGAACCCGATGACCTTCGTCGCCTTCGCCGCCATCTTCGCGACGATGGGGATCGGCGCCGTGCGCGGCCGGCCGATGCTGACGATCGAGCTCGTCGGCGGCGTCTTCGCCGGTTCCGGCGCGTGGTGGATCATCCTCTGCGCCGGAGCCTGGACCTTCCGCCGCCATTTCGATTTCAAGCGCCTGGTGCTCGTCAACCGCGCGACCGGCGTCTTCGTGATCGCCGTCGGCCTCATCTACCTTTTCGTCAAGACCTCGGCCGACCACGCCCCGACGATCCCGATCCCCGACCGCCTCCGCGTCCACACCCCCACGGCGACACCCTCGTAACCCCGGCCGATTCGCGCCCCCGATCGTAGGGGCGGGGCTCGTCCCCGCCCTCCCGGCCCCCCGGTCGTAGGGGCGGGGCTCGTCCCCGCCCTCAGACCGACTCGCGACAAATAGACATCGGATGCCCACTCGCAAATCGATCCGCATGCCGCCCTCGGCCTATCGCGAATCCGGACAGATCTTCTCCGTCACGATCACAACCGCCCGGCGTATCTCCGTCTTCGCCGACCTCGATTTCGGACACGAATGCATCGCTCTCCTTCGCGCGGCTCACGATGCCGGACGGATCCGGGTCTACGCCTACTGCCTGATGCCGGACCATGTCCATCTGCTCCTCGGCATCGGATCCGCCTCCGATCTCACGTCCGAGATTGGACGCTGGAAGTCTCTGTGCAGCAACGTGCGCCGCCGAATCGGCGGTGCGGAACGAATGTGGCAACGCAGCTTCTACGACCACGCTCTGCGCAAGGAGGAAGACGTGCGGGTGGTGGCGAGATACATCCTGGAGAACCCGATTCGGGCCGGTCTCGTCGAGCGGAGCAAGGACTATCCGCTCTCCGGTTCGTTCGAGTTCGACCTCGGATCGTAGGGATTGAGGGCGGCCACAAGGGCCGCCCCTACGACGGGAGCGCGATGGTCACCCGCCGGCGATTCCATCCGCCTCCGGTACGTAGGGGCGGGGCTTGTCCCCGCCCTCCCCGGTCCCCGCCCGACCTCGGATCGTAGGGATTGAGGGCGGCCACAAGGGCCGCCCCTACGACCGGGGGCAAGAAGCCCGGCTCCGCTCCGGTACGTAGGGGCGGGGCTCGTCCCCGCCCTCTCCGGTCGTCGCCTACCCGTCGAACCCGACCTTCTCGTGCGTGTTGTCGCAGTACGGCTTGTTCTCCGAGGCGCCGCAGCGGCAGAGGGCGTAGCGGTGGCCGGCGTCCGGCCGGGCGGTGCCCGACGGCGACGGATCGACGAGGGGCATGCGGCCGCGGACGTAGATGGGGCCGTTCTTCTCGATGGAGATCGTGACCTCCGCCGGGACCGCCTCGGCGAGGCCGCCGTCGCGGCGCTCGTAGCGGAGCGCCCCGGTCGGGCAGCGGGCGACGACGTCGGCGATCCGGCCGGCGTCGGCGTTTTCGGGCCGGACCCACGGTCTCGCGTTCGGATCGAAGACCTCGGGCGCGCCCTCGACGCATCGCGCCGCGTGGATGCAGCGGCGCGGGTCGAAGCTGACGGCGATCCCGTCCGCCGCGTAGGTCTTCCTCACGCCCGCTCGCCCTTGAGGCTCGGCGCGAGCACGAGCCGCGCCTTCTCGAGCGCGCGCGTCAGCGACGCGTCGATGCCGGAGGCGAGGGCGTCCCCGAAGCTCATCCACTCCATGGGCCGCCCGGCGTCCTCGGCGGCGGCGCGGTCGAGCCCGGCCTCGGTCGTGAAGAGGTAGCGCACGTCGAAGTGGTGGTGCGCCGGCTCGTCTCCGCGCGCCGGGATGGGATGCACGTCGATGTCGAAGATCGCGCGGCCGAACGGCGCCTCGAGGGCCGCGATGCCGGTCTCCTCGCGCGCCTCGCGCAGCGCCGCGTCGAAGGCCGACGCGTCCTCGGGCTCCGTGTGCCCGCCGGGCTGCAGCCAGCGGCCGAGCTTGCGGTGATGGAGGAGCAGGAACGCCGACCCGTCCGGCCGCGCGACGAGCGCGCTCGCGGTGACGTGGCCCTCGGGGTTCTCGCGCGCGAACGGGTCGGCGGGCGCGGCGAGGAACCGGCGCATCCAGGAAAGCGACGCGCCCTCGCGCGGGTCGCCGGGAACGTACTCCGCGAGGTCCGAGAGCAGGTCTTCGCGATTCATGTGGTCCTTTCGAGGACGAGGACGGTCCAGTCGTCGGCGAGCACGGGGCCCGTGGCCTCCCGCACCGACTCGAGCAGTTTATCGACGGTGCGGGCGCCGGCGAGGAGGCGTTCGAAGCGCTCGTAGCCGAGCGGCTCGCCGTTCGCCGTCGGCGCCTCGGGAAGGCCGTCGGAGAGGAGCAGCAGCCGTTCTCCCGGGGCGAGCACGCCGCCCACCTTCTCGTAAGCGACTTCGCTCCGCACGCCCAGCGGAAAGCGCGGCCCCGAGGCCGAGATCGCGCGGGGCTCGCCGTTGCCGTCGAGGACGTACGGGTCGGGCAGTCCGGCGTTGGCGAGCTCGAAGGCGCCGGTCCCGGGGTCGTAGCGCGCGTAGGTCAGCGCCACGAACTCGCGCGCGTGGAGGCGCGGCTTCAACCGCCGGTTCGCTTCGCGGAGCGCCTCGTCGACCGACCGGTCCGCCGCGAGAAACGGGAGCGCCGCCTTGACGGTCGCCATGATGAGGCTCGCCCCCATGCCCTTGCCCGCGACGTCGGCGACGACGAGTCCGATCGCGCCGTCGGGAAGGAGGAAGACGTCGTAGAAGTCGCCGGCGACGAAGCGGGCCGGGAGGTTGCGCGCGGCGATGCGGTAGCCGTCGCCCGAGAGCTCCTGCGGCGGAAGGATGCGCTGCTGGATCGAGCGCGCGAGCTCGATCTCCTTTTCTGCGAACTCGGCTTCCTTGAGGCGGTCGACGGAGCTCGCGAGGCGCGTCTTCAGAAGGTCGAACGAGTAGAAGAGGAGACCCACCAGAAGCCCGATCGTGCCGGCGACCGGGAAGTACGTGCGCAGCGCGGCGAACCCCATGCGGAAGTGCACCAGGCCGAGCGCCGAGGCCGCGCGGTTGGCGAGGAGCCATCCGATGACGCCGCCGACGAAGTACACCGCCCCGTGCGCGAGCCAGCCCGGGACCCGTGTCGAGGCGAGCCAGCCGCGGAGCAGGCGCGCGAGGCCGACGCAGCAGACGTACCCGAAGAGGCCGATGAACGCGCCGTAGACGGCCGTCCCCGCGTGCAGGCCCGCGTTGTCGCCGACCGTGACGAGATAGACGATGCCGACGCCGACGGCGGCGGAGATGAGAAGGCCGCGGAGGTGCTCGAGGGCCTGCGACCGCGCGGTGTCTGCCACGCGTCGATCGTACAGCGGGCGGCGAGGGCTACGGGCGCGGCTCGAGGGCTCGCGTGTCCGCGTGGGGGCGGGGAACCGGCTGCGGAGCCCGCGCCGCGCCGGTCGCGGGGAACGAGGCGACGGATGCCGTCCCGGCGGTGCTGCCGTCGGTGGTCCAGAGGACCGAGCTGCCGTCCCCGAGCCTCTCGAAGAACATGACCTGGCCGGGAATCGGCGCGAATCCGTCGAGGACGGCGCCGGCCGGGAAGTCGCGGATCGCCTGGGTGCCGACGAGCGTGTCGTTGGTGACCCACAGCGTGGGCGCGCCGGACTGGTCGTCGTCCGTCGTGAAGAGAAGGCGGTCCCCCAGGGCGGACATCGGGTATCCGTTGCTCGAGCCCGGCCCGGGGACGAGGTCGAGGACCGAGCGGGTCGTGTCCGCCGTTCCCGCGCTGACCCAGAGCTCGGCCCCGTGGCCCGGCGAGGTCGCCGAGAAGTACACCCGGTCGCCGACGGCGAGCAGTCCCTGCTCGAGCCCCGAAGCGGGGCCCGGAAGGACGTCCCGGACGAGCGCCGTTCCCCCGGCGGTGCCGTCGGTCGCCCAGAGCTCGCGGCCCTGCACGCCGTCGTCGGCGACGAAGAATAGCCGGCCGCCGGCGACGGTGAAGTCCGTCGGGCCGATCTTCGGGCAGCCGGTGGTGCAGATCGGCGGAACGCTTCCGGCGAAGGAGGCGAGCGTCTCGAGGCCCGCCTCGGTGCCGTCGGTGATCCAGAGTCGGTACGGCAGGTCGGCGTAGGCGTTGCCGACGGAGACCATGGCGAGGAGATCGCCGAACGCCACCGGCGTCGGTCCGCTCGACGTCGAGATCGGCCCCAGCTCGAAGCTCGCGACCGTGCCGCCGAAGGTCCCGTCGGTCTGCCAGAGCGTCGCGTTGCGGGTGACGGTCACCCAGAAGAAGAGTCGGCCGCCCATGGGCGTCAGCGTCGAGGGCGCCTCGGCGTCGAGCCCGGCCGCGACGGTGCGGACGCGCTGCGTGCCTCCCGCCGTTCCGTCGCTCGACCAGACCTCGACGTCGTCGGCTCCTCCGCCCGGGAGCGTGAAGAGGACCTCGCCGCCGAGGGCAGCCACCGCCGACGGCGCACGCGACAGGTCGGCGACGTGGGTCACGGCGGATGCTTCGACGAACCAGAGCGCGCGGCCGACGAAGAAGTAGAGACGCGTGCCGGCGGCCGTGAGCCACGTGGGCGGCGCGCCGAAGTCGTGGAGCTTCACGGTGCCCGCGGGCACGCCGTCGCTTCGCCACAGTTGCCCGGGCCCCGACGCGGCGAAATAGACCGAGCCTTCGAAGGGGACGAGATCGCCGGCGGAGGCCGGCGCGGCGGCGGCGGTCGCTGTCGAGAGAAAGGACAGCGCCGGAATCAGATACCGAACGCCGGGAAAGCGAGCGGTTTTCATTGTCGGAATCGCGCGGCGATCTTATCAGCAATAATGCCGGCCGCGAGGTGAGGCGCTCATGACGAACTCCGACGTCACGTCGATCGACGGAATCATCCGGGCCATGTACGAATCGATCTCCGGGAAGGCCGGCGAGCCGCGGCAGTGGGACCGCGATCGCGCGCTCCACCACCCGAAGGCGCTCCTGATCCCGGCCCGGCAGGCCTCGGGCGGGCCGTCGGCCGGCGTCTTCGACATGGACGGGTTCGTCGCGTCGCGCGGCCCGTTCCTCGAGGCGAACGACTTCTACGAGGTCGAGATCGGCCGGCGCGAGTTCCGGTTCGGCGCGATCGCGAACGTGCTGTCGTCGTACGAGGCGCGCACGGCGCCGGCGCCCGCCGGGAAGGTCCTGCGCAAGGGCGTCAACAGCATCCAGCTCATGCACGACGGCGAGCGCTGGTGGATCATGTCGACCCTCTGGGACAACGAGCGCGACGGCGTCGCGCTGCCGAAGGACCTGGCGGGGTAGCTCGGAGCCCGCAGGGCGGTGATGAACCCCGCCTCTACGCCCTGGAGCCGGGAACGCACCTCGATACGGGCCCTCGGGTGTAGGGGCGGCCCTCGTGGCCGCCCGTTTCAAAGAGGGCGGGGATAAACCCCGCCCCTACGCCCGGGGGCCAATCCGGGTCGTGGCCGCCCTGCGGAATCTACCCCCGCGCCAGGCGCAGCTTCTCGCGCCCCAGCGCGACTGCCAGCGCCGCGAGCCCCCCGGCGAGGTACAGCCCGCTGACCGCGAGCGACGGCGCCTTGCCGAGCGCGCCGGTGAAGTCCGCTTCCGGTCCGCCCGACATCGCCATGTACCAGGCGACGACGTAGAGCCCGGTGAAGAGCTTGCCGCCCGACGTGAGCGACCCGAGGCCGGCGCACGTCGCGGCGACCGCGAGAAGGCCCGCCACGCAGGCGAGCCCCTTGACCGGCGACGCGGCGAGCCCGTGGATCGTCATCGGCGTGCCGAGCATCAGCACGACGAGCCCGAGCGCCGCGGACTTCCAGAGGACCGGCGACCCCGGGACGCCCGGCTGCGAGAAGACGAGCGCTCGCGTGCCCGCCATGTCCTCGCGCGCCGCGGCCTCCGAGATGACCGGCACGAGCAGCACGAGGAAGATCCCCTGCGCGAGGTTGCCGGGCAGGAGCCCGGCGAGGATCGCCGCGAGCGCGAGCGGCCACTTGATCCACGACGCGCTCTCCCAGATCAGCCGCGCCTCGGCGAGCACCGCGCGCGCCGCCGTCGGCTCCGGATGCACCGCCGTCAACGGCCTCCTCATCGGGGTCAGGTCTTCATTTTTCGGATTTGTCAGCTCAGACGAAAAACCGAATTTTGAAGACCTGACCCCATCCTTGAGTCTTTGCTGCCAGCGAGTTACGAACGAGGGGGTCCTGCTACGGCGGCGGCCGCGCGCGGGGTCGAAGCGGTCGAAGAGGAGGACCGCGAGGCCGAGGGGGGCGAGGGCGAATAGGAGGTTGAGGCCGCGCATCGCGGCGAGCGACGGCGTGACCTCGATGCCGGGCCAGGGCACGCGTTCGAACGGCTTGCTGTGCCTGACGTGTCCGGAGGAAACGCCTTTGACGGACTCCGGCAGGGACCGGCGGACGAGGTACTGGTCCGTCGCAAGGCCGGTCGGGTCGAAGACGGGCTGGTGGATCATCTGCTTCGGCTTCGGCGCCGGATCGTCGACGTCCTCGCCCGCGAGATCGAGCGGGAGCTTGACGAGGCCGAAGAGGAAGACGAAGAACCAGATCACGAGGCCGCCCCGCCCGCGCAGGCCCGGCGTCACGTCGAAGAGCACGGCGAAGGCGGCGACGACGGCGATCGCGGGGATTGCCGAGAGAAAGTACGGCAGCGCGAAGGCGACCGGCGAGAAGGGCCCCGCGCCGAAACGCACGAACGCGACGAGCCCCGCGGCGAGGCCGAAGGTCGCGAGCACGAGCAGATACACGAAGTGCGCGGCGAGCTTGCCGCCGAGATACGCCGCCTTCGACAGCGGCGTCGCGGCGAGGATCGCCCCGACGCCCCGCTCGCGGTCGCGCCGCACGGACCCCGCGACGAGATAGAAGCCGCCCATGGCGAGGATGATCCCGGAGAGGACCGAGACGGCGAAGCCGACGTAGGCCGCGCTGTAGACGGGCGCCTGCACGCGGCCGTCGGGGAGCTCCCACGAGAGCGACGTCGCGTTGCCCTTCGGGTCCGGGATCCAGAAGAACGCGGCCGCGACGAACGCCGCGACCGCGATCGGCGTCGCGAAGGAGCGCAGGCGCATCCGCACCTCGGCGCCGACCTGCGCCAGGAGCGGGTTCATGAAGGACTCTCCGCGGGCTTCGCGGCCGGCCCCGCCTCGAGGTTCAACATCAGGTAGGCGTCCTCGAGGCTCGGCTCGATCGCCCGCGCCTGCGGCAGCGACGCGCCGTTGCCGTTCGAGACGTAGCGCACGTGGACGCCGTCGGCGCGGCGGATGAGGTTGGAGACGTGGACGCGCTGCTGCGCCTCGGGCAGGCGCTCCGACGGGACGACGGCGGTGAAGACGCGGCCCGTGGCCTTGCGCAAAAGCTCTTCCGGCGTCGACTGCGCGACGAGGCGGCCGTTTCGGATCACGGCGATCTGCGACGCGACCGCTTCGACGTCGGAGACGATGTGCGTCGAGAGGATGACGATGCGTCCGTGCGCGATCTCGGAGAGGAGATTGCGGAAGCGCACGCGCTCCTCCGGGTCGAGGCCGACGGTCGGCTCGTCGACGATGACGAGCTTCGGATCGCCGAGCAGCGCCTGCGCGATGCCGACGCGCTGGCGCATGCCGCCCGAGTAGCCGCCGAGCCGCCGGTCCGCCGCGCCGTGGAGGTTCGTCAGCTCGAGGAGCTCCTGCACGCGCCGCGAGAGGTCGGCGCCGGAGAGCCCCTTCAGGCGGCCGAGGTAGAGGAGAAACTCGCGGGCCGTCAGCCGCTCGTAGACGCCGAAGTCCTGCGGCAGGTAGCCGAGTCGCCGGCGGAGCGGGAGTGGATCGGCGACGGCGTCCCGGCCCTCCCAGAAGAAGGTGCCGGAGGTCGGCTTGGTGACCGTCGCGAGGATCGACATCAGCGTCGTCTTCCCCGCGCCGTTGGGCCCGAGCAGCCCCAGCACCCCCTCGCCCGCCTCGAGCGAGAAGCCCGAAAGCCCCACCGTGCCGCCCGGATACCGCTTGCCCAGCGACCGTATCGATAGCATCGCGTCTTCCCTCGGGCTCACAAACGCAGCCCCGTGCGGGGAGTTCCCTGGGGGTCAGGTCTTCATTTTTCAGCCGTCGCGAACAGGCAGCGAGAGCCGAAAAATGAAGACCTGACCCCATCGTCCCCATCGAACATTCTTAAGGCCCGCTGCGTATTAAGAGGTCGTGACTCGTGTTTTCTCCGCTTTAGGGGGGTTTCTCGTGAAAAAGAAGAAGTGGATCGCCATCGTGACGGTCGCCATCGTGGTCGGCGTCGTGGCGCTCGTGGCCGCCAAGGGCAAGGAAAAGGACCCGAAGGCCGAGAACTCGCCGTTCCGGCTGGGCAAGGTCCAGGCCGAAGACCTCCAGGTTTCCGTCCGCGAGGTCGGCGTCGTCGACCCGGTGACCAAGGTCGAGGTGAAGTCCGTCGTTTCGGGGCGCGTGCTCTCGCTCTCGGTCCGCGAGGGCGCGGTCGTCAAGTCGGGCGACGTGCTGGCGACGATCGAGCCGGACGTCAACCAGGCGCAGTCTCTCTCGGACGTCCAGGCGAGCGTGCGCGAGTTCGACCTCAAGCTGCAGGACGCCGAGCGCGAATACGCGATGCAGAAGGCGCTCTTCGACCAGGGCCTCGTCGGCCGCGACCCGTTTCGCGCGGCCGAGATCAAGCGCGACCAGGCCGCCGACAACCTGCGCGCCTCGAAAATGCGCTACCAGATCGTCGAGGACCGGGGCATCCCGATCTCGGGCAACGCTTCGTCGCAGAACGCGCGGGTGACGTCCCCGATGTCCGGCGTCGTCATCAAGCGGGGCGTCGAGCTCGGCGAGACCGTGACCTCGGGCGTCTCCTCCTTCAATGCCGGGACCGTGCTCTTCACGGTGGCGGACCTGAAGTCGCTCATCATCCGCGTCAACCTGAACGAGGTCGACATCGCCAAGGTCCACGTCGGCCAGCCCGTGCGCATCTCCCTCGACGCGTACCCGCAGAAGGTCTTCACGGGCAAGGTCAGCTTCGTCGCGCCGTCGGCGGAGCTCGTGGAGAAGATCAAGGTGTTCAAGGTCGAGGTCACGCTCGACGAGCTCGGCGACTCGTTCCGGACCGGCATGAGCGCCAACGTCGAGATCCTCGGCGAGAAGCGCGACAAGGCGACGTCGATCCCCCTCGAGGCGCTGCAGAAGCGCGACGGCCAGACCGTCGCGTACCGCCTCAAGAGCAACCTGACGCCGAAGCAGCTTTCGGCGGCCAAGGAAGGGCTCTCCGGACGCAACAAGTTCATCTGGCTCTCGGACCACTGGAAGGACTACTTCGAGGTCGTTCCCGTCCAGGCCGGCATCGCGACCCTCGAGCGCGTCGAGATCGTCGCCGGGCTGAAGTCCGGCCAGGAAGTCAGCCTCGAGGACCCGACGAAGAAGCGCGTCGAGAAGGACGAGGAAGACAACTAGACGGAGTGGCGTGGGGCGGGGCTCGTCCCCGCCCTCCCCGAGAAGGGCGGCCACGAGGGCCGCCCCTACGACCCGAGCCCGGAGGGATCATCAATGTCGGCGATCATTCAAACCCACGGCCTGACGAAGGTCTTCGGCTCCAACGGCGCCGCGGTCCACGCCCTGCGGGGCGTCGACATGGCGGTCGAGCGCGGAGAGTTCGTGGCGTTGATCGGGCCTTCGGGCTCGGGCAAGTCGACGCTCATGGCGATCCTCGGTTGCCTCGACAAGCCGACGGCCGGGACCTATGCGCTCGACGGGTCGCAGGTCGAGGGGCTCTCGGGCCGCGAGCTCGCCGAGATCCGCAACGAGAAGGTCGGGTTCGTCTTCCAGCAGTACAACCTGCTTCCCAAGGCCTCGGTCGTCCGCAACGTCGAGCTCCCGATGCTCTACGCCGGCGTGCCCCGCAAGGAGCGGCGGGCGCGGGCCCTCGAGCTCCTCGAGAAGGTCGGCATCCCGGACAAGGCGAAGGTCCTTCCCGGGGCCCTCTCGGGCGGCCAGCGGCAGCGCGTCGCCGTCGCGCGGGCGCTCGCCAACCGGCCGGCGCTCCTCCTGGCGGACGAGCCGACCGGGGCGCTCGATTCGAAGACCGGCCACGAGGTCCTGGAGCTCTTCGTCGACATCCACCGCCAGGGCAACACCATCATCATCGTCACGCACGACCTCCAGATCGCCGCCATGGCCCAGCGCCAGGTCGAGATCCACGACGGGCTGATCAAGGTCGCCGAGGCGGCGTGAAATTCTCCGGCGCCTTCCGCGAGCGCCTGCGCAACTCGTGGGTCGAGATGCGCGAGAACTTCACGCGCTCGCTCCTCCAGTCGCTCGGCGTCATCCTCGGCGTCGCCGCCGTGCTCGGGGGCTTCTCCATCTCCGACAGCATGCGCCGGCGCTCGATGGAGCTCTACGTGCGGATGGGCGGCCTCGACAAGCTGAACGTCCGCCAGTCGGCCGTCGTCAAGGAAGGCGCGCCGACCGCCCTGCAGATGGCCAACCTCGGGCTTCGCAGCGCCGACGCGGAAGAGGGCCAGGACCTCGATACCTCGACCGTCGACGGGATCTCGCTCCGTAAGGACGCCCGGGCGCGCGTGCGCTCCCCGTACGCCGACCAGGAGCGCGAGATCCGCGGCATCGGCGGCGATTTCCTGGCTCTCGACGGCTACGAGATCGACCAGGGGCGCGCGTTCTCCGTCCACGACCTCGACACGGCGGCGCCGATCGCGATCCTCGGCACGGAGGCCGTGGCGATCTTCTTCCCCAACGGCGACGCCGTGGGGCGAACGCTGCGCGTCGGGGACACCCCGGTGCAGGTCGTGGGCGTGCTGAAGGAGCGGGTCTTCCGCTTCCGCAAGTCCAACCGCAACATGTTCCGCTGGCGGAATCGGATCATCGCCCTGCCCAACACGCTCGTGGCGCGCCGCTTCGAAGGCGACCAGTACCACCGCGTGGACCGCGTCACGTTTCGCATCCGCGACCTCGACGCGATGGCCAGGTTCACCAAGGGGCTGTCCTCGCTGTTGAAGTCGAACCACCGCCAGCAGGAGGACTTCCGCCTCGACGACGTCGCGGCCCGCGTGAAGAAGGAGCAGTCGCAGGGAAACGTCTACGACGTCATCTTCCTGCTGTCGGGATTCCTGTCGCTCATCGGCGGCGGCATCGTCAACGTCAACATCCAGATGGCGACGCTGAAGGAGCGCATCCGCGAGGTCGGCGTCAAGATGGCGATCGGCGCGCCGGGCCGCGAGATCTTCAAGGAATTCATGACCGAGGCGCTGCTCCTGACGGCGGCCGGCTCGCTCGCCGGCCTCGTGATCGGCATCGGTTTCTCGAAGATCATCACCGCCTCGATCGGGGTGCCGCTCCACATCGACCCGAAGAGCTTCGTGTCGGCCTACGCGCTCGCGGCGGTCTTCGGCTTCCTCTTCGCGCTCTACCCGGCGTGGAAGGCGTCGCGCCTCTCGCCGATGGAGGCGCTGCGGTATGAGTAGCCGCGCCGTTCCGCTCCCGGTCGCGGCCGGGCCGGCGCCTCCGCGGCGCCTGTCGCTCGCCGCCAAGCTCTCGCTGGGCTGGGAGATCATCAAGGGCGGCCTGGTCGAGCTCTGGGCGCACAAGCTGCGCTCGACGCTGACCCTGACTCTGCTGATGCTCGGCGTCTTCGCGCTCGTCGTCATGACGTCGGTCATGGACGGCGTGATGGACAAGATCGCGACCGGCTTCTCCGGCATGAGCTGGGACGGGACGGTCATGCTCGCTCCCGACTCTCCGGCCACGACCGAGGAGCAGAAGCGGTTCGCGATGAGCCCGGGGTTGCGCTGGGAGGACCTGCCGCGCCTGACCGCGCCGGATCCGAAGGTCCTGGCGTACCTGCCGCGGGCGACCAGGCAGTCGGCGGTCAAGGTCGCGGGCGGCACCGAGCGCTGCTGGGTCAACGGCGTCTGGCCGGACTATGCGCGCTGGATGAACCGGCCGATCGCGATGGGGCGCGGCCTGACGGACGACGACGAGCGCCGCCGCTCCACGGTCGCGGTCGTCGGCGCCACGCTCGGCTCGAAGCTCTTCGGCGGCGCGGACCCCGTCGGGCGCGACATCACCGTCGAGGGCGTTCGCTTCCGCATCGTCGGCGTCCAGGCGCCCAGCCAGATCTTCACCGAGGAGCTCTGGTACGACTCGAACGGCATCTCGATCCCGCTCCAGACCTACGTGGACCGGATCGACTCCGAGCACAAGCTCTCGAACATCGCGGTCAAGCTCGCCCGCAAGCGCGACACCGCCGAGGTCTCGGCGCTGATGATCGGCCGCGCCAAGCAGGCGCACCACGGGATCGAGGACGTCAAGATCGTGGACCTCGAGGCCGAGGCCGCGCGCGCCTGGGATCACTTCCTGGACCAGATCTTCGGCTGGAAGGTGGTGCTCATGAGCCTGGCGGCGACGGTGCTCCTCGTCGGAGGCGTCGGGGTCCTCTCGGTGATGCTCATCTCCTTCTCCGACCGCCGCTACGAGATCGGCCTGCGCAAGGCCATGGGCGCCTCCGACTTCGAGATCCTCGTGCAGTTCCTGCTCGAGGCGTGCGTGCTCGCGGCCGTCGGCGCGACGTTCGGCACGTTCCTCGGCACGGTCGTCTGCAAGGCCCTGTCGGCGAATTTCCCCTACGGCCTCGTCGTCAACCCGATGGGGCTCATCGTCGCCTGGGTCACCGCGCTCGTCCTCGCCGTCACCTTCGGCCTCTACCCCGCGGTTCGCGCCTCGCGCCTGTCGCCGATGGAGGCGATGCGGTAAGAGGATAAGAGGGGTCAGGTCTTCATTTTTCTGCCGTCGCGGACTGTTATCGAGAGCCGAAAAATGAAGACCTGACCCCGGGCCTACTTCATTTTTCTGCCGTCGCGGACTGTTATCGAGAGCCGAAAAATGAAGACCTGACCCCGGGCCTACGGCCGCCCTCTCTCGATCTAAGACGCGGCGGGTTTTTCTTCGAGCCCCAGTCCGCCAAAGAGAGGCTGGCCCGCCAGCGCCGTTCGGGTCGCCCAGAAGGCCATCGCGAGAACGCCGAGGACGGGGATCATTCCGGCGTAGAAGGCCCAGTTCGACGGGTCGCTGGTGTAGATCCCGTAGCCCAGGAAGAACCGGCAGGATTCCGACGCGATCGCGGCGAGGACGCCGAACCGCACGGTCACCGCGACGAGGATCCCCACGGAGATCGCGGCGAGTGGCAGCGTGACCCAGGGCGACAGAGTTCCCAGATAGTTGCCCGTGTAGACGAGCGTCACGATGAGCCCGGCCAACCAGCCCCGGCGAACGATCCAGCGCGCCAGAACCAGCAGAAGGACGATTCCGAGGACCCAGAACGTCGCGTAGACCCCGTACGCGAGCAGCCACCCCAGCGCGCTTCTCAAGGTCACCGGCGCGGCGAAAGGATGCGGCGGGGGGCCGGGAATGCCGAGCCGGAGCGGAAGCAGCACGCGCAGGGGGCCCATGATCAGGCCCGACGCCGTTCCGACCAGCGCTCCGATCAACAGGTCCCGGGCCACGAGCGGATCGCGCGTGCGCCCGGAGAGGGCCCGCGTCCAGGAGATCAGCATCTGCGGCCAGCGGCGCCGCGCGAAGGGCTCGAGCGCCAGGTAGACGAGCCAGAATCCGAGGCCCATTCCCGCGGCGTTGGTGAAACCGGCGATCAACAACCAGCCCTCGTCGGCCGTCGCGACGTGATGTCCGCCGAGGGCCCAGACCGCGATCTGAAGGACGAAGACCGCCACGCCGAGGCGAGCCGCACCGCGCCGGTCGCCTCGGCCGGCGCGCAGGTTGTGTCGGGCGAGAACGGCGCCTCCGATCAGGCACACGAGGAGAAGGGACAGGAACACCAGATCGCCGACGCCCGAAGGCGGCGACGTGGAGTCCTGCAGGGGCTTCGTCCACGGACCGATCCACTCGAAGCCCACGGGCCGGCCGAGATAGGACGCGGCCTCGACGCGCATCGTCACGCCCGGACGCTCCGGGTGCGGCCCTTCCCAGGCCGCGCGGGTTGTCGCGAAAGCGCGCGGCGACCAGCGCGGCTCGACCGGCGCAAACCGACTCATCTCGAGGCCGGCTTGCCGGAACAACGCGGCCCAGTCCGTTTCCGCGGGCGCGGCGTCGGGGGCGCCCACCTGCGGCGGCACGATCGAAAGCCGAATCAATCTCCCGCGGGGATCGGTCCAGACCTCGGCCATTCCCGGCTCGACGGGCGCCGGGTTGAGTGAATCCACCAGCGGAGTCGGAAACGGTCCCGTGTTCGGATACGGAACCAGCGGCGAGGGACTCTGGCGATAGTCGAACGCGACGGCGTCCCGCGACAGATCGCCGCCGAAGCCCCCGTGGCTGGCGGCCCAGGACAGAAACGCCGCGTCCGTGCGAAACCAGCACGCCCAGTCGTCGGGCTTTGCGAGCCCCGCGCTCTGGAGGATCTCCCGGGCGCGCTCGCGAAGGACCTCCGGCGACTTCTCGACGGCGGCGAATGCGCCGATCTTCGCGCGCGGCGTGAAGAGGACCGACAGCGCGACCGCGGCGGCGAGGCCCAGGAGGAGCCGGCGAACCACGGACGGCGGGACGCCGCCCTGCTCTCCCGCCGCGGCGACCATCTCGGGCGAGGGCGTCTCGCCCGCGGCGAGGGCGGCGGCGAGCGGATCGCCTCCCGGGAGCGCCGCGGCAACCTTCGCCGCCGAAGCCGGACGCGCCGCGGGGTCCTTCTCCAGGCAGCGCAGGATCACCCGCTCGACGGCCGGATCGAATCCTGGCGCGATCACCGAGGGCGACGTGGGCGGATCCTCCCGGTGCTTCCTCGTCAACTCCTGGAGCGTCGCGCCGTCGAACGCCTTGCGTCCGGTGTAGAGCTCGTACATCACGAGGCCGAGAGCGTAGAGATCGCTTCGCACCGATGCGCCTTTACCGGCGAGCTGCTCCGGCGCCATGTAGGCCGGCGTGCCGGAGATCTCCCCTTCGGTCACCTCGCCGGCCGCGACGGCGAGACCGAAGTCCGTGATGCGCGCGCGACCGCGGCCGTCGACCATCACGTTGGCGGGCTTGAGGTCCCGGTGCAGCACGCCCTTGTCGTGCGCCGCGGCGAGCCCGGCGCAGAGCTCCCGCGCGATGTCGAGCGCCTTGTCCGCGGGCAGGCGCCCGATGCGCTTGAGGAGCGACGCGAGGTCCTCGCCGTCGACGTACTCCATCGAGAGATATTGCTGGCCGTCGATCTCGCCGACGTCGTAGACGCGGCAGACGTTTGGGTGCGACACCTGGCGCGCGATGCGCACCTCGGCGTAGAAGCGCTCGAGCCTCTGCGGCTCCGAGGCGAAGTGGCGCGGGAGGAACTTCAGGGCGACGGGCTGGCCGAGCTTCAGGTCGTCGGCGCGGTAGACCTCGCCCATCCCGCCGCGGCCGAGGAGCCCGATGACCCGGTAGCGCTCCGCGAGAATCGCGCCGGGAGTGAAGCCGCCGGAGTCGATCGAGTCCGTCGGCGCGAGCCGTCCCACCTTCGACGATGACGGGCCGCGGCGCCGCGCCGCTTCGGCCACCGAGGGGGATGCCATGTTCGTCGGCATCTGGGAGACCGGGGAGATCCCCTCCCCGCAGGACGGGCAGAATCGCGCCGAGGCCGGAACCTCGGCCGAGCACTTCGAGCAGGGAGCCAAGGTGGAGAGATTGTAACGGTCTCGGGCCAGCCCTCAGCCCTCGTCGAGCCCCGCCGCGCCGAAGGCGGCCTTTCCGCCGAGCGACAGGTGGAAGGCGTACGCGGCGAGCGCAACGAGGACGCCGACGAAGAAGAGGCCCCGCCCCGCGTACCAGCGGGAGAAATCGAGCGTGAGCGGCGCCTGAATCAGGACGAGGTTCGCGAGGTACGAGAAGCAGAGCGCGAGGATCCCGAAGCGCGCCGCGACGAAGATCGTCAGGGCGGCGATGAGGATGCCGGTCGGCAGCTCGACGGCGTAGTTTTCACCCGAGAGCGAGAGCGCCACGAGAAGCAGACTCCCGAATGCCGCGGCGAGCCACTTGCGCCGCAGGAGCACCTGCGCCAGCACGAGCACCGTCATGATGGCCAATCCGCGTTGCGTGGCGTCCTTGAAGAGCTCGGCGAAGTGGCCGGCCGTCACCGGAAGGCTCAGCATGAACCGGCTCAAGGGCGGCGCCGGCGTCATGCCGGGCAGGTTGATCCAGTTGGGCAGCGCGTTCGAGGCCGAGAACGCCAGCGAGATCCCGGCGCCCACCAGGAGCCCGACGAGGACGTCGCGCCCGACGAGCGGGTCCCGGAACCGGCCGGCGAGCACCCGGCTCCAGGAAAAGAGCAGGTCCGGCCAGCGGCGCCGCACGATGGGCTCGATCGCGACGTAGACCACCCACGCGAACGCGGCGTCGAAGAGTCCGTTGGCGATCGCGTTGAAGAGGAGCCCGGACTCTTCGCCGGGCGCCGAAACGTGGTGCGCCTGGAAGAGCCACGAGAGAAGGTAGAGCGCGAACATGAAGGCCGCCACGCGAAACGCCCCGCGGCGGTCGCCCCGGCCCATGCGCAGGTTCCGGCGGGCGACGAGAGCGCCGGCGACCATGATGGAGAGGATCACGAAGAGGATCGCGGCGTCTCGCGCGATGATCCCGGCCGCGCGCGGCGCCGCCTGCATCCGCTCGGGACGGCTCCATGGACCGATGATCTCGAAGGAGACGGGCCGGCCCCGCCGGGCGGCGGCGCTCACGTGGATCGGGACGTTCGGTGTCGATGCGTAGGCGCCGTCCCAGTCCTCGCGCGCGTCGAAGGGCTCGCTCGGCAGCCAGCGCGGCATCGATGCCGTGAAGCGCGCCGGATCGAGGCCGGCGGCCGCGAAAAGCGGCTTCCAGTCGGGCGCCGGAGCCGATCCCGGGGGCTCGACCTGGGGCGGCGCCGCGCGAAAGCGGACGAGATTTCCGCGGGCGTCGAGCTCGACCAGGACCGTGCCCGAGACCTCGAAGGCGGGATCGTTCGAGCCGACCCGGGCTTCGACCGCGAGCGGAACGAGGTCGCGCGGACTCTGCCGGTACGAGAACCACCACGGATGCGGCTGCGCCGAGGCGAGCTCGCGCAGGTTCCGCGTCGATGGAATGCTCGCGGCGCGGTAGGTCAGGTACCCGTACTGCCGCACCCACCAGGTCGCGCTGTCGGCCGGAGGCGTCGTGTAGCCGAGCGACTGCACGACCTCGCGGGCGCGGTCTTCGAGGGCGTCCGGGCTCTTCGGAAAAGGCGCCACGCCCTGGTCGGTCGCGTATCGCGCCAGAATCACGACCCCGGCGACGAGCGCCAGCGTCGCGCCGAGAAGCGTCCAGGCCTTCGCCGGCGCGAGCGCGCCCTGCTCGCCTGCGGCGGCGATCATCTCGGGGGAGGGCGTCTCGCCCGCGGCGAGCGCGGCCGCGAGGGGATCGCCCCCCGGAAGCGCCGCCGCGATCTGGGCAGCCGACGCGGGGCGGGCGGCCGGGTCCTTCTCCAGGCAGCGCAGGATCACGCGCTCGACGACGGGGTCGAAGCCCGGCGAAACCGTCGACGGCGACGCCGGCGATTCCTCCGCGTGCTTGCGCTTCAACTCCTGGAAGGTCGCGCCCTCGAAGGCCTTTCTCCCGGTGTAGAGCTCGTAGAGAACGAGGCCGAGCGAGTAGACGTCGCTCCGGACCGACGCGCCCTTGCCCGCGAGCTGCTCCGGCGCCATGTACGCGGGTGTGCCGGAGACCTCGCCCTCCGTGACCTCGCCCGCCGCGACCGCCAGGCCGAAGTCCGTGATCCGCGCGCGCCCGCGCCCGTCGACCATGACGTTGGCGGGCTTCAGGTCCCGGTGCAGCACGCCCTTGTCGTGCGCCGCGGCGAGCCCGGCGCAGAGCTCGCGGGCGATGTCGAGAGCCTTGTCCGGGGGAAGGCGCCCGATGCGCTTGAGGAGCGACGCGAGGTCCTCGCCGTCGACGTACTCCATCGAAAGGTACTGCTGCCCTTCGATCTCGCCGACGTCGTAGACGCGGCAGACGTTCGGGTGCGACACCTGGCGCGCGATGCGGACCTCCGCGTAGAAGCGCTCGAGCCGCTCGGGGTCCGAGGCGAGGTGGCGCGGGAGGAACTTGAGCGCGACCGGCTGGCCGAGCTTCAGGTCGTCGGCGCGGTAGACCTCGCCCATCCCGCCGCGGCCGAGCAGCCCGATGACACGGTAGCGCTCGGCGAGGATCGCTCCCGGCGTGAAGCCGCCCGAGTCGATCGTCTCCGTCGCCGCGAGGCGGCCGACCTTCGACGAGGACGGGCTGCGCCGGCGCGCCGCTTCGGCGACCGAGGGTGACGCCAGGTTCGTCGGCATCTGCGAGACGGAGGAAATCCCCTCGCCGCAGGACGGACAGAACCGCGCCGAGGCCGGAACCTCGGCGGAGCACTTGGGACACAGGATCAAGGTGGGAGAATTCTAGTGGGGTCAGGTCTTCATTTTTCAGCCGTTGCGAACTATCCGCCCGAGCCGAAAAATGAAGACCTGACCCCCCGGGGGAGTCAACTACCGCTTGGTCGATTTTCCTTCGGCCGCCGTCGTCCAGGTCTTGCCGTCCTCGGAGGTCTCCCACTTGAAGGTCTGCGTCGTCGGGGACGTCACGACGACGGTGTACTTCGAATGAATGATCTTGCCGCCCATCTTGTCCTGGCCGCTCCAGTTCCAGGTGTTCCCGGCGTTGGTGCCCGTCGCCGAGCCCATCATGCCCATGCTGTCGAAGCCCATGTACTTGTAGACGTTCTCCTCGGGGCTCCAGCCGAGGATCGCCTCGCTCTTCATCTTGCCCATCGCGCCCGCGCCGCTCTCGCGGCAGACGAGCTGGAAGCCGCCGTCAAACCAGGCGCAGTCCTGCTCGTTCGTCATCTTGCCGCCCGGTCCCCAGGGGCCGGGCTTCATCTCCGCCTCGCCCTTCCACTTTCCGGCGAAGACCTCGAGCTTCTTGGTCTCCGGGCCGGGCTTGGGCGGCCCCGCGGGCTGCTGGGCCGAGGCGATTCCCGCCGAAACGATCACCGCCACGCTGAGAGCACCGATCGCTGATTTCCGCATCGCTCCTCCTTTTCGAATGTCCGTCGAAAACCGAAAAATGAAGACCTGACCCCCTACTTTTTCGTGACGCGGCCTTCCATGACGGGCGTCCAGGTCTTCCCGTCCCGGGAGGTCTCGGCCTTGAAGTCGTAGCTCGTCGCCGTGCCCTCGGTGATGGTGTAGCGCGTCTGGAAGGACGAGTCGCCGAGCGTGTGCTCGCCGGTGTAGGTCCAGACCTTTCCGGCGACCCGGCCCGCCGCGCTCTCGTTCTCCCCCAGGCTGTTGAAGCCGTTCCAGGTGTAGACCTTCTCCGCGGCGTCGTAGCCCAGGACGCCGAGGCCGTGCATCGCTCCCATCGGTCCCGAGCCCTCCGAGCGGCAGACGACGAAGAACCCGCCCGGCATCTTCTGGCAGTCGTCCTCGCCCGACATCGCCCCGCCGGCTCCCCAGGGCCCGGCCTTCATGGTGCCGGTCGACTGCCACCGGCCGACGAAGTAGTCCAGCCGCGCGAGCTCCGGCCCGGCCTTCGCCGGATCCGGCAGCGCCAGCGCGGCGGCGGCGGCTGCCGAGAGGACAGTCACGAGGACGATCCGGGCGGAGCGCATCGGCGTTTTTTCCCCCTCCTGAAATTCTATTCAACGCGGCCGCCGGTTTCTTTGGATATCCTGCGCAGATGAACAAGCTTTCGACACGGCTCATCGCCGCCGCCGCCCCCCTGATCGCCGCCGCCGTCCTTCTCGCGGCCGACGGAACCGCCGGAGGCGTCCGGTGGACCGTCCCCTCGACCTGGTCCGCCGCCAAGGAACGGCCGATGCGGGTGGCGACGTACGCCATCCCCGCCGCGGCCTCCCAGGAGGCGGGCGAGTGCGGGGTCTTCTTCTTCGGACAGGGCCAGGGAGGCTCCGTCGACGAGAACCTTTCGCGCTGGGTGGGCCAGTTCGAGTCCCCCTCGACCCCGAAGAAGGGCGAGCGGACCGTCAACGGCCTCAAGGTCCACACGATCGACGTCTCCGGGACCTATCTCGCCCCCGGCGGGCCCATGATGCAGTCGCAGGGCAAGAAGGCCGGCTGGCGCCTCCTCGGCGCGATCGTCGAAGCGCCCGAGGGGATGGTCTTCTTCAAGTGCACGGGCCCCTCCGCGACGATCGTGAAGGCGGAGAAGGATTTCGAGGCGCTGCTGAAGTCGATCACGAAGGCGGCGAAGGCGTAAGGGCGAAGGGCGGCCACAAGGGCCGCCCCTACTCCGGTCGTAGGGGCGGGGCTTGTCCCCGCCCTTCTCGGTCGGACGGCCAAAAGTAGCGTAGACCGGGGTCAAGCGTAGACCGGGGTCAGGTCTTCATTTTTCGGCTCTCTCTTGCAGTTCGCGACGGCCGAAAAATGAAGTAAGAGACCGCGGGGTCAGGTCTTCATTTTTCTGCTCTCGTTTGCAGTTCGCGACGGCCGAAAAATGAAGACCTGACCCCACTCAGGACCTGACCCCACTCAGTACCGCGACAGCTCCTCCCGCAGGCTTCCCTCCTGCGCTCCGCGCAGGGCGATGCAGAGCTCCATGCCTTCGAGAACCTGCGCGAGGTTGCGCGAGCCGCCCGGAAGCTTCTCGGCGCGGCCGGCGAAGAACTCGGCGACCTCCTGGCGGTGCGGAGCGTCGCAGAAGCCCTCCGCGAAGTACGGCATGAAGCCGGTCGCCTCGCGGGGCATGCGAGCGACGATCGCGTCGTAGTTCGACTTCATGAACTGCCACGAGGCCTCGCGCCCGACCGGAAAGCCGAGCGCGGAGTAGAGGATCGCGTCGGCCTCGCGCGGGTCGAAGTCGCCCGCGAGGGCGAACGCCATAGCGTCCTTCGCGAGCGCCGGGTTCCCGAACGCGCCGAGGCCGCGGAAGAGGCGGACGCGGTCGCGCCGCTCCTTCGCGGTCTTCACGCCCTCCCGGTAGGCGTCGAAGAGGGCCCGGTCGCCGTGCCGCGCCGCGCTCTCGAGCACCCCCGAGACCATCTCGGCCTCGACCGCCGACCGGTCCTTCAGCCACGCGAGGGCGAGCCGGCGCGCCTCGGCCTGGAGCGCGGGCTCGTCGCCGTCCATCGCGACGTACGGCACGAGCGAGGAGCGCAGGAGGCGGGTCTCCTCGCTGTCGCCGGCCTTGCTCGCGAAGCCGAGCGCGCGCGCCCTGGCGCCGTAGGTCTTCGAGACGTAGCGCGCGTAAGCCGGCCGCAGGTCCTCGGGCAGCACCTTTTCCCCGGCGTCGGAGGAGATCCGCAGGGCGGCCTGAACGATCTGGCGCTCGGAGTCGCCCGCGAAGCGCGGCGCGAGCGCCATCGCCCGGCCGAGCGGAAAGGCCCCGCCCATCGCGAGGGCGTCGAGGTCGCGCAGGAGCCCGACCCGCTCCGCGACCGTCAGCTTCGCGTCCGCGACCGACATCAGCTTCTCGAGCAGGTCGCCGCGGTACACCGCCCGGTAGTAGCCGAGCTCGCCGTCGTTGCCGAGGACCCACGCCGGGCAGCCGCCGTCCGGCGACGGCGCCGGCATCGCGCCCGAGACGTCCGTCAAGAGCGCGCACTCCTTCGCGCCGTCACCGGTCCTCGCGCAGACGGGGATCTGCCACGTCTGCCCCGGCGCGCCGGCCGATCCGACCGGGAGGAAGCGCTTCTGCGCGAGCGACAGCTTCGCGCCGCCGCCGCCGCCGCCGCAGTCGAGCGCGACGTCGACGAGCGGCACGCCCGCCTGGTCGAGAAAGCTCGAGAACGCGGCCGCGACACCCGGGCGGCTCTCGGCCTCGATCGCCGCGAGAAATTCCCGGGAGGTCGCCGTGCCGTAGGGATGCTCCTTCATGTACCGGCGCACGCCCGCGCGGAACCGGTCCGACCCGATCCACGCCTCGAACATCGAGATGACCGCGCCGCCCTTCTGATACGAGATGCCGTCGAACGCGTTGTAGATGTCGTCGGACGTCACGATCTCCTGCCGGATCTTGCGCGCCGAGACGAGCGTGTCCCCCGCCATCACGTTCGAGCGGTCGACGACCCGGTCGATCGCGACTCCCCAGCCGGGCTGCCACTCCTGCATCGTGCGGTCGGCCATCCAGGTCGCGAAGGACTCGTTCAACCACACGTCGTCCCACCACGCCAGCGTCACGTAGTCGCCGAACCACTGGTGCGCCATCTCGTGGGCGTTGATCGAGGCCTGGATGCGCTTGAACTTGATCGTCTCCTCCTGCGGCGGGGCGAGCAGCACCGACTCGGCCCACGTGATGAGCCCGGCGTTCTCCATCGCGCTGAAGGTCACGGCCTGGGGAATGACGAGCTGGTCGAGCTTCGCGAAGGGAAACGGCATGCCGAAGTAGGCCTCGAGCCGCTCGAGGATCGGGCCCGTCGTCTCGACCGCGTAGCGGGCGCGCGAGGCCTTGCCCTTCGGGACGACGATGCGAATCGGCGTCTTCTTCATGCCGGCGCGCCCGGCGTCGACGTAGTCGAAGGGACCGACGCCGAACGCGACGAGGTAGGCCGGCAACGGCTCGGTCTTCGCGAAGCGCACGACGCGGCCGCCGCCCGGCGCGGGCGAGTCGGACACGATCGGCGTGTTCGACAGGGCGCTGACTCCGGCGGGGATCGTCAGCGTCAGCTCCCAGGGCGACTTGTAGGAGGGCTCGTCGAAGCACGGGAAGGCGCGCCGGCCGTCGGTCGACTCGAGCTGCGTGTAGACGTACCAGGCGTCGCCGTCCTTCTGGCGGAAGACCCCCTGCGTCGAGGTTTCGGCGATCGAGCCCGTGTACTCGACGTGGAGCGTCAGCTCGCCCGCCGCGACCGGCTTCTCGAAGGCGAAGCCCAGGAAGTCGTCTCCGCCCGGCACCACGCGGACCGCGACGGGGGAGCCGCCCGCCGACGCCGTCGCCTTCTCGACCTTCAGCTCCGTCGCGTTCAGCCAGAGGAGGTCGGTCGGCGCGGAGAGCCGGATTCCGATGTCGACCGCGCCGCGGAACGTCGTCTCGTCGGGGTCGACCGTCAGCGCCACCCGGTAGCCCGTCGGCGCCGCCGTCGCGGGCAGCCGCAGCTTCGGCGGCTCGGGGTCCGGGGCGGCGAGGGCCGGCCCGGCGGCCAGGACGAGGGCGGCGGCGAGGCGCAAACGGCGCAAAACGCGTCCTTCCGGCATTTCGAATGCTCCTTTGGACAGACTTCGACCCCGATTTATCCGGATGCCGCGGGGAAAGGTTTTTTCCGGGGGTCAGGTCTTCATTTTTCGGCTGCCCCGAGAAGTTCCCGAAATCTGAAAAATGAAGACCTGACCCCGGTAGACTGCCCCGCCGGAGGGCCGCATGCCGTTTTTCGCCGCCGCCATTCTCGCGGGAGTCCTCGCCGTGGCCGTCCCGCAGGGAGGTCAAACCGAAGCCATGAAGCAGACGATGGCCCGCCTCGAGAACGAGCTCGTCGCGAAGTACGGCCAGTCCGAGCGGCCCCGCATCCAGATGGGGATCCAGCAGGCGGCGAGCTTCTGGCGGCCGGAAGACGGCGACGAGAAAGCCTTCGGCGAGGTCGTGACGACTTACATCGCCGCCGACTCGACCGTCCGCAACGCCCTCTTCTCCCGCATGGAGCGCTCGCTCGAGTCGCTCGACGGCCACATGAACGAGATCGCCCGGGACTTCCGGTGGCAGTCGGACCTCGACCTCGGCGAGATCTATCCCTTCGACGAGGTCCTCGCCGGCTACGATCCGTCGGCGCACTTCGTCGACGACTCGTTCCGCAACCGCCTCGCCTTCGCCGTCCTCCTGAACTTTCCGGTCACGACGCTCAAGGAGCGGCTCGAGCAGGGGCCGTCCTGGACCCGGCGCCAGTGGGCCGAGTCGCGCCTGGCCGAGCGCTTCTCCAAGCGCGTGCCGGCGAGCGTCAACCTCGCGATCACCGAGGCCAACGCCGAGGCCGACCGCTACATCGCCCGGTACAACATCTGGACGCACCACCTCGTCGACGTCAAGGGGGTCCGCCTCTTCCCGCCGAAGATGCGCCTGCTCTCGCACTGGAACCTGCGCGACCAGATCAAGGCCGACTACTCGGACGCGAGCAACGGCGTCGCCAAGCAGCGGATCATCGCGCAGGTGTGCGACCGCATCGTGACGCAGACGATCCCGGACGTCGTCGTCGACAATCCGTACGTCGACTGGGACCCCTTCACCAACACGGTCAAGGCCTCCCTCGAGCGCGACTCCGACCGGGCCGCGCCGCCGGGCCTGAAGATCACGAACGCGCCCGAGCCCGACACCCGCTATGCCGTGCTGTTGAAGACCTACCAGGCGGCCCGGCTCGCCGACCCGTACTCGCCGACCGCACCGACGCTGATCGACCGACGCTTCGACGAGAACCGCCAGATCCCCGAGGACCGGGTCCGCGCCATGCTCGTCGAGGTCCTGTCCTCGCCGCTCGTCCCGAAGGTCGCGGCGATCATCGAGGGCCGGCTCGGCCGGCCGCTCGAGCCGTTCGACGTCTGGTACAACGGCTTCCGGCCGCGCGGCAAGTACACCGAGGAAGAGCTCGACGCGATCGTCCGCAAGAAGTACCCGACGGCCGAGGCCTTCCAGGAAGACATCCCGAACATCCTGATCAAGCTCGGCTTCTCGCAGGACCGCGCGCACTACGTCGCCGAGCACATCGTCGTCGACCCGGCGCGCGGCTCGGGACACGCCCTCGGCGCCGCGCGGCGGGCCGACAAGTCGCACCTGCGGACGCGCGTCGAGAAGGAAGGGATGAACTACAAGGGGTTCAACATCGCCGTCCACGAGCTGGGCCACAACGTCGAGCAGACCTTCTCGCTGAACGACATCGACTCGACGCTGCTCGCGGGCGTCCCGAACACCGCGTTCACCGAGGCCCTGGCGTTCGTCTTCCAGGCGCACGACCTCGAGCTCCTCGGCCTCGCGAAGCCCGACCCGAAGAGCGAGGCCCTGAAGACGCTGAACGACTTCTGGGCGACCTACGAAATCGCCGGCGTCGCGCTCGTCGACATGGCCGTCTGGCACTGGATGTACGACCACCCCGACGCCACGCCCGGAGAGCTGAAGGCCGCGACGCTCCAGATCTGCAAGGACCTCTGGAACCAGTACTACGCGCCGGTCTTCAAGAAGAAGGACGTGGTCCTGACGCTCGGCATCTACTCGCACATGATCCACTCGTTCCTCTACCTGCCGGACTACCCGATCGGCCACCTGATCGCGTTCCAGATCGAGCAGCAGATGAAGAAGTCCGGCAACCTCGGCTCGGAGTTCGAGCGGATGTCGAAGGCCGGCAACATCGCCCCCGACATCTGGATGACGCAGGCGACCGGGGCGCCCGTCGGCGCCGGCGCGCTCCTGAACGAGACGACGAAGGCGCTCGCCCGGCTCCAGTAGGAAACGCCGCGCCGGCGCGGCTTCGGGCGGCGTCGGCGCCGCGCCTTGCACGGGAAATGATGCAAAAGCATCATCCCGCCCGGAGCGGGCGAACGCTACGGTCGTCTCATGCCAAGCCCCCTTTCCCGGGCCATTCTCGAATCCAACGAAGCCGCCGCCTCGGTCGGTGCCCGGGCGACCCAACGGCGTCGCACGCCGAGTCCCGCGTCCCGGGTCGTTCTCGATGCCAACGAAGCCGTCGCCTCCGTCGCCCACCGGGCGAGCGAAGTCATCGCCATCTACCCGATCACCCCCTCCTCCGGGATGGGCGAGCTCTCGGACGCCTGGTCCGCGAAGGCCCGGCCGAACCTCTGGGGCCAGGTCCCGCGGGTCGTCGAGATGCAGTCGGAGGCGGGCGCGGCCGGGGCCGTCCACGGCGCCCTCCAGGCCGGAGCGCTCGCGACGACCTTCACGTCCTCGCAGGGCCTCCTGCTGATGATCCCCAACATGTACAAGATCGCCGGCGAGCTGACGGCGTTCACGATGCACGTCGCCGCGCGGACGGTCGCGACCCATGCCCTGTCGATCTTCGGCGACCACTCCGACGTCATGGCCTGCCGACAGACCGGTTTCGCCCTGCTCGGCGCGGGCTCGGTCCAGGAGGCCCAGGACTTCGCCGCGATCGCGCACGCCGCGACACTCTCGTCCCGCATCCCCTTCCTGCACTTCTTCGACGGCTTCCGCACGTCGCACGAGATCGCCAAGATCGAGTCCCTCGCGGACGCGGACCTGCTCGCGCTCTTCGACGCCGACGGCCTTTCGACCCACCGCAGCCGCGGGCTGACGCCCGACCGGCCGGTCCTGCGCGGCACGGCCCAGAACCCCGACACGTTCTTCCAGGCGCGCGAGGCGGGCAACCGCTTCTACCTCGCCTGCGCCGACATCGTCGAAGCCACGATGCGCCGGTTCGCCGAGCTCACGGGCCGCTCCTATTCTCTCTTCGACTACGCCGGCCATCCGGAGGCCGAGCGCGTCGTCGTGCTGATGGGCTCGGGCGCCGAGACCGCGCACGAGGCGGTCGACTGGCTCGTCGCGAAGGGCGAGAAGGTCGGTGTCCTCAAGGTCCGCCTCTTCCGCCCCTTCGACGTCGCGCGCTTCGCGGCCGCGCTGCCGAAGACCGTCCGCGCGATCGCCGTGCTCGACCGCACGAAGGAGCCGGGCTCGGTCGGCGAGCCCCTGTACCAGGACGTCGTCACGGCGCTCTCGGAGACGGGCGGCGGGAAGCTCCCGGCGCGCGTCGTCGGCGGGCGCTACGGGCTCTCCTCGAAGGAGTTCACGCCGTCGATGATCGCCGGCGTCTTCGAGGAGCTCGCGAAGCCGGAGCCCCGGAACCACTTCACCGTCGGGATCGTCGACGACGTCACCCACACGTCGCTGCCGTGGGACGGCGAGCTCGACATCGAGCCCGCGGACGTCTCGCGCGCCGTCTTCTTCGGCCTCGGCGCGGACGGCACGGTCGGCGCCAACCGCAACTCGGTCAAGATCCTGGGCGAGGAGACCGACTCCTTCGTCCAGGCTTACTTCGTCTACGACTCCAAGAAGTCGGGCGCCGTCACCGTCTCGCACCTGCGCGTCTCGCCGCGGCCGATCCGCTCGGCGTACCTCGTGCGCCGCGCGGGCTTCGTGGCCTGCCACCAGTTCGAGCTGCTGCAGCGCCAGGACGTCGTCGGCCTCGCCGCCGAGGGCGCGACCCTGCTCCTGAACGCCCCGTACGGGCCCGACGAACTGTGGGACCGCCTCCCGCGGGAGGTCCAGGAGGAAGCGATCGCGCGGAAGGTCAGGCTCTTCGCCGTCGACGCGTACAAGGTCGCGCGCGAGGCGGGGTTGAAGGGCCGCATCAACACCATCATGCAGACCTGCTACTTCGCGCTCTCCGGCACGCTGCCGCGCGAGGAGGCGATCGCCAAGATCAAGAAGACGATCCAGGAGACCTACGCGAAGAAGGGCCCCGAGGTCCTGAAGCGCAACTTCGCCGCGGTCGATCGCGCGCTCGAGGGCCTCTTCGAGGTCCCCCTTCCCGGGAAGGCGACCTCCGTCCACGGGCGGCCCCCGGTCGTGCCGGCGGCGGCGCCCGAGTTCGTCCAGCGCGTCACCGCGACGATCATCGCCGGCCACGGCGACCGGCTGCCGGTCTCGGCGTTCCCCGTCGACGGCACCTGGCCGACGGCGACGGCGCAGTGGGAGAAGCGCAACATCGCGACCGAGATCCCGGTCTGGGAGCCGTCGCTCTGCATCCAGTGCAACAAGTGCGCCCTGATCTGCCCCCACGCCGCGATCCGGGCCAAGGTCTTCGAGCCCTCCCTCGGCGCGAAGGCCCCGGCGACGTTCAAGTCCGACGCGTTCCGCGCCGCCGACTACGAAGGGTTCCGCTACACGATCCAGGTCGCTCCGGAGGACTGCACGGGCTGCTCGCTGTGCGTCGCGTTCTGCCCGGCCAAGGACAAGGCCAACCCGAGCCGAAAGGCGATCGGCATGGCGCCGCAGGAGCCGCTCCGGGACGCCGAGCGCGAGAACTACGCCTTCTTCCTCGACCTGCCCGACCCGGACCTTTCGCGCCTGCGGCAGATGGACATCAAGGGCTCGCAGTTCGCGCGACCCCTCTTCGAGTACTCGGGCGCGTGCTCGGGCTGCGGCGAGACGCCCTACATCAAGCTCGTCTCCCAGCTCTTCGGGGACCGCGCCCTCGTCGCCAACGCCACCGGCTGCACGTCGATCTACGGCGGCAACCTGCCGACGACGCCGTGGACGGTGGACCGGGACGGCCGCGGGCCCGCCTGGTCGAACTCGCTCTTCGAGGACAACGCCGAGTTCGGCCTCGGCATGCGCGTGGCGCTCGACAGCCGGGAAGCGCGGGCGCGGCGCCTCCTCGAGGCCGGCGCCGCGTTCGCCGGGGGCGATCTCGCCCGGGAGATCCTCGAGGCCGACCAGAAGACCGCCGCGGGCATCCAGGAGCAGCGCGCGCGCATCGCGACGCTCAAGGCGCGCCTCGCCCGGTCGCGCGCGCCGGAAGCCCGCCAGCTCGCCGACGCGGCCGACGACCTCGTCCGCAAGAGCGTCTGGATCATGGGCGGCGACGGCTGGGCCTACGACATCGGATTCGGCGGCCTCGATCACGTCCTGTCGCTCCCCTACGACGTCAACGTGCTCGTCCTCGACACGGAGGTCTACTCCAACACGGGAGGCCAGCAATCGAAGGCCACGCCGATGGGCGCGGCCGCGAAGTTCGCCGTCAGCGGCAAGTCGACCGGCAAGAAGGACCTCGGCCTCATGGCGATGACCTACGGGCACGTGTACGTCGCGCGGGTCGCCATGGGCGCGAAGGACTCCCAGACCCTCAAGGCCATCCAGGAGGCCGAGGCGCACCCGGGCCCGTCGCTCGTCATCGCGTACAGCCACTGCATCGCCCACGGCTACGACATGGCCCAGGGCTGCGAGCAGCAGAAGCTCATCGTCGACTCGGGACTCTGGCCGCTCTACCGCTTCGACCCGAAGCGCCTCGCGCAGGGCCTCCCGCCGCTGCAGCTCGACTCGGGAGCGGCGAAAACGCCGCCCGAGCGCTTCATGATGAACGAGAGCCGCTTCCGGATGGTCGAGGCCGCCAACCCGGCGCGCTGGAAGCTCCTCGCGGCCGAAGCGGGCGTGGAGGCGAGCCGCCGCCTCGCCCTGTACAAGCACCTCTCGGAGTGGAAGCCCGCGGCGGCTGCGGCCGCGGCGACGTCGCCGGCCCCGGCGACGGGCGCGGCCGCGGCGAAGACGCCGACCCCCGCACCCCCGGTGGAGGCGATGGCGGTGCAGGAGGTCAAGTGACCATGGATCTCTCGACGACCTACCTCGGCCTCCACCTGCCGCACCCCCTGATGCCCGGCTCCTCCCCGCTCGCCGACGACCTCGACACGGTCCGGCGCCTCGAGGACGCGGGGGCCGCCGCGATCGTCATGCGCTCGCTCTTCGAGGAGCAGATCGTCGGCGACGAGATGGCGACCTACCACGCGCACGAGGCGCCGAGCGAGTCCTACGCCGAGGCGCTCTCCTACCTGCCCGAGCCGTCGATCTTCTCCCTCGGCACGCACGAGTACCTCGAGCAGCTCCAGCGCATCAAGGCCGCGGTCGCGATCCCCGTGATCGCGTCGTTGAACGGGACGACGCCGGACAACTGGATCGAGTACGCGCGCCTGATCGCGCAGGGCGGCGCGGACGCGCTCGAGCTCAACATCTACGACCTGCCGACCGACCCCCGGGAGTCGAGCGAGGACGTGGAGCGGCGCGTCCTCGACGTGGTCACGACGCTGCGCGAGGCGGTCAGCCTGCCGCTCGCCGTCAAGCTCTCGCCCTTCTACTCGTCGCTCGCGAGCCTCTCGCGGCGGCTGGAGCTCGCCAGGGCCGACGGCCTCGTGATCTTCAACCGCTTCTACCAGCCGGACTTCGACGTCGAAAACCTCGAGGTCGTTCCGAAGGCGCGCCTCTCGAGCCCGACCGAGCTCCTGCTGCGGCTGCGGTGGCTCTCGATCCTCTCGGGCCAGGTCGACCTCTCGCTCGCCGTCACGGGCGGCGTCCACACCGCGATCGACGCGGTCAAGGCGGTCATGGCCGGGGCCCACGCCGTCCAGCTGGTCTCGGTCTTGCTACGCCGTGGACCCGAGGCCCTCGGCCGCATTCGCGGGGAGCTCTCCCGGTGGCTCGAGGAGCACGGGTACGAGTCGCTGCGCCAGATGCAGGGGAGCATGAGCGCCGGCCGCGGCGCGAGCCCGGCGGCCCTCGAGCGGGTCCAGTACATGCGGGTGTTGCAGAGCTGGCGCCCCGAAGACGAGGCGCCCGCGGGGAGGGAACAATGATGACGATCGAGATCTTCACGGCGCTCCCCGAGGGCCGGACGGTTCCGGACGAGGGTACGGTCGTCAAGTGCCCGTGCTGCGGGCGCAACGGCATCCTGCAGGAGCACGGGCTGTGCGGGCCGCGCTGCCTCCACGCCGAGACGACGACCGTCTTCGGCGACGGGATGCTCGTCGAGCCCACCGACTGCTGCACCCTGCCACCTCTGCGGTAGCATCGGCCGAGTGACCGAGGACCTGGACGACACGGCCGAACTGCCGGCGTTGGAGCACAAGGAGGCGCCGCAGCCCGCGGGCGTTTCCTCGCTCGTCGAGCTCGATCTCGCCGCGCTCTCCGATCCGGGCCGGGTCCGGAAGAACAACGAGGACACGTTTTTCGCCGCGCGCTTCGACCGCTCGATGCGGATGCTCCAGACGAACCTGCCTGCGGGCCAGATCCCGCCCTGGTATTCCGAGACCGCCTACGGAATGCTCGTCGCCGACGGCGTCGGCGGCGCGGCGGCGGGCGAGATCGCGAGCCGGACGGCCGTCCTGGCCCTCGTCGACCTCGCCATCGAGACGCCCGACTGGATCATGCGCCTGGATGAAGCCCGCTCCCGCGAGATCCTCCAGAGGATGGAGCGCCGATTCCAGCAGATCCGCGAGACCCTGGTCGAGCATGCCGCCGCGGACCCGACGCTGCGCGGCATGGGGACGACCATGACGGTCGCGTGCAGTCTCGGGCCGGAGCTCCTGACGGCGCACGTCGGCGATTCGCGCGCGTACGTGTTCCGCAAGGGCGGCCGGCTCGAGCGCCTGACGCGGGACCAGACGATGGCCCAGTCGCTCGCCGACTCCGGAGCGATCACCCAGGCCGAGGTGGCGACGAGTCCCTACCGCCACGTGCTGACGAGCGCGCTGGCGACCCGCGGTGCGTTCGTGCAGGTGGAGCTGAAGCGCACGCACCTTTCGGACGGCGACCAGATTCTCCTGTGCTCCGACGGCCTGACCGAGATGGTGCCCGACGACGTGATCGCCCGCGAGCTCGCGGCCCCGGGTAAGGCGGCCCCCGTCTGCCGTCGCCTCGTCGACTTCGCGCTCGAGGCGGGCGGCAAGGACAACGTCACCGTCGTCCTCGGGCGGTACCGCATCCCCGAATCCGTCGCCGCGGCCTGAAAGCCGCGAGAGAGAGCGGCGATCGGTCGCCTCCGCCGGGCCGCCCTGCTGCTCGCTCTCGCCGCGCCGCTCGCCGCCGCCGAGGAGCCCTCGGCCCCTTCCTCCCCCGGCGACCTGATCCTGATCGACAGTTTCGGGCACATGGTCGTCGTGCCGGCGTCGCAGGTGCACCCGCGCCTCCGGCCGCCGCCCGACCTTCCGATCGAACAGCAGGTGCCCGACACGCCGGCGGGCTCGAAGCTCTCCGCCGAGCTTCTTCGGAGAATGGATTCTGGCCGCCGGACAAGCTTCACGCTCTTCCCCGCCGTGCCTCCCACGCTCGCGTCGTACCTCGCCGGGCTCGACGACCTCGGCAACACGGCGATCCAGCCCGGCCCGTTGCTCGACGTCGCCCCGCTCGAGCCCTGGGTCCAGGGCGCCAAGTACTGGCTCGGAGCGCGCGGCCTGCGGTACAGCCTCTCGCAGGTCTTCACCTACACCGGCGTCCCCGGCACCCCGTCGGGCTCCCCCAACATGGGTTACTACACCGTCAAGCTCTTCGCGAAATGGGCGGTTTACGAATCGCCCGCCTCCGGCACCGCCGGCTGGTTGAGCGCCGAGGTGTCCGCGAAGGAGGGGCTCGGCGGCGCCGGCGCGAACCAGGGCGCCGGGGCGAACATCGGAAGCCTCACCAATCCGACGGGCGTCTTCTCGGCCCGCAACGGCGGCCGGGTCCCGGAGCTCGCGTGGCAGCAGTCGCTGGCGAACGGACGATTCGTCGCCGTCGCCGGCGTCGTCGACCAGAGCAACTACCTCGACACCAACACCTACGCGAACACGGGACGCGGCCAGTTCCTGAACTCCGCCCTCATCAACAGCATGGTCGTGCCGCTGCCCCAGTTCAACTTCGCGCTCAACCTGCAGTGGCAACCCGCCGACGAGTGGTACGCCATCGTCGGCGCCACCGCCGGCAACGCCACCGCGGGTGAAACGCCGTGGACCGACTTCTCCTGGCAAGCCTGGTCCGTCGTCACGGAGATCGGCTTCGCGCCCGCCGACTTTCTCGGCCTCGGCGAAGGCGTCTACCGGCTCCAGCCGTTTCTCGCGCAGTCCGGGGGGCCGACCCAGGGCGGCGTGGCCCTCAACTTCCAGCAGCAGCTCGGCCACGCATCGCGTTTCGCCGCGTTCGGCCGCTTCGGCGTCGGCGGAGCGCAAGCCTCAGCGGGAGCCTCGGCCCAGGTCGGGACCGGCCTCGTCGTCAAGGCGCCATTTCAGGGCTTCGACGTCCTCAAGGACCTCACCAACGACCTCGCGGGCGTCGGCTTCGTCTGGAGCCAGCCGTCGGCGACGACGCGCGCCGTGTACCACCGCAACGAGTACGTCGCCGAGGCCTTCTTCACCTTTCAGCTCTCGCCCCTGTCCCGGTTCGAGCCCGACCTCCAGCTCGTCTGGAACCCGATCTTCAATCCGGACGCCGGCCCGTACGCGGTCATCCAGGCCCAGTTCATCCTCGGGTGGTGACGCGGGCCGCTCCGCGGCTTGCAGTAGCATGCGCCCAGATTTCGGAGGAGCCGCCATGGCGTTTCGCCGTCTGTCGATCGCGGTCTTTTCGGTCCTGAGCCTCGCCCTGCCGCTCCGCGCCCAGGAGGGCTACCCGCTCTTCACGACCGACTTCCCGCCCGAGGAGTTCGCCGCGCGGCGCGCGAAGGTCTACGAGGCGATCGGCACAGACGCCTTCGCCGTGGTCCAGGGCGCGCCCTCCCCGCCGAGCTACACGCGCTTCCGGCAGTCGAACGAGCTCTACTACCTCTGCGGCATCGAGGTGCCCCACGCCTACCTCATCCTGGACGGCCGGGCGAAGAAGGCGACGCTGTTTCTGCCCAACCGCAACGAGGGCCGCGAGAAGGGCGAGGGCAAGGTGCTCTCGGCCGAAGACGCCGACGAGATCAGGAAGCTGTCCGGGGTCGACGCCGTGGCCTCGACCGACGTCCTCGCCGAGCAGCTCGAGAACCGGTACATGCGGCAGGGCCTGCGCGTCCTCTACACGCCGCTCGCTCCCGCCGAGGGCGGCGCGATGAGCCGGGACCTCGCGCTGCGCTTCACCGCGGACGCGGCCGCCGACCCGTTCGACGGGCGGCCCTCGCGCGCAGGCAACTTCACGGGCCTGATCCGCGGGCGCTTCCCGTTCTTCGAGATCAAGGACCTCTCCCCGACGCTCGACGCGCTGCGCCTGATCAAGAGCGAGCGAGAGCTCGCGGTCCTCCGCAAGGCCACGAAGCTCGCGGGCCTCGCGATCCTCGAGAGCATGCGGTCCGTCCGGCCGGGCCAGTACGAGCGGGAGCTCGACGCCGTCGCGAAGTTCGTCTTCTACCGCAACGGCGCGCAGGGCGATGCGTACTACTCGCTGATCGGCAGCGGCCGCAACGCCTACTGGCCGCACTACAACGCCGGGAAGCGGAAGATGGAGGACGGCGACTTCCTCCTGATGGACTACGCCCCGGACTACGGGTACTACATGGCCGACGTCACGCGGATGTTCCCCGTCAACGGGAAGTTCTCCCAGTGGCAGAAAGAGCTCTACGGGTTCTATCTCGCCTGCTACCGCGAGATCCTCAAGGCGCTCGGCCCGGGCAAGACGGGGGCCGAGGTCATCCGGCAGGCCGGCGCCGCCATGGACCCGATCCTCGCCGCCGCGAAGTTCTCGAAGCCCTCCCACCGCAAGGCGGCCGAGGACTTCGTCGCGAGCTACAAGAAGAGCGGCGAGAGCGAGTACCCGTACGTCGGCCACTGGGTCGGGATGGCGACCCACGACGTCGGTTCCCACGAAGGCCCGCTGAAGCCGGGCATGGTTTTCACGATCGAGCCGGCGCTGACCGTGCCCGACGAGAAGATCTACGTCCGGCTCGAGGACATGGTCTTCATCACCGCGACCGGCGCCGAGGTCGTCTCCAACGACGCCCCCTGGGACATCGACGCGATCGAGAAGGCGATGAAGGAAGAGGGGATGCTGAAGAAGTACCCGCGGGTGTATCCGCCGCCGGAGAAGTAGGGGCAAGACTCGACGCCCCGGTACGTAGGGGCGGGGCTTGCCCCCGCCCTCTCCATGGATTCTGCAGCGGCCGCTCGATCTCGAACGGGGGGCGGCCACGAGGGCCGCCCCTACGAACCGGGGCGCGGCATCAGTTAGGCTCCACCACCATCGATTGAGGCGCGGGCGGATTCCGGCACGGACCGCGTCCGGCCCTCGATCTATGATCCCCGCGCGTGGCGAACCTGTCGGACACCGTCCAGGCCGTGTTCATGACGGCGCCCGGCCGTCCGCTCGAGGCGCGGCGCCTGCCCGCGCCCCGCCCCCGCCCCGGCGGCGCGGTGCTCGAGACCGTCGCGAGCGAGGTCTGCGGCACCGACGTCCACCTCCACCACGGCCGGCTCTCGGGCGTTCCCTACCCGATCATCCCGGGCCACGTGAGTGTCGGCCGGGTCCTCGAGACGAACGGAACGCTCGCCGACGTCGAGGGGCGCGCGATCGCGCCGGGGACGCTCGTCACGTTCTACGACGTCTACGGAACGTGCGGCGCCTGCTGGCACTGCCTCGTCGCCCGCGCGGCGACGCGCTGCCCGCATCGCCGGGTCTACGGCATCACGGCCGCCGCCTCGGACGGGCTGCTCGGAGGCTGGTCGGAGCGGATCGAGATTCTCCCGGGAGTCCGGCTGGTGCCGCTGCCCGAGGGGATCGGCGCCGAGGATTTCCTGGGCGGCGGATGCGGCCTGCCGACCGGTTTCCACGCGGTCGAGCGCGCCGGCATCGCGATGGGCGACACCGTCGTCGTCCAGGGCTCGGGGCCCGTGGGCCTGAACGCCGCGATCTTCGCGCAGCTCTCGGGAGCGCTCGCGGTCTACGTCGTCGGCGCGCCGGAGGCGCGGCTCGACGGCCGCGCGGCGTCTCGGCGCGGAGGACACGCTCGACATCACCCGGGTTCCGGCGCTCGCCGACCGCGTCGCGTGGGTGCGCGACCGGACGCGCGGCCGGGGCGCCGACGTCGTCATCGAAGCCTCGGGCAACCCGGCGGCCGTCCCGGAAGGGCTCGAGATGCTCCGCGACGGCGGCCGCTACGTCGTCGTCGGACAGTACACCGACTCGGGCGACGCCACGGTCAACCCCCATCGCCAGATCAACCGCAAGCACGCGACCGTCCTCGGCTGCTGGGGTTACGAGTTCTCGCACCTCCACCGGTCGCTCGCCCTGATGGCGCGCCACGACGGCCGCTTCCGCTGGCGCGAGCTCGTCACCCGCGAGTACCCGCTCGAGAAGGCGGGCGAGGCGCTGGCGGACATGGAGAAGCTGGCGGTCGTCAAGGCCCTGATCCGGCCGTAGCCACGAAGGGCGGGGATGAACCCCGCCCCTACGACGAGAGCCCGCATCGAGCTTGGCCACGGTCGTAGGGGCGGCCCTTGTGGCCGCCCTCCGCCACCGATGACGGGATCCGCTGCGCCGCTGCACGGCTTCACCACTACTCCCGCGATCCCGGCTCCTTCTCGATCCACAGCGGGTCCGGCACCCTGACGCCGAAGCGGACCGAGACCATTCGCAGAGCCACGATCGTCGCGAACCCGAGCGCCGCGCCGAGAAGCGGCGAGGCGCCGAGCCAGGTCGAACCGAGGAAGGCCCACGCCCCGGCGAACGACGAAACCGCGTAGAGCTCGCCCGGGCGAAAGACCACGGGGATCTCGGTCGACACGACGTCGCGGAGCACGCCGCCGAAGGTCCCGGTGATCACGCCGATCAGGGACGCCACGAACGGAGGCATCCCCTGGTGCAGGGCGAAGCCCGTTCCCGTCAGCGTGAAGAGCGCCAGGCCCATCGCGTCGACGAAGACCGCCTGGCCGTGCCAGCGGCTGACGCGTTCGTAGACCGCCTTGCTGTACACGAAGCCGACGCAGAGGACGACGATGACGAGCAGGTACTCCTCGTGGCTGACCCAGAAGAAGGGCCGGCGGTCGATCAGGAGATCGCGCAGCGTCCCGCCGCCGAGCGCGGTGACGACGGCCAGGCAGTACGTCCCGACGATGTCCATGCGCTTGCGCGCGGCCGTGATCATTCCGGAGACGGCGCTGACGACGACCGCCGCCGCCTCGAGCACGCCCGTCAGGTGCGGCACGGGCTACGGGCGGCGGGGCGAGGCCACGGCCGGCGGCGGCGCGAGGATCGGAAATCCGTTCGGGCCGATCGGCGGCGGGACCGACCCGGCCGTTCCCGGCGGCGCAATGATCGGAAACCCGTTCGGCCCGATTCGGGAGGGCGGCGGCGGACCGGGCGGCCGCGGGGGCCGAGGCCCGGGGTAGTAGCCGCCGCCCCAGGAGTACTCGCTGTATCCGTATCCCGGGTCGTAGTAACCCGCGGAGGGCGGGGCCGGCGGGGCTTCGGGCATCACGTACCCGGGGCCCTCGACCGCGTTGCCGACGTAGACCGTCTCGCCGGGCGCGAGCTTCTCCGACTTCGGCGGTTCCCCCTCCCGGGCCACGACCTTCTCGACTTCCGAGGCCGACAGGCTCATGTAGATGCCGTCCGGATACCTGTGGAAAACCAGCACCCGCCCCTTCTTCAGGGGCAGGTCGGCCGAAAAAATCTGCGAACCCCCCTTCAGCTCGAGGGCGTAGTAACCCAACGGGGCCGCGGAGGAGGCGTCAGCCGCCAGCGCCACGGCCAGAAAGCTGCTGAGCAGGCGAAACATGGGCGACACCCCCCTGTTCTTTGGGTCAGGCCGGCTATGGTATAGACTCACAGGTCTGGGCGAAACAGGGCCGGTTCCGGCACGGGTGGTGGGGATCCCGCCCAGCTCACGAAACCGTAAGACATCGAGGATCGACGAATAATGTCCGTCCGAAACGATTCGGGCTTGGGGCCCGATAGCGTCCCGAGCCAGGCGCAGCGCGCCTCCGTCCGAAACGCCGTCGAAGCCGCACAGAGATATCTCCTTTCGATTCAGGCCGAGGACGGCCATTGGTGCGGAGAGCTCGAGGGCGACACCATCCTGGAATCCGAGTACGTGCTGACAATGCACTTTCTCGGGCGCCTCGGAGAGGACCGGTGCCGCAAGGCCGCCGAGTACCTCCGCCGGAAGCAGCTTCCGGGGGGCGGCTGGGCGATCTACGAGGGGGGGCCCCCCGAGGTCTCGTCTTCCGTCAAAGCTTACTTCGTCCTGAAGTTGATGGGCGACGACCCCGACGCGCCGCACATGGTCAAGGCCCGCGAGACCATTCTGTCCCTCGGCGGGATCGAGGCCTGCAACTCCTTCACACGGATTTATCTCGCGGTCTTCGGACAGTGCTCGTGGGACGACTGCCCCGCGGTGCCGCCGGAGATCGTGCTGCTGCCGGACTCGTTCGTCTTCAACATCTACAAGATGTCGTCCTGGTCCCGCGGCATCGTCGTCCCGCTCTCGGTCATCTGGGCCTCGAAGCCCTTTTGCCCGGTGCCGGACTTCGCCGCGATCCCGGAGCTCCACATCAAGCACAAGAAGGCCCCGCACGTTCCGCGCTCGCGCAGGGAGCGCTACTGGAGGGCCTTCTTCGTCAAGATCGACCACGCCTTCAAGCGGCTCGAGGCGGCGGGCATGACCCCCCTGCGCAAGAAGGCCCTCGCGGCCTGCGAGCAGTGGATCCACGAGCGGCTGGTCCAGTCCGACGGGCTCGGGGCCATCTTCCCGCCGATCATCAACACGATCATCGCGTTCCGCTGCCTGGGATACGCGATGGACGATCCGCGGCTCGTCAAGCAGGTCAAGGAGCTGGAGCGGCTGGAGCTCGAGGACGAGGAGACGCTCCACGTCCAGCCCTGCTTCTCCCCCGTCTGGGACACGGCGCTCGTCATGGAGGCCCTGTCCGACGGCGGAACGCCGGCCGACGATCCGGCGATGCTCAAGGCCGCCCGCTGGCTCCTCGACAAGGAAGTCAAAACGATCGGCGACTGCAAGAAGGCCTGCCCCGAGGCCGAGCCCGGCGGCTGGTACTTCGAGTACGCCAACGAGTGGTACCCCGACACCGACGACACGGCCGAGGTCCTGACGGCCCTCTCGCGGGCCAGGTTCCCCGGCGAGGCCGACGACCTCGCCCGCCAGGGAGCGATCGCGCGCGGCCAGGCGTGGCTGCTCGCGATGCAGAACCGGGACGGCGGCTGGGGCGCCTTCGACAAGGATTGCGACAACGAAGTCCTGACGTACATCCCCTTCGCCGACCACAACGCGATGATCGACCCGAGCTGCGAGGACATCACCGGCCGCGCGCTCGAGGCCTTCCACGCGATCGGCGTGCCGGCCGACCACCCGGCGGTCCGCCGCGCGGCGGAGTTCGTCGAGAGCAAGCAGTACCCCGACGGGACCTGGTACGGCCGCTGGGGCTGCAACTACATCTACGGCTCCTTCCTCGCGCTGCGGGGACTGCTGCACGCCGGGGCAGACCTGCGCGAGCCCCGCTTCCAGAAGACCGCGGCGTGGATCCGCTCCTGCCAGAACGCCGACGGCGGCTGGGGCGAGCTCCCGCACTCCTACGACGATCCCTCGACCAAAGGCCAGGGCCCCTCGACGCCCTCGCAGACGGCCTGGGCGCTCGTGGCGCTCTTCTCGACCGGCGATCGCGACTCCGAGTCCGTGCGCCGAGGGGTCGAGTACCTCCTGTCCCACCAGCTCTACGACGGCTCCTGGAAGGACGACCACTGGACCGCGACCGGGTTCCCGAAAGTCTTCTACCTGCGCTACCACCTCTACGCGACCTACTTTCCTCTCCGGGCGCTCGCGCTCTACGCGCGCGAGGGAACGACCGGAGTGTCCCGCCGGGCCGAGTACGGCGAGAACGTCCACGCCTCCCGGCGAACCGATCACGGAGTGAACTGATGCGTTTTCCCACCCACATCATGACCGATACGATTCAGAACTCGGTCAGAAACGCGATTCGCGGCAACAAGCGGTACCCGTTCGTCCTGATGCTCGAGCCGCTCTACACGTGCAACCTGGCCTGTCTCGGGTGCGCCGTCGAGCGCCACACGGGCAAGCTCAAGGACCGGCTCACCCTCGACCAGTGCATCGAGGCCGTGGAGCGCTCCGAGGCCCCCGTCGTGTCGATCTGCGGCGGCGAGCCCACGATCTACCCGGAGCTGCCGCAGCTCGTCGAGGAGATCATCAAGAGGAAGCGCCACATCTACCTCTGCACCAACGGCCTGCTCCTCGACGAGAACGTCTACGGCGAGATCAAGCCCCACAAGCGGCTCATGATCAACGTCCACCTCGACGGCATGCGCGAGACTCACGACTACGTCTGCGCGCGCGAGGGCGTCTTCGACAGGGCGATCGCGATGATCGAGAAGGGCGTCAAGCTCGGCCACCACATGATGGCCAACACGACGGTCTTCAAGGAGACCAACGTCGACGAGGTCGAGGAGCTCTGCGAGCTGCTGACCAACATGGGCGTCGAGGGGATGCTCGTCTCCCCCGGCTACCACTACGACTCGGTCGGCGCCGACATCTTCCTGACGAAGTCCGAGATCCACAAGAAGTTCCAGCGCGTGCTCGACATCTCCAAGAAGTACAAGCTGACCTCGACGCCGATGTTCCTCGAGTTCGCCGCGGGCCTGCGCGAGTACAAGTGCTCCCCCTGGTCGACCGTGACCTTCACGCCCAACGGCTGGAAGGGGCCCTGCTACCTGATCGGCAAGACCTGGTCCCCGACCTTCGAGGAGTTCTGGAACGGCACCGACTGGTCCTACTGGGAGTCCCGGAAGGACCCGATGTGCCAGAACTGCCTGATGCACTCCGGGTTCGAGGCCTCGGTCGTCATGGAGCTCCCGAAGCACCCGGGCGACATGGTCCGGATGATCGCCTGGAATTTGGCGGCCTGAGAATCGGGATGCAGGAAGCAGGATGCAGGAGGCAGGCTTCGCCGTAGTCCTTTCTGTGGAGGCAAGGGGTTCCGTCCTGCCTCCCGCCGCCCGCCGCCTGCCTCCTTTTTCCGTGCCTCCTCCCCCGTGGATCTAGTCACCGGCGGAACGGGGTTCGTCGGCACGCACGTCGTCCGCGCGCTCCTCGCGCAGGGAAGCTCGGTGCGCGTGCTCGCCCGGCCCGCGAGCCGCCGCGAGAATCTCGAGGGGCTCGACGTCGAGGTCGTCCCGGGCGACCTGACCGATCCCGCCTCCCTCGCCCGCGCCATGCGGGGCGTCGCGACGCTCTACCACGTCGCCGCGGACTACCGCCTCTGGGCGAAGGACCCGCAGGAGCTCTATCGCGCCAACGCCGGCGGGACCGAGAGCATCCTCCGCGCCGCCGCCGAGGCCGGAGTCTCGCGGGTCGTCTACACGAGCTCGGTCGCCGCCCTCGGACTGACCGCCGACGGCTCGCCCGGGTCGGAAGAGACGCCGGTCGAGCGCGGGAAGATCATCGGCCACTACAAGAAGTCGAAGTACGACGCCGAGCGCGTCGCCCTCGGCTGGGCGAAGAAGGGCCTGCCGGTCGTCATCGTGAATCCCTCGACGCCGGTCGGCGAGCGCGACGTCAAGCCGACGCCGACCGGCCGGCTGATCGTCGACTTCCTGAACCGGAAGATGCCCGCCTACGTGGACACGGGCCTCAACCTGATCGACGTGCGCGACGTCGCCGCGGGCCACCTCGCCGCAGCCGCGAAGGGGAAGCCCGGCGAGCGCTACATCCTCGGCCACCGCGACATGACCCTGAAGCAGATCCTCGACACGCTCGCGACGCTCACCGGGCTGCCGGCGCCGACGGTGCGGCTGCCGCACTGGATCCCGCTCGCCGCCGCGGCGGTGTCGACGGGCGTCGCGCGCGTCACGGGCCGGCCGCCCGGCGTCTCGCTCGAGAGCGTGCGGATGTCGACGCACCGGATGTTCTTCGATGCCTCGAAGGCGGTGCGCGATCTCGGCCTGCCGCAGACGCCGGTCGAGGAGGCCCTCGCCCGCGCGGTCGAATGGTTCCGGTCGAACGGCTATGTCCGCGGCTGAGGACGCGCCGGCCCTCGTTCTCACGGCGATCCCCGAAGAGCGCGCCGCGATCGCGAGGCGGCTTTCCGGCCACGCCGTCGTCGTCGCGACGGGAGACGGGCCGCGAAACGCCGCTCGCGGCGCGGCGGAGGCGATCGAGCGCCACCGGCCGAGTGTCGTCTTCGGCGTCGGCGTCGCCGGCGCCCTGACGCCGGGCCTCGCGGCGGGAGAAATCCTGGCGTCCGGCCGCATCCTCGACGCCCGGGGCGAGACCCCTCCCCCGTCCCGCAAGCTTCTCGAGGCCGCCCTCGCCGCGACGGGAATCCGGGCCGGCACCCTGCTCACCATCGACCGGCCGGCCGTCTCGGCCGCCGAGAAGGCGACGCTCGCCGCCTCGACCGGCGCCCCGGCGGTCTGCGACATGGAGTCCGCCGCGTGGGCCCGCGCCGCCGCGGCGGCGGGCGTGCCGTACCTGGTGCTTCGCGCCGTGAGCGACACGGCCGAAGAAGACCTGCCGCGATATCTTGCGCGGTGCATGAACGCCGGTGGAGGGATCAGCCGCGCCGCGGTGACGTTCCAGGCCCTCCTCCACCCGGCGACGATCCCGGACCTCCTCCGCATGCGCCGCCGCGTGGCGATGTGCGGCGAAAGGCTGGGCGACCTCCTGGCTGCGGTCGTCGGGGCGGAGGTTGCGGGCGCCCCGAAGAACCGGGCGGGGACGAGCCCCGCCCCCACGAACGGGGGCCCGCGGTGACCTCCCTCGAGCACCTCCTCGAGAAGACCAGCCGCACCTTCGCGCTGTCCATCCCGGTGCTGCCGGAGCCGACGCGGCGCGAGGTGATGATCGCGTATCTGCTCTTCCGCATCGCCGACACGTTCGAGGACGCGTCGCACTGGACGCCCGAGGCGCGCATCGGGGCGATCGCCGACTTCAACGCGCTGCTGTCCGCGTCCAACCGCCCGCGCGCCGAGCGCCTCGCCCGCGACTGGGTCTCCCGGGAAGTCGCGCACCACGCCGGCTACCAGGAGCTCATGGCAGAGACGCCCTTCGTCCTCGACGCCTTCTTCGCGCTTTCGGAAGGCGCCATCCCGCCGATCCGGGAGCACGTCGTCCGCTCGGCCGAGGGCATGGCGTCGATCGTCGCCCGCACCCGGGGCGGCCAGCTCGAGCTTCACTCGATCCAGGAGCTGAAGGACTACTGCTACATCGTGGCCGGCATCGTCGGAGAGATGCTGACGGAGCTCTTCCTCCTCGGCCGGCCGGGGCTCGAGGGCACCGCGGCGTACCTCCGGGAGCGCGCCGCGACGTTCGGCGAAGCCCTCCAGCTCGTCAACATCCTCAAGGACTCCGCCTCCGACGCGGAGGAAGGCCGCCGCTACCTGCCGGCGGAGGTTCCCGTCTCCGAGGTCTTCGCGCTCGCGCGCCGCGACCTCGGCGTCGCGGGCGAGTACATCCGCGCGCTGCAGACGGCGGACGCGCCGCGCGGCCTCGTCGAGTTCACGGCGCTGCCCGTGCAGCTCGCCTGGGCCGCCCTCGAGCAGGTCGAGAAACGCGGACCGGGCTCGAAGGTGTCCCGGCCCGAAGTCTTCCTGATCACGCAGCGCCTCAAGCGGGCCCTCGACCGGGGGGAGCCGGCCGTCGCCCGCTGAGCGACCCGTTGGGGCCTTGCGGCGGCCCTCGATTCGGAGATAATGCCGCCGCCCCCAGAGCCGACTCATGATTCGAACCACCAACGGAACCTCGATGAAGCTGCGCCTGCGTCGGGCGACGTGGCTTTCCGCCGCGATTCTCGCCGCCTCGGTCGGCGCGAGGGCGGAAGAGCTCCGCCTGTTCCCGGATACCGCCGCCGCGCCGCGCGATCCCGCCGCCGAGCCCGAGGCCGTCGAACCGCGGCTCCGCCTCCTCGACGTCGAGCACGCGTACCCGTGGAACGCGGGACGGACGGATCCCGGTGTCGAGCTCGCGGCCCTCGCCGACACGTACGCCTTCCGGGACGCGGCCGACGGGGCGGGCGGTTCCCAGGAGCCTCCCCCGCCATCGGTGAAGACGCCGGCGCCGAAGCTCTTCACGACCTCGACGACCATCCTCACGGCCGCCGCGCTCGTCGGCGGGTTCATGCAGGGTCTCGGGGCCCCGCTCCAGTACGGATGGAAGAGCTTCCATACGACCGACGAAGGCTGGTTTTCCCGGACCACGTACGTCGGCGGAGCCGACAAGATCTCGCACTTCATCATTTCGAGCGGAGTCTCGCGGGCGCTCTTCGAGGCGTACATCGCCCAGGGGCACACGGTGGACCAGTCCTTCAATCTCGCCCTGGGAACGGCCTTCATGGCGGGCGCGTTCGTCGAGATCATGGACGGCGTCTCGGTCTACGGCTTTTCGTTCCAGGACCTCACGGTCGACGCGCTCGGCTCGGCGGCCGGCCTCCTGATCCAGCGCAACCACCTCGAGGACATGCTCGGGCTGCGCCTGGGTCTCGCAACGACCGACATCCCGCTCCAGTACGTCGGCTCGAGCGTCGAAACGCTCGGCCACAGCTACAACGACGAGATCTACGCGGCCGACTTCAAGCCCGCGGGCCTGGTCCGCCGCCTCGGCGGAAAGCCGGGCTTCGAGCGGTTCTTCCTGACTTCGTTCGTCTACTTCACGCGGGGCTTCGGCTACGATGCGCCGCTCCCGACGCGCTACCAGGAGGTCGGCTTCGAGGTCGGGCTGAACTTTCCGGAGATCCTGCGGGCCGTGGGCGTGGACGAGAAGACGTGGTGGGGCACGGGGCTGCAGGCGATCTTCCAGTTCTTCCGCTTCCCGTTCACCCAGGTCGGGGTCTACTACAACCTCTACGACCACAAGTGGTACGGGCCGGGCGCTCCGTACCACTACGACTGAGCCGCGGCCGGGCGCGGGCGGGCCGAGGCCTCAGCGGGCGGACTGGGGGCTCGACTGCCCCGCGGCCGGCGCGCCCTGCGGCCGGCGCCCGCCGAGCGCCATGACCACGAGGGCCAGGAAGAAGCCGGGCGTTCCCACCGAGACGGGCGCCAGGAACCAGTAGGCTTTTCCGAAGAGCCCGAGGACCATCACGAAGTAGATGAAGTCGCGCCGTGCGAGCGCGTCGAGGACCTGCGTCAGCCGCGACCGGCGCGAGGGCGAGACGGTCGTCAGGAGCGGCCCGCCGCCGGGCCGCGGCCGCATCGCGTACGTGTAGATGAACCCGGCGCACAGAATCGTCCCGGAGACGGCGAGGGCGCCGAGGTAGAGCGGCCACGGCCGCCCCGCGGCCTCGCTCCACGCCAACGCGAACGCCGAGAAGACGGCGACGTGCACGAGGTTGTCGCCCCAGAAATCGAGGACGCCGCCCAAACGCGACTCCTGGAACTTCAGCCGCGCGAGCTCGCCGTCGCAGCCGTCCAGGATCGAGTGGAGGAGAAACAGCAGGCCGCCCGCGGCCTGGCGGGGCAGCGCGGGCGAAAGGAAACACCACGCGCCGGCGAGACCGAAGGCCACGCTCACGACCGTCATGGCGTTGGGAGTGACGCGCGTCGGAGCGAGCCGCCGGGTCACGGCGAGCGAGATCTTCCGGCTGATGTACCGGGTCAGGATCCCGTCCTCCTTTTTGACGAGGGCGCCGAGGAGCAGGTCCTCCGCGGCGGCGAGGTCGGCGCGGGTCGCGGCCTCGAACGGCGGGGCGATCTCCGGAGCGTCCGCCGGACCCGGGGAGCTCTCCGGCAGCTCCGCGGCCCACCCGGACACGACGGCGGGCAGGAGCCTTTCGCGCGCCAGCACGCGGGCGAGGGGCGCGGGGTCGGACGTCTCGACGACGGCCCCCGGACCGAAGCGGCGCAGGCGCCCCGGCTCGGCCGGCATCTCGCGCACGCGGCGCAGCCACGGCGTGCTCGCGACGGTCCGATCCGGCAGCAGGACGACCCGGCCCGCGGGCAGCACCGATCCGGCCGCGTCGACGGGAAACGCGAGCGCGCCCGTTCCCTCGAGGACCGGACTCGCCCCGCCGCCGCCGAGCACGTACACGCGGTCGAAACCCGCGCGACGGGCCGCGAGCGCCGTCCGGCGGATCAGCGGCAGTCCCAGGACCGGGGTCTCCGGGGTCGGCGAGCCCGGCGTGAGCGCGCCGGAGGAGGCCAGCAGGAGAGTCGCGGAGGACGTCATACCGCGACGCGGATCCGCCGCCGCAGCCGGGCCGCGAGGTGCGCGGCGATGTTGTCGGCCGCCTCTTCCCGGAAGAGCGCGAAGCTCGGCCACGCGTTGACGTCGATCACGAAGATTTTGCCCGCGGGCGTGACGATGGCGTCGCCGCCCCAGACCTCGAGGCCGAGCGCATCGGCGGCACGGCACGCGATCTCCCGGAGGGCGCGCTCGTCGAAGGCATGGCCCGACACGGGCTTCTCCTTCGGATGAAACCAGCGGAACCAGGAGGCCGCGGCCGTCCCGCCGCCGCCTTCCGGCCCGCCGCCGACGCCGTAGAACTTGACGAGGTCTCCCTCGACGTGCCGCTGCACGACGGCGCGCGGCAGCCCGAGGCTCCGCAGCCGCTGAAGGGCCTCCCGGACCGACGCGGGATCGGTGGCGAACACCACGTCGCCCTCGCGCGTCTTGTGCTCGGTCGCCTGCTTGACCCAGCACGCCGCGTAGAGGCCGTCCTCGGCCGCGCCCCGCGGCACCGGGCCCTCGCCGTCGAGCAGCCGGCTTTCCGGCGTCGGAACGCGCCGCTCGTCGAGGAGCGGGATCATCCGTTCGCGATGCGTGTTGGCGATCGAACGCGAGCCGTTGACGACGCAGACGCCCCGGCTTTCCCACCGGCTCACGCGCTCGAGCGCCGCGCGGCCCTCGCACATCGAGAAGACGAGCGCGGGAAGCGCCTCCTCGTGGCCGGTCAGCGCGTCCGGCGAGCGGTACTCGACGGCGAAGCCGGCGCCCTCCCCGCCGAGCCGGCGGCCCGTGGCCTCCAGGATCCCGGCGTCGTCGGCTTCGCGGCCGGGCGAGTGCTCGAGCTCTCGGAAAACGCCCCAGACGGCGGCAGGTCCGGTGCGGGCGGTCATGGCTCGAGCCGCAGGATCTCCGCCAGGCGCGCGATCACGCGGTCCTCCGGACAGCAGGGCCCGCCGTTTTCGGCCGCGCCTTCGGGGCGCAGCCACACGTGGCGCATCCCCATCCCGCGCGCGCCGGCCATGTCGCGCCGGAGCGAGTCGCCCACGAACACCGCTTCGTGCGGCCCGGCGCCGAGGGCGTCGAGCGCCGCCTGGAAGATCCGGGGGTCCGGCTTCTTGACGCCCGCGAGCGTCGAGTCGACCGCGACGGAGACCGAAGGCGAAAGGCCCGCCTCGTCCAGAACGGCCTGCAGGTTCCCGTAGAAGTTCGACACGATCCCGATCCGGTAACGCTCCTTGAGACGCCCCAGGATGGAGGCGCTTTCGGCGAGCTGGCGCAGGGAGTCGCGGGTGAATCGGTCGCCGATCCGACGGAGCAGGTCGCTCTCGCGCCCGAGCCGCGAGGCGAGGCCCGCCGCCACGCGCTCGACCGTCTCGCGCAGGCCCGCGCTCGCGGGGATCCGGCCCTCGAGCGCGTCCGTCGCCCCGTAGAAGGCCGGGTCGAACTCGGCCTGGGGCAGGTCGAGCCCTTCCTGCCGGGCCGCGGCGTAGAAGCGGTCCTTCCACGGCACGCCTTCCGCGTCGAGCGTGCCGCCGAAATCGAAGAGCAGGGCGCGGGTCGCGGAGGGCACCGTCATCGCGTCGGCTCCGACCCGGCGAGCTTCGGGTCCGGAACCACCGGGATCAGCGCCGCTTTCGCCACCGGCCGGTGCGCGAGAAACACGAGCCCGGGCACCACCCAGAGGAGCTCGCGGGCCCGCCGGACGAGCCCGTAGGCGACGCCGGTCGAGGCCGGAAGCCCCAGCAGGACGAACACGCCGGTGCGGACGCTTTCCGCCGTGCCGGCGCGGCCGGGCACGAAGAGGAACATGTTGTTGAGCAGCATGGCGAGGGACTCGACCGCAAACGCGGTCGCCCAGCCCCGGCCGGGGGCCATGAGACGCAGCACGATGTAGGTCTCGAGGAGCCCGCCGCACCAGCCGAGCAGGCACCATCCCGCCGCCGAGAAGAAGTGGTGGGGACGGTCGGCGTAGAAGCGGCGGATCAGATCGTCGAGCGCCCTCGCGCCGTCACGATACCGGGCGAACCGGCGCGCCAGCGGCTTGAACCGGGACGCCAGCAGGAGCAGGGGCTCGAAGGTCCCCTTCTGGAGCGCCCAGGTCATGAGGACGAGGAGCGCGGTCAGGACGACGAGGCTCGCCAGGGCCGTCCAGCGCACGGCCGGCGAAAGGTCGAAATAGACGACGGCCACGCCCAGACCGACCGCGACGAAGAACGACTGGGAGAGCATGTGGGCGTGCTTGAAGATCGTCACCGAAGCGATCGCGCTGGACGTCTTCATCCGGTCGCTCAGCATGTTCGCGCGCACGGGCTCTCCCGCGACGCTTCCGGGCGCGAGGTAATTCAAGGTATTGCCCGCCAGATAGATACGCAGCAGGTCCGGCACGCTCGAGAGCGGGGGCCGAGGCTCCATCACTCCGCGCCAGCCCAGCACGAACGCGATCTCCGCCAGGAGGTACAGGGCCACGAGCCCCAGAAACCTCCAGCCGATCAGGGCGAGGTTCGCCTCGACGGCCGGCCAGCCCGTCCGCCACACCAGGACGAAGGCGATGGCGATGCCGGCGAGTAAGAGGATGGCTCGAGCATGTCTGGCGCCGAACCCGCGCCCTGCTTTGGGAGACATCGGAACACGCGAAGAATACCAGCAGGAATCGGCCCTTCCGGGTGCGGGCTCGAGCGTTTACGCGGCCTGATCAGCGCTCGAGGCGGCAGGCGGCGGGCGGCAGGAGGCAGGCCCCCCGCTTCCTGCTTACCGTCCCTGCTTCCTGCCTCCTGCCTCCTGCTTCCTGCCGTCACGGTCCGATCGCCAGCGGCACCCGGAACGGATTCGCCGGGTACCGCGCCGTGTCGTAGACCGCATCCACCGGCGAGGTCCCGTCCCATGCCTTCTTGTCGGAGTACGCGGGCCGGGGCTGGCCGTCGACGAAGGCCGCGATCTCCTGGGCATCGCGGGTGTCGAGAGTGCCCGGCTCGTCCCGTGGCATTCCATGGGCGAGGAACCCGGCCAGCATGTACACGCGCGCCAGGCCGGCGACGTCGTCGTAGGAGCGTGGTCCCCAGACCGGAGGCACGTAGTCGTAGGGAAGCGGCTGGCGCCGCTCCCGGTAGCCCTGCCCGTCGAGCCCGTGACAGCCCGAGCACAGATCGCCGTAGCGCGCGCGGCCCCGCTCGGCGTTCAGATCCGGAATCGGGACGAGGCTGCCGGCCGGGATGCGGCTCTCGTCCGAGGTGGAGTCCCCCGAACGGGCGATCGACGTCACGTAGGCCGAGAGCGCCGCGACGATCTCGCTCGACTTCTCCGGCGCGCGTCCGGCGAGGCTGTGGGTGAAGCACCGGATGATGCGGTCCTCGAGGGTCACTTCGACGCCGGAGGGATCCTTGCGCGGATAGGCCGCCGCCGCGCCCGTCAGCGCCAGGGCGCCGGCCATCTTCCCGCCCTCGAGGTGACAGTTCGTGCACGCGAGGGCGTTCGATCCCAGCGCGGGCGCGAGCGTCTGCGTCCGCAGGAAGATCCGCTCGCCGAATGCCGCGTCGCGTCTGGCGACCGCCGTCGAACCACTTTCGCGGCCGCAGGCGGAAGCCAGCAGGACGAGTGAAGATGCGAGGGCGGCCGCGCGGATCGCGGCCGGGCCGGGCCGCAACCCTAGGCCGCTTTCTCCTGCGGGCTCGGCGGACGGGTCGAGGCGCGGCGCGGAAGCACCTTGACGAACTGCCGGACGACCGACGGCACGAGGTTCGGCCGCAGGAGACGCGGATCGTACCGCGCCAGCCGCTTCTCGTTCTCCTCGAGACAGGTCTCGAGGAACGAGCGCAGGGAGAAGTCGCCGAAGACCGAGTGCGCCTTCAGGGTGAACCCGGCCTGCGTCGCGTCGCGCCCGGTCGCCGGGTCCGGAGCGGTCTCCTTCTTCTTCCCGTCGCCTCCGGCCATCTGGAGCGCGCCCCGCAGCCGGTCGAACGCCTGCGCGACGATGTTCCACCCGCGCCAGGCGTCGAAGCCGGGGCGCAGGAGGACCGGGCGCTGGGCCCGCAGGTACGCGGCCCAGTTGACGATGAAGAGGATGTGCCGCGCCTCTTCCTGCATGATCGTCTCGAAGATCGCGATGAAGGCCTTGGGGAAGATCTCCGCGCTCGTCCCGAGCCGGAAGAGGCCGAAGGCGAAAAACGAGTCCAAGCACTCCCCGTAGCCGGTCCGCAGGAACGCCAGGGTCGGGTCCTTGGGGACCTCGGGCGGCGGGAACGGGCGGACATCGATCCCGTAATGGCGGGTCAGGCGCTGCAGGACCTCGGCGTGACGGGCCTCCTCGTAGCCCTGGAGGCTGATCGCCTCGGCCAGGAGGGGGTCCTTCTCGGTGTCACCCAGAGACTGCACTTTGACGGCCGTGGCGGCCTCGGTCCGGGTGGCCTCGTTCCAGATCGGCATGGATTTGAGCCGGGCCAGTTGCTCGGCGTCCATGTCCGGCCACCGGATCTCCTCCGGTTTGAAGGGATCGTGGGTGTCGATGAACATCCGACAGAGCAGCTCTTTGTGCTCCGGGCTCCCGATCTTGAGCGTATTTGCCATACGAAGTTGTAGAGTATCATCCGCGTTTCTCTTCGGCGGGGGGGTAGGAAATCGTATGTCCATTCTGAGCCGGATCGAGGGTCCGAAGGACCTCAAGACACTCTCCTATGGAGAGTTAGCCGAGCTTTCGCAGGACTGCCGGGAGGTGATCGTCCAGACGATCACGAAGACCGGAGGCCACCTCGCCTCCAACCTGGGAGTCGTCGAGCTGACCATCGCCCTCCACCGCGCTTTCGACAGCCCGAAAGACCGCCTGGTCTGGGACACCTCCAACCAGTGCTACACCCACAAGCTGGTGACCGGTCGGCGCGACCAGTTCTCGACGATCCGCACCCCGGGGGGTCTCTCGGGCTTCGCCGAGCCTTCCGAGAGCGACCACGACACCCTCGCCGCCGGCCACGCCGGCACCGGGCTCTCCTACGGCCTCGGTGTCTCGATGGCGCTCCAGGATCGATCCAACGAACCGTACGTCATCGTGATCGTCGGCGACGGCGCCCTGACGTCGGGCCCGTCGTACGAGGCGATGAACAACATCGTCCACGTCAAGCCCAAGCGGATGATCGTCATCCTGAACGACAACGGCTGGTCGATCTCCGAGAACGTGGGCTGGCTCGCCCACTGGCGCAACCGTTTCGAGCTTCACCCGACCTACCAGAAGTTCGTCGACGCGGGCCACAGCTTCTTCAAGCGCCTGCCCAAGGGCGACATGGCATGGGAGCTCGCGCGGAAGCTGAAGAGCTCGGTCGAGGGCCTCTTCTTCCCCAACCTCATCTGGGACGAGCTCGGATTCCACTACGTCGGCCCCGTCAACGGCCACGACTTCAGGGAGCTCGAGGAGGCGCTGGCCCGCGCCAAGGACGTCTCCGCCGACGGCACGCCCGTCGTCATCCACGCGCTGACGCACAAGGGCCGCGGGTTCCAGCAGGCCGAGCAGAACCCCTCGAAGTTCCACCAGCCGGGCACTCCGACCGGCCCGGGCGGCGCCGGCACCCGCTACACCTACTCCCAGGTCTTCGCGAAGACGCTCATCTCCATGATGGAGAAGGACCCCAAGATCGTGGCCTTCTCGGCGGCGATGCTCGAGGGGACCGGGTTGATCGAGGTCCAGAAGAAGTTCCCCGGCCGCGTGTTCGACGTCGGCATCGCCGAGGAGCACGCCGTGATCTGCGCCGGCGGCATGGCCAAGGAGGGCTGGAAGCCGGTCGTCTCCATTTACTCGACCTTCCTGCAGCGGTCCTTCGACCAGCTGATCCACGACGTGGCGCTCCAGAACCTGCCCGTCACGATCTGCGTCGACCGGGCCGGCCTCGTCGGCGACGACGGAAAGACGCACCAGGGCGTCTTCGACATCTCCTACACCCGGATGATCCCGAACATGACGATCGCCGCGCCCAAGGACGAGAACGAGCTGCAGCACGTCCTCCACACCGCGATCAATTCCGGGCGGCCGTTCGTGGTGCGCTACCCCCGCGGCCTGGCGCTCGGGGTCGAGCTCGACGCCGAGCTGAAGACCATGCCGATCGGGAAGGGCGAGATCCTGCGCGAGGGACGCGATCTGACCTTCATCGCGTACGGCTCGATGGTTTCGGTCGCGAGCGCCGCGGCCGCGGAGCTCGAGGGCCGGGGGCTCTCGGTCGGCGTCGTCAACGCGCGCTTCGCCAAGCCCCTCGACATGGACCTGCTCGCGAAGGTCGCCGGCTCCTGCCCGCGCCTGATGACGCTCGAGGAGCACCTGGCGGCCGGCGGCTTCGGCGCCGGCGTGCTCGAGGCGTTCCATGCCGGGGGGCTGCCGACGGCGGGGCTCAAGGTCCACGCGATCCCGGACCAGTTCATCGACCACAGCCCGCAGCTCCAGCAGCGCCACAACCTCAAGCTCGACGTCGAGGGCGTCGTCGAGAAGACTTTCGAGCTCTTCCCGGACCTCGCGCGCCCGGCCGCGGCCGCCGCCGGCGCCGGCGACCCGCGCAGCAAGAAGGAAAAATTCGCCGAGACGGTGAACTGGTGAACGTGCCGGGCGACTTCTCCGGAATCCGGGTCGAGAAGCTCCTGATCGCGGGCCTGCGCGGCTTCTGCGCCGGCGTCGTCCGCGCGATCGACGTCGTCGAGAAGGCCCTCGAGGCGATCGACGGGCCCGTCTACGTGCGCAAGGAGATCATCCACAACCGCTACGTCGTCGACGAGCTGCGCGACAAGGGCGCCCGCTTCGTGGAGGAAGTCGACGAGGTCCCGGACAACGCCTCGCTCATCTTCTCGGCCCACGGCATCGCGCCCCAGGTCCGCGCCCTCGCCCAGCAGAAGCGGCTGCAGACGATCGACGCGACCTGCCCGCTCGTCACGAAGGTGCACCTCGAGGCCATCCACTACGCCAAGCAGGGCTACACGATCATCCTCGTCGGCCACCACGATCACGACGAGACGGTCGGCACGCTCGGCGAGGCGCCGGACGCGATCCGCCTGGTCGAGACGCGCGAGGACGCCGAGAAGGTCACGGTGCCGGACCCCGACCGCGTGGCGTACCTGACGCAGACGACGCTCTCGATCGACGACACGCGCGACATCCTCGCCGTCCTGAAGCGACGGTTCCCGAACCTGAAGGCCCCCTCGAAGCAGGACATCTGCTACGCCACGCAGAACCGCCAGGACGCCGTCAAGGCGATGGCGCCCCACGTCGACATGCTGCTGGTGCTCGGGGCGCCGAACTCCTCCAACTCGCTCCGGATGTGCGAGGTCGCCCGCGCCAACGGGGTCGCGTCGCACCTGATCGAGCGCGCCCGGGACATCCGGCCGGAGTGGCTCCAGGGCGTCCGGGTCCTCGGTCTCACCGCCTCGGCGTCGGCCCCCGAGATCCTGGTCCAGGAGGTCGTGACCTTCGCGCGCGAGAAGCTCGGAGTCTCGGTCGTCGAGGAGTTCGAGACCGTCAAGGAAGACGTCCACTTCCCGCTGCCCCAGGAGTTGAAAGCCCTTCTGCCCGTCAGAGTCTGACGCGTCGGGATCCGGCATGACTCTCCCCACCGCGCCCGTCGCGGCCCCCCGCGGCATTTCGAAGCTGTCGGACGGCGGGTCGCGCCCCTCGGGCGCGCGACCGCGGGCCGGGCGGATCGCTCTCTTCGCCGCCGGCCTCGTCGTCCTCGGCGCCGGGCTCGCGCTCGTCGGCTGGACGCCGATCGCCGAGAACCTCGCCCGCATCGGCCCTTACTTCGTCCTGCTCGTCGGCCTCTACGCGGCCGCGCAGATCGCGTTCACGCTCGGCTGGTGGGTGATCGCCGGCCGGCGCGGCCCGGCGTCGTTCCGGGACCTCTTCGCCGCGTATCTCGCGGGCGACTCGATCAACTACTTCACGAGCGTCGGCGGCGAGCCCGTCAAGGCCCACCTGCTGCGCGGAAAGATGGGCTTCGGCCCGGCCTTCGCCACGATCTGGGTCAACCGCAACGCGGACGTGCTCGCGCAGTGGCTCTTCCTCGTCGCCGGAGCGGCCGTCGCGCTGACCCGGTATTCCCTGCCGCCGCTGCCCCGCTTCCTCGTGATCGCCGGCCTGACGGTGCTCGGCGCGCTCGCGCTCGGGTTCACCGGCATGCAGCGGCGGGGATTCTTCGGGCCGATCCTGAGGCTCCTGAAGAAGGTCCCGCTCCTCGAGAAGCGGCTGTCGGGGCTCGAGACGCATGCCGAGGAAGTCGACGCGCGGATCCGGCTCTATTACCGGAGCGAGGAGCACGGCCTGCAGTTCGCGATCGCCGTCGTCTGGGGCTTCCTCGGCTGGTGCGGCGGCCTCGTCGAGACGTGGATCGTCCTGAGGCTGCTCTCCCCGACCCACACGTTCGCATCGGCCTTCGCGGTCGAGTCGCTGGCGATGATCCTGAACGGCATCCTGCTCTTCATTCCGGCCCGGATCGGGAGCGCCGAAGCCATCCGCCTCGGAGTCGCGGCGCTCGTGGGCCTGACGCCCGCACAGGGCGCGGCCTACGCGCTCGTCCGGCGGGCCCGCGAGCTGCTGTGGCTCGCGCCGGGGGGCGTCGTGCTCCTGAAGCACCATTTGATCGACGTGGCGCACTTGCGGCTCGAGCGGCTGGAGCCCTCGGGCCGGGAGGCGCGGCCATGACGGGCTTCTACGGTAACCTTCCCGCCGTGTGCGCCGACGTCCGGATCGCACGCCGCCTGACGGCTCGCGCCGAAGAGGCCGCGCGGGGGATCGTCCCGTGAGCGCGATCGTCTCGGGCGCGGTCATCGCGGCCGGAGAGGGCTCCCGGCTGAAGCAGTTCGGCGTGCCCAAGCCTCTCCTCGAGGTCGCGGGGGTGCCGCTGATCGAGCACGTCCTGTCGAACTTCGAGGCCGCCGGGATCGCGTCGGCGGCGGTCATCTTCAACGAGTCCGAGCGGGACTGCGAGGCCTTCGTCCGCGAGCGCTTCGGGCGGCTCGTCCAGACCGTGCTCGTGAAGACGACGCGCTCCTCGCTCGAGAGCTTCCGGGCCGTGCTCGAGGTCGCCCCGAAGGGGCGGCTGCTCGTGTCGACCGTGGATGCGTTCTGCCCGCGGAAGGACTTCGTCCGCTTCGTCGAGCACGCCGGGGAGCTGCCGTCCCATTCCACCGTCCTCGCCGTGACCCGTTTCGTCGACGACGAGAAGCCCCTCTGGGTCAACGTCGCACGGCATGGCCGGGTCTCGTCGATCGGCGGATCGACCGGCGACGCCGTGACCGCCGGGATCTACGTCTTCCCGGAGAGGGTCCGGCAGCTCGGCGTTCCGCCGGAGCTCGGGCGGCTGCGGGACTTCCTCGCGTGGCTCGCGAAGTCCGGCGAGCCGATCCAGGCCCTCGAGATCGAAAAGGTCGTCGACGTCGACCGCGCCGAGGACCTCGCCGTGGCCGAAGAGCTGGCGGCGGCGCGATGACGGGCTCCGCGCCGCGCTGCTGGGGCGTCTACCGGGAGCTCGCCCATTCGCCCGGCCGCGAGACCGACGACGCCGACATCCTGCGCGCGACGGGCGAGGAGCTGGCGGCGCGCGGGTTCGACGTCTCGCTCAAGACGACCGAGGAGCTGCCCGAGGCGGGGGACTTCGCTTCGGTGCCCCCGTTTCTCTTCGTCATGTGCGAGCGGGTCCCCGTCGTCGAAACGCTCGCGGCCTGGGAGCGGCGCGGCGCGCGGATCCTCAACCGCCCGGCCGGCATCCGCAACACCGACCGCGAGCGGACCCTCGACCTCTTCGGGCGGCACGGCGTCCCGCACCCCCGAAGCGTCCTCGTCGAGACCGGGAAGGGCGACGCGGCGTTCCCCGGGGAGTGCTGGATCAAGCGCGGCGACGTCCACGCGACCGAGGCCGGCGACGTCGCCTTCGCCGGCGATCCCGGCGGGTTCGCCACGCACCTCGAGCGCTTCGCCGCCCGCGGGATCCTCTGCGCGGTCGTCCAGGACCACGTCCCGGGCGACCTGATCAAGTTCTACGGCGTCGCCGGCCTCGACGATCCGCCCGGCCGGCCGTCCTGGTTCCAGTGGTTCTACCACCGCGACCAGGCGCTCGCGAGCCACCCGTTCGACGCGTCCGCCCTGGAGGCGGCCACGGCCCGCGCCGCCGCCGCGCTCTCGCTCGAGGTCTACGGCGGCGACGCGATCGTGTCCGCGGACGGCCGCATCCACGTCATCGATCTGAACGCCTGGCCGAGCTTCGCGCTCTTTCGCGGCGTGGCCGCGGCGAAAATCGCGGCCCTGCTCGCCGCGCGCTTCTCCCGCGCCGGCGCCCCGCTCGAGGCCTCCCGATGACCGAGGTCCGCCACCGCATCGAGGTCGGGCCGCGCTCGAAGGCGATCGTCGACCTGGAGCAGCGTCACATGGCGCCGGGCCTGCAGTCCTTCGCCCTGTACTCGGGGCTCGCCATGGCGCGCGGCCAGGGAAGCCGGATCTTCGACGAAGACGGCAACGGCTACGTCGACTTCATCGCCGGGATCGCCGTGGGCTCCGTCGGCCACTGCCACCCCTATTACGTGAAGGCGCTCCAGGACCAGGCCGCGAAGCTGACGTTCGGCAGCTTCACGACCGAGGTCCGCGCGAAGTTCCTCAACCTCCTCGGAAGCGTGACTCCCCCCGGCCTGACCCGCATCCAGCTCTTCTCGGGCGGCGCGGAGGCGGTCGAGGCGGCCTTCCGCCTCGCCAAGGCCGTCACGAAGAAGTTCGAGTTCGTCGGATACTCCGGCGCCTTCCACGGCAAGACCGGCGGCGTCCTGCCGCTCCTGTGGGGCGACTTCAAGGAGGGGCTCGGCCCCTTCGTCCCCGGCACGTACTCGGCGCCCTACGCCTACTGCTACCGCTGCCCGCTCCAGCTGACCTACCCCGACTGCGGGATCGCCTGCGCGGAAGAGACGCGCGACGTGATCCGCAACCAGACCGGCCGGCAGGTCGCCGCGATCATCGTCGAGCCGATGCAGGGCACCGCGGGCAACGTGATTCCCCCGCCGGGCTTCCTGTCCGCCGTCCAGGCGATCGCGAAGGAGAACGGCGCCCTCTTGATCGCCGACGAGATGATCACGGGCTTCGGGCGCACCGGGACGTTCTGGGGGGTCGAGCACGACGGCGTCGTCCCCGACGTCATGACGTGCGGCAAGGGCATCGGCGGCGGCTTCCCGCTCGCGGCCGTCGTCTCGACCGACGCACTGACGGCCGCGAAGCCCTGGTCGAACCCCTCGGGCAGCTCCTCCTCGTACGGCGGTAACCCGCTCGGCTCGGCGGCGGGGCTCGCGGCCCTCGAGATCATCACGCGCGAGAACCTCGTCGAGAACTCGCGCCGCGTCGGGGCCGCCATGCTCGCGCGCCTCCAGGCCATGCAGGAGAAGCACCGCGTCATCGGCGACGTCCGCGGGAAGGGCCTCCTCCTCGGCCTCGAGCTCGTGAAGGACCGGACGTCGAAGGAGCTGGTGCCGAAGGACTTCGCGAGGGCGCTCTTCCAGGAGTGCCTGCGGCGCGGCCTTCTGGCGATGTCCTACTCGCCCGTCATCCGCATCAACCCGCCGCTCTCGATCGACGAGGCGACCGCGCTCGAGGGGCTCGAGATCCTCGACGAGGCGATCGGCGCGACGGCGCGCGATTGGAAGCTGGCATGAGGACACGATCCGGCCGGTCCTCCCGGCCCCGGTCCGCGGCGCGAGTAGTCTCCCGAAGTAACCGAGGGAGGAGGCTCGCGCCGCGGGAGCGAGCGCGCAGCGAGGGACCAGGCCCGCGGTCGAGCCGGCAGCCCGGCGAGCCGCGGGCCGGTGGCGACAGCCAGGTCCCGAGAGAGCGCTCGCGACGGTCATGTTGAAGGGCGCGCTCCTCGGCTTCGGGCACGTCGCCGCGGAAGGCCACGTCCCCGGGTGGCTCGCCCGGAAGGACATCGAGATCGTCGCCGCGGCCGACGCGCGGCCCGGGCGAAGCACGGCGTTCTTCGAGACGTTTCCGCAGGGCCGCTGGTACACGACGGTCGAGGACCTCCTCGCGAAGGAGTCGCTCGACTTCGTCGACGTCTGCACGCCTCCCGCCTCCCACGCGATGATCGTGCGGCAGGCGCTCGCGCGCTCGCTCCACGTGCTCTGCGAGAAGCCCCTCGTCGTGTCTCCGATCGAGCTCCGGGGCCTGCCCGCGCTGTCGGCCGAGAAGGAGCGCGCGGTCGTCACGGTGCACAACTGGCGCTACGCGCCCGCCGTCGTCCGCATCGGCGAGATTCTCTCCGCCGGCGCGCTCGGCGAGATCCGGCGCGTGCGCTGGCAGACGCTCCGCAACAAGCCCGCCGCGAGCGTGGGCGAGGCCGACAACTGGCGCGTCGACCCGGCGCAGTCCGGCGGCGGCATCCTCGTCGACCACGGCTGGCACGCCCTCTACGTGGTCTCGGGCTGGATGGGCGCGGCGCCGCGCACCGTCGCGGCGTCCCTCGAGACGCGCAAGCACCACGAGTGGCCGATCGAGGACACCGCCGACCTCTTCCTCGTCTACCCGGCGGCCTCGGCCGAGATCCTGCTGACCTGGGCGGACCCGGAGCGGTCCAATCGCGCCGAGATCACCGGGACCCGGGGGGTCCTCCGGCTCGACGGCGGCCGCCTGACGCTCTTCGACGCGGACGGGAAGCGGCCGAAGGACGAATGGACCGTGCCCTCGCTCTCCGAGGGCTCGCATCACCCCGACTGGTTCTCCGGCGTCATCGAGAGCTTCTTCGACGAGGTCGCCGACGCGAAGTGGCGCGGGCGCAACCTCGCCGAGGCGACGCTCTGCGCCAACGTGCTCGCCCTCGCGCGCGAGTCGAGCCGGCAGGGCGGCGTGCCCCTGCCGGTCGAGCGCATGGCGGGCACGCGACGGTGAGCCGCGTCCTCGTCCTCGGGCCCCCGGAGGGGCCGCCCGGAGTCGCGCCCGAATCGGTCCTCCTCGGACTGCCGATCGTGCGGCGGACGGCCCTCGCGGCCCGGCGCGCCGGCTTCGAGGAGATCGCGGTGATCGAGCCGCCGCTTCCCGTCCTCGCCGCCCTCGTGGGCACCGACACCGAGGCGCTCGCCGAGGCGCCGCCCGACGCCGTGCGGATGGACTGGAACCGCGTCGTCGCGGTCCGCGACCTCGAGGCGATCCGCGACGGCGCGGCGCCCGCGTCGGTCGGCGTCGCGGTCGATTCCCCGGCCGATTTCCGGCGCGCCGAAGACCACCTGCTCGCGAGCCTCGTCAAGGACACCGAGGGATTCATGTCGCGCCACGTCGAGCGCAAGATCTCGCTCGCGGTCAGCCGGCGCCTCGCCGCGACGACGGTCACGCCGAACGCCATGACGCTTCTCTCGGTCTCGATCGGCCTCTTCGGGGCGACCTTCTTTCTCGACAGCACGGCGGCGAGCCAGACCGCGGGGGCCCTCCTCTTCCTGCTCCATTCGATCCTCGACGGCTGCGACGGCGAGCTCGCGCGACTGAAGTTCCAGGAGTCGCGCTCCGGCGGCCTGCTCGACTTCTGGGGAGACAACATCGTGCACGTCGCGGTCTTCGCGGCGATCGCGGCCGGCTGGAGCCGCGCGGTCGGCGCCGCGTGGCCGCTCGCGTTCGGCGCCCTCGCGGTCGGGGGCGCGCTCGCGTCCGCCTTCCTGGTCTACTCCCGCACGATGGCGGCGCCCCGCGAGGGGCCGCTCTACACCTCGGTCGCGACGGCCGCCGAGACTCGGCTTTCACGCGCTGCCGACGCCCTCTCACGGCGCGACTTCATCTACCTCGTTCTGATACTGTCCGCCTTCGGCAAGGCTGCCTGGTTCCTCGTTCTCACGGCCGTCGGAGCGCCGGTTTACTTTCTCGTGCTGACGGCGATCGCGCTGGCCGAAAGACGCCGCCCAAGGAGTGCCTGATGACGGACCGGACTTCCTACTACCCCGAGCTCGCGAAGACGATCGCCCCCGCGCAGGGCAAGCTCGCCGTCCTGCTGCCGGGCCTCGGCGCAGTCTCGACGACGTTGATCGCCGGCGTGCACCTGATCCGCAAGGGCCTCGCCCGGCCGTTCGGGTCCGTGACCCAGATGCAGAAGCTGCGCCTCGGAAAGCGGTCGAAGCCGCGTTTCGTCCCGGTGCGGGAGCTCGTCCCCCTCACGGACCTCTCCGACCTGGTGTTCGGCGGCTGGGACATCTTCACCGACAACGCGTTCGAGGCGGCGTCCAAGGCCGGGGTCCTGTCGGCGGAGATGCTGGCGGCCGTCCGGCCGGAGCTCGAGTCGGTCCGCCCCATGTCGGCCGTCTTCGAGCGCTCCTGGGTCAAGAACCTCGACGGCCCCAACGTCAAGAAGGGCGCGACGAAGATGGACCTCGCGGAAGCGCTCGTCCAGGACATCGAAGGCTTCCGCAAGTCCTCGGGCGCGGCGCGCGCCGTCATGGTCTGGTGCGGCTCGACCGAGGTCTACGCGCAGCAGAAGCCGGTTCACGAGACGCTCGCCGCGTTCGAGAAAGGCCTGAAGGAGAGCTCCCCCGACATCCCGCCTTCGATGATCTACGCGTACGCCGCGATCGCGAGCGGCACGCCGTACGCCAACGGCGCCCCGAACCTCTCGGTCGACGTCCCCGCGCTCTGGGAGATGGCGAAGGCGCGCGGCGTCCCGGTCGCCGGCAAGGACTTCAAGACCGGCCAGACGCTGATGAAGACGATCATCGCGCCGGGACTGAAGGCCCGCATGCTCGGCCTCAAGGGCTGGTTCTCGACCAACATCCTCGGCAACCGCGACGGCGAGGTCCTCGACGACCCCGGCTCCTTCCGCTCGAAGGAGGTCTCCAAGGCCTCGGTCCTCGACGACATCCTCCAGCCCGAGCTCTATCCCGAGCTCTACGGCGACTACTTCCACAAGGTCCGGATCGAGTACTACCCGCCCCGCGGGGACGCCAAGGAAGGCTGGGACAACATCGACATCGTCGGCTGGCTCGGCCAGCCGATGCAGATCAAGATCGACTTCCTGTGCCGCGACTCGATCCTCGCGGCGCCGGTCGTCCTCGACCTGCTCCTCTTTCTCGACCTGGCCGGCCGCGCCGGGCTCGCGGGCATCCAGGAGTGGCTGTCCTTCTACTTCAAGTCGCCGATGGCGCGTCCGGACCTGCGGCCCGAGCACGATCTCTTCGTGCAGCACATGAAGCTCGCGAACACGCTGCGGATCCTGGTCGGCGAAGAGGTCATCGACCACTCGGGACTGGACTACTACGAGGGGGCCGAGGCCTAGTTCGACTCCTTGGGCCGAGGGCGGCCGCCAGGGCCGCCCCTACTCTTGAGGTGGCGGATGTTAAGCCCGGGCAGAGTAGGGGCGGGGCTTGTCCCCGCCCTCTGACAGGCACAAACTCTCCCGCTGCGTGACCCTCCGCCGCATCCTGCACGTCGACATGGACGCGTTCTACGCGTCCGTCGAACAGCGCGACGATCCGTCGTTGAAGGGCCGGCCGGTCGCGGTGGGCGGTTCTCCGGAGAGCCGCGGGGTGGTCGCGGCGGCGAGCTACGAGGCGCGCAAGTTCGGCGTGCGTTCCGCCATCCCGATGGCCCGGGCCGTGCGGCTGTGCCCGGAGCTGACGATCCTGCGCCCGGACTTCAAGAAGTACGCGGCCGTCTCCGAGCAGGTCTTCGGCATCTTCCGCAGCGTGACGCCGCTCGTCGAGCCGCTCTCGCTCGACGAGGCGTATCTCGACGTCACGGAGAACTCCCTCGGCCTGCCGCTCGGCGTCGAGGTGGCGCGGCACCTCAAGCGGCGGATCCACGAGGAGACCCGCCTGACCGCCTCGGCCGGGGTCGCGCCGAACAAGTTCCTCGCCAAGATCGCCTCGGGCTGGAAGAAGCCGGACGGCCTGACCGTGATCGCGCCGGAGCGCGTCGAGCGGTTCCTCCAGGAGCTCCCGGTCGACGCCCTCTGGGGCGTCGGTCCCGTGACGGCCGGCCGGCTCCGGGCCGCCGGGATCCACCGTCTCGTCGACGTGCGCACCGCGCCGGCCGACGTGCTCCAGCGGGCCGTCGGAAGCTGGGCGGAGTCGCTCCGCCGCCTTTCCTTCGGCGAGGACGACCGGACGGTGGAGCCCAACCGGGAGCGCAAGTCGATCGGCTGCGAGGAGACGTACGCGAAGGACCTCCAGGACCTCGCGGCGATCGCGGGCGAGGTCGAGCGGCTGGCCCGCCGCACCGCCTCGATCCTCGAACGCAAGGCGCTCTTCGCGCGCACGGTGACGCTCAAGCTGCGATACGCCGACTTCACGACGATCACCCGGAGCGGCACGCAGGACCCCGCCTCGCGCGACGCCGACGGGATCGCCGCAAGGGCGGCCGCGCTGCTGGCGAAAACCGAGGCGGGAACCCGCCCGGTCCGCCTGCTCGGCGTCTCCGTCCACGGTCTCGCCTCCGAGCCCACCCCCGATGACGCCGAGCCGGACGATCTCCTGCCGCTCTCGTGACTGCGCTCGCGGCGCGGCCCCGAGGGCGGCCGCAAGCCGGCCACCGGAGGCAGGCCCCCGACCGTAGGCAACGCCGGCCGTAGGCCGGCGGTAACCCAGGGCCGCCCCTACGACGGGGTTCAATACGGGAGTTCAAGATGTCGCGGGATCGCTCTGGTCGTAGGGGCGGGGCTCGTCCCCGCCCTACTTCCCTGTCGTAATTCCTTTTCGAATGGAGGCGAGCGGCGCGGCGTCGTCGTAGACGGTCCGGCGGCCGTCCGCCGAGACGCCGAGCTCCTTCCACAGGGCCTCGAGGTCCACTCTGGTCGCCGCCTTTCCGAGCTTCGCGTAGAGCTCCGACAGGACCGGCACCCCCGTGGCGCGGTCGCCCGCCGCGAGGGCGCGCTCGATCGGCCACGAGACCGTGACGTTGCCCCCGGCCCTCACGATCCCGCGGAGCGCGTCGTCGAGCGATTTCCGGTTCCCCGTCCGCCTGCGGATCTCGACGTCGGCGAGAAAGCAGAAGGCGGCGCCTCCCCAGTACGTCGAGCCCCAGCTCCGGGCCTCGTCGAGGCCCGTGCTCCCGATCCCCTCGATCCCCTTCGGCAGGCCCCACAAGAGCCAGCGCCAGATCTCGTCCGGAGCGATGAGTCCCGCGCGGGCGCGGGCGAGCGGCTCGACGTACGTCGCGAGCCCTTCCTCGATCCACTCGTGGCCCGTCATCGAGGGAAAGGCGAGGTGCACCATCTCGTGGACGAGCACCCAGCTCGTCGCGAGGTCCTCGGCCGTGGTGTCTTCGCCGGCGGTGATCACGATCGCGGCCCGCCCCCGGTCGCCGAACGTGCGGCCCCCGGCGATCCCCCCGGCGCGGCCGGTGCGGATCGTCAGGTCGACGCTCTCGACCGGGAACCCGCCGTAGTACACCGCCACGGCGCGAGCGGCTTTCCCGACCCACGCGAGCAGGTCGGCGCGCGACGGCGAGTCGCCGGCGCCCGCGAACGACACCTCGATCGTTCCGCCGGGAACCTCGATTCGGGAATCCGCCGGGGTCGCGAGCAAGGCCGCCGCGAGCGCCAGGGAAAGGATCGCCGAGGGCCTTCTAGCGCTTGTCCATCGGCTTGAACGGCCGCTCGCCCGGACCGAGGTACACCTGCCGCGGCCGCGCGATCTTCTCCTCCGGGTCCTCGAGGAGCTCCCCCCACTGCGCGAGCCAGCCGGAGGTGCGCGGGATCGCGAAGAGGACCGTGAAGGCCGCCGTCGGCAGGCCGATCGCCTGGTAGATCAGGCCCGAGTAGAAGTCGACGTTGGGATAGAGCTTGCGCTTGACGAAGTACTCGTCCTGGAGGGCGATGCGCTCGAGCTCGAGCGCGATGTCGAGGAGCGGGTTGCGTCCCGTGACCTCGAAGACCTCCTCGGCCATCTTCTTGATGATCTTGGCGCGCGGGTCGAAGTTCTTGTAGACGCGGTGCCCGAACCCCATCAGCCGCTTCTCGCCCTTGCCTTCCTTGACTTCTTTGATGAACCCCGGCACCCGCGAAGTCGAACCGATCTCCGCCAGCATCTTCAGAACTTCCTCGTTGGCCCCGCCGTGGAGCGGCCCGTAGAGGGCCGCGGCCGCGCCCGCGAGCGCCGAGTAGGGGTCCGTGTGCGCCGAGCCGATCCCGCGCATGGCGTTGGTGCCGCAGTTCTGCTCGTGGTCCGCGTGGAGGATGAAGAGGACGTCGAGCGCGCGCACCAGTGTCGGGTTCGGCTTGTAGTTCTCGGCGGGCGTCTTGAAGAGCATCGTGAGGAAGTTCGAGGTGTAGTCCAGGTCGTTCGAGGGGTAGACGTAGGGCATCCCCATCGAGTGCTTGTAGGCGAACGCCGCGATCGTCGGCATCTTGGCGATCAGGCGGTGGACCTGCTTGGTCCGCACGGCCGGGTCGTGGACCTCGCGCCCTTCGGGGTAGAAGGTCGACATCGCGGCGACCGTCGCGATCAGCATCCCCATCGGGTGCGCGTCGTAGTTAAACGCGTCCATGACCTTCTTCAGGCTCTCGTGGATCATCGTGTGGTACGTGATCGCGTGGACCCACTCGTCGTACTGCTTGCGGTTCGGCAGCTCGCCGTAGAGGAGCAGGTACGCGACCTCGAGGTAGGTGCACTTCTCGGCCAGCACCTCGATCGGGTAGCCGCGGTACTGCAGGATTCCCTTGTCGCCGTCGATGAAGGTGATGCGGCTCGTGCACGAGGCCGTGTTCAGGAACGCGGGGTCGTAGGCCATCAGGCCGAAGTCCTCGGGCCCGGTCTTGATCTGCCGCAGGTCCATCGCCTTGATCGTGCCGTTCTTTATCGGGACCTCGTAGACGCGCCCGGTTCGCTCGTCTTTGATCGTCAGCGCGTCCTTGCGCGTGCCGGCGGTCGACATCGTCTCTTCCTTCGCCGTTTCCACGGTGGCCATGAGAACCTCCGAGTCTTATTCTCTAACGAAAGCCTGCAACGCGTGCCTATGTCCGGCTCAGGCCCCGATCGAGGTGCTCGATCAGGACGTCGGGGCCTTCGAGCCCCACCGACAGCCGGATCAGCCCCGGGGTGATCCCCCGGGCGAGGCGGTCGGCCTCGGGCACGGCCGAGTGGGTCATCGACGCCGGGTGCTGGATGTACGAGATCGCGGAGCCGAGGCTCACGGCGAGCTCCATCGGGGTGTCCCGGCGGGCGAAGTAGTTCATCAGACGCTCCCCGGCGGGGGCTCCCCCGGCGAGGTCGAAGCTGATGACCCCGCCGCCGCGGCGCATCTGCCGGCGGGCGAGATCGGCCTGCGGGAAATCCGGGAACCCGGGGTAGTGGACGTGGGCGACTTCCGGGTGGCCGCGCAGGAACCCCGCGATGAGCGCGGCGCTCCGGCACTGCTCCTTCTGTCGCACGGCCAGGCTCTGCACGGTCATGGAGTTCAGCCAGGAGTCGAACGGCGAGGGGGTCGCCCCCAGATCCTTGTACCAGTTGAAGAGGCCTTCCTTCATGAACCGGAACGGGCCGAGCACCGCCCCGCCGACCGACGTCGAATGCCCGTTGACGTACTTGGTCAGCGAGTGCAGCACGAAGTCCGCGCCGAGGCGGAAGGGCTGCTGGAGGTAGGGCGAACAGAACGTGTTGTCGACGGCGAGCAGGATGCCGCGCTCCTCGGTCAGGCGCGAGATGCGCTCGATGTCGGCCAGGCGCAGCGTCGGGTTCTCGGGGCTCTCGAGGAAGACGAGCGCGACGTTCGGGTGCTCGTCGAGGGCGGCTTCGACGGCCGCGAGGTTTCCCATGTCGCAGAAGACGGAGCCCACGCCGAACTTGGCCATTCCGCGGAGCAGGCTGTCCGTGCAGCCGTAGACGTTGCCCGCGAGGACCGTGTCGCCGGCGCTCAAGACCGAGGCGAAGAGCGCGGAGACGGCGCCCATGCCGGAGGAAAAGATGAGGGTGCCGATCGTCGGCTCGAGCTCGTCCGCGGCCAGGGCCTTCTCGACGACGTGGTGGGCCTCGAGCTGGAAGAGGACGCGCTCGAGGTACTCGGTCGTCGGGTTGCCGAGGCGCGTGTAGATCCGGGCGTAGGGCCGCTCACCCCCCCGGGTCAGCCCGAGGAAGCGGTCGGCGCCGTCCCGCACGCTGCGGAAGGCGAAGTTGGACCGCTGGTGGATCGGGGGCAGGCCGGTGCCCGCCGCGAGGGCGCGGAACACTCCCTCGGAAAGCTGCCGCTCTTCGTCCCGCACCCACCGGGTCTTCCGGTCTATCCACCAGTCCCACCAGGGCCAGCGACCGGCTCCCAGGGCCGAGACCAGACCGGGGCGCACCGTCTGGGTTTCCATGAGAATGGAATACCCCAGGACGATGAGGCCGGGACGATGCGTTTGCATCAAGTTCGGGCGGAACCTCTCCCGGACGGGCGCGTCTCCCCGCCGGGAGGCCGACATGCGCCGGTTCCTTTCGCGTCTTGCCGCCGGGGCCCTGCTGGCCGCGGCCGCGACAGCCGCCCCGGGCCTTCGCCCGGACCCCCCCGCCCCGCCTCCGGGAGTCCCGGCCGAGGACCGGATCCGGCTCGCCGAGGCCTTTCGGCTGGCCGACCACGTCGGGGACCGGATCTGGCCGGGCTGGAGCCGCGTCCCGTTCGCCGTGCTCCTCGTCACCGGCGAGACCGAGTACTTCGTCCGCCACGCAAGGCCTCCCGCGGACGCCCGGCCGATCGGAAGGGACCCCCTGCTCGGCTCCGAGATCTATGCCCGCCCGAGGAGCCTCCCGACGAATCTGCTCGCGACCTTCCCGATCGAGGGCATCTCGACCGTCGTCGTCGGACAGGCCTCGAACACCGCGGCGGGCTCGCCGACCGACTGGGTCGTGACGCTCCTCCACGAGCACTTTCATCAGCTCCAGGACGCGCAGCCGGGATTCACCGAAAAAGTCGCCGCGCTCGGCCTCGCGCGCGGCGACGCGACGGGGATGTGGATGCTGAACTTTCCGTTCCCCTACGATTCGAAGCCCGTCGGCGAGGCCTACCGCGCGGCCGCCTCGGCGCTGCGCGAGGCCGTCGCCGGCGCCGATCCTGCGGCCTTCCTGGCCGCGCGGGCGAGGCTGCGCGCGACGCTCGCGCCGGACGACCTTCGGTACTTCGACTTCCAGCTCTGGAAGGAGGGCGTGGCGCGGTACACGCAGGTGCGCGTGGCGCGCTTCGCGGCCTCCGGGTACGCGCCGCTTCCCGACTTCGCGGCCCTGCCCGGGTTCGTGACGTACGCGGCCCTCGCGCAATCGCTCGCCGGCGCGATCTCGACCGAGCTTTCCGAGCTCTCGCTGACCGAGGCGCGGCGCGTCGTCGTCTACCCGCTCGGCGCGGGCGAGGCGTTCCTGCTCGACCGCGAGCGGCCGTGCTGGCGGGAAGAATATTTTTCCAGGATGTTCACGCTGGCGCCCGCCTTCGATCGAAAGGATTGCGGGAAGGGGACGGCCGCGAGAGGATAGCGGCCATGACGACACCGGCCGCGAGCCTCCAGGACACTTACGCGCCCCAGAACCGCTGCTTCGGTTGCGGGCCCGCCAACGAGAAGGGCCTCCGCATCAAGAGCTTCGTCGAGGGTGACACGGTCGTGGCCGAGTGGCGGCCGCAGCCCCATCACCTCGCCTTCGAGGGCGTGCTGAACGGCGGAATCTGCGGGGCGCTCCTCGACTGCCACAGCAACTGGGCGGCGACGTACCATCTGATGAAGCAGTCCGGCAGCTCCACCCCGCCCTCCACGGTGACGGCGGATTTCCACGTGACGCTCAAGCGGCCCACGCCTCTGGACGTTCCCCTGAAGCTGACCGCGCGCGTGGTCGAGTCGACGGAGGACCGGGCCGTCGTCGAGGCGACCATCGAGGCCAACGGCAAGGTCACGGCGACCTGCCGCGGGACCTTCGTGGCCGTCCAGCCGGGCCACCCCGCGTACCACCGGTGGTGAGCGCCAGGCTGTCCCGGCGCCTGGCGGCGCTCCTGCTCTGCGCCCTTCCGGCGGCCGCGCTGGCGGGCGCGACCGTCGAGAAACGCACCGTGACCTCGCGCGGGAAGAAGCGCACCTACTACCTGTATGTCCCCGACGGCCTCGCCGCCGACCGGAAGGCGCCCCTCCTCGTGACCGTCCACGGCTCTACGGCCGACGGCCGCTCGCTCGTCGAGCGCTGGAAGGAGATGGCCTCCGCGAAGGGAATCATCCTCGCCGGCCCCGACGCGACGGACAACGCGCGCTGGGCGTCGCCCCAGGACGGCCCGCTGTTCCTCAAGGACGTCGTCGACGACGTCTCCGCGAGCCACGCGGTCGACGGCCGCCGCATGTATCTCTTCGGCCAGTCCGCCGGGGCGGTCTTCGCCCTGCAGATGGCGGTCCTCGAATCCGAGTACTTCGCGGCCGCCGCCATCCACGCCGGGGCCATCAGCTCGGACTACTTCTCGATCTTCGACGCCGCGACCCGCAAGATCCCGCTCGCGATCTACATCGGCACGCGCGACCAGTTCTTCCCGCTCGACGTCGTGCGGGCCACGAGCGAGGCCCTGAAGGCGCGCGACTTCCCCCTGCTCTACAAGGAGATCCCGGACCACCGGCACAGCTACGCCGAGGTGTCCGAAAAGATCAACCCCGAGATCTGGGAGTACTTCGAGAGCCACCCCCTCCCGGCCGACCCCCGCTACATCAACTACCGGGACCCCTGAGCCGGGCCTGGCGGTAAGATCGGCCGCACGAACCCCGAAGTCGTCGCCGCCATCGTGAATCTCCGTGCGAAGGGCGTCCTCTCGGACGCGCAGGCGGAAGCGTTCGCCCCGGTCGCCCGCGGAGAACGCCTCTCCATTCGTGGTGAGCTGCGGCTCCTTCTCTACGGCGGCGTTCTGCTCCTCGCCGGAGGCATCGGCCTCTTCCTGAAGGAGAACCACGAGCGCCTCGGCCCGGCCCTCATCGCCGCGCTCGCCGGCGCGGCCGCCCTGGGCTGCTTTGCCTACGTCGTCCGACGCGCGCCCCCCTTCTCCTGGGGCCCGGTCGCGTCGCCCCACATCGCGGTCGACTACCTGCTGCTGCTCGCCATGCTCGTCTTCGCCGCCGACCTCGCCTACGTCGAGACGCAGTTCCGGCTCCTCGGGCCGAACTGGCCCTATCACCTGCTCGTCGTCGCGATCGCTGGCTTCGCGGCGGCGTACCGCTTCGACTCGCGCGCCGTGCTGACCCTCGCGCTGACCTCGTTCGCGGCGTGGCGCGGGGTCTCGGTCGGAATGCCCTTCGCCGACGGAGGGGCGGCGACCGGCTCGCCCGGCGCCGTCCGCGCCAACGCGATCGCCTGCGGGCTCCTCTACGTCGCGGCCGGAATCGTCTCCGTGCGATGGCGGCGCAAGGCCCACTTCGAGCCGGTCTGGGTGACGGGGGGCCTCGTCCTCGTCTTCGGCGCGCTGCTGTCCGGTGCGTGGGGGCACGGATCCGAGCCGTGGCCCCTCTGGGAGGCCGCGCTCTTCCTCCTCGCGGCCGTCGTCATGGCGATCGCCTACCGGCTCCGCCGGCCGCTCGACTTCGCGATCGCCCTCGCCGCCGTCTACCTCGGCGGCCTGCGCGCGCTCGAAGGCCTCATCTCGGGCCCCGACGACATGCTGATCGTCGCGGCCTGGAGCATCGGCGCGCTCGTCGTCCTCATCGCCGCGACACGGCGGCTGCGGAGAACGGAGTGAAGAGCGCCTGGGCGGCGACCTCGCGGGCCGAAGCGGTCCGGGACGCGGCGCGCGGCTGGAAGGGCGCGGGAGCGATCGACGCCCCCGCCCTCGCCGCCATCCAGGCCGAGTATCCCGAGCCGCGGATCGCCCTCCACCGGGCGTGGCGGGTGCTCGTGTTCGTGCTCGTCTCGATCGCAACCGGCGCGGTCTTCGGCGTGTTCCACGGCAACGACGACATCCTCGCGCCCTGTCTCGTCTTCGGCGCGGCCCTCGCCGTGGCGACCGAGGTGCTCCGAGGCTCGCGCCTGTCGGGGACCGGGGCCGACGCCGCCACCGCGTCCTGGGCGACGGGATTCCTGCTCGCCGCGGCCGCCATCTTCCTGACGGATCGCCTCCACTTCGAAAGCGACGACGCCGTCACCCTCGTCCTCGCGGCCGCGGTCCTCCTCGGTGCGCTGGCGGCGTGGCGCTGGGGATTCTGGTTCTTCGCCGCGGCGGCAATGGGGGCGTTCTTCTTTGCCGTCGCGCGGCAGCCCTTCGCGCGCAGCGCCTGGATCGTGCTCTCGATCCTCGCCATGGCCGCGACCTACCGCCGCCTCGATCGCGCCGCGATCGCGCCGGCGCACCGGTCCGGGCTCGCCGCCGTTTTCGCGGCATCCGCGGCCGCCCTGTACGCCGCGACGAACCTCTACTCCTTCGACATGCTGCTCGTGGAGCGCATCCGGCTCTCGCTGTCCGGCGGGGCCCGGCTGTCCGCTTCCGGGGCTTCGCCCGTCCGCATCGTCGCGATCCTCGCGACGGCGGCCTTCCCCGTCGTGTTCCTCGCCTGGGGAATCCGGGCCCGGCGCACGCTGCTTCTCGGGATCGGGATCGTCTCGGCCGCGCTCTCGGTCGCGACGTTCCGAAACGAGTTCCCGATAGGGCCGCGTTGGGCGTTTCTCACGGCGTGCGGCGCCGTCCTCGTCGGCGCGGCGCTCTGGATCCACCGGCGGCTGCGCGAGGCACCCGGCCGGACCTGGCGCGGCCTCACGGCGGAGCCGCTGTATTCGGACGCCGAGCCCGGCATCTCGCCGCTCGGGGCCCTCGGCGCTCACTTCGCCGGGCCCGCGGCGCCCCACGAGCCGGAAAGCGGCCTCGCGACGGGCGGCGGGGAGTTCGGCGGCGGCGGTGCGTCGGGCCAGTACTAAGGCTAGTTCCCCTTGAGGATGTCGATCGACCCGTTCGAGTCGGTCAGCGTCAGCGGACACTTGCCGTCGCCGATGCGCCCGTTGAGGCTCTCGCCCGAGACCGAGCCGGCCACGGTCAGCGGCAGCTCGGTCTTGATCTTGCCGAACGACGTCCTCGCCTCGACCGTGTAGCCCGCGCCTTCCGGCAGGCGGACCGTGATCGGGCCGAACGAGGTCCGCAGGGAAACGGGCTGGCAGGCGCCGCCCTTGCCACCGGCGGCGCGCACCTCGATGCCGCCGTTGGAGTTGTCGACGTCGATCTTGCCGTCGACGTCCTGGAGCCAGACCGAGCCGAACGAGGTCCGTACCTGCGCTCCGCCCCGAATCCCCTGCGCCTTGATGGCGCCGTTGGAGTTCTCGACCGTCAGGTCGCCCGTGACGCGGTTCGCCTCGGCCGGACCGAAGCTCGTCTTGAGGAAGGCGCCGCCCAGGACGTCCGTCGCCGACACGGGTGCGTTCTCGGCCACGATCCGGAGGCCCTTCTTCACGTTGGAGGCCGCGACCCGCGCGAAGGAGCCTCGCAGCTCGGCCGTTCCGGCCACGTCGTTGACCGAGATGGCCCCGTTCGAATTCGTCACGGACACGTCGCCGCCGAGGGCCGACATGACGACGCTCCCGAAGGACGAGCGCACGGTTGCCGGGCCCTTGATCGTGTCCGCGCTGACGGCGCCGTTGGAGTTCTCGACCTCGAGCGAGGACGACAGGTTGCGCGCCTCCACGCTGCCGAACGAGTTGGTGACCGACACCGGCCCCTTCGCGTCGTTGACGCTGACCGCGCCGTTGGAGCCCGAGATCGTCAGCTTTCCCAGGATCCGCGCGGCCGAGATCGGGCCGAAGCGGTTGCGGACCTGGGCGGCACCCGCGACGTCGTTGACCCCGATGCTCCCGTTCGAGCCGCTGATCTCGACGTTGCCCGCGTTCGACGTCAGCTCGATCGCGCCGAAGGCGTTCTCGATCTTCTGGTCTCCGCGTCCGTTGCGGAAGAGAACCTTGCCATTGGCGTTGGTGATCGCGCCGGCGGCCTTCAGGCCTTCGACCGACACGTCGCCGAATTTGTTGCGCGCCGACAACGGCATCGTTTCCGGCAGGACGATCTCGAAGTCGACGGAGTAGGACACGAACCCGGAGCCCGAGAACCTCCACTTCTTCTCGGGGTACTTCGTTCTGACGACGATCGCCGCGGCCGTCTCCTCGACCGAGATCGCGATCCCGTCGCCGAACGCCTTCGCCTCGCCGCTCGCGGACGTCGAGACCGCGACGTGCGCGCGGATCCGGACCTCGGGCAGCGCATGCGTCGTGATCCGCACCGCGCCCTGGCTGTGATCGATTTCGAAGCGCTGGCCGGGCTTGACGGCGAGCGTCTTCGAGAAGTCGCGCTCGTAGTCGTCGCGGGCCTCGCGGCTCGCGGCGGACAGCGCGGGGGCGAGCGCGGCGAAGGCCAGGAGGGCGGCCGCGGCCCATCGGGAAGGACGAGCGTTCATGACTTGACCTCTTTCATCAGATCCTGCAGGGTGCGCTGCTTCTCGCGGTACGCGGCGAGCAGCTCCCGGCGCAGGTGGGTGTTGTAGCGGTTCTGTTCGATCGACGATTTCAGGTCCGCGATCGCGGAGTCGAGGACCGCGAGCTTCTCGCGGTAGTTCAGGGCGAGCGGGGAGCTCGCGGCCTGGAGCTTCGGCGCGGCCAGGCGGGACAGTTTCTCGATCGACTCGACGTAGCCCTTCTCGGCCGCTTCGACCTCGTCGGCGGCGGCGTCGGCGAGGATGGGATCGCGGGTCGTCTCCCAGCGGCTGGCGAGCGGGTCGCGCCCGCCGCTGTTGCGGAAGACCCACAGGCCCGCGGTCGCGATCGCGAAGAGAGCGATGAGGGCGCCGGCCGGAAGGAGCCGGAGCCACGACGTCGACGGCACGGACTCGGATCCGGCCGGCTTCGCGGACTCCTCGGCCAGGCGCTGCCGGATCGAGGGCCAGAGCTCCGGGGAGGACCACCGGACCCGCAGGGACGGCGCGGCGGCCGAGAGGCGGCGCCATTCCGCGAGCTCGCCGGCGCAGGCGGCGCAATCCCGCGCGTGCTCTTCGACGGCTTCGAGGAGCCCCGGGGCGCCGCTTTCGAGCGCCCGTTCGAGATCGCGGCACGCGGCTTTCACGGGGCCTCCGGCGGGAGAAACGCGCCCGCGGCCGAAAGCGTCTTCTGCAGCCGCCGCTTGGCGCGAAACAGCAGGCCCCGGGAAGCCGCCTCGGGCACCTCGAGGATCTCGCCGGCTTCGCGATGCGAGAGGCCCTCGACCTCGCAGAGGAGAAACGCCGCCCGTTCGCGGGCGTCGAGGCGCGCGAGCGCCGCCTCGATCGCCAGTCGCAGCGCAGGATCCGTGTCGCGGACCGGCTCCTGCGCGATCGTCTCCGGCAGCGGGCCCTCCGCGCGGCGTCGGTTCTTGCGCATCAGGTCGTAGCAGGTGTTGACGAGGATGCGGTAGAGCCAGGTCGAGAGACTCGCGCCGCCGCGAAAGCCGGGCGCGGCCCGGTAGGCTTTGAGCATCGCCTCCTGGACCGCGTCTTCGGCGTCGGCGGCGTTGCCGAGAAGATTGGCTGCGATCGACTTCATCCGGTCTCCGTGCTCCGTGAAGAGCCATTCGAAGGCGGGCAGGCGGCCTGCTCGTAGACCCTCGAGAAGCTCCCCTTCGCCGGGCCGGACGTCGCTGCCTGACAGGACGAACTCCTTTGCCGTCTGTGCGATGCGAACGATACACCTGCCTCCGGTCCGGTCGAAGGAACCATTCCCGGCTACTTGGACGTCGGCCGGGGGCGTTTCGTTCGTGGGGTCAGGTCTTCAAATTTCGGATTTCGCCGTGGGGATCGACCCTGGCCATCGAGACCGGCGGCCAGGTTGAAAAATCCGAAAAATGAAGACCTGACCCCCGCTATAAGGGGCCATGCGCCGGGTCGTTCTGCTCGCCGCCGTCATCGCGATTTCGGGTGCCGCGCAGGCGGCCGCCCAGCAGGTCGTCTTCGTCGTCCGTCACGCGGAGAAGATTTCGGACGAGGACGAGCGGTTGACGGAGGCCGGGCGCGCCCGGGCCGCGCGCCTGGCCGGGATGCTGCGGCGCTCGGGGATCACGGCGATCTACTCGACCGACACCGAGCGCACGCTCGGCACGGCGCGGCCGCTCGCCGACGCGCTCGGAATCAAAATCGCCATCTACGAAGCGAAGGCGATGAGCGGCCGCGTGGATTCCGCGGCCCTCGTCGAGCGGCTGCGCCGCGAGGCGCCCCGCGGCACGGTGCTCGTCGTCGGCCACAGCAACACGGTCCCGTCGCTTCTCGCGGCGCTCGGCTGCGGGGAGACCGTCTCGATCGGCAACGACGAGTACGACAACCTGTTCGTCGTCATCCCGAAGGAGACCGGAAGAGCGACCCTCGTGCGGCTGAGGTACTAGCGGCGGTTGCGCTTCTACTGAAGCGAGAACGTCTTGACGATGAACACCGCCATCTGGCCACGGGTGCTGTTGGCCGAAGGACAGTAGAGCGGAGGGCTGGCGGAGCAACCGCCCGTCACGCCCTCGGCCGCGAGCTGTTCGATCCAGTCGGCGAACGGCGACGGACAGGCGACGTCGTCGAAGGTCCCGGCGCAGGGTGGAGGCGCGAATCCCGATCCGTGCTCGCCCTTCATGAGGAAGACGGCCATCTGGTCCCGTCGCACCGGATCTTGCGGGCAGAACTTCCCGCCGCCGCAGCCGCCCGTGATTCCCTCGGCGGCCATCTGCTCGATCCACGGCGCGAACGACGATGAACACGGCACGTCGGAGAACACGCCCTGGCAAGGCGGCGGCGCGTAGCAGAGCCCGTGCTCCGCCTTGAGGATGAACACCGCCATCTGCTGCCGCAGCGTCGGTTGATTGACACCGTACATGCCTCCTCCGACGCCGGCGGTGATTCCGTTGGACACGAGCGTCGTGACGAACGCGTAGAACTGCGTACCGGAGTCGACGTCGAGGAAGTTCGAGACCCAGCCCTTGACCAGCGTCCCGCTCGTGCCGTCCGTGTTCGTCACGACGAGATCGTTGACGGTCCCGGCCGCCAGGATCGGACTCGTGGCGTTGATCTGACCTCCGTTGACGACGTTGACGCCCGTCGCCGCCTGGCCGCCGATCGTCACCGCCGCGCCCGCGGCGAAGTCCGTCCCGAAGATCGTGATCGGGATACCGACGGTGGGCGGACCCGACGGGGGCGAGACCGAGAACGGCAGGCGCTGCGAGAACTCGGAGGTCCGGCCGGTCGCGTGGTTGGTCGCCGTCATGCTGATTCGGGCGCCCGCCTCGGTCGCGACGGGGAGCGTGGTGTCGATCGACACCGTTCCCGCGCCGTCGGTCGTGACCTGGTCCGAGCCCAGGTAGGTCTTCCCCTCGTCGAAATCACGGGGGAAGTTCGAGCATGCCGGGTTCGAATAAAAATCGATGTCGTACATCGTCGAAGCCAGCGAGTGCAGCGCGGCCTGGACGTGCGTGGTCGCTCCCGTCGTGACCGACTTCAGGAGCGGGAAGTTCTGGATGCCGTCCACGTCGCCGGGGTCGTTCCTGGTGACCCCGTCGGACAGCATGTCGATGCCGAGGCCCGAGAAGCCGGGGTCTCCCCCGTTGCCATAGATGGAGTTGCCCCGGATCGTGCCGCCGCTGAAGACGCTTCCGATCACGCCGATGCGCGTCATACCCGTCACGATGTTGCCCTCGCCGGGATTGACGCCGCCGACGATGGCGTCGATGCCGGGATCGATGCCGTAGGCGGTCGCGGGGGGAAACACGACGGTTCCGCTGGCGTCGACGCCGATCCGGTTGCCCTGGATTACCGTGCCGTCACACTGCGCCTGGATCGCCGCCCCCCGAAAGCCGGCGATGACATTGCCGAGGACCGAGTTCGTGGCGGCGGCGGCCGAGCAGGACCCCAGGGTCACGCCGGTGCTCGTCGGAGCCTGCGTCAGCGCGACCGTGCCGGTCGAGTCCGTGCCCATCAGGTTGTTCTGGACGACGAATCCACTCGGGTTGCTCGAGTGCGCCGCGGAATACGCCGAGCCGATGACGTTGCGCTGCGCGAGCGCCGGGCCCCCGACGGTGCCCGAAATCATGTCGACGCCGACGTGGTTCCCCGAGGCCGTCAGCCCCGAGGCGTCGATTCCGATGAAGCAGCCCTCGACATGCGCGGCCACCTCGTCGAAGCACACGACGGCCTCGTTGAATCCCCCGTTGATCACGAGACCCCGGACCGTTCCCCCGTTGATCCCGAAGATGATGCCGTCGGCATTCGGAATATTGGCTGCCGAGAGGACGATTTTCAGGACGGCGTTCGAGCCGAAGGTCGCCGTGTTCACGGACGCGCCCGGCTGGGTGTACCCGTCGATCGTCGCGATGTCGTTGACACCGGGCAGCTGCGAGGTCGGCGCGATCGTGCACACGCCCGAGCCGTCGCAGCCGGCTCCGGTGACGTTGAACGCGACCGTGTCGGCGCCGGCGTTCGCGTTCGCGTCGAGGATCGCCTGCCGGAGCGAGCCGGCCCCTGCGTCGTTCGTGTTCGTGACGGTGAACGTGGCCGCGGAGAGTCTCGCGGCGACGATCACTCCCGCAGCGATGCACAGGCAGAGCGCGACTTTCACGAAACCTCCTCGTGTCGTTGGAACTCTCAAAACGACAGACCGAACGTCTTGACCATGAACACGGCCATCTGGCCGCGGGTGTTGTTGTTGCCCGGGCAGTAGTTGCCTCCCCCGCAGCCTCCGGTGATGTTCTCGGCCGCGAGGCGCTCGATCCAGTCCGCGAAGGTCGACGGGCAGGGAACGTCGCCGAAGACCCCCACGCAGGCCGGCGGCACGTAGCTCGATCCGTGCTCTCCCTTGAGGAGGAACACCGCCATCTGGTCGCGCCGCACCGGGTTCTGCGGGCAGAACTTCCCGCCGCCGCAGCCGCCGGTGATCCCTTCGGCGGACATGGCCTCGATCCACGCCGCGAAACTGGACGGGCAGGGCACGTCGGAGAACGTGCCCGCACACGGCGGCGGCGTGTAGCACAGCCCGTGCTTGGCCTTCAGCAGGAAGACCGCTATCTGCTGGCGCAGCGTCGGGTTGTCGACGCCATAAAGCCCGCCGCCGATGCCGACCGTGATCGCGTTCGAGACGAGGCCGGTGACGTAGAAGTAGAACTGGTTGCCGGAATCCACGTCGAGGAAGTTCGAGACCCAGCCCTTCACGAGGGTCCCCGACGTTCCATTGGTGTTCGTGACGACGAGGTCGTTGACGGAACCGGGCGTCAACGCCGGAGTCCCGCCGGTGATCTGGTTGAAGCCGTTGACCGAGATGTCCGTCGCCGGCTGGCCGCCGACCGTCACCGTCGCGCCGGCCTCGAAATCGGTGCCGGCGATCGTCATCCCGTTTCCGGCCGCGGCGGGGCCGGCGGCCGGCGTCACCGAGAAGGGCAGGCGCTGCGAGAACTCCGAGGTCCTTCCGCCGGGCGTCGTCGCCGTGACCGAGATCCGCGCGCCCGCCGCCGTCGCCACGGGCAGCGAGACGTCGAAGGACCCGACGCCCGCGCCGTCCGTCGTGACCTGGCTCGAGCCGAGATACGTCTCCCCTTCGAGGAACTCCCGCGGGAAGTTCGAGCACGCCGCGTTCGAGTAGAAGTCGAGGTCGAACACCGTGGACGGCGTCGAGTGCAGCAGGCCCTGAACGTGCGTCGGGTTGCCGGTCGTCACCGACTTCAGGACCGGAAAGTTCTGGATGCCGTCCGCCTCGGCCAGATCGTTCGGCGTTGCCCCGTCGTTGCCCACGTCGATCCCGAGGCCCGCGTTGTCGTGGATGGAGTTGCCGCGGATCGTCACGCCGTCCACGACGTTCACGAAGATTCCGTTCCCGGAGCTGTACGCGATGATGTTGCCCTGGCCGGTCCCGATCCCCCCGATGGTGACATCGTCGTTCATCACGGTGATCGCGCCCGGCCCCGTGCCGAGCGGCAGAGTTCCCGTCACGTCCGTGCCGAGCTTGTTGCCCTGGATCACGGTTCCGAGCCCCGCGCCGTCGATCAGGCTGAATTCGGCGGCGGCCATGACGTTGTCGCGGATCGTGACGCTCGGCGACGCACCGGCGACGGCGGTGCCGGGACCGATGGCCGAGGTTCCCGCCGCGTCGGTTCCGAAGAGGTTGTTCCGCACCAGCAGGCCGGGCTGCCCTTCACACTCGATGTGATAGATCGTCGCGGCGGCGAAGAGATTCCGATCGGCCGGGTTCGGGCCGCCGACGACCGTCCCGGACCCCACCACGTCGACGACCGAGACGGCGGTCGGATCGGCCGTGTGCCCGTCCGGCGCGACACCGAAGAAGCAGCCCGTGATGTGGGTGTCCGTTCCGCCCAGGATGTCGATGGCCGGATGCCAGTCCTTCCGGAAGACGAGGCCCCGCACGGTCGCCGGGCCCGTCACCGTGAAACAGAGCTGGTTCGAGAGGTTGACCGCCGAGAGGACGATCTTCAGGACCGCGTTCGTGCCCTGCGCGAGCGTGTTGACCGAGGCCCCCGGCTGGGTGTAGCCGTCGATCGTGACGGGGTCGGTGACGTTGACCAAAGGATTGAGCGGCGCGATCGTGCAGACGCCGCTGCCGTCGCAGCCCGAATCGGACCCCGGAATGTTGAACGCGATCGTGTCGGCGCCGGCGTTGTTGTCGGCGTCGATGATCGCCTGCCGGAACGAGCCCGCGCCCGAGTCGTTGGTGTTGGTCACCGTGAACGTCGCCGCCGAGAGATTCGAGATCAGGAGAACGCCCGAGGCGAGGCCGACGCCGAGTCGATGTCTCATGGGACCTCCGTCGTGCGGGGATCGGCGGCAATCTAGGGGCCGGAGGCGGCTCCGGAAATAGCATGGCCATGCGGTCCGGCCGCGAGCACGATCGGTGCGATTCCGGGGACGGGCGCCTACTCGATCAAGCCGCGCCGCAGCCCGCGGCTCACGGCCTCGGACTTCGAGTGCACGTGGAGCTTGTCGTAGACGCTCCGCACGTGGTCCCGGACCGTGTTGATCGACACGCCCAGCCGATCCGCGCAGGTCTGGTAGCTGTGCCCCTCCGCCAGCAGACGCAGGAGACTTCGCTCCTGGGCCGTCAGGGGCGACTCTCCCGGAGGCCGCGCCGGCGAACGCTGGAAGTGCTCGACCATCCGGCGGGCGATCTCGGGCGACAGCGGGGAGCCGCCGCTCCATGCCTGGCGCACCGCTTCCGCGATCTGCGCCGGGGGCGTCTTCTTGAGGAGGTACCCGCAGGCGCCGTTGCGGATCGACGCGAAGACCTGCTCCTCTTCCTCGTACACCGTCAGCATCAGGACCCGCGTTTCGGGGAAACGATCGCGGATGACCGCGACGCCCTCGACGCCGGACATGCCCGGGAGATGGATGTCGAGAAGGAGCACGTCGCAGGGAGCCGCGTCGAGCCTCGCGACGGCCTCTTCGACGGACGGAAAGGCGCCGACGCAGGCGAGCCCCGGCGAGCGGTCGAGGATCGCGCCGAGACCCTCGCGGATCAGGCGCTTGTCCTCGACGAGGGCCACGCGGATCCGGCTCGGAGGCGGCGTCGGCATCGAACGCATCCTCCGGCGCTACGCGGCCGGCCGCAACCGCATCCTCATGCGGAGCGCGCCGCCCGGCCGCGCAGGGGCACCCGCACGCGGATCCGCGTGCCTCCCGGCCTCCGGGAATCCGCCTCGAAGGTGCCGCCGAGGCCGAGGGCGCGCGCCTTCATGTTGGCGAGGCCGTGCCCCGCGCACGCGCCGGCCGCGCCTTCCGCGAACCCGATCCCGTCGTCCTCGACCTCGATCGAAAGCGTCTGCGCCTCCGGCGCGATGCGGATCGAGGCCCGTCCCGCGCGGGAATGGCGGGCGACGTTCGTCAGGGCCTCCTTGAGCACCAGGTAGATCTGCCGCCGGGTCTCGGGCTCGAGCGCGCGCTTCTCGAAATCCGGCGCGACCTCGAGGGTCCAGGCGATCCCCCGGCCCTCGAGGGCGTTCGCGGCGAAGTGCCGGATCCGCGCGAGCAGGCTCGCGGCGTCGTCCCGGCGCGGGTCCGTGGACCACACGATGTCGCTCATGGAGTCGACGAGCGCACGCGCCCGCTCGCCGATCTCCTGGAGCACCTTTCCGGGATCGCGGCCGGGCGATCCCCGCGGCAGCTCCGAGAGGATCGCGATCTCCGAGAGGCCGGCGCCGACGTCGTCGTGGAGGTCGGTGGCGACGCGCGTGCGGACCCGGTCGATCGCGAGCGCCCGCTTGAGGCGGCTGCGGTGGAGGGCGTAGGCCGCGGCGAGGGCCAGGAGAGCGAGGCCTCCGATCACCTCCGGCCGCTTCCAGAACGACGGGAGAACGCGGAAGCGGACCTCGGCCTCCCTCCCTCCCATCGATCCGTCGTTGGCGATGGCGCGCACGCGGAAGCGGTAGGCGCCCGACGGCAGCCTCGCGTAGACGACCGACGGCCGGGACGTCGGCGCGCTCCAGTCGCGGTCGAGGCCGTCGACCCGGTACTGGTAGCGCGGCCGGCCACCCGGCGCGAAATCGAGCGCGACGAAGTCGATCTCGACGGAGGTCGGCTCGGTCGCGCGCGCCGACAGCTGCGCCGAGGTCACGCCGAGCTCGGCGAAGGGCTCGCGGACGCCGTTGACGAGCACGCGCGTGACCCGCAGCGGCAGCGCCTTCCGAGGCGCGTCGGGGACCGGCTCGAGCCACGAGAGGCCCTCCGAGGAGCCGAACCAGAGACGTCCCCGGCGGTCCCGGAGGCAGGTCTCGATCACTCCGCGGGCGAGACCGTCGTCGCTCGTGAAGTGCTGGACGTTCCCGCTCGCCGGATCGACCCGGTCGAGGCCCCGCTCGGTCCCGGCGTAGATGCGCCCCTGCGGGTCCTCGGCCAGCGAATACGCGTTGTCGCTCGCCAGGCCCTGCGCCGAGGAGACGCGTTCGAAACGCACGGAAGCCTCGGCCGGCCGGTCGACCCGGGCGAGGCCGCCGCGGCTCGTCGCGATCCATAGCCGTCCCGCGCGGTCGACGTGGAGGGCGCGGACCGATCCCGGCGGCAGCCCTTCGCGCTCGCCGAACGCGGCGGACTTCCCGCCGTGCCGGCGGACGAGCCCGCCCCGAAGGAAGCCGATCCACACGCCCCCGCCCGGGTCTTCGGCGAACGCCATCGGCAGCTCCGCCGGGATGCCGTCGGCCGCCGAAAGAGTCTCGATCCGGTCCGTCGAGCGTTCCCAGCGCGCGAGCGGCCGATCCGTGCCCGCGAGCCCCATCCAGAGGTCCCCCCGGCGGTCTTCGAAGAGACGGTAGACCTGGTCGGAGGGCAGCCCGTCGCGCTGCGTGTAGACCCGTCGCGGCGCGACCTGCCCGAGCCGCTCGAAGGGCACCGCGGGAAACCGGAAGAGCCCCGCGAAGGTCGGCACCCACCACTCGCCGGCGGAGTCCCGCAGCGTGAGTTGATTCCATCCCCATCCGTAGGACGTACCCGCCGGAAGGCGCACGCGCTGCGTGTGAAAGCGCTCCCCGTCGAAGCACTCGAGGAAGCCGTCGTCGCCCCCGACGTCCTCGGGTCGCCGGCCACGGGTGAATGCGCAGGGCGCGCCGCCGACGCCCGCGAAGAGGGCGCTCACCCGGTCGCTCGAGAGCCCGTCGCGGGAGTCGAGCCGCCGGAAGCCGTTCCGGGCGAGCCGCATGACGCCCGCGTCGTCGCTTCCGATCCAGAGGTTCCCCTCGCCGTCTTCCGCGAGCGACCAGATCCCGAAGCCCGCCAGCCCCTGCGCCATCGTGTGGCTCCGGACCGACGCGCGATCGGCGGCGATCTCGGAGACGCCGCCGAAGCAGGCCGCCCAGATTTCTCCGTCGGAAGTTCTCTTCAGCGCCGTGACGTGGTTTCCGGCCAGGCCGTTCTCGCTCCCGAACGCGTGCCGGGCGACGAGCTCGCCCGATGCGGAGCGGCGGACCTCCGCGATTCCCTCGGCGAGCGTCCCGACCCACAGCGGGCCGTCGGGCTCGGCGAGCAGGGCGCGGACCGTTCGCGGCGGCCCGTTCGGACCGCCGACCCGAACGGCCGTGCTCCCCGCCCGAAGCCGGAAGAGGCCGCCCTCGGTTCCGACGAAGAGATCTCCGCCGGGGCCCCGGGCGAGCGCGTTGACGATGCGGGCGTCCGCATTGCCCGGGGGTTCGAAACGGACGCGCTCCGCCGCCCAGCTCCGCCCCGAGGGCGACACACGATAGAGCCCGTCGCGCGTTCCCGCCCAGAGCACGCCGCCGTCCTCGAGCAGCGCCTCCACCTCGTCGCCGCCTCCCGCGCCGGCGGGATGGACCACGAGCATCGACGCCGGCGGCCCGGTCGGCTCCCGGGCCGGATTCCAGCGCACGATCCCCCGGTTGGTCGCGGCCCAGTACGCACCGTCGCCCGCCTCCAGGAGGTCGCCCACCTCGGGACCGGGCAGTCCCTCGGGCACGCCGAGGCCGGTGAACCCGTAGCCGTCGAAGCGCGCGATCCCGTCGGACGTTCCGAGCCAGAGGTAGCCGTGCGAGTCGGGAAGGATCGCGTGGATCCGGTCGCTCGGGAGGCCGTCGGCCGTCGTGTAGAGCTTGAGGGGGAGCTGCTCGCCGAACGTGGTGCCGGCGACCGCCGCGATGGCGGCGAACGAGACGGCGCGGAGCGCGCGTCCGGGATTCATGACGTCGTGCGGGAAGTCTCCGCTTCGAACCCCCGGGACAGGCCTACCAGCCGACCGGCTTTCCCTTGTTCTGCTCGTCGAGCCACTTCTGGAGCGGGGCGAAGTAGTCGCGGATCGCGGTCGCGTCCATCTGCCGCTGGCCCGTCAGGGCCTCGAGCGCGTCGGGCCAGGGACGGGACTGCCCCATCGCCAGCGTGTCGCGCAGGCGCTTGCCCGCCGCCGCGTTTCCGTAAATCGAGCAACGGTTGAGCGCTCCCGTGCAACCCGCGGTCTTCGTCAGCGCCCGGTGGAACTGGAACTGCAGGATGTCGGCGAGGAAGTAGCGCGTGTACGGAACGCCCGCGGGCACGTGGTACTTCGCGCCCGGGTCGAACGCGTCGGCCGGACGCGCGATCGGCGGCGCGACGCCCTGGTACTTCAAGCGCAGGTCCCAGAACGCCTTGTTGTAGTCGGCGGGCGGAATCTCCCCGGAGAAGACCTTCCAGCGCCACTGGTCGATCAGGAGGCCGAAGGGCAGGAAGGCCACTTTCTCGAGCGCCTTCTGGAGAAGCAGGCCGATGTCCCTGGACGCGTCGGGGGCCGAGGAGAGGAGGCCGAGCTTCACGAGGTACTCCGGCGTCACCGAGAGCGCGACCGTGTCGCCGATCGCTTCGTGAAAGCCGTCGTTGGCGCTGTCGCGGAAGAGCACGGGCTGCGTGTCGTAGGCCCGCTGGTAGTAGTTGTGGCCGAGCTCGTGATGCACGGTGACGAAATCCTCGGCCGTGATGTCGATGCACATCTTGATCCGGAGGTCGTCCACGTAGTCGATGTCCCAGGCGCTCGCGTGGCAGACGACCTCGCGGTCCTGCGGCTTCACGAACATCGAGCGCTCCCAGAAGGTCTTCGGGAGCGGGTCGAAGCCGAGGGAGCTGAAGAAGCCCTCGCCGTACCGGACCATCTGGCGCGCGTCGGTCTTCCGGGACTTGAGGATCTCGGTCAGGTCGTAGCCGGGATCGGCCCCCTTCGGCGCGACCAGCGGATAGACGTTGTCCCAGGTCTGGGCCCACATGTTGCCGAGCAGATGGGCCGGGATCGGTCCGGTCGCCGGCACGGCGTCGCCGTACTTTTCCCGCAGCTTCCACCGCACGTACGCGTGGAGCGAGACGTAGAGCGGACGCACCTGCTCCCAGAGCCGGTCGAGCTCGGCTGCGAACGCCTCCGGCGCCATGTCGTACTTCGAGCGCCACATCGCGCCCGTGTCCTTGTAGCCGAGCTCCCGCGCGCCCTTGTTGGCGAGCTCGACGTACCGCACGTAGTTCGGCTGGATGGGCGGCGCGATCGTGTGCCAGCCGGCCCAGACGTCGAGGAGCTGCTTCGCGTCCCGCGACGTGGCCATGATCTTCGTGATGTCCTCGAGGTCGAGGCACTTTCCCTCGGGCGGGCAGTACTTGCCCTTGCCGTACATGCCCTCCATCGCCGCCCCGAGCCGCGTCAGCTCCGCCGCCTCGGCCGGGTCCCCGGGTGCCGCGACCGTCAGCGCGAGCTTCAGAAGCTTCAGCTTGCGCGCCGTCTCGGCGTCGGCAGGGACGCCGTCGAACCGCGTCGCCTGCTTGGCATACCGGACCCCGGCCGAGATCGCCTTCTCGTTGGCCTGGGCCGCCAGAATCTCGGTGTCGTCCGTGATGTACGTCGACTTGACCCAGTCGGCGCGGCTCGAGTCGATCCAGAGCCTCAAGAGGTCCTTCTCGGCCGCCTCGACGAAGGCCTTCGCCTCGCCGGCGGTCGGCGCCGCCGCCGCGGTCTGGGCCGCAGCCTCAGCGGACACGAGTGCCCCCGCCAGTAACAAACCGGCCGCGAGGCCGGAAAGCGGTCTCCTCATTCGATCCTCCAGCGTACGACTTCGTTTTCGACACCGGAGAAATCTACATCAGGCCCGCAGGGCGAAAGGGCCCTCCGCAAAGTGAGTCAAACGACCCTTGCGCGGCCCGCCCTCAGCCGATCCGCACGAAGTCGATGAAGCCGCGCTCGACGTCCGTCGAGATGAGCTTGACGCGGAGGCGGTCGCCGACCTCGAGATCTTCCCAGCCGTGGACGAGCTTGCCCTCGACGGGCGGCTGGAAGATCCGGACCCAGGTCCCCTTCTCCGACGCGCCCGTGACGATGGCGTCGAAGGCCTGGCCGATCCGCGGCTCGAGGAGAAGCGCGGCCGCGGATTTGCGGACCTGCCGCTCGACCTTGTCGGCGTCGTCCTCCTGCTCCGTGCAGTGGGTCGCGAGGAAGCCGAGCTCGGCGACGTCGTAGGCCGGCGGCTCGCCCGCGAGCGCCGCCTTGACGAGGCGCTGCGTGATGAGGTCGGGGTACCGGCGGTTCGGCGCCGTCGAGTGCGTGTAGTCGCGGACCGCCAGGCCGAAGTGGCCGATCGCCGCCTGGCCGGGCCGCTCGACGACGTACTCGCCGGCGCCCATCAGCTTGATGATCACGAGAGAGAGATCCGGGAACCTCAGGGGATCGGCGCGGCGACGCTTCACGAGGAAGGCCTCGAGGGCCCGCGCGTCCGGCTCGGCGGGCAGGCGCTCCCCCGACTGGGCCGCGACCGACACGATCTTCGACCACCGCTCGGGCGAGCGGACGACGCGGCGGAGCGACGCGATGCCGCGCGACGCGAGAAACCGGGCGGTCACGCCGTTGGCGGCGATCATGAAATCCTCGATGAGCTCGCGGGCCCGGTTCTTGGGCTGGACCGCGAGGTCCGTCACGGTGTCGTCGACGAAAACCGCGCGGGGCTCGATCGTTTCGAGGTCGAGCGCACCCTCCTCGTGGCGCCGCGTGCGGAGCGCCTGCGCCACCGCGTCCTGGGCGCGGAGCTGCTCGGCCGCCCCCGGGGTTCCGTCGACCTTCTCCGGCATCGCTCCGCCCTCGAGACCGACGGAGACGCTGTCGTAGGCGAGCTTGGCCCGGTTGTGGACGGCGGCGCGGTAGATGTCGGAGCGGACGAGGGTCCCGTCCTTCTCGAAATCCATCTCGGCGACGACGGCGAGCCGGTCTGCGGCCTCGTTCAGCGACGTCAGGTCGGTCGAGAGCTTCTCCGGCAGCATCGGAAAGATCTCCGCCGCCGTGTAGATCGAGGTCGTGTTCGTCCGCGCGTGCTCGTCGATCGACGAGCCCTTCGGAACGAGCGCGTCGACGTCGGCGATCGCGACGAAGATCCGCGTGCGCCCGCCGGGGATGGCCTCGGACACGGACAGCTGGTCGAGGTCGCGCGAGTCGTCGTTGTCGATCGAGACCCAGAGCCGGTCGCGCAGGTCCCGGATGCCGGCGCCCGAGGCCGTCGCCGGGCCCCGGATCGCGGAGAGCTCCGCGAGAACGTCGCGCGAAAAGTCGGGGGCGAGCCCCCGGTCGACCATCGCCTTTCGGGCGATCGCCTTCAGGTCCGCGCGGTCGTGCCGCCCGGTGCGCGCCTTGCGCCGATCGAGCCCGCTGCGCCGCTCGCGTTCCACGCGGCGGAGTTTACGCGAGGGCGGCCGCGCCGCGGGCACTATGATTTCGGCGTGACCACGGCAGCCGCGCCGATCCCCGCCCGCTCCGCGCGGTTCTACGCCTTCGTGTCGATCGGCGCGGCGGTCGTGACGATCGTGTTGAAGCTCGCGGCCTGGAAGCTGACCGGCTCGGTCGGCCTTCTCTCGGACGCCGCGGAGTCGGTCGTCAACCTCGTCGCGGCGTTGATCGCCCTGTGGGCGCTGACCGTGGCCGCGAAGCCCCCCGACCAGAAGCACGCCTTCGGTTATACGAAGGCCGAGTACTTCTCGAGCGGCGTCGAGGGCTTTCTCATCATCGCCGCGGCGGCCGGCATCGTGGTGGCCGCGTGGGAGCGCTGGAAGACGCCGCAACCCCTGACCGACGCGTGGCTCGGCGTCGGCGTGTCCGTCGTCGCCTCCGCGATCAACGGGTCGGTCGCCGTGATGCTTCTCGCCGCCGGCCGGAGACTGCGCTCGATCACGCTGACCGCCGACGCGCACCACCTGCTGACCGACGTCTGGACCTCGGCGGGCGTCATCGTGGGGATCGCGCTCGTCGCGCTGACGGGCTGGGTCCGCCTCGACCCTCTCATCGCCGCCGCCGTCGCCGTGAATATCGTCTGGACCGGCTGGAGGCTGGTGCGCGACACGGGCCTCGGGCTCATGGACTCTTCGCTTCCGGAGGACGAGCGCAAGGTCGTGACCGAGGCCCTCGCGCCCTTCCAGGAGCAGGGCATCCTCTTCCACGCGATCCTGTCGCGCGTGGCCGGCCGCCGCCGCTTCGTGACGATGCACGTCCTCGTGCCCGGCACGTGGACCGTGCAGAGGGGCCACGACCTCTGCGAATCGATCGAGGCGGCCGTTCGCCAGACCCTTCCCGGCTCCCACGCGATCACGCATCTCGAGCCGCGCGAGGACCCCGTCTCCTGGGACGACCGTGGGCTCGACCGGCCCTCGCCGGAAATCAGTCCTGGAGCGCGGCCGGCAGGGTGACGATGTCGACGAGCCCCGCGCAGCCGTAGATCGCCGGCAGGACCTTCTCCGGAGGGTGGTTCCGGCGCAGGTCGGCGACGACCTCGGTGCCGGCGCGGTAGGCGGGCAGGTTCATGCGGCCGAAGAGAGGATGCTTTCCCCACGCCCCCCGAATTTCCCGGCGCGCTCTTCGGAGACCAGGAAGTCGCGCCGCAGCGCCGCGACGATCTCTTCCTGCGGCGCGCGCTCGCCCCAGGTCCGGTACGACGCCTGGTTCTTGGCGTCGTCCTGGAGGTGGGCGAGCCAGAGGCCGATCTGGAGGTCCTCGTCGGGCACCTGTTCGACCTCGGTCAGGCCCATCGCCATCAGGACCGCGTTGTTGCCGATGCCCTCGGCGAGCGTTCCCCAGCGCGTGTTCATCGCGAGGATCGTGGCCTCGAAGCCGACGCGGCCCCGCACGTAGAGGCCCTGCATCAGCGCCGCCGTCGTAACGTGGCCGGGGACGACCTCGTGGCCGACGAGCTGCTCGAACTCGGGCACGGAAATCTGCAGCGAGGCGTTGATCTCGTAGAGCGCCTCGTACTGCGGCGAACCGTCGGGGTTGCGGGCGCGGCCGACGTAGCTCATGAAGCCCGAGAAGAACGCGTCCTTGATGGGCACGAACGTCATGTTCGAGCGCGGGACTCCTCGTAACTCGGCGGGCAGGTGGGGCGCGAGGTTCTTCGTCGTCCCGGCGTCGAAGCGGGCGATGAAGGCGTTGGCGAGCGTCGCGATCGTTTTCGGCGGCACCATCCGCTCGCGCCGCCAGGCGTCGACCGCGGCGAGGAGCTCGTCGCCGGTCTTCGACGGATATCCGGCTTTCGCCAGGAGCTCGGCGAGCCGCCGCCGCTTCTCCTCGGGGCGCGAGGGCGAGGGCGGCCTCCCCGTCGATGCGACGACGCAGCGCTCGTAGGGAACCTCCGGACCGCGGCCGAGCAGGTGCATCGAGAGGTCCCACATCACCGACATGCACTCGCCGAGGCCGTCGAAGAACGCGCCGCGCAGGCCCGGAAGCGTCGCGCCAGCGGCGGCGACGGCGTCGATCGCCCCTTTCACGTCGATCGCGGCGAGGTAGGCGTCGACGGCCGCGCGGTCCGGCTCCTTCGCGGCGACGCCCCCGGCGGCCCGGAGAGTCGCCGCGGCCGGATGCGTGTACGCCTCGGGCATCGGCTCGTCCGAGAACCAGGAATCGACGACCGCCCGCCCGGTCCCGGACGGGTTCATGACGTCGCCGCCCCAGAGCGTGTCGATCCCGAGGAGGGCCGTCGCCGTGAGCGTCCCGAGCCGGTCGGTCAGGCGGGCTTCTCCTTCTTCATGGAGCCGTACCAGAGGTAGAGACACAGCAGGACGAAGCCCGCGGCGCTCACGGTCTGGGAAACCGGGTCGATGTCGTAGAAGGGCAGCTTGATCAGGTCCTCGCGGAACCCGGGCACGACGCGCAGCCCCGCGCCGAAAACGCCGCCGAGCGCGCCGCCGGCCATCAGTCCCGACGCGATGATGATCGCCCGCTCGCGCATCGACCGGCCGGTCACGCCGCCGGCCGCCTCGGAGCGCTTGTTGACGAAGTGCGAGATGACTCCCCCGACGAGCGCCGGCGTATTGAGCTCGAGCGGCAGGTACATCCCGAGGGCGAAGATCAGGGGGGGAACCTGCAGCATCTCCATGGCGACCGCGATCATCGCGCCCGCGCCGAAGAGGATGTAGGCGACCGGCTGGCGGCTCATGAAGCCCTCGACGAGGGCCTTCATGATCGAGGCCTGCGGGGAGGCCAGGACCGGCCGCAGGTCGCCCGGCGCGGACTCGCCGAACTGGAAGGTCTTCGCGAGGAGCACGATCACGAGGCCCACGACGACCGACGAGACCAGCACGCCGTAGAACTTGACGCGCTCCTGGACGGCGGGGGTCGACCCCAGCCAGTAGCCCGTCTTCAGGTCCGTGATGGTCTGGCCGGACACCGACAGCGCCGTGCAGACCATCCCGGCGATCGCCATGACGAAGAACATGCCCGTCCGCCCCGACACGCCGAACTCGAGGAGGATCAGGGACGAGATGATGATCGTCAGCATCGTCATCCCCGAGACCGGGTTGCGCGCCGTCGTCGCGATCGCGTTGGCCGCCACGGACGTGAAGAAGAACGAGAACACCATCGTCAGCCCGAGGCCGATGAGGACGATGACGGCCCTGGCGTCGAGATTGCCCAGGAAGATCGCGACGGCCACGGTCGACACCACGACGCCGACCAGGATCTTCATGATCGCCATGTCCCGGTCCGTCCGTTCCAGCCCTTCGGCCTCGCCGTGGCGGAAGGCTTTGGCGGCGATCGAGAACGAACCGGCGACGATCTTGAGCGACTTGATGATGCCGAAGATGCCGGCGGTCGCGATGGCCCCGACGCCCATGAACCGCACGTAGGCGCGGTAAATGTCCGTCCCGGTCATCTCGGCGATCGGGAGCGTGCCCGGGTAGACGACCGCGTCGGGAAACTTCCGGCCGATGAACCAGATCACCGGCACGAGCACGAAGTTCGACAGCACGCCCCCGGCGCACAGCAGCGTCGAGGCCCGCAGGCCCATCACGTAGCCGAGGCCGAGAATGAAGGCGACGGCGTCGAAACGCAGGACCATGCGGGCCTTGACCGCCAGATCGTCGAAGACCTTCACGAACCGGAAATCGACGAACTCCTTCCACACCTGAAAGGTCGTCACGAAGAAGTCGTACACGGCCGAGATGCCGGTCGCCTGGAGCAGGAGCTTCGCCTGCGAACCTCCCCTCTCGCCGGTGACGAGAACCTCGGTGATGGCCGTCGCCTCGGGGAAGGGAAACTGCCCGTGCATGTCCCGGACGAAATAGCGGCGAAGCGGAATGATGAACAGGACCCCGAGGGCGCCGCCGGCGAGGCAGATGAAGATCGTCTGCCAGGGATGAGGATCGAGCTTCAGGATGTAGAGGGCCGGGAGCGTGAAGATCGCGCCGGCGACGACCGACGCCGAGACGCCCCCGATCCCGGTGATGATGACGTTTTCGAGGATCGACGAACGTCGGCCGTAGACGCGCGCCAGGCCGATCGCCAGGATCGAGATCGGGATGGCGGCCTCCATGACCTGCCCGACCTTGAGCCCGGAATATGCCGATGCCGCGGTAAAGATCGCGCAGAGGAAGAGCCCCCAGAGGACCGAGCGCCAGGTCGCCTCGGGGAGATTGGCGGAGGCCGGGACGATCGGCTGGTAGACCTCGCCGGACCCGAGCGGACGGTAGGCGTTTTCCGGCAGGGATTTCGTCTCGGACGCGTCCATCGGCCCTCCGGCGGCGGTTGGGCTATCGTGTCCGAACGGTGCCCGCCGCGAAACTCCGCGGATCTTACCGGAGTCGGGGCGGACGAAGGAGGGCCGGGGCGTGAGCGGGAGCGCGAGCGATGCGGCGGGCCGGGCCTGGGCGGTCCTCTTCGCCCGCGGCGTGCTCGGCCTGATCTTCTTCATGGCCGGCTTCTGGAAGGTCTTCACCCTGACGCCGTCGGGCCACGCGCACCGGTGGTTCGTCGATCCCTACGCCGACACGTTTCTTCCGGCGTGGTCGCTCTGGATCGCCGGCGTGACGATTCCCTTCGTCGAGCTCGCGGGCGGCGCGCTCATGCTCGCCGGCTGGCGCGTGCGCGAGGCCTCGCTCGCCCTCGGCGCGGTGCTCCTCGTCGTCACGTTCGGCCACCTGCTGAAGGAGCCGCTCTACGAGTTCCACACGCACGTCATTCCGCGCCTCGCCCTGGTCGTTTTCGTCCTGATGGTTCCGCGCGATGCGGACCGCTTCTCGCTCGACGCGCTCGCCACGCGGCGGGCCCGCGCATGAAAGGAGCTCTCGTGAAAAAGCCCGTGCTCGCCCTCGTCGCCCTGCTGCTCTCCTCGATCGCCGCCGCCCAGGCGACCCGGCCGCCCTCGTCGGCCCCGCCGAGCGACGCGGCTCGCCGCCCCGGCGCGCCGCCCGCCGGCGACGGCGCCTCGATCGACTCCATCCTCGCCGCGCTCTACGCGTCGGTCAGCCATCCCGACGGCGCCGAGCCCGACTGGGCGCGGATGCGCGCGGTGATGCTGCCCGTCGGGATGTTCATCCCGCCCAAGCGCCCGAAGGAAGAGCTCTTCACGGTCCTCGACGTGGACGGCTTCCGCGACCGGGTGCGCAAGGGCGCCGCCGAGGCGAAGGAGAAGGGCAACTCGACCGCCTTCTACGAGAAGGAGGTCGCGCGCCGGCTCGACTGCTTCGGGAACGTCTGCCAGGCCTTCTCGACCTACGAGGCGCGCCGCGCGCCGTCCGACGAGAAGCCCTTCGTCAGCGGCATCAACAGCATCCAGATGCTCAACGACGGCGAGCGCTGGTGGGTGGCCTCGGTCGTCTGGGACGTCGAGCGGCCCGGCAACCCGATCCCCGACCAGTACAAGCCGAAGTAACGGTCAGGGAGGCGGGCGCGATCGGCGAAGGAGGACACCATGGGCCGGATCAACTTTTCCCGCGTCGTCCTCGGCGGCATCCTGGCCGGCATCCTGATCAACATCTCCGAGTACCTGCGCTACGACGTCGTCATGCGGGGAGAGTACGAGTCCGGCATGCGCGCGCTCGGGAAGGGACTGCCGCAGGGCGGCGCGGTGACCGCGGTCTGGACGCTCTGGGGATTCGGGCTCGGCATCGCCGCGGTCTGGCTCTACGCCGCCATCCGGCCGCGCTTCGGCGCCGGCGCCGCGACCGCCGTGCGGGCCGGCGTGGCGGTCTGGTTCTTCACGTCGCTGCTCGCGATCATCGCCATGCGGGCGATGGGCCTCTTCGGGATCTCGGCGCTCGCGCTCGCGTGGACGCTCGTCGAGTGCGTCGCCGCGACGCTCGCCGGCGCCTGGCTCTACCGCGAGACGGACTGATCCGTCAGGCGAGGGCCTGCCGGAAGTCCTCGACGAGGTCGTCGGGGTGCTCGAGGCCGACCGAGACCCGGAGGAGGTTCGGCGGCGTCCTGGACCCCGGGCCCTCGCTCGAGGCGCGGTGCTCGAGCAGGCTCTCGGTCCCGCCGAGGCTCGTCGCGTTGACGAAGAGCTTCATGCGCGAGGCCGCGCGCAGGGCGCCCTCGCGGCCGCCCTGGATGCGCACCGACACCATCCCGCCGAAGGCGCTCATCTGCCGCCGGGCGACCGCGTGGCCGGGGTGCGAGGGCAGCCCCGGGTAGTGCACCGCCTCGACGGCCGGATGGGCCTCGAGCGCCCGGGCCAGGGCGAGGGCGTTTTCGGAATGGCGCTCCATCCGGCAGGCCAGCGTCCGGAGGCCCCGGAGCACGAGCCAGGAGTTGAAGGGCGCCGCCACCGCGCCGAGGATGTACCGCACCTCCTCGGCCTTCGAAAAGGTCTCGTCCTTCTTCCGGAACACGAGGGCCCCGCCCTGCACGTCGCTGTGGCCGCCGAGGTACTTCGTCGTCGAGTGCAGGACCGCGTCGGCGCCGAGGTCGAGCGGGCGCTGCAGGGCGGGCGTCGCGAACGTCCCGTCGACGACGAGCTTCGCGCCTGCCCGGCGCGCGATCTCCGCGAGGCCCGCGAGGTCGGCGATCTTCATCAGCGGGTTCGACGGGGTCTCGGCCCAGATCAGACGCGTCGCGGGCGTCACCGCCGCCTCGACCCGGCCGAGGTCCCCCATGTCGACGGCGGACGCCGTCATCCCCCAGCGCGGAAGGAACTCGTCGGCCATGTGCCGGAAGCCGTAGTAGACGTCGTCCGGGAAGAGCACGTGCGACCCCGGCGGCATGGCCTGTAGGTACGCCGCCCCGGCCGCGAGGCCCGACGCGAACACGAGCGTGTCCTCGCCGCCCTCGATCGCCGCGAGGGCCTCGGCGAGCTGGCTCTGGTTCGGGTTGGACTCCCGGATGTAGATGTGCCCCCCCGGCCGCTCGGCCGCGGGGCCGTGCTCGAAGGTCGTCGAGAGGTGGATCGGCGGCGCAACGTCGAAGGTCGCCCGGTCGCGGCCTCCCCCGGCATGGATCGCGAGCGTTTCGAACTTCATGAACATCCCCCCGGTTTGCGCGCAACTCTCTCACGGGGGGAGGCTTGCCTGCCACGGAATCCGCGGCGCCGTTCGGGACGTACTCCGTGCGAAACCCGCGAGCCCCGCCGGAATCTAAGGCAGTCCGGCAGGGTTCTCGCCGGAGGAGGATCCATACCCTTGAAGACCCGGTGGCTCGCCCGTCTGATCCTGTCTCTCGCCCTCGGCGTCCTGGCCCGGGCCGCGCTCGCCGCGCCCAACGAGAAGGCCATCTTCGCCGGAGGCTGCTTCTGGTGCGAGGAGAGCGCGTTCGAGGACCTTCCCGGCGTCGTGTCGGCCGTCTCGGGTTACACCGGCGGCCGGACCGCGGACCCGACGTACGAGCAGGTCTCGACCGGCATGACCGGCCACGCCGAGTCGGCGGAGATCACCTTCGACCCGGCGAAGATCTCCTACGAGCAGCTTCTCCAGGTCTTCTGGCACAACATCGATCCGACCCAGGCCGACGGACAGTTCTGCGACCACGGGTCGCAGTACCGGTCCGCGATCTTCTACTTGAACGACGCGCAGAAGAAGGCGGCCGAGGCCTCGAAGGCGAAGCTCGAGCAGGACCCCCGGTTCCGCGGGAAGATCGCGACCCAGATCGTGCCGGCCTCGAAGTTCTATCCGGCCGAGGAGCATCACCAGAACTACTGCAAGGTCAATCCGCTCCGCTACAAGATGTACGCCGCGGGCTGCGGCCGCGCCGCGCGCCTCAAGGCGATCTGGGGCGAGGACGCCGGGAGCCACCCGTGACGCGCGCCCTGCTCGCCGCCTTCGCCGGCGTTCTCGTGCTCGGCGCGACGCTCGCCGCGACCCTCGCGCCGTCTCCCGCTCCGACGCCCGCACCCGCCGCCGCGGCCTCGACGCCGCGCTGGAACGGCGCCGGCGCGTTCCAGAAGCCCTCGAGCGCGGAACTGCGCCGGCTGCTGACGCCCCTCCAGTTCGCCGTCACCCAGCAGGAGGGGACCGAGCGCGCGTTCTCCAACGAGTACTGGGACAACAAGCGGGCCGGGATCTACGTCGACATCGTGTCGGGCGAGCCCCTCTTCTCCTCGTTCGAGAAGTACGACTCGGGCACCGGCTGGCCGAGTTTCTGGAAGCCCCTCGAGCCCGCGAACGTGAAGGCGGGGGCCGAGATCTCCTTCATCATGCCGTATGCGGAAGTCCGGTCGGCCCACGCCGACTCCCATCTCGGCCACGTCTTCCACGACGGCCCGAAGCCGACGGGATTGCGTTACTGCATGAACTCGGCGGCGATGCGGTTCATCCCGGCCGAGGACCTCGAGAAGGAAGGCTACGGGCAGTACAGGGCGCTGTTCGAGAAGAGATAGTCTCCGCCCCGGGTCGTAGGGGCGGCCCTTGTGGCCGCCCTTCGAGCGAGGGCGGGGGCAAGCCCCGCCCCGACGACGGGAGCCGCCCTTCGTCCTACGGCGACAGCCCCGGCTCGTAGTTCTCGACGAACTCGAGGAACCGGATCGTCTCGAGCATGTCCTTGCCGCGGAACCGGATCGCGTGGGCGTCGGTGCGCTCGACGATCGGGAGGTACGCGAGGACCTCCGACGGCCGGTAGTTCTTGAAGCGGAGGTCGAGAGTCACGGGCGCCTTGACCTCGTAGACCTTCATCGCCGAAAGCCGGCCGAGCGCCGCCTTCGCGGCCGCGCGGATCCGGTCGCAGCTTGCCTCGGGCGTCAGCGTCCGGGCCGAGTGGAAGCCGGCGTTCCACTTCACGACGGCGCCCTCGATCGGCCCGAGCAGCGCCTGGGCCTCTTTCACCGCGGCGTCGTCGCCCGAGATCATCGCGACCGGAACGTGGAAGTGCCCCGCGATCGCGGCGTTGAGGCCCGCCTCCAGCACGGAGACGCCGTTGAGCCGCACGTCGGCGAGCGTCGCCGAGGACATCGTGTGCGCGCGGACGCCCTGCGGGTTGGTCGTCGACGCGTGGTAGCCGACGAAGAGGACCGCGTCGAAGCTCGCGTCGATTCCTTCCATCATCGCGAGCGGGCGCGGCCACGACCGGACGATCTGCACGTCCTTCGGGAAGCGCTCGATGAGGAGGTTTTCGCCGTTGCCGTGGGAATCGGAGACGAGGATCTCCGTCGCGCCCGCGGCCCGGGCCCCGTCGATCGCCGCCAGCACCTCGTTCGTCATGAACCCGCGGAACCGCTCGTACTCGAATCCCTGGGGGCCGAGCTGGTCGCCCGTCACGACCCCGGCGACGCCTTCCATGTCGGCCGAGATGTAGACCTTGAGCTTCGGCTGCGCGGCGGCGGGAAGCGCCGCGGCGAGAGCGAAGACGAGGGCCGCGGCGGTCCGGCCGCTCTTCATCGGCCGCCCCCGCCGCCGACGCCCGGGGGCTCGGATTTCGCGGGCATCGCGAAGCGCGAGTCGTCGATCGGGACGTTGAGCTCGATCTTGTCGAACTTGAGCGACTGGGTCTGGTCGACGCCGGACGCCGCCGCCTCGAAGGAGTGCGGCAGCATCAGGCCCGACACGTCGCGGTAGTCGCCGATCCGGCTCCGGATCTCGACGTCGCGGCCGTCGACCGACCGCTTCGTCACGGCGAGGATCTGCAGATAGGTCTTCGCATCGAGGTACACGTCGCGGGTGTCGCCGGTCTTGCGCTTGATCCGGAGGTGCCACGCGTCGACGTCCTCCTCGATCTTCTCGCGCCCGATGACCTCGATCGTGTTGCCCTTGGCCGCGGCGTCGACGAGCGGCCCGTCGATGTCGGCCTGAAGCTCGATGTCCGCGGTCTCGGACGGCGACATCTTCTGGGGCTCGGTGACCCCGGCGAACGGCATCAGCATCCACGCGGTCTTTCCGTCGTAGGCCTGGATGGCCGTCTGCCCGTCGAAGATGAATTCCCAGCGCGTCATCGCGGGGCGCTTGATCTCGAGCGTCGTCGGCAGGGTCTCGTCGGCGAGCTTCATCTTGCCGGTCATCCGCATCGACTGGATCGACTTGATCTTCTCGAGTCCGCCGCGCGCCTGGATGCTCCGGGCGACGAGCTCGTCGGCGGTCGGTTTCTCCGTCTGCGCCGCGAGCGCCCGGGCGAGCCCCAGCGCGGCGAGGAGCGCGATCGTTCGTGTCCGTTTCATGGGGACCTCCCGTTCGCGGGGACTCTACCCCAGCGTCCCCGGGCGCGCCCGGGCCCGTCCGGCCGCGGCGCCGCGCGATAGGCTCTCGCCCCATGCAATCGATCGAAGACCTCCCGACCCCTTCGGTCCTCGTCGACCTCGACGTCCTCGAGTCGAACGTCCGGGGAATGCAGGCCCGCGCCCGCGAGGCGGGACTCAAGCTGCGTCCCCACGCCAAGACGCACAAGTCGCCGGAGGTCGGGCGGCTGCAGCTCGCGGCCGGCGCCGCGGGCCTCACGCTCGCGAAGACCTCCGAGGCCGAGGTCTTCGCCTCCCTCGGGTTCGAGGACATCTTTCTGGGCTATCCGATCTACGGAGCGGACAAGGCCCGCCGACTGCTCGCGCTCGCGGACCGCATCCGGCTCGCCGTCGGCGTCGACAGCGAGGCGGGGGCGAAGAGCCTCGGCGACGTCTTCCACGCCGCCGGGCGCCGGCTCCCGGTGCGCCTCAAGATCGACTGCGGCTACCACCGGGTCGGCGTCGCCCCCGAGCAGGCCGTCGCCATGGCGCAGCGCATCGCGTCCCTGCCCGGACTGTCGTTCGCCGGCGTCTTCACGCACGGCGGGCAGGGCTACGCGGGACGGACCCCCGAGGAGGTCGCCGAGGCGGGCCACCTCGAGGGCCGCGTCGTCGCCGCCGCGGCCGAGGCGATCCGGTCCTCCGGGCTTCCGGTCGGCGAGGTCTCCCTCGGCTCGACCCCGACGGCGCGGGCGGGCATGTCGGAGCGCGGGGTCACCGAGACGCGGCCCGGGACCTACGTCTACAACGACTTCTCGCAGGTGCAGCTCGGGAGCTGCCGGCTCGAGGACTGCGCCATGACGATCGTCGCCACCGTCGTGAGCTCTCCCGCGGCGGACCGCGCCGTCGTCGACGCCGGATCGAAGACGCTTTCGAACGATCCCCTGCGGCCCGAGGGCCCCGGCCACGGCGCCATCCTCGGCCGCCGCAGCCGCCTCGCGCGGCTCTCCGAGGAGCACGGCGTCATCGCGGTCGAGCCCGGCGAGTCGTTCGCCGTCGGCGATCGCGTCCGCATCCTGCCCAACCACGCCTGCATCGTGTCGAACCTCCACGACCGTCTCGTCGCCGTCCGCGGCGGAAGGGTCGAAGGCTGGATCACCGTCGCGGCGCGGGGCTGCGTGCAATAGACTGGCGGCCCGAAAAAACCAGACCTGACCCTGGACTTTTTCGTAAGGAGAAAGATGATGTTCCGTACCCGGTTGCTCGCCCTCGTCCTCGCTGCCGCGGCCGCGCCGCTCGCCGCCGCCGACACCTACACCATCGACAAGAACCACTCGGACGTCAGCTTCCGCGTCCGGCACTTCGCCTCGAAGGTCCGTGGCACCTTCGGCGACTTCGAGGGGGCGATCCAGGCCGATCCCGCCAGGCCCGAGATCTCCTCGGTGGTCTTCACGATCAAGACCGCCTCGATCAACACGAACACCCCCGACCGGGACAAGCACCTCCAGTCCCCCGACTTCTTCGACGCCGCGAAGTGCCCGGAGCTGTCCTTCAAGAGCGCGAAGATCGTCCCGGCCGGGAAGGACAAGTACACGGTGACGGGCACGCTCACGATGCACTGCGTCTCGAAGGAGGTGACCCTTCCGGTCGAGTACCTCGGAAGCACCAAAGACCCCTGGGGCAACGAGCGCGCGAGCTTCGAGGTGACGACGAAGCTGAACCGCAAGGACTGGGGCATCAACTGGAACAAGGCGCTCGACGCGGGCGGATTCATGCTGTCCGACGACGTCGACGTCACCGTCAGCCTGGAGACGGTCAAGAAGAAGCCCGAGGCGGCCCCGGCCAAGTAGCTCTCGTCGCTCCACCGATCCGAGGGCGGCCCGCGCGGCCGCCCTGCGCTTTTCTGGACAACTTTTCCGCCCCCGAAGGGGCCCGCCTAGCATCCACAGCCCGCTCCGGACCGTACTCCGGCGGACGGAGCCAGCGGTAAAGTTCCTCTCATGAAGACCTCAGTCGCAATCGTCGGGCGTCCCCGGACCGTACGGGCCTCCGCCGTGGCGGGCTTCGCGCTCGTCCACGCCGCCGCCCTGGGCGTCATCGCCCTCGGCTTCTCCTGGCGGGGAGTCGCCCTGTGCGTGGCCTCCTATTACCTGCGGATGTTCGCGGTCACCGCGGGCTTCCACCGCTACTTCAGCCACCGGACGTTCCGCCTCGCCCGCGGGCCGCAGTTCCTGCTCGCCTTTCTCGGGCAGACCGCCGCCCAGAAGGGCGTTCTCTGGTGGGCCTCCAACCACCGCCATCACCACAAGTACTCGGACCGGCCCGAGGACATCCACAGTCCCCTCCAGCGCGGTCTCTGGTGGAGCCACATGGGCTGGATCCTGTCGCCGGACTACGTCGAGACCGACCTGTCCAGGGTCCCGGACCTGGCGAAGTACCCGGAGCTCCGGTGGCTCGACCGGCACCAGTACGTCCCGACCGTCCTCTACGGCGTCGCGCTGGCCCTCGCGTTCGGCCCGGTGGGCCTCTTCTACGGTTACTTCCTCTCGACCGTCCTCCTGTGGCACGGCACGTTCTCGATCAACAGCCTCATGCACGTCTTCGGCCGCCGCGCCTTCGCGACGACCGACGACTCTCGCAACAGCTTCCTGCTCGCTCTCGTCACCATGGGCGAGGGCTGGCACAACAACCATCACTGGGCCCAGGGCTCGGCCGCGCAGGGGTTCCGCTGGTGGGAGATCGACGCGAGCTACTACCTCCTCTGGCTCGGAGAGAAGCTCGGCCTCGTGCACGAGCTGCACCGCCCGCCGCAGCGGTGGCGCGAGGCCGCGCTCGAGGCCGCCCGGACCGGGCGCGCCTTCACGTCGGCGAGACTCCACGTCGAGGTCAAGACCCTGACCGAGCGCTGGGCGAGAGATGCGCGCGTCCGTGCGTCTGACGGCGCACGACGCGCTCGCCGAGCTCGAGGCGGCCCGGGTGCGCGCCGCGGTGCGGCTCGAGCACCTCCACGCCGAAGCCGCCGCCGCCGGCGCGCGGGCCGGCCGGCGTCTCGACGAGATCCACCGCGAGATCGAGAAGGCGCGCGCGATCCTCGTCGAGATCCTCCGGCGCCTCGTCGCGACCGCCGAGTCCCTGGGACTGCCGGATCCCCAGACGGGATAGCCATGTCGCCCGGAGCCGCTTGAGTCGCATCGCCGTCATCGGCTCCGGGATCTCCGGTCTTTCCGCCGCGTACTTTCTGTCGCGCCGGCACTCCGTCACGCTCTTCGAGCGGGAGGAGCGCCTGGGCGGCCACACGCACACGCACCGGGTCCAGGCGCCCGAGGGCATCCTTCCCGTCGACACCGGGTTCATCGTCCACAACCCGCGCAACTACCCGAAGCTCTCGCGCCTCCTGCGCGAGCTCTCCGTCGAGACCCAGCCAAGCGACATGTCCTTCTCGGTTTCCTCCGGCGGGGACGGACCCGACTGGTCGAGCCGCGAGCCGCTCCGCCTCGCGCTTCGCTCGGCCAACCTCCTCGACCGCGCCTGGCGGGGCTTTCTCCCCGAGATCGCGCGGTTCAACCGCCGCGCGCCGTGCCTGCTCGACGAGCCTGCTCCCGATCGCCTGACGCTCTCCGAGTACCTGACGCGGGAGCGCTTCGGAAAGCGCTTCCGGGACCACTATCTCTACCCGCTCGCGGCCTCGGTCTGGTCGGCCTCGGCCGACCGGATGGACGACTTCCCCGCGGCGACGGTCGTGCGTTTCTTCAAGAACCACGGCTTCCTCGGATTCTTCACGCAGAGCCCGTGGCGGTCGATCCGCGGCGGAAGCGCCTCGTACATCCCGCCCCTGACTGCCCCGTTCCGGGAGCGCATCCGCCTCGCGGCGCCGATCGAGCGGGTCGTGCGGGACGCGCGCGGCGTCACGGTCCGCGCGCGCGGCCTCGCCGACGAGCGCTTCGACGAGGTGGTCTTCGCCTGCCACGGCGACCAGGTGCTCCCGATGCTCGCCGACCCGACCCCCGCGGAGACGAGCGTCTTCTCCGTCTTCAAGACGAGCGCGAACGAGGCCAGGCTCCACACCGACACTTCGGTGCTGCCCCGCCGGCGGCGGGCCTGGGCGTCGTGGAACTTCCGGCGGTCCAGGGCGCAGGACGGCCGCCTCTCCGTCACGTACCACATGAACCGGCTCCAGGCGCTGCCGACCGCGACGGACTACTGCGTCAGCCTGAACGCGAACGGCGAGGTCGACTCTTCGCGCCTTCTCGCCCGCATGGAGTACCGCCATCCGCTTTTCACCCGCGAGTCCGCCGCGGCCCAGAGGCGCTGGGCCGAGGTGTCCGGAGTCTTCCGCACCCACTACTGCGGGGCGTACTGGGGACACGGCTTCCACGAGGACGGGCTCGTCTCGGCCCTCGCCGTGGCCGGGCGCCTGGGAGTCGCCTGGTGAGCGCGGCGCTCCCCACGCCCGCCTTGTACCGTGGAACGCTCCGGCACCGCCGGTTCGCGCCGAAGCTCCACGCCTTCACCTATCCCGTCTTCATGGTCTTCCTGGACGTCGACCGCATCGCGGAGCTCTCCCGCGTCTCGCCGTTTCTCTCGGTCAACCGCTGGAACTGGGCGAGCTTCGACGACCGCGACCACCTGGGCGCCCCGGGGCGCCGACTGCGCGACCGGCTCGCCGACAGCGCGGCCGAGCGGGGCCTGCGGCTTCCCGACGGGCCCATCTTCCTCCTCACGAACCTGCGCTATCTCGGATACTGTTTCAATCCGGTCTCGTACTTCTACTGCTACGACGGGGCCGGGGAGCTTTCGCTCGTGATGGCGGAAGTCAGCAACACGTTCGGGGAGATGCACCCGTACTGGCTCGACGGATCCCTCGAGACCCGCACGGGCGCCGGCCGGCACTACGACTTCGACAAGGCCTTCCACGTGTCCCCGTTCATGCCGATGGATTGCCGCTACCGGTTCGGGTTCACCGACCCCGGCGACTCGCTCGTCGTGCAGGTCTCCGAGTGGAGGGCCGCCGACCTGTTCTTCGACGCGACGCTCCGGCTCCAGCGCGAGCCGTGGGGCGCCGCGGCGCTGCATCGGGCGCTGTGGCGGCACCCGTGGATGACGCTGAAGGTGATCGCCGCGATTCACTGGCAGGCGCTGCGGCTCTGGGTCAAACGGGTTCCGGTCTTCACGCACCCGAAAAGACTCGACGGGAAGGAGGGCGCGCCATGAGCGTTTCTCGCAATCTCTTCCTCCGCGGTCTCGAGCGGATCGCCGATGGCCGGCTCGAGGTGCGGCTTCCCGGCGGCCGCGTACGGGAGTTCGGCGACCCCGCCTCGGATCTCCACGCGACAGTCGAGATCCGCGACGAAGCGGCATTTGCCCGGTTCGTGTTCGGCGGCGACATCGCCTTCGGCGAGGCCTACGCGGAGGGGCTCTGGTCCTCGCCGGATCTGCCGTCGGTCGTGCGCCTGGCGGTCCGCAACATTGCCGCCTTCGACGCCGGCAACCGCGCGACCGCCGCCCTCTCGCGCTGGGCGGCGCGCCTGCGGCACTGGCTGCGCCGCAATACCGTCTCCGGCAGCCGCCTCAACATCTCGTATCACTACGACCTCGGGACCGACTTCTACTCGCTCTTCCTCGACCCGACGCTGACGTACTCGTGCGGGCTCTTCGAGAGGCCGGGCCTCTCGCTCGAGGAGGCCCAGGTTGCGAAGTTCGACCGCATCGCGCAGATGCTCGAGCTCGCGCCGGGGGACCGGCTCGTCGAGATCGGCTCGGGCTGGGGCTCCTTCGCTCTGCACGCCGCCCGCCGCTACGGCTGCCGGGTCACGACGACGACGATCAGCCGTTCCCAGTACGACCACGTCCGCGACCGGCTCGCTCGCGAGGACGGGGGCGGACAGGTAGAGCTCCTCTTCGAGGACTACCGCCAGCTGACCGGCCGGTATGACAAGGCCGTTTCGATCGAGATGTTCGAGGCGGTCGGCCTCGCCTATTACGACGACTACTTCCGCGCCGTCGACCGGCTGCTCGAGCCCGGCGGGACGATGCTGCTGCAGACGATCTGGATCAACGAGGAGCGGTTCCCGCGCTACCACGCCCAGCCCGACTTCATCCAGCGCCACGTCTTCCCCGGCAGCGAGCTCGCGTCGATCGGGCAAATCCGCCGGTCGCTCGCACGGGCCACGACGCTTTCCGTCGCCGCGCTCGAGGAGATCGGGCTCCACTACGTTTCGACGCTCACCGCCTGGCGCCAGGCCTTCCTCGCCCACCGCGACAGGGTCCGCGCCCTCGGCTTCCCCGAGACGTTCGTGCGCCTGTGGGACTACTACCTCGCCTACTGCCAGGGGGCGTTCGCGGAGCGGTACATCGGCGACGCGCAGATCCTCCTCGCGAAGGTGGCGGCGCCGGCCGGCCGGGCCGCGGTCCGCTCCGGGGCGGCGGGAGCGAAGGCGTGAAGACCGCGCTCATCGCCCTCTTCGGGGCCATCCTCGCCGGCATGCTCGCGGTCACCGGCTGGGCGAGCCTGCGCATCCCGATCTGGAAGGCGGGCCCGGACATCTCGGACCCCTGGTCGCTCGCGACGCTCGCCGACGCCTACGCCGGGTTCCTCACCTTCTTCGTCTGGGTCGCGTACCGGGAGTCGAAGCTCGCCGCCAGGGCCCTGTGGTTCGTCCTCATCATGGCCCTGGGCAACATCGCGATGTCGATCTATGTCCTTCGGGAGCTCCTGCAGCTCGCGCCGGGCGAGCCGCCCTCGCGCCTGCTCGAGAAGCGCCGCGCATGAGCCTCCGGGAATTCCTCCGCTCGTGGATCGCCGCGCCGATCCGCGAGCAGCTCACGCAGGGCCTCTCGCCCGAAAAGATCGCCCTGACGATCGGCGTGGGCCTGGCGATCGCCGTCATCCCGGTCGTCGGCGTGACGACGGTCATGAGCTTCCTCGCCGCCTGGGCGCTCCGGCTCAACCAGCCCATCATCCAGACGATCAACTGGTCCTCGTATGCGCTCCAGCTGCTGATGATCTTCCCCTTCATCCGCCTGGGCGAGAAGCTCTTCCGCGCGCCGCGCCTCCGTCTCTCCCTCGACGAGCTCGTCGCGATGGGCAAGGCCGATCCTCTCGGGACGCTGTCGCGCCTCGGCTCGACGATCGGGCACGCGGTCGTCGCCTGGGCGCTCGTCGCGCCGCTGATCGTGGCCGCCGCGTACTACGGGACCCGACCCGCGCTGCGCGCCCTGTCCCGCCGGCTCGCGCCGCCGGCCGCGAGGCCGGACGACGCCAGGGGAGTGGACGATGTGGCGTGAGGCCGCCGCGCTCGCCCTCTGGGGCGCCCTCCTCGTGACGGCGGTCATGTTCGCCGCCTGGGCCGCGCACTTGAAGGCCCGGAACGCCGGCGTCGTCGACGTCGCCTGGTCGGCCAACATCGCGCTCCTCGCCGTGCTGTACGCGGCGCTGGGACCGGGGCTTGTGCTGCGGCGCGTCCTCGTCGCGCTCATGGGCGGCGTCTCCGGCTTGCGTCTGGCATGGCACATCCACGCCCGCGGGCACGGCAAGCCCGAGGACGGCCGCTATGCGACCCTGCGAAAGGAGTGGGGCGGGAACGTCGAGGTGAAGTTCCTCTTCTTCTTCCTCTTCCAGGGACTCCTCGATCTCGTCCTCGGAATCCCGTTCCTCTTCGCCTCGCTCGACGAATCCGCTCCGGTCTCGCCTCTCGCATGGGCCGGCGTCGCGCTGTGGTGCGTCGCCGTCACCGGCGAGACGACGGCCGACCGGCAGCTCGAGCGTTTCAAGTCGGACCCGGCCAACAAGGGCCGGACGTGCCGCGCCGGCCTCTGGCGGTTCTCGCGCCACCCCAATTACTTCTTCGAGTGGCTCGTGTGGGTCGCCTGGGCCGTCTTCGCGCTCGCCTCGCCCGGCGGGTGGCTCGCGCTCGTCTGCCCGGCCCTGATGCTGTTCTTCCTGCTGCGGGTCACCGGCATCCCCGCGACCGAAGCCCAGGCCCTGAAGTCCCGCGGCGACGACTACCGCGACTACCAGCGCACGACGTCGGCGTTCGTGCCGTGGCTCCCGAAAGCATGAGCGCCCGGGCGAAGCTCGAGATTCCGGCCGCGGGCCTCGTCGAGCGGGGCCTCGTCCCGGACGCCATCCTGCGCCTGGCGATCCGGCGCCTCCTCGCCGCGCGACTCCGCGAGGAAGACGCCGGAGACCCCGAGGCCGCGCGCCGCCGCACCGACGCGTTCGCCGCGAGGATGCGGGAGAGCCCGATCGCCATCGCGACTTCCGACGCCAACGCCCAGCACTACGAGGTCCCGCCGCGGCTCTTCGAGCTCGTCCTCGGGAAACGCATGAAGTACAGCTGCGGTCTCTACGAGAGCACGACGGTGACGCTCGACGAGGCCGAGGAGGCGATGCTCGCCCTGACGGGCGCCCGGGCGCAGCTCCAGGACGGCCAGGAGGTCCTCGAGCTCGGCTGCGGCTGGGGCTCGCTCACCCTCTGGATGGCGGAGCGGTTTCCGCGTTCCAGGATCACGGCCGTCTCCAACTCCCGCGACCAGCGCGGATTCATCGAGATGCGCGCCCGGGAGCGCGGCCTCTCGAACGTCACGATCGCGACGGCGGACATGAACGTGTTCGACCCCGGCCGGACGTTCGATCGGATCGTGTCCGTCGAAATGTTCGAGCACATGCGCAACTGGCCGAAGCTGCTCGAGCGGATCGCCTTCTGGATGCGCCCCGACGCGCGTCTCTTCCTGCACGTCTTCTCCCACCGGGCGGTCGCCTACCCCTTCGACGTGCGGGACGCCTCCGACTGGATGGCGCGCGAATTCTTCACCGGGGGGCTCATGCCCTCCGACGACCTGCTCGACCGGTTCCCGGACCACGTCCGGATCGAGGCGCGCTGGCAGGTCGACGGCACCCACTACCAGCGAACCGCCGAGGACTGGCTCGCGAACCTCGACGCCCGGCGCGACGAGGCCCTCGCGCTCTTCGCCGCGACGTACGGAGAGACCGAAGCGCGCGCGCGGCTCGCGGCCTGGCGCCTCTTCTTCCTCGCCTGCGCCGAGTGCTGGGGCTACCGCGGCGGAACGGAGTGGATCGTCTCGCACTACCGGCTGCGCCGGTCCTGAGGTAGCCTGCCCGGAGAGTGAACCTCCCCACGCCGCTCGAGGCGGCGCCGGCGGAGCTCGCCGGCGGCCGGCCCCTGGACTTGAAGCGCGAGGACGCGCACGAGCTCGGCGCGTTCAAGTGGCGCGGAGCGCTGCCCACGGTCGAGGCGTACAAGCGGCAGGGCGCCTCGGCCGTCGTCACCGCCTCGACCGGGAACCACGGGGCCGCGGTCGCCTGGGCCTCGCGGCGGCTGGGCCTGCGCGCGATGGTCTACGCGCCCGCGGGCGCTTCGCTCGCGAAGCTCGCGCTGATCGACTCGCTCGGCGCCGAGATCCGGCTCATCGGCACCGACCTCGACTTCGCCAAGGACGAGGGCAAGCGCTTCGCGGCCGAAGCCCGGCTTCCCTTCTTCGAGGACGGCGTCGAGCCCACGCAGTACCAGGGATACGGGGCGATCGCCGACGAGATCCTCGACCAGGGCACAGAGCCGCCGGCCGCCGTCGTCGTGCCGGTCGGCAACGGCGCGCTGATCGGCGGGATCGGCCGGACCCTGAAGCGCCGCTCCCCCGCGACGTCCCTCGTCGGCGTCGCCGCGAAGGAGGCGCCGGTCATGGCGCTGTCCCACCGGGCGGGCCGCGCCGTCGAGAGCGACCGCATGGGGACCTTCGCCGACGGCCTCGCGGTCCGCGTCGCGATCCCCGAGGCGGTCGAGCTCGTCAACGGGGTCGTCGACCGGATGCTCCTGGTGTCCGAGCGGTCCATGGCGGAAGCGATCGGCGCGTTTCACCGTGCCGGAATTCGCGCCGAGGGCGCCGCCGCCGCGGGCCTCGCCGCGCTGCCTCAGCTTCCGCTTCCGGTCGACGTGGGACGGATCGTCCTCGTCGTCACCGGCCGCAACATCGACGAGGCTCTCCACCGCCGCGCCGTCGAGGACCCCGGCTCCTTCCCGGACTGAGCCCGTCTTCGGCCCCGGCTTACTGCTTACCGCTTACCGCTTACCGCTTACTGACCCTCAAATCCACCGTCGGCAGATACCGCGGCGGCCGCCGCACCTTCGTCGCCTGCTCGAACGCGTAGGCGATCTTCAGGAGCGTCGGCTCGCTGCCGGCCCGGCCGAAGAACGACAGCCCGACCGGCAGCCCGAAGTGCCAGCCCGCGGGCACGGTGATGTCGGGATAGCCGGCGATCGCCGGGATCGACGAGCTCCCGTCGGCGCCGTAGCCGCCGTTGACGAGGTCGATCAGCGACGCGGGGCCCGAGGTCGGCGCGACGAGGCAGTCGAGACGATGTTCGTCCATGGTCTTGTCGATGCCCTCGACGCGCGACAGCCGGAGGTCCTTGGCGAGCGCGTCGACGTAGGCCTTGTCCGTCAGCGGGCCCTTGGCTTCCGCCTTCTCGAAGATCTCCTGCCCGAAGTACGGCATCTCGCTCTCGCGGTTCTTCGCGTTGAAGAGGATCAGGTCCGAGAGCGTCCGGTACCGCGTCCGGGAGCCGAGCCCCGCGAGATGGGCGTTGAGGTCCGCCTTGAACTCGTAAAGGAGCACTTCGAATTCGGACTCGCCGATCTCGCCCGCCGATGCGATGTCGGCCGGGTCCACGATGACGGCGCCCTCCCGCCGCATGACCGCGAGGGCATCCTCGGCGACGGCGTCGGCCGCCGGGCTCTGCCCGTAGAGCTTTTTGCGCGGCACGCCGATGCGGGCGCCGGCGAGGCCGCGGGGATCGAGGAAGGTCGCGTAGTCGATCGGCGCCCTCCCGGCGAGGTCGCGTGTCGCCGGGTCCGCCGGATCGAAGCCGCACATCGCGGTCAGCAGGATCGCGGCGTCGGCGACGGTGCGGGTCATCGGGCCGGCGGTGTCCTGGCTGTGCGCGATGGGGATGATCCCGCTCCGCGACACGAGGCCGAGCGTCGGTTTCAGCCCGACGAGGCCGCAGTTGTTGGACGGCGAGACGATCGAGCCGTCGGTCTCCGTCCCGATCGTGATCGCGCAGAGGCTCGCCGCCGCCGCGGCCCCCGAGCCCGAGCTCGAGCCCGACGGATCGCGGTCGAGGGCGTACGGGTTGCGGCACTGCCCGCCGCGGCCGCTCCAGCCGCTCTGGGAGTGCGTCGAGCGGAAGTTGGCCCACTCCGAGAGGTTCGTCTTGCCGAGGATCACCGCGCCCGCGTCGCGCAGCCGCTGGACGATGTGGGCGTCCTTCTCGGGAACCGCTCCGACGAGGGCGAGCGAGCCGGCCGTCGTCTGCATGCGGTCGGCGGTCCCGATGTTGTCCTTGATCAGCACGGGGATCCCGTGGAGGGGCCCGCGGACCTTGCCGGCCTTGCGCTCGGCGTCGAGGCGGTCGGCGATCGCCAGGGCGTCGGGGTTCACCTCGAGGACCGCCCGCAGCGTCGGGCCCTTCCGGTCGATCGCCTCGATGCGCGCGATGTACTTCTCGGCGAGCGTGCGGGCGGAGTCCGCGCCCGAGGCCAGCCGCTTCTGGAGATCGGCGACCGTCAGCTCGTCGAGCTCGCCCGCCGGCGGCGGCGGAGGGTCGGCCGGCGGCGGCCCCGCCGCAGCGTTGCGGGAGACCGCCGCGGCGGCGCCTCCCAGGACTCCGCTCTTCAACAGGGACCGGCGATCGATCATCGCGTCCTCCGCTTTCGTGCGGCCGAGAGATATCACGGAGCGGCGCGGGCCCGCGTCAGAAGAGGTGCGCGATCGAGTTGGCGTAGTAGCGCAGCAGCGGCACCTCGTCCGGGCGGGCGCGGAAGAGGCCGCCGGCCTCCTCGACGAGGCGGCGCAGCGTCAGCATGCGGAGGCCCACCGTGATCGCGTAGTCCTGGTCGCCCCGCGGGACGTAGACGTGGGCCCCCCGCCCCTCGAGCTCCCGGATCAGCCGCAGCACCTCGCCCTTGAGCTCGAGCTCGCTCCAGCTCCGCTCCGGCGCCCGCACGAAGACCGTCGCGACGAGCGAGACCGGGACGACCGGGATGACCCGCGCGATCTCCCCCATCAGCTCCCGCGCCAGGTCCGACAGGCGCCGGGAGCGCTCCTCTCCCGCGAGGGAGCGAAAGTCGAACGCGTGGCGCTGGAGGTGGCGCCGGAGCGAAACGGGCGAGCCGAAGTTCACGCACGCGTAGCCGAACCGGTGCCAGCGATTGAGGGCCCTCAGCCAGACGTTGCGGCCGATGAACCGCGCCGTCGTCCCCGCCGCGGCCGGCGCGCTCCGGGGAGAGGCCTCCGGGTCGAGCTCGCGCAGGAAGCTGCGGTCCTCGAACGTCCGGTCGTAGTTGATGCCGACCGGGATGAAGACGATGTCGCGCTCCCCCGCCGGGTCGAACGACCGGACCATGTAGTCGAGGATGCCGAGCCTGGGCGGCCGCAGCTTCCCGTCGCGCGAGAGGCCGCCCTCCGGGAAGACCGCCTGCGTCACGCCCGCCGCGGTGGCCATCCCGACGTAACGCTCGAGGACCTTGCGGTAAAGGGGGTCCTTCGAGTTGCGCCGCACGAAGTACGCGCCCATCGAGCGGATCAGCGTCTGCAGCGGCCAGATGCGCGCCCACTCGCCGACGGCGTAGGAGAGCGCGGCCTTCTCCGCCGCGAGATACGAGACGAGGACGTAGTCCATGTTGCTGCGGTGGTTGATGAGGAAGACGACCGTCGCCTTCGGAGGCATCGACGCGAGGCCTTCCTCGTCCTCGTAGCCGAGGCGCACCCGGTAGAGCGAGCGCGCCAGGTTGCGGGCGAGCCAGTAGCCGATGCGGAAGTAGGCGTACGCGTTGAAGGCCGGGACGATCTCGCGCGCGTAGCGGCCGACGCGCTGCATGACGACCTCGCGCGGCATCGCCTTCTCCCTCGCCTCGGCCTCCGCGGCCTGCTGCACCTGGGGGTCGTAGAGCAGGCGGTCGATCAGGACCTCGCGCTTCGTCAGCTCGAAGTGCGCGATGCGGATCTTCAGGCGGGTGTTGATCTCCTCGAGGACCCGGTTGACCCGGCGCCGGAGAAACCACCGGACGCTCGGGATGAGCAGCCGGTCGAGGGCGGCCCACGCCGCGAGGATCGCGAGCAGGATGGCGAGCCAGGTCGGAAGCTCGACGGTGCCGCGCATGGGAAGTGCTTGCCGAGCATAGGACAGTCGTCGGCCAGTGAGCAGGAGGCAGGAGGCAGGCAGTAAGCAGTAAGCAGTAAGCAGTAAGCAGTAAGCAGGGATACGAAAAGGGGCGGCCGTGCGGGGCCGCCCCACCTGGTCCGACCGGCCTGACCTAGCGCGGCCAGAGCCAGCCGAAGACGCCGGCCGTCAGGAGCCCGTACACGATCCCGTCGATCACTTCCTTGATCGTCGAGGACCAGGACCGGCCCCACCAGATCGCGTTCGGCACGATCCCGGCGGCGTAGGCCAGCGCGGCGGCCCCGCCCGCGGTGTGGAAGACCGTGCGGTAGGAGGAGCCCACCGGCAGGACGCGGCCGGCGACGCAGGCGACCACCGTCGAGACCACCAGCAAATAGACGAACCAGAGGCCGAGCTGCTTGCCCATCCCCATCGGTCCGGGCGGCCAGACGACCATCGTGCCCATCGGGCCTTCTTCCATCTTCTTCTTCGTCTCGGGGCTCTTGTCGCGCGGGTCGCAGAACGGGAAGCGGTACTGCCCGCGCCCCACGCCCGCGCGGCGCATGGCCTCGAGCACTCCCGCCTCGCCGGGAAGCTGGGCCCAGTCCTTCTTGTGGTGCGGCAGGAACATCCAGACGATGGAGCTCGCGATGTAGACGAGGACCGCGGAGCCCAGGATGGGAAGCCAGAGTGAGCCGAGGGCGACCATACCCACCTCCTTGTGCGGTTGGAGCGAAGTGGCGGAATTATCCTCCCGAATCCGCGCGGCGTAGGATGCGCCCCATGGAATGGCGCCGCGGCGGTTATGCGATCTCGACCGACCCGCAACGGCTGGACCGGGCCGCCATTCACGGCTTCCTGTCCGGTTCCTACTGGGCGAAGGGCATCCCGCGCGAGGTCGTCGAGCGCTCGATCGAGGGGGCCCTCTGCTTCGGCCTCTACGAGGGAGAACCCCAGGTCGGTTTCGCCCGGGTGATCACCGACCGTGCGACCTTCGCCTACCTCGCCGACGTCTTCGTCGTCGAATCGCACCGCGGCCGGGGGCTCGCCGCCTGGCTCATGGAGACCGTCATGGGGCACCCCGAGCTCCAGGGGCTCCGCCGCTGGATCCTCATGACCCGGGACGCGCACGGGCTCTACCGGAAGTTCGGCTTCCGCGAGATCGCCGATTCCGGCCGCTGCATGGAGATCGTGGACCGCGAGGTGTACACGCGGGCTCCGCGACGCTAGAATCGCCCCGCTGCCTATGATCGTCCCTCGGTAAAAAGCGCGGTTCCCCGGACGGCCCGGCCGTCCGATCACGAAGCCACGAACGCGGGGCGCCCGCGCACGGGCGCTCGCCGAGAGGAGATCCCTTGAACGCACCCACGGACTGGTGGAAGACCTTCTTCGACGGCCTCGCCGTCGGCTTCTGGCGGGCCGCCGTCCCGCCGGAAGCGACCCGGGCCGACGCCGACTTTCTCTGGAAGCACCTGAATCTCGCGCCGGGCGCCCGCGTCCTCGACGTGCCCTGCGGCGCCGGGCGGCTGACGCTGCCGCTCGCCGAACGCGGCTGCGCGATGTCGGGCGTCGACATCTCGACCGAGTCCGTCGAGGCCGCGGCGGCCGCCGCCGCCGAGCAGGGGCTCGCCGTCGACTTCCGGTGCGCCGACATGCGCGACCTGCCCGCGTCGTCCGGGTTCGACGCGGCGTTCTGCTTCGGCAACAGCTTCGGGTACCTCGACGACGCCGGCAACGAGGCCTTCGTCGCGGCCGCCGCGCAGGCGCTCTCGCCCGGCGGACGCCTGGCCATCGACTTCGGGCAGACGGCCGAGGGCGTCTTTCCGCGGCTCGAGCCCCGGCTCGAGGGCGAGCTCCACGGATTCCGGTTCGTGGAAGAGACGCGCTTCGACCCGGTCACCTCGCGCATCGAGAACGTCTTCGAGTTCTCGAAGGACGGCCGGTCCGAGCGCAAGCTCGCTTCGCAGCGCGTCTACCTGGCGGGCGACCTCGTCCGCATGCTCGGCCGCGCGGGCCTTCGGGTCCTCGGCCTCTACGGATCGCCGGAGGAGGAGCCCTTCGCCCTCAGCTCGCAGCGCCTCCTGATCGTGGCGGAGAAGCCGCGAGCTTCCGGACGAGGGACACGAGGCTGATGACCGACCAGGAGCCCTCGAGCACGATCAGGCCGGCGTTCTTCGCTTCGACGGCGAACCACGTCAGGATGACGGCCCCCAGGAGATTGAGAACGAGGTAGGCGCGGTCCTCGCCGCCGAGCTTCCCGGCCTGCTGGGCGGCGAAGGCGGCGAGGATCATCGCCGCGCCGAGAAGCGAGACGAGCTGGGCGATCACGACGCCGCCCGTTCGGCCTCGCCCGGCGTGGCCCGGGTCCGCATTGCGACTTCGAGGCGTCGTCCGCGATGGGTTCGTTCGGTCACGATCAGGTCTCCTCTTCCGAAACCGGTCCTTCGGGCGCTTCGGCGACGGGGTAGCAGGCGAGGACGAGACGGTAGGGGCGGCCCTTCCCCGGGCGGCCGTTCTCGCGCAGATTCGGCATCGAGTGCCGGGCGATGACCTCGACGATCGCCGCCCGCATCGCCTCGGCGAACCGGGTCCGCTGTTCCGGAGTCTCGAACCGGAACTGCGACTTCACGGACAGGGTCGCCAGGCGCTTGCCCTCGGCGGCGGCTTCCCGAGCGGCGCGACCGACGTCCGACCGGACCTGGTCGGCGAGGGCGAGGAGGTAGTCGGAGGAGGCCGTGTCGGCGATCTGCCGCCAGTCCGCCGCGAGGGGCCCGAGAAGGTCGGGCGAGAGCGTGTAAGAACGGGCCGTGGCCACATAGCGCTGCTCGATCAGGTTTCGCCGCCGGCGGCGGCCGGCCGGGCGCAGAAGCCCGGCCCTCTCGAGGGCCCGGACGTGGTAGTTGACCCGCTGCCTCGGGAGCCCGAGTCGGCGCGCCAGCTCGGTCGAGGAGGCAGGCTCCCGGGCGAGGGCCAGCAGGCGCGAGCGCAGCGGGTGGAGCATCGCGCTCGCCCGCCGCGCGCTTTGCACCGCTTCGAGTCCGATGGCCCCGGGAGTTGGCTGCACCTCCACAGACAGTATTATCTGTACAGACAAATCTACTTGTCAATACGGCGGTCCTGCTCCCATTCGGGCCGGCGAGCGTATTTGGAGGGTGAACACTTCTCCCGTCTTCCCCGGATCCCGTCGGTACAATCCGTCGGTGGTGCCCTCTTTCCTCCTCGTCCGCGCTTTCAGGGTCGCCTGACAATGCCGAAGCTCGGGCTGACGGGAGGCGGATTCTCCTCCCGCTCGATGCGCGCGGAGCGCCGCGGCCGCGCCGGCTCCGACCGGCCGGACGAAGCCGGCAGGCCGAAAAAGAAGCTGCCGGTAAAGGTCATCCTCCGGGACGCGTCCGAGCTCATCGCGGCACGCAAGGGCCGGCTCGCCCTCGGCTTCGGCCTTCTCCTCGTCAGCCGGCTCTGCGGCCTGGTGCTGCCCGGGACGACCAAGATCCTCCTGGACGACGTGATCGGGAAGGGGCGCCGCGACCTCCTCGTGACGATCGTCCTGGTTTCGGGGGCTGCAACCCTCGTCCAGGCGATCACCGGTTTCGCCCTCTCCCAGGTCCTCGGAAAGGCGGCCCAGCGCTCGATCACCGACATGCGCCGGTCGGTGCAGCGCCACGTGGGCCGTCTGAAGGTGGCCTTCTTCGACCAGACGAAGACGGGAATCCTCCTCTCCCGGGTCATGACCGACGCCGAAGGGGTCCGGAACCTCGTCGGCACCGGGCTCGTCGAGCTCGCCGGGGGGCTCGTCACCGCCCTCTTCGCCCTCGGAATCCTCTTCTATTTCAGCGCCAAGCTGACGCTCATCGCCCTCGCGGTCCTGTCCCTCTTCGGCCTCGTCCTGCTCTTCGCGTTCAAGACCCTCCGGCCGCTCTTCCGCGAGCGCTCGAAGATCAACGCCGAGGTCTCGGGACGCCTGACGGAGTCCTTCTCGGGGATCCGCGTGGTCAAGGCCTACCGGGCCGAGCGCCGGGAGGCCCTGGTCTTCACCCGGGGGGTCCACCGGCTCTTCAGCAACGTGGCGAAGACGATGACGGGCTTTTCCGCCGTGGCGGCCTTCTCGACGCTGCTGCTCGGCGTCGTGGGCGTCTCGATCATGTGGGTCGGCGCCCATGAGATCGAGGCCGGCCGCATGACGGTCGGCTCGTTCGTCTCGTTCACGCTGTACCTGGGCCTCCTCGTCGGGCCGGTGATCCAGATCGTCTCGATCGGCAGCCAGATCACCGAGGCCTTCGCCGGCCTCGAGCGGATCCGGGAGCTGCGGGACGAGCTCGCCGAGGACGCCGGCGACCGCGAGCGCGAGCCGCTCCCGCCGCTCGAAGGGAGAGTCGAGTTCCGGGACGTCTCCTTCTCCTACGAGGAGAACGTGCCGGTCCTGAACGACGTCTCGTTCGTCGCCTCGCCGGGGACCGTCACGGCCCTCGTCGGCCCGTCGGGCTCGGGCAAGAGCACGATCATCGGCCTCGTCGCGGCCTTCCACCGGCCCACGGCGGGAACGATCTTCGTCGACGGCCGCGACCTCTCGAAGGTCCGCCTCTCCGACTACCGCGGCCAGATCGGGGTCGTCTTCCAGGACAACTTCCTCTTCGACGGCAGCGTTTACGAGAACATCGCCTACTCGCGCCCGGAGGCGCCCCGCGAGGACGTGCTCCGGGCCGCCGAGATCGCGCGCTGCGACGAGTTCGTCGTGAAGCTTCCCCAGGGCTACGACACGATCGTCGGCGAGCGGGGCGTGAAGCTCTCCGGCGGGCAGCGCCAGCGGGTCGCGATCGCCCGCGCGATCCTCGCCGATCCCCGGGTCCTGATCCTCGACGAGGCGACCTCCTCGCTCGACAGCGAGAGCGAGGCGCTCATCCAGGAAGGCCTCGCCGAGCTGATGAAGGGGCGGACGACCTTCGTCATCGCCCACCGGCTCTCGACGATCCGCCGCGCCGACCTCATCCTCGTCGTCGAGGCCGGCCGGATCGCCGAGCGCGGGCGGCACGAGGAGCTGCTCGCCCGCGGCGGCCGGTACGCCGACCTCTACAACCGGCAGTACGGGCTGGAGGCGAACCTCTTCCTGAATCCGGGAGAGGGTGTCCGCGTCGAGGACGAGGAGAAGGTCCCCGTGGCGGCCGCGGACTCGGGGGCGGTGGGGAGTTTGCCGTTGGTGGGCGGGAATTGAGGCGGGGCTTGTCCCCGCCCTCTTGGCAGTAAGCGGTAAGCAGGGGTACGAAAAAGGGCGGCCACCACCCGGCCACCGAAGGCATACCCCCGGCAGTAGGGAACGCCACGCGAAGCGCGGCGTTAACGCCGCCCCGACTTTGTCCGGGCGATGGTTACGGAACGTCAGAGTAGGGGCGGGGCTCGTCCCCGCCCTTTTCTCAGTCTCTCCGACCGCCGAGGAACCGCAGCATGAAGAGGAACAGGTTGATGAAGTCGAGGTACAGCGAGAGCGCCCCGACGACGGCGTAGGAGCCGACCTGGCCCTCCGGAACGGCGACGGCCATCGCCTTCAGCTTCTGCGCGTCCCAGGCCGTGAGGCCCGTGAACACGATGACGCCGACGATCGAGATGACGAACTGCAGCCCCTCGGACTTGACGAACATTCCGACGACCGAGGCGAGGATCACGCCGATCAGGCCCATGAAGACGAACTGGCCGACGCCGGCGAGGCTGCGTTTCGTGGTCGTCCCGTAGAGCGCCAGCGCGCCGAACATGCCGGCCGTCACCGCGAAGGTCGTCGCGATCGAGGTGCCGGTGTAGGCGATGAAGATCATCGCGAGGGTGGCGCCGTTCAACGCCGAGTAGAGCAGGAAGAGGCCCGAGGCCGTGGCCGGCGCGATCTTGTTGACGCGGGCCGAGAGGTAGAACACCAGGCCGAGCTCCGCGATGATCAGGCCGAAGAAGAGAAGCTTGTTGCCGAAGATCGCCTGCAGGAGCGTCGGCGAGCCCGCCACCCCCAGCGAGACCGCGGCCGTCACGCCGAGGCCGACGAACATCCAGCCGTAGACCTTGCGCAGGAACGCCGTCACCCTCTCCGCGGTGGCCGCGGCCGTCGGCGAAAAGGCGGTCGGCGGGGTCATTTCGAATTCGTTCATTTGTCCTCCGAGAGGGGCATTCTATGCCCCCGATGTAAACGGCCGGGGAGGGGTCGGGGATTCCCGAGGGGTCAGTTGACCCGGTAGCGCAGCTCCTCGAGGAACCGGAGCGCGACCGGATCGTCCGGGCTCTCCGCGAGCGCCCCCTCGAACTCCAGCAGCGCCTCCGCGATCTCGCCGCGCGCCGCCCGCAGCCGCCCGAGGTTCAGGTACGGGAAGTGCCGCGGCTCGTAGCGCGGCGCCTTCTTGGCCTTCTCGAACCAGCCGATGGCGTCCTCGGTCTCGCCCTGCTCGACGAGATAGCAGCCGATGTCGTTGTACGGATTGCCGAAGTCCGGATCGGTCGCGATCGCTTTCCGGCACTCCTCGATCGCCTCGGGCAGGCGGCCGGCGAACGAGTACGCCCAGCCGCGAAAGGTGTAGGCCTCGGCGGTGGGCTCGGTTTCGAGCGAGCGCGTGAAGAGCGAAATCGCGTCCTCGAGGTCGCCCGACAGCAGGCGGTCGGTGCCCTCGCGCCAGAGCTCCAGGGCCCGCTCCGATCGCGCGCTCACGGAACGATTATAGAATCGAGACCTCCCGTGAACGACGACCGGAAGTACCGCCATCGCGGCTACCAGGAGTCCGACCGCGACTCCTCTCCACGGCGCCCGTCCGGACCGCGGCCGGATCGCGACGACGGCGCGCCGCGCGGGCGCGGCATCGACCAGAACAAGGCCGTCGTCTTCCGCTGCAAGCACTGCGGCGAGAAGGTCCTGGACCTCGACTCGATCGCCGTGGGAGCGACCTGCCGCAAGTGCGGCGAGGCGCTGCACGCCTGCAGCCAGTGCACCCACTTCGATACCTCGGCCCGCTTCGAGTGCACGCAGCCGATCCCGGCGAGGATCGCGTCGAAGAAGGCCGCCAACGACTGCACGTTCTATTCCCCGGCGAAGACCTTCGATCTGACGGGCAGCCGCGGCACGGTGGCGACTCCCGACGACGCCCGCTCCGCTTTCGACGCGCTGTTTCGTAAGTCGTAGGGGGCGGGTGGCCGCGAGGCCGTCCCTATTCTCGTTCCGCCAGCCGGACCGCCCTCCGCAGCACCGCCCGGAGCATCGCCGGCGTCAGCTTCCCGGTGAACGTGTTCTGCTGGCTGGGGTGATACGTCGCGAGGAGCCGGTCCTCGCCGATCCGCCAGCCCGCGCCGTGCGCGAACCGGGGCTTCGGCTTCGGCAGGACCGCACCCTCGGCCGCGAGAACGTCGAGGCACGCCGCGAACGCGAGCGCTCCGAGGGCCACGAGGACCCTCGGCCGGCCGAGCGCCGCGAGCTCGCGCGCGAGGTACCCGCGGCAGTTGGCGAGCTCCTCCGGCAGGGGGCGGTTGTCCGGAGGCGCACAGCGGCAGGCGGCGCTGACGAGAGCCCCGGCGAGCGCGAGGCCGTCGCCGCGCGCGGTCGACTCGGGCTGGCTCGCGAGCCCCACCGCGTGGAGCGCCGCGAAGAGAAACCGTCCCGACTCGTCGCCCGTGAACATCCGCCCGGTGCGGTTCCCGCCGTGGGCGGCCGGCGCGAGACCCACGAGGACGATCCGCGCCGCGGGATCGCCGAAGCAGGGCACGGGCTTCGCCCAGTACGCCTGCCCGGCGAACCGGCGCGGCGGATGACGCGCCGCCTCCTCGCGCCACGCCACGAGCCGCGGGCAGCGCCGGCACGCGACGACCTCGCGCTCGATCGAGGCGATCGCGCGGCCTGTCCTCCGATCCGTCATGGCGTCCGGCGAAACACGACGACCGCCTTCCGGCCCGACACACGCCGGACCTCGCGAAAGCCCCGGCGCTCGAGCAGCTCCCGATCCGCCGGCGCGAGATCGGCCGCGTAGAAGGAAGCGGCGTCCACGCCGGCGAGCGCGGGCTCGGCGAGCCCGATCGGAGTCCGCGGCTCCAGATCCCGGATGTCGACGCCGGGGCCGAGCATCAGCCGGTCCCCGTAGGCCCAGGCCTGCTCGAGCAGAACCGCGCGCACGCCGAGCGAGCGCAGGTAGGAGGCGGCCTCGACGGCGGACCGCGACTTCTCGCGCATCAGCGCGAGGGTGCGCTCGGCGCCCCACGCCGGCGCGAGGACCAGGGCGGCGACGCCGGCGGCCCGCCGCCACCGCTGCGCCGAGGCGAGAAGGTCGGCGCACCCGAGCCCCATGAGAAGGGCGAGCATCGGAATCGCCGCCTGGAGGTAGCGATAGGCCTTGTACGCGAAGATCGAGTACCCCGCCACGACGAAGAGAAGCAGAAGCGCCGGCTGCTTCCAGCCCTTGCGGCGGGTCGCGGCGAGCACGAGCAGCACCGCGACCGGGCCCGCCCACCGCAGCACCGACTCTCCGTACCAGAACCAGGGCTTGTCGTAGCGCGGGAAGCTCGGGGGCGGATTCAGGTACGTGATCCGGACGAATTCCGAAAGGCTCGCGAAGGGACGGCCCCAGGTCAGCGCGTCGGTCAAACCGACGCAGACCGCGGCGCCGGCGAGGAACCCGGAGAGAGCCAGGCCGAGCGCCACGACGCGCCGATGCCGCGCCCAGACCACCCAGAGGAAGGGCAGCAGGAGGACGCCTTCGCTGAAACGAACGGCGAAGGCGGCGCCCGCGAGAAAGCCGCCGGGGACCGTCCAGGCGGCCCGGCGCTCCAGCGCGAGCATCAGGGCGAGCATGAAGAACATCGTCGAGATCGGCCGCGGGTAGGGCGTCGCCCCGTAGCCGAGCGGCAGCCAGTGGGTCGCGTAGAAAAACGCCGCGAGGGTCGCCGCGCGACGCGGCCACCCGAGAAGAACGCCGACGCGAAAGACGATCCCGACCGTGGCGGTCGAAGCCGCGAGCGTCGGCAACGCGGCGAGCCAGGCGACGTCGAGCGGGCCTCGCCATCCGAGCATCGCGCCGGCCCCGAGGACCGGCGCGACGAGGACGGCGGGATGGAAGAGGCATCGGAGCGACCACGGCGTGTAGTCGAGCGCGAGGGCGTACTTCGCAGCCGCTTCCACGACCTCCAGGTCGTCGCCCGACAGAAAGCCGTCGAAGCGCACCGCGAGAACGAGCTTCGACGCGGCGACGGCCGTCATGATCCCGAGGACGATCCGAAGGTCGAGATCCGGCGCCGGGGTCGGGGCGGTCCGCGTCGGGCCCGGTCGATTCCGGAGAATGCTTCAGTCCCGCCGGTAGGTTCCGATGAGCTTCGCCTGTGCGAGGATCCGGCCTTTCATCGCCGACTCGAGCTCGGCCTTCGTGGCGCCGGGCGGAAGGCCGAGGACCCGATCGAGGGCGTAGAGCCGGAACTCGTAGTGGTGCACTCCGTGGCCCCGGGGCGGGGCCGGTCCGCCCCAGCCGAGCTCTCCGTAGTCGGTCCGGCCGTGCGTGCCGCCCGCGGGGTGCCGCTCCGCCTTGACGACGGCGCCCGGCAGCGTCGAGACCGAAGGCGGCAGGTCGTAGAGGACCCAGTGGACCCAGGTGCCGCGCGGGGCATCCGGGTCGTCGCAGACGAGGGCGAGGCTCTTCGCCTCCTTCGGGACCCCGGACCACGACAGCGGCGGCTGGGAGTCGGCGCCGTCCCGCGAGTGCACCGAGGGGATCGGGGCGCCGTCGCGGAAGGCCGAGCTCTCGAGCCGCATCGCTACTTCTTCGCCGGAAGCCCCTTCGGAACGCCCATCTCGCGCCACCGCTTCTTCTTCTCTTCCCAGTCCCTCTCGGCGCGCTTGCGATTGGCCGCGGCGGCCGCCGCCCGCGCGTCGTCGGGGTTCTCGGGCGGCGTTTCCCTCCGGGAGTCGTCGGCTTCCGTCACGCACTCATTCTAGCCGAGCGCCGCGCGACAAAAAAAAGGCCGCCCTCGCGGGCGGCCAGGGGACGGAAAGCCGGGAACCGGTCAGGGGTTGACGACAACCGTGCCGGTCATCGCCTGGTCGTGGACGATGCAGTAGTAGGGGAACGATCCCGCGGTGTTGAACGTGTGGGTCAGGCTGTCGCCGGACTGCGCCGGCCCGGAGCTGAACTGGCCGGCCGGGGTGCACGGGGGGCAGGGACCCGATTCGACGTTGTGCGTGCCGGACACCCAGACCCAGTGCACCGTGTCGCCGACGTGGATCGTCGACGTGCTGTTGCCGCTGACCTGGTCGACGTAGTTCGTCCCGCCCTGGCCGACGTTCACGGTCCGCGTCGAGCCGGCGGGCGGCGTCGGGGTCCGCGTCGGACTTGGCGTCGGCGTCGCATTCGGCTGGGTCGGCGTCACGGTCGGGCCGCTCGGCGTGATCGCCTGCTGCGGCAGGTCCTGCGCGCCGACGACGAAGATCGGGTCGGTCGTGTGGTTGTCGATGACCGCCGCATACGAGAAGACCGACTGCGTCGACGACACGACGATGATCGCGTTCTCGGTCGCGTGCCCGGCGCCGCCCGCCACGTCGAAGATCCGGTTGACCTGGCCGCCGGAGTGCCCGGCGATCGAGCGGGTCACGGGATTTCCGACCTGGTTGCCTCCGTCGAAGATCGTGAAGGTCACCGTGGCGGCGGCGTCCTGCGGATTGAAGACTCCGACGTTGGTGCGAAATCCGTCGCCCGGACCCCCGTTGCGGATGGACGTCAGGACCGTCGTCGGATGGGCGTCCGACGTGTCGAGCCCGCCGATGAACATCCCGACGGTGGGCGTCGGCGCCGTCGAGAACAGCCGGCTCGTCACGACGAGCTGATCGCTGTCCCCGTTGTGCTCGAACTCGATTCCGCCGGCCGAGTTCGGGGTGTTGAACTGCGACACCACGATGTCGTCGAAGGCCCGCGACTCGCGGGGCGCCAGCGTGAACGGCACCGACGGCGTCGTGGGAGTGCAGGGGCTCGGGATGAAGCACCGGTAGCGCGCCTCGACCGCGAGCGCGTTGGTGTACGACGTGTTGAACGCGCGAACGTCCGAGAAGAACGGCGCTCCGCCGACGATCGACGCCGCCGCCGGCAGCGTGACTTCCTCGGCCAGGACCGACCCGCCCGCCAGACCCGCAAAGACCAGAAACAAGAATTTCCGCATGACGACCTCCTCGAGACATCCTCGAGACCGCAGGCTATGGCCCGGCCCGGCCCGCGAGGCCCCGTTTTAGGAAGCCTTCAGAATGCCGCACGTATAATGCTCAGCCGTCGTGACTTCCGCTTCGTCCGCCCTGGAGTTTCTGCGCCGCGGCTCGGTCGACCTGATCGAGGAGGCGGACCTCGCCCGCAAGATCGCGCGCGGCCCGGTCACCGTCAAAGTCGGTTTCGATCCCTCCGCGCCCGACATCCACCTCGGGCACACGGTGGTCCTGCGCAAGATGCGCCACTTCCAGGACGCCGGGCACCGGGTCGTCTTCGTGATCGGCGACTTCACCGGGGCGATCGGCGATCCGTCGGGCAAGAAGACGACCCGCCCCCAGCTGACGCGCGAGGAGATCGAGGAGAACGCCCGCACGTACACGAAACAGGCGTTCAAGATCCTCGACGCGGACAAGACGGTCATCGAGTTCAACGGCAAGTGGCTGAACGCCCTCGGCGCCGCCGGGCTGGTCCGCCTGGCGTCGCGGATCACGGTCGCCCGGATCCTCGAGCGCGACGACTTCCAGAAACGCTGGAGGGCGAACCAGCCGATCGCCCTCCACGAGCTGCTCTACCCGCTCGCCCAGGGCTACGACTCGGTGGCGCTCAAGGCCGACGTCGAGCTCGGCGGAACCGACCAGCTCTTCAACCTGCTCGTGGGCCGCGACCTGATGCGCGCCGAGGGGCTGGAGCCCCAGGTCGTCATGACGCTGCCGCTCCTCGTCGGAATCGACGGCGTCGAGAAGATGTCGAAGTCGCTCGGCAACGCGATCGGCGTCCTCGACCCGCCGGGCGAGATGTACGGCAAGGTCATGTCGATCCCCGACGCGCTCCTCTGGAGCTGGTACGAGCTCCTGACGGACGCGCCGGCCGAGGAGATCGCGGCGCGGCGCCGCCGCGTCCAGGCCGGCCAGGAGAATCCGCGCGACGCCAAGGCCGAGCTCGCGCGCCGCATCACGACGGACTTCCACGGCGCCGAGGCCGCGGACCGGGCGGCCGAGGACTTCCGCCGGGCGTTCTCGCGCGGCGAGGTGCCCGCGGACGTCGAGACGAAGGAGCTTCCCGCCGAGGGCGGCGGCCCGGCCGCGAAGACGCTCGTGGCGCTCGGGCTCTGCCCCTCGATGCGCGACGCGCGCCGGAAGCTCGAGGAGGGAGCGCTGAAGGTCTACGCCGACGGCGCGGGCGAGCCGCGCGAGGTCCGCGATCCCGAAGAAAAGCTCGCCCGACCCGGCGCGTCGGTGCTGCGCCTGGGGCGCCGCTTCATCCGCGTGGTCTGGAAGTAAACGGCACGAGGCCCGTCCCGGCCCCTTCCTCGCTCGCGCCCTCCGAGGACTTCCGCCGCGGCCGGCAGGACCGGCAGATCCCGCGCATCTGGTGCGTATGGGAGAGCAGCACGAACCCGTGACGCTCGGCGACCTCGTCCTGGAGCTGCTCGATGCGCTCCTCGAAGAACTCGATGACGCGTCCGCAGTGGTCGCAGATCAGGTGGTCGTGGTGGTCGCCGGCCCGCAGCCGCTCGTAGCGATACCCCGCCTCTCCGATGCGCAGGCGCCCGACGATGCCGGCGTCGACCATGAGCTCGAGCGTCCGGTAGATGGTGGCGCGGGAGATCTTCTTGTGCTTGGCGCGCAGCCGCACGAGGAGCTCGTCCGCCTCGACGTGCTCATGCCGGCTGAAGAGCTCGTCGAACAGGGCCTGGCGCTCGTGCGTGAGCTTGAGCCCCCGCCGTTCCAGGTACTTGCGAAAAATCTGCAGCTCGCGCTTTTCCATGGGATTGCGACTCTGTCTCAATTGCGGTACTCTCCCGCTTCCAGGCCGACAAGTCAAGCCATTCAGCGAAGGGAAACGAGGCCATGTGGCAGGGATTCACGATCGCGCTCCGGGAGGGCATCGAGGCGTTTCTGATCGTCGCGCTGACCCTCTCCTATCTGGCCCGGACCCGGCGGCCCGCCCTGGCGCGGGCCGTGTACGCCGGGATCGCCGCCTCGGTCGTCACGTGCGCCCTCGCCGGGTGGTTCTTCTCGCGGGCCGTCAACCAGCCCCTCTGGGAGGGGATCCTCGCGCTCGCCGCGGCGGCCCTCGTCGGCAGCCTTCTCGTCTACATGAAGCGCGTGGCCTCGCGGCTGAAGTCGGACATCGAGAGCCGGATCGAGGCGAGCGCCAGCGCGGTCGACCCCGCGCGCGCGTTCTGGGGAGTCTTCGCGTTCACCGTCCTGATGATCACGCGGGAAGGCATGGAGACCGCCCTCCTGATCGCCACGGCCCTCTTCCAGATGAAGTCCTCCGCCGTCTTCCTGGGCCTCGCGCTCGGGCTGATTTCGGCCGCGGCGATCGGCGCCCTCTGGACGCGCCTGGGGAAGGGCGTCGACCTGAAGACGCTCCTGAACGTCTCGGCGGTCTTCCTGGCGATCTTCCTCGCGCAGCTCGTCCTCTACGGGATCCACGAGCTCTCCGAGGCCCGGCTCTTCCCCGCCTCGCAGGCGATCCACGACGCCACCGAGATCCTGGGTCCGGACGGGAAGATCGGCCGGCTTCTCGCCTACGCCCTCGCCGCGATTCCGACGGTCTGGCTGGGCGGAATGTGGTGGAAGCGCTGGCGCACGCGGGGGGCCGCTCCGGCGGCGCCGCGCACGAACGCGGCCTGAGCGCTCAGCGCGCCGGCGCGGTCGGGCTCGGCTGATAACGGACGCCCGGGGTCACGGCGGCGCCCGACTGGATCATCGCCTCGATCACGCGCGGCGGAATTCCGTCCGCCCGCAGCTGCTGGATCTCGGCGGTCGTCAGCGCGTAGCGCCGGTTCTCCGCGCGCACCGCCTCGAGGAGCGCGTCGTCCGAGGCGCCGGCCTGCTTCATCCGCACGATGGCCGCGTACGGTTTCTCGCCGGCGGCCGGGGTCCCGAACCACGGCTGGTCCGGCACGATGTTCGCGGGCCGGGGGGGCGTGACCACGGGCGTCGGCGTGACGGGAACGATCTTGCGCAGAAAGCCGGCCGGATGCCCGCCGCCCGACCCGCAGCCGGCCTTCGCGTCGGCGGAATGCGTGAAGTGGATGACGTCGCGGCCCCCCGGAACGTCGACGTACTCGCCGACGAGCTCGACCCGGTCGCCCGGGACCAGGACGAGACCGTCCCCGCCACACGAGAGGTCGTGCACCACCCTGATTCTCCCCATCATGTCCACGGGAGTGTTGCGGTCGGCGCCGGCGGGTTGCTCGGCGGCCACGAAGTACGCGTCGAGCGTGACCTCGAATTCCAGGAACTTCCGGCCGTTCTTGTGAACCGTCTTCCGCGGCGCGGTCTCGACCCGGGCCTTCGCGGTGATCTCGACGTGCGGGCTCTTGGACGACGGGGTCTTCCCCGGACGGGCCGCTCCGGCCGCCGCCACGAGAACGGCCGCCCCGAGTCCGATCGCCCGCGCCGCGCGTCGAAGCACGCGGGCATTATGGGTCAGCCGCTCCCGCGGATCCCCGCCCGGGCCCCCGGAAAGGCCGGTGCGCTCTCCTCTTGACGGACCGCGCCCGGGCGCACTATCCTTCCGACGCGACTGAGACTGAATCTCAATCCAAACGGACGATGGACGAGGAACGACGACGACGATGCTGCCGCTCCTGACGCTCGCCGCCGCCCTGGCGGCCCCCGCCCGGCCCGTCCTCGTCGAACGGAGGGTGTCGTCCATGGGCACCGTCCTCGCGTTGACGGTCGCCGCGCCGACGCGCGACGGGGGACTCGACGCCTCCGAGCGGGCGATCCGGGAGATCCAGCGCGTCGAGGACCTCCTGACGACCTGGCGGGACAGCCCGCTCTCCCGGCTCGACGCGGCCCCGGTCGGGGCCGAGGCCCCGCTCGACGAGGAGCTCGCCGGCCTTCTCGCGACGACCTTCGCGTGGTCGGCCCGCACGGGCCGCGCCTTCGATCCGACCGTGATGCCGATCGTCCGCGCCTGGGACCTGCGCGGCGCGGGGCGGATTCCGTCTCCGGAAGAGCTCGCCGCGGCGCACGCCGCGACGGGAACCGGGCGCTTCCGCTTCGCGGCCGACGGACGGTCCGTGGCCCGGCTCGACCCGCGCGCGGGGATCGAGGAAGGCGCGTGGGGCAAGGGCTATGCGCTCGATCGCGCCGCGGAAAGGCTCGGCGGCGACGCCGGAGCGCTGATCGACCTGGGAGGCCAGGTGCTCGCGCGCGGGCAGGACGATGCCGGCCGCGACTGGTCCGTCGCGATCGCCGACCCGCGGCGCCGCGACCGGCCGGTCCTCGCGCTGCGCCTTTCGAACGCCTCGGCCTCGACCTCGGGTGATTCGGAACGCCGCCGCGTCGTCGCCGGGCGCCGCATCGGCCATGTGCTCGACCCGCGCACCGGCGAGCCCGCCGAGGATTTCGGGTCCGTGACCGTGATTGCTCCCTCGGCCCTCGACGCCGACATCCTTTCGACCGCGTTCTTCGTGCTCGGTCCCGACGCGGGCCTCGCGCTCTCGGACCGCCTGCGGCTCGAGGGAGTTCCCAACGAAGCCCTCTATCTCGTGGTCCGCGGCGACGCGCTCGAAGCGCGGTCCAGCCCCGGAGTCTCCCGATTCTTGATCTCGGTCGACACGACGGTCGTGCACGGCCTTTCGACGGAGAGGTGAGGAGGATTCTTCCCATGCATCGAGTCTCGAGAAGCGTCGTCGCCGCCATCCTCGCCCTCTCAGGCGCGCTCGCCGCGACGGCGCAGACCCCGACCCCCTCCCCCACCCCGGCGCCGGCCGCTCCCCTCTCGCCCGAGGAGCGGATCGAGCGCCTCGAGAAGCTCCTCGCCGAAACGCGCTCGGAGCTCGCCGAGGTCAAGGCGGCCTCCACCGGCGCCGCGACCGACGCGAAGCTCGCCGAGATCGAGCGCAAGGTCGACATCCTCGCCCAGGAGATCGAAGCGATGAAGCTCGGCGAGGCGGCGGCCTCGGGAGCTCCGCCGGCCGCTCCGGGCGAGGCTCCCGCCGTGGCCGCCGCGGCCGCGCCGCCCTCGCCCCGCACCGAAAAGCAGTCCCTCGACCGCTTCGGCCTCGGCCTCTCCGCGTCCAAGATCTACGGAATCAAGCGCGGCGTTTCGATCGGCGGCTACGGCGAGGCGCTCTACCAGAACTTCTCGAGCACGAACCAGAGCGACGAGCCCTCGGACGCCGAGGACCAGATCACGCTCCTGCGGGCCGTCGTCTACCTCGGCTACAAGTTCAACGAGCACTTCGTCCTGAACTCGGAGATCGAGTACGAGAACGCCGTCGTCGCGTCCGACAAGGGCGGCGAGGCCTCGGTCGAGTTCGCCTACCTCGACTACATGCACTCGCGCGAGCTCAACGCCCGCGCCGGCCTCGTTCTTCTCCCGGTCGGCCTCGTCAACGAGCTCCACGAGCCGACGGCGTTCCTCGGCGCCCTGCGGCCGGGCGTCGACGATGTGATCATCCCGACGACGTGGCGCGAGCTCGGCGGCGGCCTGTACGGCGAGCTCGGCCCCTTCGCCTACCGCGCGTATGCCGTCAACGGGCTCAACGCCGCCGGCTTCACCCCCGACGAGGGCATCCGCGAAGGCCGTTCGGAGGGCTCGGAGGCGCCGGCGACGAACTTCGCCGTGACGGCCCGCCTCGACTTCACCGCGGTTCCGGGGCTTCTCGTCGGCGCCTCGGTCTTCTCGGGCGACTCGGGCCAGGGACAGTTCACCCCCTCGGGGCAGAAGATCAGCGGCCTGACGACGCTCTGGGACGCGCATGCGGACTGGCGCTGGCGCGGGCTGTGGCTGCGCGGCGTCTACGCCCGGACGACGATCGCCCAGGCGAACCTCATCAACCAGCTCAACGATCTCGTCGGCGAGGAGTCGATCGGCAGCGTGCAGGAGGGCTGGTATCTGCAGGGCGCCTTCGACCTCTTCTCGCTCGAGGCGGGCGGGTCGCGCGCGGCGCTCATGCCGTTCGTGCGCTACGAGCAATACGACACGCAGGCCGAGGTCCCGCTCGGCTACGCCCGGAACCCCGAAAACGATCGCACCGATCTGACGCTCGGCCTCGCCTACAAGCCGATCGACCAGATCATCTTCAAGGCGGACTGGCAGCAGCGGCAGAATGCGGCCCGGACCGGAGTCAACCAGTGGAACATGTCGCTCGGATACATCTTCTAGGGATGAACGTCCGGCGGCGGGCGCTCGCCTTCGCGGCGGGCGCCCTGCTCGCCTCGTCGCTCGAGGCGAAGGTCTTCCTCACCCGGGAGGAGGCCCTCCGGCTGGCGTTTCCGGGCGCCGAGGTCACGCGCTCGACGGCCTACCTGACCGACGCGCAGCGGCGCGAGGCGCAGAGCGCTTTCGCGCGACCCCGAGCTCCCGGCGGCGCTCGCCGCGTACTACACGGCGGTCAAGGACGGCCGCACGGTCGGCACCGCGTACTTCGACGCGCACCTCGTCCGCACCCTGCCCGAGACGATCATGGTCGTCGTCGATCCGCGGGGAGCGATCGCGCGGATCGAGGTCCTGTCCTTCGACGAGCCCGAGGATTACCTGCCGCGGGCCGGCTGGTACGCTCAGTTCATCGGCAAACCCCTGAACGACGAGATGTCCCTGACGCGCGGCCTCCGCCCCGTCGCCGGGGCGACGCTGACGGCGCGCGCGACGACCGACGCGGCCCGCCGCGTCCTCGCGCTCCATCGCGTCCTGCATCCGCCGCCGCCCGCCGCCTCGCCGACGCCATGAAACGCTGGGAAGCCTGGTGGAACCACGCGGCGCTCGCCGCAGTCTCGCTGACGGGGCTCGTCTACGGCATCGCCCGCTATTTCCTCCACAACCCGGACCCCGATTCGCGCCTCGGCCATCCGTGGCAGCCCGGACTGATGAAGGCGCACATCCTGGTGGCGCCGCTCGCCGTCTTCGGCATCGGCCTGCTGCTTCGCCGCCACGCCCTGGCGCGCATCCGCAACGGCGAATCGAACGGGCGCCGGACGGGAGCCGCGATGCTCTGGCTCGCGCTCCCGCTGGCGCTCTCGGGGTACCTCGTGCAGGTCTTCGTCAGCCAGTCCGCGACGCGGCTGACGGGCTGGTCGCACGCCGGCCTCGGCGCGGTCTTCCTTCTCGCGTACGCCTTCCATCCCAAGCGCCGCGCCCCGTCGGACGCCGGCACGGACGAGTGAGGCGCCGCCGCCTCAGAAGACGTACGTCAGGCCGGCCGTGTACGCGGGCTTGATGTCCTGGATGCCGTTCAGGTCCTCCCAAACCGGAAACTGGGCGGCCGCGCGGGCGACCAGGCCCTTGACGACGTTCACGCCAACGCGCGGCGTGATGTACAGGCTCCGGCCTCCGGTGTCCGGATCGGGCACGCCGAGAGCGTCGACCTGGTCCCGCTCCGCGTCGAGGAAGTTGACCTCCACGACGCCGTCGAGCCAGTCGGTCAGCTTGCGGTCGTAGACGAAGTTGACCTGGACGTTGTCGCCGTACTTGTAGCCGAAATCGTTGCGCCCGGTCCCGGTGTACGCGGCGGAGAGATACAGCGACGACAGCTCGTCGACGAGATAGAGCCCCGCGAGGCCGCCGGAGAGGTTGGTCGCGCCCGTCCCCGGCTGCACGTGCTCGTCCAGTCGCACGCCCTCCTCCGAGACGTCGTTCTTGCCCCACGGCGTCTTGACCGAGAAGACCGCCGAGATCCAGGCGCGCCGCCCGAGGGGCGACTGGAACGGCGAGGACCAGAGGCGAAAGTAGGCGAAAAAGACCGGGTCGCCGAGGCCGTCGGCGGTCTCGACCTCGTCGCCTTCCGTCAGGTGATTCCACATCACGGGGACCTGGGCGACGACGGTGAAGCGCTCGCGAAACCCGTAGGAGAGCGTCGCGATCATGGAGTTGCGGACCTGCTCCTCGAGGTCCGGGCCTTCACCCTGGCTCTGGTTCAGCCGGCTCCAGTCGAGGGCGATCTGGAAGCCGCCGTAGCTGTAGAGCCCCTCGCCGAGCGCGCTGAAGACGGGATCGCTGCAACGGCACATCGAGCAGGCTCCGGCCGAGGAGGGCACGAGAGCGAGGCCGAGAATCGTGAGACTGAACGCCGCCGCCAGGCGGAGATTGCCGCGATGCATCAACGACTCCTTCCTGCTCCGGCGCGCGCGCCGGAGAAACCGGGATTCCGGGGGTCAGGAAAGGAGTTTGGGGACCGGGTCCGGCCGTTCCGAAAGAACGCGCAGGACGAAGCCGGCCGTCATCAAGGCGAGAAATCCCGAGAGCGGCAACGGGGCCGGTCCGGAGGGAAGCGCGGGCGCGACGGCCCGCATCGCGGAAGACGGCAGGAACCAGCCGCCGGGAGACGGGCAGCGCCGCAGGGACTCGCCGCCGCCCGACGCGCAGCAGCACGCCATCCCGGTTCCGTGCTCGCAGGCCATCGCGCAGGCTTGACCCGCCGCCACCGTCGTCGACGGCAGCGCGAGGCTCGCGGGAATCGCGAGCGCGGATAGAAAGAGGATGCCTCCGAGTCTCCGCACGGGGCGCATTGTATAGGCCCGACCGATACGATGTCCCCCCACAAAGGAGGTCCCATGGTGACCCTGATCAAGAGGATCGGACACGTCTTGGCCTCGACGGCGATCGCGCTGCTGAGCACGGGCGTCATGGGCGCTCAACAGCCGCGGCCCAACGCCCTGCCCACCACGCGCGAGGTCCCGAGCGGTTTTGGCGTCAACTCCTACACGGTCACGACGGTCTCGGCGATGTCCTTTTACCCGGGGACCAATCTCGCCTATGGCACGTCCGGCAGCCTCGGCCGCTACACGAACACCAACACCCTGGTCGACTACTACGTCGGCCTCGATCTCCCTCCCGGCGTCATCATCGATTACATCGGCCTCAACAGCACGACCGACACCCCCTTCATCCTCGGAGTCGAGCTGTTGCGCCGGAACAAGTTCGGAAGCCTCTCGGTCATCGGAAACATCGACAGCCAGGTCCACGACTGGGACACGGACATCAATGCGGCCCCGATCGGCTACCTGTGGCACGGTGACCCCGGCGAGGCGCTGGTCCTCCACGTGCAGAACGGCTCCAGCCCGAATTTCCAGTTCTTCGCCTGGGCCGAAGTGTGGTGGAAGCGCTCGGTCAGCCCCGCGCCGTTGGCACCGACCTTCAACGACGTTTCGACCGGCCATCCGTTCTACCAGTTCATCGAGGCGCTCGCCGCCTCCGGTATCACCGGCGGGTGCGGCAACGGCAACTACTGTCCGGACAACCCGGTCACTCGAGCCCAGATGGCCGTGTTCCTGGCGAAGGCCCTCGGCCTGCACTGGGGTGCGGACTAGGGAGCTTCTTCTCTACGCCCGGCTGTCCCAGAGAACGTCGGCGACGCCGCGCCGCCGGTTCTCGTGGCGCGCCATGACGAAGAGGGCGTCGGAGAGACGGTTCAGGTACCGGACCGTGTGCGCGCCCACGGGCTCCTTGCGCGAGAGCGCGATCACGAGACGCTCCGCGCGGCGGCAGACGGTGCGCGCGACATGGAGCTCGGCCGCCGACGGGCAGCCGCCCGGGAGCACGAAGTTCTCGAGCGGCGGAAGCTCCTCCGAGAGGCGGTCCATCAGCGCCTCGAGCGCCTGGACGTGCCGGCCCTCGATCTTCGGCGCCGGGCGCCGGGCCTTGTCCTCCTCGAGGAGGCACAGGTCCGAGCCGAGGTGAAAGAGCTCGTTCTGGATCGTCGCGAGGGCCGCGCCGACCGTTTCGTTGACGCCCGCGGCGACGGCGACTCCGATGTGGCTGTTGAGCTCGTCGACCGTGCCGTAGGCCGCGATGCGAATCGAGTCCTTCGGGACCCGCTGGCCGCCGCCGAGCGCCGTCGTGCCGTCGTCGCCCGTGCGCGTGTAGACCTTCGTGATGCGCGGCATCGAGCTAGAACTTTACGTCCAATCCGCCGGCGACGAGCCGTCCGGCGGCCGGATATCCCGCCGCCTCTTCGTACGCGTGGTTCGTCAGGTTGATCATCCGCAGGTACGGGGCGAGGTTGCGCGTCGCCTGCCACCTTGCGACGAGGTCGACCCGCAGGTACGAGGGGTCCTCGACGCGGTCCCCCGTCCGCGGGTCCGCGTCGGCGCGCGGCCCGACGTAGAGGAGCCGCGGCGAGAGGTCCACCTCCGGGATCGGCATCCAGGAAAAGCCGAGGCTCGCGCCGTTCTCGGGCCGGCGCAGCAGCGGGTCTCCGGTCGCGAGGTCCTCGGTCTTCAGGTACATGTACGTCGCGTTCACCGCGAGCCGCGGAAGGACCGTCTGCTGCCAGCCGAGCTCGACGCCGTACGTGCGCGCGTGCCCGACGTTGAAGTTCTGGAAGGCCGCGAAGTCGTACACGATCAGGTCCGTCAGGTCGTTCCAGAAGACCGAGACCTCGGCCCGGCCGCCGTCGAAGTAGCGCTCCGCGCCGACCTCCGCCGAGACCGACCGCTCGGGCTTCAGGTCCGGGTTCCCGCTGAAGGGGTAGTAGAGCTCGCCGATCGAGGGCGCGCGAAACCCCGTGCCGCCCGAGGCGCGCACCTTCCAGAGCTTGTCGGAGGAGAGCCACGAGATCGTCCCGCGCGGGCTCCAGGCGTCGCCGTAGGTCGAGTAGTGGTCGTAGCGCAGGCCCGCCGCGAACGTGAACGCGCCGAACGTCACGGAGTCCTGGGCGCCGAGGCCCCAGAGCGTCGTCCGATCGTCGTCGAGGTTGATCCCGAAGTTGCTCTCGTCGCTGACCTGCCAGCGCTGCCACGACGCGAAGGCCGTCAGCGTGTGGGCTCCGAGCCTCGCCGTGTCCGACACGTTGGCCTGCAGCGTCTGCGCGTCGGTCTGCGAGGCATAGCCGCCGGCGGTGTCGCGGTAGGAAGGCTCGGAGCGCACGCCCGCGAGGTTGACGTCGAGCCGGTTCGAGTCGGAGAGGGCAAACGAGCCGGGGACCGACAGCCGCGTTTCGTGGGTCGTGCCGCGCGCCGTGCTCGGCAAACCGAGCGGGCCCGGGTTGCCGACCTCGCCGTCGTTCAGGCCCCACTCGATGCCGATGCGGCTCTTCTCGGAGAGACGCGCCTGGAGGCTGGCCGAGCCGTTGCGCTGGCGCCAGTCGCTGTTGGGGCGGTCGCCGTCGAACGCCACGTACCGGTAGCTCGCCGTCGCGGTGATCGGCCCGTCTCCCGCCGAGACGAAAGCCGAGCCCTGCCCCTGGCCCTCGTTGCCGGCCTCCCCCGTCGCCCGTCCCGAGACGCCGTCCGACCCCGGGCGCGTGAAGATCTGCACGACGCCGCCGATCGCATCCGAGCCGTAGAGCGCCGAGTACGGGCCGCGCGCGATCTCGATCCGCTCGATGTTCTCGGTCGTCATGCCCGACCAGTCGTAGCCCGAAAAATACGGCGAGTTCATCCGCACGCCGTCGACCAGGACGAGCGTCTGCGTCGAGTTGGTGCCGCGGGTGAAGAGCGAGGTCAGCGAGCCCGGCGTCCCGTAGCGCACGACGTCGAGGCCCGGGACCGAGCGCAGGACGTCCGACACGACCGCCGACTCGTGCTTCTCGAGCTCCTCGCGCGTCACGACCGTGATCGCCGAGCCGACCTCCGTCTCGTCCTCCGGCACCGAGGTCGCCGTGACGACGATGCTCTCGGAGGCGGGCGGGACCTGTTGCGCGAAGACGGGGCCCGCCGCCGCGAAGAGGACGGCGGCGGTGGCAAACGCCCGCACGCGACGGCGGCGCGACAGAGCGTCGAGGCCGAAGAGCGTCGCCGTGCCGAGTTTCTGGTGCGTTGCCCGTTTCGGGCCCCGGTACGTAGGGGCGGGGCTTGTCCCCGCCCGAGGGCGGCCACGAGGGCCGCCCCTGCGACCGAAGCAAGTCGCGAAGAAGAAGGAGAAGAAGGGTGGATGGGGAACGAGCCGGGACAGGGCGCCGAGCAGAACCAGCAGGATGGCAGTCGTCATTCGAACCTCCCGTTCGACAGGACGGATCTCTCGAACGGTTCGAGAAGCGTCCCGCGCCCCGGGAATTCGAAGGCGCGTCTCTCGTGTGGCCCCGTCCGAGAAGCGTGTCGTTCGGCAGGTCTCCTGGCTTCCGGATCGACCGCCTGCGGGCTCCTTCCCGGCTGCGCAACCGGCGTGTGCCGATCTCTCGCATCCAGTGGTTTGCCGCCCGAGGCGTCCCCGGTGACAGTGGCGGGGGCCGCGTGGGATTCACACCCACTTCCCTTGGCCGAACGAGTCAAAGAGCGCGAAGGGCTGGAACCATAACGCCTCGTCCGCCTCCGCGCAACCTCCGCATAGAATGCCGCCAGAATGCGGGGCCCCGACTACACGCTCGACCTCGATCGCCTCCGGCGCGTCGGCTTCCCGGAGGTCGTGCTCGCGCAGGGAAAGAGCGCGGAGCAGGTCGTCGAGATCTGCCGACAGCTCTCCCGGGCGCACGACGTGCTCGTCACGCGGCTCTCCCCCGACGCCTGGGCCGAGGTCGCGGTCTCGCCGCTGCCGGGGCGGGCCGACTACGATCCGCGCTCCGAAACCCTGCACCTCTCGGTCGGGAAGCCCATGCCCCGCGTCGAGGGCTCGGTCGCAATCGTCACGGCCGGCACCTCCGACATGCCGGTCGCGCTCGAGGCGCGGCGCGCGCTCGAGTACCTCGGCGTCGCCTCGGCGATCGTTCCGGACGTGGGCGTCGCCGGCGTGCTGCGGCTCCTCTCGCGCCTCGAGGAGATCGAGCGCGCCGAAGTCATCCTCGCCGTCGCCGGCATGGAGGCCTCGCTCTTCTCGGTCATCGCCGGCCTCGTCGGCAAGCCCATCATCGCCGTGCCCACCTCGCGCGGGTACGGCGCCGCCTTCGGCGGGCTCGCCTCGCTTCTCTCCGCCGTCAACTCCTGCGCCAACGGAGTGACGGCGGTCAACATCGACTCCGGCTACGCCGCTGCCATGGCGGCCTACCGGATACTCTCGGGAGGGCCTCGCCGATGGGACCGAAAGGAAAAAGAGCCGACAGCGCCAAAGACTACGTCCACGCCGCCGGCGTCGGCGTCGACCGCCGGCGGAAAAAAGCGCTCCTCGGCCGCCCGACGACGCCGGTAAAGATCCGCAAGTCGACCACCGTCTCCCAGCTCCTCGATTCCTACCGCGACGCTTCGTTCCAGGCGAGGGCCCTCGGCAAGGCGGCCGCGGTCTTCGAGGGAATGCTCCGCGACCGCCAGCGGCCGACCATCATGCTGGGCCTCGCCGGGTCGCTCATCGCGGCCGGCATGCGCCAGGTCATCGTCGACCTGATCCAGGAAAACATGGTCGACGTCGTCGTCTCGACCGGCGCGATCATCTCGCAGGACTACTACCAGGTCCTCGGCGGCCGCCACTACCACGGCCACGCCGACGCCGACGACAAGGAGCTGCGCGACCTCTACATCGACCGGCTCTACGACACCTTCATCGACGAGGAGAAGTACTGGGCGACCGACCTCGCCGTCTCCCGGTTCGCGGATTCGCTCGCGGGCCAGTCGATGTCCTCGCGCCAGTTCCTGGCGCTCCTGGCGCAGAAGGCGCGCCGAGACAAGGGCTCGATCCTCGGCGCCTGCGCGCGCCACGGCGTGCCCCTCTTCGTGCCGGCCCTGAACGACTCGTCGATCGGCATCGGCCTGACCGAGCACTACCACCGGGCGCGCCAGGAGGGCCGCGAGCCCTTCCGGATCTCCTCGATCGCCGACAACTACGAGCTCACCCAGATCGTCGTGAAGAGCTCCGCGACCGCCGCCGTCTACGTCTCGGGCGGCGTCCCGAAGAACTACATCAACGACTCGATCGTGATGTCCTACATCTTCGGGCTCGACACCGGCGGCCACAAGTACGCCCTCCAGATCACGACCGACGCGCCGCACTGGGGCGGCCTCGGCGGCTCGACGCTCTCGGAAGCGACTTCGTGGGGCAAGGTCGCGAAGAAGGCGACGCACGAGATGGCCTTCATCGAGACGTCGGTGGCCCTGCCGCTCCTCTACGGCTACGCCTTCCAGAAGAACGCGGCGAAGGGACGCACGCGCCTCGCCTACGACTGGCGCGGCGACATCCTCAAGTCCCTCAAGCGGGTATAGCGGGCGATGCGCGAGCTCGGCCGCGTCGTCCGCCTGCAGGTCCAGACCGGCGGCCTCAAGCGCGGCGAGCGGCCGAACCGCGTCTACGACCCGGGACCGCTCCTGGCCGTGACGGAGCTCCTGCTGACGCCCCGGGGCACCGCGGGCGCGATGCCGCACGGCGAGGTCGTCCTCGACGTGCACCACGCAGACCATCCCGCGTCGAAAGCGGCCCCCGGCCGCGAGGCATCCTTCGGCTTCACCAGCCACTACGCGAAGATGCACGAGCGCTTCGGGGACCGGATGGTCCCCGGCTGCGCGGGCGAGAACATCCTCGTCGAAGCGCCGGAGATCCACCGCCTCGAGGACTTCGCCCGCGGGCTCGCGTTCCGAAGCGCCTCGACCGGCGCGCTCCTGCGGCTCGCGGCGGTCTCGGTCGCCGAGCCCTGCGTGGAGTTCTCGCGCTTCTCGCTCGGCGAGGCGGAGTCGTCCCCGCAGGACCTGAAGCCCGTCCTCCAGTTCCTCGGGGAAGGGCTTCGCGGCTACTGCTTCACGCCCGCCGCCGACTTCACGCTGCGCCCGGGCGACGCCCTCGTGGCCGCGGCACGCTGACGCCGTGCGCGCCATCGTCCGCATCGTCCCCTGGGTCCTGGCGCTCTTCTTCGCGGCGGCGAGCGCCGCGCTGATCGTCCGCCTCGCGACGACCGTGCGCGAGTCGCGCCGCGTCGAGGCCGCCCCCGTCGTCGAGGCGATCCGGAAGATCGCGCACCTCGCGACGGTCGAGGCGCAGATCACGGACGTCCTGCGCTTCGAAGAGGTCAAGACGTTCCTGATCTTCGACTTCCCGAAGACCGCGACGATCCGCATGCGCGGCAAGGCGATCGCGGGCTTCGATCTCGCGTCGCCCGACTTTCGCGTCCGGCCCGACGAAGAGCGGCGGGTGCTGACGGTCGAGCTTCCGCCGCCGCGCATCCTCGCGATCGATCCGCGACTCGAGTGGTTCGACGAGTCGAGCGGCCTCTTCAATCCCATCACGCCGCAGGACCGGACGCGCTGGATGCTCTGGGCCCGTGGCCAGCTCGCGCGCGCCGCGAAGAACTCCGGGATCGAGGCCCGCGCCGTCGAGCACGCGCAGGAGCTCCTCTCGACGGCCGGCGCGGCGCTCGGCTGGACGGTGCGGGTGAGCGCCGGGCCGAGCGGCGCGAACGCGACCCCGGTGCCGACGCCGTAGGGAGGGCGCCGGGGCCGTAGGGGCGGGGCTTGTTCCCGCACTCGTGCATCTCGCCATATCCGAACGGAGGGCGCCCACGAGGGGCGCCCCTACGACCGTGACCGGATTCCGCCACCCGGCAAATTACGAGCCCCGTCGTAGGGGCGGGGCTTGTCCCCGCCCTCTGAAAACAAAAACGCCCCGGTTGCCCGGGGCGTTCGAATTCCGGATCAGTGCGCCTTACAGCGCTTCGCCCTTGAGCGGGATCTCGATGACGCTCTTCTCCTTGTCGGTCGTGTGGAGCGTGACCTTGCCGTCGACGGCGCCCTTCTTCACCTTGTCCGAGGCCTTGACGACGACGGTGTAGGAAACGCCCTCCTGGGTCGGCACGACGTCGGTCATGAAGCCCGGGATCGAGACCTCGGCCTTCGTGACCTTGACCGGCGTTCCCGGCTTGTTGTTCGTCACGACGATGTTGCGGGTGATGGGGTCCTTGCCCGCCGTGAAGTTGCCGAAGTTGACCGTGATCGGCGAGACCGAGACGCGCGGCCGCACGATGCCCGAGACCGGGATCTCGAGGGTCGGCTGCTGCTGGACGCCGGTCGTGACGCGGACCGGGGCGTTCAGGAGGCCTTCGGGAGCGTCGGGCAGCACCGAGACGTTCAGCTTGTACTGGTCGCCCGGACGCCCGGCGATCTTGTCCTTGTCGCCGGCCGGCGAGATCTCGGCCTTGACGTACGGCTGGGCGGTCTCGGCGACGGTCGGCTTGAAGCCCTTCTCCTCGGAGATCAGGATGACGTCCTGCGAGGCCGGGTCGCCCTTGACGACCGAGAAGCGCACGTACTGCTGGGGAGCGACGTCGACGAAAGGCTTGACGACCGCCTTGACGAAGAGGTTCATCTGCGGGCGGTCGGGGTCGTTCGAGACGACGAGGACCGACTTGGAGATCGGCCCCGAGAAGCTCTTGGTGTCGACACTCGTGTGGACCTTGCCCTCGGTTCCGGGCTTGATGACCTTGTCGAAGGAGGAGACCGTGCAGCCGCAGGAGGGACGGGCGTCCGAGATGATCAGGTCCGAGCCGCCCGAGTTCTTGATCACGAAGTCGGTCTCGATGACCTGGCCCTTCGGGACCGTGCCCATGTCTTTGGTCTCCTGACCGATGTCGATCTTGGGGGCGGCGACCGCCTTGCCGGCCGCCGGGGCCTTCGCGGCCGCCTGGGGCGCCGGGGACGCCGATGCCGCCGACTTCGACTCGGCGGGCTTCTGGGCCAGAGGCCACCCCGGCCGTCAGGAGCGCGGCGAACGCGAGCCGGCCGATTTTCAGGACATGACGCATCTTCAGTTTCCTCCTGTATTTCGGGATGCCGAAGCGCTGAAACCCTCGAAATTTCGGGGTTATTTCCGAAAACCGTCTAATTAGACCAGACTCCGCGGGCGAGATGTCGGAAATCCGCCGGTTCCACTTCGTCCCCATCGGCGGGACGGCCATGGTCCCCCTCGCGGCCCTGCTCCTCGAGGAAGGCCATCGGGTCACCGGAAGCGACCTGAAGCTCTATCCGCCCATGTCGACCACCCTGGAACGGCTCGGCATCCCGGTCGCCGAGGGGTTCGCCGCCGGCCACGTCCCGGAGGACTGCGACGTAGTCGTCGTCGGGAACGCCGCCTCGCGGGACAACGTCGAGGCGAGCGAGGCGACGCGGCGGGGCCTGCCTGTCCTCTCCCTGCCACAGGCGATCCGCCAGTACCTCCTGCCCGGGAAGACCTCGGTCGTGATCACCGGCACGCACGGGAAGACGACGACCACGGCCCTGACCTCGTGGCTGCTCCTCGACGCCGGCCGCGACCCGGGCTTCATCGTCGGCGGGCAGATGCAGAACCTCGGCCGCGGCTACCGCCGGGGGGCCGGGCCGCATTTCGTGCTCGAAGGCGACGAGTACAACGCGGCGTACTTCGACCGCGGGCCGAAGTTCCTCCACTACGAGCCGAAGCACCTCTTCGTCGGCAACATCGAGTACGACCACGCCGACCTCTACCCGGACCTCCCGTCGATCGTCGAGGCGTTCCGCCAGGTCGTGCGCATCGTTCCGGAGGGCGGAACGATCGTCGTCAACGCCGACGACCCGCGCGTCGTGGACGTCGCGAAGGACGCGCGCGCGGCGGTCGTCCGCGTGTCGCTCGACGATCCCGGCGCCGACTTCTCGGCGCGCGACATCGTGTTCGGCCCGGAGGGCACGCAGTTCACGCTCCTCGAAGCGGGGCTGCCGACCGCGCGGCTCGCCTCGCCCCTCTCCGGCGTCCACAACGTCCGCAACGCTCTCGGCGCGATCGCGCTCGTGCGCGGCCTCGGGCTCTCCTCGACCGAGGTCGCGCGCTCGCTCCCCCGCTTCGGGGGCGTCAAGCGCCGGCTCGAGGTCAAGGGCGAGAAGAACGGCATCCTCGTCGTGGACGACTTCGCCCACCATCCGACGGCCGTCGCCGGGACGCTCCTCGCCGCGCGCGCGAAGTTCCCGGGCCGCCGGATCTGGGCGCTCTTCGAGCCTCGCTCGAACACGGCGGGACGGAAGGTCTTCGAGGAGGAGTATGCCGAGGCTTTCGCCGGAGCCGACGCCGTCGTCCTCGCTCCGGTCTTCCACGCGCAGCGCCTGACGCCCGACAAGCAGATCGACCGGGCCGCGCTCGCCTCCCGGTTCTCGGCCGCCGGCAAGCCGGCCTTCGCGCCCGGCTCGATCGACGAGATCCCCGGGATCCTCCGGCGCGAAGCGCGCGCGGGCGACGTGCTCCTGCTGATGTCCTCGGGCGCCTTCGGAGGTCTGCCCGAGACGCTGCTCGACCGGTTGTGAGCCGTCGCCGGATTCTCGTCGCCATCCTGGGAGTCGCGGGACTCGCGCTCTACCTCTGGCCGGCCCTGACCGCGCCCGTCGTCCTGTGGTCCGACAGCGAGATCGATCTTGCTTGGGCCAGGGCAGGACAAGGGATCGTGACGCCAGCGGGAACCCCAGGGCACGCCGCAAAACCGGGCTATCTCCTTTTCTTGCGCGTCGCTCTGGCGCTCGGCGGAGGAACGCCGCGGGGGGTCGTCGTCTTTCAGTCGATCCTGGTCGTCGGCGCGATCATGGTCGCCTCCTTTCTCGTGGGCCGCCGCTACGGCCTCGGATTCGGAACCGCCTTTTATGCCCTCGAGTTGTTTTTCCTCCGCACGCGGGATGCCGCCAGCTCCGTCATGAGCGAGTCCCTCTCGGCGGCAATCTTCCTGCTCGTCGTCGTCGCCCTGCTGGAGCCGCCCCGGCGGCGGTCCGCCCTGGCGGCGCTCGGACTCGCTGTTGGCTTCCTCTTCCTGGTCCGGCCCAACGTCGGCGCCGCGGCTGGCCTGCTCGCTGCAGCGAGGCTCGCCGCGGAGCGCGAAACGTGGCGGGGACTCGCGGTCTTCGACGCGACCGCGGCCGCACTCGTTCTGCCAATCTGGCTCGCCACCGCGGGAGGCTCCGCCGCCGGGACCCGCGGCCTCGCTTTTCAGGTCCTCGAGGCGAGCGTCGACGACCTGTGGACGCCGGAACTCGGCCGGATCTTTCGCGAAGGCGCGCCGAACGACATCGCGCGCAAATGGCAACGCGAGGCCTTGTCCCGGTGGCGCGCGACCATCGCGCGCGGAGGGCCCGACGCGACGCGCCAGATCGTCTGGAGGCTGACGCACGGGTTGCTCGGGACCGAGTTTTACGACGCGACTTGGTCACCCGCTTACCGCGCCTTCTCCACGATCTCGCGCCTCGCGGCGCCTTTCTTGGTACTTGCCGCAGCCGGCTTCCTGGTAGCCCTGCCCTGGCGCGGCGAGACAGGGAAGCTCAAGACGCTCGGGATCCTTCTGCTCGCCCTGCTCTTGATTCAGAATCTCGTCATCGGTTCGCTCCCGCGCTATGTCCTGCCGATGATTCCGGCTCTCCTCGGCCTCGGACTCCTCGCGGCCCGTGCGCTCGGTCGCTCTTCGCTGCCGCGGCTGGTGTTGGCCGCCGCCATGTTTCTCCTCGCCGTTGCCGCACTAAGGCGCTTTCCGTCCGGTCTCGGATGGGAATGGGGCCGCTTGGCAGAGGCCGGCGAGCGAATCGCGTTCCGCGTCCCGCGCGCCGCCCTTCCTCGGAGCGGCCCGGCGGTGCTCCACCTTCGCGTCGCCCCTTCGTTGCTGCCGACACTCGCCGACGCCTCGATCGTCGACGCCTCGGGACTCGTCCTGCCCAAAGTCCCGTCGGGTTCCGAACCGATTCGCGCGGAATTGGCCGTCGCCCTTCCTGAAGGCCTGCTTCGTGCCAATCTTGATTCCGATCTCGACTTCGAGCTCGTCGCCACCGGCGACTACGGGCCGGTTCACTACATGCTCTTTCCCGTGATTCCCCGGCCGTTCAAAGGCCAGGCACGACGCCTGCCCTCCGGCGAGCTCTCACCAACGACTGGGATCGCCGCCGGCGGACTCGACTGGTGGGCGCACGGGCCTCCGATTCCTTAGATGGACGAATAGGCCTCAGGCCCGGGATTGATTGACGATCGAGATGTCCCGATGCGGAGCCCGATGAGCAGCGTGAAAGCGGGAAACAGGCTCATCGTGATTCGGCGGAAGGCGCCGTCGATCGCATAGAGCGGGTTGAACGAGGACACGGAAAAGGCGACAGCGTACAGGGCGAGTTGAGCAAGGAATACCAGCAGCAGCGGATCACCCTCGCTCCGTCGGGTCACCAGAAAGAACGTTACGATCGCGAGCAAGGGCACGACCGCAGCTCGGGCTTCCACGCGGAGCATCCGTCCGACGACGAGCTCAAGAGATTCCAAGAGCTCTCTCCAACGATCAGGAGCGAACCGCCCGAAGTCGAAATCTCGCCGTGTCTGATTTCCGCGCACGACGTACAGCAACCCCCAGTGCACGAGCGGAACACCGACGAGAGCCAGCGTGCCCGGCCACCATCGTGACATTCGCGACCGCCGCAGATTCCACGCGATAGCGAGCCCGAGCAACACCGCGAAGAGTGTGCCTTCCTGCTTCAGCGAGGCACAAAACAGCGCCGCCACGCCGAGCCGACCGACGGAGCCGGCGCCCGGCGATCGCAGGTAATCGACTGCGGCGGAGGTCGCAAGAACGAGGCCCATGGCGAGCGGGATTTCCGCGGTCCCGGCGTTGACGGGCCGGTAGACAAAGAGGCACAACGACGCCAGGGTCACGGCCGCCGCGCCAGCAAGACCCGAGGCACGACGGGCAAGCAACCCGGACAGTGCGAGGAGCGTGGCGAGCTCCACGGCCGGGAACAGCGCGGCCAACGCCTGCGAGTTCCAGTCCCCGATGAAGAAACCGAGTGAAGCAAGAGAAAGCGGCACGAGGAGCGGGTATTCGCGGTGGGCGAAAAAGAGCGCCGGGTCATCGAAGAGCCGTCGCGGCACCTCCGACATGAGGAAGATCATCTTGCCCTTGTAGCCCCAGATCGCGAGGTAATCCGTCGACCACATGGGATCGGCCAGCGCACCGACCAGGAATGTGAACCAGGCAGTACCCGCGACGACTCCCAGGCCAAGCGCGAGCGCGCTACGCGGCGGCGCCGGGGACCGGATCGGAGCGCTGCCGTGCGGCCAGACGCTCCAGGCAATCACCGCGACCAGTGCCTCCAGAAACCAGATCGAGAACGCGCTGGGCCGAATCCGGACTGCGAAGTGCAAGAGGATGATCGTGGCTTGCAGCAGCAAACCGCTGGCCAGCGCCCACGCCGCGCGTTCGCGGGGCCCGAGGTCCCTCGTGATGCCTCGGTTGATCGACCCGCCGGCGGCCGCGGCGGTCGCGAGGCCGAAGACGACTTTCAGCAGCGCGGCGGCGAGGATCATCTTCGGCAGAGCTCGCCGGGTCCCCGGATTAGCCCCGACGAAACCGCGCACGCCGTCGCTCGAAATCCGGCGAGGTAGTCCGCCTCGTCTCTGAGTCCTTCGTCGATGACCCTGCGGGGCGCGAGCTGATAGAGGGCCTGGTAACGGTACACATCCGGTCGTTTCGGGACAAACAGGGCGATCGTGGCGTCGTTCGGGGTCAACCGTTTCACTTCGCCCAGAAAGTCGGCGTAGCCAGGATCGAACCAGAAGCCCTTGCTCTCGCGAAGCGAGATCGAATCTCCCGACAGCGCTTTCTCTAGCGACCTCAGAGAGGCCCTTGTTTCCGACAATCTCCAGGGACTTGCGAGACACGCGCTGAGGACGAGGAGCGAAGCGGTCTCAAGACCTCGGCGCAGCCCGACTAGGGCCCGGGGGGGGGGGGGCGACATTCAATAACAGTATTACGGAGCTCGGGGCGGCGACGCTCGGCTCAATAGGGCCGAATCAGGTTCGCCGAGACGTTCGACGCCTCTAGGGCGCGGCGACGCGGTTGCGCAGGACGCCGACCCGCTCGATCTCGACTTCGACGACGTCGCCCGGGGAGAGCGGTCCGACGCCGGCGGGCGTGCCGGTCAGGATGAGGTCGCCCGGCTCGAGCGTCATCATCCGGGAGATGTAGGCGACGAGGAAAGCCGGCGAGAACACCATCGCCGACGTCCGCGAGGATTGCTTCACGACGCCGTTGTGGCGCGTCTCGATCGCGAGATCCGACGGGTCGACGCCCGAGACGATCTCCGGACCGACCGGACAGAACGTGTCGAACGACTTCGAGCGCGAGAACTGCTTGTCCTTCTTCTGGAGGTCGCGCGCCGTGACGTCGTTGGCGCAGCAGACGCCGGCGAGGGCCTCGAGCCAGCGCTCCTGCGGCCAGGACTTGATGCGGCGGCCGATGACGAGGGCGAGCTCGCCCTCGTAGTCGACGCGCTCCGACTCCGGCGGGAGGACGATGTCCCCGCCGCCGAAGACGAGCGCCGACGGCGCCTTGAGAAAGAGCAACGGCTCGTCCTCGGGCGCGGCGCTTCCGAACTCGGCCGCGTGCTCGCGGTAGTTCTTGCCGACGGCGACGATCTTGGACGGGAAGGGCGGCGCGCCGTGAGAGCCGAACACCGCGATCGGACTCTAGCGCCCGACCTGATAGACGGCGGGCTTGTAGCGCGGCGCCGGGACCGGCTTTCCGGCGGAGCGCGCCGCCTCGATCCAGGCCTCCCTGGCCCGCTCGACCTCCGCCAACGCCTCCTGCGGCGTCGGGCCGAGGGCGGAACAAGCCTCGAGGTCGGGGATGTCGGCCACGTAGGCGTGATCCTCGTCGCTGTAGAAGATGTTGATGTGGTAGTCGGTCACGGGCGAGGCTCCAGCTTCAAATTATAGCGTTCGACGAGACGAAGAAACTGGCGCACCTGGTAGGGCTTGGCCTCTCCGCCGACCTCCTGGATGTTGATGAGCTCGGCGAGCCCCGGGTGGCTGAAGATGTGGTGGCTCCCCGCCGTCCGAACGAGAGCGAATCTCATGGTCTCGAGCAAGCGACGCAGGTCGGGAAATGCGACGTTCTGAACCGCGCCGCCGGAGATTCTCCGAAGATAGGGCCTCAGGTTTCAGCTTCTCCCCCTCACGCCTGCCAGGCCTCTTCGAGGAGCTCGCCGGCGTAGACCTCGCGCGCGTCGCCCGTCAGGCGCACGCCCGTGAAATTGTCCTTCTCGTCCGAGAACTCGACGACGAGGTCCACACCGCTCTTCGTCTCGCAAACGACGGGCGAAACGGCGAGGCCCTGGCGGCCGGCGACGATCGCCGCGGCGACGACACCCGAGCCGCACGAGAGCGTTTCGCCCTCGACGCCCCGCTCCCAGGTCCGGACCTGGATGCGGTTGTCCTTGCCCGCGCGCACGAAGTTGGCGTTGGCGCCCTCGGGCATGGCGGGATGGTGCCGGACGAGCGGCCCCAGCCGCTCGATGTCCATCTTCGAGAGGTCTCCGCGCATGAAGACCACGAGGTGCGGCACGCCGATCTTCATGGGGATCGCCGTGGGAGGAAGGCCCTTTCCGGAGATGGGAACGGGATCCGTGGGCGCCGGAACGGTCGGGAGGGCGAGCGTCACGCTGTCTCCTTCGACCCGGGCGGCGATCGGGCCCCAGCCCGTCTCGAGAACGAGGCTCGGGCCCGAGGCGAGGCCGTGTCGAACCGCATAGCGCGCCGCGCACCGGGTGCCGTTGGCGCAGAACGTGGCGGGGCCGCCGTCGGAGTTGTAGTAGTCGAGGCGGACCCGTCCGGGGCCGTCCGGCGAAAGAAAGAGCGCCCCGTCGGCGCCGACGGAAAGCCCCCGGCGGCAGACGAGCGCGAGGCGCTGGCGGGCCCCTTCCGAGAGCGACCGGCCGTCAGCCTCGAAAACGAGGAAGTCGTTTCCGCCGCCGGCCATCTTGATGAATTTCGCGGGCAGGGACATGGGAGCGGGAGTGTAAACGATGCGCGAAGGGTTTCGGCGGCCTGTTGATTGCCGGCCTTCCGGGGTCCCCGGCGACCGAAGCCGCTCAAACCGTCAGAACGGCTCGGCCACGGCTCGCGGGGAGGGGGCGCTCTGGTTGCCGGCGCGGTCGACCGCGCGGACCGTATAGACGTATTTCCTGCCGGGCCGCGCGGCGAGGTCGTTGAAGTAGGGGTCGAGGATGGGCTCCTTCGTCAGCTGCACCGGCGGCCCGCCGGCGTCCGACCGGAACACGAGGTAGCCGGCGAGGTCGGGCGAATCGACCGGGTCCCACAGGAGACGGACGAGGTTGCCTTCCGAGAGCGCGTCGACGCGCGTGGGCGACCTGGGGGGATAGATGTCGCGCGGCTCCGCGACGATCTCGTCGGCCGGCAGGCCCTCGACCTTCGGATTTTTCGCGAGCACGGCCCGCACGGTGTAGGCGAGCGGGACCCCGTATGGGGCCGTCAGGTCGACGAAGGACGTCCCGAGAACCGGGGTCGCCGTGAGGGGCGCCTCGTACGCTTCCTGCGCCAGCGGACGCCGGTAGACGCGGTACCCGCCGATCTCGACCGGCTGCTGCAGGACGTTCTTCGTCGGCGCGGTCCATTCGAGGCAGACGCGCCCTTCCTCGAGAAGCGGCGGCATGAGCTCGGGCGCCTGCGGGGCGATCTCGGGGTCGAGGACGACGATGTTCGACAGGGGGCTGCGCTCGCCGTTCTTCCTCACCGAGACGACGGCGTAAGCCAGCGGCGAAGGGCCCTTTTCCTGCGTGAAGAGCGTCCGGATCGAATCGCGATAGACGACCGAGGCGCCCCGCGTGGCTTCGGCGATCGCGGCAAGATCGAGGCCCGCCACGAGGCCCGCGTCCCGGTAGAAGGCTTCCTCGGCCAGGCGCACGTTCGTCGCCGTCCGTCGCGCGGTCGTTCCGAGGCCGCGCAGCTCGCCCGTCGATCCCGCCGACGGCGGCGCCGGCGCCGGGCCGGCCGCCGCGCGCGGGGGCGCCGTCAGGGACGCCGACGGATTGACGACCCGGTACACCTCGATCGCGCCGAGGTCCGTCAGCGGGGCGCCGGTCTGGAGCCGGTCCGGGAACGTGAACTTCAGGACGGCGTCGTCACCCTCCTGCTCGACGGCGAGGTCCTTGACGGCGTTGGGCCCGCGCGGCAGCGGAGGCTGCGGATCGCCCTTCTTGCCGCAGGCGAGGAGGGTGAGGGAAATTCCGAAGGCGAGAACCCGGGTGGCCGTCCGCCGTCCGCCGTCCGCCGTCCGGCTCACAGAACGTAACGCGACAGGTCCTCGTCCTTGACGAGATCGGCCAGCGCCGCCTGCACGTCGGAGATCTCGATGCGGATCGACTTGCCCGCGTTCTCCGGTCCCTCGAAGGAGATGTCCTCGAGCAGCCGCTCGAGGATCGTGTGCAGCCGGCGGGCGCCGATGTTCTCGAGCGCGCGGTTGACCCTTTCGGCGTCGCGCGCGATCTCGCCGATCGCGTCGTCGGAAAACGAGAGGTCGACCCTCTCGGCGCCGAGCAGCGCCCGGTACTGCTTGAGCAGCGCGTTCTCCGGCTCCGTCAGGATCCGCACGAAGTCCGCTTCCGTCAGCGAGTCGAGCTCGACGCGGATCGGGAAGCGGCCCTGGAGCTCGGGGATCAGGTCCGAGGGCTTCGAGACGTGGAACGCCCCCGCGGCGATGAAGAGCACGTGGTCGGTCTTGACGAACCCGTACTTGGTGTTGACGGAAGTTCCCTCGACGATCGGCAGCAGATCCCGCTGCACGCCCTCGCGCGAGACGTCCGGGCCGCGCCCGCCGGACTCGCGCCCGGCGACCTTGTCGATCTCGTCGAGGAAGACGATGCCCGAGGACTGCGCACGCTCGACGGCCTCGCGGGCGACCTGCCCGGGGTCGATGAGCCGGCCTTCCTCCTCCGCCTGGAGGATCTGTCGGGCTTCGGCGACGGAGGTCTTCCGGCGCTTCTTCTTTCCGCCGAAGAGGCCGGGGAGCATCTCCTTGACGTTGATGTCCATCTCCTCGACGCCCTGGTTGGTGACGATCTCGAAGGACGGGAACGTCTTGTCGGCGACCTCGACCTCGACCATCCGGTCCTCGAGCTTGCCCTCGCGGAGCATCGAGCGAAACCGCGCCCGCGTCTCCTCGGCCTCGCCCTCACCCACGGAGGGCAGCAGCAGGTCGAGCAGGCGCGCCTCGGCGCGGCCCTGGGCGCGGTCGCGGATCTCGAGCGTCTTCTCCTCGCGGACCATCTGCACGGCGACCTCGGTCAGGTCCCGCACGATCGACTCGACGTCGCGGCCGACGTAGCCGACCTCGGTGAACTTCGAGGCCTCGACCTTCAGGAACGGCGCGTCCGCCAGCCGCGCCAGGCGCCGCGCGATCTCGGTCTTCCCGACGCCCGTCGGCCCGATCATGAGGATGTTCTTCGGCAGGATCTCGCGCGACATCTCGAGCGACAGGCGCTGCCGGCGCCAGCGGTTGCGCAGCGCGATCGCCACGGCCTTCTTCGCGCGCCGCTGGCCGATGACGTACTTGTCGAGCTCGGCCACGATCTCGCGCGGCGTGCGCGCGGCGGCCGGCGGCGCCTGGGCCTCGTGCTCGCCCGGCATCAGGAAAACCATCAAAGCTCCTCGAGCGTGATGTGGTCGTTGGTGTAGATGTCGATCTGCGAGGCGACGAGCAGGGACTCGCGCGCGACGTCCGAGGCCGACATGTCCGGCCGGTGCTTGAGCAGCGCGCGCGCCGCGGCGAGGGCGTAGGCGCCGCCCGAGCCGATCGCCAGGACTCCCTCCTCGGGCGAGATCAGGTCGCCGGTGCCGGAGATCAGCAGGGAACTCTGGCGGTCCGCGACGATCAGAAGCGCCTCGAGCTGGCGGAGCATCTTGTCCGTCCGCCAGTCCTTGGCGAGCTCGATCGCCGAGCGCTCGAGGTTGCCGCGGTGCTCGTCGAGCTTGGCCTCGAAGCGCGAGAAAAGCGCGAACGCGTCGGCCGAAGATCCGGCGAATCCGGCGATGACGGAGCCCCCCGCGAGCCGGCGGATCTTCGCCGCCGTCTGCTTCATGACGGTGGTTCCGAGGGTCACCTGGCCGTCCGAGGCCATCGCCACTTTCCCGTCCCGGCGCACGCACAGGACGGTCGTGGAATGCCACTTTTGCATCGGAAGGAGGATACAGCAGGAGGCAGACGGCAGGAGGCGGGAGGCAGGGAACGGATCCGGTCCTGCCTACTGCTTCCTGCCTCCTGCCTCCTTGTCACCGAGCACCTTGATCGCCGCCTCGATGATCGAGTCTTCCTGTCCCTCACCCGCGCCCGGCCGGTCCGCCACCGTCACGTCCGGATCGACGCCCCGACCCTCGTAGCTCTTCCCGTCCAGGCTCTCGATCGAGCGCTCGGAGAACCAGAGTGTCGAGCCGTCGGAGAGCCGCACGGCGGAGGCGCCGCCGCTCGCCATCCCGGCAGTCGTCTCGCCGACGATCGGTCCGATCGAGTGCGCGCGGAACTTCAGGGCGAGCGCCTCGGCGTTCGACGCGGTCCCCGAGTTCGTCAGGAGCGCGACGGGTAGGGGCTTGTATTCCGGCGGCACCAGGCGCTTCGCGTCGCGGTCGACGACGTAGTAGTCGGCCGTGTCCCAGCGGCCACGCAGGAAGGTCGCCAGGATGTTGGGGTCGTAGCCGCCGCTGTTGCCGCGCACGTCGAGGAGAAATCCGGCGATCGCCGGCCAGTCCGAGAGGCCCGCGCGCCCCTGCGCCGCGAGCGAGCGGTCCGAGAGCATGTCGACGACGACGAGCGCGGTCTCGGCGCTCATGCCCCAGAGCCGCGCGTAGCCCCAGGCCTTGCCGCCGCGCCGGATGACCTTCGCGCTCTTCCAGGCGAGCGCGTCGCCCGCTTCCTCGGGCGTCCGGACGAGACGGTCGGTCCGCGGCGCTTCGCCCGGCCGCTGCCACGAGACGCTGACCGCGGAGCCGGCCGGCCCTTCGAAGACGAGGAAGAGGTCGCGGAAGTTGACGCGGCCGGCGCCGTACGGGCGGCCGTCGACCGAGAGGATGCGGTCGCCGATCCGAAGACCCGCGCGCTCGGCGGAGCTCCCGGGGACGACGCCCTTGACGGCATAGCCGCCGGAGTCCTGCCCGATCCGCAGCCCCGCCGTCGCCCAGGCGCGCTCGGGCAGCCGGCCCGTCGGCACGCGGAACGTGTGCGAGTCGTTCAGCGTCGCGAGCAGGCGGTCGTAGATCGCGTCCTGGTCGGCTTGCGACGGCGCCGGCGACGCCGCGAGCTCCGAGGCCGCCCTCGCGACCGCCGGGCTCCAGTCGACGCCCTTGAGCTTCGGGTCGTAGAAGCGCTCGCGGATCGTCCGGTCGATCTCGGCGAGGACGGGAGGCCGCGCGGCCGGCGCGGGCTGCCCTTCCGCCGGACCGCTCACGAGCAGCCCGAGGACGAGGCCGCCGGCGCCGAGCGCCCGGCTAAGCCTTCGGATGCGCATTCCGGTACACCTCGGCGAGCCTCGCGGCGTCCAGGTGCGTGTACTTCTGAGTCGTCGAGAGCGAGGCGTGGCCCAGGAGCTCCTGGATCGCGCGCAGATCCGCGCCGGCCTGCAGCAGGTGCGTGGCGAACGTGTGTCGCAGCGCGTGCGGCGAGATCTCCTCGGGCAGCCCGGCCGCGCGGAGCCGCCGCTTCAGAAGCCGCGCCATCGAGCGCGGAGTCAGGCGCCCGCCGCGGGCGTTGACGAAGAGGGGCCGGGCGCGGCCGGCGTCGGGGGCGCGGTGGCGCAGCGCGTCGCGCGAGGGAAGGTACTCGCGCAGCGCCATGTCGGCCGCGTCGCCGAAGGGCACGATGCGCTGGCGGCTCCCCTTCCCCGTGACGCGGAGGAGCCGCGCGCCGAAGTCGACGTCCTCGAGGTCGAGACCCGCCACCTCCGAGACGCGCAGGCCCGTGGCGTAGAGGAGCTCGAAGAGCGCGCGCTCGCGCTCGGGCACGAAGGTCTCGTCCTCGTCGGCGGCGAGGAGCTTCTCCGTATCGGGCAGCGTCATCGCTCGCGGGAGCGCCTTCGGCACCCGCGGCGACGGGAGGCCTCGCGCCGGGTTCTTCTCGAGATGGGCCTCGCGGCAGGCCCACCGGAAGAAAGAGCGCAGCGTCGACAGGTGCCGGGCGAGCGACCGGTTCACGAGGCCGTCCCGGTGGAGGTGGGCGAGGTAGGACCGCACGGCGAGCGTGTCGACCCTGGAGAGAGGGGTCTTCGCGGCCGGCTGGTTGGCGAACTCGTTCTCCCAGAAGGCGACGAACCGCGCCAGGTCTTTTCCGTAGGCCTCGACCGTCCGGGGCGAGAAGCGTCGCTCGTCGGCCACGTAGCTCGCAAAGCCGTCGATCGCCCGCGAAAGCGAGATCACGCCCGGACAGTGTAGCGCGCCGGAACGCCGGCCTTAGAATCCCTCGCCATGGAACTGCGACCGTTTCGCTCGATCCGGTTCTCGCCGCGCGTGATCCGCGAGCGGGGGCTCTCCCAGGTCTTCGCACCCCCCTACGACCAGATCTCTCCGGAGCTCCAGGACCGTCTCTACGCGCAGGCGCCCGAGAACATCGTGCGCATCACGTACCCGAAGAAGGACGGCGACCCGTACGCCGAGGCCGCGAAGACGCAGGCCGAGTGGCTCGCGTCCGGGATCCTCGAGAAGGAGCGCCGTCCCGCGCTCTGGAACTACCGCCAGACGTTCGCCGAAGGCGGGAAGACCTACGTCCGCGAGGCGCTCGTCGGCCTCGTCCGCCTCGAGGAGTACGAGGGGGGATCGATCCGTCCGCACGAGCGGACGCTCGCCAAGCCGAAAGCGGACCGGCTCGCCCTGCTGTCGGCGACGAAGGCGGACCTGGAGCTGATCTTCCTTTTGACGCGCGCTCCCCTTTCGGCGGCGCTCGACACGCGGCGCACGCCGAACCTCTCGGCCGAGAGCCCGGACGGCGTGCGCCACGACGCCTTCCGCATCTCGGACTACGCCGCGCACGTCGACCTCCAGGGCCTCGTCAAGAACGCCGAGTCGATCATCGCCGACGGCCATCACCGCTACGAGACGGCGCTGGCCTTCTCGAAGGACCCGGCCGCGGAGAAGCTCCCCGGCGCGAAGTACAAGCTCTGCGCGATCGTCGACATGGCCTCGCCCGGCGTGATCGTGCGGCCGATCCACCGGCTCCTCTTCGGCATGACGGACTTCCGGCCGGTCCGCACGCTGCACGCCGCACGCGATTACTTCGAGCTCAAGGAGTTCGACTCGCCGGTGGCGGCGCTCGCCGCCCTCGAAGCCCATGCCCGGCGGTTTCCGGCGTTCGTCCTCTACGCCCCGCCGTCGAAGGCCGTGCTGATGACGCTCAAGGAGAAGCCCGAGACGCTGCCGTGGCCCGAGGGCCGCTCGGAGGAGTGGAAGGCGCTCGACGTCGCGGCCCTGGAGGTGGCGTTCTTCGACAAGCTGCTCGGCATCCGCACCGACGCGATCGCGCAAGGCGAGCGGATCTCGTTCACCTCCGACGCCGCGGCCGCGATCGCCGCCGTCGACGGCGCAAAGGCGCAGGCCGCCATCCTGATGCGGCCGACGACGGTCTCCGACGTCGAGGCGGTCGTGGGCTCGGGCGACCGCCTGCCGCAGAAGTCGACGCACTTCTTTCCGAAGATGTACTCGGGCCTTTTCGGCGTATCCCTCGAGGACGCGGTGTATTAGATGGGGGTCAGGTCTTCATTTTTCGGATAATCACGGCGAACTCGGGCCGGCAAGAAGCGCCCGCGCAGAAATCCGAAAAATGAAGATCTGACCCCGTAAGAAGTCGATGACAGTCAAGGAGTTGACCTCTCGCGCGGCAGAGGCGTTGGCGCAGGGGCGCGCGGCGGACGCCGTCGCGGCGTGCGAGGAGGCGCTGGCGCTCGAGCCCGACTGCCTTCCCGCCCACGTCTGCATGGCGAGGGCGAAGCTTCCGGGCGACGACTACCTCGCGCACCTGGCGCGATTCCACGAGGCGCTCGCGCCGCGCGTGTACCTCGAGATCGGCGTCGACGCGGGGCGCACGCTCTCGCTCGCCCGGCCGCCGACGCTCGCCCTCGGCGTCGATCCGACCGCGAAGGAAGGCTTCCCCTTCGTTGCGCCGACGCGTCTCTTTCCGGTCGAGAGCGACGTCTTCTTCTCGTCCGGGCAGGCCGCCGAAGCGCTCGCCGGCCGGCCGGTCGATCTCGCCTTCGTCGACGGCCTTCATCTCTTCGAGCAGGCCCTGCGCGACTTCATCCACGTCGAACGCCGCGCTGCGCCGGAGTCCGTCGTCCTCTTCCACGACTGCCTGCCCCTGACGCCGGCGACCGCCGCGCGCAACCGCACGACGGGATTCTGGTCCGGCGACGTGTGGAAAATCGTTCCGATCCTCCGGCGCCTGCGGCCGGACCTGACCGTGTTCCTGATCCCCGCCTACCCGACGGGGCTCCTCGCCGTGACCCGCCTCGATCCCGCATCGCGGGCCCTCGAAGAGGGCCGTGCCGCCGCGGTCGAGGAGTGGCGCGAAAAAGACTGGCGCGGCGGGCCCGATGACCCGCCGCTCCCGATCATTCCCAACCGCTGGGAGGACGTGCGCGCGCGGCTCGGGCGGCGCGGCTGAGGAAGGGCGGGGACAGTCCGACCACCAGCGAGTGACCCCCGGCAGTAGGAGACGCCGTCCGAAGGACGGCGGCCACCCCCGCCCCTACTTCTTGGGGGCGAAACCCCGCACGTCGTTCTTCACCAGGCTCTGGATCTGCTCCGGCGTCAGCTTCTTTCCGAACGGGGGCATGTCGTCCTTGCCCTCGGTCACCGACTTGATGAGCGCGGCGTCGCTCTCGCCGGCCTGAAACTCGGCGTCGGTGAAGTCGCGGGCCTTGAGCATCTTTCCTTTCGACGTCGTGGCCTTGCCGTCGAGCCCGTGGCACTTGGCGCAATACTTCTCGAACGTCTCCGAAGGAGCCTTCGTCTCGGCCGCGTAGACCGCGACCGCGACGCCCAGGATCGATCCGAACACCAGACCGCCGAGAACCCGGGTCCGCCTCATCCATTCCTCGCTTTCTGAAGATCCTGGAGCACCGTCTCGGGCTCCCACTGGTCGCCGTAATAGATCGTCGCGAGCCGGCCGTCGGGACCGACGATCGCGACCGCCTGTGTGTGCACGATCTGTCCCTTGTCGGGGTAGTAGAGGACGCCGAAGATCTCGGCCACGCGCGCCACGGCCTTCGGATCGCCGGTGAGGAACCTCCAGCGCGCCGGATCGGCGCCCACGTGGCTCGCGTACTGCCGGAGGGCCTCGGGCGTGTCGTTCTGCGGATCGACCGTGACCGTGAGGAGCTCGCCGAACTTCTCCTTCACGAGCCCCGCCTGGATCTTCGAGAACCGCGCGACCGTGAGCGGGCAGGCCGTCGCGACGGGACAGCGCGTGTAGACGAACGTCACCGCCACGGGCTGGCCTCGGAACTGCGAGAGCCGGACCGCGGCGCCGGTCTGGTCGGTCAGCGTGAAGTCCGGCACGACGTCGCCGACGGCGATGCCCTTGTTGGGCTCGGGCTTGACGCCCGATCCGCCGAACGGGGTCGGCGTCGGGACGAAGCCCTTCGTCAGGATCCCCTCGAGGAAGTAGGTGCTGCCGTCGACGACGAGAGTCGCCTCGATGCGGTCGCCGGGGCGCAGGAAGGCGATCACCTTCGGATCGTCCCGGACCGGAAAGGCCATCGTCATCGCCGACATGAACCCCGGGATCTCCTCGTGGCTCACGGTGATCCGCGCGCGCGCGGGGTCGATCGCGGTGATCACGCCGCGCAGCGGATACCGCTTCGCGTCGGGGGAGACCGGCGCCGGCTTTTCGACAGCGATCGCGGGCTTCGTCGGAGCGCCGGACGGCACTTCCGCCTTCCGGCGGCAGGCCGGAACGGCGAGGGCCGCGAGCAGGAGGGCGGCGGCGGCGAAGGCGAGCCTCTTCACGGCGCCTTTCCTACAGGATTCGACGCCTCGATTTCAAAGGTTAAGGAAGCCCAAAGGCTCTGCCAGTCCGCGTCGGCCCCCGCGGGCGCGGGCCCCATCTCGACCGCCTTGATCATCCAGAATCCGGCTTTCGGAAGCCGGAGCGCCGCCCGGCCATCGCGGCCGGTCCGCGCGGAGAACGCCGCCGCAGGCTCTCCGTGGAGCTGCGCGTGGACGAGCGCGCCGGCGAGCGGCTTCCCCTCGAGCAGAAGGCGCACGGGCAGCGCATCGCCCGGGCGCAGCGCGTACGGGCTCTTCTCCGGAACGAGCTCGAGCGTGAAGCCGAGCGGCCGGTCGAAGCCCGCCGCGCCCGCGCTCCCGACGTCGAGGATCGCCTTGGCGCAGCGCGAGAAGACCTCGCGGCCGGGCTTGTCCGTCTCGCCTCGTTTCGCGCGCAGGGCCGCGATCTTCTCGAGGCCCTCCTCCTTCAGGTAGTCCTCGAACTTCGCCGCGTCGAGCGACACCGGGTAGTTGAGGCTGCGGTAACCGACGATCGCGAGGCCGGGCTCCGCGACGCGGATCGTCCCGGCCGGGTCGTCGCCGGGCCCGCCGGGAATCGCCTCTTCTCCGGATGCCGAGACGAGCACGAACTTCGAGACGAGCTGCGGCACGCGCGGAAACGGCTCGCCCTCGAAGTGGGGGCCGACGAAGAGGCGCAATCCGACCGTCGCGCCGACGGCCGGCCGGAAGCTCGACGGCTCGATCCAGAAGTCGTGCGCCGAAAGCGGCGAAGCCACGAGGGCCGCCGCCAGGACACTGGAGAAGAGACGCCTCATCCGGCGGCCGCGGCCTTGCGCGAGGCGATGTAGCCCGAGAGCTTTGAGAGATCGACGTTGCCCCCCGAAATCACGACGCCGACCTTCTTGCCGAGGAAGTCCGCCTTCTTGTACCGCACCGCGGCCGCGGCGGCCGCGCCCGAGGGCTCCGCGAGGACCTTCATGCGCTCGAGCATGAAGGTCAGGGTCTCGACCATCTCGTCGTCGGACACGAGGAGGATGTCCTCGACCTTCTCCTGGACGATCGGGAACGTGAGCTTGCCCGGGGTCGTGACGCGCAGGCCGTCGGCGATCGTCGGATTCTGCTTGACCTCGACGCGCGCGCCGGCGGCGAGCGACCGCCTCGTGTCGTCGGCCGTCTCGGGCTCCGCGCCGTAGACCTTGATGTCCGGGCGCATGTGGCGCGCGGCCGTGGCCCAGCCGCCGATGAGACCGCCGCCCGAGACGCACACGACGAGGGCGTCCAGGTCGGGCACGTCCTCGAGCAGCTCGACGGCGCCCGTGGCGGCGCCGGCCATGATGAGCTCGTCGTCGAAGGGCGGAACGAGCAGGGCGTTCTTCTCGCGCGCGATCTCGGCGGCGAGGTCGTCGCGGCTCTGCATCTGCCGGTCGTAGAGGACGACTTCCGCGCCGTAGCCGCGCGTGGCGTCGATCTTCGATTGCGGCGCGTCCTTCGGCATCACGATCGTGGCGGAGAGGCCGAGGAGCTTCGCCACGAGCGCGACGGCCTGTGCGTGGTTCCCGGAGGAGAATGCGACGACGGCCTCGACCTTCCCCCGCTCGCTCTCGGCCTTGATCTTGTTGTAGGCGCCCCGGAACTTGAAGGCGCCGACGCGCTGCAGGTTCTCGGCCTTGAAGTGGACCTCCGCGCCGCACTCCGCGTCGAACTGCTTCGAGTGGAGGACGGGCGTGCGGTGGGCCACCCCCGCAAGGCGTTTTCTCGCCGCTTGGATGTCTTCCCAGGTGGGCATCAGCAGTCACTCCAATTCCCCGGGGCGTAGGGGCGGGGCTTGTCCCCGCCCTCCCGGATCGGGCGGCCACGAGGGCCGCCCCTACGACCGGGGGCCCACTACGATACGACGACCGGCGTAATCGAGATCTGTCCCTTCCACTCCCCGATCGCCGCCAGCGCCCGGTCGACCATCCGCTGGCGCCGCACCTGCTTGTCCCGGACCGGCGAGTGCGAGGTGTCCTCGATCAGGCCGAACGTCACGTTCATCGGCTCGAACTTCTCCTCCGGCGGACGCTCCGAGCAGTGCCGCGCGAGCGACCCGATCGCGGTCGTGTAGGGCACCGGCACGGGCTCGCGGCCCTCGAGGAGCTGCGCCAGCGCGAGGCCGACGGCGAGCCCGGTCGCCGCGCTCTCGACGTAGCCCTCGACGCCCGTGATCTGGCCGGCGAAGAAGATCCGGGGCTCGCGGCGCATCCGAAAGAACCGGTCGAGGTGCGCCGGCGCGTGGATGTAGGTGTTGCGGTGGAGCATCCCGTAGCGCGCGAAGACGGCGTTCTCGAGGCCCGGGATCATCCGGAAGACGCGCTGCTGCTCCGGGATCTTCAGCTTCGTCTGGAAGCCGACGATGTTGTAGTGCTCCTTCGCGAGGTCGTCCTGCCGGAGCTGCACGACCGCCCACGGAAGGCGGCCCGTCTTCGGGTCGGGCAGGCCCATCGGCTTCATGGGCCCGTGGCGCAGCGTCTCGCGTCCGCGCTCGGCCATGACTTCGATCGGAAGGCACCCCTCGAAGTAGACGCCCTTCTCGAAGTCCTTGATCGGGACGGTCTCGCCCGAGAGCAGCGCGTCGAGGAACCGCTCGTATTCCTCGCGCGTCAGCGGGCAGTTCCAGTAGTCCTCGCCCTCGCCCTTGCCGTAGCGCGACATCGCGTACATCTTCGAGAGATCCAGCGAGGACGCCTCGACGATCGGCGCCATGGAGTCGTAGAAGTAGAGGTCCGCGGTCCCGAGGAGCTCCCCGATCGCACGATCGAGCGCCGGCGAGGTGAGCGGCCCCGTCGCGATGACCACGTACCCGTCCCGCGGGATCGACGTGACCTCCTCGCGGACGAGCTCGATCTCGGGACGCGCGGCGATCGCATCGGTCACGAGGCCGGCGAAGACGTGCCGGTCCATCGCGAGGGCGTCCCCGGCCGGCACCGCCGCCGCCCGGGCGGACCGGATGACGAGCGAGTCGAGGGCCTCCATCTCCCGCTTGATGAGGCCGACGGCGTTGCGCGGGTTGTCGGAGCGGAACGAGTTCGAGCAGACGAGCTCGGCGCAGCGATCGGTTGCGTGCGCCGAGGTCGTCACCTTCGGCCGCATCTCGAAGAGCCGCACGCGGTGGCCCCGCCGGGCGAGCTGCCAGGCGCACTCCGAGCCCGCGAGGCCCGCCCCGACGATGGAGACCGTGTCAGTCACGGGGCCGATTCTATGGGCCGGACCGAAAGCAACCTACCAGCCGCCTCCGCCGCCCCCGCCGGAGCTCCCGCCCCCGCCGCCTCCGCCGCCGCCCCCGCCGGAGGACGACGAAGGCGAGGCCACGCCCGCGGCGAGCGCACCCGCGGCCACGGCCCAGGTGCCGGACGCACCCGCGCCGCCAAAAGCGCCACCGCCGCCCGTCCAGCCTCCGCCGCTCGAGGACGACGACGAGGACGACCCGCTGCCGCTCGACGATCCCCGCCACGTCGTGCCCGCCCCGGTCGCGGCCGCCGCCGCGGCCCCGTGCGCCTTGAACCACTGGTCCGCCTCGGCGGTCAGGCCGAAGGCGACGACGTAGGGAAACCACTCGTCCTTCAGCCGCGGCGCGGGGCTGTGAAGCTCTCCGCCGAAATAGCGTCGGGCCGAGGCCAGGGCCTTGCGCCGCGCGATGCGGCGGGGGCCGTTGCGGGTCTTCGCGATGAAGAACACGCCGCTGACGACCGCGAGCCTCAGGAACAAGGTCCCGATGACGACGATCGCCGGGTAGCGGCCGCCCTCGCGCACCCCCATCCAGGCGAACCAGAAGAGCAGCGCCGGCACCCAAAGGAAGAGCGGCGACCAGGCGTCGAGGCGGTCGACCCGCTTCTGGTAGGCCCAGGCGCAGAGCGCGCCGATCCCGTACACGACGAGGTTGACGATGAAGATCCCGATCGCCGTGCCGAGCTCCTCGGCGTCGGTCAGGACCGCGTAGCCGTGCGCGGCGAAGCCAAGCGAGGAAGAGCAGCGCCGTGAGTCGCCCGCCCGTCGCCTCCGCCTTGTCCTGAAAGTCGGGAAGGGTCTTCAGCTTCGCCTCGAGGTCCGGCTTGATCTTCGAGGACGGGTCGAACCCGCTCGCCTTGTAGTGCGCCTTGATCGCGTCGGTGTCGGTCTCCTTGCGGTTCGAGAAGAAGAGGGCAGAGACGAGGTCCCGGTCGTAGCCCGAAAGTTCCGAAACGGGCACGAGCAGCCGCATCGAGAGCTTCTTCCCCGAGGCCTCCGTCGAGATCTTCTTTTCGGCCGCGAGCCGCGCGAGGACGGCCGCGACCTCGGGGGCGCCGATCGTCTCGTCCCAGAGCGCCCCGGCTTCCTCGGGCGCGAGCGAGAGCAGGTTCTTCTCGAGCCAGGCCGCGTCGATCGCGCCGGGCGGGGTCAGCGGCGCGAACCGGCCGAGCGCCGTCTCGCGCCTGCGCCAGGCGGCGTAGAGCAGCACGATCGCGGCCGCCAGCACGCCGAGAATCCCGCGCCGCATCCCCGGGCCCATCACCGACGCCGAAGCCACGGGCGCGCCGCTTCCCGTGTAGGCCAGCGGAACCGTCACGGTGAAGTTCGACTTCGCGGGAAGGACGCCGCTCTCGTACTTGCCCGGGAACGGCCCGAGGGGCTTCCACACCGGATCGAGCTCGAGCGAGACCCTGAGCTTCTGGATGGGCCACTCGGCTTCCGGGAGGCCGAAGTTGTGGTCGAGAAGGTAGGTGCTTCCCTGCTTCACGAGGACGCCCGAGAGAACGTAGGCGACCTCGTAGACGAGCGCGGTCTTCTGGAACTCGGGATCGGTCGGGAGCCGGCTCCGCCACCGCAGCACGCCCGGGCCCGTCCAGCCGAACTCGTCGACCGCCGAGAGGCCGCCCTCCGAGAGCGGATGCCGCGTGCCGTCGGGGTCGATGCGCGTCAGCGACTCGAGCTTCACTCCCTGGCCGCGGAAGAGGCGGAACGTGCGCTCTCCGCCGTTCCAGTCGCCCGTGAAGACCATCGACTGCGTCTCGACGACGTGCAGGGCGCCCTCGGCATCGAGCCGGGCCTTGACATCGATCGAGCTCCAGGAGAGCTCGCGGGCCGGGGCGAGCGACGCCGCCGCGAAAGCGAGGATCGACACCAGGAGCGCGCGATCGAGAGCTCGTTTCATGACTCGATTCTACGACCCGGCCGCGCGCAAGGCGCGCCTCACGCGATCCGCTCCTTGCGCCGCGCCACGGGAACGACGAACCGGATCGACGTCAGGCGCGGGGAGAAGGCCGCGATCTTGTTGTCGACGAGCCCAGCCGCGAGCCCCGCCTTCTGGACGTCGATCCAGAGGAACGGAAACTCGAGCTCGGCGACGAACGGCTTCTTCGGAAAGACGATCCAGAGCGAGCCCGCCGGCTCGAGGCGCTTCTCGAGGTCGGCGAAAAACGCCGAAAGCGAGCCTTCCGGGGGCACCTCGGCCATCAGCCACGCGTGCCGCCCGGCCGGGAGCTTCGCCACGCGCTCGACGAGCGGGCCGAAGGTCGAGCGCATCGTCTTCACGAACTCGTCGGAGCGGCCGAGAGCGTAGGCCGGGCCCTCGGCCGGGAGGGAGAACTTCTCCCAGGGAGCCCTCATGCGCCGATTCTATGCGGGAGTCCTAAGATGGAGGCGTGACCTTCGAGGCGGACCTCTATCCCGACGAGTACTACGAGGGCCTGCACCGGGTCACCCCCTTCGCCGCGCCGACGCGCAAGTGGCGCGAGCGGGACCGGGACATCCTCCGGCTCGCTCTCCCCGCGCCGGACCAGGTGGTCCTCGATCTCGGCTCGGCCCGCGGCGACGTCTGCTTCCTCCTCGCGCCCCGCGTCCGGGAGGCGATCGGCGTCGACGCCTCGCGGCGGGCGCTCGAGATCGCCGAGGCCGAACGCACCCGCCGCGGCCTCGCGAACGTCCGCTTCGTGCGGAGCGACGTCGCGACCCTCGAGGGGATCCCCGACGCCTCGATCGACCTCGCCGGCGCCTTCGACCTGCTCGAGCACGTCGACGACGGGACGGTCCGGCAGATGCTGCGGGCGCTCGCGCGGGTCCTGAAGCCCGGGGGCGTCCTCGCCGCGTACACGCCCAACCGCGAGCACTACGTCGAGCGGCTCAAGGCGCACGACTTCCTGCTGAAGCAGTTCCCCGAGCACATCGCCGTGCGCCGGCCGCGGGAGATCCGGCGGCTCCTCGAGGAGTCGGGCTGGCGGGTCCTCGCGCTGACCTACTCCCCCGCCCCGTTTCCGGCCGTCCGCTGGATCGAGAAGGCCCTCTGGAGGCTGCCCGGGATCGGCCGCCTCTTCCGCTACCGCATCCTCCTGCGCGCCGCGCCCGGGGCCGCACGCCGGGGATAGACTGGTCGGTTCATGCGCGTGAGCGTCGTCGTTCCCTGCCGTAACGCCGCCCGAACCGTCGGGCGAGGCCGTCGCGTCGGCGTTCGCCCAGTCCGAGCGGCCGGCCGAGGTCGTCGTGGTGGACGACGCTTCGACGGACGGCTCGGCCGACGCCGCGCGCCAGGCCGGGGCCCGGGTCATCCGCAACGCCTCCCGGCGCAACGCCGGCGGAGCCCGCAACGCCGGCATCGAGGCGACGGAGGGCGACCTCCTCGGGTTTCTCGACGCCGACGCGGTCGCTCCGCCCGACTGGCTGGCGCGCGCCCGGAGCGCGTTCGAGAGCGACCCGACGATCGTCGGCGTCGGCGGCCGGATCGTCAACGGCCGGCCGGGGCGCTACGGCGAGCTCGACTACTACTTGAACCACTCCGAGTGGATCGCCGCGGGCGCGCCCTCGGCGAAGGCCAACATCCCGACGATGGCGATCGTCTACCGGCGGGACGCGATCGGCCCGGTGCGCTTTCCCGAGACGAACACCGGCGAGGACACGGTCTTCGCCCTCGCCGTCACGGCCCGCGGCGGACGGCTCTGGTACGACCCCGCGATCGCCGTGACGCACCGCCACGAGCGACTCGACTGGGGCGCGTTCTGGGAGAAGCAGGTCGCCTGCGGGCGGACGATCTACGAAACACGGCGCGACCACGACCGGCCGGGCAAGTCGCTCGTGCGCTTCCCGGCCCTGCTCCTCCTCTTCCCGCACCTCTGGATCACGGTCGGCCGGATGCTCCGCGCGGGCCATGGCGGCCGGGCCGTCGCGCTCTTTCCCTGGCTCTTCACCGGCGAGATCGCGCGGATCAAGGGCTTCCTCCAGGCCCGGGAAGCCCGGGCCGCATGACCGTTCGCAAGCTCGCGCAGGGCCTCGCCCTCGCCCGCGACTGGATCGCCCCGACGGACGCGATCGCGCAGTGGACCCACTTCGTGACCTCGGTCTGCAACGCGCGCTGCGCGCACTGCTTCTACCCGATCAACGCCGGCAAGAACGAGCTGACGCTCGAGGAGATGGACCGCTTCGCCGCGACGCTGCCGCCGATCCGGCTGCTGCTGATCTCCGGAGGCGAGCCGTTTCTCCGGCGCGATCTGCCGGAGCTCATCCGGATCTACTTCGAGCGCTGCGCCTTCTTCTCCGCCTCGATCCCGACCAACGGCTTCTCTCCCGACGAGATTGCCCGGGCGGCCGAGAAGATCTGCTCCTTCTCGCCGGACCTTTCGCTCGGCGTGACGGTCTCGATCGACGGCTTCCGGGACTTCCACGACCGCGTGCGCGCCGTGCCCGGGGCTCTACGACCGGGCGCTCGCGACTCTCGAGGCCCTGATCGCGCTCTCGCGCCGGACGCCGAACCTCACGGCCGGCGTCACCACGGTCTTCATGCGGGACAACCAGAAGGAAGTCGAGGATTTCTGCGAGTTCGTCTACGCGAAGTACCGGCCGAACCACCACTCGCTCGGCTTCGTCCGCGGCGAGGCCTTCGACCCCTCCGTCAAGGAGGACCTCGACGTCGATCTGTATCTCCGCCTGTCGAAGACGATCGACCTCCGCTATCCTCCGGACGAGGCCCGGGGCGGCTGGAAGGGCGCCCGGACCCGGGCGCGGCGGGAGATCAACCGCCGCCGCTTCGAGTACATCGGCCGCCAGGCGAAGGGCGGAGCGTTCGAGGGGTTCTGCCTCGCCGGTGAAAGGGAGTACGTCCTGACGGAAGAGGGAAACATCCACGGCTGCGAGCTCATCTCGGACGTCCTCGGGAACGTGCGCGAGTCGGGCTACGACTGGGCGAAGATCCGCGAGAGCGAAGCCGCCCGGCAGTTCGTCTCCGCCAAGCACGCCCGCCTCTGCAAGTGCACGCACGAGTGCAACGCGCGGACGATGATCCTCTTCGACAAGAAGAACGCCCTGCCGATCGTCGGAGCCATGGCCGGCTTCGAGGCGAGGCGCACGTCATGAGCAAGGGAAAGAACGGTCTGCGCCTGAAGTCGCTCAAGTACATGCTCGAGCTGACGTCCCGCTGCAACCTGCGCTGCGGGATGTGTCCCATGGACGTCCTGACGCGGCCCTTCGAGGACGCGCCGTTCGACATGGTCGAGGACGTCGCCCGGCAGATGCGGGAGCTGAAGCTCCCGATGAAGTACCTGCACGAGATGGGCGAGCCCTTCCTCTACAAGCGGCTGTGCGAAGCGATCGACCTCTTCCCCGGCGTCTGCGTCTCGACCAACGGGACGCTGCTCTCCGAGCAGTGGGCCCGGGACATCCTCTCCTCGTCGCTCTCGAAGCTCCGCATCTGCATCGACACGCTGAAGCCCGAGGTCTACCCGATCGTGCGTAAGGGCGGGAAGTTCGACGCCGTCGTCGAGAACATCCGCCGGTTCCTCGAGATGTCGAAGGGAAAGAAGATCGTCGTCGAGATCCAGCGCATGATCACGACCCAGACGCACGACGAGAGCGTGCAGAGCTTCCGCGACTTCTTCCACCTCGACCGCTACCCGCAGGCGACGATCATCCAGAAGACCTGCGAGGGCCTCGACACCTCCGAGGTCACCGAGCTCCACCAGGCCTACTACGGCTGCTTCCAGGGAACGCCGTACCAGTGGTTCGTCATCCTCTGCAACGGCGACGTCACGCACTGCTGCTACGACTACGACGGCACGCAGAAGCTCGGCAACGTCCGCGAGAAGTCGATTCCCGAGATCGCGGCCTCGCCGTTTCTCGCGACGATCGAGGAGGGGTTCCGCTCGGGCGACTTCTCGAAACTCCCGCGCTGCGCCGAGTGCTTCAAGAACCCGGCGGCGAAGCCGCCGCTGACCGACCGCCTCTGGCGCATCGCCCAGGCCTTCCCGTGGAAGGACCCCTTCCGGAAGTTCCTGAACGTCCCGGGCGTCCCGGGCGGAGAGAACTAGGTAGAGCTTCGCGGTCGGCGTTCCGCCCGAAGCGCCGGGACGGACCATGCGGCCGCCCGGGCGGGGACAAGCCCCGCCCCTACGACCGAGCCGCTCTTTTCGCGGCGCGTGGCTTGGACTTCTTGCTCGCCGCGACGACCACCGCCTCCGGAACCTCCGGCGGCGCCTCGGGCGTGAATTCGACGATCGGCGGCAGCTCGCCGGCGGGCTTCTCGAATCCGCAGCCCGCCTTGTCGCAGGCGAAGACGTTGCCGGACTTGCGTTCCCGGAAGAGGAGGTACGGGTTGCCGCACTGCGGGCACTTTTCGGGGATCGGCCGCACCGAGAGCGAGAAGTCGCAGTTCGGGTAGTTGATGCAGCCGTAGAAGGGCCGGAAGCGTCCGCGCCGCTCGGCGATGATGCCGCCGTCCTTGGGGCACCGCACGCCCGTGTCCTTCACGGGCTTCGGGGGCTTGTACTTGCAGGCCGGGTAGTTCGAGCACGACACGTACGCGCCGAAGCGGCCGTGCCGCCGCACGAGCCCGTTGCCGCAGCGGGGGCAGATCTCCCCGGTCGGCTCGTCGGGCTTGGCCTCGGCCTTGCCGCCCGCGACGGCGATGTTCACGACGTTCCGGCACTTGGGGTACGCGGTGCAGCCGAGGAAGGTCGAGCCCGTGCGGCTCTGGCGCACTTTCATCGGCTCGCCGCACTCGTCGCAGGTCGTCTTCTCGAGCTCCGACATGTCGACGGCGTCTTCCTCGGGGTCCGGGATGTCCTGCGTGAACGTGCACTCGGGGTAGCCGCTGCACGCGATGAAGAGTCCGTTCTTGCCCATGCGAAGCTTCAGCTTCTTGCCGCACTTGGGGCACTTCTCGTCCATGACCGGCACGGCCGAGAGCTTGAGCTTCTTCGCCTGGGCGAGCGGGATGCCGGCCTTGCCCGAGACCATGCCGTCGAGGGCCCGGTCGCGGTCGCGCGTGAAGGTCTTGTCGAAGTCCGTCAGCGCCTTCGTCCAGGAGAGCTTGCCCTCCTCGACGTCGTCGAGGGCCTCCTCCATCCGCGCCGTGTAGGCGGTCTCGAAGAAGTCGTCGAAGTACGGGATCAGGAGCTCGATGACCGTCCGGCCGAGGGCGGTCGGAATGAAGCGGCGGTCCTTGCGGTGAACGTACCGGCGCTCTTCGATCTTGCGCAGGATCTCGGCGTAGGTCGAGGGACGGCCGATGCCGTTCTCCTCGAGGAACTTGACGAGCGAGGCCTCGTTGAAGCGCGGCGGCGGCTGGGTCGCCTTCTTCTCGGGCAGGACCTCGACGAGCTTCAGCGTCTCGCCCTGCGTCAGGGGCGGCAGCTTCGGCGAGTCCTTGTCCGAGTCGTCGTCCTCGTCGGCCGAGACGCCGTAGGCCGCGAGGTAGCCGGCGAACTTCAGCGTCGAGCCCGAGGCGCGGTAGACCGCGCGTCCGGCCGTGATGTCGGCCGAGGTCGTGTCGTAGACGGCGGGCGCCATCTGCGAGGCGACGAAGCGCTCCCAGATGATCCGGTAGATCTTCGCCTCGTCGGCGGCGACGTACCTGGCGACCTCGTCGGGCGGCAGGTCGAGGTACGTCGGCCGGATCGCCTCGTGCGCGTCCTGCGTGTCGCGGCGGCTCTTGAAGTACCGCGGCGACTCGGGCATCGACTCGGGCCCGTACTTTGCGGCGATGTGCTCGCGGACCGCCGTGAGGGCGTCGGCGGAGACGCGGGTCGAGTCGGTGCGCATGTACGTGATCAATCCGACGGTCCCCCGCCCCGGGATCTCGCGGCCCTCGTAGAGCCGCTGGGCGATCTGCATCGTGCGCCGGACGGCGAAGCCGCGACGGGCCGCGGCCTGCTGGAGCTGCGAGGTGATGAAGGGCGGCGCCGGGTTCTTCCGGCGCTCGGAGGTCTCGACGGAGGAGACGGTCCACGCGGCCTTCGAGACCTCGTCGACGACCTTCTTCGCCGACGTCTCGTCCGGCAGGCGCGGGTCGGTGCCGTCGAACTTGAGCTTCTCGCCGTCGAACGACGAGAGCCGCGCCGTGAACTCCGGCGGGACCTTCCCCGAGAGCTTCGCGTCGACCGACCAGTATTCGACCGGGACGAAGGCCTCGATCTCGTTCTCGCGCTCGCAGATGATCCGCAGCGCCACGGTCTGGACGCGCCCGGCGGAAAGGCCCCGCCAGACCTTCTTCCACAGCAGGTCCGACACCTCGTAGCCGACGAGCCGGTCGATGATGCGGCGCGCCTGCTGGGCGTCGACCCGCCGGCCGTCGATCTCGCCCGCCTGCTCCATCGCCGCGAGCACGGCCTTCTTGGTGATCTCGTTGAAGCGGACGCGCTGGAACTTCGTCTTGCCCGCGCCCGGCTGGAGGGTCTGCTGGAGGTGCCACGAGATGGCCTCGCCCTCGCGGTCGGGGTCGGCGGCCAGATAGACGTTGTCGGCCGCCTTCGCCGCCTTCTTCAGCTCGTTGATCGTCTTCTCTTTGCCGGCCAGGACCTCGTACGTGGGCGCATAGGAATGTCCGCGGTCGATCCCGAGGCCCTTGCGCGGCAGGTCGCGGACATGGCCGTACGACGCGAGGACCTTGAACCCCTTGCCGAGAAATTTCTCGAGGGTCTTGGCCTTCGCGGGCGACTCGACGATGACGATGGACTTGGCCATATGGGGCGGGGACGGTCTCACATCAATCTGGAAAGCGCAAATTCGACCATTCCGCCTGCATGCAACATCCGCTTATTCCCGAGCCGTACGCCGTCAGCGGTAATCCGTAAGCAGCAAAGGAGTTTGCGCATCGCCTCCTGCTTCCTGCCTCCTGCCTCCTGCTCACCTTCGGCCCACCCCGTACCTCCCGCCCTCCACCGCCACCGCCATCCCCGCCGCCTCGAGCTCGAAGAGCCCGGCGAGGACCGTCGCCGCCGGAAGGTCGAGCGAGAGCGCGATCTCCTCGGGCGAGAGCGACTCCTCGCGGGCCAGCAGCTCGAGCATGCGCCGCGCCTCGGCCGAGAGCTCGGCCGGGAGCGTCGCGGGCACGCCGGCCGGGCCGGGCGACCCGATCGCGGGGAAGAGCTCGGCGAGCACGTCCTCCGCTCCGCGGCAGAGGATCGCGCCGTCCTTCAGCAGCGCGTGCGCGCCTTCGGAGGTCGGCGAAAAGATCGAGCCCGGGACGGCGAACACGTCGCGGCCGAAGTCGGCGGCGAGCCGCGCCGTGATGAGCGAGCCGGACCGGCGCGACGCCTCGACGACGACGACTCCCGACGAGAGGCCCGCGATGATCCGGTTGCGGACCGGAAAGTTCTGCGGCCGCGGCTCGGTGCCGGGCGGGTACTCGGACACGAGGAGGTGGTCGGCCGCCATGCGCTCCTTCAGACGCCGGTGCTCGCGCGGGTAGTCGACGTCCACGCCGCACCCGAGAACCGCGATCGTGCCGCCGGGGCTGTCGAGCGCGGCCTCGTGCGCCGCCGCGTCGACTCCCCGCGCGAAGCCCGAGACCACCGTCACCCCCGCCGCCGACAGGTCCCGCGCGAGGCCCCAGGCCACGTCCCGGCCGTAGCGCGAGGCGTCGCGGGACCCGACGATCGCGACCGCCGGAAGGCGCAGGCGCTCGAGCCGCCCGAGCGCATGGAAGAGGAAGGGAGGATCGGCGATCTCGCCGAGCGCGGCCGGGTAGTCGGGGTCGAAGGCCGTGACCACGCGGACGCCGGTCGCCTCGATGCGGGCCGCCCAGCGCTCGGCCTCGACGTCGTCTCCCGCCCTCAGCACGGCCCGCGCCCGCTCCCGGGAGCCCAAAAAAGCGGACAAGTCCTCTTCTTCGGAGGACAGGACTCCCTCGACTCCCCCGCGCGCGCGCAGGACCGGCCAGAGACGCTGCGGGGTCACGCTCCCCCGCGCCCACGAGAGCGCCGCGCGGCGGCCGAGGGAGGAGGGAGGGCTCACGGCCTTAAGCCATCTTTCATGGACGGAGCGACGACAATTCTCCGATTCCCCGTCGAAGGGAAACCTATAATAGCCACCCCGACACGGGAGGCGGGCGAGCGCTTGAGGCAACACCGCACGTTGGTTCTCACCTTACTTCTTGTCGCGAGCGCGTGCACCTCGTACTCCCACACCGAGCGCGCCGACACGCAGATCAAGTTCGGGACCGACGTCGCGAAGAAGGGCCACTGGCGCGAGGCGGCGTTCCGCTACGAGCAGGCGATCACCAAGGACCCGGCCAACGCGCGGGCGCACAACAACCTCGCCGTCGCCATGGAAGCCAACGGCGACTTCGCCCGCGCGCTCACCGAGTACAAGAAGGCGCTCGAGCTCGATCCCAACAACAACTACATCCGGCGCAACTACGCGCGCTTCGCCGAGTTCTACACGTCGTACACGAAGACGACCGGAAAGGCCGTCAGTGCGCCGTAGGCTCGTCGCGTGCTCGATCGCCTTCCTCCTCGCGGCGATGCCCGCGCTCGCCGGCGTCGACCAGGTGAAGCTGCGGCTCCCCCTGAAGCCCAAGCTCCCGCTGCGCGGCAACGAACGAATCGCGATCGCGCCGTTCATCGTCGTCACCGACGCCGAGAAGGCGCGGGACAAGCGCCTCGCCAACGTCGACATCCAGGGCGAGTTCGACCGCTTCCTCAAGAAGCAGCTCGAGAAGAAGACCAAATTCGAGCTCATCCTGACCCCGGCGGACGTGAAGCTGCCGACCCAGAACCTGACCGAGCTCGCCAAGGCCCAGGAGTTCTGGGCGTCGGTCGGGACCCAGACGGGGGCCGAGATCATCGTCTCGGGCAGCCTCGAGTTCAAGATCGAGGACCGCTCGGGGTACAAGACCGAGGAGTACACCTCGCCGATCGACGGCCGCACGTACTACCGCCAGGTCTACGTGGAACAGACCGGGTTCATGTTCGACATCGTGCTGCTCGTCTTCGACGGGCACACGGGCGAGAAGCTCCTCCAGGACCAGTTCAAGGATTTCCGCCAGACCAGCAACCGGAAGGCCGACGAGCTCCAGGGCCTGTTCGAGAACCTGTTCTCGCTCGAGAGCCAGATCCTCAACACGTTCGTCGCGCGCGACCGCGAGGCCGAGCGCTACATCTTCACCAACTGACGCGCGCGAGACCCGCATGAAGAAACTGTTCGCCGCCGCCGCTGTCGCCGTCGCCCTGGCCGCCGCGTCCCCGGCGACGTCCCAGATCCTCGACCCGTACTACACCTACTTCGGCAAGAACAAGATCGTCTACGACTCGTTCAAGTGGAAGAACTACCGGTCGACCCACTTCCTGATCTACTACCACGAGCGCGAGGAGGTCTCCCTCCAGAAGGTCGCCTCCTTCGCGGAGAGCGCGTACGACGACATCTCCCGCCAGCTCAACTTCCAGATCCCGAAGCCGATCAACCTCATCTACTACGCGACGCACTCGGAGTTCGAACAGACCAACACCATGCCGGGCTTCCTTCCGGAAGGCCTCGGCGCCTTCGCGCTCCCGACGCGCAACCGCATGGTCCTCCCGATCGACATGCCGGACGAGAAGCTCCAGCAACTCATCGCCCACGAGCTGACCCACGTCTTCCAGTTCGAGATCTTCTTCGGCGGCAGCTTCATCCGCGCCTACACCTCGGGCGCGCCGCAGTGGCTGACCGAGGGCATGGCCTCCTACTTCGCCTCCGACGAGGACTCGCGCGACAAGATGGTCCTGCGCGACGCGGTCCTCTCCGACCAGGTGCCCGAGATCGCCGAGAAGGGGATCTACGGCTTCTTCGCGTACCGGTTCGGCCACGCCGTCTTCGACTACATGGAGTCGGAATGGGGCAAGGACGGCGTCCGGGACTTCGTCTTCGAATACCGCGGCCAGCTCGGCCCGAACATCGATCGCGTCCTCCGGCGGACCTTCAGCCTGACGGCCGAGGAGTTCGACATCAAGTTCCGCCGGTTCCTGCGCCAGCGCTACATCAAGATGCTGACCGAGCGCGGCGAGCCCATCGACTTCGGCGACAGCGTGCGGCTGGCCGAGGAGGGCTCGGCCGAGGTCTCGGTCCGGCCGTTCCCCTCGGGCGACTTCGGCGCCGCGATCTCGACGCTCGGCAACGACGCCAACGTCGTCGTCTGGTCTCCCCGCGACCGCAAGCTCTTCCGCAACCTGACCAAGGGCTTCAAGACCGAGTACGAGTACATCATCGCCCAGTGGCTGACGACGGGCCCGGTCGGCGGCGTCGACCTCGCCGTCTCGCCCGACGGAAACTCGATCGCGTTCTTCGTCCGCAGGGAGCGGGGCCGGGAGCTCGTCCTCTTGAACGCCCTCGACGGCAAGATCGAGCAGATGATCCCCATGCCGGGCCTCGACCAGCAGCTTAATCCCGCCTTTTCCCCGGACGGTCGGACCCTCGCCTTCATGGCCATCAAGGGGGGCGACGCCGACATCTACTCCTACAGCCTCGAAAGCAAGCTGATCGTCAACCTCACGCAGGACCGCTCGTTCGATTTCGCGCCGACGTTCTCGCCCGACGGGCAGTCGATCTACTACTCCTCCATCCAGGGCGAGACCGCGAAGATCTTCCGCTTCAAGATCGGCGTTCCGGGCTCGCGCGAGCAGATCACCTACGGGAACTCCAACGACGAGGATGCGAGCGTCTCCCCCGACGGCAAGCGCCTCTTCTTCTCGTCCGACCGCGACGGCGGCGTCTACAACATCTACTCCGTCAACCTCGACACGGGCGAGACCTTCATGTTCACGAACGTCGTCGGGGGCTGTTTCTCGCCGGCCGTCGTCCAGAGCCGCGACGGGACCGAGCGGCTGATCTACTCGGCGTACTACAAGCGCCGTTTCGCGCTCTACGTCACCGACTCGAAGAAGCCCTACCGCAAGCTCGCCGAGCTGAACCCCGCGCCCTCGCCCGCGGGCCCGACGACGATCGCTCCGTTCCAGCCGTCGATCGAGGTCTCGATCGACCCGGAGAAGGTCACCAAGACGAGCCACAAGCTCTTCCTCGAGGACGCCCAGATCCTGGCCGGCCTCGCGAGCGACGGGCAGTTCCTGTCCAACACGATCCTGACCTTCGGCGACGACCTCGGCGACCGGCGCCTGCAGGGCATCATCCAGACCGTCTCGGGCTACACCAACGTGAACCTGCAGTACGCGGACCTGTCGCAGCGGATGCAGAAGGGGCTCGAGGCGTTTTACTACCGGCTCTACTACTACATCCTGCAGCCCAACGGCGACATCAAGACGCAGACCAACTACGACTACATCGGCGGCAACATCTTCGCGTCCTACCCGATCAACCGCTTCTACCGGGTCGACGGCACGCTCGGGTTCATCTCCCGCGATTACAACGGATACCCCATCTGGGTGAAGACCGACGAGGGCCAGGGCCAGATTCTCATTCCGACGCACAACGACTTCCCCTCGATCGGCGCGCGGCTCGTCGGCGACACGACGGAGTACGAGTCGTTCGGCCCGATCTCCGGACGCAAGCTCTCGCTCAACATCAGCTGGGCGCCGTTCATCGGCGGCACCAAGATCCCGAACGCGAACGAAACGACGCTGACGTTCGACACGTCGATCGACCTGCGGCACTACTTCAAGATCACGCGGCGCTCGCTCTTCGCCATCCGCCTCTACGCGTTCCGCGCCGACGGCAACCTGCCGGACCTGCTCGCCTTCGGCGGCATCGACACGCTGCGCACCTTCCCGGTCTACGGCATCTACGGCAACACGGCCGGGTTCCTCAACGTCGAGTTCCGTTTCCCGCTGATCGACTTCATCGCGACGCCGATCCTGGGGTTCCGCGAGATCCGCGGCAAGGTCTTCATCGACGTCGGCGGCGCCGCGCTGAAGAACCAGCCGTGGCAGTTCTGGAGCGACTACACGCTCTGCGGCTACGGCGCCGTGGCCGGGTGTAACGGCTCCCAGGGCGGCTTCTCGGACTGGGGCTTCGGCCTCCAGACGAACTTCCTCGGCCTGCCGATGCACTTCGACTTCGCCAAGCAGTGGAACTTCAAGAACCAGCTCACCGACTTCAAGCTGTTCTTCTACCTCGGGCCGGAGTTCTAGAACCAGTAAGCCGTAGGCCGTAAGCAGTAAGCAGTCGCATCGGGCGCAGCACGGCTTACGGCTTACTGCTTACGGCTGACTGGCTTAGAATTCCGCCAACGTGACTCCCCGGAAAGCGCTCGCGATCAGGGCCCTCGGCCCCTACGGAGGCTCCGCGCCCGGCTACCGGATGACGACGTTCCTGATCGACGGGGAGACGGCCCTCGACGCGGGCGGCCTGACCGACGCGCTCCCGCTCGCCGCACAGCGGCGCATCCGGCGGGTGGTCCTGACCCACGCGCACCTCGACCACGTCGCCACCCTGCCCTTCCTGATCGAGAACATCTACGGCCGCGAGCGGCCGCTCGAAATCATCGCTCCCCCTCCCGTGCTCGCGACGCTCGCGCGGCACGTCTTCAACGACGCCACCTGGCCGGACTTCTCGCGCCTGCCCTCGCGGGCGAAGCCCACGATCGTGTACCGGCCGGTCGCGGCGGGCCGGACCATCCGGGCGGGCTCCGTGCGCTTTACGCCCGTCCCGGTCGACCACGTCGTCCCGGCCTACGGCTACCTCGTCTCGAAGCCCGGCCGTGCGGTGCTCTTCTCGGGAGACACGAGGCCGACGCGGCGTCTCTGGATCGAGGCCTCGCGCGCGAAGGACCTGAAGGCGATCTTCCTCGAGGTCTCGTTCTCGAACGCCCAGGCGGCCGTCGCCGAGGCCTCCTGCCACCTGACGCCGCAGCAGCTGCCGGGCGAGCTCGCCAAGGCGCCGCCGCGCGTTCCGGTGTTCCTGTACCACATGAAGCCGCCCTCGCTGGCGCGGATCCGGCGCGAGGTCGAGGCGCTCGACGAACCGCGGCTGCGCCTGCTCGAGTCGGAGCGCTCCTTCCGCTTCTGAGAACGGCCCCGGATCAGCGGGCCGCCGTCCCCGCCCCCTCGCCCGCCGCCGGGGCGTCGTTTCCGGCCTCGAAGCGCGCCGGACCGTCCCGCAGGAGCGCCGCCACCACGACCGCCAGTCCCGCGGCGATCACCGCGCTGACTGCCGCCGCCTTCTGGAAGCCGTGCGTGAACGCTTCGCGGGCGGCCGCGAGCAGCTCCTCGCGGATCGGCGAGGCGAGCCCGGCCGCCGCGGCGACCGCGCCGCCGAGCGTGCCGCGCGCCGCCTCCGCCGCCCCGGGCGGAAGGCCCGCCGGCACCGACCCGGCCATCGCTCCGCGGTAGACGGCCGTCCCGATCGATCCGAGAACCGCGATGCCGAGCGCGCCGCCGAGCTCGGCGCTCGTCTCCGAAAGGGCCGAGGCGGCGCCCGCGCGCTCGGGCGGCGCCGCGCCGAGGACCATGTCGGTCACGAGGGTGATCGACGGCGAAAGGCCGATCGAGAACATGACCGACGCCGTCACGATCGCCGCCACCCCCGAAGCGACGCCGACGCGCGTCAGCACGGCGAACCCGGCCGCCGCGAGGACGAGGCCGGCCGCCATCAGCGGCGCCGCCCGGAACCGGCGCGCGAGGGCGGGCGTGACGAGCGAGCCGAGGATGAACCCGAGCGACCACGGCAGCGTCCAGAGCCCGGATTCGAGCGGCGAGAGTCCGAGCACCATCTGCAGGTACTGCGAGACGAAGATGAAGGCCCCGAACGCCACGAAGAGCGCGAGCGTGTAGGTCACGAGGGCCGTGCTGAAAGCGGGCGACCGGAAGAGGCCGAGGTCGACGAGCGGATGTGCCAGCGTCCGCTGGCGCCGCAGGAAGACGACGCCGAGAACGGACCCGGCGAGGACCGCGGCGGCCGGCGGCCACCCGGTCCCGTGCTCGGCGAATTCCTTGAGGCCCCAGATCACCGCGAGCACGCTCGAGAGCGACAGGGCCGCGCTCGTCAGGTCGAGCCGCGACGCGGATGGGTCGCGGAACTCGGGAAGGTACCTCGGCGCGACGGCGAGCAGGAGCGCCATCACCGGCACGGCGAGCAGGAAGACCGAGCTCCAGTGAAAGCGCTGGAGCATCAGCCCGCCGACGAGCGGCCCGATCGCGCCGCCGACCGAGTAGCTCGTGATCCACACTGCGATCGCGAACGTGCGCTCCTTCGGGTCGTGGAACATGTTCCGGATGAGCGACAGCGTCGACGGCGCGAGCGTCGCGCCGGCGACCCCGAGCAGCGCCCGGGCCGCGATCAGCATTCCCGAGCTCCTCGAAAGGGCGGCCAGGACGGAGGCGACGCCGAAGGCGGCCGCTCCGATCATGAGGAGCCGGCGGCGGCCGATCCGGTCGCCGAGGGTCCCCATCGTGACGAGCGACCCCGCGACCAGGAAGCCGTAGATGTCCACGATCCAGAGAAGCTCCGAGGCGCTCGGCTTCAGCTCCGCGGAGAGCGCCGGGACCGCGAGGTTCAGGACCGAGAGGTCCATCGAGTAGAGGACGCACGGCAGCGCGATCACACCGAGGCCGATCCATTCGCGGCGCGTCGCCCGGGGGATTTCGCTGGCGGCGATCGGGCGCTTCCTTTCAGCCTTCCGGGTTCCGGGCGCATTCCGCGGCCCGACCGCGGAGGAGCTCGCGCTCGCGCGCATTTTGCGTGAGCGACGCCGCGCGCTCGAACTCCCGGCCGGCCTCCGCCAGGCGCCCGAGCTTCGCGAGCAGGTCGCCGCGGACGGCCGGGAGCAGGTGGTAGCGGGCGAGCGACGGCTCGGAGACGAGCGTGTCGGCGAGGGCGAGGCCCGCGGCCGGACCCGACGCCATGCCGAGGGCGACGGCGCGATTGAGCTGCACGACGGGGCTCGGCACGAGCCGGGCAAGCTCCTCGTAGAGCGACGCGATGCGCGCCCAGTCGGTCTCCCCAGCCGTGCGCGCCCGCGCGTGGCAGGCGGCGATCGAGGCCTGCAGGACGTAGGGGCCGGGCGGCCCGGGGAGCTTCTCGGCGCGGGCGAGCGCCGCGAGGCCCCGGCCGATCAGCACCCGGTCCCAGCGCGCGCGGTCCTGGTCGGCCAGAAGCACCGGCTGTCCCGCCGGGCCCACGCGCGCCCGCGCGCGGGACGCCTGGATCTCCATGAGCGCGACGAGGCCGTGGACCTCGGGCTCGCGGGGCGAGAGCTCGGCGAGGATCCGTCCCAGGCGCAGCGCCTCCTCGCAGAGATCGTGACGGATCAGATCGCCGCCCGCGGTCGCGAGGTAGCCCTCGTTGAACACCAGGTAGACGACCTCGAGCACCGAGGCGAGCCGCGCGACGCGGTCCTCCCCCCGCGGAACCTCGAACGGCACGCCGGCCTCGGCGAGGGCGCGCTTGGCCCGGACGATGCGCTGGGCGATCGTCGGCGCCGGGACGAGAAAGGCGCGCGCGATCTCCTCGGTCGTCAGGCCTCCGAGGAGACGCAAGGTGAGCGCCACCCGCGCCTCCGTCGGGAGGACCGGATGGCAGGCCGTGAAGAGCAGGCGCAGCAGGTCGTCGCCGATGTCGTCGTCGATCGCGGCCTCGAGCGCCGCGACTTCGGCCTCGGTCGCGGCCGCGAGATCCCGCGCGATCTCCCCATGCTTGCGATCGAGGAGTGGCCGGCGGCGGAGCTGATCGATCGCGCGGTTCTTCGCCGCCGCCATGAGCCAGGCGCCGGGATTCTCCGGAACGCCGGTCTCGGGCCACCGCTCGAGCGCCGCGACCAGCGCGTCCTGCGCGAGGTCCTCGGCGAGGCCGACGTCGCGGACGATCCGCGCGAGCCCGGCGATGAGTCTCGGAGACTCGATCCTCCAGACGGCGTCGATCGCGCGGTGCGCATCCTTGGCCGGCACGGCCCCGGATTAGAGCATCTTCGCCCCCGGGCGCAGCCATTCCCTGGAGCGGACGCGTCAATCCAGGAGAATGCAGGCCTTCACGCGGCCCCCGGGGACTCCAGATCCCGGCGCACCGGCACGAGCGCCGCCAGCCGCCCCTCGCGCAGGTACAGACCTCCCCAGACGAGCAACGCGACGTACGACGGAAACAGAACGTGGATGAAGAGCGGCTCGCCGAGCCTCTCCTGGGACGCCGTCGCGCCGCCGAGATAGCCCGTCAGGAGGATTGCGCCGAGCACGGCCGTGCGCGGGAAGACGTAGGCCGCCACGCACAGGAGCTCGAGGATGCCCAACCCGACGGCGAGGTCTCCGGGGTAGCCGAGGTGCTCGAACGACTCCCGGACCGGGCCGATCCGGCACAGGAGCTCGAGGATGCCGATCCCGCCGGCGAGGTCTCCGGGGGAGCCGAGGTGCTCGAACGACTCCAGGACCGCGCCGATCCGGGCGAGCTTGATGCCGCCGTCGAAAAGGAGGAAGGCCACGGCGAGCGAGCTCAAGACCCATCCGGCGACGCGTTTTCTGTTCATGCCGCTCTCCTTACCCCCGGGCCCTCAGTGGCCTCCGAAATCGCCGGGCTCGAAGATCGGCCGGATCTCGCACTCTCCCCCGCCGAGGGCCTCCAGAAACCGCCCCGTCCAGTGCACGGCCTCGTCCATCGACTTCACGTTCAGGACCGCGTAGGAGGCGACGAGCTCCTTCGACTCGGTGAAGGGACCGTCGATGACGGTCGTCCGTCCGTTCTCGACCCGGACGCGTTTGCCCTTCGCACTCGGGTGCAGCCCGTCGGTCGCGACCAGCACTCCGGCCTTCGTGATCTCCCCCATGAACTTGCCCATCCGCTCCATGAGCTCCCGGCTCGGGGGCGCACCCGCTTCCGAATCCTTGTCCGCCTTGAGCAATCCGAGGCACCGCATGTTCGTTCCTCCTCGTCTGACGTTTGACCGGCTCTCATTGTGACGACGAACCAGGAGCCGCCGGATCGACAGCCCCGTGTCCTTTTCTTCGAGTCTCTGTTAAACAGGCTCCGAGAACTCCGCCCGAATGATCGTCCACCTGCTCGACGGAACGTACGAGCTCTTCCGTCACTTCTACGGCCTCCGGCGCGGGCATAGCGAAGATCCGCCGTTCGGCGCGGTCTCGGGCGTTCTCCACACCGTCGCGCAGATGCTCGAGGGCGGGGCCACGCACCTGGGAGTCGCGACCGATCACGTCATCGAGTCCTTCCGCAACGCTCTCTGGGCCGACTACAAGACGGGCGAGGGAATGGAGCCCGGCCTCTGGGCGCAGTTTCATCCTCTCGAGGAGTCGCTCTCGGCGATGGGCGTCGTCGTCTGGCCGATGGTCGAGCTCGAGGCCGACGATGCGCTTGCCTCCGCCGCGGCGATCGCGGCCCGCGACGAGCGCGTGGAGAAGGTCTGCATCTGGACGCCGGACAAGGACCTCGCCCAGTGCGTCGTCGATGCGCGCGTCGTCCAGGTCGACCGGCGGAGCGGCCGCATCCGCGACGAAGCGGGCGTCGTCGAGAAGTTCGGCGTCGCGCCCGAGCGCATTCCCGACTACCTCGCGCTCGTCGGCGACGCGGCCGACGGGTATCCGGGCGTCCCGGGCTGGGGTCCGAAGACCGCGGCGCGGCTGATCGCGCGCCACGGGCCCCTCGAGGCGTTTCCCGAGGACGTCCTGGGCGCCCACCGCGACGCCGCCCTGCTCTTCAAGAACCTCGCGACGCTTCGGACCGAGGCTCCCCTCTTCGAGGACGTCGAAGCGCTCCGCTGGCGGGGTCCCTCCGCGGGCTTCGCGGCGGCGGCCGCCGCTCTCGGCGACGAGCGGATCGCGCCGCGCGTCGAGAAGCTCGCGAGCCGGCTTTCGGGGAAGGATCCCCGGGAGTAGCCGTCGCTCGACGAAGGCCGTTACTTTTTCTCCTCGATCCGGGCGCGCAGCCGCGCCTCCCGCTCCCGCAGCTCGGGCGTGAACTCGTCGCCGAAGTCCTCCGGCTCGAAGACCGGCCGGATCTCGACGTCCGACTCCTGCCCCGGGAACGGGTTGGGCGCGCGCCTGAGCCACTCGACGGCCTCCTCCATCGATCGCACCTGCCACAGCCAGTACCCGGCCACGAGCTCTTTGGTTTCGGCGAACGGGCCGTCGAGAACGGTTCGCTTCGACCCCGCGAACCGGACGAGCTTTCCCTTCGAGCTCGGGTGGAGCCCCTCGCCCCCGAGCATCACGCCCGCCTTGACCAGCTCCTCGTTGAACTTGCCCATGTCGGCGAGGAGCTTCTCCTCGGGCATCACCCCCGCCTCCGAGTCCTTCGTGGCCTTGACCAGCACCATCACTCGCATCGGCCTGTCTCCTTTCGACTTGCCGAAACCGGGCCCCGGACGACCTCGACCGGGTTTCGACCCTGGCTCCTGGGATGACGACGAACGGGCCAGCCTCAGTTCGACACCGACGGGACCCTCCGGGCACGAACGGCGTCGAGCCCCCAGGGCCCGCCTCCCGCCGCCGACAGGTAGAGCCACAGGAAGCAGTAGAAGACGGAGTCCGTGCCCTGGTTGAGGAGGGGCCAGAGCCCCTGGGGGGCGTGGGCCTTGAAATAGGCGACGGCCATCTCCCCGGAGAGCAGGAAGGCCACGGGGCGGGTGAAGAGGCCGAGCAGGAGGAAGAGCCCCCCGAACGTCTGGAGGACGCCGGCGAACCAGCCCAGTGACCCGGGGGGCGCCGTCCCCCCTCCCGGCATGATCGCCGCCGGGAACGCGAAGAGCGTCGCCGTTCCCACCTGCATGAAGAGGAACGCGGCGACGATCCGCAGGACGCTCAGGAGATGGGGCGCCGCCGCGCGCCAGCGCGACACGAGACCGGATTCGTTCATGGAGCCTCCGAAAGGTTTTTCGGGCGGGCGATCAGGACGGGATGGCGACCTGGATCGAGCGCCACTTCTGGAGCCGGAACCTCGCGACGCTCAACGCGGCGCGGGTCATGTGCCCGAGGACGATCGCCGTCCAGATGCCGCCGGGCGTCAGGCCGCGGGTCGCCTGGAGGATCGTGCAGAGACCCAGCGGAACGACGATCTGGGACACGATCGAGATGTAGAGCGGGCCGCGCGTGTCGCCCGTGCCCTGCAGGGCGCCCGTGTAGCACAGGGCCACGGTGACGAAGAGGCCCGACAGGGCCAGGTACCGCAGAAGCTGCTGCCCGAGCGCGAGGACCACCGGGTCTTTCATGCCGAAGAGGGCCAGAAGCAAATTCGGCACCAGGAGAAAGAGAGCGCCGACCGAGGCGGCCAGGGCGAGGCCGATGCGCGAGGCGACCCGGACGCCCTCGATCACCCGCTCGGGACGGCCGGCCCCGAGGTTCTGCCCGGCGATCGCCGCTGCCGCGCCCATGAGGCCCACCGAGGTCCACGTGATCAGCGAGAACAGCTCCGTGTAGCCGACCGCGTAGGCGGCCTGGGACTCGGCGCTCATGGGAAGCGACCCGATGAACCGCAGGAGCAGCACGCCCGCGACGTTCATCGCGATGCCCTGCACGCCCGTCGGCAGCCCGAAGCGGAAGAGGGCGCGGATGATTCCGAGGTCCGGCGCCTTGCTCATACCCGGCTCGAGGTGGATCACCGACTCGGGCCGGCGCATCCGCCACAGTCCCCATGCCGACACGATCGTGCTGCTCGCGATCGTCCCGAAGGCCGCCCCGATCGTGCCGACGCGCGGGATCAGGATCACGTTGAAGACGATCGTGAGCGCCGTCATGGTCACCCCGAGGCGCAGCGGCGTCCGCGCGTCGCCGGCCGCGCGGAAGGCGCCGCTCAAGAGGAAGAAGATCATCATGCCGAGGATGCCGACCATCATCGCGCGCAGAAATGGCAGGGCCTCCGCCGCCACCGCGGGCGTCGCGTTGACGAGCCGCAGCAGGCCCGGGGCCGCGAACCAGCCCGCGGCGCCGAGCGCGATCGACATCCCCGCGGCCGTCAGGAAGGCCTGGTAGACCACGCGGTTGACCTTGTCCGGCTGGTTGGCGCCGGCGAAGCGGGCCACGAGGACGCCCATGCCGCTGAAGACCGAGCTCGCGAACACGATGACGACGATCACGATCTGCCAGCTCACGCCGATCGCGGCGTTGGCGGTGTAGCCGACGAAGTGGCCGACCATCGCGTGGTCGATGATCCCCTGCAGCCCGGCGATGACGTTCTGGAGCATCGTCGGCCAGGCGATCTTCCAGACGGCCGGCCCGATCGGGCCCTCGACGAGGGACCGGTCGAACGACTTCGCGGCGGGCCGGGGGGAGCTGCTCACGCTCGGCTTTATCTCATGCCTTCGCCCGAACATTCAGCGGCTCGGGGTGCGATCGAGGGGGCTTGCCCGCGGACTTCCCGAGATTCGGCGCCGGGCGCGTCAGAGCATCCGGGCCCACGCCAGCAGGTCGACCGCCAGGGTGCCCGCGAACCGGCCGCGCAGCGAGTCGTTGCGCAGGAGGTCCTCGCGCGCGCCCGGAAGCGTCGCCTCGCGCAGCAGCCACGTCCCGCTCCCGCGCGTCTCGGCCGACCAGGACGAGCGCTGCGCGGAGGCCCCCGCGCGCCGCAGGACCGAGAGACGCCGCGTCGCGGAATCGACGGTCACGTCCTCCTCCAGCGCCGCCGCGGGATCGCCGCCGGCCGAGAGCGTCAGCCGGAAACCGCCCGGGGTCTCCTCGAGGCCCGAGACGTCCGCCACTCCCTCGACGAGGCGCCGGTAGCCCGCCGGCGTCGCGATCGCCGCGATGGCGCGCTCGGGCGGTGTGTCGGTCTCGAGGTACGCCGTCAGCGTCGTATCGGCGGCCGCGGGGGCCGGATCGCCCGCGATCGCGAGCGCGCGGCCGAGGAGCGCCTCGTCCACGCCGAAGAGAGCCGCGAGCGCGGCGGCGCGGGGGCCGGGAAGCGGGACGCGCAGGCGCGAATGCAGGTCGTCGACGCGGACCTCGCCGCGCGAGAACGCGAGCGCGCGGTTTCCGAGCTCGCGGCGGAGCGCGACATCCTGGAGAAAGGGAGCGCCCTGGCGGAACGTCCGGAGCCAGTGCTCGCGGAAGACCTCCTCGGGCGCCGTCGCCGAGCCGATCGAGATCGCGCGAGGCCCCTCGGGCACGCCGCCCTCGAAGTCGACCGCGAACCCGCCCTGCCCCGCCCTCTCCGCGACCGCGAGCGCGCCGATCGGCGTCTCGACGCGGCCGGAGCGCGCCGGCAGGAGCGCCGGCAGCGGGAAGCCCACGTCGGCGATCGTCTCGCCCTCCGGCGTCTCGACGAACAGGGCCGCATGATCGCCGGCCTGCCGCACCTGACCGAGCGTGCGGCGGGTGCGAAAGCCGAGGCCCGAGAGCAGGGCGTCGAACGCCGCGACGCGAGCGAAGCAGGTGCCGCCCGTGCCGAGCTCGAGATGGTCTTCCCAGAAAACGTCGGGGGTGCGGGGCTTTTTCTCCGGATCCTCGACCTCGGAGTGGCGCACGATCTTCGACGCGTTTTCGAACGGGACCTTCGCGTTGAACCTCGCGAAAATGGCCGCGAGGAAGCCCGACCCGGGCTCGGCCCGCGAAAGGTCGAGGGCCTCGAGGATCTCTTCGACGGGAACCGGAGGCGCGGGCCTCACGCGCGGCTCGTCAGCCTCGCCACCATGTCGCGGACCCGGAGCCGCGCGTCGTCCGAGAACCAGAAGTCGAGGAACGGGTCGTGGTCGCGGGCCTGGTCGAAGCGCGCCACCGCGGCCGCGCGCGAGCGCCGCTTGATCGCGGCGTAGGCCTTGCCCGAGAGGCCCGCGAGGAACCGTGCGCGCTCGACCGCCCGGTCGAGAAGCTCCTCGGCGGCGACGGCGCGGTCGAGGAGGCCGAGCGCGAGCGCCGGCTCGACGCCGACGTTCTCTCCCGTCGCGGCGAGGCGCTCCATGTGCCGCGCCCCGATAACGTGCCGGAAGGGCTCCATCAGGCACTGGGGAACCGAGACGCCGAGGACGACCTCGGAGAGGCCGAACTTCGCCTTGCCCTGCGCCGCGATCCGTTCGTCGGCCGCCATGGCCACGATCAGGCCCCCGGCGATCGCGTGACCCGGCAGCGCCGCCACGACCGGCGGGCCCAGCATGAAGATCTGGCGCACGAGATCGCAGTAGTCGCCGACGAAGCGCTCCATGGCCTTGCGGTCGGCGTCCACGAGGAGCGGCAGGTCCCAGCCCGCCGAGAAGATTCCGGGCAACGCCGACGCCAGGACGATGCCGCGGGCCTCTTCCTGCGCCGTCAACGCCGCCGAGAGCTCCGCGACGAGCTCCGGCGAGAAGGCGTTGGCCTTCGGTCGGTCGAGCGTGAGGATCGCGATCTCGTCGCGGGTCTCGAGCGTGACGAGGCTCATGGCGTCAGGCGCTCCGCCGCGCGGCCGCCGGCTCGAAGAGCAGGCGATGGAGCCGGCGGTCCGGCGTCAGCTCGGGGTGGAAGGTGGCGGCCGCCACGTTGCCCTGGCGGACGAGGACCGGCTCTCCCCCGTGCGTGCCCAGGACCTCGACGCCCGGCCCGGTCGAGAGGATCCGCGGCGCGCGGATGAAGACGGCCGGCATCGGGGCGCCGAGGGACGGCGCCTCGACCTCCGCGATGAACGAATCGACCTGGCGGCCGTACGCGTTGCGCTCGACCGCGATGTCGATCAATCCGAGGCCGGGCTGCGCGGGGTTCGAGACTTCGCGGGCGAGCACGATCGCCCCCGCGCACGTTCCGAGGACGGGGCGGCCGCTCCCGGCGAACGCCCGGAAGGCCTCCGCCCACGGCTCGGCCTCGAAGAACTTCCAGAGCGTGGTCGATTCCCCGCCCGGGATGATGAGGCCGTCCGCGCCGGCGAGCTCGCCCGGGCGCTTCGCCTCGAAGCTCTCGACGCCGATCTGCGCCAGGGCCTTCCGGTGCGCCTCGAAGTCCCCCTGCAGCGCGAGGACGGCGACTCCCCCGCCCCCGGCGCCTCCTGCCTCCTGCCTCCTGCCTGCTGATTTCTCCATCACCATCCGCGCGTCTGGAGCTGCGCTTCCTGGGGCAGGCTCGCGGCGTCGATCCCCTTCATGCCCGAGCCGAGCGACTCCTCGGCGGCGAGCAACGCCAGCGGGTCCTTCCAGTGCGTCGTCGCCTGCACGATCGCGCGGGCGCGCTTCTCCGGATCGTCCGACTTGAAGATGCCGGAGCCGACGAAGACCGCCTCGGCCCCCAGCTCCATGCACAGGGCGGCGTCGGCCGGGGTCGCGATTCCGCCGGCCGCGAAGTTGGGGACGGGCAGCTTGCCCTTCTCGGCGACTTCGACGACGAGCTCGAACGGGGCCTGGAGACGCTTGGCCTCGGCCATCAGCTCGTCCTTGGAGAGCTGGGTCAGCATCTTGATCTCGCGATGCACCTCGCGCAGGTGCTTGACCGCGTGCACGATGTCGCCCGTGCCCGCCTCCCCCTTCGTGCGGATCATCGCCGCGCCCTCGCCGATGCGCCGCAGGGCCTCGCCGAGATTCCGGCAGCCGCAGACGAACGGGACCGCGAAGTCGTGCTTGAAGACGTGGTTGGCCTCGTCGGCCGGGGTGAGGACCTCCGACTCGTCGATGAAGTCGACCTTGAGCGCCTCGAGCACCCGCGCCTCGGCGAGGTGGCCGATGCGGCACTTGGCCATCACCGGGATCGAGACCGACTGCTGGATCTCGCGGATCTTGGAGACGGGCGACATGCGCGCGACTCCCCCGTCGCGCCGGATGTCGGCCGGCACGCGCTCGAGCGCCATGACGGCGGCGGCGCCGGCCGCCTCCGCGATCTTCGCCTGGTCGGCGTTGACGACGTCCATGATGACGCCGCCCTTGAGCATCTCGGCCAGACCCACTTTCAATCGGAACGATTCGTTCGTCGTCATCGACCTACCCTCCGTAATTAGGCGGCAGGAAGCAGGAGGCAGGATTCGAGTCCCCTGCCGCCTGACGTCCGCCTCCTGCCTCCTGATTCCTCACACCACCGGCGCCGCCAGCGCCGCTCCCGACCGCGTCTGAACGTCCCGCATCGCTTCGCCGAGAATCGCGATGCCCCGCTCGATCTCCCGCCGCTCCACGCGCGAAACGGAGAGGCGCAGGTTCGGCCGGTCCTCGCCGCGCGGATCGAAATCCTGCCCCGGCGCGACCCCCACGCCCCGCGCGGCCGCCGCCTCCGCGACGCGCCGGCCGGACATTCCTTCCGGCAGCTGCAGCCAGAACAGCGGATTCGCGCCGGCCCCGCCCCACCAGGTCACGCCCGGAAGCGCCGCGCGCAGCGCCTGCTTGGCGACCGCGGCGCGCTGGGAGACTTCCTCCGCGCGCGCCTGCCGGACCTTGCGGTCCCCGCCGGCCCGCAGGAACGCCGCGACCGCCGCCTGCAGCGGAACGGGCGTCTGAAAGTCGGTCGCCTTCTTGACGCGCGCGAGCCGCTCGACGATCGCCGGATCCGCCGCGACCCAGCCGATCCGGAAGCCCGGCACGAGATCCTTCGAGAGCGTCCCGAGCCAGACGGTCCGCCGCGGCTCGCGCGCCGAGAGGGGTGGCTCGCCCGACTCGGGCTCTTCGTAGCCGTCCTCGACGAGGAGGGCGCCCGCGGAAAGCGCCGCCTGGAGCAGCGCTTCGCGCCGGCGCGGTCCCGTCGTGATGCCGGTCGGGTTCTGCCGCTCGGGCATCACGTAACAGAGCTTGACGCGGCGGCCGTAGAGCGGCGCGGGATCGGGGCCGCCCGCGTCCATCGGCAGCGGCAGGATCGAGACCCCCGCCAGGCGCGCCAGCGTCAGCGCGCCGGAGTAGGTCGGAGATTCCATCGCCACGAGGTCGGAAGGGTCGGCGAACGTCCGGAAGATCAGGTCGAGGCCCTGCTGCGCCCCGCTGACGACCAGGATCTCTTCGGGCGACCGGGTGAGGCCGATCTCGGCGAGGCGCCGCGAGATCTCGGCGCGGAGCTCCTCGAGGCCGAGCGGGGGAGCGTACTGCCAGAGGTCCCGGCGGCGGCTCCAGGCGTACGCCAGCGTGCGCGTGAACTCCTCGAGCGGGAAAAATCGCTCATCCGGAGCGAGCCGGGAAAAGTCGGCGACGACGGGCTCAGAAATCGCGATCGAGGACTCGGCCGGCAGCTCCGCCGCCCGGCGCGAGAGCAGGTCGGAAAGGCGAAAAGGGGAGTCGGCGGAAGGGGAGACCCGGCACACGACCGTGCCGCTGCCGACGCGGCCGGCGATCAGCCCTCGTTTCTGGAGGCGGCGGTAGGCGGCCTGGACGGTTCCGCGGTTGACGCCGAGAGCGGCGGCGAGCTCCCGTGTCGTCGGGAGCCGGCTGTTCTCGGAAAGGAGGCCCCCCGCTATGCGGCTCTCGATCGCGTCGTAGACCTGTTCCGCGAGCGGAACCCCCCCGCGCCGATCGATCGAAAACTGGTTCAGATCCAATTGGCCTGCCACCGAGCCAATTGTATGGTCCAACCAGGCTTTTGGCTAGATCCGGAATTACGGCAGTTTAGCTACTGCAAATAACGTATTTGTAAACAATTACATTAAATCTACAGCGGGTTCGTCAGGCTCCGTGTTTTCGCAGCTCGTCCTCGAGCGTCCGGGTGAACTGAAATTCGCGGTCTTTTTCCGACAAAGCCTTCCGCTTGGCGAGCGCTGCTCTCACCTTCTCCTCGATCGCATCGAGCTCGCCGAAGCTGTCGGTCAGCTCCCGGACGACTGCCCGGCGAACCGTTTCGTCGTCGGATTTCTGCTCGAGGTTGCGGTTTTCCTTGAGGCTCTTCAGGACCACCCGCGCCAGGTACAGGATCCGGTCGGCGGACGCCTTCACGAGGGCCTCCCCGTTCGCAGGTCGTCCGACAGCGGATGCCGGAGAAGCTGCTCGATGACCGAGCCCGGCAGCGCCACCACGTCGGCCCCCATCAGGGCCGCATCGAGGACGTGGATCGGATTCTTGGCCTCGGAAACGACGATCTGGGTCTGGTAGCCATAGTTGTCGTACAGGCGAATCACCTGCTCGACGAGGTCCATCCCGATCGTTCCGATGTCGTCGAGCGGCGCGACGGCGGGCGCGACGTAGCTGACGTTGGCCTTGGCCGCGATCAGCGCCTGCGAGGCCGAATAGCAACCCGAGGCGCAGACGGCGACCTGGTCCTGGGCGAGGAGGCGCGCCACGCGCAGGCCCTCGGGCTTGAGAGGCACCCGGACGATGACGTCCTTGCCGAGCTTGGCGAGCTCGCGCGCCTCCTTGTACATGCCCTTCGGATCGTCGGCCGTGAGCTCGACGAGAACGGGGCCGTCCGTGATCGACGCGAGGTCGCGGATGGCCTTGCGATAGTCCGAGCCCGCGGCCTGCGCCGCGGCGGCCGTGAGCCACACGCCGTCGAGCAGGCCCAGGTCCTTGATGCGGCGGGCCTCCTCGGCGCCGCCCCCGTCCAGAAAGAATCGCATGGGGGCGGGATTCTATAGGAGCGGACGGCGGACGGCAGAAGCCAGGCGGCAGGAGGCAGGAGGCAGGTGGCAGGAAGCAGTAAGCGAGGGCCGGTAGGGGTCCGGCCCCCGGATTGACCGAGCGCTAGTCCTCGTCCTCCTCGTCGTCCAGGAAGTCCGTCTCGCCCTTCTTGCCCTTGCCGGCCTTCGGGGCCTCGGCCGGCTTTTCGGCCGCCGGGGCCACGGGAAGGGCGGCCTGGGCCTCGTCCTCCGCGTCGTCGCTCTCGGCGAGCTTGGCCATCGCCACCAGCCGGTCGCCCTCGTCGAGGTCGATGACCCGGACGCCCTGGGCGGCGCGGCCGGTCTCGCGGATGTCCTTGACCTTGATGCGGATCAACTGGCCGCGCTCGCTGATGAGAAGGAGCTGGTCGGCGTCGGTCACCGACTTGATCCCGACGACCGGGCCGTTCTTTTCGGTGACCTTCACGTTGATCACGCCCGAGCCGCCGCGGCCCTGGAGGCGGTACTCGGCGACCCCCGAGCGCTTCCCGTAGCCGTTCTCGGTGACGGACAGCAGGTGCCCGCTCTCGTCCACGACGTCCATCTCGACGACGACGTCGTCCTTCTTCTTGAGCGAGACGCCGATGACGCCGGTGGTGTCGCGGCCCATGCCCCGCACGTCCTTCTCCGGGAACCGGATGCCCATGCCCTGGCGGGTGCCGATGAAGATCTGGTTCTCGCCGCTCGTGATGCGCACCGACAGGAGCTCGTCGCCCTTCTCGATGTTGATCGCGATGATTCCGCCCGAGCGGACGTTCGAGTACGCCGAGAGCGCCGTCTTCTTGACGAGGCCGTTCTTCGTCGCGAAGACGAGGTACCGGTCCTCGGGGAAATCCTTCGTCGCGGCCATCGCGACCATGCGCTCGTTCGGCCCGAGGTTCAGGAGGTTGACGATCGCCTTGCCGCGCGTCGCCGGGCCGAGCTGCGGGATGTCGTAGACCTTGATCCAGTGCATGCGGCCGGTCGAGGTGAAGGCCAGCACGTACGCGTGGGTCGAGGCCACGAACAGGTGCTCGACCAGGTCCTCTTCCTTCGTCGTCGCGCCGATGCGCCCCTTGCCGCCGCGCCGCTGCGCGCGGTAGAGCGACAGGGGAGAGCGCTTGATGTAGCCGCCGCGGGACACGGTGATGACCATGTCCTCCTCGACGATGAGGTCCTCGATGTCGATGTCGGAGGCCTCGGCCACGATCTCCGTGCGCCGCTCGTCGCCGAACTGCTTGCGGATCGCCTGGAGCTCCTCGACGATGATCTCGAGGACGAGCTTCTCCGAGCCCAGGATCTCCTTCAGCCGCGCGATGAGCGCCAGGATCTCCTTGAACTCGGCGACGATCTTTTCCCGCTCGAGGCCCGTCAGGCGGTGGAGGCGCATGTCGAGGATCGCCTGCGCCTGGATCTCGTCGAGCTTCAGGACCTGAGTCCCCTTGCCGCCCTCGTCGCCGAGCGAGCTCCCGATGAACTTCTCCAGGCCCGAGCGCGTCATCGAGACCTCGGCCGTCAAACGCGCCTTGGCCTCCTGCGGATCCTTCGAGGACCGGATGATCTTGATGACGAGGTCGAGGTTCGCGAGCGCCAGGGCGAGGCCGCGCAGCAGGTGGGCCCGCTCCTCGGCCTTCTTCAGGTCGAACTGCGTGCGCCGGATGACGACCGCCTTGCGGTGATCGACGAAGTGGCGGAGCAGGTCGTGGAGCGGAAGGACGCGCGGCTGGTTCTCGACGATCGCGAGGAAGATGATGCCGAACGAGGACTGCATCGGGGTCATGGTGTAGAGCTTGTTGAGAACGACCTGGGCGTTCTCCCCGCGCTTCAACTCGACGACGACCCGCATGCCCTCGCGGTTGGACTCGTCGCGCAGGTCGGCGACGCCCTCGATCTTCTTCTCGTTGACGAGCTCGGCGATCCGCTCGATCAGCTTCGCCTTGTTGACCTGGTAGGGGATCTCGGTGACGACGATCGATTCCTTGTCCCCGCGGGCGGCCTTCTCGATCATCGCCCGCGCGCGCACCTGGACCGTGCCCCGGCCCGTCTTGTAGGCGTCGCGGATGCCCTCGGAGCCGTGAATGAAGGCGCCGGTGGGGAAGTCCGGCCCCGGGAGCTTCCGCATGAGCTGGCCGAGGGTCGCGTCGGGGTGCCTGATCAGCTCGACCGTCGCGTCGATGACCTCGGAGAGGTTGTGCGGCGGGATGTTGGTCGCCATGCCGACCGCGATGCCGGTCGACCCGTTGACGAGGAGGTTGGGGAACTTGGCCGGCAGGACCATCGGCTCGACGAGCGAGCCGTCGTAGTTGGGCGTCCAGTCGACCGTCTCCTTGTCGATGTCGTCGCCGAGGAGCTCGGCCGCGAGCTTCGTCAGCCGGACCTCGGTGTAGCGCATCGCCGCGGCGTTGTCGCCGTCGACCGATCCGAAGTTGCCCTGGCCGTCGACGAGGGGATAGCGCAGCGAGAAGTCCTGCGCCATGCGCACGACCGAGTCGTACACCGCGCTCTCGCCGTGGGGGTGGTACTTGCCGAGGACGTCTCCGACGATGCGGGCCGACTTGCGGTACGGCTTGTTGTGGAGGTTGCCCTGCTCCCACATGCCGTAGAGGCAGCGGCGGTGGACGGGCTTCAGGCCGTCGCGCACGTCCGGGAGCGCCCGTCCGATGATGACGGACATGGCGTAGTCGAGGTACGAGCGCCGGACCTCGTCCTCGATCGTGACGGGGACTTTTTCGTCGGGAGTCAGCAGGTTCGTCGTCATGCTCGTCCGTTCGGTCGTAGGGGCGGGGCTGGTCCTCGCCCGAGGGCGGCCTCAAGGGCCGCCCCTACGGTGCTAAATATCGAGATTCCGTACATTGAGCGCGTTCTGCTCGATGAAGTCCCGCCGCGGCTCGACGGCGTCGCCCATGAGCACGGAAAAGACTTCGTTGGCCTCGACGGCGTCCTCGACGGCGACCTGGAGGAGGCGCCGCGTCTCGGGGTTCATCGTCGTGTCCCAGAGCTGCTCGGGGTTCATCTCGCCGAGGCCCTTGTAGCGGTTGATGACGAGGCCCTTCTTGGCCGACTCGTACACGGCGTCGACGACGCCGGAGAGCGTCTCGTGCTTGTCGGTCTCCTCGCCCCGGGTCACGACGTACGGGCCGTCGAGGAACCCGCCGATCGCCTTCGCGGTCTCCTTGATGCGGCGGAACTCGAAGGAGGAGACGAACCCGGCGTCGATGCGCGCCGAGCGCGGCACGCCGTTGACCTTGCGGGTCATCTCGAGCGCCCAGCCCGAGTGCTCCTCGTCGGCCACGACCTCGGCCTTCTCGACGCCGAACGCGCGCACCACCTTGACGAGGTCCTCGAGCTTCTTCTTCTCGGCGAACTCGGTCTTCGACGCCATCCCGCGGTCGAGGAGGGCGCGCAGGAGGGCCTCGGGGATGCCCTTGTGCCCGAGCTTGCCGACGTGCGTCCGGTACTCCTCCATCTTCTCGAGGAGTCCCGCGAGCTTGGCGCCGGAGACGCTCGTCCCCGACATCTCGGAAGTGAGCGTGCGGTCCTCGCCGAGACGGCCGAGGAGGAATTTCGACATCTCCTTCTCGTCCTTGAGGTAGGTCTCCTTCTTGCCCTCCGCGACTTTGTAGAGGGGAGGCTGGGCGATGTAGAGGTAACCCTTGTCGATCAGGGTCGCCATGTGGCGGAAGAAGAACGTCAGGAGCAGCGTCCGGATGTGACTGCCGTCGACGTCGGCGTCCGTCATGATCACGATCTTGTGGTACCGGACCTTCTCGGCGTCGAAGTCGGTCGAGATGCCGGCGCCGAGCGCGGTGATCAACGTCCGGATCTCGGCGGAGGCGAGCATCTTGTCGAGCCGCGCCTTCTCGACGTTGAGGATCTTGCCCCGCAGCGGCAGGATCGCCTGCGAGCGCCGGTCGCGGCCCATCTTGGCCGAGCCGCCGGCCGAGTCGCCCTCGACGATGAAGATCTCGGAGAAGGCGGGGTCCTTTTCCTGGCAGTCGGCGAGCTTGCCCGGCAGCGCCCCGGAGTCGAGCGCGCCCTTGCGGCGGACGAGCTCGCGGGCCTTGCGGGCGGCCTCGCGGGCGCGGGCGGACTCGACGATCTTCTCGACGATCTTCTTGCCGACGCGCGGGTTCTCCTCGAGGAAGGAGCCGAGCCGCTCGTAGACGACCTGCTGGACCCAGGTCTTGACCTCGGAGGAGACGAGCTTGTCCTTGGTCTGCGAGGAGAACTTGGGGTCGCGGACCTTGACCGAGATGACGGCCGTCAGGCCCTCGCGGCAGTCGTCGCCGGAGAGCGTCGTCTCCTTGAGCCCCTTGGTCAGGCCGTTCGACTCGGCGTACTTCTGGATCGCGCGCGTCAGGGCGGTCTTGAAGCCCTCGAGGTGCGTCCCGCCGTCGCGGTTGTTGATCGTGTTGGTGAACGTGAAGAGCGTCTCGGAATAGCCCTCGTTCCACTGCAGGGCGACCTCGACGCGCTCCTTGTCGGCGTCGCGCTTGGGGTCGCCCGTGCCGTTCTTGATCTCCTGGAAGAAGATGACCTTGTCGTGGATCGGTTGCTTCGTCTTGTTCAGGTGCTCGACGAAGGAGCGGATCCCGCCCTCGTAGGCGAAGTCGTGCTTCTTCTCGGTCCGCTCGTCGAGGATCGAGATCTTGACGCCCGGGTTGAGGAACGAGAGCTCCCGCAGGCGCTGCGAGAGACTGTCGAAGTGGAACTCGGTGACCGAGAAGATCTTGGGGTCGGCCCAGAAGGTGACCTTGGTGCCGGTCTTCTTGGAGGTCCCGACGGCCTTGATCGGCGCGACGGGCTTGCCCTGCTCGTAGGCCTGCTCCCAGACCTTGCCGTCGCGGCGGACCTCGACCTCGAGACGCTTGGAGAGCGCGTTGACGACCGAGACGCCGACGCCGTGGAGGCCGCCCGAGACCTTGTAGGAGTTGTCGTCGAACTTTCCGCCCGAGTGCAGGTCCGTCATGATGATCTCGAGCGTCTCGCGCTTGTGCTCCTTGTGGAGCCCGACGGGGATGCCGCGCCCGTTGTCCTCGACCGTCACCGAATTGTCGGCGTGGATCGTGATCGAGACGTGGTCGGCGTAGCCGACCTGGGCCTCGTCGATGGAGTTGTCGACGAGCTCGAAGACCATGTGATGGAGGCCCGACAGGTCGTCGGTGTCCCCGATGTACATGCCGGGGCGCTTGCGGACGGCCTCGAGGCCCTTCAGCAGCTTGATCGAGTCGGTGGTGTACGCGGTGCTCATGGGTCTCCGTTCAGGCCTGGACGGCGTAGAGCGCCCGGGGAGCGCCGACGCGGCCCTGTCGCATTTCCAGCACGGTCGACGCGCGGCGCGCCCAGCGCGCCGTCGGCGCCGCCGTCGTCAGCAGGACGGCGGCCTCCGCCGGAAGCGCGTCGAAGAACTCCTCGACCCAGCCCTCCGAGAGGCCGGCGTCGAAGTCGTCGGCCGCGAAGAGCGGCGGCTGCCCCGCGGCCTTCGCCACGGCGCTCCACTCCGCGAGCTTGACGATGGCGACGGTGCGCGCGACCTCCCCCGTCGACGCCTCGAGGGCGAGCGGCTTGCCGGCGCGCGTCCAGACGAGATCGTCGCGGTGGGGCCCGGCGAGCGAGTAGCCCCGCCGGCGTTCGAGCGGCAGCAGGCGCTCGCAGGCGGCGCGCAGGGCCTCGGCCGAGTCCGCCGACGCGGCGACCGAGTAGTCCGCGCGGACCTCGAGATACGCCGGCCCCGCCGCGCGGGCGAGGGCGTCGAACTCCTCGGCCCAGGCCGAAAGCGCCGCCCGGCGGTGGCGCCGCACCGCGGCCCCCGCGACCGAGAGCTCCTCCGTCCAGGCCTCGAGCTCCCCCGGAGCCGCGGCGGGCCCCCGGCCGTGCCGGGACCGGGCGAGCAGGGCGTTGCGTTCCTTGAGGGCCGTCGCGTAGCGGGCCAGGTCGTCGCCCGCGGCAGGCTTCAGGCCCAGGACCAGGCGGTCGAGGAAGCGGCGCCGCACCGACGGCGTTCCCGTCAGGAGCTCCCGGTGCTCGGGCGCCAGGAAGACGGCCGGCGCGAGCGCCGAGATCTCGCGAAAGCCCGCCGGCTTGTCGCCGCGGAGAAAGTCGCGGCCCGCTTCGCTCGTCCAGGTCACCGAGATGCGCTCCGGGCGCGATACAGCCTCGACGACGCCCGAGATCGAGAAGCGCTTCCCGTCGCGCGCCATGGCCGCGGTCGACGCTCCGCGGAACGAGCGCTGCCCGCACACGAGGGCCGCAGCCTCGAGGAGGTTGGTCTTGCCCTGCGCGTTCTCTCCCGTGATCAAGGTGACACCCCCGCCAAAGAAGACGGGATCGGGGGAGAGATTGCGGAAGCCCTGGTTCGAGAGTTCGGAGAGCTGCAAGCGGTCTAGTGTCCTGTAACAGATGTTTCGATATCACCCTCGGCGCTCAACTGCTGCTGAAACGCTTGGAGTGCCAGGGCCACGGTGTCTGTATTAAGCTTGGTGGCACTATTGAATCTTCGGTCACAGAACACCTGTCCCACCTCGAGAGAATTCAGAGACGCATCGGCATGACGACGTACAGGTAACGGGAGGCGCCCTCGATGCCTCCCTCCGGCTGGCACAGGCACTGGGTGTTTTCGTCCTTGAGGTCCAGCCGGACGGTCTCCGTCTCGGCCTCCTCGAAGAAGTCGAGGAGGTATTGCGCGTTCAAGCCGATCGAGAGCGGTTCGCCGTCGAACTCGACGTCGAGCGTCTCGGTGCCCTCGCCGAGCTCCTGGCTCGCGGAAGCGACGGTCAGGAGGTTTTTCTCGAACGAGAGCTTCACGCCCCGCGAGCGCTCCGAGGAGAAGAGCGCGACGCGGCGGATCGCGTCCTTCGTCGCTCCGGACGGGACCTTGGCGACCCGGTCGTTCGACTTCGAGAGGATCTTCTCGTAGTCGGGGAAGTTGACGTCGAGAAGTCGCGCGACGAGCTGGCGGCTGCCGACCGTGAAGAGTAGATGATTCTCGGAGTGCCGGATCTCCAGGCGTGCGTCCGAACCGCCGTCCATCTTGAGGATCTCGGCGAGGGCCTTCTTCGGGATGAGGACGTTCGGGATCGTCGCCTTGGCGTCCTCCTTGGGAAAGTCGATCAGGGCCAGGCGGTGGCCGTCGGTCGCGACGAGCTCGAATTCCTTGCCCTTATCCTTGAGGAGAGCCCCCATGAGCTGAAACCGAGTCTCCTCGGCCGAAACTGCGTATAAAACCTTACGGGTCAGTCGTTTCCATAGATCGAGCGGGAACGAGACCCCCTTCTTCGCCTCGACCTTCGGGACCGTCGGGAAGTCCTCGGCCGGCTGCGCGACCAGGCGGAAGTTCGACCGCTGGCAGGTCACGCCCAGGTAGTGATTGTCGAGCAGTTTCAGCGCGACGTCGGCCTCCGGAAGGTTGCGGATGAGGTCGAACAGTTTTCGCGCCGGGACCGTCACGCTGCCCGGGCGCTTGACGTGCGCTTCGGCTTCCGAGAGGAGCGTCAGGTCGAGGTCCGTCGACGTGAAGGAGAGGTGCCCGTCGGCCGCCCGGAGAAGGATGTTGGAGAGGATGGGAATCGTGTTCTTCCTCTCCACGACCCCCTGCATGAGCGTGAGCTCATTCAAGAAGTCGCCCCTTTTCAGCGTTAATTCCATGGGGATTTCCCACCTCCGGAAAGAGAAAAAAGTCTATCACATTTAGCCGCAATTGTAGGGCGGCGGAAGAATCGGGAACGTCAAAAAAAGCCAATAAAAACGGGGTCGAAATCGATGTCGCTCCTGCGGAGCTTATCGGAAGTCTTCCGCGTGCGGGCGACTTTCGCGAAGGCGCCGACCGGGTGCGGAAAACACGTCGGCGGATAACTCCCGGCGGACCTCGATCGACTAGCGGTACGGCTGCAGAAAACCGTCGACGACCCTGCGGAAATCGACGTCGTCCTCGATCATTCGCTCGATCTTCTCGACCGAATGCATCACGGTCGAGTGGTGCTTGTCGTTGAAGAGCCGCCCGATCTCCGGGTACGAGAGCTCGGTCAGCTTCCGGCAGAGGTACATGGCCACCTGGCGGGGAAAAGCCACCGGCTTGGCGTTCGACTTGGCCTTCATGTCGGAGACCCGGAGCCCGTAGTGGGAGGCCACGGCCTTCAGGATCTCGGAGGGAACGGCCTTGTGCTCCTCGGTCCCCACGATGTCCCGGAGGGTCTCCCGGGCGAGCTCGACCGACATGGGCTTGCCCGTCAGCGAGGAGAAGGCGATGACCCGGTTGAGCCTCCCCTCGAGCTCCCGGACGTTCGACTTGACGGTCGACGCGATGAACATGGCGACGTCGTTGGGGACGTCGGCCTTCTCGGCCGCCGCCTTCTTGCGGATGATGGCGACCTTCATCTCGAGGTCCGGCGGCTGGATGTCGGCGATCAGGCCCCACTCGAACCGCGAGCGCAGGCGTTCCTCGAGCGTCGGGATCTCCTTGGGGAGGGCGTCGGAGGTCACGACGATCTGCTTCTGCGCGTCGTGCAGAGCGTTGAACGTGTGGAAGAACTCTTCCTGGGTCGAGTCCTTGCCGGCGATGAACTGGACGTCGTCCATCAGGAGCACGTCGAGCTCGCGGTACCTGCGCTTGAATTCGTGCATCCGCTCGAAGCGCAGCGCGTTGATGAGATCGTTCAGGAACCGCTCGGCCGAGAGATACAGGACGCGCGCGTCCGGGTTGCGGCGCAGGACCTCCTGCGCGATCGCGTGCATGAGGTGGGTCTTGCCGAGACCGACGCCGCCGTAGAGAAAGAGCGGGTTGTACGAGCGCGAGGGCTGTTCCGCGACCGCCCGGGCCGCGGCGTGCGCGAACTGATTGGAGGAGCCCACGACGAACGTGTCGAACGTGAAGCGGGGATGGGCGGTCTGGCCCCGCACCGGGGGCGGCGCGGCGCTCGCCGGCGGCAGCGGGACCGGTTCGTCGGGGGAGGCCTCGAAACGGATCTGGAGGCCCGGGTGCCCCGCGGCTTCCGCGCCCCGCGCGAGAAGCTCCCCGTGGCGGGACTCGATCCAGTCGGCGAAGACGCGGGAGGGCACCGAGACCGTCAGGACCGGAGAGCCCGTGGAGGAGTCGAAGTCGACCTGCCGCGTGGGCCCGAACCAGGTCTTGAGCTCCTTGGGATCGAGTTTTCCCTCGATCTGCTTGAGAACGGAGCTCCAAATCTCGGTCATCGTGCGCAGCCTTTTTTCCACAGGTTTTCCACAGCTGTGGAAGGCCTGTGGCGAACCGGGGGGCGGAGTATATCGAAGGCCGGGGCCGCCGTTGCGCCTTTCTCGAAACCCCGTTTCGCCCGCCCGGAACCGCGTTCCGCAAGTGTTTCTTGACTTCTGCCCCCGTCGCACCTAGCATTCGCCCTCCTTATGAAGCGCACCTACCAGCCCAACAATCGGCGCCGCAAGCGCACCCACGGTTTCCTCGTCCGGATGCGGACGCGGGCCGGGCGTGCCGTACTGTCGGCGCGCCGGCGCAAGGGGCGCAAGAAACTCTCGGTGTGAACTCGGGCCCGGCCGTCTCCGAGACCTTCTCGCGAGACGACCGCCTCCGCAAACGCAGGGGATTCGAAGAGTGCTACGCCTCCGGGGTGCGCGTTTCCGGGCGACACGTCCAGGTCTTCGTCCTCGCCGCCGCCACGGACGGCCGGCCCCGCCTCGGGATCTCGGTGCCGCGCCGGGTCGGGACCTCGGTCACGCGCAATCGCGCCCGACGCCGCCTGCGGGAGATCTTCCGGCGCTCGCGGGAGCTCTTCGCCTCGACGCCGGCCACGGTCGTCGTCAACGTCCGGCCCTCGGCGGCCGGCGCGGACTTCGCGGATCTCGCGGAGGACTATCGGACGGCCGTGACGCGCGCCCTGGCGCGGCTCCCGCGACGTTGAGCGCGCCCGCCCGCGCCGCCTCCGCCCTGCTCGGCTTCTACAAGCGTTTCCTCTCC
>CAVXTP010000018.1:0-75965 GCA_963764715.1 uncultured Acidobacteriota bacterium
AAGGGGATCGAGCCGTTGTTGTTCATCCAGAGGTAGCCGCCGTCGAGCGAGAACGGGCCCGCCTGGAAGTGCAGGCCGCCCTCCCACGTGTGGCCGAACTCCTCCTGCTCGGTCGGGACGATCGCGAAGTCCTGCGGCACCCGGATGAGGATCTGGCGGTTGACGGCGAACTCGCCGCCGGCCCCGCGCAACGTCAGCATGTTCTGGAGGAGCGTGAGCTCGACGTCGGCGACGAACTCCCGGACCTTCGTCTTGTAGCCGATCTCGACGATGTCGTCGTCGGCGTCGGTTTCGGAAAAGACCGCCCCGACCTTGAGCACGTCCTTGAAGTTCCAGACGCCCCGGAACTTGTAGCGGTCCCGGTTGATGTAGTCCGTCCGGAAGATCGGCTGGTTCGCGTCGTCGTGCCGGTAGTCGCCGGTCAGCGTCACGCCCCACATCGAGAACGACGCGCCGCCGCCGTAGGTGTTGACCGTGCGCTCGAAGGAGCCGTCCTGGCCTCCCGGCACCACGATCTCGGCGGCGTCGGCCGTCGCCACCACGTCCTGCTGCGTCTGGGACCAGCCCGCGTTGACGGCGAAGGGGCCGAGCATGCGGGCCGTCACGTTGGCGTCGTAAACGACGTTCTGCTGCTCGACCGCGGTCCGCGCGTCGATCTGCCGCAGGATCTGGCCCGTCGGCACGCCGGCGTAAGTCACGGTGTTGAGGTAGAGGCTGGCGATCAGGGCCTGACCGGTGAGCGTTCGGCTGTTCTCGGTCCAACCTCCCGCGAGGGTCACGTTGGGGACGATCGAGATCTCGGCGCGCGCCGAGCCGCGCCAGTAGTCCGTGCGGGCGCGGGAATTGACCGTTTCGCCGAGGCCCGAGAAGAAACGCGCGATCTCGAACCCGACGAAATTGCCCGCGTCGGCTTCGACGTAGTTCGTCTCGTTCGAGCCGTCGGCCTTCATGTAGGAGCCGACGAGCTTGAGGCGCCCGAAGAGGTTTCCCGTGACCCAGGCGTTGGTGACGGGCGTATTGACCTTGTTCTCCTCGACCGAGGCGATCGCGTCGGCGTGGATGTCCTGTCCGAGGACGGGGTTCGTCACGTTGCCGTCGCCCGCGCCCGGGGCGAGCGTGTTGACCTGCTTCCAGCGGAAGTAACGCCAGCCCTGGGTGAACCCGGCCTGGACGGGGCCGCAGTCGAAACCGAGGCCGAGCCGGTAGAGCTCGTCGACCGAGTTGACCTGTTCGTTCATCAGGAACTCGTCGCCACCGAGGTGGTACGTCGTCGTCCCGGGGCCGTTGTAGACGTTGCGCGTGTACTGGAGGATGGGGCTGATGAGCTTGCCCGGAAGGAGCTCGAGCGTCGCGTCGTAGATGTTGCGCGTCCGGTTGTAGGTGTGCTGGCCCGGGATGATGCCCTCGGAGAGGAACGGGTTGGCGAAGGCCGGCAGGGCGCTGTAGAGGTCGGTCTTGCGCCAGCTGAAGGTCAGCTTGTACATGCCGGTCGCGCCGGCCTGAAGGCGCAGCTGCCCGGCCGGACCCGCGCCCACGTCGGAGGCGTCGACGTGGAAGTATTCGAGCATCGAGCCGAGAGGGCCCTGCGATGTGTAGTCGAGGGAGCGCAGGAGGAAGCCCTGCCGGTCGTTGATCTGGGTCCGGTACTCGCGCTCGTTCCCGGACACGTCGACGAAACGGTACCCGACCTCGAGGTCGAGCGGGAGGGCCTGGCCGAGGAGCGAACCGGCGCTCACGAGCAGCGCCAGCGGGGCCGCGGCGGAGGCGATGAGCCAGGGAGCTTTTCTCATGTCGACCTCTACTTCAAGAGCCCCGGCGAGAGGTTCGATCCATGGACCGCGACGTGGCAGCTCGTGCAGTTGCGGTAACGAGGCGACGTCAGGTCATGGAAGGACGGCGGCTGGGAACCATAGGTCTTCGGGCCTCCCGTCTGCGAGTGGCAGGAGAGGCAGAGCTGGTCGACGCGGGCCCAGAGAAGCATGTTGGGATTGTTGGAGCCGTGGGGCTGGTGGCACGAGAGGCAGTCGCCGCCCGAGCCGGTGACGTGCTGGAAAACGAAGGGTCCCCGCATCTCGGAGTGGCAATTGAGGCAGGGGAGCTCGCCCTGCGTCGTCATCTTGACGGTCTGGCCCTTTTCGCCGTGGGGCGCGTGGCAGTCGAGGCAGGTCATCCCGCCGCGGTCGAGCCGGTGGGCATAGGGCTTGTTCTGGAAGGCCGCGGTCTGCGTCGTGTGACAGGTGGCGCAGAGCTCGCCCGGCGCCGCCGCAAGCAGGTTCGTGGTCTTCGGCGCGCTCTTGTGGATCGAGTGGCAGGTCAGGCAGTTGACGGCCGCCGAGTTGGCGTGGACGCTGTTCGTCATCGACTGCTGGACGCCCTTCGAGAAGGAGTCCGTCCCGCCGCTCGAGAAGACCTTGACGTTGGCGTGGCAGGAAACGCACTCCTGCGCGCCGGCCGCGCCCCGCGGCACCGAGATGAGGGTCTTGTCGCCGCCCGCCTCCATGTGCTTCGTGCCGTCGCCGTGACAGCTCGAGCAGAACTCGTTGAGGTCTTTCTTGAACTTCTGCGAGTGCCGCGCGTGGGGGTTCTTCGCGAAGGCCTCGACGATGTCGCCGTGGCAATCGGCGCACTTGGTTTCGGACGACGCGGCGGCTGACGCGGGCGGCGCGGAATGCGCCGCGGGCGGAGCCGCCGGTGTGGGTGGGGGATCCGGCGCCCCGGCGGCGCTCCCGCCTGCGAGGAGCAGGCCGGTGGCGAGCACCGCGAGGGCGATCGACGGGGTGGCCCGGCGCCTCTTCACTCCTGTCTCCTTCCTTTAGAAAAAGGAAGGAGCGGTCTTGCGACCGCTCCTACCGAGCGTGAACCTGGTCGACCGCGAAGTCGGTTCCCTCTCCGTGGCAGGCGGCGCAGGCTTCGCCGAAGGGCGCCGTCATGACGTAGGCGTGGGCGGCCGCGGCCTGGCCGTCGTGGCAGCCGAGGCAGGCCGCCGCGTTGTGCTGCTGCGGGGTGTACCAGTCGCGCAGCGTGACCGTGGGAAGAAGGCCCGGGGGCGGGTTCTCGCTGACCTGCTGGGAGCCGTCGACGTGGCACTTGACGCAGTCGCGGCGGTCACCCGGATAGAGGACGTGGTTGAAGTTGTTCACGGAGCCGCCGAACCCGTAGACCGTGTAGACCTGCGTGAGCTCCTCGCCCGTGTGGATGCGGTGGATCATGCGCTTGAAGTCGATCGACTCGGGTGGGGCGGCGTCCGCCGGGCGGCGGGAGGAGTCGTCCTCGTTGGGGTTGTGGCACATCACGCACTCTTCGGTGTTGAGGCGCTGTCCACCGTGGAGGGCGAGACGCGCGTGGCACGTGTTGCAGTTGGCCAGATCGACCACCTGGCGCCGCGGCTCGGGCGTGCCGCCGTCGACGGCCGCGTAGGCGACCGGGTTCATCGCGCCTTCGGTGAAGGTCGTCGCGTTGTTGGGGTGCGGATCGAGGTTGACGGTGCGGCGGGCCTCGATCGAGAAGGCCCAGGTGCCCGTAGCGTCCGCCGGGATGGCGTGCGTGAACGTGTAGGTGCAGCTCTGTCCGTCGAAGGAGGCGCCGTCGGCGCGCTCGCGGTAGGGGTTGATCGCGTAGTCGGTCGTCGGTCCGCCCATCAGGAGGTTGAGGTTGGAGGTGAAGGGGCCCGGGGGAAGGACCGTGCCGTCGTTCTCGGTGATCTTGAACGTCACGACCGGGAACTCGCCGGGGGCCGTGTGGGACACGGACAGGATCTCGGCGTTCAAGCCCTTGAGCTGGGTCGAGTTGTACGGGATCGTGTGGGCGCCCTGGACCGAGGCGTCCCACTCGCTTTCGCCGACCGGCTGGTGGCAGCTCGCGCACGAGCTGTCGGGCTGGACTCCGGCCGCGTGGCCCTCGCCGGTCGTCCAGTTGATGTTGTCGTGGCAGGAGCCGCAGGCGGCTTGCGACGGGTAGGTGAACCAGGTCGTGTTCTGGGTCGCCGGCGGGGCGTGGCAGGTCGTGCAGTTGCGGATGTCCTGCGGGAAGGCGACCTCGGAGAAGTCCGTGATCTCGCCCCGGCCGTAGAAGTAGTAGGGGATGCCGTCCGCGACGCTCGGCAGGCTCTCGCCCATGTGGATCTTGTGGATCATGACCTTCATGTCCACGGTGTTGCCCGAGTCGGGGTTGACGGTCTGCGGGGAGTGGCACAGGACGCACAGCTTGACGTCCTGGCGGGAGCCGCCGTGCGCGGAGAGCGGGTCGTGGCAGGTGTTGCAGGCCGAGTTCGCGATCTCGTCCCAGGCCTCGGTGACGGGAGCGCCGCTGGGTACGAAGTCCTGCTCGACGTTGTCGTAGTAGTTCTTGTCCTGGATGCCCGCCATGTTGCGCGTGGCGTAGATGCCGAGGGTCGTCGTGATCGTCTGGTCGTAGTCGGCCGGCAGCATCGTCTTGAACGTGTAGATCGAGTGGCCGATGTCGAGGTCGTTCCAGGTGCCGCCAGAGTCCGCGGCGGCCTGGGTCACGGTCACGCCCGGGTTCTGGCTCTCCGGCGCGCTGGTGCGCTGGCGCGTCGTGTAGGACGTGTACTGGCGCTGGCCGGCGTCGTACCACGCGAGGATCATGCTCATCGAGATCGGGCCGGCCGTGACCTTGCCGTTGCGGTCGAGCGGCTGGTCGAGGTCGTCGGTGTACGAGACGTCGACGACCGGATGGAGGCCGGCGTCGATCGTGACGCTGTTGACCGTGATCTTGAGCCCCGGCCGGATGTACTCGGCCTGTTCGGCCGTGAGATAGAACTCCTTGGTGTCCTTGGCGTACAGCGCCTTCGGGTCCGGCGTTCCCCGGCCCACGACCTGCGTCGTTCGCGTGCTCGTGGCCGGCACGATTGCCAGCGCTCCGGCCGCCATCGCCATCATCAGACCATTGCGAAACTTCTTCATGGCGCCGACCTCCTCACGTTCGGGGCGTCTGGGTCGAGTCTGACCTCGAGGCCTCTGGAGAACTCTGATTCATTTGCATCAAACGAGACTCCCGAACCCCTATCGTTGTCAAGGCGTGTCGGGACGTCGGGAGCGATTTCGATGGCGATGGGCTGTCGGTCCGTCACGACGACCCGGCGCCCCAGGATCTCGGCGCAGAAGCGGGACAGGTCGACGTTCGAGAACTCGTCCCAGCCGCGACAGACGCCGGGGCGGACGACCTGCGTGTCGCAGGCCAGGGTCAGGCCCTGCCGGACCTGCTCGGAGAGCTGCCAGAGGTCGGCGAACCGCTCCATCTGTGCGCGGCTCAGGTGCGTGCTCACTCCGATGAGCGGCTTCCAGAGGTCGTGGAACTCCCGTTCGCCCCATTGGCGGAAGCCGCGGCAGAAGATTCCGCGCTCCGCGGCGGCCTGGCACATCGAGCGCCCGTCGCCGCAGAGCCGCACGAGGGATTCTCTGAGTTGACCGATCGCTTCCGCGCGCGTCCACACGTCCTGCGGGACGGGAGCGGAAGGCGAAGGGTTCATGGCGCGCATCTGATCCTCGATCCGGCGAAGAGCGCATGATGCATCCACATCACGGCGAAAAGTTTCAGCCGATGATGGCTTCACGGCCGGTCAGCTCCTTGTACGTTTCCGCCAGGCGGGCGTTGTCGAACTGATTCCAGCCGTCGCAGCCGCAGTGATCGCGGGTCTCGGCGTCGCAGCAGATGGCGAACCCGCCGACTTCCTGGCGCCCGATGTGGTAGAGGCTGATGAGCCTCTCGAGCTCCTCGCGCGAGGCGTCGGGACGGTGGCGCGCGATCCAGTCGAAGCGCTTCCGGAGCTGATCGTCCGTGAGGGCCGCGAACCCGCGGCACATCACGCCCAGGTGCGCCGCCGCGGAGCACGCGCAGTGCTCTTCGTCGCAGAGCTTCGCGAGCCGCTCCCGGATCGCCGCGATCGCCTGCGGGCGGGTGAGGTGAAGGGGCCGCATCGGGGTCGTGGGTTCGTCCACGACGACAGGATCGCCCGGGGAATTTGCGGGTGCCTGATGCGAATGGATCAAGTCCCTCATGGGCCGCCTCAGTCGGGCTTGCGGGCTTCGGCCGCGCCGCCCTGGGCCGCGCGCAGGGTCTCGCCGGCGCGGAAGCGGTAGTGGCCGCCGGGCGTCCGGATGGTCGCGAGCAGGCCGGCGCGCGCCCACCGCGTGACCGTCGAGGTCGAAACTCCGAAAAGTCGCGCCACGTCGCGTCGGGACAGAAAGTCGGGCTCCGCCGGAAAAGTCGGGCTCGCTTCGCGATTCAGCAGTTCGGGCATCTTTCTTTCTCCTTTTCTTGACGATCCCACGCCGGAGACTCTGACGCCGGTGGCAGTCCGCCCGTATGATGCAAACGAATCAAACGGGAGGATCGGCCTCCCGGGGCCGTGCCGAAGCGGCGCTCCGCCTCCTTTCGAAGGGCCCGGAGGTGGAGGCGGCGGATCAGGACGACCAGTCCGGCCGCCGCCTCGGCGCGTCAGGCGGTCGGCGCGAGCGGCTGGGGCCAGTTCGGGACGAGCCCCTCGTGGCGCACCGTCTGCAGCACGCGGTCGGGAGTGCCCCAGTCGCTCCACGACACGTCGGGCAGCGACGAGACGGCGAGGAGCGCGGGAAAGGCCTGGAGAATTCGTTCGGAGAAGTTGGCGGTCGGCGCCGCCGCGTACGCCCGCTCGATCGCCCGCGCCTCGGCGCTCGTGCCCGAGAAGGGGCGGATGGCTTCGAGCGCGGCGTGGAGCGAGGGAATCGCGCGCCGTCCGGCGTCGAGCAGCGCCGCGGCGCGCGCGACGACGACGAACGTGTTCCAGAGGCAGCCGCGCTCCATGCAGGCCCGGGCCGTTCCGTCGTCGGGCTTCTCCCAGAACCGGCGCACCAGGCGCAGCCCGGGCTCGAGCTCGCTGCCCGGCTCGATCCAGCCGTAGCCGGTCTCCGGGGCGTCCGGCCGGGCGCCGACGACCGCGAGGTGCGCGGGGTGGCGCTCGACCTGGCGGGCGACGTCCGCGACGTGAGAAATGAACGCGGCGTCGTCGCCCACGAAATGGTCCGACGGAAAGACGGCGACCACGGCCTTCGGGTCGCGCCAGGCGATCCAGTGGACGGGGAGCAGGACGCCGGCGGCCGTGCCCCGGTCGCTCGGCTGCACCAGAACCTTCGGCGCGTCCCGGCGGGCGAACTCGCGGGCGAGAAACGCCGCGTGGGATCTGGTGGCGATGACGACGGTCCGCTCGGGAGGCACCGCGAGCGCCACGCGATCGAGCGTCTGGCGCAGGAGGGAGCGGGACCCGGTGAGCACCGCGTACTGCTTGGGCCGGCCGTCGGCGTGGACGCGCTCGACGAGGGACGCCAGGCGCCTTCCCTCCCCGCCGGCGAGGACGACCGCCCAGAGTCGAGGACCCGATTCATCCGGACGCGGCATCGAGCCTTCCCCTTCGAATTGCCCGCTCGCGCGTGAGTCCGACGTCCGATCCAACCACATCGGAGGCGTCATTTTCCACCCGCCGGCGATCACGCCGGCGCGGCGCGGACGGTCAGGACCGGGCGCGCCGCGCGGGAGACCACCCGGGCCGCGACACTTCCCAGGAGAATGCGCGAGGGACCGCGGCGGCCGTGGGTTCCCATGACGATGAGGCCCGCCTGTTCCTTTTCGGCGGCATCCAGGATCTCCTCGTCCGGGAGTCCCTCCCGCAGGGTCCCGTGGGCGTCGATGCCCCCGGCGCGGGCATGGTCGACGGCGGCCTCGAGCCGCTTCTCGGCGTTGGACCGGACGGCCCGGGCGAAATCCTCGTAGACGCCGGGCGGGTAAGCGCCGATCGGCGCCTCCGGGACCGCGGCGAGCGCGGGGACCTGGTACGCGTGGACGATCGTCAAACGCCCGCCGCATTCGCGCGCGATGCGCTCGGCTTCCTTGAGGGCCGGCTCCGACGCCGGCGAGAAGTCGGTGGCCGCGAGGATGCGATCGAAGGTCTTCATGGTGACCTCCACCGCGATCATCTGGTTCCGGGAGGCGCGCCGAATGATGCATTCTCATCAATCCGCGCGCCCGGCCCCGCGGGGAGACTCTTCCCATGACGACGATGCCGCTGCAGATCCATCTCGGAGAAGTCGGAGACGCGCCGGGCGTGGAGAAGGCCATCGCGGAGGGCGCGGCGCGGCTGGAGCGCTATTCGGACGAGATCCAGCGTTGCCAGGTCTGGGTCGAGGCGCCGCACGGCCACCACCAGCAGGGACGGCTCTACGAGGTCCGGATCCGCCTGACGGTTCCGGAGGAAGAGCTCGTGGTGCACAACCAGCCGGCCGACGACGACGTGCACGCGCTGCTGCATCGGGCCTTCGACGCGGCGCGGCGCCAGCTCCAGGACTACATGCGGCGTCGCCGGCGGGACGTCGCGCGGCATGGTGCCGCGCGCCGCAAGCCCGGACAGGGAGGAATGTGATGCAGACCAAGTCGATTTCACGCACGCCGGCGCCCACCCGTCCGGTGCGCCCCGCGGAGGTCCGCGACCTCATGACGGAGCACGTCTTCACGCTGCAGCCCTCCGACGACCTCGAGGCGCTCTACGACCTGATGGACGCGCACCACGTGCGGCACGTTCCGATCGTCGATCGGGACGGCGATCTCGTCGGCCTCGTGACGCAGCGCGACCTCGCGCGCAGCGCCCTCGGCACCCAGGACGTCCTCCCGCTCTCGGCGCAGCAGGAGATGCTCCGCCGGCGCCACGTGCGGGAGATCATGGCAACCGAGGTCGAGACGGTCGAGCCGGACGAGTCGCTGAAGGCCGCGGCCTCCATGCTTCTCGAGAACAAGATCGGCTGCCTGCCGGTCGTCGAAGGGGAACACCTCGTCGGGATCCTGACGGAGTCGGATTTCGTCCGTTACTACACGGAGAGGAGCTGAAGATGAGCGCTCGGGTGAGAATGCTGTTTCCGCTGGCGGCGGCCGTCGTGGCCGCGGCGGCTTTCGCGTCGGTCGGGGCCGACTCGATCCAGAACTTCCATCGAATCAACGACCGCGTCGCCGTCGGCGGCCAGCCGACGCCGGAGCAGATCAAGGCGCTGGGCGAGGAAGGCTTCAACGCGATCATCAACTTGCGCGAGGAGTCCGAGTTCAACGACGGGGCTCAGTTTCACGAGGCCCGCGACGCGGGAGTCCTGTTCGTCCGGGTCCCGTTCTCGATGGAGAACCCCACCGACGCGCAGGTCGCGAAGTTTCTGGAGGTCACCGACGACCAGTCGCTCTATCCGGTCTACATTTACTGCGCCGAGGGCAACCGCGCGGCGGGCCTCTGGATGATCCGCCGGGTGGTGCGCGACCACTGGACGTTCGAGAAGGCCGAGGCCGAGGCGAAGGCCGCGGGCCTGACGAAGCCCGGGACGATCGAGTTCGCCCGCGGCTACATCGCGCGTCACAAGTCCTAGCGGAGGAGGCGTCTCGTGAAACCCATTCGCAACATCCTGGTCGCGACCGATTTCTCGCCGGCGTCCCGCCCGGCCTTCCGCCGCGCCGTCGAGATGGCCTCCGAGAACGGCGCCGCGCTCTGGATCGCGCATGTCGCGTCGCCGCCCGCCCCGATGTCCCCGGAGGGATTCGTCCTGCCGCGCTTCTACGAGGACATGAACGTCGCCATCCGGACCGACGCCCAGAAGCGCCTGCGGAGCCTGCTCGCGCGGGCGCGCAAGGCCGGCGTTCGGGCCCGGTCCATCATCCTGAATGGCGTCCCGCACGACGCGCTGAACCGCGCCGCGCGGAGGCATCGCGCGGATCTCCTCGTCATGGGGACCCACGGGCGGACGGGGGTCGCGAAGCTCTTCGTCGGCAGCGTGGCCTCGCGGGTCGTCGCGACGTCGCGTTGCCCCGTGCTCACGATCCGGGGCCACTAGGCGCGCCGGGAAGGCGGTCGTGGAAAGCGCCGTCGCCGCGCCCGCCCGCATCGCCGGCGGGGTGTCCGGCCGGGTGGTGCGCCGGGCGATCTGGCTCGTCGCAGCCGCCGCGCTCGTGGTCGGGCTGCGGCTGACCCTTTTCCGCCCCGCGCGCGTCCCGGTGACGGTGTTTCGCGCGGCGTCCGGACGCGTCGAGGAGAGCGTCACCAACAGCAAGGCGGGAACCGTGAAATCCCGGCGCCGCGCCGAGCTCTCGCCCGAGATCGGGGGCCGCGTCCTGGAGCTCCCGGCCGCCAAGGGCGCCCGCGTCCGCCGCGGAGACGTCCTCATGCGGATCGCCGAGGGGGATTACCGGGCGCAGGTCGACGTCCAGCAGAGCGCGCTCGAAGCGGCGATGTCGGCCCGCGTCGAGGCATGCCGGACGGCGGAACAGCTCGACCGCGAGCTCGCCCGCAACCAGGCGCTCTCGCGCGAGAAGCTCGTCTCCGTCGAGTCGCTCGACCAGCTGCAGAGCCGGCGCGATGCGGCGGCGGCGGCGTGCGAGACGGCCCGGGCGAAGATCGGCCAGGCGCGGGCCGGCCTCGTCGCGGCGCAGGTCAACCTCGAGAAGACGGTGCTCCGGGCGCCGTTCGACGGCGTCGTCGCGGAGGTGAAGACGGAAGTCGGCGAGTGGATCACGCCGTCGCCGCCCGCTCTTCCGATCCCGCCGGTCCTCGTGCTGTTCGACCCGGGCGCGACCTACGTGAGCGCGCCGATGGACGAGGTCGACGTCGGAAAGGTCCGGGCCGGCCAGGCGGTCCGCGTCACGTTCGACGCGTTCCCCGGCCGATCGTTCCCGGGCCGGGTCACCCGCGTGGCGCCCTACGTCCAGGACGTGCAGGAACAGAACCGCGTGTTCGAGATCGAGGCCGAGCTCGAGGACGAGGCTTTCGCGCGCACGCTGCCGCCGGGGACCTCGGCGGACGTCGAGGTCGTTCTCGCGGCGCGCGACGGCGTGCTCCGGATCCCGAGCTCGGCGATCCTCGAGGGAGACCGCGTCCTCGTCGCGCGCGACGGCCGGCTCGAGTCCCGCCCGGTGACCGTGGGCCTGAGGAACTGGCAGTTCGCCGAGGTCCGGAAGGGCCTCGGTCCGGGGGACGCGGTCGTGGTCTCGCTCGACCGCGCGGAGGTCCGGGAGGGTGTCCGCGCGGAGATCACCGCGGAAACGGCGCGGTGATCGAGCTTTCCGGGGTCGGCCGGGAGTTCCGGGTCGGGGGCCGGCCCGTCCACGCCCTCAAGTCGATCGACCTGACGATCCCCGACGGGGACTACTGCTCGATCATGGGCCCGTCGGGCTCGGGCAAGTCCACGCTGCTGAACATCCTGGGCTGCCTCGACCGGCCGACGGCCGGATCCTACCGGCTCGACGGACGGGAGGTCGCGCGGCTCGACGACGACGAGCTCTCGCACGTTCGACGCCACCGGATCGGCTTCGTCTTCCAGTTCTACCACCTCGTTCCCCGCCTGACCGCCGCGGGCAACGTCGAGTTGCCGATGATCTTCGCCGGCGTCGAGCGCCGCGAGCGCGCGGCGCGGGTCGCGCGGTCCCTCGAGGAGGTCGGTCTCTCCGAACGCGCCGACCACCTCTCCGAGCAGCTCTCGGGCGGCGAACGGCAGAGGGTGGCGATCGCCCGGGCCGTCGTGATGGGGCCGTCGCTGCTGCTCGCCGACGAGCCGACCGGAAACCTCGACACGGCGGCCGGCGCGGAGATCGTGAGGCTCCTCGAGGGGATGAACTCTCGCGGCCTGACCCTGGTGGTCGTGACGCACGACCCGGCGATCGGGCGCCGGGCGCGGCACCGCCTGCGCCTGGTGGACGGGTCGATCGAGCGCGAGGAGCGGGACGCCTCGGGAGCAGGAGCGGTTTCGGCGGCGGTGGCGGGGGCGGCCTCGTGAACGCCCGCGATCTCGTCGCCTTCTCGGTCCGGGCCCTCCGCGGCCACCGGCTGCGCACCGGGCTGTCGCTCGCGGGCGTCGCGATCGGAGTCGCCTCGGTCGTCCTCCTGACGAGCCTCGGCGAGGGGGCGCGGCTCTACGTGACCGGCGAGTTCGCCAACCTCGGCACCAACCTCCTCATCGTCCTCCCGGGCAAGACCGAGACGACGGGTGTGACGCCGTTCGTGACGGGCGCGCCGCACGACCTCACGCTCGAGGACGCCGACGCCATCGGCAAGCGCGTGCGCTCGATCCGGCGCTTCGCCCCGCTCACGCGCGGCGCGGCCCCGGCCGGTCGGGGCGAGCGCCGCCGCGACGTGACGGTGACGGGGACCTCCGCCGAATTCCTCGCGGTGCGCAACCTCGCGATCCAGACCGGCCGCTTCCTGCCGGCGGGCGAGGCGGCCCGCGAGCAGCGCGTGTGCGTCGTCGGGTCGACCGTGCGCCGGGAGCTCTTCGGCGCCGAGAATCCGCTGGGCGAGTGGCTGCGCCTGGGCGACGAGCGCTTCCGGATCATCGGCGTCCTCGCGCCGCGGGGCATGTCGATCGGCATGGACATGGACGACATGGTGTTCGTGCCGATCGGAAGAGCCATGAAGATGTTCAACCAGTCCGGCCTCTTCCGGCTGCTGCTCGAGGTCCGGTCGCACGACGAGATCCCGGCCGCCGAGGAGGCCGTGCGGCGGGTCCTGATGGAGCGCCACGACGGCGAGGACGACGTGACGATGCTGACACAGGACTCGGTCCTCGCGACCTTCGGCCGCATTCTGGCCCTGCTGACGGCCGCGCTCGTCGGCATCGCCGCGATCTCGCTGACGGTGGCGGGCATCGGAATCATGAACGTGATGCTCGTCTCGGTCTCGGAGCGCCGGCGCGAGATCGGGCTGCTGAAGGCGGTCGGCGTGACCGCCCGGCAGGTCGTCGCCGTCTTCCTGGTCGAGGCCGCGCTGCTCTCGACCTCGGGCGGGGTTCTCGGGCTCGCCGTGGCGTTCGCGGGAACCGGGCTGCTCCGCGGCCTGTACCCGGCCTTTCCGGCGCAGCCGCCGCCGTGGGCGGTCGGCGCCGCCCTGTTCGTCTCGATCTCGGTGGGCCTCGCCTTCGGGGCGGCGCCGGCGCGCCGCGCCTCCCGCCTCGACCCGATCGTGGCCCTGGCAAGGCGATGAGCGCTCGGGGCATGCGCGAGGCGCTTCGCCTGGCCATGGGGGCCGTGGCGGCCCGCCGCCTGCGCTCGGCGCTGACGGTGCTCGGCGTCGTCATCGGCGTCGCCTCCGTCATCCTGCTGACGTCGCTCGGCGAAGGGACCCGCCGCTACATCGTCGAGGAGTTCACGCAGTTCGGGACGCACATCCTCTCCATCAACAAGGGCAAGGCCACGACGAGCGGCATGCCGGGGCTCTCGGCGACGGTGCGAAAGCTGACGATCGAAGACTCCGAGGCGCTGAAGCGAGTCCGCGGCATGGAGATCGTCCTGCCGGGGGCCTACGGCACGGCGGCGGTCGAGTTCGGGGACCGGTCCCGGCGCGTTCTCGTCTCCGGCGTGACCTCCGACATGCCGCGCGTGTTCAAGTTCGGCGTCCGGCAGGGCCGCTTCCTGCCGCCGGGCGATCCGCGGCGAGGCAGTCCCCAGGCCGTCCTCGGGCCCAAGCTCGCGCACGAGCTCTTCGGCGAGTCGAACCCGCTCGGCGAGCGCGTCCGCATCGGCGGCCGGCGGTTCCTCGTCATCGGCGTCATGGAGCCCAAGGGCCAGATCCTCGGCTTCGACATGGACGATCGGGCGTACATTCCGGTCGCGGTCGCGCAGAGCCTCTTCAACCAGGACGAGCTGACCGAGATCCACGCGCTCTTCTCGAGCGACATCCCCGCCGCCCGGATCAAGGCCGCGGTGCGGCAGGCCCTCATGGCGCGGCACGACGGCGAGGAGGACTTCACGATCACGACCGAGACCGAAATGCTCGACGTGCTCGGCCGCGTGCTCTCGATGGTCAGCCTCGCGGTGGCGGGCATCGCCGCGATCTCGCTCGTCGTCGGGGCGATCGGGATCCTGACCATGATGTGGATCGCGGTCGGCGAGCGCACGGGCGAGATCGGCCTCATGCGGGCCGTCGGCGCGACGCGGCGGCAGGTCCAGCGCCTCTATCTGCTGGAGGCGGTCATGCTGTCCTCGGCCGGCGGCCTGGCCGGCGTTCTCGCGGGCTTCGGTCTGGGCGCCCTGATCCGCGTCTTCGCCCCGGGCCTTCCCCTCGAGACGAAGCCGGGTTACGTCGCGGCCGCCCTCGCCGTGAGCTTCGCCGTGGGCGTGGCGAGCGGCGTGCTGCCCGCGCGACGGGCCGCCTCGCTCGATCCCCTCGAGGCGCTGCGGGCGGAGTAGTCGGCCGCCGCGGCTACCGGGCGGCGAGCCGGCGCAGGCGGTCGAGGATCTCGAGCGCGACGATTCCGGCGAGGCCCGCGCCGATCCCCAGGGCGGCGTCCGGGGGCCGGATCCCCGAAAAGTGAAAGAGCTCCCGGAGCCCGGGCAGGGCGAGGACGAGAAGCAGCGTCGCCGCCGCGAGCCCCGCGATCCAGCGGAGGGCGAGGTTGTGCCGCACGAGTGATTCGAGGGCGGTGTGCTCGAGGGACCGGTGCGCGAGGACGAGGCCGAGATTGCCCACGACGAGGGTGGCGAAGGCCGCGCCCCGGGCGGCTCCGACCGGGTGCCCGAGAAGAAACCCCCCGGCATAGACCGCCAGGGCCGCGGCGAGGACGACGCCTCCGCGCACCAGGGAGAGGGCCAGGCTCCGCGCGGAAAGCAGAGGGGCGTTCGGGGGGCGGGGTGGCCTCCGCATGACGTCGTCCTCGGCCGGCTCCGCCTCGAAGGCGATCGAGCTGACGGGATCGATGATGAGCTCGAGGAAGACGATCTGGACGGGCAGGAGCAGCAGCGGCCACCCGAGGAGCACCGGCACCAGGGCCATCCCCGCGATCGAAACGTGAACGGCGACGAGATAGGACGTCGCCTTCTTGAGGTTGTCGAAGATGCGCCGGCCGAGCCGGATCGCCGCGACGATCGAGGCGAAGTCATCGTCGAGAAGCACCAGGGCCGCCGCCTCCCGCGCGACGTCGGTGCCGCGGCCGCCCATCGCGATGCCGATGTGGGCGGCCTTCAGGGCCGGCGCATCGTTGACGCCGTCGCCCGTCATGACGACGACCTCGCCTCGCGCCTTGAGGGCCTCGACGAGTCGGAGCTTCTGCGCCGGAACGATGCGCGCGAAAACCGAGATTTCGCCGATCCCGGCGGCGAGCGCGGCGTCGTCGAGGTCTTCGAGCATGGCCCCGGTCATCGGATCGGCGTCGGGCAGGCCGATCTCGCGCGCCACCCGGACGGCGGTGACCGGATAGTCCCCGGTGATCATCACGACGCGGATGCCGGCCGAGCGGGCGTCCTCGATCGCCGCGCGCGCCGACGGCCGCAGCGGATCTTCGAGGCCGAGGAGCCCGAGGAGCTCGAACGGAAAATCGTGGGACCGGGGCGGCAGCTCCGACGGCTGAAAGCGGGCCTTCGCGACGGCGAGCACGCGCAGCCCGTCGCGGGCGAGCTCCTCGACGCGGGAGGTGAGGCGGCGCGTCGCGGCTTCGGGAAGGTGGCACAGGTCTGCGATGGCCTCGGGCGCCCCCTTCGCCGCGATGACGAACTCCGCGAGTCCGCGCGACTTCCATGCGTGGGCCACGGCCAGGAGCTCGGGCGACAGCGGATATTCGCGGAGGAGCTCCCAGTCGTCGTGGAGGTGCTCAGTCCGGGCCAGCGTGCGCAGGCCGAACTCGCGGATCGCCTGCTCCATCGGGTCGAAAGGCGTGCGCTGGCTCGCCAGGATCGCGAACTCCACGAGCTCGTGAAACGCGTCGGGAAGCGTCGACGCATCGGCGACGTCGAGCACTCGGTCGCCGGCGACGACGCGCGCCAGGGCCATTCGATTGATTGTCAGGGTCCCCGTCTTGTCGACGCACAGGACCGTGGCGGCGCCGAGCGCCTCGACCGCCGGGATCCTTCGCGTCAGGACCCGCTGGCGCGAGATCCTCCAGGCGCCCAGAGCGAGGAACACCGTCAGAACCACGGGAAACTCTTCCGGGAGCACGGACATCGCCACGGCCAGGCCGGCGAGCAATCCTTCGAGCAGGTTCCCGCGGGAGCGGGAGTAGAGGACGACGATCAGCAGGCACACCGCGATCCCCACCGCCCCGAGCCTTCGGACGATGCGGCCGATCTCGCGCTGGAGGGGGCTCTTCTCCTGAGGGATCGACCGGAGCGCCTGGCCGATGCGGCCCATCTCGGTCGCGGGCCCGGTCGCCGTGACCTCGGCGAGACCCTGCCCGGAGACGACGAGTGTTCCGGCGAAGACACGCGCGGCCGGGTCGGCGGGGCGCCCGCTGGCGGGCGCGGATTCGCGCTTCTCGACCGGAACGGATTCCCCCGTCAGGAGCGACTCGTCCACGGAGAGGTTCGACAGCCACCGGACCTCGCCGTCGGCGGCGATGCGGTCTCCCTCGGAAACGATCAGCAGGTCGCCCCGGACGACCTCGCGTCCGGCGATGCGCGCCTGCGTCGAGTCGCGGATGACCCGCGCGCGCGGGCTCGCGAGATCGCGCAGCTTTTCGAGCGAGCGCTCGGTGCGGCGGCTCTGGAGGAGCGAGATGCCGATCACGGCGGCGATCGACGCCAGCAGGATGGCGGCTTCGGCGGGGTCGCCGAGCGCGAAGTAGATCGCCCCGGAGGCCACGAGCAGCAGGATCATCGGCTCGCGCAGGACTTCCCCGGCGAGCGCCGCGAGGCCTCGCCGCTTCGCCTCCGCGATCTCGTTGGGGCCGTCCTTCGCGAGCCGCGCCCGGGCCTCTTCGGAAGAGAGCCCCTGGAACGCGCTTCCGTCGCGCAATTCGGCCCTAGTACGCGATCCGCCGCGAGGGGGGAAGCACCGGGCGGCGCTCGATCCGGACGCGCGCGTCGACGACGCGCAGGCCCTTGCCGAGCACCTTGACGGGGTTCAGGTCCATCTCGCGCACTTCCGGGCAGGCCTCGACGAGGGCCGAGAGCCGCAGCAGCAGGTCGCGCAGCGCGGCCTCGTCGTGGCGCGGAGCGCCGCGGTACCCGCGCAGGAGCGCCGTGCCGCGAACTTCGTCGAGCATCGCCTCGACGTCCGCGTCGGTCAGCGGCGGGAGGCGGAAGGCCACGTCCGAAAGCAGCTCGACGAGCGTGCCTCCGCTGCCGTAGAGCACGAGGGGCCCGAACGTCGGGTCGTTCGTGACGCCGGCGATCACTTCGACCCCGCCCGCCACCATCGACTGGACGAGGTAGTCCGTGAGGTCGTCGCCGAGCCGCTTCTTCAGGTCCCGACAGGCGGCCTGGACGGCGGCCTCGTCGGCGAGGTTGAGGCGAACGCCTCCGACCTCGGTCTTGTGGAGGATCGTCGGGCCGACGGCCTTCAGCACGACGGGGAAGCCGAGCTCGCGCGCCGCCGCCGCCGCCTCGGAGTCGGTTCGCGCCAGCCGCATGGGGGCGACGGGAATCCCGAAGGACGACAGAAACTCGTCGGTCTCGAGCGGCGGGAGCCAGCCTCCGCCCCGCTCGAGCGTGCGCTCGACCACCGCCCGCGCGCGCGCCGGATCGAGGCCGTCGAGCTTCGGAACCTTGCCGACGGGCTGGCGCTTCCACTCCCCGTACGCCGCGGCCCGCGCGAGCGCGATGACCGCCGACTCGGGGAAGGGGTAGCACGGAATGGGCGCGAGGACCGGGGGCGCGCCCTTGGCGCTCATGAACGTCGCGAGGACCGGCTTGCGGGCGCCGCGCGCGCCGTCGACGATGGCCGACGCGACCTCGTCGGCATTGGAGGCGATGGGCGGAATGAAGATGACGACGAGGCTGTCGATCGCGTCGTCCGCGAGGAGGATCTTCTCGGCCCGGCGGTAGTGCTCCGGCGACGCCGAGGCCAGCATGTCGACGGGATTCCCGACGCTCGCGGCCGCGGGAAGGAAGGCGCGCAGGGCCTCGATCGTCTTCGGCGAGAGCGCCGGGAGCTCCAGCCCCTTGGCCTCGCAGGCGTCGGCGGCGAGGATGCCGGGGCCGCCGGCGTTGGTCAGGATGCCGACGCGGCGGCCGCGCGGCACGGGCTGGTTGGCGAGGATCATCGCGACGTCGAAGAGCTCCTCCAGGGTCCCTGTCCGGATGACGCCGGCCTGGCGCAGGAGGGCGTCGACGACCTGGTCCGACTCGGCGAGCGCGCCGGTGTGGGAGCTGGCGGCCCGCGACCCGGCCCGCGAACGGCCGGACTTGACGGCGATGATCGGCTTGCGGCGCGCGACGCGGCGGGCGATCTTCGAAAAGCGAATGGGATTGCCGAAGCTCTCGAGGTACAGCAGGATGACGTCGGTCCGCGGGTCCTCCGCCCAGTACTGGATGAGGTCGTTGCCCGAGACGTCCGCCTTGTTGCCGACCGAGACGAACGTCGAGATCCCGAGGTTGAGCTTGGAGGCGTAGTCGAGGAGAGCGAGCCCGAGCGCCCCGCTCTGGGACGAGAGCGCCACGCGGCCCTCAGGGGGGTAGATGGGCCCGAAGGTGGCGTTGAGGCGGAACTGGGGATCGGTGTTGACGAGGCCCATGCAGTTGGGGCCGACCATCCGCATCCCGGCGGCGCGCACCTTGTCGAGCAGGACCGCCTCGCGGCGCCGTCCCTCGTCGCCCGTCTCGGAGAAGCCCGCCGTGATGACCACGATCCCGGCGACGCCCTTGGCCGCGCACTCGTCCACGGCGGCCTCGACGCGGTCGCTCGGGACCGAGATCACGGCGAGGTCCACGGGCCCGGGGACGTCCGAGAGGCTCGGGTAGCAGCGGACGCCCTCGATCTCGGCGGCGCGCGGGTTGATCGGCACGAGCGTTCCGCGGAACACGTCGTGGAGGTTGTGGAAGATCTCGGCCCCGATCTTGCCGCGCTCGCGGCTGGCGCCGATGACGGCCACGACCCCCGGCTCGAACAGGCGCTGCATCGACGCGAACGCGGCGCGCGCCGAGCGGTCGGCGGCGTGCTCCTCGAAGGCGGCCGTGGGCGTGATCGACAGGACGATCCGCTCGACGCCGCTCTCCGTCCGCCGCTCGGTCGTCTCGAAGCCGCAGTTGCGGAAGACGTCGATCATGCGGCGGTTGTGGCCGAGGACCTCGGCTTCGAAGGTGTCGATGCCGTGGGCGCGGGCGATCTCCGCCAGCCGCTCGAGGAGCCGCGTCCCGACCCCCTGCCCCTGGAGCGGGTCCTCCACGGTGAAGGCGACCTCCGCCCGGTCGGGATGGTTCGGAAGCCGGAAGTAGTGGGCGACCGCGACGAGCCGGCCGGCGACCTCGCCGACGAGGGCGAACTGGTCGTGGTAGTCGACGCGGCAGAAGCCCGCGGCCTTCTCGGCGTCGACCCGGGGAAGCGAGAAGAACCGGAAGTAGAGGCTGTCGGGGGAGAGCCGGCGGTAGAAGGCGAGCAGGGCGGCGGCGTCGTCCGGCCGGATGGGGCGCAGCCGCAGGGTCGAGCCCGAGCGCAGGACGACGTCGCGCTCTTCTTCCCTCGGATAGGCGGCCTCGGCGGCGGGGGCGGATTTGGTTGTCTTGCGCACGAATCCTCCGTTCGAAGGCTCGCGTGATCCGCGCGAACGAACCTGATGCGAATGGATCATAAGTGGAATTGCGGTTGCGCCTAGAGTCGGAATCACCGGGAGGTTCGCCATTGTGCAGCCAGCGGGGTCCACGCAGCGGGCGTCCTTTCCTCGGGCCGAAGGCCCGATGAAGGAGGTGTCCGCGGCCGTCGCTCCGATCGTGACGGTGACGGTGAACCCGTGCATCGACGAGAGCGCCGACGTCGATCGCGTCGTCCCGGACCGGAAGCTGCGCTGCGGCCCGCCGCGCTACGAGCCCGGCGGCGGCGGAATCAACGTGGCCCGCGCCGTGCGCCGGCTGGGAGGCGATGCGCTCGCGATCTATCCCGCGGGGGGAGCGGCGGGCGATCTGCTGTCGGCGCTCCTCGACCGCGAGGGCCTCGCGCACCGGCCGCTGAAGATCGCCGGATGGACGCGCGAAAACCTCAACGTCCGCGAGGAATCGACGGGGCACCAGTACCGGTTCGTCCTCCCCGGCCCGGAGTTGACCCTCGCCGAACGGGAGGCCCTCCTCGCGGAGGTCGCGGCCCTGCGGCCCTTCCCGGCGTACCTCGTCGCGAGCGGGAGCCTGCCGCCGGGCGTCCCGGCCGACTTCCTCGCGCGCCTGGCCCGGCTCGCCCGCGAGCGCGGCGCCCGGTTCGTGCTCGACGCCTCCGGCGAGGCGGCCCGGCGGGGCCTCGAGGAGGGCGTCTTCCTCGTCAAGCCGAGCCTGCGCGAGTTCCAGCACCTGGCGGGCCTTGCCGACGCGGAGGAGTCCCATCTGGTCGCGGAATGCGGGCGCTGGATCGGGTCGGGACGGTGCGAGGTCGTCGTTCTCTCGCTCGGCGCCGCCGGCGTCCTGTGGGTGACGGCGGATGCGAGCGAGCGTTTGCCGTCGCCGACCGTGCCCGTGCGGAGCACCGTCGGGGCCGGCGACTCGATGCTCGCCGGGATCGTGTTGCGGCTCCAGCAGGGGGCGGGCCTCCGCGACGCCGTCCGTTTCGGGGTCGCGGCGGGCGCCGCCACGGTCATGAACCCGGGAACCGAGCTGTGCCGCCGGCCGGACGTCGAGCGACTTTACGCGCAGATGGCGGCGGCCGCCTGAGAAGGACCATTCAACGAGCGAAAGAGGAGGATGCCATGCGAGTCCAGGACATCATGACCCGGAAGGTCGAGACGATTGCGTCGACCGAACCGGTCGAGGCGGCCGTCGAACGGATGCGGCAGAAGAGGATCCGGCATCTCGTCGTGATGAAGAGCGCCCACCTCGTGGGGATCGTGTCCCAGAGCGATCTTCGGGAGTTCGGCGCGGGCGAGCGGCTCCGGGTGGAGGATGTCATGACGGCGCCGGCCATTTCCGCCTCGTCCGACATGACGATCCGCAAGGTCGCCAACCTCCTGCGGGGCCGCAGCATCGGCTGCCTGCCGGTCGTGGACAACGGCGATCTGGTCGGGATCGTGACCACGACGGACCTGCTGGAGCGGATCGGCCGGGGCGCCGAGCGGCCGGTCGACAAGGGAAAGCGCTGGACGCTGAAGGGCCGGGGCCCGCGCCGCAAGAGCGTCGTCGGCCACAAGGGCTTCGCCGCCCACTGAGGCGGCACTTGATGCGATCGCATCAGGCGGCTCCTCGATGCGGCTGTTATCAAGGTCAAGATGCCGTGGGGATGGAGGTACGACCGATGAAGATCCTGGTGGCGACCGACGGCTCGCGCGCGGGCCTGGCGGCGGTGAAGTTCGCGGCGAAGCTCGCGGGGGGGGACCGGGGCAACCGAGTCGTGGTGCTGACCGTCGAATCAAACGGAAACTCGGGGGCCGGGACGCAGAAGGTCCTCGAGGCCGCCGCGCGGCAGATGGGCAAGGGCCGCGGCCAGAGCCGGTTCCAGGCGGTTGCGGCGCGCGGCGTCGAGGTCCCGGAAGTCATTTCGCGGGAGGCGGATCGGTGCCACGCGGACCTCGTCGTCGTCGGCAGCGAAGGCCGGGACTCGCTCGACGAGTGGGTGGTCGGGGGCACCGCCCTCCGGCTGATCTACGTCGCCCGACGGCCCGTGACGGTCGTGCGGGCGCCACGCAAACGCAAGGCCAGCTGACCCGCGGCGGCTCCGGGAACGGTGCTAGGCTTAAGGCCTTCACCGAAAGCCGAGCCGTGCCACACTCATCTGAAGCCCTCGACCGGATCTCGCGCAGCGGGGAGGCCGTTTTCGCGATCGATTCGTCCGACCGGGTCATCCTCTGGAACAAGAAGTGCGAGGAGCTTCTCGGCAAGCCCGCGCGCGCCGTGCTCGGGAAGCGCTGTTACGACGTCATGGGCGGCCGCGACGAGAACGGCAACGTCTACTGCTACCGGAACTGCCCCGTCGCCTTCCAGGCCCGCGAGCGGCAGAAGGACCCGGTCCACCGGTTCCAGCTGACCGTCGACTCGGTCAACGGAGCCCGCAAGTCGGTCGACGTCTCGCTCTTCGCCATTCCGTCCTACCACCCGGCGCTCTCGACCCTCGTCCACGTTCTGCGGGAGGGAAAGAAGAAACCGACGGCGCTCGAGAAGGTGCTGGCGCAGGAGGCCGAGGTCCGCGAGCCGCTCTGGCCCATGGAGACGAAGACGGGCCAGCCGATCGATCTGACCTCGCGCGAGAAGGAGATCCTGCGCTGCCTCGCCGAGGGGCTTCCCACGAGCGCGATCGGCAAGAAGCTCTTCATCTCGCCGGTCACGGTCCGCAACCACATCCAGAACATCCTGCACAAGCTCGACGTCCACACCAAGCTCGCCGCGGTCGTCTTCGCCTACCAGCACAACCTGATCTGACGGCCCGGCCGGGCCCGGGGAACCCGAGCCCCACCACGTCGTCCCCCGCTTACTGATTACTGATTACTGATTACTGATTACTGATTACTGATTACTGCCGTCTGCCCTCCCGCCGTCCCTCCTCCCGTCTGGTGCCGATGCATCAGAAATGATGCAAACGCATCATCAGGCTTCCGGACGCCCGGAACCACGATGAAACCGCCCCTGAAGGAGGTTCCATGGAAGCCTTCGACGAAACGCTCGATCGCATCGCACGCAGCGGAGAGGCGGTGTTCGCGGTCGATGGAGCCAATCGCATCATCCTCTGGAACAAGGCCTGCGAGAACCTCGTCGGCCGGCCCGCGCGCCACGCGCTCGGCAAGCGCTGCTTTGAGGTGGTCGGCGGCCGCGACTCCAACGGCAACGTCTACTGTCATGCGAGCTGTCCCGTCGCGCACCAGGCCCGCGATCTCCGGAACGACCCGGTCCGGCGGTTCGAGCTCGACGTCGCCTCCGGCGACGGTGGCCGGCGCCGCCTGTCCACGTCCATGTTCGCGGTCCCGTCCTATCACCCGGCGCTGACGACGCTCGTGCACGTGCTGCGCCCCGCCGAGGGTCCCTCGGCCGCTCCGGCGCCTTCGGCCGGCGAACGGGAGCCGCTCGCGCCTCTGACCGCGCAGGGGGACGCGGTTGCCCTGACGCACCGCGAAAAGGAGATCCTGGGCTGCCTCGCGAGCGGCCAGACGACCGTGGCGATCGCGAAGGCGCTCTCGATCGCGCGCGTCACGGTGCGCAATCACGTGCAGAGCATCCTCCAGAAGCTCAACGTTCACTCGAAGCTCGAGGCCGTCGTGGCCGCGCGTCGGGGCGGGCTGCTCCCGACCTGTTGATGCGCCTGCATCTGGCGCCGGCCGTCCCGGCGTGGGAGCGTCGGAGCCGTGATCCTCTGCCAGCACTGCTGGCTCGCCCGCCGCGGCCTCTGCGAGGCGACCTGCCGCCCCCAGTCCCCCGTCCGGATCTACTGCCTGCAATGCGGCCTCCCGTTGGATGCCGCGCGGCGGGCGGCGGGCCGGGCCGACTGGTGGGTCTGCGAGCGCGGGTGCAACCGGAACGCCGCCGAGGCGATCGCCGACCGAACCGAACCGGGCCCGCGCTCGCCCTGAGAGCGTCGAGCCGGAGAAAGCCGTCATGAGCCGCATTCGCAGCGTCTTCTTCGCCACCGATTTTTCGCCCGCGTCGCGTCCCGCCTTCCGCCGTGCCGTCGACCTTGCGGCCGCCAGCCGGGCGACGCTCTGGATCGCCCACGTCATCCCCGTGGCTCCCGCCCACTTTGACGGCGGAGTCCTTCCCCGCATATACCGGGAAATGGATGCCTTCGTCCGGAAGGACGCGGAAAAAAGGCTGCGCGCGCTGGTCGAGGCCGCTCGGCGCGCGGGCGCCCGGGCCCGGTCCCTCGTCCTCCGCGGTGTGCCGCACGAGGCGATCCGGCGGGCGGCCCGCGGGCGCCGGGCCGACCTCATCGTGCTGGGGACGCACGGACGGACCGGGATCACCCGGTTTGTCGTCGGGAGCGTCGCTTCCCGCGTTGTCGCGACGGCGCCCTGTCCGGTCCTGACCGTCAAGGCCTGAGAGGTCCGGCCGCCGGCCGGATCAGGCGAGAAGGAGAGCGGCCCAGGCGGCGCCGATGACCGCGACGAGCCCGGGGATGACCTCGAGGGCGTAGGACCGGTCCCGGGAGAGCACGGCGAGCACGACCTTCGTGACCGTGTTCGTCGTGAGGCCTGCAAGGATCGGGAGGACCGCTTCCGGCGCCGCGACCTTCCCCGCCGCGACGAGCGAGGCGGCCGCGATCGCGGCGGCGTGCGCGTCGGCGAATCCGGCCACGGCCGTCGCGAGGAGGAGGCCGCGGTCGCCGAGCCACTGGTGGATCCCCGCGGAGGCGAGCGTCGCGAGCGAGACAGCCGCGGCGAAGACGACGGCGATCGGCAGCCGGAAAGCGCGGCCCTTCGCCTTCTCCCCGCCGGACCGGCTTCGCGCGCCGCGGAAGGCGAAAACGAGCGCATAGGCGACCGCCGCGGCGCCCGAGAAGAGGAGCGGCCAGCGCATGGCGGAGAGCGTCGGGCGGCTCGTCGCCGCGAGGAGAGCCGTGAGCTGCACGACGGTCGCGACGGTCGAGAGAACTGCCCCGGCGACGGCGGCCGGGCGCACCGCGGCGTTCTCCCGCGCGCGGGCGCCCATCGCGGCGATCGTCGCGGAGCTCGAGACGAAGCCCGAGACGAAGCCCGACACCGAGAGCCCGATGCCCGGACCGAGCGCGCGCAGGGCGATGTAGCCGCTGCCGGAGATCGCCATGAAGATGACGGCGAGGCGCCAGAGGGTGCGCGGGTTCAGGACCCCGAGCGGGCCGATCGCCCGGTCCGGCGTCAGCGGCAGGATCACGAGGGCCGCCGCGCCGAAGATGATCGCGTCGTGGAGCTCCTGTTCCGTGAGGACGCGCCGGACGAACCGGTGGAGGCGCGAGCGCGACGCGAGGAGCGCCACCACGCCGACCGCGAGGCCCGAGGCGAGCCCCGGCTCGCGCACGGCGAGGGCCCCGAGGAGGACGGTCGTGACGAGGGCCACCTCGGTCGTCAGGCCGGGGTCCCGGCCCCGCGAGCGGCCGTACCCGACCGCGACGAGCGCGCCGATGACGAGGGCGGTCGCGACGAGGACGGCCTCTCCGCCGAAGGCGAGGCTCAGGCCTCCCGCGAGCGACGCGAGCGCGAAGGTCCGGATTCCCGCGGGCGCGCGGTCGGAGCCCTCTCCCTTGCGCCGCTCCCGCTCGACCCCGATCAGCAGGCCGATGCCGAGGGAGATCGCGAGACGCAGCGCCAGGGACTCGGTCAAGTCCCGGCTTTCGGCGGCCGCGGCGCTTCAGGGATGGCCATACACCGGGATGGCCGCGCCGTGGACGACGCGAGCCTCGTCGCTGCAGAGAAAGAGGATGACGCGGGCGATGTCCTCGGGCTTCGGCCAGCGGGCGAAGTCCGCCTTCGGCATGGCCTTCCGGTTCGCCTCGGTGTCGATGATGCTCGGAAGGACCGAGTTGACACGGACGGCGGTCCCGGCGAGGTCCGCGGCGAGCGAGCTCATCATCGCCACCGCCGCCGCCTTGGACGCGGCATAGGCCGCCTGGCCCGCCGCGGGCTCGAGGGCCGCACGCGACGCCACGTTGACGATCGCGCCCTGCCCCTGCCGCAGCATCGCCGGCACCGCGGCGCGGGTGAGCGCATGGCCCGAGCGCAGGTTGAGGTCGAGCATCCGGTCGAGGACCTTCTCGTCGCTCTCCCAGAGCTTCGATCCGCCCGCGAAGCCGCCGACCGCGTTGACGAGAAGGTCGAGGCGGCCGAGACTCGCGAAGACGCCGCCGACGAGCGTTTGGGCGGCGGCCTCGTCGGTGACGTCGGTCCGCTCCGCGTGGAGGCGGGAGAGGTTCTCTCCGGAGTCCTTCCGGAGCCGCTCGAGCTCGTCGTCCGAGCGGTACGTGACGACGACGTCGGCGCCCTCGCCGAGCAGCGCGAGGCTCACCGCGCGGCCGAGCCCTCCGGTTCCTCCGGCGACGAGCGCGACCCGGCCGCGGAACCGGCCGGTCATCGCCGGGCGGCCTCCCGCCGACGTTCGAGGTCGGCGCGCGGCCAGCCCGCGAGGTCCGCAGCCACCTCGTAAGTGCTCGTCAGGAACGCCGCCAGCTCCGCCCCGGGGGAGGCCGCCCGGCGGACGGCCTCGTACGGCAGGATGAACTCGGAAAGCGCAGCGGAGTAGAAGGCGGCGGTCGGCCGGACCGGCGCCGCCTTCAGTCCCGCCGGCTCGGGCGCGGCATACGCGTAGAACGCCGGCTCGGCGACCGGCCCACCGACGCTTCCGGGCCAGAACCCGTGGCTGATGACCTCGTGCGAGTAGGCCTCCCGCGTGATCGGGTCGGCCCCGGGCCGCTCCGGCGCGCGGCGGCCCGAGAAGCGGGTCACGGCGAGATCGAAGCTTCCCCAGAAGAAGTGGACCGGGCTGCACTTTCCGAGGAACTCCCCGCGGAACGTGTCGAAGACGGGCTTCATGGCGACCAGAGCGCGCCAGAAAGCGCCGGCCGCCGCCCGGTCGTAGGACCGGTGCACCGTGTCCGTCTCGAACCGGATCGGCTCCGGGACCTCGACCGGTTGCGTCCAGATGCGGGCTTCGACTCCGAGCCGGTCGAGCGCCTCCATGACGAGCCGGTGGAACTCGGCGACCGTGCGGGGCTCGAGCGCGATCCTCGCCGTGCCGCCGTCGGAGCAGCGCAGGACGAGCTCGTGGTCGACGAAGTCGAAGACGATCGTCAGGGCCCCGTTCCCGTGGGAGAGCGAGGGCGTCGCGAGGCCCCGCGCCGTCACCTGGAAGGCGATGTTCCAGTAGTGATTGACGAGCGGGGTCAGGGCGAGGCAGACCTTCCCCACGACCTGGGTCCACATGTGGAGCGTCGCGAGGGTTTCCTTCCAGGGCTCGAGGGGCAGCGGGGGCCAGGGCTCGCCGGCCGAAGACGTCACGGGCATGCGTGGTGTCCGATCATGCTAGAGGTCGCCGATCGCCCGTGAGAGTACTCCATGAAGAGAGATGTAGAGTTTCGCTATGGCCAGATCGCAGCCGAAAAAGAAGAAAGCCCCCGCCCGGCGGGCGAAAGCCGCGTCCCGACGCAAGCCGCCGAAGAAGCGGGCCGTCCGGCGGCGGCCCGCGCGACGCGCGAAGCCGAAACGCGCGAAGGCCGCTCCTTCGCGGAAGAAGAGAGCCGCCGCCCCGAAAATGATGAAACGGCCGGGCGCGGCGCGCGGTCTCGGTGGTTCGGCGAGCTCGGGGCTTTCCGAGCCGCTCGACGCACGCGGTCTGGGACCGGAGGCGGGCGGCCAGTCCGGCGACACCGAAGGCCTCTCGCGAGCCGAGCTCGCCGACTCCGAGAGCGTCGAGGAGCTCGTGGAGGAAGGCCAGGCCTTCGAAGCCGGGATTATCGAAGGGGTCGAGAACGCCCCCGACGCGGACCGGGGAGAAGTGCGGACGCGGGAGGTCCCGGAGGACGACGTTCCGCAGGAGTATCTGGACGAAGACTAGCGCGCGGCCCGCGGCTCAGACGCCAGTCGGGTAGGTCTCCGGCACTTCGCCCCGGGTCCAGATCGCGCCCATCTCGAGGGGCTCGACCGCCCGCGTGTGGTCGATGTGGATGAGGCCGTCGAACTGCGCCGGCAGCGACGCGTGGAAGTAGTGGCTCGCCCGCTCCGACTCCGGCAGGTAGACGACGCCGATCGCGCGCTCGAGCCGCGGGTCGTGCAGGGCGCCCACGGGGTCCTCGGGCCCGAGCGGGAGGAAGAACCGCGGTAGCTCGACGCGGTGGAACCGCGCCTCGTAGCTCCCCTCGAGCGCGGGACGGACGACCCGGCGCTGCGCGGGGCCGTGCCACTCGCTGGCGGCCGTGACCGTCCCGTCGTAGGTGGAGAACCCCAAAAGGTAGGCCTGGGACTTGTGCCGCTCGCGCACGAGCTGGCCGACGTTCCACTCGCCCTGGAGGCCCATCTCCGTCGCCCGCGCGTCGCCGAGGTGCGAGTTGTGCGCCCACACCACGATCCGGGCCGGCCGGCGGTCCGACGAAAGGTGGGCGCGGAGGGCCTCCAGGGTCTCGACCATGTGCCGGTCGCGGAGGTTCCAGGAGAGCACGGACCCGCGGAACATTCCGCGGTAGTACTCCTCGGCGTTCCGGACCAGGCGGGCGTTCTGTTCCGCGAAGAAGAAGTCGTCCTCGGCCTTCGCGCCGTCGTGCGACAGGTATTCCGCCGCGGACCGGCGAAGCTCGATGAGCTGCCCGACGGCCTCGTCCTCGCAGGAGCGGCGCAGCCCGAGCTCCGCGGCGTATCCATAGTCCTGCGCGTCCGCGTGGTCGAAGCACGAGTAGCGGCGGCGCGCGCGCTTCGCCGCCTCGGGGTTCACCGTCGCGAGGTAGGAGACGACGGCCTCCATGGACGCGTGGAGGCTGTAGAGATCGAGACCGTAGAAACCGACCTTGCGGCCTTTCGGCCCGGCGGCGTCGTTGTGCGCCCGGAGCCAGCCCACGAAGTCGAGGACGTCGGCGTTGCGCCACATCCAGGTCGGAAAACGCTCGAACCCGCGCAGCGACTCTTCCGCGTCGCCGTCCGCCGAGACGCCCCGCACGTAGCGGTTGACGCGGTAGGCGTCGGGCCAGTCCGCCTCGACGGCGACCGCGTCGAAGCCCTTCTCGACGATCAGCCGCTTCGTCAGGACGGCGCGCTCGCGGTAGAACTCGTGCGTCCCGTGCGAGGCCTCGCCGATGAGGACGAGCGGACGCTCGCCGATGCGTTCGAGGAGGAGGTCGTAGTCGTCGAGTGCGCCGGTCAGGGGCCGGAGGGTCCGGCGCCACGTTTCCGGGGTCGAGAGCTCCTCCGAGAATCCGCCCGGTTCGGGATACTCCGCCGGATCGATGGGATTCGGGTGCGAACAGCGCGTGAAACCCGGGTCGGCGGCGGTCGCTCCAGAGAACATCGGACTTCGCCTCCGGAAAAAAGACTGTCACTTCCCGCCGCCGCGCGACAAGGGCCAAACGCATCAAGGGCGCGCGGCCCGATCCACTTCCGCGATCTCCCGGTCCTGGAGCCGGCCGAACAGGAGCTGCCCGGCGACCGCTCCCGCGAGGCCGAGGAACATGTCCCACTGCGTGTCCCAGACGTCCCCCTGGGTCGCGAGAAACGCGGCCGCTTCGAAGCCGGAAAGTTTCGCGGCCCACCACTCGAGAATCTCGTAAACGGCGCTGCCGCCCAGGCAACTCAGGGCCACGAGCCAGAAGAGCCAGCCCCCGGGCCGCAGCCGGGTCTTCCGCAGAAGAAGCTCCCGCGCGAGGACCGCCGGCGCGAGGCCGCCGAAGAAGTGCACGACGCGGTCGAAATGATTTCGAGAGAGTCCCAAGGCGTCTCTCCACCAGAGCCCGGCGGGCACTCCCGAGTACGTGTAGTGACCTCCGATGACGATCAGGAGGGCGTGGACGAAGAGCAGTCGATACGTCCACCGCGTCAGGCGAAAGCTCCAGAAGGTCGCGAGGAGGATGGGGGCCGCGAGCAGAATGGGCGCCTCCTCCAGGATCCAGATCCGGCGGTCCGCCGGCGCCAGGCCGGAGACCGTCATCGCCGCCGCCAGCAGAACGAGGAGGACGATCGGCTCGCGCGGTGTCTTCGTCGCCGGTCGGATCGCGGGGACCGGCGCCCCGCTCATCCGCGCGCGCCGCACCCCGGCCGGGAACCGGCCGGCGCCCCGGTGGGGACGGGACGCCGGCCCCCCGTGCGGCCCGGGTCTAGTTCCACGGGCTCACGGCCAGGTGATCGCGGACCTCGCGGACGCCGGGGGCGTGGCTGACGGCACCGAGGACGGCCGTCTTTTCCGGCCACGTCCGGACGCGGCCCTCCAGGGTGACGATCCCGTCGTCGACGGCAACGCGGACTTTCTCCGCCTCGCGTTCGGCCCGGCGCTCGAGCGCCTGCTCGATCGACTTGCGCAGCTGCGCGGGGTCGGCCTTCGCCTTCGCCACGGTCAACCAGTTGTTGACGCCCTGGACGCCCTTGACGCTCCGGATGGCGCGGGCCGCATCGTCCTTCTGACGAAGCGTGTGAACCTCGCCTTCGAGCGTGACGAGGCCGTCCGACACGGTCGAGCGGATGTTCTGGTCCGGCACGAAGGCTTCCCATTCCAGGGCGAGCCGCACGTCCTGGGCGATCTCGGTATCGGTCCGCTGGAGGCTTCCCGGGAGCTTGATCCGAACGTCGTCGGCGACGTCGCGGACCCCGACGACGCGATGAGCGGCTTCCTTCGCGGCGAGCTTCTTGGCCCAGCTGTCGACGGTCCCGGTCAGCGTGACGACACCCTCGTCGACCTCGACGCCGACCTCCTCCTGGCGAATTCGCGAATCCCACCGCAGCTCGTTCAGGACGTCTTCCTGAATCTCACGATCGGTTCTGACGGACATGACGGGCATGACGACCCTCCTTTCGAGGTTATCCCTCCTATCGGATACACCCCGCCGGCGGACCGGGAAAGATGCCGCTGCATCAACCGCGCGGGCGGCGGCGGCCGGATGATGCTCCTGCATCTTTCGGCCGGGAATGGATCCGAGTCATCGTCGGGATGCGAGCCCAGGCGAACCCGGCCGGGCCCGGGGAGGTGTCACATGACGAAGCAAGGGGGAACCGAGGCGGGGGAGGTCCATCTCGCGATCCCGTCGAGCCGGCTGACCGGGAACCTCGAGATTCCGGACCCGGCCGAGGGCCTGGTGATTTTCGCGCACGGGAGCGGCAGCAGCCGCCGGAGCCCGCGCAACCGGTTCGTCGCGCAGAAGCTCCGGGATGCCGGCATGGCCACGCTCCTGACCGACCTTCTGACCCCGGAGGAGGAAGCGCTCGATCTGGAGCAGGGGCATCTGCGATTCGACATTCCGTTTCTCGCGGGGCGGCTCCTGGCCGTGACCGACTGGGCCGCGCGCCACGACGCCGTCGGCCGGCTGCCGCTCGGCTACTTCGGCGCCTCGACCGGGGCCGCGGCCGCGTTGCTCGCGGCGGCGGAAAGAGGCGGGGCCGTCCGCGCCGTCGTCTCGCGCGGCGGGCGGCCGGATCTCGCGGGCACGGCGCTTCACCGCGTCACGGCGCCGACGCTGCTGATCGTCGGCGGGGCCGACGTGGACGTCCTCGAGCTGAACCGGGCGGCGCTCGCGGGCCTGCGCTGCGAGAAGGAGCTCCGCATCGTGCCGCGCGCGACCCACCTCTTTCCGGAGCCGGGGGCTCTCGAGAATGTCGCGGGGCTGGCGGCCGCCTGGTTCCGGCGGCACCTGGGAACGACCGAATGGGCGCCGGCTTCGGGCGATCGGCTCGAGGTCTCGGTGCGGGGGGAGTGAGATGAGCATGATCTTTCGTGATCGCCGTCAGGCGGGCCGCGTGCTCGGCGAGGCGCTGGCGCATTACGCCGGACGGTCCGGCGTGATCGTCCTGGCCCTTCCGCGGGGAGGCGTGCCCGTCGGCTTCGAGGTCGCGCGGGCGATCGGCGCGCCGCTCGACGTCTTTCTGGTGCGCAAGCTCGGATTTCCGGGCAACGAGGAGTTCGCCATGGGCGCGATCGCGTCCGGCGGCGTCCGCGTGCTCGACGAGGCCCTGCTCCGTCGCGTCGGGATCTCGCCCGCCGCGGTCGAGCGGGTCGTTCAACAGGAGGAACGGGAGCTGCGCCGCCGCGAGTACGCCTACCGCGGCAAGGTCCCTCCGGCCGAGCTCGCCGGGCGGACGGTCATCCTCGTCGACGACGGGCTGGCGACGGGATCCTCGATGCGTGCGGCCGTGAAGGCCGCGCGCCAGCGCGGGGCGCGCCGCATCGTCGTGGCGACGCCCGTGGGCCCGGCCGACACGGTCCGCGAGCTCGCGCGGCTCGCCGACGAGGTCGTCTGCCCCTCGACGCCGGAACCCTTCCTCGCCGTCGGGCGTTTCTACCAGAACTTCGACCAGACCGAGGACGCCGAAGTCGTCGAGCTGCTGGAAGAGTCCCGCGCCGGGGAACCGAAGCCGGCCGATCCGCCGCCCGTGCGTTCCCGAGGGGGCGTGCACGGAGGGACCCATGCGTAACCGGCTGGTCCCGCGGACCGAGTGGTTCCACTTCTTCCAGGAGTTCAGCCGCCGCTACGAGGGCTGGCTCGTGACGGTCCGCGTCCTGCACCCGAGCTTCGGATCGCAGGTCGAGGCCCGGGACTTGCCGCTCGAAGGCATCGTGTCGGGAGCCGACGCGTCCGGTCCGATCTCCCTGCACCTCGGCCGGGCGGCCTCCAACGTCGAGCACGAGATCGCGTCGCCCCGCCAGGTCTGGGTCGAGCTCGACGAGGCCGGCGCCGAGGACGCGCTCGGCGTCGTGTCGGAGGACGGCACGAAGACGATCGTCGAGTTTCGCGTGCCCGCGCTGCCCGAGACGGTCGACGGCCTGGCGCGGCCCTAGAAGTCAGAAGAGCGGGCCCGGCCTCGCTCCGGGGAGCGGCGCCGCGGCCGCTGGTATCGTGGCGCCGGAGGTGCCGCCATGAGCCGCCTGCGTGCCACTCTCGCCGCGCTTGCCCTGGTGCCGGTCGCGCTGACCGCCGACGACGGGTCCGCCCCCGTCCCGCTTCGCCCGGTCCACACGTACTCGATCGTCGCGCGCGACCCGGCGACGGGCGAGCTCGGCGTGGCCGTCCAGTCGCACGCGTTCTCGGTCGGGTCCGGCGTGTCCTGGGCCGAGGCGGGCGTGGGCGCGGTCGCGACGCAGTCGTTCATCGACCCGAGCTACGGGCCGCTCGGACTCGCGTTGATGCGCGCGGGGCGGAGCGCTCCCGACGCCCTCAAGGGGCTCCTCGCGGCCGACGACGGACGCGACGTGCGGCAGGTGGCGATGATCGACGCCTCCGGCCGCGTCGCGGCCCACACCGGCGGCAAGTGCATCCCGGCCGCCGGCGACCACGTCGGCGAGAACTACTCCGTCCAGGCGAACCTGATGGACAAGGACACCGTGTGGCCCGCGATGGCGAAGGCGTTCGAGACGACGCGCGGCGACCTCGCCGATCGGATGCTCGCCGCCCTCGACGCCGCGCAGGCGGCGGGAGGCGACATCCGCGGCATGCAGTCGGCCGCGATCCTCGTCGTCAAGGGCGTCTCGAGCGGGCGGCCGTGGCAGGACAAGATCTTCGACCTGCGCGTCGATGACCATCCGTCGCCGGTCGTGGAGCTCCGGCGCCTCGTAACACTTCAACGCGCCAACAACCTCGCGAGCGAGGGGGACCGCGCGCTGGAGAAGAAGGACGACGCCGCGGCGATGAAGGCCTACGGCGCAGCCGAGGCTCTCATGCCCGACGATGCCGAGATGGCGTACTGGCACGCCGTCGCCCTCGTGGGCGCGGGGCGGGTGGACGAGTCGCTTCCCGTCTTCGCGAAGGCTTACCGTCTCTACCCGAGGTGGCGCGAGATGGCGCCGCGCCTCGCGAAGGTGGGGCTCCTTCCGGACGATCCGAAGGTCATCGCCCGGATCGTCGCCGCGAAGTAGCGGGAGGCGGCGGGGACGGCTTCCCTTCCGATTCCGCCGGTGCTCGCATCCCGGTTCGGAGGCGTCGCGGATTCCGCAATGCGGTCGTCCACGGCTAGCTCGAGGTCGATCCCCGAATCGTCCATCGGCTCCTGGACGAGAACCCCGAGAATTTCGCCGAATTCGCAAAGGACATCGAGCGCCATCTCGAGAGGACGGATCGCGGAAGCGCGGCGGTGCCCAGCGACTTGGACGAACGTCGTCCGGCCGGGCGATACGCCCTGATGAGATCGCATCATGGCTGGGCCGCGCCCGCCTGTCAGGCTCTCGTCGGAGGACTGAGAGCTATGGCCATGGTGATTCGCGAGGATTGCATCAACTGCGGCAGCTGCGAGCCGGCTTGCCCGAACGAGGCGATTTCGGCCGGCGACACGGTGTACCTGATCGATCGCGAGCGGTGCACGGAGTGCGTCGGCGCCTTCGACCATCCCCAGTGCGTCGATGCTTGTCCCATCGAGGGATGCATCGCGACCGACGCGGATCACCTGGAGTCGAAGGAGACTCTGCTGGCCCGATACCAGCAGCTGCACCCGAACTGACACCTCGTCGAGCCGGCGCGCTGACCGAAGTCCGACGTTCAACGACGTGCCGGCTTCGGACGGCGCCTATTCCTTCATCGAGGCGCTCGTCGCGTCCGGCGTCACCGCCGGCTGCGGCAACGGGAACTACTGTCCGGACGCCCCGCTGACTCGCCGGCAGATGGCCGTGTTCCTCTCGAAGGCGCTCGGCCTCCACTGGCAGAACTGAGGCTGGCGGCACGTCCGAGAAGAGAACGGGAAGAACTGAAAGTGGTGGAGGCGGCGGGAGTCGAACCCATGGAATTCCCGTCAATTCCCGAGTGATTTCGACGCGCTCCCCGGACTCGTTCGTGTCGTCGTCCGCGTTGCCGGCCTTCGCGCGCTCGTGAGGGCCTCGTCGCCGACGAGAGAAGGCAGCCCCTGAATCACTCCGGGCGCGGCACGGGCTCGAATTCGTACAGCGATGCGGCCAGACGCTTCAGCCCGCGATCTCGCGCAATGAGGTCGAGGTGGAGTGAGGTCCAGTCCGATAGCAACAACGTCTCGTTGCCGTGCCCGTCGTATGTCTTGAGGTAGCCCCCGCACGAATCGCACGAGTCGATGCGAAGGCCGCCGTCTCCCTCGACGGTGAGGGCCGCGAGGCGCTGAGTATCGCCTTCACAGAACGGGCACGCGGTGCGCCGGAACTGCCAGCGGCTGCCGCAGCAGCCGCACGCCAGGAGCCGCTTGCGTCCCGGATCGGCGCCGACCAGCTGGGCCATGGCGGGAGCCGATCCGCACACCGGGCAGTAGGGGCGAAGCCACTTTTCGTCGTCGCGCCAGGCCTCGAACGCGGTCACGAGCGGCGCCAGGTACCGCGCGGCGGCCGTCCAGCCCAGGTAGCGCAGCAGCCCCGGCGACGGCGGCGCGAAGGACTCGTCGCCGAGCAGCCAGTCCCCGATCCGCCGCGGGGCCTCGGGCTCGCGGCGCAGGACGGCGTCCAGGGCGGCGAGGTCCGAGGCGAAGGAGTCCGGGGAAGGCTCCGATGCCAGCTTCGCGACGAGCGCCACGGCCGCCGTCCCCGCCGGCTCGAGGTCGACCGCGGCATCGGAGCCGCGCAGGAGCGGCACGCCGGCGAGAAAGTCGTTGCGGTAGTCGCCCCAGCACGGCACCGGTGCGCCGGCGGACGCGATCCCCGCCGCAGCGCGGTCGACTCGTGCGCAGAAGCCCGCGACCGCCCGCAGGTACGCGTGAGCCTCCAGCCAGCCGTCCCGGGTCCAGTGGCTCAATGTCCCTCGCTGGGCTCCGCCCGGGAGAGAACCGGCATGAGCCGGGCCGCCAGGCCGAAGAGAAAGATCGTCGCGGCGATCAAGCCGATCGAAACGCCCCACTCGAAGATCGACGGCACGTAGGCCCGGGGCGCGACCCAGGGCATCCGGCCGTGGAAGGTCATCGCGAAGAGGACGACGTTCATGCGGTTGTACACGACGCCGAGGACCGCGAGCAGGGCCGCGACGAAGAGCGCGTCGGGGCGCTCGCGGAGCGACCGGCGGGCCAGCATGAGGAGCGGGAGAACGCCGCCGAGGAGGATCTCGGCCGCGAAGGCCGGGCCCAGCCGCCCGGAGAAGGCGCTCGCGAGCTGGTTTCGAATTGCCATGTCCCCGAGGCGAAACACGAGGTAGACGAGGAGCGCCCAGAACGCGATCTGTCCGACCGCGGCGAGCCGCGTCATCTCGAGCGGGCGGCGCCACCCCTTCGCAATCCCCATGTCGATGAGGATCACGAGCGCGGTTCCGGCCACGATCGACGACAGGAAGAAGGAGACGGGCATCACGGGGGACCACCACTGCGGGGCGAGCAGGTTCGGCATCAGCAGGTACAGGGAGCCGAGCGAGCTCTGGTGCATCGTCGACAGCGTGACGGCGGCGATCGCGAGCATGATCGGCTCGGCCCGGTCGTCCCGCGCGCGAAAGAACCAGGCGAGGGCGCCGAAGATCACCGCCGTCGCAAGGGTGTAGAGGAGGTTGCGCGAAAGCATGTAGACGAACAGCGTCACCGCCGCCGCCACGTAGGCGCCGTTCCACCGCCGCCAGGCCGCCGCCGCCCGCTGGAATCCCCAGCGCTCGAAGGGAACGGGGAGGAACTCGAGCAGGAGGATCGTAACGTAGAGGCCGACGCACCACGAGACCTCGAACATGGCCGAGTGCTCCGGAGCCTGCAGGCCGAGCTGGTAGAAGTGCCAGGGCAGGCCGAGGTCGGCGACGAGCGTGACCGTCACGAAGGAATAGCTCAGGAGGCCCATCAGGACGGCCGTGCGGCCCAGCCCGTAAAGGTCCTTTCGCTGGAGGACGTAGATCACGCCGGCCATCGCGAACGCGCCCGCGGCCACCGCGATCCACACCAGGTCGAAGAGGATCCACAGGCCCCACGGGTAGGTGTCGGAGAGGTGCGTGCTGCCGCCGAGCCCGAGGGCGAAGCGCGCCACCATCGAGACGCCGCAGAACGCCATGAGCAGGAGGAGGACCCAGTTGAAGGGGGTCATCAGCTCGTTCCGGAGAGGCTCGAATTCGACGTGGCCGTGGTCTCCGGAATGCTTCGACGCAGCCGATCCGTCCGCCGCCGCCTGAACCCGCTTCCGGAAGAAGGCGTACGCGGCGCCGAGCAGGGCGCCGACGGCCATCACGGCGGGGGGAACGGCGCCGAGCGCCGCCCTGGTGAAGGCCGGAAAGGGCTTCTCCCCGAACGTCGGGAAGCCGAGCTTCTCGAACGGCACGGTCGACAGGTACACGACGCTCGTCCCGCCCAGCTCCTTCTCTCCGTAGACGTGATCGACGTATTTGTCGGGCCGGTCGGAGATCCGCTTGTGCGCGAGCGCCAGCATCTCGTCGCGGGTTCCGTAGCGCAGGGCGTCGGCGGGGCACGCCTTGACGCAGGCGGGAGTCGCGATGGTATCGAGGAAGCGCTTCGTCTCGTCGGGAGGGGCCGGCTGACCGTTGAACGCGATCGGCGCCGGCTGCGGGGCCCGGTCCGCGCAGTGCGTGCACTTCTCGATCTTCGGAGCGAGCCTGTCCCACTCCGCGGTCGGCACGTCCCAGGGACACGCCAGCATGCAGTAGCGGCAGCCGATGCACTTGTCCGCGTCGTAGGAAACGGGCCCGTCGGGTTGCCGGTAGAGCGCCGTCGTCGGACAGGCGGAGACGCAGCCCGGCTCCAGGCAGTGGAAGCACCGCCGCATCACGAAGGCGGAATCCAGGCCTCCCGGCTTCTGCGGGTTCTCCATCTCGTGAAACGAGATCAGGGTGTACGTTTTCGCGCTGAGCGTCGCCGGGTTCTGGAAGCCCAGTTGGGCCTGCAGCTCCGTCTCCTCGCCCTCGCGCTCGTTCCACTGCTTGCAGGCCACCTGGCACGCCCGGCAGCCGATGCAGTTGGCGATGTCGATCAGCGTCGTCCGGATCGGGCCGGCGGCCGCGGCGTGCGTCACGTGCGCCTCCCCGGGGGCCGGGATCTTTTCGCCGCCGGGCGCTCGGCCTTGACCACGTTGACGAGGCACGCCTTGGTCTCCTGGGTCCCCGCGCCGGGATCCGTGGCGTCGATCGTGAGGTGGTTGACGCTGGGACCGGTCGACAAACCCTGGAAGCCGAAGTTGTACGGCATCCAGACGATCGTGACTTCGCGGTCGCCGATCTTCAGCGCCTTCATGCGCGGCGTGACGAGGGCCTTGACCTCGAGCTCACCGCGCGCCGACGAGACCCGGACCCAGTCCCCCGATTTCACGCCGAGCTTCTGGGCGAGGGCGAGCGGCATCTCCACCACCGGTTCGGGGACGAGCTCGTTCAGCCAGGGGATGTTCCGCGTCGTCGAGCCGCCGCACCAGTGTTCGGCGACCGTCGACGTCATCAGCACATAGGGGTACTTGTCGGCGGTGCCGATCGGCTGATGCGTTGCGACGCGCGGGTACTTCAGCATCGGGTTGCTCTTCACGCCCGGATGCAGGACGTTTTCCACCGGGCTCTCGACGGGCTCGTACATCTCCGGCAGCGGGCCGTCCTTCGGCACGTAGGCCACGTCGCGCGGATACCCCGGATGCTTCTCGTCCGGGTCCGAGTAGACGGCCGCGAAGAGTCGCCCGACGCCCTCCGCGCCCAGGTGGAAGGGGCGCTTGCCATTCGGCGTGTCCGGCCCGTCGGTCAGGACGGGGACGTCCGGAACGTCGTATCCCGTCCAGCGCTTCGCCTGCTCGTCCCACCAGACGATAGGTTTCGAGCCCGGATAGGGCTTGCCGTTCCGGTCGCAGGAGGCCCGGTTGTAGAGGATGCGCATGTTGTTGGGCCATGTCCACCCGAAGCCCGGGTAGAGGCCGAGGCCTCCCGGATCCGTTCGCGAGTCGCGGCGCTTCGAAAGATTCTCGCCGTTGGCGAAGACCCCCGCGTAGATCCAGGCGCCGGACGACGTCGAACCGTCCGCCCGAAGATCGCCGACCTTGCGGACGAGATCGCCCGCCTTCAGTCCGGTCTCCGGGTTGTCGCGCAGGGCGTACCCGTTGATCTCGCGTAGCACGTCCTCGGCCGTGGTGTAGGTCCAGAAGGCCTTCTTGATGCTCTCGTCCCTCGGCTCCGTCGAATCCTTGACCAGATCGCGCACCTTGCGGAAGACGCGGTCCACGATCTCGCCGTCGGGCCGGGCCTGCCCGGGCGGCTTCACCGCGGCGTGGCGCCACTGCACCATCCCGCCCGAGTTGCTGATGGTGCCGTTCTTTTCCATGAAGAACGCGGCGGGCAGCAGGATCACTTCGGTCGCGATGGTCTTCGGGTCGACGCCGGGCCGCCGCCAGAACGCGGCGGTCTCGGTCTCCCAGATCTCCTGGACCACGAGGGTCTCGAGCTTCGCCATCGCGTCGAACGTCAGCGTGAGGTTGGGCACGGTGACCGCGGGGTTCTGGCCGACGATCCAGAGGACCTTCAGCTTCCCGGCGAGGGCATCCTCGAACATCGGCATCGTCCCGTAGTCCTTGGAGGCGTTCCGTTTGGGCAGCCAGCCATAGGCATAGTCGTTCTCGGCGGTCGCCGCCTCTCCGTAGAACGCCTTGAGCGTGTTGACGAGGTACCGGCTGTCGGCGATCCCGTTCTTGCGCACGTAGTCGTAGATCGTCGGCTCGGCGCTCGACGGCGAGTTGAGGTAGCCCGGCATGTAGTTGTAGAGCACCGCCATGTCGCAGGCGCCCTGCACGTTCGGCTCGCCGCGCAGCGCGTTGACGCCGCCGCCCGGCTTTCCGATGTTGCCGAGCAGGAGCTGCAGGATCGTGAACGAGCGGATTCCCTGCACGCCGGTCGTGTGCTGGGTCATCCCGAGGGCGTAGAGAATGGATCCCGGCCGGTTCTTCGCCATCATCTCCGCGATATGCCGGATCTGGTCGGCCGGAATGCCGGTGATCTGCTCGCCCGTCTCGAGCGTGTACCGCGAAACGAAGGTCTTCAGGCGCGAGAAGACGCAGTGCGGGTCATCCAGGCTCCTGGCGACACGCGGCTTGCCCTTCGCGTCGAGCTGGTATCCCCAGCTCCGGGTGTCGTACTTGTGGTGCTCCGCGTCGTACCCGCTGAAGACGCCATCCTTGAAGTCGAAGGCCTCGTCGCCGAGGTAGAGGGCGTTCGTGTGGTTCACGACGTAATCCTCGTCGTACAGCTCGTGGACGAGGATGTGGTTGATCATGGTGTTCTGGAAGGCGGCGTCCGTGCCGGGCCGAATGCGCGCGTACACGTCCGCCCCCGCGGAGGTCCGGGTGAATCGCGGATCGACGTGAATGATCTTCGCCCCGTTCTCCTGTGCCTTGCGGATCCACTTGTAGGCCATGGGGTGGTTTTCGGCGACGTTGCTGCCTTCCACCAGGATCGTCTTGCAGTTCTGCAGGTCGAGCCAGTGGTTGGTCATCGCCCCCCGCCCGAACGAGGCCCCCAGACCGGGGACCGTGGGGCTGTGTCAAAGTCGGGCCTGGTGCTCGACGTAAGCCAGGCCGAGCAGCCGGGCCGCCTTCTGGAAGAGGTAGCACTCCTCGTTCGTGTTCTGAGCGCCGCCCAGAAAGCCGATCGCGTCCGTCCGATTGACGGGAACCTCTTTGTCGCCGACCTTCTCGGTGGCGATCCAGGTCGCGTCGCGCGTCTTCCGGATCTTCTGCGCGACCCGCTCGACCGCGTCGTCCCAGGTGATGTCCTCCCAGTGGTCGCTGCCCGGCGCCCGGTAGCGGGGCGTCTTGAGCCGGCTCGGGGAAGTGTGCGTCGCGAACATGGAAATGCCTTTGACGCACAGCGATCCGCGGTTCACGATGTGGTCGTAGTCGCCCTCCATCGTCAAGAGCTTGCCGTCGCGGACCGCGGCGATCATGCCGCAGCCGCACGAGCAGAAGTTGCAGGACGTCGTGAACTCGCTCACGTCCGAAAGCTTCAGCTCTCGCACGGCGGCTCTCATCGCGGGCACGTCGATGAACCCGTCGAGCGCGAGCCCCGCGCCACCGCAGACGGTCAACCGCAACAAGTCGCGGCGGTTGACCGAAGTCGACGCTCGCGGCCGACTCTCGTCTGCCCGAAGAGAGAGGTCCGGGATCGGAGTCTCCGGAGGTTTATCCACGAGGTTGCCTCCGTGCGATTGCCTGCGCTCCGGCCAGCATCGATTGCGACATTCGCAATCCCTCCCTCGCTACGCGCAATCCAGAAGGCGGCTCCGGATCGGAGCCGACGGCAACGAAACCAGTTTACCGTACGGCCATTGTCGGGTGGCAGGTTCCGTGAATGCTGCGGCCGGGCGCCGGACCCTGAGAGCGAGGTGGGCAGTTCTCTCCGGACCGGGCGACGAAGGAGATCCCGATGGAGGAGGCCCGCACGCCTCCCGCACCCGCTGACCCGCTAAGCGATCGTCCGGTGTTGGAATCCTGGCGCTCCGAAAGCCGCAGCGCCGTGATGCCTTTGGCGCCGCACCGGAGGGCCTTGCGCAACGACCTCGACTTGATTCAATCGCATCATCTGCTCGCCATCCCCGAGCCATAGGGTGTTGGTCTTGGTCTCGTTAATCGCCCCAAGAGGGCACTCAGGAGGAGAACAATGAAAAGAATCGGATCCTGGATGACGGCCGCCTGGGCCGCTGGCGTACTGTGCCTGGCAACCGCGGCACTGGCCCAGGCTCCCGGGTCTCCGCCGGAGACGGTCTCGTCGGTCACCGAAACGGTCAAGGCGACCGTGGTGAAGATCGACCGGAAAACGCGCGAGGTCACGCTCAAAGAGGATGACGGCCACGAGTACACCTTCATCGCCGGCGACGAGGTGAAGAATCTTGATCAAGTCAAGAAAGGCGACCTGGTCACGACGTCATACAAGGAGAGTCTCGTTTACGAAGTGAAGAAGGGTGGCAAAGCCATCGGCGCAGAGACGACCACGACGATTGCGCGTGGGAAGCCCGGCGACGTGCCGGCGGGCATCTGGGCGAAGCGGACCACGATGACCGTGGCGATCACGGCGATCGACCCCAAGGCTCCGACGGTCACCTTCAAAGGACCGCAGGGGAACACGCGCACGATCAAGGTGCGGAACCCCGCGAATCTCAAGGGCGTCAGCGTCGGGGACACGGTCGAAATCACCTGGGTCGAGGCGGTCATGATCAAGGTCGAAAGGGCGCTCGGGAAGTGATTCCGGGCCCGGACTCCGCCGGGACCCACGGCCGTAGCCACTGAGAAACAGAGGGGCGGGGAGTAAGGGGGGGCCGTCCAGCAGCCCGTCCAGCTCTCCAAAGGCCCCGTCCATGGCGGCCGCGTCGGTCACGTCGACATGGGTGACATCTGCCGAATCGACATGTTTTCGGGCGCGGCGAAGGAGAGAACTGGTAGAGAATCTGCCCAGCGAAAGAAAGGAGAATTCAATGGAGGCAAGAAGGGGAGGCTTCTCGGTCATCCTCGGGGCCGGACTGCTGGCGGCGTCCGGAGCCATCGCGACGGCTCAGCAGCCGAGCGTCACGAAAATCACGCAGACGGGACAGCCCGCGATGACGTCGAGCACCCGCGTCGTCAAGGCCACCGTGGTCAGCGTGAACGGCAACAGAGTCGTCGGCGAAGACGCCACCGGCCATGCGACGGAGTACACGATCCCGGAGGGCTTCAAGTTCCAGTTCGAGGGCAGGGACATCGGCGTCGCCGAGCTGAAGCCCGGAATGCACGTTACGGCCACGATCACGACGACGACCACCACGACACCCGTGTGGGTCACGGAAATAAAAACGGGCAAGGTCCTCGTGGTCTCGGGCCACAGCATCATCGTCCGAGGGCCGCAAGGGAATCGCTTGTTCTCGAACAAGGACGCGGAGCAACGGAATGTCACGGTCATGCGCAACGGGCAGCAGGTCTCGTTGAGCGACCTGCGTGCCGGCGACATCTTCACGGCCATCATCGTCACGGACGAGGCGCCGAAGGTCGTCTCCGAGCGCGAGGTCCAGGCCATGGCCCACGCGGCGCCCCAGCCCGCTTCGGCTCCGGCCGCTGCTCCCGCCGCCGCCCCCACCACTGCCCCCGCCGCTGCACCCGCGGAGGCTCCCGCGGCTGCCCCCGCGGAGGCTCCCGCGGCTGCCCCCGCGGAGGCTGCAGCCGCCCCCACGGAGGCTCCCGCCGCTGCACCGGCCGCTGCTCCGGCCGCCGAATCGCCCGCGCCGGCGAGCGGGTTTCCGAGTTGGCTCCTGTGGCTACTCATACTGATCGTGATTCTCGTCGTCGTGCTCATTCTCCGCCGCCGCAAGTCCTGACGTCGAACCGTCTCCACGGACCGCCGTGCCGCCGGCCCTTCGGGGCCGGCGGTCACCGGCGGCGCCAACTTCCGGTTTCGAATTTCCGCGAGGCCCCGCGCGGACGCAGAGGACTCCCACGACTCGGTGGTCCTGGCGAGCGAACTTGAGTGGTGAGCCGTGCAGAACTCGAACCTGCACGGTCCTTCCTCTGTGGTTAATTCGAGAGGCGAGCAGCGACGCGACCCTGTCCGGTCTGCACAAGACCCGTTGTGGATGCGTTCGCGGCGCCCGCCCTTCGCCAGGAACGCGGAGGACGGGGCTGTGTTGCCGACGCCAGCGAGATCAAGAACCCGGGTCACCCGCTTTCGGTTGGGTCCTCAGGCCTGACCGATCCCGGGGATGTGCTGGTTGTCTTCCTCGGTCCGCTCGAGGAACGGGCGGATCTCGACCGGCGTCCGACAGGCGACGGCACCCTTGCGCCCCCACTCCAGTGCCTCGTCCAGGTTCGCGCATTTCAGAATAATGAAGCCGCCGACGTGCTCCTTGGTCTCCATGTACGGCCCGTCGGTGACGACCACCTTGCCGTCGGGCTGCGCCCGCAGGGACTTCGCGCTGCTGGCCGGGTAGAGGCCGGCACCGAAAATCCTGGCACCGGCAGCGACCAGCTCATCGTTCATCACGTCGATCTCGCGGATCATCGCTTCGGTCACGGTGGATGGGTCGAAATTGTCGGGTAAGAAACTCGTCCACAGATAGAGCGGCATGTTTTCTCCTTTTCCTGTGTCTTCGGGCCGGGCGTTTGCCCTGCCTTCACTCCATCGACGAACGGCCGGACCGGAATTCGACAACTCGTCCAAGAAAATCTTACCTTTCGACTTGGGGATCGTTGATCGAGGAGGTGACTGGCTTGGATCGGAAACCCTGGCTGGGGGAGAGAGAGTCTCCGCTGCCATCTCCCGCGAAGCGGCCGGCCTCACTGTCCGCGTCTTTGTCGGTGTCCGGTGGTGGAGCGTCTTCCTCGGTGGTGGCCGGCGAGATGGTGGCGGCGGAGCCAAACGCCTGAAAGGAAAAGGGCCGAGAAACTCGGCCCTCACCTCGATGAACCCAAGTTGGTGGAGGCGGCGGGAGTTGAACCCATCTGATTCTTCTGAATTCCTGAATGATTTCGACGTACTCCCCCGATTTGTCCGCCTCCTTGTCCGTGTCGCCCGGCCGCATAGCAAACACGCGGAGACAAGCCGTGGTAGTCGGTAAGGCTCACTACCTGCCGGTGCATTGCGACGACCTCAGCCGGAGCGCGTCTGCCGGCACTGTCTCCTCATGAAGGCTCGGCAGAGTTGCGGAAGGCCCTGCCCCGGCAGTCGTCGTTCTACGTCCCACCGCGTTGAAAAGACGGCTCCCCACCGGCGATCCTCCCGCCGGGCATCCTGCCCGCCGGACGTCACCTTGCGGCGCGGTTCGGCCTCTGCCGCGCGAGGAGGAGAAGGCGCATCAGCCCGTCGACGTCGGCCTGGCCCCGGAGGTAGTAGGACGCGGCGGACGCGGGACTTGCCCCCACACGGATGGTGAGAAAGCGCGCAGGCTGCTTGAGAGCGAAGACATCTTCATCCGTTTCATCGTCTCCCACGTAGATCGCGGTGTCACATCCGAGACGCTCGCGCTCCCTCTCGAGGGCCATACCCTTGTGAGGGGCGCCCCTCGGGAGGAGGTTGATGACCAGAGCGCCGCCGACGACTCGGACATCGTTCAAAGCCGCCGCCGCCTCCATGATCGCCGCTCGTGCCTTCTTCTTGTCACGCGACTGACGGTAGTGGACCGAAATCGAAAAGACCTTGTCCTCGATGCTCACTCCTCGAATGGGCGAGAGCCTCTCTTCCAACAGCGGCCGCCAGCGTTCGATCTCCTCCTTCAGCCGTGCCGAAGCCCCCCAGGGTTCGATTCCGTGGTTGCCGACGACCCCGTGCACCGGGATACCGCGCAGTCGCTCCAGGACGCTGGTCCGCGCGCGGCCGGAGATCACGACGCATGAATAAAGATTCGTGAGATCACCCAGCAGCCGCGACGTTGCCGGGCGAAGATGCGCTCGTTCCGGAAGAGTCACGATCGGAGTGAGGGTCCCGTCGAAGTCGAAGCCGAGCAGCACGTTCGATCGGGCAAACTGCTCGACGATTCGCCGATGGGCCGGCAACAGGATGTTCTTCATGGAGAGTGCTGCGCCACCGGAACGAGATGATCGGTCAGGCGGCCTGTGAGTCGGTCACGGCTGCGGAGGCGAGCGGCATCGACGAGCATCCTCCCCGCCCAGCGATAAACATTGAACTCGGAGAGGAAGGCCCGCATGGACCGCATGCGGTCCCCCTGCTCTGCCGGAGACATGGCGAGGGCGGCTGCTAGGGCAGAGCTCGCCTGGTCGAAGTCGTAAGGGTTGACGATCAGCGCCTCGGTCAGCTCACGCGCCGCGCCGGTGAACTGACTCAGGACCAGGACGCCGCGCTCGTCCTCCCGGGCCGCGACGAACTCTTTGGCAACCAGATTCATGCCGTCGTGGAGGCTGCTCACGTAGCACAGGTCGGCTGCCCGGTAGTACCGAAACACGGTCGGGGGCTCGTGGTGGGTTCGCCGCAGGACGATCGGACGGTAGTTTCCCTGACTGAACCGATCGTTGATGCGCGCGGCCACACGTTCCACGTTCTCGTTGAGCTGCTGGTAGCGCTGGATGACGGTTCGACTCGGGGCCGCAAGCTGAACGAAGGTAAATCGACCGCGGAATTCCGGAAACCGTTCCAGCAAGCGCTCGACGGTGAGGAGCCGCTCCTCGATTCCCTTCGTGTAGTCGAGGCGGTCCACGCCAATACCCAGGAGGGCGTCCGGGGCCAGCCCGAGCTCCTGGAAAAGGCTCCTTCGGCACTCTTCGGCGGGCGGAGCCGTTTTCGACCACCGCACGGGCCATTCGAGCGAGATCGGGTAGGGACGCACCAGCGTGCTTCGCCCGTGCTGGACGACCGCGTTCTGCTCCCGGTCGATCCGGGCCTCGAGCAGCCGATCCACGGAATCCACGAAGTTATTGCAGTGGGATTGGGTGTGAAAGCCCAGGATGCTCGCGCCGAGCATTCCCTCGAGCAACTCGTTGCGCCAGGGGCAGATGCTGAACAGCTCCGAGTTGGGCCAGGGGATATGCCAGAACATGATCACGGTCGCCCGGGGCAGCCGCTCACGAATGAGATGGGGTACGAGGGCGAAGTGATAGTCCTGAACGAAGACGATCGGGTCTTCCGAGTCCACCTCCGCGCAGAGAGCGTCCGTGAACTTCTGGTTGACGGCCTGATAGTGCTTCCAGTCCTCGCTTCGGAAGACGGGGCGGGCATGTGCGAGGTGGCAAAGGGGCCAGAGACCCTCGTTGGCAAAGCCGTAGTAGTAACCCTCCTCTTCTTCGGGAGAGAGCCAGACCCGCCTGAGCAGGTAGGACTCTTCGCCGGGCGGCACGCGGATCCGCCCGTTCTTGTCTGCCGTCTGCCGGTCCGCGGAACCGCCCCCGTGGGCGATCCAGACTCCGGAGCAGGCCCGCAGGACCGGCTCGAGCGCGGTGACGAGACCGCTCGCGGGATGAACGACGACGACACCGCCGTCCTCGGTCCGCTCATGAATATACGGTTCGCGATTCGCGACGATGACGACTCTCTCGAGGTGGAGGTACCGGTTGAGCGTCTGCTTGAGTCGCTGCGGCGTCCAGTCGCCGCCTTCAAGGTCGGCTTGCTTCTCGGCAACGATGCGATCGACGAGCTCGCGGACATCCCCGAGGATGGGCCGGAACTCGGGGTGAGGCGTACCGCTTCGGAGGAAGCTTCGGAGCTCTTTGCTCCAACCGCGCCAGGACAGCCGGGCCGCGATGGCAGTCACGGCAGAGGCGGCCACCGCGAGGAACCCGAAAGCCAGGAGCAGGAAGTTCCGGGTCTTCGCTTCTCGTCGTTCGACGAAGCTCAGATCGTGCACGAGGACGACAAATCCCAGCGGCTGATCTCCATCGGACACGGGCATGGCGCTGACGTGGACCTTGCCCCCGGGCAGCGGCAGGACGCTCTTCCAGGGGTGCCAGCCGGTTGCGGGTTCGCCGGCGGCGGGACGGACATGTTTGGCGAGTTCTTCGCAGCCGAGCTGCTTGGGGTAGTCCGGCGTTCGCGTCAGCAGTGTGAGGTCTGCCGTGCACGCCGCGGCCGCCATGATGCGCTCATCGTGAGTGATCTCGACGAGCAGGTTCCGCAAGTCGGCCCGCTGCTCCTTGTGCCAGTGCGAGATCAGGGCCTGGCGGGCCCCGCTCACCGCGAGTTGCGCGCGCAGGCTCACGTCCTTCTCGAACCAGCCGCGCGTGGTCTCGTTGACGGTGACGGAGGCCACCCAGGTGAGAAGCCCGAGCCCGAGGATCAGAGCGACGGCGAATTGGAATGCGCGACCCATGCCGGCCATTGAAGCACAGAGGCTTTGGGGCAACAACCGAATCTGTTAGCTTCCGTGCGTGCGCCTGGAAGACCTCGGCCTCATCGGCAATTGCCAGTTCTCGGCGCTCATCCATCGCACGGGCGAGGTCGTCTGGTGCTGCCTGCCGCGCTTCGACTCGGAGCCGGTCTTCTCGACGCTGCTCGACCACGAGGGCGGCGGACGGTTTGCCGTCGGCGCGGTGGACGGAGCGGCCGGAGTCCAACGCTACGTCGAGAATACGAACGTTCTCGAGACCAACTTCCGAACGGAAGGCGGTTCCTTCCGAGTTCTGGACTTTGCTCCGCTCTTCATTCAGCACGGGCGGGTCTTCCATCCCACGCAGCTTCTCCGGATCGTCGAACCGGTGGAGGGAACTCCGCACATACGAGTGAACTGTGATCCGCGGATCGGCTGGTCGAAGGCCCTCCCCGCACAGCTTCGGGGCTCCAACCACGTTCGCTTCGACGGCTTCGCGAGTCCTATGAGACTCACGACCGACGTGCCGCTCTCCTACCTTGGCGGTACACCCTTCGCTCTCTCGCAGCGCCGGCATTTGGCTCTCACGTGGGGACCGCCGATCGAAGAGCCCCTCCCCGCGCTTTGCGACCGCTTCCTGGGCGACACCGTTCGGTACTGGCAGCGATGGGTCAAGCAGTGCAACATCCCTCCCCTTTATCAACGGGAGGTCATTCGTTCAGCCCTGGCGCTCAAGCTTCACTGCTTCGAGGACACAGGCGCCATCGTCGCGTCCATGACGACGTCCATTCCCGAAGCGGCAGGCAGCGGGCGGACCTGGGACTACCGGTATTGCTGGCTGCGGGACGCCTACTACGCCCTCGGCGCACTCCGTCGGCTTGGCCACTTCGAGGAGCGCGAGAATTTCACTCAGTACCTGCTCAACATCGTTGCCGAGGCGCCGGACCTGAAGCTCTCCCCGCTCTACCGTGTCGACGGGACCTGCGATCTCGAGGAACGGGTCCTCGACAGCTGGCCCGGCTATGGCGGCGACGGGCCGGTCCGCGTTGGCAATGGTGCCGCCCGGCACGTTCAGAACGACATCTACGGCGAGATGGTTCTCGCCCTGACGCCGGTTTTTCTCGACGAGCGGTTTACCGCGGAGCGCTCGCAGGCAACCCTCGACCTGCTGGAGCGGTTGGCCCGGAGGGCCATCTCGGTCGTGGGGACTCCCGACGCCGGCATTTGGGAATACCGCACGGAGTGGAAGCCGCAGACCTTCTCGAGCCTCATGTGCTGGGCCGCCGTGGATCGGATGTCCCGTGTTGCCGCTCAACACGCACCCGGCCTGGAAGCGGAATTCCGGAGCGCCTCGGCTCGCATTCGCGAGGAGATCACCGACAAGGCGTGGAATCTGGAACTCGGGGCCTTCGTTGCGACCTACGGTGGAGGAGACCTCGATGCGTCGCTCCTCCAGATGGCAACTCTGCATTTACTGCCGGCCGACGACCCGCGGCTGCGAGGAACGGTCGACGCGATCTGGAAGGGGCTCTCGAGAGACGGTTGGCTGTTCCGCTATCGGCTCGACGACGGCTTTGGTCGACCGACCGTCGCATTCATCATCTGTACGTTCTGGCTCGTGGAAGCTCTGGCCTCGACCGGGCGCGTGAACGAGGCCAAGACGGTCATGGACCGCATTCACTCAGCCCTTTCGCCGCTCGGCCTCCTCTCCGAAGACTACGAGACCTCCGGCCTGCGAATGTGGGGCAACTTCCCGCAGGCGTATTCGCACGCAGGCCTCATCCTCGCGGGCTTCGCCGCGTCGCCCCGGTGGGCGGAAATACTCTGAGGAAGTCCTTCAGCCGCCGGTGATTCGTGATGCGGGCTGATGGACAAGACGCGTCCTCGCCGGCCGATCCTCGCGGTGCGCGAGCAGAAGGCGAGCCAATTCGGGGACCCAACATCGCGGAGCCACACCTCTATGAGAAGGGCGGCTCTGAACTGGAATGAACGTAGTGTGGTGGAGGCGGCGGGAGTTGAACCCGCGTCCGGAAGCGCGGCGGGAGAGGCCACTCCATGCTCAGCCTCTTCTTGGTTCTCGCCCTGCCGCCTCGAGAAGAGGCAAAACGGCGGCAGGGCAACCCCGAATTTGTTTCGCCGCTCCGTCCGGGGATCCGGAGCCGCTACACCCGAATTTCGCGACGTCGGCCGAAGCGCGTCGGGTGCGCTATCCGGCCAACGAGGCTACTTAATTAAGCAGCCAGAGCGAAGTTGCTGTTGTTCGCAGCTACTATTTTTCACCCTGCTTTTACGAGGAGGGGTGAGACCTCGGCATGCGACCTCTCGCGTCATCGTCCCCGTCGAAGCCGTTTCGCCCCCACGTGGTCTCGATCGCAAGAGACTCAAAGAACGGAGCGGAAGTGTAACACCCGCGGCACTGTGGTTCTTCCCGGCTTGACTCCCACCCACCGCTGGGGTCCAATCCGCGCCGTGGCATCCCGGGATCTGATCGTCGTCGTAACCTCCGTGGGGACGGAAGAGCAGGCCCTCGACGTCGCGCACGCCCTGGTGCGCGGCAAGCGGGCCGCCTGCGTCAACATCATCCCGAACGTGCACTCGATCTACCGCTGGAAAGGCCGGGTGTGCGACGACGGCGAAATGCTCCTCATCATCAAGACGCGCGCGTCGAGCTTCGAGGCCGTGCGCGAGACGATCCACCGCATCAACACGTACGAGCTGCCCGAAGTGCTCGGCTACCGCGTGGACTGGGCGTCGAAGGGCTTCACCGACTGGATCGAGAAGATGACGACCGCGCCCAAACGCAAGGCGGCCGCCGCGAAGGGGCCCGCGGCGAGGAAGGCCGCGCGCAGGAAGTCCGCCGCGCGACCGACACGGAAGACCGGGCGCGCGAAGGCTTGAGGTCGCTCCCACGAGCGCGACGGTCGCGTTCCTCTCCATCTTTCTCGGGCTGACCTCCGGAGACCAGCAGGTCCGGTTGAACGTCCAGGGCCGCGTGGCCGAGGTCGAGCTCCGGCTCGACGGCGAGACCGTCGCGACACTCGACAGCCCGCCCTGGGTCGTGCCGCTCGACCTGGGCCCGGCGCTCGCTCCGCACGAGCTGGTGGCGCGCGCGCTCGACGAGCGAGGCGCCGAGCTCGCCCGCGCGCGGCAGTGGATCAACATGCCGCGGCCGCCGGCCGAGGCGAAGATCCTCCTCGAGCGCGACGCGAGCGGGCGCGTGAAGGCGGCCTCGATCGCCTGGCAGAACCTGCTCGGCGAAACGCCCTCGTCGGTGGCGGTCAGCTTCGACGGGCGGCCGATCGCCGTCGACACGCTGCGCCGGGTCGTGATCCCCGCGTACGCGCCCGAGGTCTCGCACATCCTGACCGTCGAGCTCGAGTACGAGAGCGGCATGAGCTCGCGGGACGACCTGGCGATCGGCGGCGCGGCAGGCGAGGAGGCGCAGAGCGAGCTGACCGCGGTGCCGATGCGGCGGCCCGGTAAGGCGCGCCTCGAGCCGCGTACCTCTGAGGGGATGCTCCGCACCGGAGGAAAGCCGCTCCGGGTGGCCAAGGTCGAGGAGGGGAGCGCGTCCCTCTGGATCGTCCGCGACGAGAGCGCGCTCGAGGCATACCGGAAGCTGCGGGAGGCCGGGGGCGACAAGATCGGGCGTCTCTTCGCGCCCGCCGCCCTCCCCCTGAAGAAAGACGACTCGGTCCGTTTCCTGTGGCCGCGCCCCCGGGGAGTCGGGGGCGCCGGCGTGCCCACGGCGCTCTTCCCGTCTTCGCAGGAATTCACGCGGAAGGACGGCGGCCTCGCCTTCCTGCTCGAGCACATCGCCAACACCGAGCCGGCCGGCCTCTTCCCGATGTACACCGATGCCGTCGCCGTCGCAGGCCTGAATGCCTTCGACAGCCACGGCCGGCGCGCGGTGCTTCTCGTTCTCGGCGGGTCCTCGCCGGACCTCTCGACCTACAAGCCGCCGGTCGTCCGGCGGTACCTCGAGATCCTCCGCGTGCCGCTCTTCGTGTGGTCCCTCGAAACGGAGCCGCCCGAGGGCTCGCCCTGGGGAGCCGTCGAAGCCATCGGGACGAGCCGCGGCATGCGCGCCGCCTACGAGCGGCTGCGAAGCGCGCTCGACTCCCAGGCGATCGTCTGGGTCGAGGGCCGCCTTCTGCCCCAGGAGATCGAGGTCGTCGAGCGACCTTCCCCCTGATCCGCGGACGCGCCAGCCAGGGTCAGCCCTGAGCCGGCCACCGGAGGTAGACCCCCGGCAGTAGGCAACGCGTGCGTGGCACGGCGTTTACTCGAATGCAGCTTCCGGGTTAACCCAGCGCCTGGTCGAGGTCGGCCAGGATGTCCGCGGCGTCCTCGATGCCGACCGAGATCCGCACAAGCCCGGACGTGACGCCGAGGCGGTTGCGCTCCTCTTCGGGGATCGAGCCGTGCGTCATCGAGGCGGGGTGCGAGATCAGGGTCTCGACGCCGCCGAGGCTCTCGCCGAGCGAGCACAGCCGCACCTTCGCGAGAAACGCGCCCGCGGCTTCGAGCGAGCCGAGGTCGAAGGAGATCATCGCTCCGAACCCGCGCATCTGCTTCTTCGCCAGTGCGTGCTGGGGATGGGACGCGAGCCCCGGATAGTGGACCTGCTTGATCTTCGAGTGCTTCGCGAGGTGCGCGGCGACCTTGCGGCCGTTCTCCTCGTGGCGCTCCATCCGGACGACGAGCGTCTTGATCCCGCGCAGCACGAGGAACGAGTCCATCGGCGAGAGGATCGCCCCCGAGCTGTTCTGTACGAAGCCGAGCCACTCCACGTGCTCCTTCGCCTTTGCGATCGCGATGCCGCCGACCGTGTCGGAGTGGCCGCCGAGAAACTTCGTCGTCGAGTGCATGACGATGTCGGCCCCGAGGGAGAGCGGCTGCTGCAGGTACGGCGAGGCGAAGGTGTTGTCGACGACGACGATCGCGCCGACCCGGTGGGCGAGCTCCGAGAGCTGCGCGATGTCGGCCAGGCGCATCGTCGGGTTGGTCGGGGACTCGAGGTGGAGCATCCGCGTCTCGGGGCGGATCGCTCGCTCGACCGCCGCCGGGTCGGCCGTGTCGACGAAGTCGAACGTCACGCCGTAGCGGGCCAGGATCTTCGTGTAGTAGCGGTAGGTCCCGCCGTACGTCATGTTGGAGCAGACGACGTGCTCGCCCTGCTTGACGAAGGTCGAGATCGCGGTGATCGCCGCCATGCCCGAGGCGAAGGCCTTCGCTCCCGTCCCGCCCTCGAGGACCGTCAGGTTCTCCTCGAGCCGGGCGCGCGTCGGGTTCTGCGTGCGCGCGTACTCGAAGCCCTTGTGCTGGCCGAGGGCCTCCTGCACGTAGGTCGAGGTCTGGTAGATCGGGAACGAGACGGACCCGGTCGCGGGCTCCGGCGCGTTGCCGGCGTGGATGCAGTCGGTCGAAAAGCCCATCGCCGTCCTTTCGGTTCTAGCTGTTGAAGATGCCCTGGTTCGGGTAGCGCTCGGCGCCGTCGGGGAAGAGGGTCACGACGGTCTTCCCGGGCCCGAGGCGCCGGGCGACCTGAAGGGCCGCGTTCGCGGCGGCGCCCGAGGAGCCGCCCACGAAGAGGCCCTCCTCGCGGGCGAGCGCCTGGCAGGTCGCGAAGGCCGGCGCGTCGGGGACGGTGACGACCTCGTCGATCAGGCTGCGGTCGAGGATCGGCCAGATCTGCGAAAGCCCGATGCCCTCGACCTCGTGGGGGCCGATCGTCCCGCCCCCGAGGATCGAGCCCTGCGGCTCGACGGCGACGCGCAGCAGGTCCCCCTGACGCTCCGTCAGATAGCGGGCGACGCCGATGAAGGTGCCCGTCGTGCCGACGCCGGCGACCCACGCGTCGACCCGCCCGCCGACCTGCTCGGCGATCTCGGGGCCGGTCGTCTCGTAGTGCGTCCGGGGATTCACCGGATTCTGGAACTGGGCGGGAAGGTAGGAGCCGGGAGTCGAGGAGGCGATCGCGACGGCGCGGGCGACGGCGCCCGACATTCGGTCCTCGACGGGTGTCCGCACGACCTCGGCCCCCGCCGCCGTCATGAGCCTCGCCTTGACCTCGCCCGAGCCCTCGGGCATCACGATGATGCAGCGATAGCCGCGCGAGGCGGCGAGCAGCGCCAGGGCCACGCCCGTGTTCCCCGACGTCGCCTCGACGATCGTGCCGCCCGGGGCGAGGAGGCCGCGCTGCTCGGCGTCGTCGAGCATCGACCTCGCGATGCGGTCCTTGACGCTCCCGCCCGGGTTGAACCACTCGAGCTTGGCGTAGATGCGCGCGGCCCCGCGCGCGAAGCGCGGCATTTCGACGAGCGGGGTGGAGCCGATCGCGCCGGAAAGGCGCCCGGCCGGGCGGGGGGCAGTCTCGGAATCGGGAAGCTTGGCGGCCAAGATGTGACTCCGCGCCACGATAACAAAAAAAGCCCCGGCGAATGCCGGGGCTTCGAAGAGACGGGACGGTTTAGTAGGCCTGCTGCGAGCGGCGAGCCGAGTAGCACTCGCGGCAGTAGACGGGCTTGCCGTTGGTCGGGTTGAACGGCACCTGCGTCTGCTTGCCGCAGCCGTCGCAGGTCACGTCGTAGAAGGTGCGCTCGCGGCCCTCTCCCGAGGACGTCTTGCGCTTGTCGCGGCAGGGCTTGCAGCGCTTGGGCTCGTTGGTGAAGCCCTTGCGCGCGTAGAACTCCTGGTCGTCGGCCGAGAAAAGGAAGGTTCCCCCACAGTCGACGCACGTGAGGTTCTTGTCCGTGTATTGCTGCATCATGGAAGTTACAGATCTCCTGGGTTTAATCCCCTGGCCGGGCGGTTGTCCGCTCCGGCGAAAAAAATGGCGAAACGAATACAGAACTCTGGAGTAATCCGGCGCCCTGCGCCGGGATCAAGCTCTCTCTAGGACCAACCCCCTTTCGAAACGCGAACGCCTCCCCGCAAGAGGGCGTACGGATGGGGGATGGAAAGCATAAAGGCGGCGGTTAGGGTCGTGCGGGGTCTTCGTAAAAGCTGGCGGAACGTAGCACGGGGCTTGAAATCGTTGCAAGCGGAATCTGTACCCAAGGACAGGGCGCGGGGGGCGCCGGGGAGCCGTGGGGGCGGGGCGGGACGCCGGAGGGCGGGCACAAGCCACGCCCCTGCATGCACATAGGCCTTCACGCTAACTGCCGATGACGCCCCCGGTGGGTGAGGAGGCGGTAGCGTAGCGCTTGCGCGGTATCCGGCCGGCGAGGAAGGCGTCGCGGCCCGCCCGGACCGCATCGCGCATGGCCCGGGCCATGCGCACGGGGTCGGCGGCGCCCGCGATCCCGGTGTTCATCAGGACGCCCGCGGCGCCGAGCTCCATCGCGACGCAGGCGTCCGAGGCCGTTCCGACACCGGCGTCCACGATGACCGGGACTTTCGCGCGCTCGAGGATGATCGAGATCGAGTTCGGGTTCTGGATGCCGAGGCCGGAGCCGATCGGCGCGCCGAGCGGCATGACCGCGGCGGCGCCCGCCTCCTCGAGCCGCCGGCAGACGATCGGATCGTCCGAGGTGTAGGGGAAGACGACGAACCCCTCCTTCACGAGGGTCTTCGTCGCCGAGAGCAGCGCCTCGTTGTCGGGCCACAGCGTCTGCTCGTCGCCGAGCACCTCGAGCTTGACCCAGTTCGAGAGGCCGACCTCCCGCCCGAGCCGGGCGGCGCGGACCGCGTCCTCGGCCGTGTAACAGCCCGCGGTGTTCGGCAGGAGGGTCATTCCCTTCGGGATGTAGTCGAGGAGCGATTCCTTCGAGCGGTCGGTGAGGTTCACGCGGCGCACGGCGACCGTCACGATCTCGGCGGCCGATTCCTCCAGGGCCGCCTTCATGAGGGGAAAGGTCGCGTACTTGCCGGTCCCGACGATCAGCCGCGAAACGAACGTCCGCCCGCCGAAAACGAAGGGATCGGCGGCGGTCGCGGGAGGCGTGTCGAGGGTCGTGTCGGTCGACATGGGGACCCCTGTTTAATCCGCGGTTCGTTCCGGGTCAAGGAGGTAAACGTTGTCGATCAGCCGCGTCTTCCCCAGCCGCACGGCGGCGGCGAGCGCCACGCCGGGCCGGACGTCGGCGGCCCGGGCCATGGTGACGGCGTCGACGGCTTCGACGTAGTCGACGGCGAGCCCGGCCGCTTCGAGCTGAATGAGCGCATCGGCCTCGAGCGCCCGGGCGTCCCGGACCCCGTGCTCGGCGCGGCGCCGGGCGGCGGAGAGCGTGCGCGACAGGTCGACGGCGCGGCGCCGGTCCTCGGCCGAGAGGTAGGCGTTGCGAGAGGACATCGCGAGGCCGTCGGGCTCCCGGACGGTGTCGCCGACGACGAGCCGGATCGGAAAGTCGAGGTCGCGGACGAGGCGGCGCACGACGGCGACCTGCTGGAGGTCCTTGCGTCCGAACACGGCGACGTCGGGGAGGACCTGCAGGAAGAGCTTCGTCACGACGGTCGCGACGCCCCGGAAGTGCCCGGGCCGTCGCGCGCCTTCTCCGCCTTCCGACACGCCCTCGACCTCGACGTGGGTCGAGAAGTCGGCCGGATAGAACGCATCCGGCGACGGAAGGTAGAGCAGGTCGACGCCCTCGCGCTCGAGGAGGCGGGCATCCTCTTCTTCGCGGCGCGGGTACCGGGAGAAGTCTTCGTTCGGCCCGAACTGCAGCGGGTTGACGAAGACGGAGACGGCGACGAAGGGCGCATGGCGCTTCGCCAGGCGCACGAGCGAAAGGTGCCCGCCGTGCAGGGCTCCCATCGTCGGGACGAGCGCGACCGGCTCGCCGGCGGCCCGTGCCCGGCCGACGGCCGCGCGGAGGGCCGCGACGTCGGAAATGGTCTTCACGAGCTCACGCGCCGGCCCGGACGTCGATCAGTGCACCCGCCGGAGCGCCGGAGGCTTGCCGCTGAACGACTCCTCCTGCGACGGGAACGAGCCGTCCTTGACGTCCTTGCGAAACGCCCGGGCGGCGTCGCCGATCACCGTCGTCAGGTCCGCGTAGCGGCGGACGAACTTCGGCCGCAGGTCGCGCGTCAGGCCCATGACGTCGTGGAAGACGAGGACCTGCCCGTCGCAGTGCGGGCCGGCGCCGATCCCGAGCGTCGGGACGGAGATCTCCTGCGTGATCTCGGCGGCGAGCGACTCGGGCACGCACTCGAGCACGATCGCGAAGCAGCCGGCCGCGGCCAGGGCCTGCGCGTCTTCGCGGATCTCGCGCGCCGAGTCGACCTCGCGGCCCTGGACCTTGAACCCGCCGAACTTGCGGTAGGACTGGGGCGTCAGGCCCACGTGGCCCATGACCGGGATGTCCGCCGCGAGGATCGCCTCGACGGCCGGGAGGATCCGCTTTCCGCCCTCGACCTTGACCGCGGCGCAGCCGGCCTCGGCGAGGAAGCGGCCGGCGTTCTCGACGGCGCGGGAGGGCTCGACCTGGTACGAGAGGAACGGCATGTCGCCGACGACGACCGCGCGCTTCGTCGCGCGCGCCACCGCCCGCGAGTGCCGGACCATCTGATCCATCGTCGCCGAAAGCGTGTTGGGCTCCCCGTAGACCGTCATCTCGACGGAGTCGCCGATGAGCAGGATGTCGATCCCCGCCTCGTCGAGCAGGCGCGCCGAGGGCGCGTCGTAGACGGTCAGCATCGAGATCTTCTCGCGGCCCTTGGCCGCGACGATCCGGGGGATCGAGAGGGCTTCGTCTTCCGGGAGGTCGGACATCGTTCGCTCCTTGCCTTTCGGTCGACGTCCGCGACGGTGCGGATCGCCGCCGATCAGGGCGAGGAGAGGATTATATGCCCCGGGGGACGGCCCGTCACTCGGGCGCGCTCGCCGCGGGGACGTAGTACTGGACGCCCTTCTTGACCTTCTGGATGCGGGCGACGAGGTCGTCGAAGTCCCCCGGGCGATTGACGAAGTCGATCTCGTTGGTGTCGACGACGAGCAGCGGTGTCTCGTCGTAATGGTAGAAGTAGTAGTTGTAGGCCTCGATCAGCTGCGCCAGGTACTCCGGCGTGACGGCTTTCTCGAGCGGACGGGTCTTCTTCTTGATCCGCTTCAGGCAGGTCTCGATCGAGGCCTGCAAGAAGATCACGAGGTCCGGCTTCCGGACCGACTCCGACAGCAGCGAGTAGAGCTTGTCGTAGATCAGCAGCTCCGAGTCGTCGAGGTTCAGGCACGCGAAGATCTTGTCCTTCGGGAAGTGGTAGTCGGCGACGACGAGGTTGGTGAAGAGGTCGATCTGCGCGATCTCCTGCTGCTGCTGGTAGCGCGCGAGGAGAAAGAAGAGCTGGGTCTGGAACGCGGCGCCCTTCTTCTTCTTGTAGAAGTCGGGCAGGAACGGGTTGTCGACGTCCTCGAGGACCTTGGTGCCCTTGAAGCGGCGCGCCAGCATCTCGACGAGCGAGGTCTTGCCGACGCCGATCGCCCCCTCGACCGCGAGGTGGCGGAGCTTGACGTCGCCTTCCGACGGGATCGCCATCGAGCGGATTCTAATGCGAACGCGCGAGCATGTCCGCGATGCCGCAGGCGGCGAGCGTCACGGACACGAAGCCGTTGGCCGTGAAGAAGGCCGCGTCGACGCGCGACAGGTCGCCGGGCCGGACGATCGCGTGCTGGTAGGCGAGCGCCGCGACGGTCGCCAGGACCCCGGCCAGAAAGAGCCAGCCTCCGCCCGAAAGCCGCCAGACCGCGACGAGGAGGACCGCCATCGCCAGGTGGAAGAGCCCCGAGATCCAGAGCGCGCGGCGCGTCCCGAAGCGCGCCGGGATGGACTTGAGGCCCGCCCGGCGGTCGTGCTCCTCGTCCTGCAGGGAGTAGATGACGTCGAAGCCGGCGGTCCAGAAGAGGACGGCGAGGCCGAGAAGCACCGGCAGGAGCGCGAGCTCCCCGCGGACCGCGATCCACGCGCCGACGGGCGCGATCCCCAGGCACAGCCCGAGGACCAGATGCGAGAGCATCGTGAACCGCTTCGTGTACGAGTAGAAGAGGAGCAGCGCCAGCGCGACCGGCGACAGGAGCAGCGTCAGGCGGTTGAGGCTCGCCGCGGCCGCGAGGAAGACGGCGACCGAGACGACGAGGAAGGCGCGCACGAAACCGACCGAGAGAGCGCCGGCGGGAAGCGCGCGGGACGCCGTGCGCGGGTTCGCCGCGTCGAGGTGGCGGTCCGCCAGCCGGTTGTGGGCCATGGCGGCGCTGCGCGCGCCGACCATCGCGACGAGGATCTTCCCGAGCGTCGGAAGAGACGGCCAGCCTCCCGCGGCGAGCACGGCGGCGAGGACGGCGAACGGCAGCGCGAAGAGAGTGTGCGAGAACTTGATCATCTCGAGCGTCGCCCGGAAGGACCGGACGACGCCCGCCGGCGCGCTCACTTCTTTCGGGACGGCCCGCCCTCGCGGGAGGGGGCTCGCCTCCGGCCGGCCCCTCCGGTCCAGCGGAACTGCTCGCCCCGGGGTGAGAGGCCCAGCATCCGCGCCGCGCGCACGCAGTAGACGTCGAGAAACCGCGCCACGGACGGGGACTCGACGTAGAAGGCCGGCGAGGGGGGGGCGACGATCGCGCCGGCCAGGGTCGCCAGGCGCATGTTCTCGATGTGCACCAGGGAATACGGGGACTCCCGGAAGGCGAGGACGAGGGGCCGGCGCTCCTTGAGGCAGACGTCGGCGGCGCGCGCGAGGAGGTCCCGCGCGATGCCGTGCGCGATCGAGCCGAGGGTCCCGCCGCTGCACGGGATGACGATCATTCCGGAGGCGGGGTAGGAGCCCGACGCGATCGAGGCCCCGATGTCGCCGTTGTCGTGGAGCACGATGCGCGAGCGCTGCGCCTTCGGCGCCCCGAGCTGCTCGATCCAGTCCTGCGGTGTCGCGACCCGGGGGGAGATTTCGCTCCGGGCGACGTCGAGTCCCGGATCCGAGACGATCAGGTGGAGCCGCGAAAGCCCACCGGAGGCGAGGGCGATCTGGACGAAGCGCCGCGCGAGCTCGGAGCCGGAGCCTCCGGAGACGCCGACGATGATTTCTCGGCCGGGCACGCGGGCCAGTCTATCCATACGGCGTCGCCGACAAGAAATTCGACGGGCGTCGTCATCCTTTGTCGCTCCCCCGGGCGCGTCGGCGCCGGGTGAAGGCGACAGCCGGGGGCTCCGGCTGAAAAGATCTCTTGTCGGCCCGCCCGGGCCGGCGGCGCGGCCATTCCCGGCCTAACTGCCTCCCTCGACGCGGCTTCGCCGCGAACGGCCCTCGCGGCACGGCTTTCGCCATCACGGAGCTCCCGAAAAGGAGGTGCCGATGGAGAACGCCTGATCGCAGCGACTCGATGAGGACAACAAAGAGTCGACCCCTCGTCTCCGTCTCGTCGGTCCCACCGCATTCCGAAAGGAGAAGCTCGATGCCCGCATCCCGCATTCGTGTCGCCGCCATCGCCGTGCTGCTTTCGCTCGGCGCCGGCGCGCTGCTCTTCGGCGAGGGCGCCCAGGCGCCGGCCGCGGGCGGCAAGAAGGTCAACATCAACACCGCCTCGGCGGCGGAGCTCGCGTTCCTGCCTCGCATCGGCCTGAAGGTCGCCGAGCGCATCGTCGAAAGGCGCAAGGAGAAGCCGTTCGCCCGGCCCGAAGACCTCATGGAGGTCAAGGGCATCGGCGAGAAGCTCTTCCTGAGCCTGAAGCCCTACGTCTCCGTTTCCGGCCCCACCACCCTCGACGCCAAGGTCCGCCTGTCCTCTTCTCCGTCCGCTCGCCGCGCTTCCTCCCCGGCGCCGGCGGCCCAGGAGAAGCCTGCGAACGCCGTCCCCGTGGGCAAGGGACGGTGACCCCTCCGCCCGCCCGGGGCCCTCGGGGCCCCGGGCCTTCCTCCTCTTGTGCGGGAGTCTCGGTGCCGGAGCTTCTCGTCACGCTGATGCTCGGCGCGTGCCTGCTCCTCATGATCGCGCCGGGGGTCTGGTCGCTGCGCGAGTCGGTCGCGATCCGCAACGCGGTCCACGAGACGACGGTCGCCTTCTTCCGGGCGCGGTCGTACGCGATCTCGCGCGGGCGCAACGTCGGTCTCAAGTTCCGCCGCAACGGGGACCGGTGGGAGTGGGCGCTCTACGGGGACGGCAACGGGAACGGGGTGCGCACGGCCGAGATCGCGAGCGGGGTCGATCGGCCCCTCGGCGTCTATCTGCCCTGGTCGCGCAACGACGTGCGGCCGGCGATCATGACCGGCATCCGGGTGCCCGACCCTTCGACGGCCGGGCGGTACCTCGACCGCATCGACGACCCGATCCGGTTCAACAACTCCGACATCTGCTCCTTCTCGCCGATCGGGGAGAGCACGCCGGGCTCGGTCTACCTCTGGAACGCGGGCGACCGCATGGCGGTGGTGCGGGTCTTCGGAACGACGGCGAAGATCCGGACCCTCTACTACCGTCGGGGAGAGAGAGGCTGGAAGCCATGATCGTTCCGATCGAAGCCGGCGAGGGCGTGGACCGCGACGACTCCATCGTCGCTCTCGGCCCAGAGAAGGGCTTTCTCATAGTGGGCTCCCTCGGGAACGCGGCCGCGAGCCGCGAGGCAGTCCGTCAGGCGCGCGCGCGCTCCCAGCGAAACGCCGTCCCAGACCGCCGAGCGGCGGATCTGCGCGCCGGAGCCGACGTCGCCGAGGCCGAGGACGCTTTCCGACGCGTCGAACCCGGCGCGCCGTGCGAGGACGCGCCGGTCCGCGTCGAAGACGCCGCTCCCCTTCGGGAAGGGTCCCCCGCGCGCGAGCGCTTCGAGCGACGCGCGGAGGAAATCGCCCGGGCGGCCGATATCGGCGTGCGGACCGTGGTGGAAGACGAAGCCGAGCTCCTCCCGCCCCGCGTCGAGGATCGGCTGCCAGAGGTGGGCGACGAGCGCCGTCTCGCCGGGCGGAATGCGGGGCAGCAGCCGGGGCGAGAGGACGCAGACGCCCGTGTAGAGGAGCGCGCCTGGGCCGTGGAGGCCGAAGGCCGTGATGCGGTCCCCTTCGGCCTGAAGCGGCGTGTAGTGCTCCGGGTCCCGGTTTTCCGTGACGAGAAGCGTCGCGGGACGCCCGGAGGCCCGGTGGCGCGCGAGGAGCGAGCCGAAGTCGACGTCGATCGCGGCGTCGGAGTTGACGACGAGGAAGTCGTCCTGCCCGAGGAACTCGGCCGCGTTGCGCAGGGCCCCGGCCGTTCCGAGAATCCGGGGCTCCGGGAAGAAGCGGAGCTCGGGAAAGTCCGCCGACTCCTGGCGCAGGTGGCGCTCGATCTGATCGCCCAGATGATGGAGATTAACCGCTACTTCGCCGACGCCGGCCTCGTGCAGGCGCCGGAGGTGTGCCACCGCGAGCGGGACGTTCAGAAAGGGTAGGAGCGGCTTCGGAATTCGTTCGGTCACCGGGCGGAAGCGCAGCCCGCGGCCGGCGCACAGCAGGATCGCCCGCATGGGGCTACGGCACGAAGACCATGTCCGGCGGGAGCGAGGGCTCGTCCTTCCGGCGCCGCGCGTAGAGCTCCGCGTAGGAGTACGGGACCGACTCCGAGGCGTCGAGCCCGAGCCGGGCGACGACCCGGCGGATCGTCGGCGGATCGCCCTCGATCTCGACGAATCGCCCGATCGGCGTCGTGTCGAGGGCCACGACCGCGCCCTCGCAGGTCCACTCCTCGCGCCGCTTGTCGTATCGAAAGCGCGGGGAGAGCCCGAGCCCGGCGAGGATGGCCACGGCTTCCTCGGCGTCGGAGACCTCGGTCTCGCGCTCCTCGCGGACCCTGGCGCCCGACTCGAAGCGGGCGGCGCCCTTGTAGGTCAGGATCGCGCGCCCGTTGGCGCGGCGCAGGCGCACGGTCCGGCCGCTTCCGGAGAGCCTGCGCTCGGGGTCGTCGAAGAGGACGTTCGATTCGTCGTGCTCGGGCGCGAGCGGCCGGGCGCCGGCCGACCGGAGCCGCTCGCGGATCGGGGCGAGGTCGGAGACGGGGATCTTGACCTCGATTTCCTCCCGCGGGCCCGGAGCGTCGGGAGGGGTCACGGGAGGAGGCGGCGGGCGATCTCCTGGGCCTTCTTGCCGTCGACGCGCCCCTTGTAGCCGGCCATGAGCTCCTTCATCAGGAGCCCCACGTCCTTCGAGGCGGAGAAGCCCTTCTCCGCGACGATCGACCGGATCGCGGACTCGATCTCGGCGTCCGTGAGGCCCTTCGGAAGATAGCCCTCGAGGATCGCGAGCTCCTCGGTTTCCGCGTCGACGAGGTCCTGGCGGCCGCCCCGCGCGTACTGTTCGATCGAGTCCCTGCGCTGCTTGACGGCGCGGCGCAGCACGCTTTCGATTTCCTCGTCGGTAAGCGCGCGCTGGGCCTGGATCTTCTCGTTCTTGAGGGCGGCGAGCATCAGGCGCAGCGTCGCGACGCGGCGCTTGTCGCCGGCCTTCATCGCCGCCTTCAGGTCCTCTTCGATGCGGGCCTGCATGCGCGGAGGCTATCACCGCCGAAGCGCCGCGGAAGGCGATAGCCTGTGCGCGTGCGGCGCTTCCTGATCGGCACGGCCGGCCACATCGACCACGGCAAGACGGCCCTCGTCAAGGCGTTGACGGGGATCGACGCCGACCGCCTGCCCGAAGAGAAGCGGCGGGGCATCACGATCGACCTCGGCTTCGCGCACGCCGAGTGGGACGGCGTGCGCATGTCCTTCGTCGACGTTCCCGGCCACGAGCGTTTCGTGCGCAACATGCTCGCCGGCGCCGGGGGCATCGAGGCCGTCCTCCTGGTCGTCGCCGCCGACGAATCCGTGATGCCGCAGACCCGCGAGCACTTCGAGATCGTCCGGATGCTGGGGATCCCGGCGGGCGTCGTGGCGCTGACGAAGATCGACCGGGCCGCGCCCGAGCTCGTCGAGGTGACGGCCGCCGACGTCCGGGAGCTCACGCGGGGCTCCTTCCTCGAGGCGGCGCCGATCGTGCCGGTGTCCGCGCGCACCGGCGAAGGCCTCGAGGCGCTCAAGGCCGCGCTCGTCGAGGCGGCTCGGGCCGGTCGCCCGGGCGCTCGCGAGGAGGCCGTGACGCGGCTGCCGATCGACCGGGCGTTTCTCGTGCCCGGGTTCGGCCCCGTCGTCACGGGCAGCCTCGTCTCGGGAACGATCGCGCGCGAACGGAAGCTGGAGCTTCTCCCCGAGCGCAAGCCCGTGCGGGTCCGCCGCGTCGAGGTTCACGGGCGCGAGGAGGACGTTGCGCGGGCGGGCGAGCGCGTGAGCGTGAATCTCGCGGGCGTCGAGCTGTCGGACCTCCGGCGGGGCATGGTGCTGGCGGAGCCCGGGGCGATCGCGACCTCGGAGCGCCTGATCGCGCGCCTGGACCTTCTGCCGTCGGCGCCGCCGCTGAAGAGCGGCGACCGCGTGGCCTTCCACCACTTCGCCTCGGAGGCGACGGCCGGCGTCCGCATTCTCGACGCGCCCGGGATTTCCGGCGGCGGGTCGGCGCGCGTGGCGCTGCGGTTCGCGTCGCCGGTCGCGGCCGCCGCCGGAGACCGGTTCGTCGTGCGCCGGCTTTCGCCGGTCGAGACGATCGGCGGCGGAGTCGTGCTCGACCCGCGGCCCGCGGCGGTGCGGGGCCGCGCCGACGAGGCGCGCCGCCAGGCCCTCGACCGCCTGGAGCACGGTTCGCTCGGCGATCGCCTCGTCCTGTGGATCGAGGAGGCGCGCGAGCACGGCGCGGCCGAAGACGACCTGGCGCAGCGCGCCGGGACCTCTCCCGAGGCCGTCCGGAGGGCGCTCGCGCCGGCGCTCGCCGAGGGCCTCATCCGGGCGCTCCGGACCTCGCCCGACCGCTACATGGCGGAGGCCGCGCTGGCTCGCCTCGCCGCGCGGGCCACCGCCGAGCTCGGGAAGCTCGCGGCCGCGGGCTCGACGTCGGTCGGCGTCCCGCGCGGGACCCTTCTGCAGAAGCTCCTGCCGCGGGCGGACCCGCGCTGGGCCGAAGCGGTGGAGGCGGCCCTCGTCGCCCGGGGCGCGATCGTCATCGCGGCCGACGAGGCGCGGGCCCCGGGCCGCGACGACCTCGCCGGGGCGGATCGCGAGCTCTCGGCGCGGATCGCGGACGTGTTCCGGGAGCGCGGTCTCGAGCCGCCCTCGCCCTCCGAAGTGGCGGCCCTCGTCCAGCGCCACCCGAAGGTGATCGAAGGGCTGATCGGCTATCTCGCGAAGAAGGGCGCCCTCGTCCGCCTCCCGGGGGGCTGGATCGTCGCGCGCGAGGCCGTCGACTCCGTGGTCGAGCGGCTACGCGCCTCGGGGAAGAAGGCCGTGGACGTCGGCGAGTTCAAGGCGATGTTCGGCCTCACGCGGCGCCTGGCGATCCCGCTGCTCGAGCACCTCGACGCGACGCGGGTGACACGGCGGGTCGGCGACCGGCGCGAGGTTCTCGGGTGAGGCGGGGCTAGGGCCCGATCGCGCGGCGGAGCGCCGAGATCTGCTTGATCTCGTCGTCGAAGCTGATCTGGCCGCCGAGCACGAGCTCGTTCCAGGACTCGACCGGCGCGCCTTTGGACTGGGCCGGCTTCAGCGTCCAGGCCCCCATCGCGCGGCGGAAGTACGCGAGGAGCACCGGGTCGCTGATCTCGATCGGGATCGCGCGCGCGACGCGGCCCGTCTTGTCGACCTGCACCCAGTATTTCGCCGAGAAGGGTCCCTTGTAGGAGTCCGCGCTCCACGGCGCCTTCTGCGGGATCGGAGCGGAGTCGACCTCGAGGATCGAGACCGTCCCGTCGGTCGGCGGGGGCGGCCGCCGGCCATCGAGCCAGTCGGCTTCGGCCGGCCACGCGAACGGCGAGGGCAGCGGCGTCGTCGGCGTGATCGGCATCATCGCCGCCTGCGTGACTTTTGGCGCGTCGATCTCGACGGCGAGGTCGAGGCGATACGCGCCCCAGGTGTCGACGGGCTGCCCGCCGCGGCGCGCGGGCGTGATCGTCCACCGCTGAATCGACTTCATCGTCTCGGCCGCGAGCGAGGGAATCGGATCCCGGTCGCGCCGGACCGCGAGCGGCTTTCCGGTCGGGTCGACGTGGACCGAGACGAAGAATCCGGCCGACATCTTCGCGTCGGTGAAGGGGAGCTTGGGGGGCAGCGCCGCCGGCGCGTCGAGGACGCGGCCGTAGGGGTTCTCCGCCGGGATCTTCGCGACCCAGACGTTCGGAGCGTCGACGATGCGCACGGGAGGAGCCGCCGCCGGGCCCGGCGACACGACGGGCGCCGCCGGCGCGGAAGCGGCGCCGGGAGACGGAGCGCCCGAAGGCGCGGGCACGGGCGGCGGAGTCGGGGCCGCGGCGGGTGCGGGAGCGGAACCGGGCGCGTCGGCCGGCTGAGGTGTCGGCGCCGGAGCGGGGTCCTGCGCGAGCAAGGCCCGGCCGATGGATGCGGCGAGCAGGGCCGCGGCCCACGAACCTCTCAGGGCGAAGCGCATGCGTTTGTCCCGAAGTATATGGGAAATCAACGGCCCGCCGGGCGGTTGCGAGGGTCGCCGCCGGCCGTCATCCGAGCGCGGCGACTCGGGGACGGACGATGGATCGCGGTCACTTGGCTTCGAGCCAGTTCGTTCCGGAGCCGACCTCGACGGCCAGACGGACCTTGAGCTGCGCCGCCCCCTCCATGACCTCGCGGACGAGGACCTCGACCTGCGGGACCTCGGACTCGGGCGCCTCGAGGACGAGCTCGTCGTGGACCTGCAGCGACAGGCGCGCCGTCAGGCCCGCGGCCGGGAGCGCCGCGTCGAGGCGGATCATGGCGATCTTGATGACGTCGGCGGCCGTCCCCTGGAAGGGGGCGTTCAGGGCCATGCGCTCGGCGTTCGCCCGCACGCCCGCGTTCGACGCGGCGATCTCGGGGATCGGCCGGACCCGCCCGAAGAGCGTCGAGACTTCGCGCTTCTCGCGGGCCACCGCGAGGATGGCGTCGAGGCAGCCGCGCACCCGGGGAAACTGGGCGAAGTAGGCCTCGATGAAGGTCTTCGCTTCCGAGGTCGGAACGCCGAGGTCCCGGGAGAGCGAGTAGGCGCCCATGCCGTAGAGAAGGCCGAAGTTGATCCGCTTGGCGGCGAAGCGCATCTCGTGCGTCACGAGGTCGGGCGCGACGCCGAAGACGCGGGCCGCGGTGGCGCGGTGGATGTCCATGCCCTGCTCGAACGCCGAGACGAGGGCCTCGTCTCCCGACATGTGCGCCAGGATCCGCAGCTCGATCTGCGAGTAGTCGGCGACGACGAGCCGCCGGCCGGGCGGGGCGACGAACGCCCGCCGGATCTCCCGGCCCGCGGCCGTGCGGATCGGGATGTTCTGGAGGTTCGGGTCCGAGGACGACAGGCGCCCGGTCGCGGCGACGGTCTGGCGGAAGGAGGTGTGCACGCGGCCGCCCGCGTCCGCGAGGACCGGCAGCGCGTCCACGTAGGTGCCCTTGAGCTTGGAGATCTCGCGAAACTCCAGAACGCGGCGCGGGAGCGACAGCCCCTGCTCGGCGAGCTCCGTGAGCACCTCGACGCCGGTCGAGGAGGACCGCGTCTTCGCCGTCTTCTTGAGCACGGGGTACTTGAGCTTTTCGAAGAGGATCTGGCCGAGCTGGACCGGGGAGTTGACGTTGAACTCCTCGCCGGCCTCCTCCCAGATCGTCCGCTCGAGGGCCCGCAGGTCCGTCTCCATGCGCGCCGACATCTCGTTCAGGAAGGGCGCGTCGATGGCAACCCCGAAGAGCTCCATCCGCGCCAGGACCCGGGTCAGGGGACGCTCCATCTCGCGGTAGATCTTCTCGAGCCCGGGCCGCGCCTCGAGGTCCGCCGCGAGAAGCGGCGCCAGGGCCGCCGCCGCCGCCGCGCGCTCGGTCAGCCACCGGTCCGCGGCCTCGATCGCGTACTCCTTCGGCAGCACGCCGTCGGAGACGCCGGCCTCCTTGTCGGGCGAGATCTTCTGGCCGAGCCGCTGGAAGAGCAGCGGCTCGATCTCCGCGCTGCCGACGCCGGAGGACAGGACGTACTGGGCGAGGCCCACGTCGAAAATGCTTCCCCGGAACGTCCGGTCGCGCGCCGCGAGGAGACGTTCGAGCGGCTTGGCGTCGGGCGCGGCGAACGAGGCGCCCGGCCGGTCGAGGGCGTCCCAGCGGGCGAGAATCGCCTCTTCCGAGCCCTCGGCGATCTGCACGCTCGGGCCGTCGGCGACCGCAAGGAGGCGTTCGCCCGCGTGCGAGAGCAGGGCCACGCCCCGGGTCGATGCGCCGCCCGCGGCGATCGCCTCGTCCGGCCCGAGGCGGCGGGACGTCAGCTGCGCGGACGCCTCCTCGCCGTGGATCTCGGCCGCCAGCGAGTGGAACTCGAGCTCCACGAAGAGGCCCTTCAGCTTGTCGTTGTCGGGGGACGCGCGCCGGAGCGCCTCAGGGTCGAACGGGATCGGCAGGTCGCAGCGGATCGCGGCCAGGCGCCGGGAGAGCAGGGCGTCCTCGGTGTGCTCCCGCAGGCTTTCGCCGACCTTGCCCTTGACCTCGCCCGCCCGCGCGAGGAGCTCGTCCAGGCTGCCGTACTCCGAGATCCACTTCTTGGCCGTGACCTCGCCCACGCGAGGAACCCCGGGAATGTTGTCCGAGGCGTCGCCCATGAGCGCGAGCACGTCGACGACCTGGGCCGGCGGGACACCGAAGAACTCGACGACGCCCTTCTCGTCGAGGAACTTCTCGCGCCCGGTGTGGAAGACGCGGATCCGGCCGCCCTCGACGAGCTGGAGCATGTCCTTGTCGGCCGTCACGATGACGACGTCGAAGCCCGCCTCGGCCGCCCGCCGGGACAGGGTGCCGATGACGTCGTCGGCTTCGTAGCCCGGCAGCTCGAGGACCGGGATCCGGTAGGCGTCGAGGACGCGGCGGATCTCGGGGATCTGAGTCGAGAGGTCCATCTCCATGGCCGGGCGGTTGGCCTTGTAGCCGTCGAACTCGGCGTGCCGGACCGTCTTCTCCGCCCGGTCGAAGGCCACGGCGAGGTAGTCGGTCGGGTGCTCCCGGAGCATCTTGCGGAGCATCGTGACGAACCCGTAGACGGCGTTGGTCGGCCGCCCGGTCGAGGTCGAGAGTCCCCGGATCGCGTGGTACGCCCGGTGGATGTTGGACATGGCGTCCACGAGATAGAGAGTCGGTCGGGCCTCCGGCATTGGAAGCCGGATTCTATGGCGCGCGGAGAAACGGCTTCCGACCCGGACGAAAGGGGCCTTTGGCGCGCTCCGGGACTGTGCCGTCCAGCCGCGATCCGCGGATCGAGGCGCGCGGTGCGCCGCGGAACCGGAGCGCGCTCAGGGGATTGGGCGGGAGAGAGGGGGGGCCAAAAACAAAACCGCGCGACCCGTTGCCGGTGTCGCGCGATTCGATTTACCCAGCTTACGAAAATCGCTCGAAAGTGTCAAGCGAATTCGTCCGCGCGTCGGCGGGATGGCAAGCCCCGTGTTGTCAGCGGGTTGACTAGAAGCGTTTGCGCACGATCGCGAGCACCTGGGAGCGCAAACGCTGGGATTCCTCCTGGAGCACGGCGGTTTCCTTCTGCATCTCGGACACGAAGGCCGCGTCCTCGACGCCGGAGAGGTTGATCCCGACGTTCAGCAGGGCCCCTTCGACGCAGGCGTCGAGGAGAAGGGCGGCGGCCCCGACGTCCGAGGCGGCGTTGGGATTGCCCTTTTCGGCGAGCTCGGGCAGCGCCGCGAGGAGCCGGACGGCGGCCCGCGCCGTCCGCATGGGCACTTCGGTGGCCCGGCGGTTCGCGACGGCGATGCGCCGGGCGCGGGCGGCCTTCTGTTCGTCCGTGTCCTTGGGCGCCCTCCGCGCGGCGACGACCTCGTCGTAGGCCTGCGAGTCCTCCCGCGCGAGGTCGAGGAACTCGGCGCGCGCGAGCTCGCCGGCTTCGGCGATCGGCCGGACGGCGTCGTGCGAGGCGGCGTATTTTTCCTTCGAGAGCGTCAGGGCCGCCACCATCTGGGCGAGCGCCGCGCCCATCGCCCCGCCCGTCGCCGCGGCCGTGCCCCCGCCGGGCGTGGGCGCCTCCGAGGCGAGGGCATCGAGGAACCGCTCGAGCGAGAGGGCCGCGAAGTTCGTCACGTCCGGCTGCCTTCCACGACGCGGCCGCGCAAGACGACGGCGTCGACCAGGTTGACCCCCCAATGATAGATGAGGTGGCGGTCGTCCGGGGCGTCCAGAACCAGGAGGTCCGCCGACTTCCCGGCCTCGAGGCTGCCGGTCTCGCCGGCGAGCCCGAGGGAGGCCGCGGCGTTGAGCGTCATGCCGGTCAGCGTTTCCTCGACCGAGAGGCCCGAGTCGAGGCAGGCGTGTCCGGCGACGGCCGGCAGCGATTCGGTGCAGCAGGTTCCCGGGTTCGAGTCCGAGGCGACGGCCACGGGGACCCCGGCCTCGATGAGCGCCCGCGCCGGCGCCCGCCGCGAGCGCATCCACCAGGCCGTCCCCGGCAGGATCACGGCCACGGTGCCGGCCCGGGCGAGCGCCGCGATCTCGGCCTCTTCGATGAAGAGGAGATGATCGGCCGAAGCCGCACGAAGCTCGGCGGCGAGCATGGCGCCGCCCGAGCGCGCGAGTTCGTCGGCGTGGACGCGCAGGCCCATCGAGGCCCTTCGGCCCGCCTCGAGAATCGTGCGGGACTCGTCGACCGTGAAGACGCCGGTCTCGCAGAAGACGTCGCAATACCGGGCGAGCCCGTCCGCGGCGGCGCGGGGAACGATCTCCTCGGCCACGATCCGGACCCATTCGCCCCGGTTTCCCGCGTGCTCGGGCGGGATCTCGTGCGCGGCCAGGAGCGTCGGCACGAGGCGGGGCAGCGCCGGGTCCGTCCCGAGGTCGCGCAGGAGCGCGAGGGCGCGGATCTCGTCCTTCGTGGTCAGGCCGTATCCCGACTTGGCCTCGGCGGTCGTCGTCCCGTGGGCGAGCATGCGGCCGAGGCGGCGCCGGACGGTCGAGGCGAGCTCCTCGTCCGTGCCGGCGCGGGTGGCGCGGACCGTGGCGTTGATCCCGCCGCCCTCGGCCGCGATCGCGGCGTAAGACTCGCCCGCCAGCCGCCGGCCGATCTCGGGGCCCCGGTCGCCCAGCCAGACCGGGTGCGTGTGCGCGTCGACGAGTCCCGGGACGACGGCGCGGCCGCGCGCGTCGAGCACGGCGCCGGCGGGCCGCCCGGCGTACTGCCGGACGTAGTCCTTCTCGGCGCCGGCGAAGACGATGCGGCCGTCCTCGGCGCGGACCGCGGCGTCCCGCAGGCGGAGGATCTCGCCCTGCGCGCGCCCGCGCCGGGCCTCCCGGCCGAGGGGCGTCGCGAGGCACCCGATGTTGCGGATCTCGAGGGAGGCCATGCGCGGCCAATCAAATCACGCGCCGCGCCCACGCCGGACTCGGGGTCAGGTGTTCGAGTTTTCGGAGCTCCAACGGCTCGCGATCACGCCGCGCGAGCCCCGGAGCTCCGGAAACCGAAGACCTGACCCCCTCGAAGCGCGCAAGCTGCTTGCGGGGTTTGGCTTTTTGGCGCAACCCCTCGAAGCCCGCGGGACTCGCGGGCTGTCAACCCCCGAAGAGGCCTATCCCGCCGTCTCTTCCTTGTTGGACTTGCGCGTCATGTAGGAGAGCGGCCGGTCCTTCTCGCCTTCCTCGCGGTCGAAGTCGAGGACCTGCTGGAAGAGCTCGATCATCTTCTGGAGCTGCAGGCGGAAGTTCACGCGCTGGACCTTGAGCTCCTGGATCGCCTTCTCGATCTCGGCGGAGCGCTGGAGGGCGTTGTGCGTCAGCTTCTCGCCGGAATCCTGCGCCTCGCGCACGATGAGCTCGGCTTCCTTGCGGGCGGCCGAGCGGATGTCCTCCGAGGCCTGCTGGGCCGAGAGCAGCGTCTGCTTCAGGATGCGCTCCCGCTCGCGGTGCTCCTCGTTCTCCTGCTCGAGCGCGCGGAGCCGGCCCTCCAGGTTCGCGTTCTCGCGGGCGAGCATTTCCATGTCCTCGGCGACGTCCGTCAGGAAGGTCTGGACCTCGACGGGATCGAGGCCCTTCCACTTCCGGGAGAACTCGCGCTTCTGAATCTCGAGGGGGCTCGTGCGGGGACGCATGGGGACCTCCAGTGTCTCTAGAGCGGCGCCGTGTAGGCCAGCCGCGCGACGAAACGCGTCAGCAGATAGATGACGAGCAGGACGAGCAGGGGAGAGATGTCGATGCCGCCGGTCTTCGACGGGGGCACGAGGCGGCGGAACGGGCGGAAGAGCGGCTCGGTCACGCCCCAGAGAAAGCGCACGATCGGGTTGCGCGGGTCGGGATTGACCCACGAGATGAGGGCCGCGATGATCACGACCCACTGCAGGCCGGTCAGCAGCCACAGGATGGCGTCGAAGACCGCGCCCGCCGCCGAGCCCCCGACGTTCACGCCGGCTCCCGGGGACCGAAGAGAGCCGTCCCGACCCGCACCTCGGTCGAGCCTTCCTCGACCGCGACCGCGAAGTCGTGGCTCATGCCCATGGAGAGCTCGGGGAGCGGCCGGCCGAACCGCTCCGCGAGGGCATCCCGGAGCCCGCGGAGCTCGCGGAAGAACGGCCTCGACTTCTCGGCGTCGGGGTCGTACGGCGGAACGGTCATCAGGCCGCGGACGTCGAGGTGCGGGCAGGCGAGCGCGGCCTCGGTGAGCCGGGGTGCGTCCTCGGGCAGGGCGCCCGCCTTCGACTCTTCCCGGCCGACGTTGATCTCGAGGAGCACCGGCAGCGTTCCGCCCTTCTCCGCCTGCAGCGCCTCCAGGCGCGCCGCAAGTCTTTCCCGGTCTAATGTTTCGATGGCCCGGAACCATTGTAGCGCCGTCCGGACCTTGTTCGTCTGCAAAGGTCCGATCAGGCGCCACTCGAGGTCCGGAAAATCTTCGCGGAGGGCCTCGATCTTGGCGGCTCCCTCCTGGACGCGGTTCTCCCCGAAGCGGGTGATCCCGGCGCGCGCGGCGAGCGCGACGGTTCCGGCGCTCTGCGTCTTGGTGACCGCCATGAGCGCGACGTCCTCGGGCCGGCGGCCGGCCCGGGCTGCGGCCGCGGCGATCGACGCGAGGATCCCGTCGCGCCGGCGCGCGATCTCCCCGGCGTCCCGGCTCATGACTCGCGGTGGAACTGCTCCCCGGCCATCTCGCGTTCGCTGGCGTCCGCGCCGAGGTTCGCCAGCCGGTCGGCTTTCTTGTTTTCCTCGCGCCGGACGTGGGAGATCGAGAACCGGCGAAACCCCTTCGCACGCCCGAGCGCCTCGAAGTAGAGCGGCTGGAGGTTCGGCGCCTTGACGCGGTAGCGTCCCAGCATCTGCTGGACGAGGAGGAGGCTGTCGGAGGCGATCGAGACCTCCGACGCCTGCCGCTCGGCGGCGCGCCGGAGCGCCAGCAGCAGGGCCCGGTACTCGGCGACGTTGTTGGTCTGGTGGCCGAGCGCCTCGAAGTGCTCCTCGGCCGGCAGGGTTTCCTCGGCCGAGACGTACACGCCGGCGCCGGCCGGCCCCGGGTTGCCGCGCGCGGCCCCGTCGATGAACGCCCGGAAGCGCATGCCGGGCCTTAGGAGCTCTGCGGCTCGTAGTACAGGATCCGCTTGCAGCTGTCGCAGTAGATGATCTCCCGCCCCTGCTTCAGGATCTGCATCGCGGCCGGACGGATCTTGACGTGGCAGGCCGAGCAGGACCCGCCGATCGCCAGCACGACGGCGAGGCCGTGCTTCTTGTCGATGAGGCGGCGGAACTCCGCGCGGTCGCGCGGAGGAATCTGCGCCTCGAGCTGCTCGATCTCCGACTTCGCGCTGCCGAGCTCGTCGTTGATCGCGCGCTGCTCGACGCGCCAGTCCTTCATCCGCTCTTCGTGCTGCTCGGTCTCCGCCGGCAGGGTCTTCTCGCGCGTCTCGAGGTCCGTCCGGGCGGTCTCGATCTCCTCCTCGAGCTCGAGGAACGTGTCCTCGGTCGAGCGGATCGCCTTCTCGACGCCGTCGATCTCGTTCAGCGCGGCGGAGTACTCGCGGCTCGACTGCACGTTGCGGAGCTGGGCCTGGTACTTCTTGAGTCTTTCCTTGAGGTCGGCGAGCTCGCCTTCGGCCTTGCGCCGCTCGAGCTCGGCCTGGGTCAGGCGGGCCTTGAGCTGGGCGGCGGCCTCGACCTTCTCCTTGTACTCCCGGTCGACCTCGACGAGATCGGGCGGGACCGTGTCGCGCTTCTTCTCGCGCTCGCGGACGAACTGGATCCGGGTCTGGAGCCGGTAGAGCTGGGAGAGGAGGTCGCTCATCGCGACACCGCCGTGGCGGATCGGCCGCAGACGAAAAAGGGTGTTCCGGCTGTGGAACACCCTTGCGTTGACCGCGCGTTTGAGATTCGGTTCCGGATCAAAAGCCTCAATCGTCCGCCTTCGTTGGTGGGTCCACCCGGATTCGAACCGGGGTCTGACCGGTTATGAGCCGGTGGCTCTGGACCGCTGAGCTATGGACCCCGATGAATATAACAAAAGGGTCCGCTTGCCAAGCGGCGCTGACAGGCGGCAGGAGGCAGACGTCAGGAGGCAGGCAAGGCGCGAGTTTTTCCTGCTTCCCGCCTCCTGCCTCCCGCCTCCTGATTCTCAGCGGATCGTCTCCAGGAACGGTTTGAGCTTCTTGGCCCGCGACGGGTGGCGGAGCTTCCGCAGGGCCTTCGACTCGATCTGCCGGATGCGCTCGCGCGTGACGTTGAACGACCGCCCCACCTCTTCGAGGGTGTGCTCGGACCCGTCGCCGACCCCGAAGCGCATCTTCAGGACCTGCTCCTCGCGGGGCGTCAGCGACTTGAGGACGCGGCGCGTCTGGTCCTGGAGATTCGAGACGAGCACCGCCTCGATCGGCGAGAGGACCTGCCGGTCCTCGATGAAGTCGCCCAGATGCGAATCTTCCTCTTCCCCGATCGGCGTCTCGAGCGAGATCGGCTCCTGCGCGATCTTCATGATCTTGCGCACCTTGGAGACCGGCATGTCCATGCGCTTGGCGATCTCCTCGGCGTTCGGCTCCCGGCCGAGCTCCTGGACGAGCGAGCGCGACGTGCGCGTGAGCTTGTTGATCGTCTCGATCATGTGGACCGGGATGCGGATCGTGCGGGCCTGGTCGGCGATGGCGCGCGTGATCGCCTGGCGGATCCACCACGTCGCGTACGTCGAGAACTTGTAGCCGCGGCGGTGCTCGAACTTCTCGACCGCCTTCATGAGGCCGATGTTGCCTTCCTGGATGAGGTCGAGGAACTGGAGGCCGCGGTTGGTGTACTTCTTCGCGATCGAGACGACGAGGCGGAGGTTCGCGACGATCAGCTCGTGCTTGGCCTGGTCCGCCTCCTCCTCGCCCTCGCGCACCATGCGGAGCGTCTTCTTCACGTCCTCGTGCGAGACGCCGAACTTCTGCTCGAGCTCGCGGAGCGACTTCTTGTACTTCGCGATCCGGCGCTTGTAGAAGTCGAGCCGCGTCGGGTTCTTCTCCTTCTTGAGCGTGTTGGTGTCCTGGCGGATCGTGATCTCGGGCACCGACATCTGGCGGTCGATGTCCTTGAGGATCCCGATGGCGCGGTTCAGGACGGCCGGCGTGAAGTCGGCCGCCCGGATGAGCTTGGCCATGTCGGCGATCTTCTTGTCGATCGACGACTCGATGCGCGCGAGGGTCTTGGTGCCCTTCTTCAGCGTGCGCGCCTTGAACTTCATCCGCTTGATGTCTTTGTCGAGGGCGCCGATCTTGCGGAAACTCGCGAGGATGCCCTCGATGCGCCGCGTCGAGCGGTCGTCGAGGTTCGGCTTCTCCTCCGGCTCCTCGTCGTCCTCGTCGGGGGCGTTGACGAGCTCGTCGACGATGCGGGTGTCGCGCCCCGCGTTCTCGAGGAGCTTCAGGATCTCCTCGAGGACGATCGGGTTGTTGGCGAGCGCCTGGTAGATCTTGGCCTCGCCCTGCTCGATGCGCTTGGCGATGCGCACCTCGCCCTCGCGGTCGAGGAGCTTGACGGTGCCCATCTCGCGCAGGTACATCCGCACCGGGTCGTTGGTCTTCTCGACGGCCTCGCGGGCCTCGTCGGCCGACTCGGCGGCGTCGGCCGCCCGACGGCGCGCGGCCCGGTCGGGATCGGTGACGATCTCGATGCCGACCTCGAAGAAGCGGGCGTAGATGGCTTCCAGGTCCCTCGGCGCGGCCGTCGCCTCGTCCGAAAGGATCGTGTGGATCTCTTCGTAGAGGATGTAGCCCTTTTCCCGGCCGCCCTTGAGCAGCACGCCGACTTCCGGGAACTTTTCCTCAATCGCCAAGTTCATTTCCTTTCCGCGACTTCAGCTTCGCGATCCGCCGGTCTCTGTCCTGTTTGTCTCGAAGAAGCGAGTCGAGCTCCGCGTTGGGGCGGCCCGCAGCCTCCGCCTGCCGGATGGAGTGGAGAAGCGCCGCGCTCTCCGCCTCCAAGTGTTTGATTTCGAGGGCCTTGAGGAGCCTGTCGACGTCCTTCTCGGTCGGCTCGGGAGATTCATCCAGCGCGACGCCAGAGAGAAACGTTCGCTCGTCCTCCGTAAGGTCTGCGATTTGCCTCTGAAAATCAACAGGTTCCGAGGCCCCGGCGGTCCTCCGGAAGGCGGAAACCACCCTTTTCACCCTCGGATCCGACAGGTATTCGTCCTTCAAAGTGCTTAGAATCAGCGAGTTGAGTTCGCCGGCGGCCAGGGCCCGGAGAATCTTCCTTTCTACGGCGGGCGCTGCCATGGCCGATAACGTGGCGCTATTCCCCGGCGTTCCCACATCTATAGAACGCGTAATCGGCGGCTTCAGGTTCGCCTTGTCGGCGCTCCAGAGGACTTCGAGGGGCACCGACACCGCCTCGGCCACCCGGCGGTACTCCTCGTACCGAAGGATCCGGTCGGGGATGGCGTTGACGATCTCGAGGATCCGGCCGACGC
>CAVXTP010000019.1:0-23495 GCA_963764715.1 uncultured Acidobacteriota bacterium
GGAGACAGGTAGCGCCCGGCGGCGTCGATGACCCGCGCCCCGGGCGGCACCGGGGTCTTTCCGGTCGGGCCGACGGCGGCGATGCGGCCGCCGGAGACGACGACCGTCTGGTCGCGGAGGATCCGGTCCGCGTCCATCGGCGCGACGTTCGCGTGCAGGAAAGCAGTCGTCGGCCTGCCCGCAACCGGCGGCTCGCCGGCGGCCACGACGGGCGCCAGCGCGGCCGCGCACAGGGCGATTCGCAATAACCGCATCGCTCGACCTCCCGCCTTCCTTCATTTACGCACCGGAACGCCCCCGGTTCCGCGCCTGTGTACAATCGGCCAGCTTTGATGCGGCCTCTACCCGAGCTTCTGGCGCGACGACAAGGGTCTGACGGCGCTGCTGCTGTGCCTCGTGACGACGCTCTTCGTGGCGCCGCCGTTGATCGTTTCGGGGGCCCTCAGCCCGCTCGTCCTCGACGTCTTCCTTCTGCTCGTCCTCGTCAGCGGCGTCGCGGCGCTGGCCCGTCGCCGATTCCTGAAAGTCCTCGCCTCGCTCGTTGCGGTCCTCGCGGTGGCGATGCTCGCGTGGGCGCTCGCCGCGCCGTTCCCGGACATCATCGAAGTCAGCCTGTGGCTCGTGATGGCGTCGCTCCTCATCCTGACGGTCCTGACCCTCGCGCAGGTCTTCCGCGCGGGGCCCATCACGGGGCACCGCATCGGGGGCGCGATCGCCGCGTATCTGCTGCTCGGCCTCACGTGGTCGGTCGCCTACCAGATCGTGGAGGCGCGCGTGCCCGACGCGCTCCGCTTCCCGGGTCACGAGAACCGCCTCCTCGGGACCGTTTACTTCAGCTTCGTGACGCTCACGACCGTCGGCTACGGCGACATCACGCCCGTGGACACGGCGGCGCGCAGTCTCGCGATCGCCGAAGCCCTCGTCGGACAGCTCTTCCCGGCCGTCCTGATTGCGCGCCTCGTCTCGATGGAGATCTCCGGACGGGAGCGCACGCCGGACCTCCTCGAGGAGGCTCAGAAGAAGTAAGCCCGCGCGCCCGGCCCGGGTGGCCCTCGACGCGCGGGCTGCCTGGAGCCCGAAACTTCGTCCGACCTACTTGGTCTTCACCGTGATGTTCTCGAGCCGCACCGGCTCGCCCGCGTAGTTGGTGAGCTTGAGCTTCCCGGTCTTCGGGTCGATCGAGGCCTTGCCCGCGACGACGATCTTGCCCTCGCCCTTTTTCGAGCCCTTCGGGAACCGCATCTCGATGACGGTCGCGTCGTACTTGTTCGCGGCGCCCGGAGAGAGCATGGCCGCGGCCGAAAGCGGCCGGTTCGTCGCGATGACGACCTGCCGGGTTCCGTCCGGCATGTCCGTCGAACGGGCGTAGAAGAGGGCGTCGCCCATCGTCTCCGAGCCCTTGATGTAGCCGACCTGCGGCAGGTCCTGCATGATGTTGACCATGGCCTGCGAGCCCGAGGCCTTGAGCACGTTCTCGAGCAGCGCGCGCTCGCCGTCGGTCGACCAGCGGTTGATCACGATCTCGACGACCCCGGACTGGCCGCTCGTCACGCTGACGGCGAAGCCGGTGAAGGTCTCGACGGGAACGTTGCCGGGCTCCGGAGCCTTTTTGTTGACGGCCTGGGCCGAAGCGGACGCCGCGACGGCGAAGACCATGGCGAGAACAGCCAGGACGATTCCAGGACGCGGTTTCATTGTTCCTCCTCTGACGTCTCGGACCGAGGGTGGTCGAGCGTGCCGCCTACTCTATCGCGGGCCGGCCGAGAGGGGCGTCAGTGGAGGTATCCGGCCCGGACGGCCTGCAGCACGGCCCGCGTCCGGTCGCGCACGCCGAGCTTCGACAGAATGCTCGAAACGTGGTTCTTGACCGTGCCCTCGACCAGATGGAGGGCCCGGGCGATCTCGCGGTTGCTGTAACCGCCAGTCATCAGGCGCAGGACCTCGATCTCCCGTTCCGTCAGGGGATCCGCCGGGTCGAGCCGGGGGAAGCTCGCCTCGGCCGACTCGAGACCGCGCACCACCCGCTCGGAGGCGATCGGCTGCACGGCCGTCCCGCCGGCGGCCACGGCGCGAATCGCGCGCACGAGCTCCGCGAGAGAGACGTCCTTCAGGAGGTAGCCCTTCGCGCCCGACCGCAGCCCCTCGAGCACGAGGGCATCGTCGTCGAACGTCGTCAGGATGATCGTCGGCGGCAGCGCGCCGGCGGCCGAGAGCCGGCGCAGCACCTCGAGGCCGGAGGCCCCCGGCAGGCGCATGTCGAGCAGGACGACGTCGGCCCCGCCGCCCGGGATCGCGCGGATCGCCTCCTCGCCGTCCGCCGCCTCGCCCGCGACGCGGATGTCACCGTCGAGGGCGAGGAGGCTCCGGATACCCTCGCGCACGAGCGTCTGGTCCTCGACGAGGAAGACGCGGATCACGGGCGTTCCGCCGCCGCGAGCGGCAGCATGGCCGAGATGCGAAAGCCCCGGCCGGGCGCGGTCTCATAGCGAAAAGCTCCGCCGCGCCGCTCGAAGCGCTCGCGCATTCCGGAAAGACCGTGGCCCGAACGCACGTCGGAAGCGCCCCGCCCGTCGTCGCGCGCCTCGATCCGGATCCCTCCTCCGCCGCGCTCGACCTCGAGCCACAGGTTCTCCGCGCCGGCGTGACGGACGGCGTTCGTCACGATCTCCTGCGCGCACCGCAGCACGACTTCGCCGTCCATCGGGTCGTCCACCGCGAGCCCCTCGGCGACGCCGACGTGCACGCGCGGGCGCGGGATCCCCTCGGCGAGCCGGCGGAGCGAAGCGCCGAGGTCCAGACGCCCGTCCTCGGCGAGCTCGCTGACGACGCCGCGGACGTCCCCGAGGAGGAGCTTCGTGACGGACTGGGCCGTCTCGATCCGCGCGCGCGCTTCTTCGCCCGTCTGGTGGCTCGCGATCTCGAGGTTCAGGGAGAGGGCCGTCAGGTGATGGCCGAGAACGTCGTGCAGGTCGCGGGCGATGCGCGAGCGCTCGGCCAGCCGGGCGCTCCGCGCGAGGAGCTCGCGCGTCGCCTCGAGCTCCGCGTTCGTCGCCGCCAGGGCCCGGCGAGCGGCGGTCTCTTCCGCGAGGAGGCGCACGGTCGCGTCCGCGATGAGCTGGAACGGAAGGTAGGCGAAGGCCAAAACGAGGCCCCAGTGCCATCCCCAGTGCAGCCACATCAGCGCGAGCAAACCGGCGCTCTGCCCGACGATCCATGCCGCGGCCGGCGCGCGGGAAAGCAGGACCGGGAGCTGCAGCGCGACGAGGACGAGGAGCGCACCTTCGAGCCCGAAGCACGGCGGAAGGGCCACGAGGGCGAAGACCGCGGCGCTCTGCCCGGCGGCGAGCAGGAGGGCTCCGCCTCGCGCGGACTCGGCGCGGCGCGACGTTCCCAGCGCGAAGGCCGCCCCGAAGAGGACGAGAACCGCGATCCAGGCCGCGAGGCCGGCTTCCGCGCCGCGTGAGCGCCCCCCGAGCTCGAGCGCGATGACGGGAAGGCCCACCGCGGCCCAGACCGCGAAGCCTCCCCGCCGCAGGAGCCGGCGGTAGTCGTCTCGGTAGAGCATGCGACCGCCGAGTATAGGCGTGGCCGGCGGCGCCCGACCCCTGCCGGAAGTCATGGATCTTTCTCGTGGTCCCGCCGCATGACCTCCGGCACATGCGCGGAAGCGGCGGAGCCGGTACGGTGCGCGGCGAAAGGAGCTCACCATGAAGAACCGACGGGTCGTTCCGTTTCTCGTCGCCCTCGTCATCCTCGCGGCCCTCATCGGCGGCCGCCTCTTCCTCCGGGCCGAGGAGAAGCCCGCCGACGTCACGATCCAGGGAGTGGTCGTCGACATGCACTGCTACGTGACCCGCGGGGCGCGCGACGCCGACCACGCGGGGTGCGCCAACGCCTGCATCGCGCGAGGCGTTCCCGCCGGCTTCCTCGCCGACGACGGCACGCTCTACGTCCTGCTCGGCGAGCGCCCGGTCTCGGTCAAGGACCAGGTCAAGGACCTCGCCTCGGTGGCGGCGCGCGCGACCGGCACGCCCGTGACGCGCTCCGGCGTGAAGGGTCTCCAGCTCAAGTCGATCGAGAAGGCGGGGTCGTGAAGGCGCCGGCGGCGGCCGCGGCCCTTCTCGTCGCGCTCGCGGCGTCCGGCCCGGGGGCGCCGGCGCCGAAGCCCGCGCCGACCGAAACGGTCCTCGTGACGCACCGCGTCAAGTCCGGCGAGGAAGCGGAATACGCGACGCTCCTGGGCCGGCAGTGGACGACGCTCCGCCGTCTCGGGCTCGTCCTGCCGAAGCCCCACGTCATCCTGCGCGGCACCGACGAGTCGGGCAAGACGATCTTCGTCGAGGTGCTGACGTGGCGCGATGCCGACGCCCCAGACAACGCCCCGGCGGAAGTCCAGGCGATCTGGGGGGAGCTCGAGGCCCGCGCCGAGAAGCGGCTCGGCCACAAGGGCATCGAGTTCCCCGAGTTCGAGGTCGTGGCCGCGTCGGACTGACCCCGCGGGCGGGCGTCCTCAGAACCCCGGCGGACGCTCCCCCGCGACTCCCGAGGCCTTCTCGAGGGCGATCGCCGCGGTCACGATCGTCCCCTCGTCGAACATCCGCCCGATGAAGGAGACCCCGTGCGGAACCCTCCGCGGCGTCGCGAAGGTCGGCATGGGGTTCTTCGCGTCGGGGGCCCAGTCGCTGCGCGCCTGGGTGACCTGGAGAAACCCCGTTCGCAGGACGATCGCCGGGTGCCCGGTGAAGTTCGTGATCGTGAGGATCTCGTCTCGCAGCGGCGGCGACAGGAACAGGTCGACCTGCCGGAAGATCCGTTCCATCTCCTGCGCGACCTTCCGGCGCATGCGGTCCGCCTGGACGAAGTCGACGGCCGACAGGAAGCGGGCCTGGCGGAAGAGGTTGGGCCACGCGTCGGGGACCTGCGCCTTGAGCTGGTCGAGGCCGTTCGAGAGCGTCAGCTCCTCGAAGGACGCCGCCGCCTCGGCGAACAGGATCGTGTTGAGCGATCCGTACGGCCAGTCCGGGAGGTGGACCTCGACGGGAACCATCCCGAGCTTCCGGCACGTCTCGAGCGCCGCGCGGTCGACCTCGGTCGCCGGGCTCTCGTTCATCCAGCTCTTGACGTAGCCGAGCTTCAAGCCCTTCACCGGCGCCTTCGCGTCGAAGTCGAGGTGGCTCGGCACGCTCGAGAGGTCGCCGGGATCGGGGCCCGTGATCGCCTGGAGGACGAGCATCGAGTCCTCGACGCCGCGCGTCATGGGACCGAGCTTGTCGAGCGACCAGCAGAGGGCCATCGCGCCGGTCCGCGGCACCCGCCCGAAGGTCGGCCGCAGGCCCGTCAGGCCGCAGCGGACCGCGGGGTCGATGATCGAGCCGCCGGTCTCGCTGCCGACCGAGAACCCCACGAGCGCCGCGGCCGTGGCGGCGCCGGGGCCCGCGCTCGAGCCGCCGGAGCCCTCCTCGAGAAGCCACGGGTTCATCGTCTGCCCGCCGAACCAGATGTCGTTCAACGCCAGGGCGCCGAGCGAGAGCTTCGCCATGAGGACGGCGCCCGCCTTCTGCAGCCGGTCGACGACGGCCGAGTCCGCTTCGGGCACCCGGTGGCGGTAGGGCTCGGCGCCGTAGGTCGTCAGGATCCCCTTGGTGTCCATGAGGTCCTTCACGCCGAACGGAATGCCGTGGAGCGGCCCGCGGTACCTGCCGGCCGCGATCTCGGCGTCGGCGCGCCTGGCCTGCGCGAGCGCCGTCTCGGCCGTCAGCGTGATGACGCAGTGGAGCTTTCCGTCGAAGCGCGCGACCCGGTCGAGGTAGATGCGCGTCAGCCGCTCGGAGGTCAGGGCCCGCGACTTGATCCACTGTCCCTGCGCGGCGATCGGCGCGAAGGCGATGTCGTCGTCCTTCTTCGGGAGCGGGCCGGGATCCGCGGCCGTCGCGACGAAACGGTCGCGCGCCGGCCCCGGCGCGACGCCCGGGATCATCGGGTTCCAGAGCGTCGCGGGGACGACGTCGGTCCCGAGGGCGAGCTTGCGCGGGCCCGTCCGCCGCTCCATCGTCGACGCCATCGCCCGCGGCCAGCTGCCCGCGACCTGCGCCTGCTGCGCGGGCGTGAACTCGATGCGCACGAACTTCTGCGCCTCGGCGACGGTCGCCGTCGAGATGTCGGGCCCCACGGGCGGCGCCGTCCCGAACGCCGGCGGCGTGCCTTCGACCGGCGTCGGCGTGGGATCGGGCGATCCGAGGGCGCGCCGCGCGGCGGCGGCTCCCACGACTCCGGCGGCGGTGCGGGCCAGGAACTTCCGGCGGGACTGCGGCATGGCGATGTCTCCTCTGGGCGGTAATCCTATGCGGAGCCGAGGGCATAATTGAGCTCTCATCCAACGACAGGAGGACGCGATGACACGAGGCACGGCTTCGCTGGCTGCTCTGATGCTCGCCGCCGCACCCCTGGCCGCACAGGACCTGACGTCCGCGCCCCGGCCGACGAAGCCGCCGGCCATGCAAGCGCCGCCGAAGGCCCTTCCGCAACGGCCGGAGACCTTCGGCACCTCCCGCGTGACCTACGTCGAGGTCCCGTCAATCGCCTTTCAGCCGCTCTACAGCGCGCAGACCTTCACGACCGCCAACTTCGGTCTCGGTCCCCGTTGGACGACCAGCGGTTCGCACGACCTGCTGGCCCCTCTGAATCTGCCGGCGGGAGCCCGGATCGTCTATCTCGAGCTCGACTACGTCGACACCACGGCGGTCAGCCAGGTCTACGGCTCGCTCGCGGCTTGCTCTTACATGATGGACAACTGCTCGCTTCACCCGGTGACGGCCACCGGGCCGGTCGACTGCCAGGTCGCGGGCTTCATCTGTTCCGGGGAATCGGCGGCCTCCGGCCCGGGCAGCCTGACGGCCGATCTGACCGGCGACGGGTTGACGGTGAGCACCTTCACGCAGTCGTATTTCCTGATCGCGGAACCGCAGACGTCGGACGGGTCCACGCAGATCGCCGGCATGATCGTCGGCTACGTGCTCCAGGTGAGCCCCGCCCCCGCCCTGGCGAGCTTCAACGACGTGCCTTCGAACGACTTCGGCTTTCAGTACATCGAAGCCCTCAAGCTTTCCGGAATCACGGGCGGTTGCCAGGCCGTACCCCCGCTCTTCTGCCCCGACTCCTTCGTCACGCGGCGGCAGATGGCGATCTTCCTGGCGAAGGCCCTGGGCCTCCAGTGGCCGTACTCCATCTTCTGACGCCCCGCTTGACCGGCGGCCGTGCCGCGCTCGGACACGACCGCCCGCGGACACCTCGCGTCTCTCTTCGCATCCGCGTGATAGAAAAACCCGCGGGAGGACGCCGATGCCCTTCGTCACGGTCGGAAAGGAAAACTCGGGGTCGATCGACCTCTACTACGAGGACCACGGCCGCGGTAAACCCGTCGTCCTGATCCACGGGTGGCCGCTCTCGGGCCGGTCCTGGGAGAAGCAGACGACGGCGCTGCTCGAGGCCGGGCACCGCGTCATCACTTACGATCGGCGCGGCTTCGGCGAGTCGAGCAAGCCGACCGCCGGCTACGAATACGACACGCTCGCCGCCGACCTGCATGCCCTCGTCACGAAGCTCGACCTTTCCGACGTCTCGCTCGTGGGCTTCTCGATGGGAGGCGGCGAGGTCGCCCGGTACTTCGGCCGGTACGGCTCCGAGCGCGCGCGGAAGGCGGCGTTCCTCGGCGCGATCCCGCCGTTTCTTCTCAAGACCGCGGACAACCCCTCGGGGGTCGAGCGCGAGATCTTCGGCGGAATCGAGAAGGGGCTGGCGGCGGACCGTCCCGCGTTTCTGGCCGGTTTCCTGCAGAACTTCTACAACGTCGACGTCCTCGGCGGAAAGCGCGTCAGCGACGAGCTCGTGCGCCTCTCCTGGACGATCGCCTCCGGAGCCTCCCCCGTCGGCACGCTCGCCTGCGTGTCCGCCTGGCTGACCGACTTCCGGAAGGACCTGGCGAAGATCGACGTGCCGACCCTCGTCGTCCACGGCGACTCCGACCGGATCGTCCCGCTGGAAGTCTCGGGCCGGCGCACGCACGAGGCGGTTCGCGGCAGCCGTCTCGTGGTGCTGAAGGACGCTCCCCACGGATTCACCTGGACGCATGCGGAGGAAGTCAACCGCGCGCTCGTCGAGTTCCTCCGATGAAGACGAGCGCCGAGAAAGCGAGCGACCATTGAAGATCCGACTCGGATCGCGCATTCCCGCGCTCGGCCTCCTTTTCGCGCTCGCGGCGGCGAAGGCGGCCGGAGGCGCCGACATCGCCTCCCGCACCGCCTCGGTCGCCGGCGTCGACTTCCACTACCTGACGGCGGGCCGCGGGCCCGCGCTCGTCCTGCTCCACGGCTACGCCGAGACGTCGCGCATGTGGCGGCCGATCATCCCGACGCTCGCGGAGAAGTTCACCGTCATCGCGCCGGACCTGCCCGGGATCGGCGATTCCTCGATCCCGGCGGACGGCCTCGACATGAAGACGGCGGCGTCGCGCGTCCACGCACTCGTCCGCTCCCTCGGCGTCGACAAGGCGCGGGTCGTCGGCCACGACATCGGCCTCATGGTCGCCTACGCCTACGCCGCCCAGTTTCCCGCGGAGGTCGAGAAGCTCGTCCTGATGGACGCCTTCCTCCCGGGAGTCGAGGGCTGGGAGGCGGTCTACGACAATCCCGGGCTCTGGCACTTCCGGTTCCACGGCCCGACCCCCGAGGCCCTCGTCAAGGGCCGCGAGCGGACCTACTTCGACTACTACTGGAACGAATTCGCCGCCGACCGGAACCGCTCGCTTCCGGAGGGGGACCGCCGGGCGTACACGGCGTCCTACGCGCGCCCGGGCCGGATGAAGGCGGGCTGGTCCTACTTCGTCTCGTTTCCTCAGGCCGCGAAGGACTTCGCCGAGCTCGCCAGGACGCGGCTCCCGATGCCCGTCCTCACGATCGGCGGCGAGAAGTCGCTCGGCCAGGTGCTCGGCGACCAGGCGAAGCTCGTCGCGCCGGACGTGACCGTCGTGATTCTCAAGAACGCCGGGCACTGGGTGCTCGAGGAGGACCCGAAGGGGACGACGGAGGCGCTGCTGAAGTTCCTCTGATTCGTCGCATGGGCGGCGCCGGAGGGCTCATCCGGCGGTCGTCCGTGTATGCTTCTCCGCCACTCTTTCCTCGAGTGACGGGCGGCGCCGAAGGACCAGGGAGAGCCATGGCGAAGAAGACCGCGACGAAATCCGCCCCCCGGGCCGTGGCGACGGCCGGGCGGGACGAAGCGCCGAAAGGCCAGGCCCGGCGGCTGCCCGACGTCAAGCCCGGCAAGTATGCCGACGGCCTCCCCCTCCACGAGGTCCAGTACCTCGAGAGCAAGATCATCCTGAGGCCGAACGGCTTCACCTCCCGCAAGAGTCTCGTGGATTTCGGCAAGCTGCTCCGGCGTCCGGCGCGTCAGGCGGGCGTCGGGCTCGAGCCCTGCGACATCGCCGACCAGCCGCTCCAGATCCGCGAGGTGCTGTTCCTCGACACCGAGGACTTCCGTCTCTACAACAACGCCTTCATCCTGCGCCGCAGGGTCCCGTATTCGGAGGGGTTCCCGATCGGCGATCCCGAGATCGTCTTCAAGTTCCGCCATCCCGACGTCCAGAAGGCCGCGGAGACCGACGTGCGGCCGCAGATCTTCGGAGACTACCGGATCAAGTTCAAGGCGGAGGCCCTCCCGCTGAAGGACGGCCTCGGGGGGATGCGCCTCCTCTTCTCCCACAACGTGGAATTCGGGCTGAGCGCCATCCACGAGGGAGACGCCAACTCGATGGACACCCTCGTGAACCTGCTGCCGGTCCTGGGCTCGCTCAAGCGGACGCCCGGGGAGAAGATCGAGCTCGTCTGCGGGACCATCGTCGAAGAAGTCCTGCAGGACATCGCGGTCCTGGATTTCGGCAAGGGCATCACGGCCATGGCCAACGTCGCCCTCTGGCGGTCCCGCGGCGATCATCGGCCGCTCGTCGGGGAGTTCGCGTTCCAGATCAAGTTCAGGCGCCGCGAGGAGCTCAATGCGAAGGCTCTCAAGCGCGCCGAGACGTTCTTCCTGACGCTGCAGGACGAGGTCAGGGACTGGATCGCCCTCGGGGCGACGAAGACCGGCGTCGTCTATCGCCTGAAGGGGAACCCTCCCCGGGCGCACGAATGAAATAAAATGAGGGGCCGGTCCCCCGGGGAATCGGACGGCGCGAGTCTTGCAGAGGTCCCTGGCTCGAGTCAGGGGAAGGTTCAGTTGCTTGCCGCGGTCGGTTCCTGGAGCCCGCGGCGGGAGGTCCCGATGCCGGTTTGCGAGGTCTGCAACAACGGCCAGGCCGTGATTTTCGAGATCGTGGTGGGCGGGAAGAGCCACCTCTTCGACAGTTTCGAGTGCGCGATCCACGCCCTCTGGCCGTCGGAAGCCGGGGGAAGCGGAGGCTCCGGGGCCGAAACTCCTCGCCCGGGCCCTCCCGACCGCGCGAGCTGAGCCGGTCAGCCGGCGTACACCGTCCCCTCCTCGACGAAGCAGAGCGGGTTCTTCCACGGATCCTCGGCGTAGAAGGACCGCTCCCCCCAGGGACGAACGACGATCCCTCCGCCCGGAGCGTCGTGAACGCTCTCGCGGGAGAGGCAGCCGAGGGTCTTCGCCCGCTCGAACGCCGCCTCGAGATTCCTGACCGTGAAGTAGAGCGCCTTGGCGGCCGGGTGCGGTGGGCCCGACGCGGACACGTCGAGCACCGAGAGGGTGACCGGTCCGCACCGGAAGTAGCACCGGGACCCCGCCTGTTTCCGTCCCGGCAAACCGAGAAGCCGCTCGTAGAACGTGGCCGCGGCGTCGAGCGAACCGACCTCGACGTTGAGCCGGAAGAACTGCGGGACGTCGCCGCGGGCTTGCCTCGTCGCCGGGCGCTTCGCCTTCGGGCGGGATCCGGGGGCCGGGCCCGCCTTCGTCGGCCGCTTCGTCGTCTTCTTCGTCTTCGCCGTCATGCGCTTCCTCCTTCGTTCCTCGTCAAGGGTTGCGGGAGAACCAGGCCAGCCAATCCCGCGCCAGCTCGAGCCGATGGCGTTGGATGCGATAGATCCGCAGACGTCCCCTCTTCTCGTGCACGAGCAGGCCGGCCGCCTCCAGGACCTGGAGGTGTCGTGTGGTGGTCTGCCAGGCGTGCGTGAAGACGGCGGCGATCCGGCCGGCGGTCATCGATCCGCCCTCGAAGTGCAGGGTCATCAGGATCCGCCGCCTCGCCGGGTGCGCGAGCGCGCCGAAGACCGCCTCGTATGCGTCGGCGCCGGGGCGCGCCGCGCGCCGGGAGGCGCCTGAACGAGCCGGCCGGCGGCGGAGGGCCATCGATGACATTCAGCCATCTTGCTGAATATATGTCAACCCGCCGCGCCGCGGCCGGCGGCGGCCGAAACGCGAGGGAACCCGCGTTTTTGATCCGCTTGGATCAGGCGCACGGAGGCCGGGACGCCTATCGTGGGGCCGTCGGTCGATTCGACGGTCGAAAGGAGTTGCCATGAAAGGGTTCGTCGACGACATCGAAGAAATCACCGAACACAACTCGGATTTCCGGCGCGTTCTCTACACGGGCAAGAATCTGCAGCTCGTTCTGATGGCCCTCGCCCCGGGCCAGGACATCGGCGAGGAGGTCCACCCGGACCGCGACCAGTTCTTCCGGGTCGAAGAGGGCAAGGGCGAGGTCTGGATCGACGGCCGGAAGACGATGATCGAGAGCGACACGGCGATCCTCGTCCCCGCCGGGGCGCGGCACAACGTCAAGAACACCGGCGAACGGCCGCTCAAGCTGTACACGCTGTACGGCCCTCCCGAGCACGCGGACGGCACGGTGCACGCCACCAAGGCCGATGCCCTGGCGGCCAGGGAGCACTTCGCCGGCAAGACGACCGAGTAGCGCGGGTTCCCGGGCACAGCCCCGCGGGAGGGTCGCGGTTCGGATCTCCCGTTCCGGTGGTGACTTAACGGCGGCGTCGGGCAATGCGATTGCCTCGGCCACCGTTGAGGCCCCTGCCGGCAGGGGGAGTGACCTCTGTCTGCACGGCGGAGGGCGCGGTGAATTCTGATGCAATTGGATCAACCCGCCCCGGCTCGAAGCCGCGAAGATCCCACCGGGGAATCTGAAGCGGGATATTCGATGGTGTCCGGCCGAATGACGCTCTGCGCCGTGGCAGCCACCGTGGCCGTCTGGGGGATCTTGACCGACCCGGCCGCGCTCGCCCAGAACCCGCAGGCACTCTTCCCCCCGAACATCATACTTCCCAACAACTACAGCCTCCCGATCGGACAGATCGGCGGCCTCGAGGGAAACGCATACACGGCGCGCGCCGCCGACCCGACGGCGCTGTGGTTCAACCCGGCCGGAATCGCCGGCGCCAACGTCTCGACCGTCAGCGCGAGCACCGGCAGCTTCCGCGTCCTGACGGTCTCACCGCAACTGCTCGAGGGCAGCGGCCACTCGCTCGACCAGCTCCCGGCGGCGGTCGGCCTCGTCCAGAAGAAGCCCTTCCACTGGGAAGCGTGGACTCTCGGCGTCGCCATCGTCCGCACCGCGGCGTGGTCCCAGTCCACCGATGGGGTCGTCAGCTCTCCCCTCCCGAGTCAGTACATCGCCCTGTCGGCCGATGCCTCGTTCAATCGGACGACGTTCGCCCTCACCCTGGGTCGCGAAGTCGGCAGGAAATGGCGCGTCGGCGGAGGCCTCCTGGTCGACGTCCTCAATCTTCGCAGCGTCCAGTCGCTCACCTTCCGCGACCAGACCGCGACGTATGTCCGGACGTTTCTCGACTCGTACCGCGCCACCGGAAGCCAGGTCGAACTGCGCCTCGGTCTTGGAGGCCAGATCGACCTCTCGAAGCACATCAAGTTCGGAGCGGTCCTCCGGACCCCGGGCGTCCGGGTGCTGTCGAGCGGCACCTTCACCATCGACGTCGTCGACCAGCAGGGGGCCGCGTCGCAACAGCTCTACTTCTTCGACTCCACGAACACTACATTCCGGTACAACCTGCCCCTCGAGGTTGGCGTTGGCGGCGCCTGGGTCTCGGACATCGGCGAGATCGAGCTGGACCTCCGGGCGCAGACCGGCCACTCTGTGTACGACGGCTTCGCCAGCACCAACAGGGTCGTTCACATCAGCGACCCCGGAGACGGGACTCCAGCCCAGCAGACGACGACCCCCTTTCCCGGGATCCCCTTTGCGTCCCGCTCGATCGTCAGCGTGGCGTTGGGTGGTTTCATCAATCTGAGCAAGGACGGGCGCTGGAAGCTCCACTCCGGCTTTGCGACCGACCCCACGCCGGTCGGCAGCGACGACGGCTTCTTCGACCGGATCAGCATGAACAGCGTGACGCTCGGCATCGGCGGCTCCTCGAAGCACATCTCCGGTTCGCTCGGCTTCAACTACCAGTGGGGGTACTCGGAGCAGCGGCTGGTTTCCGACATCGAGGGCAACGAGCTCACCCGGACGAGGGTCAAGGTCTCCACGATCGGGATCCTCTACTCGGTTTCGTACGTGTTTTGAGGCGGCAGCCCCGCCGTCGGTGGAGCCGGGCCACGCCGGGGAGGTTGTCCGTCAAACCGACCCCCGCCGGAACGCTCGTGTTTCGGATCCGGTGCGGTCGGCAAGGATCCGGCACGCGTCCGGGGCCGTCCGCCTCGGACGAGGCGCGGCCGGCCGCAACAATATCGCGTTACGATATACTTGACCTCGGCGGTTGACGGAATGCCCGCCACAACGACCCCGCCGAATGCGTTCCTCCGGGTCGTCTGAGAGCGCCGGAGGACCGCGCCGGGACAGAGGACGCGATTGAAGAGCCCGTCGAGGCGCCCGCAGCGTTGGTGGCGCTGAAACGCGAAACATGAGAGTTGCCATCAATGGAACCGGAGTGGCGGGGCCGACGCTGGCCTACTGGCTCCGTCGGGCTGGTCACGAACCGGTTCTGTTCGAGAAGGCCCCGGCCCTGCGCACCGGAGGCTACCTCATCGACTTTTGGGGCCTGGGCTACGAGATCGCGGAACGCATGGGTCTCGTCCCGGCTTTGCGCGAATGCGGCTACGCGATGGAACGGATGCAGCTCGTCGACGCCGCCGGTCGCGAGGAGGCGGCTTTGGACCTGAGGCCGATGCGCGAGTTGCTTCAGGGTCGCTTCATCAGCGTCGCACGGTCCGACCTGGCGGCAGCGATCTTCGACGCCTGCCAGGGCATTCCCGCCCGCTTCGGCGTGTGCGTCTCGGCGCTCGAGGAAGGACACGACGACCTCGATCTGCCGCCATATCTGGCCGTGTGAGCCGCGCCGAGCTGAATTCCACGGAGTTCGAAGGTCACGGTTCTCATCGGCGCCCCTGGCGGGCGGCGTCGCCTCGAGCCGCATTCAAGTGACCGCCGGCCGGCGGCCGGCGTTGCCTACCGCAGGGGATCTGCCTCTGGGGATTGGCTGAACCCGCCACGCCTCGCTACGCTCGAGTGACGGATCCGTCGGGCTTCACCGGCCGGGGCGCACGGCGTCCCCGCCCCTCCAAGGTAGACGATTCGATCCAACCGCTGCTCCCCGGCCGCGGAGGAGCCGCGATCGACACGTTTCAACGATCCCCGGCATCCAATGCCACGAGTGCGGATGCGGACCGAGGGCATCCGCGCCGGGGGTTCATGGATCTCAATCAGGTCACGGTGCCATGTGACGATCTGGCTCAGTCCGTCGAGTTCTACCGGCGGCTCGGGCTTCGCCTCATCGTCCACGATCCGCCGGACTACGCAAGGTTCGAGTGTCTGGTCGGAAACGCGACGTTCTCGTTGCACCGTGCGCCCTCTGCGGCCCGTTCCGACGGGACCGTGGTGTACTTCGAGCTCGACGACCTCGATGCCACCGTGACCCGGCTCGCCGCGGAAGGACTTCGGTTCGAGTCCGCGCCCCGGGATCAGTCCTGGTTGTGGCGCGAGGCGACCCTGCGCGACCCGGCGGGCAACCGGATCTGCCTCTTTCACGCCGGGAAGAACCGCCGCAATCCGCCGTGGCGGATTCGGGAGGCCTAAATGACCAGGACGGACCGCGACGCGCGGCGCAGGCTCTGGGCGCCTTTGCCGCTTCGGTTGGTGATCGGATACGGCTTCATGGCCCACGGCTGGGCCAAGCTCAGTCGCGGCCCGGCGGGATTCGCCCGGCTCCTCGGCCAGATCGGCGCGCCGCTGCCGACGTTGACGGCGTGGGGCGGGACGCTGCTCGAGCTTTTCGGCGGCGCGGCGATCTTCCTGGGGGCGTTCGTCGGAATCGTCGGCGTCCCGCTGATCGCGATGATGCTCGTCGCGATGTTCACCGTGCACGTGCGGTACGGCTTCAGCTCGATCAACACGATCGGGTTGACGCCTGACGGCCCCGTGTTCGGGCCGCCGGGCTACGAGGTCAATCTCCTCTACGTCGCGAGCCTGGTGGCGCTCATGGTGGGAGGCGCGGGCGCCTTTTCCATCGACCGGCTCCGGGTTCGCATGCGGGGCGGCGTCCCGGCGGGCCCGATCGCCAGGCCGCACGGCGTCCCCGACACGACGCTCACCGGCAGGAGGTTTCCGTGAGCCTGGATCGGCGGGTGCTGCTGGCGGGCGCGGGAGGCGCGGCGGCGGGCGCCCTCCTGTCGCCGTGGACGGGCGTGGCGGCGCCTCGACGGCCGTTGCGAGCCGTGGCGTTCGACGCCTTTCCGATCCTCGATCCCCGGCCCGTCTTCGTGCTCGCGGAGACGCTCTTTCCCGGAAAGGGGAATGCGCTGTCCGACGCCTGGCGCATCCGCCAGTTCGAATACCAGTGGCTGCGCGCCCTGACGGGACGTTACGCGGACTTCTGGAGGACCACGGAAGACGCGCTCGTCTTCGCGGCCGAGCTGTTGAAGCTCGAGCTGACGCCGGAAAGGCGCACCCGGCTCATGCAGGCGTACCTCGAGCTCGGGGCCTGGCCGGACGTGCGCCCTGCGCTCGAGACGCTCAAGGCGGAAGGCTTTCGGCTGGCGTTCCTGTCCAACATGACGGCGAGGCTGCTCGAGGCCGGAATGAAGAACGCCGGGCTGCAGGGCGCCTTCGACGAGGTCCTGAGCACCGACAAGATACGCTCCTACAAGCCCGAACCTCGCGCCTACCAGATGGGAGTCGACGCGTTGAGGCTCGCACGCGAGGAGATCCTTTTCGTGGCGTTTGCGGGGTGGGACGCCGCCGGGGCGAAGTCCTTCGGCTACCCCACGTTCTGGGTGAACAGGCTCGGCCTCCCCCCGGAGGAGCTGGGGCTGGCTCCGGATGCGTCGGGGCGCGATCTGACGGACCTCGTGAGTTACATCAGGGATCGCCATTGACGCGCCAATCGTCAGGTGCCATGCATCTCAGGGCCATCGAGTTCCACGATGAATCTCGGTGCCGGGAGATCGAGTCGTTCCTGGCCGATCGCATCTACGAGTTCAACGTCGAGGCCACGGGCTACGTCGATGGAAAGCTCCTGGCCGGCACCATTCGGAGCGACACGGGTGAAGTCATCGCGGGCATCAATGGTCACACCTGGGGAGGCTGCTGCGAAATCGCTCATGTCTGGGTTCACGAGCGGCATCGCGGGCGAGGCCTCGGCAAGGCACTCATGCTCGCCGCGGAATCGGAGGCTGAGAATCGGGGCTGCGAGCAGGTCGTTCTCCTGACGCACAGCTTTCAGGCGCCCCTGTTCTACGAGCGCCTCGGGTACGAGCGAAAGTACGCCATCGAAGGACGGCCCAGGGGCTACGCCGACATCGTCTACGTCAAGCGGCTCAGGGTGAGGAATGGCCGCTGACGCTTTGCCGCGTGATGTGGGAAAAAGCTGATGGAGCGGAACATGATGACCGCCAGCCCTCGGCCGGACCGCCCGAAGGGGCCGATTTACAGGCTTTTTCCGGCGTGCTATCTTCGCGCCTCTTCCGCGTGGGGCTGTAGCTCAGTTTGGGAGAGCGCCTGAATGGCATTCAGGAGGTCGACGGTTCGATCCCGTTCAGCTCCACCAATTCTTCTCACAACGCGGGTTCCCTAGCTCCTCTGCTTTTCGAAGCGACGGTTGGATCGAACCGTCGACCTCCGTGGGGGGTTCGGGGGGCGCCGTGCGCCCCCCGCCAGGGACGCCGACGGAAGCGTCACCCGAGCGAAGCGAGGCGTGACGGTTCGATCCCGTTCAGCTCCACCAGTTCTTACTACCCTGCGAATTCCCTGGTTCTCTCGATCTCTCGGGACGCCTACGGAGGCCTCTGTCCGCGGGTCTCAGTCGACCAGGCGCTCCGCCTCCTGATAGCTCGCGTCGTTGGTCCGGTTGTCGGTCGTCGCTCCATAGACCACGGCGTTTCCGGCCGTGACCTGGATCGACAGACTGTCGCTCCCGGCGAGCCCCGCTCCTCCGAGGAACGTGTCCACCGACGTCTGCTCGAAGAAATTCGCCGCGTAGGTCTTCGTGAGGGTCTTCGTGACCGCTCCGGCGGCGTTGCGCACCGTCACGCTCAGGGACGCGCCCTGGTCGAGCGTGCGCACACCGATGTTGAACCGATAGACCGAAAAGTCGGGCGGGCAGACGAGGTACGCGATCTGCCCTGGGCCGTTCACCGAATCGAGCGTCACGAAATTCTCCGTGAAACCCGAGGTCCCGGCGGCACCCGCGTCGTTGAAGACCCGCACGACCGCGACGGCTCCGGCCACGCTGCCGTTCGGCAGGAGCACGTCGAGACTGCCGAGGCCCGTGGCGACCCCCATCGCCGGGAGCATGTCCGCGAAATAGACGGTTCCGCGGGCGGGGACCGTGACCGTCTCCGACGGATCTCCGGCCGTGCCGGAGCGACCCGCCGGATGGAACACCAGCCGGAACGTCAACACGGCGGAGCCGGGGTTGTGGATCTGGACCGCCGTCTTGAAGTACGAGCCGAAATTCCCCGGCGTCGACCCGACGACCGGCAGAACGGCCCCCAGAAACTCGCCGGGATTCAGTGCCGGATTCTCCTGCGCAAGGGCCACCGGGCAGACGGCCGCGAGACAGGCCAGGAGCACGATCCCGCGGCATTTCATCGTTGTCATGACGTCCTCCTCGCATCCGCGAGTCTTTCCGGGATGCCGCCGGACTCCTAGATGTGACCTCACCAATGTCCGCGGCTTCACCGCGCCCGTCGCGGGGTTCGGCCAAACCCGGCGAGCGGCGGTCACGGGCGCAGAAATCGCGCCGCGAAGTGGCGGAATTGCGGCATAATGTTGAGCCAGACACACTTAAGTGATGCCATCCGACGCAACGGCTGGCGCGGGTCCGACGGGGCGCGCCGGTTCTCCGGGCGAAGCGTTGCGGATTCTCGTCGTCGACGAGAACCCGCGCGATCGAGCCCTGATCGTCGAGACCCTCCAGGCGCAGATTGCCGGCGCCCGGATCCTCGGCCCCGAGGACCCCGCGGCGCTCGACCGCGCGCTCGAGACGGCCGACTTCGACGTCGTCGTCGCCGACCACCGCCCGGGCTGGGTCGACGCCTTCCACCTTCTCGGCCGGATCCGCGACCGGAGCCCCGACCTGCCGGTCCTGCTCTGCACCGGCACCGGAAGCGAGGAGCTCGCGGTCGCCGCGATGAAGGCCGGTTTCGACGACTACGTCCTGAAGCACCCCCACCACTTCCCCCGCCTCGTCCCGGCGATCCGCTCCGCGCTCGAGGAGTCGACCCGCCGCCGCATCGCCCGCGAATCCGAGACCCGCTATCGGACGCTCTTCGAGGGCGTGCCCGTCGGCTTGTACCGCGCCACGCTCTCGGGACAGGTCCTCGACGCCAATCCCGCCCTGCTCCACCTGCTGGGCTTCCCGTCGCGCGAGAGCCTCATGGCCGTCAACATGCGCGAGGTCTACGTCGACCCGAAAGCGCGCCGCGCGTTTCTCGAGAAGCTCGAGCGCGAGGGCGAGGTCCACGACATGGAGCTCCAGTGGAAGCGCTACGGCGGCCAGATCATCACGGTGCGCAAGGGCGCGCGCCCGGTGCGCGATCCGTCGGGGCGGCTTCTCCACTACGAGGGCGTCGTCGAGGACATCACCGAGCGGAAGCGCGCCCGACAGGAGCTGCAGGAATCCAACCAGTTCCGGCAGGAGATCATCTCCGGCGCCGGCGAAGGCATCGTCGTCTACGACCGCGACCTGCGGCTGATCATCTGGAACCAGTACATGGAGCGGATGACGGGCCTGCCCGCCGGCCAGGTCCTCGGCCGGCGGCCGCTCGACATCTTCCCCTTCCTGCGGGAGCAGGGCATCGACCGCCTCCTCGAGCGCGCCCTCGGCGGCGACACCGCCTCCTCCCCCGACGTCCGGTACACGATCCCCCAGACGGGCAACTCCGGCTGGCTCATCGCGACGTACGGCCCCCACCGCGACGCGGCCGGGCAGATCGTCGGGGTGATCGGCATCGTCCACGACGTCACCGAGCGCCGCCGCGCCGAGCAGGCGCTGCGCGAGAGCGAGGAGCGTTTCCGCCGCATGGCCGACGCGGCGCCCGTCATGATCTGGACCGACGACGCGCAGGGCCTGACGACCTACTTCAACAAGCCCTGGCTCGACTTCACGGGCCGCGCGCTCGAGCGGGAGCTGGGGCTCGGCTCGCGCGAGAGCATCCACCCCGACGACCTGCCGCGGTTCGTCGAGGTGTACGAGGCCGCGCGCGCCGCCCAGCGCTCGTTCCAGATCGACTACCGGCTGCGCCGCCACGACGGCGAGTACCGCTGGGTCCTCGAAACGGCGATGCCCCGCTCGACCGCCTCGGGCGAGTTCGAGGGCTTCATCGGGTCCGTCATCGACATCTCCGAGCGCCGGGCGGCCGAGGACGCCGTGCGCGAGAGCGAGGAACGGTTCCGGTTCATGGCCGACGCCGCGCCCGTGATGATCTGGCTCGACGACGAGGCCGCCCGCTGCACCTACTTCAGCAAGCCCTGGCTCGATTTCACCGGTCGCCCGCTCCGCGACGAGCTCGGCTTCGGCTGGCACGACGGGGTTCATCCCGAGGATCTCGCGGCGGATCCTGAAGATCGAGGAGGCTGCGCGCGCCGCCCGCGAGCCTTTCTCGATGGAGTACCGGCTGCGGCGTCACGACGGCGAGTACCGCTGGATCTTCGACACCGGGCACCCTCGGTTCACGCCCGGCGGGGTCTTCGCCGGATACATCGGCTCCTCGATCGACATCACGGACCGCCGCCGGGCCGAGGAGGCCCTGGTCGAGAGCGAGGCGCGCTATCGCGTCCAGGTCGAGCACGCCCCCGAGGCCATCGTCGTGTTCGACGTCGACACGGGGCGGTTCATCGAGGTCAACGAGAACGCCGTGCGGCTCTACGGCCTGCGGCGCGAGGCCCTTCTGGAGACGGGGCCCGCGGCGCTGTCGCCCCCGAACCAGCCCGACGGGCGGCCCTCCGCGATCGGCGTGCGGGAAAACATCCAGGCGGCCCTCGACGGCGGCACCCCGGTCTTCGAGTGGACCCACCGCGACGCCGCGGGGCGGGAGGTGCCCTGCGAGGTGCGGCTGGTGCGCCTGCCCTCCGCGACGCGCCGCCTCGTGCGCGGCAGCGTGACCGACATCTCCCAGCGCAAGAACTCCGAAAAGGTGCGGGCCGCCCTCTACTCGATCGCCGCGACCACGAGCGCGGCCGAGGACCTCGACGAGTTCTACGCCGCGATCCACCGCACCGTCGGGGAGCTGATGTACGCCCGCAACTTCTACGTGGCGCTGCACGACCCCGTCTCGGCGACGCTTTCGTTCCCGTACTGCGTGGACGAGGTGGACCCGCCGCCCTCGACGCGCCCGCTCCGGAAGGGCCTGACGGAGAAGGTGCTGCGCTCGGGCGAGCCGCTCCTGGTGCCCGACGAGGAGTTTGCCGCGATCCTCGCGACCGGCGAGGTCGAGTCCGTGGGCGCGCCGTCGGTCGACTGGCTCGGCGTGCCTCTGAAGAGCCGGGGCCGGACGTTCGGAGTCCTCGTCGTCCAGAGCTACGACCCCCGCTTCCGCTACGGCCCGACCGACAAGGACGTGCTGACGTTCGTCTCGCAGCAGATCGCGGTCGCGATCGACCGAAAGCGCGCCCAGGAGGCCGTCCGCGAGTCCGAGGAGCGGTACCGCCTCCTCTTCGAGCGGAACCTGGCGGGCGTGTACCGGATCACGCTGACGGGGCGGATCCTCGAGTGCAACGAGGCGCTCGCCCACATGTTCGGCTACCGTTCCCGCGAGGACCTCATCGACCGCGACGTGAGCACGCTCTACCCCGCCGCGGACCGCCGCCGGGAGTTCCTCGATACCCTGCTGAAGGACCGAAGCCTCGTCAACCACGAGATGCGCGGGCAGCGAAGGGACGGCAGCCCCGTCTGGACGCTGGAGAACGCGGCCCTGCTGGCGGACGAGCGTGCGGGAGAGGTCATCGTCGAGGGCACGGTCACGGACATCACCGACCGGAAGCACCTCGAGGAACAGCTGCGCCAGTCCCAGAAGATGGAGGCGATCGGCCAGCTCGCGGGAGGCATCGCCCACGACTTCAACAACCTGCTGACCACGGTCCTCGGCTACAGCAACATGGCGCTCAACCAGCTCTCCCCCCACGAGCCCCTCCGTGAAGAGATCGAGGAGATCCAGAAGGCCGGCGAACGGGCGGCGAACCTGACGCGGCAGCTCCTCGCCTTCTCGCGCAAGCAGCTCTTCGAGCCCAGGCTCCTGGACGTGAACGGCCTCATCGCGGAGGCCACGCGGATGCTGTCGCGGCTGATCGGCGAACACATCCGCCTCGTGACCCAGCTCGACCCGTCGCTCGGCAGCGTCCGCGCCGATCCGGGACAGCTCGAGCAGGTGCTCGTCAACCTCGTCGTCAACGCGCGGGACGCGATGCCCGACGGGGGGACGCTGACGATCCGGACGCAGAACGCCGAGGTCGACCCCGCCAACTCCCGGCTTCACTTCGGCGCGGCCGCCGGGCGCTGGGTCGTGCTCTCGGTGGTCGACACGGGCGTCGGCATCGACCCCGAGGTCCAGAAGCGGATCTTCGAGCCGTTCTTCACGACCAAGGAAAAGCCCCACGGCACGGGGCTCGGTCTCGCGACCGTCTACGGCATCGTGCGGCAGAGCGGCGGCCAGGTCTTCGTCGCGAGCGAACCGGGGCGGGGTGCGAACTTCGCGATCTATCTGCCGCGGGCCGAGGCCGGCGTCGAGGCGGCCGCCGCCGCCGTCGCCGTTCCCGCCGCGCCCGGGCGCGGCTCGGAGACGATCCTCCTCGTCGAGGACGAGGACGCGGTGCGCGACCTGACGCGGCGCTGTCTCGAGCAGCGGGGCTACTCCGTGCTGGAGGCCGCGAGCGCCGAGGACGCGCTGGAGCTCCTCGCGAAGCGGTCGAGCCGCCTCGACCTCCTCCTGACGGACGTCGTCATGCCGGGGGCGTCGGGGCCCGAGCTCGCGCATCGGCTGACGGCCGAGCGGCCCGACCTCCGCGTCCTCTTCGTTTCCGGATATCCCGACGACTCGCCGGCCTCCGCCGGGGTGCTCGAGAACGGCACGGCGTTCCTTCAGAAGCCGTTCACTCCCGACACCCTCGCGCGCAAGGTCCGCGCCGTGCTCGACGCTCCCGCCGCCGCGGCCATCTCCCGCTAGGGCGGACTAGTAGAAGTCCGAGCAGCTCAGGTAGTAGCCGCAGGCGCGGTTCGGGCAGAGAAGCTTGCACTTCTGCTCGAAGAGCGGGGCGCCGCAGTTGGGGCAGGTCCGGGAAGGTTCGGCGTTCGAAGCGGCGCCGGCGCTTTCCGCGGGGCGTGGTCCGTGAGGCTCGGGCGCGGCCGGCTCCGGGAAAACGCCGGACTGTTCGGGGCTCTTCACGGCGCCATCGTCGGCGCCGGCGTGATCTTGAGAACCAGGCCCGCCGGGGTCCGCAGGGCCTCGATCGGCGTCGTGTCGGGAGTGGGCGGCGGAGCGGGGGTCGTGGCCGGCTCGGCGGCGTGGCCGGCGCCGTGCGACGACTTCTTGCCGCAGGCGGAGGCCGCGACCACGACGACGGCGAGCGACAGGCCGACCCAGCGCGCGAGCTTCATGCGATCTCCACCTCCACGGGCGCCGGGATTCTAACCGCGCGTCGACAAATTTTGTCGGCCGTCGGCGCTCGACGCGCCGCGGTTTGGCGGCCGGTCGTTCGCCGTCTCACGCAAGTCCTTGAAGAATCAAGCCTGTTCTTCACACGATCTACTGGTACGGGTCTTGTAATCACCGATCGCCAAGAAGAGTGCCGGCATGGGAGTTCCGGCATGACGGGAGGAGGGGGAATCGGCCGGTTCCCCCTTCGTTTTGCACGTCGCGAGAGCTTGCGAGGGGTCTGCGCCTGCGGCGCACCGGCTCGCGGCTCGCCCGGATGCGGGCTCGACCGCGAGCCTGACCCCTCGACTGCGCTCTCGCTCCCGCGGCGCGAACCTCCTCCCTCCCTTCGGTCGGGAGACTATTCGCGCCGCGAACCGATGTTGCCT
>CAVXTP010000020.1:0-45812 GCA_963764715.1 uncultured Acidobacteriota bacterium
CGAAGGAGCTGCTGCCGTTCCTGCTCGACACCGCTCCCGCCGACGCCGCGTCGCGCGAGGCCCTCGGGCGGCTCGCCCGGTGGAACGGCGAAATGGCTCCCGACTCCGTTCCGGCCGCCATCTACGCCGCGTGGTTCGTCGAGCTCGCGAAGATGCCGGAGGACGAGCTCCGGGACGTCCCCCGCGGCCGGACGCGCGGACGGTTCCTGATCGACGTCTTCCGCCGCGACTCATCCTGGTGCGACGACGTCCGCACACCGGCGTCGAGACGTGGGCGTTTCCAGAAGGCGGGGCGCTCGACGGGCGATGGCCAAGCTCGCGCGCCGCCTCGGGCGGAATCGTCCGGCTGGCGGTGGGACCGGCTGCACAGGCCGTTTTCCCGCACGACGTCGTTCATGGAGGTGCCGGTGCGTCGACGCTTCTCGATCTCGAAGTCGGCGGAGGCGGCGATGGCACCACGCCCAACGTCGGCTCCGTCGCGCAGGACGGCTTCTTCGCGATGGACGACGGGCCGAGTTACCGCCAGACGTGGACTCGCCGCGCCGTCGCGCAGCCTGTACGTCCACACCACGGGACATCGGGCAACGTGTTCGACCGCCGCTACCGGGACCTGCTGCCGGAGTGGCGCGCCGGCCGCTATTTCGAGATCGGAACCGCGCCGGCGGCGGACGTCCTCACCTGCAGTCGCCGTGAGCGGCCGAGGACGCCCGTCCAGAGACGCCCGTCCGTCCGGTAGCGGTCGCCGCCGCCGTTGCGGCCTTCGATCGCGCCTCGCTCGGCCGGGCGCACGTCGACCCGCGCGATCCGCCCGGCGCGGCGCAGGTCCTCGAACAGCGTCCGGCGCTCGCTGTCGATGTCCGGTTCGATGTGGTGCATGACCTCGCCGGTGAAGCGCGAAACGCCGACCGAGCGGTCGAAGGTCGCCGCCCCGATCCAGGTGGACCCGCCGGACTGCCACAGCCGGACGTGGTGGCGGCGCCGGGGGCTCGGCCCTCGGACCGCTCGAAGGCGAGGTCCTGCGGGCGGCCGAAGAGAAACTGCGTGCTCATCGGGCGCGGAGGGGTACGGTCGGTCGAGGAGGACGCTGGCGGCGTCGCGCCAGCCCGAGGCGAGCGTGATCCGGTCGGCGGCGTGCCAGCCGGCCGACGCCATCGCGGCGACGACTGCCGCGCGAGCCGGTGAAAGCGACGTTGAGCGGGTCGCCGGGGATCCCTTCGGCCGTCCCCGTGCAGCCGGCCAGCGTCCGTCGGCGGGCGATTCTCTGGTAGCCGCGCCAGGACAGGGGGAGGACGACGTAGGCGAGGCTCGCGTACGCCGGCAGGAGGAGTAGGGCGGCGGCGCGGACGGTCCCGGGTGACGGGGCTCATCGGGAGGGCCATCCTGCCGTGGGAGGTCGATGAACGGAAGATGAATGGGCTCGGAGCGGATCATCGCATGCCTCGAGGCCGGGCCAGAAGGGCCTCTGCGCGGCGAGGACGGCGTCGAGGACCCGCGCGGCCGCGGGCGAAGGGTTCCCCGGCTCGCTTCCCTCGACGGGTTCGCCGAGCAGCATGCGCAGGCAGGCGGCCGCCGAGGCCGCGATCGCCTCCAGGTTGTAGCCGCCCTCGAGCGCGAGCGCCAGGCGCCCGCCGGCGAGCGTCTGGAGCCGCGCGGTCAGCCGCGCGTACCCGGCGGGGGACACGTGCATGTCGCCGAGCGGATCGCCGTCCGCCGCGTCGAAGCCCGCCGAGACCAGGACGAAGTCCGGGGCGAAGAGCCGGGCGATCGGCAGGAGCACGCGGTCGAACGCCGCGAGGTGCTCGGCGTCGCCCATGCCGCCGCCCCACGGCACGTTGACGGTGAAGCCGCGGCCCGGACCGCCGCCGACCTCCTCGAGTGCGCCCGAGCCCGGGTAGAAGGGGAACTGGTGCGTCGAGAAGTACAGGACGGTCGGGTCCTCCCAGAAGGTGTGCTGCGTGCCGTTGCCGTGGTGGAGGTCCCAGTCGACGATGAGGACCCGCTCGGCGGCGCCGGAGGCCTGGAGAGCGCGTGCCGCCATGGCGACGTTGTTGAAGAGGCAGAAGCCCATGGCCCGCCCGGCTTCCGCGTGGTGGCCGGGAGGCCGGACGAGCGCGAACCCGTTCGAGAGGCGGCCCGCGGCGATCCCCGCCGCGAGATCGATCAGGCCCCCCGCGGCCAGGCGCGCCGCGCGCGCGGAGTCGCGGCAGGTGTAGGTGTCGGGATCGAGCTGGAGGTGCGCGGCCTCGGCCGTCCGCGCGATGCGGGCGAGGTGGACGGGCGAGTGAACGCGCAGCAGCTCCTCGTTCCCGGCCTCTCGCGCGGGCACGCGGACGCAGCGCGCGGCGAGGCCGTCGGACTCGAGGCGGCGCCGGATCCACTCGAGACGGCCCGGGTTCTCGGGGTGGTCGTAGGGCGCCCGGTGAAGGAGGAAGGCGTCGTCGTCGAGGAGCCCGGTCGTCATCGGCCGCGCATCCAGAGAAGCGCGGCGAGGAAGAGCAGCCCGTAGAGAAGCACCAGGATCACCGCGAGGCCGGGTCCCCGCCGCCGGCGGCCCTCAGGCATCGAGCGACGCGGTCAGGGCGGCCGGATCGGAGACCGGCGCGCGGCAGGAGAAGTTCTCGCAGACCCAGGCCCGCGCCGGGCCCGGCGCGTCGCGGCCCTCCGAGAGCGCCGCGAGCTCCGGCACCCCGGATCCGGCGCGGGCGAGGACGCGATTGAGCTTCTTCGCGGCAAAGACGGCGGCGCGGAGCGCCTCGAAGTCGGCTCGGCCGGGCTCGCCCCCGAGCACGACCTCGCGGGAAGAGTCCGTCCGGAAATCGAGGGCGCAGAGAAGGCGCGGGAAGGCCGGCGAGGCCTGCTCGACGACGGCCGCGAATGCCGACAGGACCTCGTCCGCGCGCCGCCTCCGGGAATCCTCGCCGGTGAACGCGGCCAGGCGCAGCAGGTTCATGGCCGCGACGGAGTTGGAGGACGGGGTCGCGCCGTCGTAGGACTCGGCGGGCCGGAGGATGAGGCCGTCGTGGGGCGCGGCCGAGAGATAGTACGCGCCGCCGGCTCCGGCGAAGTCCGCCTCGAGGACGGACTGGAGGCGGACGGCCTCGCGGAAGTAGCGCGGCTCGAAGGTCGCCTCGTAGAGGTCGAGCAGCGCCTCGACGAGGAACGCGTAGTCGGTCGAGAAGCCGGGGATGTCGGCGCGGCCCGACTTCTCGCGGTGGAGCAGCTTTCCGTCGCGCAGGCAGGCCGTCAGGATCCGGTCGGCCGCCTCCCGCGCGGCTTTTTCGTAGCGCGGCTCGGAGAGCACCCGGCCGGCGAGGGCGAAGGCCGAGATCGCGAGCGCGGTCCAGTCGGTCAGGAGCTTGTCGTCGGTTCCGGGCCGCACGCGCCTTCCGCGCGCCGCGTACATGCGGCCCCGCGCCTCGGCGAGGAGGCGCGCGATCTCGGCCTCGGGCCGGCCGAACTCGGCGGCGAGCTGCGCGAGCGTCCGGACGACCGAGAGGACCGTCTCGCCCCCCTCGAAGTTGCCCGCGGCCGTGACGCCGAAGCGGGCCGCGACGATCGGGGCCGCGTCGTCCCCGACGGCCTCCGCGAGCGACTTCGGGTTCCAGACGTAGAACGTGCCCTCTTCGCCGCCCGAGTCGGCGTCCTGCGCCGCGAAGAAGCCGCCGCCCGGGGGCGTCATCTCGGCGAGGAGATAGTCGAGCGTCTCGCGGGCCACGCGCGCGTAGTCGGCGGCGCCGAACGCTCGGTGCGCGAGGACGTACACCCGGGCGAGCATCGCGTTGTCGTAGAGCATCTTCTCGAAGTGCGGCACGAGCCAGCGGGCGTCGACGGAGTAGCGGTGGAAGCCGCCGCCGACCTGGTCGTACATGCCGCCCGCCGCCATCCGGTCGAGCGTCTTCTCGACCATCGCCCGGGCCTCGGGGTCGCCGGCGCGCAGCCACCGCCGGATCAGGAGCTCGAGCCGCATCGAGGGCGGGAATTTCGGCGCGCCGCCGAAGCCGCCCTCGACCGGGTCGAACTGCCGGGAGAGCGCGGCCGCCGCGGTGTCGAGAAGGTCCGGCGGGAGCTCCTTCGCGCCCGCGCGGAGCGCCGCCGCGGCCCCGGCCTCCAGGTGCGCGAGCATCTCGCCCGCCGAGGTCTCGAGCTCGTCGCGGCGCGTCTTCCAGGCGTCGGCGATCGCGGCGAGGATCTGGAGGAATCCGGGCCGGCCCCAGCGCGAGGTCGGCGGAAAGTACGTGCCGCCGTAGAAAGGCCTGCCGTCGGGCGTCAGGAAGAGCGAGAGCGGCCAGCCGCCGCTCCCGGTCATCATCTGCACCGCCTGCATGTAGATGTCGTCGACGTCCGGACGCTCTTCCCGGTCGACCTTGATCGACACGAAGTCGCGGTTCAGCGCCTCGGCGACCCGCTTGGTCTCGAAGGACTCGTGCTCCATGACGTGGCACCAGTGGCAGGTCGAGTAGCCGATCGAGAGGAACACGGGCTTGTCCTCGGCCTTCGCGCGCGCGAAGGCCTCCGGGCCCCAGGGGTACCAGTCGACGGGGTTGTCCTTGTGCTGGAGGAGGTAGGGGCTCGATTCGGCGGCGAGGCGGTTGGCCACGCCCAGAGCTTAACCCGCGGGTGCCGCCGCGTTCAGGAGATCCGCAGCCCGCGGCGCGGCTCGGCGGTGATCGTGATCTCGTCGTCCCGGTCGCGGATCGTCACGAGGTCGCCCGGGTCGAGCTCGTCGAGGTGGCGGAGCAGGTCGCGCGCCGAAATCGGGTGGTCGGCGGAGAAGACCTCGACGAGCGAGCGCGGCAGGCGGATGTGGACCCGCTTGTCCCAGTCGTCCTTGACGTCGATCTGGATGGCGTCGCCGTCGGAACGGACTTCGATCGTCTGGTCGTCCTTCTGGATGATCCCGGGCTTCTCGGGCGTGCTCGCGTCGGCGGCGTCGAGGATCTGGCGCGGCGTCACGTCGCTCTTGTCCCAGGCCGTGCGGATGTCGCCGTCGAGGGCGTCGTCGATGTGGGCGAGCCGCGTCAGCTGCGCGATGAGCGCGACCGGGACGTGGACCGAGAACTTGCGCGTCTCGTCGCCTTCCGTCTTCTTGACCTCGACCCGGAAGCCGCGGATCCGGTGGAAGTCGCGCGCCGGCCCGCGCCAGAAGGCCAGACCCAGGGCGAAGACGACGACCACGAAGAGCCCCAGGACGATGGCCCGCGTTTCCTTGTTCATCTCGCGTAGTCTCCCACCGGTTCCTAACGCACGCTGTCCCCGAAAGTTCGCGGGCGGGCTTCGGCGACGCGGCCCCTTGTGGTAGTTTGCCCCGTGGGAGCGCCCCGCAAGGGGTTGTTGCGGCGAGCTTTATGCCTCATTTCATCACCGAGACGTGCATCGGGTGCGGGGTGTGCGAGATCAAGTGCCCCACGCACACGATCACGGGCGACAAGAACGAGAAGTACGTGATCCACCACGACCGGTGCATCGACTGCTCGGTCTGCGCCCGGTACTGCCCCGTCTCCTGCATCCAGGACCAGAAGGGGGAGCTCGTCGAGAAGGTCCGGCCGAAGGACATCCCCAAGGCGATCGTGGACCGGGACCTCTGCACGGGCTGCGAGTTCTGCATCGACATCTGCCCGTTCGACTGCATCTACCTGATCGACGACCCGCTCCACGAGACCTTCCACAAGATCGCCGAGGTCGACGCCGGGCCCTGCGTCTCCTGCCGGCTCTGCGAAACCGTCTGCGAGAAGGACGCCATCTTCGTCCCCAACCCGATCACGCAGGCGAAGCGGTACCTCCCGGTCCTGTGACCGAGACGCCGCGGGACGCCGCGCCCCCCGACGACGACGAAGACGCGGCGGGGGAGCCCCGCGGCGCGGCGCGCCTGATCGCACGCTTCTTCCTCCTGCCGCTGCTCGTGGTCGGCGCGGCGGTCGGGATCTTTCTCGTCTTCAACCTCATGACCTTCGAGCGGCGCAGCCCCCGCGACTACCTCCAGGAGGTCCGGGGCGGGACGGCGAACCGCCGCTGGCAGGCGGCCTTCGAGCTGTCCCGCTCGCTCGGGAACCTGCCTCCCGAGGAGCGCGCCGCGCTGACCGCGGAGACGCTGCGGATCTTCGAGGGTCTCTCGGGCAGGCGGCCGGACGACGTGCCCGTGCGCCGGTACCTCGTGCTCGTTCTCGGCCGGCTCGGCGAGCGCTCGGCCGTGCCCGCGCTCCAGGCGGCGGCGACGGACCCGGACCCGGACACGCGGCTCTACGCGGTCTGGGCGCTCGGCCGGATCGGGGACCCCGGCGCGTCGACACGGTGCTCGCGTCGTCCCAATCCGAGGACGCCGGCGCGCGGAAGATGGCGGCCTACGTGCTCGGGCAGCTCGGGACCCGCGCGCCATCCCGCGGTTGCAGGTCCTCGCCGAGGACAAGGTCGCCGACGTGCGCTGGAACGCGGCGATCGCGCTCGCGGAGCTCGGCGACCGCTCCGGCCTCCCGGTGCTGCGCTCGATGATCGACCGGGACGCGCTCGCGCGCCAGGCCACGATCTCGAGCGAGCAGGCGGAGGCGGCGATGGTCAACGCGCTGAAGGCGCTCGCCCTGCTGAGGGACCCCGAGACGCTGCCGCAGATCGAGGCGCTCGCGAAGAGCGACCCGAACCTGCGCGTGCGCGACGCGGCCCGCCGCGCGGCCGAGGCGACGCGCGGCCCGGGAGCGAAACGTCTTGAGGGTTCCGACACCCTTTTGGTAGGCTGAGGCCCCGAGAATCGATGTCTACGGCCCCGAACAGCGTCCCCACGCCACCGCCCGACGTCACCCTCGACGGGGTCACCCGGCGCTCCACCCTGAAGTGGATGACCCTCGCCTGGACGGGTTTCGCGGCCGCGACGGCCGCGGGCCTGACGGCCACGGTCCGCTTCCTCTTTCCCAACGTCCTCTTCGAGCCGCCCACGCGGTTCAAGGCGGGCGACCCCTCGACCTACGCCCTGGGCGTGGACGAGCGGTGGAAGGAGAAGTACGGGGTCTGGATCGTCCGGGACACCAACTCGATCTACGCCCTGGTGGCCGTCTGCGTGCACCTCGGCTGCACGCCCAACTGGCTCGCGGCGCAGAACAAGTTCAAGTGCCCGTGCCACGGCTCGGGCTACTACGTCTCCGGCATCAACTTCGAGGGCCCGGCCCCGCGGCCGCTGGAGCGGGCGGAGATCGGGGTCTCGGCCGAGGACGGCCAGATCATCGTCGACAAGGCGACGCGCTACCTCTACGAGCGCGGCCAGTGGAGCGACCCCAAGGCATTCGTCAAGATGGCTTAGGCCGCGTCTCGAAACCACCAGACAGGCAGCGGAGGTTCGATTGGGTTCTCGTTGGCGTGACATCCAGCAAGCGATCGTCTCGAGCCAGCTCTGGAAATCCATCTTCCGCGTCGGGATCCCGGACACCAATCGCAAGCGCGTGCTGGCGATGCTCGGCAACGTCGTCCTGCACCTGCACCCGGTCAAGACCCGCAAGTCCGGCGTCAAGATGCGCTACACGTGGTGCGCGGGCGGCGTGACCTTCTTCCTCTTCCTCGTCCTGACGTTCACCGGCCTCCTGCTGATGTTCTACTACCGGCCGACCGTCGAGTACGCCTTCGTCGACATCCTCGACCTGCGCGAGCAGGTCCCGTTCGGCATCATGCGCGAGGTCCACCGCTGGGGCGCGCACGCGATGGTCATCTCGGTCTGGATCCACATGTTCCGCGTGTTCATGACCGGCTCGTACAAGCCGCCCCGCGAGTTCAACTGGGTCATCGGCGTGATCCTGCTCGTGCTGACGCTGCTGCTCTCGTTCACCGGCTACCTGCTGCCGTGGGACCAGCTCGCCATCTGGGCCATCACGGTCGGCTCCAACATGGCCTCGGCGACGCCGCTGCTCGGCATCCAGGGCCCGGGCACGTCGCTGCTCAAGATCGGCGACATCCAGCTCGTCACCTCGACCAACGACGCGCGGTTCGGCCTGCTCGGCGGCCGCTTCGTCGGCGCCGGCGCGCTCCTGCGGTTCTACGTCCTCCACTGCGTCGGGATTCCGCTGATCGCCGCGTTCCTCATGGCCGTCCACTTCTGGCGCGTCCGCAAGGACGGCGGGATCTCCGGTCCTGTCTAGATGACGACGAGACGGTTGGCCATGGTCGTAGGGGCGGCCCTTGCGGCCGCCCTCGGGCGGGGACAAGCCCCGCCCCTACGCCGGAGGCGTGAGCTCCCGTGTTCCTCGTCCAGTTCGTCAAGAACGCGATCGACTTCCTGTCGGCGCCGCAGTACCTCGTCAGCGGCGCGCTGATCGGCTTGATCCTGCTGATTCACTGGGCGAAGCCCTGGTCGCCCAAGGGCGGGCTCGTCATGCTCGCGATCGTGGCGGGCGGCATCGGCCTCTCGTACCTCGATCCCAACTTCAACAAGGTCGCGACCCTGCCCGACAACGTGCCGATCGTCGGGATGATCTTCCTCGTCGGCTTCTTCTTCTGGTTCGCGATGAGCCAGGCCTACGAGAACGACCGGCGGATCGCGCAGGGCCGGCCGCCGATCGAGGGGGAGGACTCGGCGCAGAAGGTCTTCTCGTGGCCGGACCTCGTCTACGTCGAGCTCATCTGCCTCGTCGTGGTCATGGCCGTGATGATCGTCTGGTCGATCGCCCTGAAGGCGCCCCTCGAGGAGCCGGCCAACCCCACCGACTCGCCCAACCCGGCCAAGGCGCCGTGGTACTTCCTGGGCCTCCAGGAGATGCTGGTCTACTTCGACCCGTGGCTCGCGGGCGTCGTCCTGCCGTCGCTCATCATCGTCGGCCTGATGGCGATCCCGTACATCGACACCAATCCCAAGGGCAACGGCTACTTCACGTTCAAGGAGCGCCGCTTCGAGATCACGATCTTCCTCGTCGGGTTCCTGGTGCTCTGGTGCGTCCTGATCGTCCTGGGGACCTTCCTGCGGGGGCCCAACTGGAACTTCTTCGGCCCCTACGAGTTCTGGGACATCAACAAGCTCGTGCCCCTGAACAACATCAACCTCTCGGAGATCATCTGGATCAAGCTCCTGAAGCGAAGCATGCCGAACTTCTGGCTCTTCCGGGAGATCTTCGGGCTGGCGCTCGTGGGGTTCTACATCGCGGTTCTGCCGCTCGTTCTCTCGAAGACGCTGCTGCGCCGGTTCTTCGAGAAGATGGACATGCCCCGCTACTTCATCGGCGTGTCGCTCGCGCTGATGATGATGTCGCTGCCGATCAAGATGTACCTGCGCTGGATCTTCAACCTCAAGTACATCGTGTCGATCCCCGAGTTCGCCTTCAACATATGAGGATCAGGAGGCAGAAGGCAGGAAGCAGGAGGCAGGGCTCACTGGTCCGGGCCGGCCTCCTGACGTCTGCCGCCTGCCTCCTGTAGAGCCATGCCGCGCAAGCCGCCCGCCGAGCCGATCGATCACCACTACGACATCCCGCGGCTGAACCGCGCGTTCACGTGGACGGCGGTCGCGCTGACGGCGGTCTTCATCTGGATGGTGATCCAGGACTACTCGCGCGACTGGAAGAACATCCAGCGCACGTTCATGCGCCTCGACGCGAAGCTGACCCGCGAGGCGGCGATCGCGGCGCGGCGCAAGGCGCTCGACGCCGAGCACACGAAGCTCATCGCGGATCTGAAGGCCGCGCGCGCCGAAGTCGCGCAGCAGGCGGGCAACCTGCGCCGGGCCCAGGCGAAGCTCAAGGCGCTCGACCCCCGGATCTACGGCGCGGACCAGGAGTACAAGTTCACCAAGGCCGCCTTCGACGCCGCGCTCTACAAGTACGAGGACGCCCTCGCGAACCGCCCGAAGGCGGCGTCGTCGGCCAAGAAGGACCTCGACGCCCTCCGCAAGCAGCTCGACGAGCGCACGGTCCGGCTGGCGAAGCTGAAGAGCGAGGAGACGGCGGCGCAGGCCGAGATCGACCTCATCAACACCCGCAAGAAGGACATCGAGAACACGCTCGAGAAGAAATCGGCGGACTTCCGCATTACCCGCCAGAAGTACGCGGGCCTCAAGCAGGACACGCTCTTCAACCTGCGCAACTCGCCGATCCTCGACATGATCAACCCGTCCCTGCGGGTGCAGCAGGTCCAGCTGCCGGACCACTTCATCAACGTCAACTTCATGCAGATCCCGCGGGTCGACCGCTGCACCACCTGCCACGTGGCCGCCGACCGGAAGGGTTTCGAGGACCCGAAGATCCGCGAGGTCTTCCGGACGCACCCCCGGATCCACCGCATGGTCGGGAGCGAGTCGATGCACCCGGCCAACTCCTTCGGCTGCACGCCCTGCCACGGCGGCCGCGACCGCGCGACGTCCTTCTGGTCGGCCGGACACTCGCCGGAGACCGAAGCCCAGAAGGCCGCCTGGACGAAGAAGTACGACTGGGAGTTCGACCGCTTCAACGAGAACCCGGTCCTCCCGCTCAAGTACGCCGAGGCCGGCTGCTACCGCTGCCACGCGAAGGAGGCCGGGTTCCCCGAGGCCCCGACGCTCGACTCGGGAATGCGGGTCGTCGAGTCGCTCGGCTGCTGGGGCTGCCACCGGATCGACGGCCTCGAGAAGCAGGGCCTGCCGAAGGTCGGGCCCTCGCTCGAGCGGGTCGCCGCGAAGGTCCCGCGGGAGTGGACGACGCGCTGGGTGATGGACCCGGCGTCCTTCCGGCGCCAACACGAGGATGCCGACCTTCTTCTACCACGAGAACTTCGTCGACGTGTCCGGCCCGCGTCCGCCCGATCCGGCGCAGAAGGCGATGAACGAGCGGGGCCGGACCGAGAACGACACGATGGTCAACGCGATCGTGGCGTACCTGTACGACAAGTCGAAGCCCGCCGACGTGCCCCCGGTCGCGGGGCAGGGCGACGCGGCGCGGGGCGCGAAGCTCCTCGCCGACCGCGGCTGCTACGGCTGTCACCTCGCGGACCCGAAGGCGGAGCGCGACCTGACCGGAACCTGGCGGCAGTTCGGCCCCAACCTCGCGGGCGTCGGTTCGAAGGCGTCGCGGGACTGGATCTATCACTGGATCCTGAACCCGAAGGAGTGGAATCCCGACACGAAGATGCCGAACCTGCGGCTGACGGAGGCCGAGGCGCTCGACATCGCGGAGTACCTCTCGACCCTCAAGGCGCCGGCGGGCTTCGACGATGTCGCGCTCCCGAAGACCGACGAGAAGGTCCTCGACTCGATCGCCCTGTACTTCGAGATGTCGACGAAGACGCTCTTCGACGCGAAGGCCGAGCTCGCGAAGATGGACCTCCACGCGCGCGAGGTCTACACGGGCAAGAGCCTGATCGCCCATTACGGCTGCTACGCCTGCCACGCGATCCCGGGCTTCGAGGACGCCAAGCCGATCGGCACGGAGCTTTCCGAAGAGGGCTCCAAGGCCGTCCACCGCCTCGACTTCGGCTTCATCCACATTCCGCACACGCGCCACGACTGGTTCCGCCAGAAGCTCCACGAGCCGCGGATCTTCGACCGCGACCGCGCGCGCGGCTGGGAGGAGAAGCTGCGGATGCCGAACTTCCGGCTGTCGCCGCGCGAGCTCGACCAGGTCGTGACGGCGGTTCTCGGCTTCCAGCAGCTCAACGCGGCGCCCCAGGTCGTCAAGCAGCTTTCGCCCCGGGAGGCGGCCGTCGAGCGCGGCCGGCGGATCGTCAAGAACCACAACTGCCAGGGCTGCCACGTCATCGAGGGCGTCGGCGGCTCGTACCGGTCCGTCGTCGCCGACGTGTCGCTCGCGCCGCCGATCATCCAGGGCGAGGGCGCGAAGGTCCAGAGCGACTGGCTCTTCTCCTTCCTCCAGGCGCCGAAGACCGGGCAGATCCGCCCGTGGCTCGAGGCGCACATGCCGACCTTCGGGTTCACGGACGCGGAGCTGAACGACCTGACGCAGTACTTCGCGTCGCTCGACCGCGCGTCCTACCCGTTCCTCGTCGCCGACTACGCGACGAACCCGGCGAGCTGGGCCGCGGGCAAGAAGACCTTCGAGCTCCTGAAGTGCGCGCAGTGCCACCCCCGGTCGGCCGAGGACTTCAACCGTCCCGGCGTCGACCGCGCGAGCCTCGCCCCGAACCTCCAGATGGCCTCGACGCGGCTGCGGCACGACTGGATCCCCGACTGGATCCGGCGGCCCGACGAGTGGATGCCGGGCACGCGGATGCCGACCAACTTCCCCAAGGCCGACGACGGCCATCGCTTCTCGCCGCTCGGCCAGCAGTTCGACGCCCCGAGCTTCGCGGCCGAACGCGCGGAGTACGCGCGCATCCTCGGCGGCGACGAGCAGGCGAAGGCGTTCCTCTCGAACCCGGACGCCGTCACGCGCGCGCTCGGCGACTACGTCTGGTCGATCGGCGTCAACGGGGGCACCGCCCCGGTGGACCCGACGCGGCCGGCGGGGCAGCGCGCGGAGGCCCGCTTCGGCGCCCCGCCGGCGCCGTCCGGCGCCGCGGCCGCTCCGGCGGCAGCGCCGTCGGGGGCGGCGGGCGGAACGCGCTAGGCGGCGCCGCCGGTGCTGCGGTCCCTCGACGTCGCGCTCTTCTACGGCAGTCTCGGGATCGCGGCGGCGGCGATCGTGCTCTTCCTCTGGCTGACCCGGGAGCGCGGCCCGCGCCGGCCGCCGGGCCCCCGCTGAGCCCCTCGTCCGCGACCTTCGCGAGACGGAGACGCTCGTTCGCCGGACCGTTGACGACGCGGCCGAGCGGCGGAGCGGCCGCTAGGAGGCGAGCATCTGCTCGAGGCGGCTGCGAAACTCCTGGCTCGACCAGTCGACGGCGCCCTGGACGCGGAAGAGGACCCGGCCCGCCTTGTTGACGATGTAGGTCTCGGGGTACTGGGTCGTGCCGAACCGGCGCGCGGTCGACTCGCCCGGGTCCTGGTAGAGCGGCAGATCGCTCGGCGTCTTCTTCAGGAAGTCGTCGACGATCTTCCAGTTCTTGTCGACCGAGACGGCGTAGAGGGCGAGGTCGCCGCGGTTCTTGTACTGCTGCCAGAACTTCGTGAGGGCCGGGATTTCCTCGACGCACGGCGGGCACCACGTCGCCCAGAAGTGGACGATGATGAGCTGGTCCTTCTGGTCCGCCAGGTTCGTCTTCTTTCCGGCGCGGTCGAAGATCGGCAGCTCCGGCGCCGCCGAGAGAAACTGCAGCGAGCCCGAGGGCGAGGCCGGCGGCTCGAGGGACTTGATCCAGACCGTCCCCGCGGAGGCGGCGGCGACGGCGAAGACGAGCGTCAGGAGCGATCGGGTCTTCATGCGCAGGTCGGTAGTTTAACGCCCCCGGCCGCCGCCGCTCGGAGGACTCCCGCGGCGGGACGGCGGACGATCGCCCCGGCTGCGCCCGGCCCGGCACCCGTCCCGCACGGCGCACTCGGGGCAGCGGCTCTCGGACAGGCGGGGCCGGCAGATGTCGAGGATGCCGATGCGGCACAGCGCGTAGTCGAATCGAACGGGGTCGACGGGATCGAATCGAGCGAGAGAATCGGTGATCTCCCGCGCGGTCGCCCAACCGGCGGTCCGGCGCCGCGTCAGGCCGAGGCGCCGCGCGATGCGGTGGATGTGGGTGTCGGTGGGGACGACGAGCCGGTCGGTCGGGATCCCGGTCCAGAGGCCGAAGTCGAGGGCGTCGCGGCGGACCATCCAGCGCAGGTAGAGGTTCCAGCGCTTGCAGGCCGAGCCCGAGGCCGGGTCGGGGAAGAAGAAGCGGACGGGGGAGCCCGCCGGGATGCGCCGGGTTCCCAGGGCCGGCCGGTAGTCGAAGGCCTCGATGCGCGCGACGACGCGGGAGAGGAGCGCGCCCGCGTCCCGGTCCTCCGACCGGAGCTCGCCTTCGAAGAAGCGCGCGCAGCGTTCCCCCGCCTGCTTCCCGCGCCCGGGCGATCGCGAGAAGGAGCGCCGCCGCGTCGCGCGCGCCGTGAAAGCGGTGGCGGAAGCCCGGGAAGGCGTCCGAGGCGAAGCGGCGGAAGTCGCCGTATCGCGTCGAGCGCCGTCGCGGGCCTCGGGCCGAGCGCGCCGAGGAGCGTCGCGACCGACGCCTGGATCGTACGCACCTGGCCGTAGGCGAAGGCGGTCGCGATCCAGCCCACGACCTCGCGGTCCTCCGCCGACGCGTAGCGGCCGACGAAGAGGATCGGATCGGTCGAGACGGTCTCGGGACCGTAGAGCCGGTAGAGCGACTCGAGGCGATCGCCGAGGAGACGGTGCATCCCGGCTAGAAATACCACAGAGGCCGTTACAATGGGGCGATGCCACCGGCCGGCCGCGAACGCGTCCTCATCGTCGGCGTGGCACCCAAGGGCGGGCTCCCGCGTGCGGTGGCGGAGGACCATCTCGACGAGCTCGAGCGGCTCGTCGACACCGCCGGCGGCGCGGTCGTCGCGCGGTTCGTGAAGGAGCGCGCGGCGCCCGATCCGGCGACGTACATCGGCAAGGGCGCGGTCGAGGAGATCGGCCGGGCCGCGAAGGCCGAGCGCGCCGGCCTCGTCGTGTTCGACGACGAGCTTTCGCCGGGCCAGGTCCGCAACCTCGCGAAGGCCTGGGGCGACGAGGTCCGCGTGCTCGACCGCCCGGGCCTGATCCTCGACGTCTTCGCCCTGCACGCGCGCTCGCGCGAGGCGCGCACGCAGGTCGAGCTCGCGCAGCTCCAGTACCTTCTGCCGCGCCTGGCGGGGGCCTACGGCCACCTCTCGCGCCTCGGCGGCGGGATCGGCGGCCGCGGCGCCGGCGAGCAGAAGCTCGAGCTCGACCGCCGCAAGATCCGCGACCGCATCGCGCGGCTGCGCCGCGACCTCGAGAAGATCGAGGTCGCCCGCCTCGTCCGACGCCGCGGGCGGCGCCGCCACCGGCAGGTGGCGATCGCCGGCTACACCAACGCCGGCAAGACGACGCTCTTCAACCGGCTGGCGAGCGACTCGGCCTACGCCGCGGACCGCCTCTTCGCGACACTCGACGCGCGGGCGGGCCGGGGCTCGTCGTCGCGGCTCGCCGACGTGATCTTCGTCGACACGGTCGGCTTCGTCCGGAAGCTGCCGACGTCGCTCGTCGCCTCGTTCCGCTCGACGCTGTCCGAGATCCGCGACGCCGATCTCGTCCTCCACGTCGTCGACGCCTCTTCGCCGCGGGCCGACGAGGAGGAGAAGATCGCGACCGAGACCTTCGAGGAGCTCGGCGTTGCGCCCGAGCGGGTCCTCGTCGTCGCCAACAAGATCGACCAGGGGGGAGGGGGGCGCCGGCCGGGCGTCATCCGCGTCTCCGCGAAGACGAGCGAGGGCCTGCCGAGGCTCGAGGCCGAGATCCTCCGCCGCCTCTCTCCGGACGCCGAGGAATTCCGTGTCCGGATTCCCTACACCAGCCCCCGCGCGATCGCCGCGGCCCGCGCCTCCTTCCGCGTTCTCGACGAGAAAGACCAGGGCGACTCCCTCTCCATGCGACTCTCGGGCGAACGCCGCTACCTCCGACCCCTCGCCCCCTTCGTCGAGCCGCGTGGTTGAAGTTTCGCGGGCAGGCAACATCGGTTCGCGGCGCGAGTAGTCTCCCGACCGAAGGGAGGGAGGAGGTTCGCGCCGCGGGAGCGAGAGCGCAGTCGAGGGGTCAGGCTCGCGGTCGAGCCCGCATCCGGGCGAGCCGCGAGCCGGTGCGCCGCAGGCGCAGACCCCTCGCAAGCTCTCGCGACGTGCAAAACGAAGGGGGGAATCGGCCGATTCCCCCCTCTCCCGTCATGCCGGAACTCCCATGCCGGCACTCTTCTTGGCGATCGTGATTACAAGACCCGTACCAGTAGATCGTGTGAAGCGCAGCGCTTGATTCTTCAAGGACTTGCGCGAGACGGCGAACGACCGGCCCGCCAAACCGCGGCGCGTCGAGCGCCGACGGCCGACAAAATTTGTCGACGCGCGGTTAGAATCCCGGCGCCCGTGGAGGTGGAGATCGCATGAAGCTCGCGCGCTGGGTCGGTCTGTCGCTCGCCGTCGTCGTGGTCGCGGCCTCCGCCTGCGGCAAGAAGTCGTCGCACGGCGCCGGCCACGCCGCCGAGCCGGCCACGACGCCCGCTCCGCCGCCCACTCCCGACACGACGCCGATCGAGGCCCTGCGCACCCCGGCGGGCCTGGTCTTGAAGATCACGCCGGCGCCGACGATGGCGCCGTGAAGAGCCCCGAACAGTCCGTCGTTTCCCCGAAGCCGGCCGCGCCCGAGCCTCCGAGACGCGCGCCCCGGCGCGAACGCGCCGGCACGCTTCGGACGCCGAACCGTCCCGGACCTGCCCCAACTGCGGCGCCCCGCTCTTCGAGCAGAAGTGCAAGCTGCTCTGCCCGAACCGCGCCTGCGGCTACTACCTGAGCTGCTCGGACTTCTACTAGGCTGCCGCCCTAGCGGGAGATGGCCGCGGCGGCGGGCGCGTCGAGCACGGCGCGGACCTTGCGCGCGAGGGTGTCGGGAGTGAACGGCTTCTGAAGGAACGCGGTGCCGTTCTCGAGCACCCCGGCGGAGGCCGGCGAGTCGTCGGGATATCCGGAAACGAAGAGGACGTGGAGGTCGGGCCGCTCGGCCGTCAGCCGATGCGCGAGCTCGCGGCCCCGACGCGCCCCGGCATGACGACGTCGGTCAGGAGGAGGTCGAGGCGGCCGGACCGCTTCGCGAGGAGCTCCAGGGCGTCCTCGGCGCTGGCGGCCTCCAGCACGGAGTAGCCCCGCTGCTCGAGACAGCGCCGCGTCAGGTCGCGCACCGCCGTCCTCGTCCTCGACGAGGAGGATCGTCTCCGAGCCGCGCCCGGGCGCGGCGGGATCGGCGACGGCGGCGGCGCGACTCGACGCCGGCCTCGGCCCGCGGCAGATAGATCGCGAAGGTCGCGCCCCGCCCCGGCTCGCTCGCGACGAAGATCTGGCCGCCGCTCTGCCGCACGATGCCGTAGACGGTCGCGAGACCGAGCCCCGTGCCGTGGGGCTTCTCCTTGGTCGTGAAGAAGGGCTCGAAGATCCGCTTCTGGACCTCGGGGTCGATGCCGACGCCCGTGTCGACCACCGAGAGCACGACGTAGCGCGCCGGCCGGCGCGCCGAAGTGAAGCCGGGAGTTGGCGGCGTCGACCTCGGCGTTCTGCGTCCGGATCGTCAGCGTGCCGCCGTCGGGCATCGCGTCCCGCGCGTTGACGACGAGGTTGACGAGCACCTGCTCGAGCTGTCCCGGGTCGGCGCGGACGCTGCCGAGCGACGGGTCGAGCTGGGTCACGAGGCGGATGTGCTCGCCGATCAGCCGCGACAGCATGCGCGTGGCCTCCGCGATGAGCGCGTTGACGTCGAGCAGCCTGCGGCTCGAAGAGCTGCTTGCGCGAGAAGGCGAGGAGCTGCCGCGTCAGGTTCGCCGCCCGTTCGCCGGCCTTCTGGATCTCCTCGATCTCCTCACGGAGGCGGCTCGTGGGGCGAGAGCTGGTTGAGCGCCATGTTGCTGTAGCCCGAGGACCGTGGTCAGCAGGTTGTTGAAGTCGTGGGCGATGCCGCCCGCGAGCTGGCCGATCGCCTCCATCTTCTGGGACTGCCGGAGCTGCTCCTCGAGGTGCTTCCGGTCGGTGATGTCCGTGACCGTGCCCTCGACGATGACCTCTCCCGCACGCTCGTCGGCCAGCAGAGCCGCGTTCTCCAGCGTCCAGACGGGGCTGCCGTCCCTTCGCTGCCCGCGCATCTCGTGGTTGACGAGGCTCCGGTCCTTCAGCAGGGTATCGAGGAACTCCCGGCGGCGGTCCGCGGCGGGGTAGAGCGTGCTCACGTCGCGGTCGATGAGGTCCTCGCGGGAACGGTAGCCGAACATGTGGGCGAGCGCGTCGTTGCACTCGAGGATCCGCCCCGTGAGCGTGACCCGGTACACGCCGGCGAGGTTGCGCTCGAAGAGGAGGCGGTACCGCTCCTCGGACTCGCGGACGGCCTCCTGGGCGCGCTTTCGGTCGATCGCGACCGCGATCTGCTGCGAGACGAACGTCAGCACGTCCTTGTCGGTCGGGCCGTACCGGAAGCGGGGGTCGTAGCTCTGGACGACGAGGACTCCGAACGTCCGGCCCCGGCTCTTGAGAGGCACGCCGAGCCAGTCGACCGAGGGCGCGCCCACGGACTCGACCTCGCCGGTCGCGATGAGCGCGGCGAACTCCTCGTCGGGCACCAGGAGCGGCTCGCCCGTGCGCAGCACCTTCTCCGTCAGGCCCTTGCGCAGCGGGCGCGTCGAGGGCGGCGGGTCCACCTCGTCCACGCAGTACGGGAACGAGAGCGTCGCCGAGACGGGGTCGTGCAGCGCCACGTAGAAGTTGCGGGCGTACATCAGCTCCCCGACGGTGCGGTGGATCGCGGCGTAGAACTCGTCGAGGTCCTCGGCCGCGCTCGTGGTCGCGGCGATCGAGTAGAGCGCGGCCCGCACCTTCTCGGAGTGCTTGCGCTGCGAGATGTCGGTCACGCTGCCGCGCACGAGGCGGCGCGTCGCGGAGGGCAGCCGCACCAGCCGCACCTCGCAGGGCACGTCCCGCCCCGCGGCGTCGCGGTGGGTCCACTCGAAGACCGGGGTGCGCCGTCGAGGGCCGCCTGGATGTTTTCCCGCACGCCGATCGCGGAGGGCCGCCCGTCGGGCTGGTTCGGGGGCGAGAGCGCCGCGGGCCCGGTCTGCGAGAAGCGCCTCGCGCGTGCAGGCCGTAGAGCCGGACCGCATTCTCGTTGACCTCGATGAACCGCCCCGTGTCGACGTCGAACACGACGATGGCCTCGGGGGCGTGCTCGACCTGGACGCGATAGCGGGCCTCGCTCTCGACCAGGGCCTCCTCGGCCCGGCGGCGGTCCGTGATGTCGATCGACGAGCCGATGTAGCCGGCGAAGACGCCCGCGGGAGTGAACCGCGGGTGCGCCGGTGTCGAAGATCCAGCGGTACTCGCCGTCGTGGCGCCGCAGCCGGTACTCCATCGAGAACGGCTGCCGGGCCGGGGCGCGCGGCCCCTCGATCTTCAGGATCCGCGCGAGGTCCTCGGGATGGACCCCGTCGCTGCCAGCCGAACCCGAGCTCGTCGCGGAGCGGGCGCCCGGTGAAGTCGAGCCAGGGCTTGCTGAAGTAGGTGCAGCGGGCGTTCTCGTCGTCGAGCCAGATCATCACGGGCGCGGCGTCGGCCATGAATCGGAACCGTTCCTCGCTCTCGCGCACCGCGTCCTCGGCCGCCCGGCGCTCGGAGATGTCGATGACGGACCCGATGAAGCCCTCGAACTCGCCCGAGGCGGTCGAGCGGGGCATCGCCGTTTCGAGGACCCAGCGGTACTCGCCGTCGTGGCGGCGGAGCCGGTAGTCGATCTGGAACGGACGCTGCGCGGCGCGCGCCGCCTCGTACACCTCGACGAACCGCGGCAGGTCGTCGGGGTGGATGCTGTCGCGCGAGCCGAGCCCCAGCTCCCGCTCGAGCGCGCGGCCGGTGAAGTCGAGCCAGGGCTTGTTGAAGTAGGTCGTCATGCCCTGCGCGTCGTCGGTCCAGATCATGACGGGCGCCGCGTCGGCCATGCGGCGGAAACGCTCCTCGCTCTCGCGCAGCGCCTGCTCGGCGCGGCGGCGCTCGGTGACGTCGTGGACGATGCCGATCACCCCGACGATCTGCCCGGCCGCGTCGCGGTGGGGGCCGTACGTCGCGATGAGCCAGCCGGAGTTGCCGGTCTGGGGGATCGTGTACCGGACGTCCGGGGAGGACGCGGTGTCGCCGCCGAGGGCGCGCTCGAGGAGCCGGTCGATGCCCTGTTCGCGCAGGAAAGGGAAGATGTCGAGCGGCCGGCGGCCGAGGACCTGGCCGGCGGGCAGGCCCGTCATGCGCTCCATGTACTGGTTCCAGATGATCAGCCGCAGGTCGCGGTCGTAGACGACGATGCCCTTCGCCGGCGCCGGAGATGATCTCCTGCCGGAACTGGTTGGATTCCTGCAGCTCCTGGCGGGCGCGCTTTCGCTCGGTGATGTCCTCGACGACGCCCTCGTAGTGGAGCAGCCGCCCGGACGGGTCGCGCACCGGGCGGGCGCCCTTGCGGACCGTGATGATCTGGCCGCCGTAGCGCTTCCACTGGAGCTCCATGTCGTGGACCTCGCCCTCGCGCTCGAGTTTCTCGAGGAACGCGCGGCGCGCCTTCGGGTCGACGTAGACCTCGCGCATGTTGACGGCCATGAGGCTCTCGCGCGACGGGAAGCCCAGCAGGTGGAGCAGGGCGGGATTGGCGTCGAGGACCTGACCCGAGAGCGTGGCGCGGTAGAGCCCGACGGGCACGCCCTCGAAGAGGGTCCGGTAGCGAGTCTCGGATTCGCGGACGATGCGCCGGCGGGCCGACTCCTCGAGCGCCGAGCGAATCGCGGGGACGAGGCGGGGGAAGTGGTGGGGGTGCTTCAGGACGTAGTCGTCGAAGCCCGCCTTCATCGCGGCGACCGCGAGCTCCTCGCTTCCGGCGCCGGTGCAGAGCAGGACCGGAAGATCGGGGCTCCGTTCGCGGACCCGGCCGAGAAGGTGGAACGCGTCGACCCAGCTCGGCCGGTGATCGGCGACGACGACATCGAAGTCGGTTGCTTCGACGAGGTGATCGAGCCGGCCGCGGGCTCGGCTCCAGGCTGACGACCTGCACGCCGGGAATCTGCGCCTGGATGGTCTCGACGATCAGTCCCCGGTCGCGCGGGCTCTCGTCGACGACGAGAATCCGCAACGCTTCGCCCGGATGACCGGCTCGCCCCGTCGGACTCGCGCCGGCCGTTGCGTCGGATGGCATCACTTAAGTGTGTCTGGCTCAGCATTATGCCTGAAACCTGACGCTCGTCGGGACGGTTTCTGCGTCGGACGCCGCCGTGCTATCCTGCGCGCCTCTTTCGCGTGGGGCTGTAGCTCAGTTTGGGAGAGCGCCTGAATGGCATTCAGGAGGTCGACGGTTCGATCCCGTTCAGCTCCACCAATTCTTGCCACCTCACGGTTCCCTAGCACCTGCGTGACTCGAAGCGACGGTTGGATCGAACCGTCGACCTCCGTGGGGGGCTCGGGGGGCGCCGTGCGCCCCCCGCCAGGGACGCCGACGGAACCGTCACCCGAGCGCAGCGAGGCGTGACGGTTCGATCCCGTTCAGCTCCACCAATTCTTGCCACCTCACGGTTCCCTAGCACCTGCGTGACTCGAAGCGACGGTTGGATCGAGCCGTCGACCTCCGTGGGGGGTTCGGGGGGCGCCGTGCGCCCCCCGCCAGGGATGCCGACGGAACCGTCACCCGAGCGCAGCGAGGCGTGACGGTTTCAGCCGACCACCAGAGGCAAACCGCCGGCAGTAGGCAACGCCGGCCGCAGGCCGGCGGTCATCCCGTTCAGCTCCACCAATCACCTCACTAAGACTTCAACCCGGGAACAAACGTGAGCCGACGTCTACCTGAATCGAACGCCTGCCGAGCGTGAGCGAGGCAGAGACGGTTTCAGCCGGCCACTGGAGGCAAACCCGCGCTTGGAGGGGCGCGACGTGGAAGATTCCGTCCACGACTTCGTTTGATGTTGCGGACCCGACCCTGGCGGGCCCAGGGCGTCTCGTTACCTCGTTTCCCGAACGACCCTGTCGTACAAAGGCTGCGTGGGGCGTGCGTCGTGGCGGTACAGTTTCGAGAACTGTGCAAGCTCGTCGGCTGAGATCGGAATGGGCTGTTTGAGGATGAACCAGGTCACGTTTTCGGTGCAGGGCGGAGTTGTGAGCGACCCTTCGAAGGTGTAGTAACCGCGGTCGCCGGGCAACAGATCGACGGCGTTGACCTTCACAGAATCGAAAAGGGCCTCCTTTTCTTTCTCTTTCGGGATGTCCTTCCAAAGCTCGCGGACGAGCGGGTTCTCCTTGCCGAGCTCCAGAAGGATGGCGACGACTGCGAGGTGGCCGGCTTCATTCGCGTGCACCAGGTGAATGACCATGTCGTAAGTCTTGCCGTGGATCTTCTCCTCGCTCGGCCGATGAAAGTGGAACTGTTTCAACTGATACTGCGCGTCGCCCACACGGATGGAGCTCCCCGCCTCGTAGGTGACCATGATTGTGTGGCCGTTGTCGATGATCCGCAGTGGCGACGGCTTGTAGTCGAACTGGATGGCGGGCAGGTCGGCCTTTTCCGCCTCCTGGATATTGATCGGCGATTGGTGGTGGCCTTGTTTGCAGGGTGTGAACTCCGGCTTTAGGTCGCCCCAGTGCTGCGGACCAAGATCCTGTCCATAATCCCATTCGTGCTTTTCGGCCGGTTTCGCCTCATGGGCTTGCGCGCGGGCGAAGGTCGCGGCCAGAGCAACGAAGAGCACGATTCGTGACACCAGTCGTGGCATGGCCGTCCCCCAGTGGCTCTTAGCTTACCAATCCCATCGCATCGTTGGGACGCCGTGCGCCCCCGCCGGGGACGCCGACGGAACCGTCACCCGAGCGCAGCGAGGCGTGACGGTTTCAGCCGACCACCAGAGGCAGACCCCCGGCAGTAGGCAACGCCGGCCGCAGGCCGGCGGTCATCCCGTTCAGCTCCACCAAGCCGACCACCGAAAGGCAGACCCCCGGCAGTAGGCAACGCCAGCCAGAGGCCGGCGGTAACTCGAAGGAAGCTCGAAGCCACCTTTGGCGCCGTGCGCCCCCCGCCAGGGACGCCCGACGGAAGCGTCACCCGAGCGCAGAGGTCCGTGTTCCCGTCCCCAAGTCGAACGACGCGGAGCAGGTGGTTCGACCGGCCGACGGCCGACCGCCCGTGCCCGCCAGCGGCCGCCCCGCCGGGCTGGCACAGGCCGCGCGGCGCGCGCGGTGGGATCGTCTCGGCCGCCAGGCTTCCTCGGCGCGGCCCGGAGCGCCTCGAGACGCACTGGATTCGGCCGGTGGGCGGCGGCGCGGACTTCCGGGTCATTTCAGCCGGTCCACAGGTCGACAGCGCCTGCCTCTCGAGGCTGCCGTTGGAGGCGCCTGGGTCTCGGACATACGGTGCGCTGACCCGATCCGCGCGGAGCCTGGAAGTGCCAGTACGCGATTCGGAGGGTTCGCGCGACCGAGCGCGGCAACACGGTCTCGGCGGCTCGCGCCTTCCACGATTTCGCCGGAGGCGGAGAGACGGCGGCGGGGGACTGCGCCGGCAGAGCCGCCGCCCCGGAGTCGGGAACCCCAAAGCCGCGACAGTGGCTGCCGCGGCGCTGCATGTGATTCGCCCCGACACCATCGACGATCCCGCTTCCGGCTCTCCGGTGAGATTTTCGTGGCTTCAGCCCGGGGCGGATGACCGCGTCGTCCGCCGCCGAGATCCTGTCGGATGTCACCCCGTCTGTCGATGGAGACCGTCTCTCACCAGCGCCGCAGCAATATCGCGCCGTCAGTCCGCGCCCGCTATGCCACCCTTATACCGACCGGCCGATGAAGGGAATCCTTCCGTGCTTCAGCCCATCGAAATCCTTCGGGCAGGGAGGCCGCGGCAATCGAAAAGCCCCCACGCGGCGCTGACGCGCAGGGCTGCACCTCACCCGCGAACAGGAAAATCGAACCGCGACCCTCCCGCGGAGCTCTGCCCGGAATTCGGCGCTACTCCGTCGTCTTGCCGGCGAAGTGCTCCCTGGCCGCCAGGGCATCGGCCTTGGTGGCGTGCACCGTGCCGTCCGCATGCTCGGGGGGCCCGTAGAGCGTGTAGAGCTTGAGCGGTCTTTCACCGGTGTTCTTGACGTTGTGCCGCGCGCCGGCGGGGACGAGGATGGCGGAGTCGCTCTCGATCTGCGTCTCCCGGCCGTCGATCCAGACCTCTCCCTTGCCCTCCTCGATCCGGAAGAACTGATCGCGGTCCGGGTGGACCTCCTCGCCGATGTCCTGGCCCGGCGCGAGCGCCATCAGAACGAGCTGCAGGTTCTTGCCCGTATACAGCACCCGGCGGAAATCCGAATTGTGCCCGGTGATTTCTTCGATGTCGTCGACGAACCCCTTCATGGCAACTCCTTTCGACCGTCGAGATCAACCGTCAGCCTCACGATAAGCGGGCCGCGCCCGCAGCGCTTGATCCAAGTGGATCAAAAGCGCGGGTTCCGTTTCGGGTCGGCGGCCTCGGCCGCGGTTCGGCGGATTGACATATATTCAGCAAGATGGCTGAATGTCTCCGATGGCTTCCCGCCGCCGGCCGACCGCTTTCGGTCTCTCCGGACGCGCATCGAGCGGCCACCCCGACGCGTACGAAGCGGTCTTCGACGCGCTCGCGCACCCGGCGAGGCGGCGGATCCTGATGACGGTGCACTTCGAGGGCGGATCGATGACCGCCGGGCAGATCGCCGCCGTCTTCACGCACACCTGGCAGACCACGACGCGGCACCTTCAGGTCCTGGAAGAGGCCGGCCTTCTCGTGCACGAGAAGCGCGGACGTCTGCGGATCTATCGCATCGAACCCAAACGCCTCGAGCTAGTGCGGGATTGGCTGGCCTGGTTCTCCCGGAACCCCTGACGAAGAACGAAGGAGGAATCGCATGACGGGAAAAGCGAAAAAGCGGCAGACGATGGCGGGTCCGGCCTCGAAGTCCCGCCCGAGGATGAAACGCCCGGCGAGGAAGCGCGCAAGCGCCGATGTCCCGCAGTTCTTCCGTCTCAACGTCGAGGTCGGCTCGCTCGACGCCGCCGCGGCGTTCTACGAGCGGCTCCTCGCCCTGCCGGGGCGGAGGCAGGCCGGATCCCGCTGCTACTTCCGGTGCGGCCCGGTCACCGTCTCGGTTCTCGACGTGTCGTCGTCGGGCCCGCCGCATCCGGCGGCCAAGGCGCTTTATTTCACGGTCCGGGACCTCGAGGCGGCGTTCGAGCGGGCGAAGGCCCTCGGCTGTTTGTCGCGGGAAAGCGTTCACGACGCTCCGGGCGGCGGGATCGTCGTGCGTCCGTGGGGGGAGCGGTCGTTCTATTGCGAGGACCCGTGGAAGAATCCGCTGTGCTTCGTCGAAGAGGGGACGATCTATGCCGGATAGTCGGACATCGACTGTCGACGCTCATGGGAGGAACCACCTCGACCGTCACCTGCGGCAGTTCGGCGGCTGACGCCGCCGCTGCGCTCAGCCGGCGCTGTCTGGGTCCGATGAGTGGGGCCGGGGTTCGGCCGGGGATCCTCCGCTTCCGGCCGCCTCCGACGACGGCCAGAGGGCGTGGATCGCGCACTCGAAGCTGTCGAAAAGGTGGCTCTTTCCCCCCACCACGATCTCGAAAATCACGGCTTGGGCGTTCTGACAAACCTCACAAACCGGCATCGGGACCTCCCGCCGCGGGCGCGTAGAACCGACCGCAGCAAGCCATCGAACCCCCAGCTAGACTCGAGTCAGGCTCCTTGCAAGACTCGCGCCGCCCCTCCGGCGGCTTCTATTCGTGAGCCCGCGGAGGGTTCCCTTTGAGTCGGTAGACGACGCCTGTCTTCGTCGCCCCGAGGGCGATCCAGTCCTTGACGGCGTCCTGGAGAGTCAGAAAAGAAGTCTCGGCGCGCTTCATCGCCCTGGCGTTGAGCTCCTCGCGGCGTTTGAACTTGATCTGATACGCGAACTCCCCGACGAGAGGACGATGATCGCCGCGCGACCGCCAGAGCGCGACGTTGGCCATGGCCGTGACGCCCTTGCCGAAATCCAGGACCGCGACGTCCTGCAGCACTTCCTCGACGATGGTACCGCAGACGAGCTCGACTTTCTCGCCCCGGCGGAGCGCTTGAGCGAGCCCAGCAGCGGCAGCAGGTTCACGAGGGTGTCCATCGAGTTGGCGGTCTCCCTCGTGGATGGCGCTCAGCCCGAATTCCACGTTGTGCGAGTAGAGCAGGCGCATGCCGCCGAGGCCGTCCTTCAGCGGGAGGGCCTCCGCCTTGAACTTGATCCGGTAGTCACCCAGGATCTGTGGCCGCACGTCGGTCTGCGCAGCCTTCTGGATGTCGGGGTGGCGGAACTTGAAGACGATCTCGGGATCTCCGATCGGGAAACCCTCCGAGTACGCGGACACGCCTCCGCAGGATGAAGGCGTTGTTGTAGAGGCGAAAGTCGTCCGTGTCGAGGAACAGAACTTCCCGGATCTGGAGCGGCTGATTCGCGAAGTCGCAGGGCTCGAACCCGACGCCCGCCTGACGCGCCGGACGCCGGAGCAGCTTGCCGAAGTTTTCGAGACTCTTGCGGGAGGTGAAGCCGTTCGGCCGCAGGATGATCTTGCTCTCGAGGTACTGGACCTCGTGGAGGGGGAGGCCGTCGGCGTACTTGCCCGGCTTTATGGCGGGCACGCGTCCGCCCGGGCCCTTCGGCGCGACGTCCGGCTTCGCCGGCGCAACCCTGCGGGCGGATTTCGACTCGGGCTTCTTGGACATGTACTCCTCGACGGCGTGCAAGCCGCTGCGTGTCGGTGAATGGAAGCAGCCATGATAGACCCTGTTCGGAAACGCCGCCCGGGAGCTGCCGGTCGCCGAGGCCCTCAGAGAAACTTCAGCAGCGCTTCTGTCGTCCCCTTGGGATCTTCCTCGAGCACCCAGTGCCCGGTATTCTGCAGAACCACGACGGTCACGTCCGGCGCGACGAGCTTCGTCTGGTCGCCGAGCACCCGGCCGAGCGACTTCTCGCCGCCGATCGTGAGGACGGGCATCGCCAGCCGGGTTTTCGCGAGCTCGGCGAAATCCTTGGCGGCCCGAGGAAAGGACACGAAGTAGGACCAGCCGGCCTTCATGCGTCCCGGGCGCGAGTAGGCCGCCGTGTACGCGCGGCGGTCCGCCTCGGGGAGCGAGCGGTTCCTGTCGGCGGCGAATTCGTTCCAGTAGTAGTCGAAGTAGATTCGCTCGCGGCCCTTCACCGAGGGCCTCGGCGTCGGACCGCAGAACCGGAAGTGCCAGAGCCCCGGATTGTCGTAGACGGCCTCCCAGCCCTCGACTCCCGGCAGGAAGGCGTCCATGAGGACGAGCTTCTCGACCTCCGCGGGGAACTGCGCGGCATAAGCGTAGGCCACCATCAGGCCGATGTCGTGGCCCACCACGCGAGCCTTCTCGACGCCGAGCGAGCGCACGAGCGCATGGACGCGCGCCGCCGCGGTCTTCATGTCGAGGCCGTCGGCCGGAACCGACGAATCGCCGATGCCGGGAAGGTCCGGCGCGATGACCGTGAACTTCTCGGCGAGCTTCGGAATGATCGGCCGCCACATGCGGGACGTCTCGGCGTAGCCGTGAAGCAGGACGAGCGCCGGACCATGCCCGGCCGAGAGGTAGTGGAAGTCGACGCCGGCGATCGAGGCGGTGCGGGAGGCGATGTCGGCGCCTTCGGCCGGCCTCGCCGCCGCGAGGGCGAACAGGAGGCCGAGCGCTCGAATGCGCGATCCGGGTGGGATCTTCAATGTTTTCTCGCTTTCTCGTGAGTACTCGTCTTCATCGGAGGAACTCGACCAGCTCGCGATTGACTTCTTCCGCGTGAGTCCAGGTGAAGCCGTGGGGCGCGTCCTTCAGCACCACGAGCCGGCTGCCGCGGACGGCCTCGTGCGTGCGTCTTCCCGAGACTTCCAGAGGGACGATGCGGTCGGAGTCGCCGTGGACGACGAGGGTCGGAACGTCGATCTTCGCGAGATCCTCCCGGAAATCGGTCAGCCACGCCGACACGCAGTCGAGAGTGCCGACGGCGGAAGCTCCGGCGGCGATCGTCCAGCTCAACCGGACGAGATCGTCCGAGACGCGCTTGCCGCCGAGAGCGTCCACGTTGTAGAAATTCTGGAGGAACCCGGCGAGGAACGCCGGACGGTCGGCGGCGAGGCCCTTTTGAATCCCGTCGAAGATCGCGCGGTCGACGCCCGCGGGGTTGTCGGGTGTCTTCAGGAGAAACGGCGGGATCGCGCCGAGGAACGCCGCCTTCCGCGCGCGCTCGGAGCCATATCGTCCGAAGTATCGCGCGACCTCGCCGCCGCCCATCGAGAAGCCCACGAGCGCGATGTCGGAGAGGTCGAGCTTCGTGACGAGCGCGTGCAGGTCGGCGGCCAGGGTGTCGTAGTCGTAGCCGAAGGTCGGCTTGCTCGATTCGCCGAAGCCGCGGCGGTCGTACGTGACGACGCGGTAACCGGCCTCGAGCAGCGCCGTCGTCTGTTTCTCCCACGAGCGCCCCGAGAGGGGCCACCCGTGGATGAGGACGACCGGCTTTCCGCGGCCGTGGTCCTCGTAATAGAGGTCGATGTTCCCGGAGTTTTCCTTTCCGACGGTGACGAAGGGCATCGCGTCCTCCCGTGCTTTTTTCTATCACGCGGACGTGAGATCCCAGCGCACCCCGGCTGCGCATAGGATTACCGCCCAGAGGAGACATCGCCATGCCGCAGTCCCGCCGGAAGTTCCTCGCCCGCACCGCCGCCGGGGTCGTGGGAGCCGCCGCCGCCCGGCGCGTCGCCGGATCGCCCGATCCGACCGTCACGCCGGTCGAGGGCACGCCGCCCGCCTTCGGGACCGCACCGCCCGTGGGGCCCGACATTTCGACGGCGACCGTCGCCGAAGCGCAGAAGTTCGTGCGCATCGAGTTCACGCCCGCGCAGCAGGCCCAGATCGCGGGCAGCTGGCCGCGGGCGATGGCCTCGACGATGGAGCGGCGGACGGGGCCGCGCAAGCTGGCCCTCGGGACCGACGTCGTCCCGGCGACGCTCTGGAATCCGATGATCCCGGGGGTCGCGCCGGGGCCGACGCGCGACCGGTTCGTCGCGACCGCCGCCGATCCCGGCCCGCTCCCGAAGAAGGACGACGACATCGCCTTCGCGCCGATCGCCGCGCAGGGGCAGTGGATCAAGTCGCGGGCGCTGACCTCCGAGCGGTTGACACGCATCTACCTCGATCGGGTCGCGCGCTTCGACGGAAAGCTCCACTGCATCATCACGCTGACGACGGAGACGGCGCTCGCACAGGCCAGGCGCGCCGACGCCGAGATCGCGGCCGGCAGGTACCGGGGGCCGCTGCACGGCATTCCGTTCGGCGTGAAGGACCTCATGGACACGAAGGGGATCCTCACGACCTACGGCGCCGAGCCCTACCGCAACCGGGTGCCCGAGGCGGACTCGGCCGTGGTCGACCGGCTGCAGAAGGCGGGCGCGGTCCTCATGGCGAAGCTCTCGCTCGGCGCCCTGGCCTTGAACGACATCTGGTTCGGCGGCCAGACGATGAACCCGTGGCTCCTCGAGGAGGGCTCCGGGGGCTCGAGCGCGGGCCCCGGCGCCGCCACGGCCGCGGCGCTCGTCGGGTTCTCGGTCGGCAGCGAAACCGGCGGTTCCATCATCGACCCGGCCGTCCGCTGCGGAGTGACGGGCCTTCGGCCGACCTTCGGCCGGGTGCCGCGGACCGGCGCGATGGCGCTCTGCTGGTCCCTCGACAAGCTCGGTCCCATGACCCGCGGCGTCGAGGACACGATGCTCGTCCTCCAGGCGATCACGGGCCCCGACCCCGGCGACCTCTCGAGCGTGCCGAGTCACCTCGATTTCGACGCGAAGGCGCCGGTGAAAGGCCTCAAGCTCGGCTACGTCAAGGCCTGGATGAACGAGAGCCCGGCGACGGAGGTCGACCGCGCGGCGCTCGAAACGTGCCGGAAGCTCGGCATGGTTCCGGTCGAGGTTCAGCTTCCGGACTGGCCGTACGGGTCGCTCAACACCATCCTCTTCGCCGAGGCGGCCGCGTCCTTCGAGGAGCTGACGCTTTCGAACGGCCTCGACCAGCTGAAGGCGCAGGTTCCCGACGCGTGGCCCAACCTCTTCCGGCAGGCCCGTTTCCTGTCCGCCGTCGACTTCGTCCAGGCGGACCGCATGCGCCGCAAGGTCGCGCAGGAGATGGAGAGGATCTTTCGGCAGGTCGACGTCTTCCTCTCGCCGCCCCTGCGGGACGAGATCCTGACGATCACGAACTTCACCGGCCACCCCGCGATCGTTCTGCGGACGGGCTTCCTGCAGGTCACCCAGGCTCGCAGCGACTGGGCCCCGGACCCGAAGAACCCCATGCCGACTTTCGCGAAACCGCGGCGCGTTCCGCACGGGGTCTCGTTCATCGGGCGGATGTTCGACGAAGGAACGATCGCGACCGCGGCGATCGCCCTCGAAAAGGCCTCGGGAGTCGCGGGGGAGCGTCCGCCGGGGTTCTGACCCCCAGGCCCGCGCGTTAGGCGGTCAGCTCGGCGTTTGCGACCCGGACGCGCGCGGTCCTGCACGCCGTGCGGGCCGGATACCTGGCCTGGGCTTCCCTTCGCGCCCTCGGGATAGAGTAGGTGGCACACTCGACCACCCTCGGTCCGAGTCGTCAGAGGAGGAATCAATGAAACGCGCGTCCTGGATTCGTCCTGGCTGTCATCGCAATGTGTCTTGCCGTCGCGGCGTCCGCCTCGGCCCAGGCGGTCAACAAGAAGGCCCCGGAGCCCGGCAACGTCCCGGTCGAGACCTTCACCGGATTCGCCGTCAGCGTGACGAGCGGCCAGTCCGGCGTCGTCGAGATCGTGATCAACCGCTGGTCGACCGACGGCGAGCGCGCGCTGCTCGAGAACGTGCTCAAGGCCTCGGGCTCGCAGGCGATGGTCAACATCATGCAGGACCTGCCGCAGGTCGGCTACATCAAGGGCTCGGAGACGATGGGCGACGCGCTGTTCTACGCCCGCTCGACCGACCTGCCGGACGGCACGCGCCAGGTCGTCATCGCGACGAATCGGCCGATCTCGGCCGCGGCGCGATGCTCTCGCCCGGCGCCGCGAACAAGTACGACGCGACCGTCATCGAGATGCGGTTCCCGAAGGGCTCGAAGAAGGGCGAGGGCAAGATCGTCGTCGCGGGCAAGGCCTCGATCGACCCGAAGACCGGGAAGCTCAAGCTCACCAACTACTCGGGCGAGCCGGTGCGGCTCGAGAACATCACGGTCGAAGACCAAGTCGTGTCCGGACGAAGTTTCGGGCTCCAGGCAGCCCGCGCGTCGAGGGCCACCCGGGCCCGGCGCGCGGGCTTACTTCTTCTGGAGCCGTCCTTCGAGTCGATCCGGCGGCGCTCCCGTCCGAGATCTCCATCGAGACCAGGCGCGCGATCAGGATCGGCCGGGAAGAGCTGGCCGACGAGGGCTTCGCACTCGGCGAGGCTGCGCGCGAGCCGTCGCCACCGGCGTGATGTCGCCGTAGCCGACGGTCGTCAGCGTCACGAAGCTGAAGTAGACGAGAGCGATCCGCGATCCATCCGGTGATCCGTGACCTCGGCAAAGCGAATCGCGTCGGGAACGCGCGACAGCACGAGCTCGTAGGCGAAGGCCCAGGTGAAGCCGAGCAGCAGGTACGCGGCGATCGCGCCCGGCGATCCGGTGCCGGTCGTGATCGGGCCGCGCACGGAACACCTGCGCCAGCGTCAGGACCGTCAGGATGAGCAGCGACAGCATCCCGAGCCAGAGGCTGAGCTGCGAGAGTCCGGCGACGGGCTGAACGAGGCCCGCGACGCGAGTCGCCATGGCGAGGACCGCAACGAGCGCGGCGAGGACCGTCGCTCCGCGTCGGGCAAGGGCCGCGACGCCGCTGACGAGGACGAGCCCGAAGAAGACGTCGAAGACGAGCGGGCCGAGGATCCCCGCCGTCATCAGCGGCGGCGCCACGAAGAGCGTCGCCACCAGGCAGAGGAGCAGGGCCGTCAGACCCTTGTCGTCTCGCCAGAAGCTCGGGAGCGGCCGCATCGGGCTGGCCGATTGTACACGGGCGCGGAACCGGATGCGTTCCGGTGCGTAAGAGATAGGAGAGGCGGGAGGCGAGCTGATGCGGTTTCTGCGAATCGCCCTGTGCGCGGCCGCGCTGGCTCCCGTCGTGGCCGCCGGCGAGCCGCCGTCGCGGGCCGGCCGCCCGATCGCCTTCGTGCACGCGAACGTCGTGCCGATGGACGCGGACCGGGTCCTCCGCGACCAGACGGTCGTCGTGTCCGGCGGCCGCATCGCCGCCGTCGGACCGACCGGAAAGACGCCGGTGCCGCCGGGAGCGCGGGTCATCGACGCCGCCGGGCGCGGTACCTTTCCCCGGGCCTCGCCGACATGCACGTTCACGTCTACGCGCCGCAGGAGCTGACGCTGTACGTCGTCAACGGCGTCACGACGATCTTCAACCTGAACGGCCGACCGGCGTACCTCGACTGGCGACGGCGGATCGCCGCGGGCGAGCTTCTCGGGCCGACGATCTATTCCGCCGGGCCGACGTTCGACCATCCGCGGACGCCCGCGGAGGCGGTCGCGGAGGTCGACCGGCAGGCCGCCGCGGGCTGGGACGCCGTCAAGATCTACAACCAGGTCAGCGCGGCCGAGTACCCGGCGCTGACCGCCGAGGCGAAGGCGAAGGGCCTCGTCCTCGTCGGGCACGTGGCCCGCGAGCCGGGCTTCGCGGCGACGCTTTCGGCGGGGCAGTCGATCGCCCACGCCGAGGAGTACGTCTACACGTTCTTCAACGACGATCCGGATCCGAAGAACGAGGTCGTCCACCCGCTCGACACGGCGAAGATCCCGAAGGCCGTCGCCCTGACGCGCGAGGCGGGGATCTCGGTCATTCCGACGCTCGTCGCGTTCCACAACATCGTGCGCCAGGCGACGGACGTGAAGGCCTACCTGCGCAATCCGGATCTCGCCTCCATGGCCGCCCTTCATGCGCGCGCAGCTCGAGCCGGCCGTCAACACCTACGCCAACCGCTGGACGAGCGACAAGCTCTCCGGGCCTCGCCGTCAGCTACGAATTCCAGAGGCAGCTCGTCAAGGCGCCTCCACGACGGAGGCGTTCCGATCCTCGCCGGGACCGACGCGTCGTGGCTCGGCGTGCCGGGTTTCTGTCTGCTCGAGGAGATCGAGAACTTCCAGGACCTCGGCTTCACGCCCTACGCGGCCTTGAAGACGGCGACCGTGGATCCCGCGAAGCTCCTGAGGCGGGAAGGCGAGTTCGGAACGATCGCGGTCGGCATGCGCGCGGACCTGATCCTGACGCGGGAGAACCCGCTCGAGGACGTGCGCCGCCTCCGCCGGCCGGACGGCGTGATGGCGAACGGGCGTTGGATCGACGCCGCCGAGCGGCGGCGCCTTCTCGAGGGCCTTCCGGCCTCGTACCGCGAGACGCTCGGCGAGGCTCACGCGCGACGCGCGCGAGAATCCCCCGCGCGCTCGACGCGTACCTCGAGGCGAACGATCCATGGGGGGAGATCGGCGGCGCGGTGCTCGCGTCGATCGCGTCGGACCGGGGAGCCGCAGGCCTCGTCGGCCTGCTCCGGGACATCCGCCGGACCGATCCGAAGTCGCCCCTGCTCGGCGAAGAGGCGATCAACCAGCTCGGCTACGGGCTCGCCCGCCAGAAGGAGACCGGCGCCGCGATCGAAGTCTTCAAGCTCAATACCGAGCTCTACCCGTCGTCGGGCAACGCCTGGGACAGCCTCGCGGAAACCTGTCTCGGCGCAGGCAACGAGGAGCTGGCCCGGAAGTACTACGCACGCGCCCTGGAGGTCCAGCCGGACTATCCGAACGCGAAGGCCGCCCGCGAGCTCCTCGAGACGAAGCTGGCCGGTCCCGCCGCGGCCGCCCACTGAGGCGGGCCCGGAGCCGGCGGGCCTTCGGGGAGAGCCGCGACAGCGCGCCGTGCGGGTGAAAATGTTGAAAAGTCCCGCCGCCCCGTGCCGCGACTCCGCCCGGAGGCCCGGCGTCAGCCGCCGGTGCGGCGAGCGGGGCTCGCGCGCGGGCGCCCGGGCCGACGACCCGGAGGGACCGCCCGGCGAAGCTCGCCGATCCGGGCGTAGTGCTCCCGGACGAGCCGGGTCAGGATCGCTGCTCCCCGGGACGTCAGGCGGACGCGGACGCGCCGGGCGTCCTGCCGGTCGCGCTCCCGGGCGACGAGCCTGGCCGCCTCGGAGCGATCGATCAGCCCCACGGCGCTGTGATGGCTGACCTGGAGGCGCTCGGCCAGGTCGGCGATCGAGGGCGGCGCCTCCCGGGCGAAGCTCCGGACGAAGAGCATGAGCTGGTACTGCGCCGGCGAGATCCCGGCCCGCCGGGCCGCGTCCTCGGAGAACCTGAGGAACCGGCGCAGCGCGAACCGAAACCGGGCGAGCCGCTGGAAGTCGCCGTCGGTGAGGTCCTCGCGGCCCATGCGCGTCGGATTCTATCGCACGACGATATGATCGCGGCGATGGGGCGCTCCCTCTTCGGTTTCGCCGGATCCGGCCCGTGAGCGGCGCAGCCGGCCCCCCGGCCGGCGGCGAGCCCGAAACGCCGGCCCTCGCCGACGAAGCGCCGTGGTACTCGGAGCACGCGGCCCTTCTCGTCAGCACGGTCAAGTGGGCGCTCCTCGGCGCCGGGGCGGGAATCTGCGTGGGACTCGGGACCCGCTTCTTTCTGTGGGCCCTGGCCGCGACATCGCAGTCGGCGCGGCGCATGGTGCCGGGCGGCTGGCCGTTCTACGTTCTCCTGCCGGCCGCGATGCCGATCTGCGTCTGGCTCGTGCGCCGTTTCGCGCCCACGGCGAAGGGCCACGGGACCGAGGCCGTCATCGCGGCGATTCACACGCGCTCCGGCCGGATCGACTGGAAGGTCGCGCCGATCAAGCTCGGGGCGACGGTCCTGACGATCGCCGCGGGGGGCTCCGTCGGCAAGGAGGGCCCATGCGCCCAGATCGGCGCGTCGCTGACGAGCCTCTTCGCCGACCTCCTGCGCCTGAACGACCAGGACCGCCGCCGCCTCGTCATCTGCGGAATCAGCGCCGGGTTCGCGGCCGTTTTCGGGACGCCCGTCTCGGGCGCGCTCTTCGGGATCGAGGTTCTCTATCTCGGGCGCATCGAGTACGAGGTCCTGTTTCCCTGCCTGATCGCAGGCATCGTCTCGCACCTGGTTTGCGGCGTCGCGCCCCCCGTGACCGGCCTGCACGAATCGCTCGGCACGCTCGGCCAGACGACGCTCGTGGGGCTGGCGGTGGCCTTCGGCGCGGCCTTCGGCCTGATGGCCCTGGCGCTCATCGAGACGATGCGGGCGCTCGAGAAGGCCCTGCGGCGGTTCGAGGGGCATCCCTATCTTCTGGCCGCCGGCGGCGGTCTGTTCCTCGCGGCGTTCTACGCGGCGGCCGGCGACGTTTACGCGGGGCTCGGAACGCCCACGATCGAGGGCGCGCTCGCGGGGACGGTCCGGATCGCGGCCCTCGCTTTCGCCGCCAAGATCGTCGCGACCGCCGTGACGCTCGAAACCGGCGGAAGCGGCGGAATCGTGACTCCGATCTTCTTCATTGGCGCGACGGGAGGGGCGGCGCTGGCGAGCCTCGTGGGTCTTCCCCCGGGCGCCTTCGCGGCCTTCGGTCTCGTGGCGGTGCTGGCGGCGGCGGCGAACACCCCACTGGCGGCGGCGGTCATGGGCATGGAGCTGCTGCCCGGCCCCGTCGGCGTCTTCGCGGCGCTCTGCGGGGGCACCGCCTATCTCATCGTCGGCCACCGGAGCGTCTACGCCAGCCAGAAGCTGGGCTTCTCGAAGTCCGCCGGGCTCGATATCCGGCTCGACGTGCCGATCGGCGAGATCGACCGTAGGGCCCTCCGGGTGCGGCCCGGGAGCCTGACGGAGCGCGCCCTGAGCCTCGGACGCTTCTTGGGAGGGCGGAAGAGCCGGAAACCTCCCGAGGATTGATCGGTCCTACGGCGCCAGCGTCTCGAGGAGCGTCTTCAGGTCGTCCGCGTGCTCCTCCTCGACGGCGAGGATCGACTCCATCAGCCGCCGGGTCGTCGGGTCGTCGTTGCCGAGGTAGCGGACGATCTCGGAGTACGACTCGATCGCCACCCGCTCGGCGACGAGGTCCTCGTTGAGCATGTCGACGAGGGTCGTCCCCTCGACGTACTCGGAATGGCTCCGGGACGACAGCCCGTCGGGCGAAAAGTTCGGCTCGCCGCCGAGCTGGACGATCCGCGCCGCGATCGAGTCCGCGTGCTGCTGCTCCTCGTTGGCGTGCTCGAGGAACTCCTGGGCCACCGCCTGGGCGTGGATCCCGGCGGCCATGTAGTGGTGCCGCTTGTAGCGAAGGACGCAAACGATCTCGGTCGCGAGGGCTTCGTTGAGGACGCGGACCACGGTGTCGCGATCGGCGCGGTAGCCCTCGGTCACGGCCCCCTTGTCCATGTGCTTTCGCGCGCGGGCACGGAGAGTCTGGATGTCGGAAAGGAACGGACGCTTCTCCGGCTTCGGGCCCTCCGCCTTCGTGTTGGGACGTTGTTTCATCTGTTGGTGTCCTTTCGGCCCGAATGTAATGCAATTCGCGGGCCGGCCTCTTTCTGGCACGGTCGTTGCCTTCAGGGTTCCCATGGCGCGCCCGATGCTCGCCTCCCGTCCGGAATGGCAGACGAGGCCCCGCCTCGTCGGCCCGGGGCCGCGGCGTGCCCGCACGGTCTTTCTCGTCCTGACGGGCATTCTCGTCCTCTTCATCGTTTCCCTGTTCTTCGTCGACGAGCCGCTCCGCCGCTCGATGGAGAGCCGCATGAACCGGAGCCTCAAGGGCTATTCCGTGCGGATCGAGCGCCTGCGCTTCAACCCCGTCAACGTGTCCCTGACCCTCGAGAACCTGGTGCTGCGCCAGGAGGCCAACCCCGACCCGCCCGTGCTCGAGCTCCCGCGACTCCACGCGAGCGTCCAGTGGAAGGAGCTCTTCGCCCTCAAGCTCGTCGCGGACTTCGTCCTCGACCGGCCGCGCGTCTATTTCAACCTCCCGCAGCTGCGCGCGGAGGCGGCGGATCCGACGCCGCTCAAGGAGCGGGGCTGGCAGCAGGCGGTGGAGGAAATCTATCCCCTCAAGATCAACCGCCTCCTCGTCCGGGACGCGACGGTGACGTACGTCGACACGGACGCGGACCACCCCCTCGAGCTGACCGACCTCGACATGGAGGCAGAGAACATCCGTAACATCCACTCGAAGGACCGCGTCTACCCCTCGCCGATCCACGCGACCGCCCGCATCTTCGAAAGCGGCCGCGGGTCGATCGACGGCCACGCGGATTTCCTCGCGGAGCCGTTTCCCGGCGTCCACGCCGTGGTGAAGCTGCAGGAGGTCCCGCTCGAGTCCTTCCGCCCGGTCGTGGCGCGGTCGAACCTCGCCCTGAAGGGGGGCATCCTGTCGCTCGCCGGCCGCATCGAGTACGGTCCCCGGATCCAGGGCGTCGACCTCGCCGATCTCACGATCCGAGGGATGAAAATCGACTACGTGCACAGCGCGCCGACCGCCGCCGCGGAATCCCGGCGCGCGAAGGACGTGTCACAGGCCGCGCGCAAGGTCACGCGCGACCCCCGTTCGGCCCTCCACGTCGCCCGTTTCCGGCTGCTCGACACGGAGGCCGGCTTCGTCAACCGGGCCCACGACCCCGGCTACCGCGTCTTCCTCTCGCACGGGGACCTCGAGATCCTCAATTACTCGAACGATTTCCGCACCGGCGACGCGAAATTCAAGCTGTCGGGCAAGTTCATGGGCTCCGGCGCCGCGCGTGCGTCGGGCACGATGCGCAAGGAGAGCTCCGGCGGTCCGGACTTCGACCTCGATGCCGCGATCGAGGACACGCCGGTCACGGCGTTGAACGATCTCTTCCGCTCCTACGGGAAGTTCGACGTCGCCGCGGGAATCTTTTCCTTCTACACCGAGCTCAAAGTCGCCCGCGGGCACATCGACGGCTACGTCAAGCCGCTCTTCCGCGACATGAAGGTTTACGACGAGCGCCAGGACGCCGAGAAGAGCGTCTTCAAGAAGCTCTACGAGAAGATCGTCGGCGGCGTCGCCGGCCTTCTCGAGAACCGTAAGACGGACGAGGTGGCGACCAAGGCCGACATCTCGGGGCCGGTCGGGAACGCCGGCGCGAGCACGCTGCAGGTCATCGGCCGGCTGATCGAGAACGCGTTTTTCCGCGCGATCCTCCCGGGGTTCGAGGAGCAGGTCACGCGACGAAGCGCGAGGCGCTGAGACCCCGCCGTGGTCTTCATTCAGGCGCTCGTCGAGCTCGGCCGGCGCTCTCTCGGGAAGGTCTTCCAGTCGATCTTCGGCTGGTCCGTCAACGTCATCTTCGGGGCCGTCGGCAAGGACGAGAAGACCCTGCTCTCGGCAGCCGTGGCGGGCGCCGCGTTCTGGCCCGTGCTGCTTGCCGGGACCGTGTTTCCGCGGATCGCGGCCTTCGTCCTGGCGTTCATTCCGATGCGCAAGTCGATTCCGGACGGCGTCCTGCGCGCAGGGTGGATCGCGCTGGCCGTGGCGGTGCCGCTCTTCGTCGGCTGGGTGGTCGAGCGACGCCGGGAAGGCGGCTGGTCCGTTCGGCGCATCCTCTCGGGGTTTCCCGTCACGCTCGGGATCGCGGCCGCATTTCTCGTCGCCTTCGTCGTGGTTCCGATCCAGAAGCTCGCTGCCTTCGTCCGAGGGGAGAGGTCGGAGCACGTCCCGCTCATCGTCGAGGACTCCGACGCGGAGCCGGTGTCACGAAGGTTGCGTGAGACTCTCGCCGCGGCCCGCTTCACGCTCGCCGTCGCGGAGCCCCCGCGCCTCCAGAAGCTGATCTCGGCGATCCTGCGCGCTACGTCGGTCGCGGCGGGACGGGGAGACGCCGCGCCGCCCCGTTACTACGCCGGCGAAAGGCTCAGTTTGTCCTTCAGCGCCAACGGCGTCGATCTTCGCGGCCGCCCCTCGGACGTCCTCCGCGCGCACTCCCTGATCGCCGAGCGCGCGACGGAGCTGCCCGCGCTGCAGACGACCGATCCGGAGGCCCAGGAGCTCGAGCGGCGCATCCGCCGGGCGTGGACCCGGAGACGTGACGCGACGGGCGCGTTTCCCCGGGAGCTGCGCGCCCTCGCCCGGGAGCTCTCGGTGCTGGATTGCCCGTACGACGAGTGGCAGATCGTGTATCGCGAGGTGCTGCAGCTCCATCTTGACGTGAGCGGCGAGAAGCAGCTCCTTTCGAGCACTCTCGGCGCCGAAAGCCGGCGGATGCGCGCCGAATCGTCGCGTCTGGCGGCCCTGCGGCGCCGCGCGGCGCGGCAGGCCCGGGCCGGCGGGTTCCGCGCGCTCGAGAAGGCCACCGGCGCGATGGGAGTGTTCGCGCGCCGCCTGGCGCGCCAGCTGCCGGGCGCGGCCGTCCGACTCCTGCGCCGCCGCTGAGCCGTCTTCGGGCGCTGGTCCATAATGCGCCCGGAAGCGCACGGGGTCCGGTGACCCTCGCGGACTTCAAATCCGTCGGCGTCGCGGCCTCGCGCCGGGACGGGTGGGTTCGACTCCCACACGCTTCCGCCAATCCATGTCGCCCGCCAGGGCGGCTTGGACCGCCGTGGCGGGAAGAGTCGGACGCGGGTCACTGGACCACGATGGTTCCGGTCATGGACGCGCCGTGCGGCGTGCAGTGATACGGGAACGATCCGGCCTGGGTGAACTTCCGCTCGAACGTCATCCCGGATCCGGTCCCCGAGTCCCAGAGCCCGTCCGGGCGGCAGCCGCCCGAGCAGGATCCCGAGGTCGTCGAGTGAGATCCGCCGACCCAGACCCAGCGCACCGTGTCGCCGACGTGGATCGTCGTCGTGTCGGAGCCGCTCCTCTGGTCGATGAAGTTGAGCCCTCCCTGGCCGACGTTGACGACCGCCGTCTGGCCCTGCGGAGCCGGAGTCGGCGTCGGCGTTGGCCTCGGCGTGGTCTGGGGGGTCGGGGTGAGCGTGGGCGCTGGCGGCGGAAGGTGGTCCGGAGGCGCCGGAACGTCCTGCGCGCCGATCACCAGGAACGGATCGGTGGTCTCGTTGTCGATGACCGCCGCGTAGCTGAAAACCTCGGCGGTGGCGGTCACGACGATGACGGCGTCGTTGATCGAATCCGACCCGCGGCCGATCGCGCTGAAGATGTTGTTGATCTGGACGCCGGAATGCGCGGCGATCGGTCGCGTCTGGCTCCCGAGAATCTGCCCGGCGGCGTTGAACACATCGAAGCGCGCGGAGATCGCAGCGTCGCCGGGATTGAAGGCGCCCGCATTCGTCCGGAAGCCGCGGCCCGGCCCGCCGTTGGCGATCTGCGCGAGGAACGTCACCGGCTGCGCCGCCGACGTGAGGAGGCCGGGGATGAACATGCCGACCGTCGGCTCCGGGGACGTCGAGTAGAGCCGGCTCGTAATCCCGATGTCCACCGCGCTGCCGCCTCCGGTCACCTCGAACTCGACACCGCCCGCGGAGTTCGGCGCCGAGAACGCCACGCCGATCATGTCGTCGTAGGCCCTGGCCTCCCGCGGCCCGACCACGATCTGCAGCCCGCGATCCACCGTGGGACAGTCGCCGATGAAGCAGCGGTACGTCGCCTCGAGCGAGATCGTCGCATCGTAGGACGTGTTGAAGACGCGCACGTCCGAGAAGAAGGGCGCCGCGCCCACGATCGACGCCGCCGTCGGCAGCGTGATCCGGTTCGGATCGTCGAGAGCGGTCGCCCGACCGCCGACACCGAGGAGAGTGACGAGCGCGAGGAACGCGAAACGAGACAACCGAATCTTCATGGCCGTCCTCCATTCACCATTCGCCGTTGTGGGTCCACGGCGAGCAACGTTTCGCGAGCGGCCGCTCATCCCGTTTAACCCGACGCTAAGACGCACTCACACGCGGCGCCGTGGCGCGACTCTCAAGAGTTTCTAAGTATCGCGACGCCGCGCCTCGCGATGAGATTGGGCGCGGCCGGGACGCGCGAGCGGCGAATGCAGGGTCCGTCGCGTGGCACTTCTCCGAGGACGCTGCGCGGTCGCCGAAGCAGGAATTGCGACTCGCGATCGGAAACCGCGACTCCGCGGACGGTACCGCGCCGTGCCGCTGCAGGCGGGTCGCGCGCTCGTGCGCGCTCGACGTCAGCGCGGCGTTTTCGCGGCCGCGACGAGCTCGAGGAGCTTCTCCCAGGGCGTCGGGTCGCTGTGCATCGCGAAGACGGTCCGGACCCGCAGCTTCTCGCGCCGCGCGACCTCGGCGACCTCCCAGGCGTACTCCGGCGGTCCGCCCCGGCCGGCCTGGAAGAGATCGCTCGCGTAGAGGAGGCCGTGCTCGGGCAGGAAGGCGAGCATCATGCGCTCTCCGGTCTCGACGCGGGCGGGAAAGAGCTCGATCCGGTTCGGGCCGTCGCCGATCACGGTGCGCCGGGACACGGGATGGAGGATCGGCTTGCGGGGCGCGCGGGCGAGCGCGTCGGGGTGGAAGCGATGCGGGCTTTCGAGGGCGCGGCGGATCTGCGGAACGTTGTGGTCGAGAAGGTAGACGGGGATTCCGCGGGCCGCGTACTCCCGGATGCCGCCGAAATGGGGCCAGGAATCCGACGTTGTCACGACGGCCTTGACGGCCGTGCCGGGGAACCGGCGCCCCGCCTCTTCGAGCACGCGGGCAGAGTAACCGGCGGAGATCGGAGCCTCGAGCACGACGACACCGTCCTTCTGACGGACGAGCGCCACGCCCCAGGAGCCCGGCACGTAGACGACGCCGGGCGCGAGCTCCACGGCGGGACGCGACGGGTCCCCGAACGCGGGGTCCTCCAGCGAGCGACTCGAGCGCGTGGCGAACGCTTGCTTCGCGGCGTCGGGTATGACGAAGGCGTCGGCCGGCGGCATCGCGCCGGGCTCGATCTTCGTGATCGTGAGCGAGCGCCAGTGCCGCCCCCCGCGCTCGACGTCCCACTGTAAAGGGTAGAAGAGGCCGCCCGGCCGGATGTCCCAGTACGAATACGCGACGCGGGTGGTCACGTCGCCCCAGATCTGCCAGTAGAGGCTCTCCGGATACGGCCGCCGGATCTCGACCGCTGTGAGGAAGCCGGTCTCGCTGTTCAGAAATACTCGCTTCCGGCCTTCGCCCGAACCGAACGAGACGGCATGGTGAGGTACGCCCTGCAGGGTCGTGTCGGGTTCCCGCCGCAGGTCGGGGGCCGCGGCGGCATAGAGGAGGAGCTGCTGCGGCGCCAGCGCCATCCACTCCTGCGCCTCGACGATGTCGGCCTTGCTCGCGGGCCCCCACGATTCCCCGAACCGCCGCGCAGCCGCTCCGTCGGCGACGATTGTCCGCATCGAGTAGGTCGTGTCGGCGATCGCCGCTTCGGTCGTCTCGTCCCACCGCCCGGCCCGAGCGTCCCAGAGCTCCGTCGTCCGCTCGATCTGGGGGATCCAGGGGCCCTCCGGCCGCTCGGACTGCTCGAGCAGGTTGCGATAGCCGACCCATTCGAGGCGCATCGTCGCGAGCGATGAGAGCGCGTCCTGTCCGCCCATGCGCTCGACGGCGATCTCGACCAGCCGGAGCGCGGAGGGGTCGGGCCCGCCCGTGGCGACCGTGGCGTGTGCCGCGGCTGCGGCGAGAAGCAGGGTATTCAGCACGGATGGTTCTCCTTGCGGATGCCTACGAAGCTCCCGCCGCCAAGGTTCTGCCGAGCCCGGATCGCCAGGAGGAAGGCGTCGAGAGCCAGTGGAGACCCAGGGCCGGCCGCCCCGGACGGTGAGCGACCGGGGCGAGCCGACGCCGAGGTGGGTTTCGGCGGCCGTGACGCCTCAGGCTCCGACTTTCGGCGCCCGTCGTTCGGCCGGGCTCGTCGGCTGACCGCGAAGCACCCGCTCCACGGTCCTCGGGCCGGCGTCGGCGTGCTCGAGCGCGGAATGGTCGGTGAGCACCTCGTCGCTCAGATATGAGGCGAGCCAGATGCGCTCGATGATCGGATATGCCGCGACTATCGGCAGCGCGAGGATGGCGCCCGCAACGCCGAAGAGCTCGCCCCCGACGATGAGCGCCGTGAGCACGACCAGGCTCGACAGGCGGAGGCGATTCCCGTAAACGCGGGGGATGATCACGTAGTTCTCGAGCACGTGATAGGCCGCATACAGGCCGAGAACGATCAGCGCCGTCCCGGGCGACACGGACAGCGCGATCGCCACGGGCAGCACGGTCGCGATGATGATGCCGAGCACCGGGATGACGTCACAGAGAGCGGCGACAAGCGCCATCGGCATGGCGGCGGGGACGTGGAGCAGGCTCAACACCGTGAACGCGAAGAGCCCGAAGAGCGCCGAAGTCAGGAGCTGGCCCTGGACGTAGGCCGTGATGACGCGCGAGACCTCCAGCGTGGTCTCGCCCATGCGGTGCCGGTGCCGTCGCGGCACGTAGGCGAGCAGCCAGGCATAGGCGCGGCGTCCGTCGACGAGCAGATAGATGACCAGGGCGAGCCCGACGATCGCCGCGGTGACGCCGACGACGGCGAGCTGCCCCCAGGCGAGCGGCCGCTTCAGCGACGCGGCCACTTCCGGCGATGACGGCAGCGCGAGCGCCTGGACCACGATCCCGCGGACGAAGGCGGGCTGGCCGGCCAGCCGCTGCTCGGCGTTCGTCCGGTAGGTCCGATAGTTGTCGACGAGCGTCGAAAGCTGGGCGAAGAGCTCGGGAAGGACGAGCCAGACCACGGCGGCGCCGCAGGCGACGAACAGACCCGCCACCAGCATCACCGCGACCCCTCGCTTCAGTCCTCGCTTCTCAAGCGCCTCGATGGCCGGGGCCAGGGCCAGTGCGAGGAGGGTCGCGATGAGGAACAGGAGGATCGCCGAACCGAGCTCCAGCAGAGCCCAGACGAGAGCCGCCGCGATCAAGACCTTGAGGATCGTCGAGACGGGAACACGCAACTCGACGGACGAGCGCGTCTCGTCCGGGATCACGCTCCGCGGGTTGCCCGCCACTCAGTCCATCCCCGTCTTCGCATGAGGTTCCCGGACTTCCCTGGACCGGGGGGAACCCACCTGGCGCAACGCGGTCGTCAAGGCGTTCTCGCGAAGGAACCGACGCATGACAGGCTCTCGCCGGGTTTTCATGTGAATGGGTGCCCTTGAATGAAGACCGGCCCCGTCGGGCAGGGGTCCTGATTTCGAACGGCCCTCTCCCGGAGGGAGGGTTCGAAGATCCCGAAGTGCATGCCGTGTGCCATCCCGGGCGAACGACCCGGGCAGACGCCGACATCGCGGGGACCCGCGCGGACGAGGAGGACTCAGGCCGGCGGGCCGGGCTGCAGGCCCGACGCCGGAGGCAGGAGAGCCGTTCGGGTCCGGGTCTCACGCTTGTGGGCGCTTTTCGCCGGCAGGCGGACGGTGAAGGTGATCCGCCCGTCGCCGCACGCGACCCGGATCGAGCCGCCGTGGGCCCGGACGATCTCGCGGCTGATGTAGAGGCCGAGGCCCAGGCCGCGGGACGGCCGGCGCTGCTCGCCGGTTCCCCGGCGGAAGGGCTCGAAGATGGCGTCCCGCGTGGCCTCCGGGATCTCCGGGCCCCGGTTGGAGACCTCGAGGACGGCGTCGTCGCCGTCGCGGGACGTCGTGATCTCGACGGGCTCGGCCGCCGAGCCGTGGTCGAGGGCATTGACGACCAGATTCGAGACGACCTGCGCGAGGCGGTCGGCGTCCCACTCCCCGGACAGATCCTCCCCCTGGCCGAACCGGAATCGGCCGGGGGACTGCGCCTCGATCTCGCCGAGGACGGTCCGGCAGACCGCCCGCAGGTCGCAGGGGTGGGGGGAGATCTCGATCCCGCCCCCGAGGCGGGTCCGCGTGAAGTCGAGGAGCTGGCCGATCATGCGGGTCATCCGGTCGCCGCTGCCGGCCATCCGCGTGACGACGTGCTGGAGGGACTCGGGAGCGTGGCGCCGGAGGTAGAAGAGCGAGGCGGTGATCGCGTTCAGCGGGTTCCGCAGGTCGTGACCGAGCGTGGCCAGGAACATCTCGCGCGTCCGTTCGCGGTCGCGCTCGATCTCGCGCCAGACGCTGAGGTCGCGCGCCGTCTTCGAGACGGCGATGATCTTCCCCGTCTCGTCGCGGACCGGCGAGGCGGTGACGGAGACCTCGATCAGCGTTCCGTCCTTGCGGCGCCGGATCGTCTCGTAGTGCTCGACGCGCTCCCCGCGCGCGATTCGCGAGATGATCCCGAGGTAATCCTCGCTGCGCTCGAGCGGCATGAGGATCTGGATCGACCGGCCGATCATCTCGTCGGCGCTGTATCCGAAGAGCCGCTCGGCCGCCGAGTTCCAGGAGAGAACGCGGCCTTCGAGATCCTTGGAGATGATCGCGTCGTCGCTCGAGCTCACGATGGCCGCGAGCTGGCGCGCGGCCTGCTCGCCGACGCGGCGATCGGTGACGTTCGCGGCGACGCCGGTCACCTGGAAGACCCGGCCGCCCTTCGAGATCGCGCGTCCCTGGGCATTGATCCACTGGACGGAACCGACGGGCGGCTGGATGCGAAAGCTCAGGTCGAAGTCGGCGCCCTCGCGCACCGCGCGATCCAGGGCGTCTTCCACGCGGGGAGCATCATCCGGGCAAACGAATCGCAGGAATCCGCGGATGCCGTCGCCCAAGGATCCGCGCGCCAGCCCGAGAACGGCCTCGAAGTTCGAGGACCAGGTCGCCTTGCCGGAGGCGACGTCCACAGTCCAGTAGCCCATGTGCGCCGCGTCGAGAGCCTGGTCGAGGGTCTCCTTTCGGGCATCCGCCAGCTCCCGGGCGCGTCGCGCCTGTTCGATCGCGACCACAATGGTGGCGCCGACCGGGGAGAAAGAGCGCGTACGCGGCCCAGTCCGCTCGGCCCCGACATCCACCATCGGATGCGCGGCTCGAAAACGAGCCCCCCGAGAATGGAGGAAGCCGCGAGCGCGAAGAACCCGGGCCCGAGCCCGCCGAGCCAGCTCGCGACCATGATCGCGGGAAAGAAGTAGAGGAACGGCAAGAACGCGCGCCTCCGAGGGGAATCGTGACGACGCGGAGAAACTGGGCGAGCAGGACCGCCGCGAACGCAACCGCGTAACGGCTCGCGGTCGAGGAGAGGAAGCTGCGCGACGTGAAATTCATTGACCTCCTACCTTCGGAGACTCTCCACCAGGGCGAGAAGGCGGGCGTAGTT
>CAVXTP010000021.1:0-431039 GCA_963764715.1 uncultured Acidobacteriota bacterium
GCTCCCGCTTTTCGGCCGACGCCAGGCCGTTCTCCGCCGGCCGGATGTCCTCGAGGAGCCAGGTCAGGTAGTCGGGGGCCTCGTCGATCCGGCGGGCGAGCGCCTCGGGGCCTTCGCGCACGAGCAGATCGTCCGGATCCTCGCCTTCGGGGAGCCGCGCGGCGCGGGCCTGGAAGCCCTGCGCCAGGAGAAGGGCCAGCGCTCCGCGGGTCGCGTTGCGGCCGGCGGAGTCGCCGTCGTAGCAGACGACGGCGTTCGAGGTCAGCCGGCGCAACTTCTCGGCCTGCTCGGGGGTGAGCGCCGTGCCCATCGACGCGACCGTTTCGCCGACTCCCGCGCGGAGGAGGGCGAGGTGGTCGAAATATCCCTCGACGAGGACGACGCGGTCGTGTTTGCGGATCGCCTCCCGCCCCGAGAAGAGCCCGTACAGCAGCCGCTTCTTCGAGAAGATCGGCGACTCCGGAGAGTTCAGGTACTTGGGCTCGCCCTCGGGCGAGAGCGCTCGGCCGCCGAAGCCCACGGGCCGTCCCCGCTCGTCGCGCACGACGAAGAGCAGACGGTCGCGGAAGCGGTCGTAGGCGCCCTTGCCCTCGGAGCGCGGCTGGAGAAGACCCGCCTCGATCAAGAGGTCTTCGGGGAACGCGGGGGAGAGGGCCTTGCCGATCGAGTCCCAGGCGTCCGGGGCGTGGCCGAGGGCGAGCTCGGCCCAGAGCGGTTCCGGCACGCCGCGTTTCTCGAGGTATTTCGCGGCCGAGTTCCCGGGCTTGCCCAGCCGCTCGCGGTAGAAGCGCTCGGCCGCCGACACGACTTCGTAGATCCGGTCCCGGCGGTCGTCGCGCGGGCCCCGCCGCTCCCGCCGCGGGATCGTGACGCCGAAGCGGCCGGCGAGCACCTCGACGGCTTCGGGAAACTCGAGCCGGTCCATCTGCCGGACGAAGTGGATGACGTCGCCGCCGGCTCCGCAGCCGAAGCAGTGGTAGAGGCCCTTGTCTCGGTCCACCGTGAACGAGGGAGTCCGCTCGTTGTGGAACGGGCAGAGGCCCTTCCAGGAGCGGCCGGCCTTCTTCAACGTGGTGTGGTCGCCGATGACCTCGACGATGTCGGCCGCGGACCGCAGCTCGGCGAGAACGTGATCGTTGATGTCGAGGTCGTAGGACGTCATGGATATGGATCGTGGACGCGGGGCGGCGGGCCGCCGGGCGGTCCTCTTCTTATCTCAACTCCAGGATGGTCGCTCCGTTGCCCCCCTCGGTCCGGTCGGCCGACCGCAGGGAGGCGACGGCGCCGTGGTTGCGGAACCGCTCCCGGACGGCCTCCCGCAGCCTTCCGGTGCCGTGGCCGTGAATGACGCGCAGTCGGCCGGCGCCCGAGAGAAGGGCCTGGTCGAGCGCGCGTTCCACGGCCTCCAGCGCCTCCTCGACGTGCTGGCCGATCAGGTTCACCTCCGGCGTCGGTCCCGCCGCGTCGCTCCGCGGCTCGGGAGCCGACGGCCGCGGCGGCGCGGATCGCGGGGCCGGACGGCGGGGGGCGCCCGGCACGGGAGCGAGCTCCGAGCGGCGGACGCGGATCCGCTTGCCCCGGGACTCGAGGTGCGCCCAGTCGCCGTCGAAGGCGACCACGCGGCCTTCGCTCCCGAGCTCGCGGATGCGGGCGAGGTCCCCGACCGCGACTTCGCGAGAGCGCTCCTCCTCGGCCTGGCGGGCCTCGCCGATCACGGCCTCCGCCTCGGCGGCCCGTTCCGCTTCCTCGAGCACCCGCGCCGCGGAGGCCCGGGCGAGCCGGGCGTTCTCGTGGCGCGCCGCCTCGAGCTCCTCGGAGACCTTGCGCGAGAGCTCGCGGCGGGCCTTCTCGAATCCGGCGAGGCCCTCGGCCAGCATGCGGGACCTCTCGTCGGCGAACCGGCGGCGCTCCTCGGCGAGCCGATCGGCCTCCGTCTTCGCCGCGTCGTTCGCGAGAGCGAGCGAGCGTTCGAGGCCGCGCAACCGTTCGAGAGTTTCCTCCGCCTCGCTCTCGGCCCGGTCGCGGTGCTCCCAGGCCTCGCCGAGAAGCTCGCGCGCCCGCTCGAGCACGCCCTCGGGGATGCCCCGCTCCCGCGCGACCGAAAGCGCGCGGCTGCGCCCGGCGAGCCCCGGGTGGAGCCGGTAGTTGGGCCGGCCCGTCTTCTCGTCGAATTCCATCGCCGCGCAGAGGGCGTCCTCGCGCCCGCCGGCGAAGCCCTTCACGGCCGAGAGATGCGTCGTCACGAGGGCGCGGCCGCCGCTCGCGAGGTACGCCTCGAGGAAGGCGACGGCCAGGGCGCTGCCCTCCTCCGGGTCGGTGGCGCCGCCGATCTCGTCAATCAGCGCGAGCGAGCCCGGTCCGGCCTCGGCGAGGAGCTCGGCGAGGGTCTCCATCGAGGAGGAGAACGTGGAGCGGTCGGAGAGGATCGCCTGCGCGTCCCCGATCTCGGTCCGGATGGAGCGAAAGACCGGCACGCGCGTGCCCGCGGCCGCGGGGATGGGAATCCCGGACTGCGCCAGGAGAGAGAAGAGCCCGGCCGTCTTCAATACGACCGTCTTGCCCCCGGCGTTCGGACCGGAGACGACGAGCAGGCGCCGGTCGGGCGGCAGCTCCATGTCGAGGGGGACCGCCTGCCGGCCTTCCCGGGTCTCGCCGAGGACGCGGCGGCGGAGCTTCTCGTAGCGCGCGTCGAGGAGCGGATGGCGGGCGCCGACGAGAGTCCAGGCGCCGTCGTCGGAGATCTCGGGGAGGCGTCCCTCGCCCATCTCTCCGAACTCGGCCTTCGCCTCCAGCGCGTCGAGCTCTCCGAGGGCCTCGACGGCGCGCCGCAGGTCGTCGCCGTGCCCGAGGATCGCGCGGCCGAAGTCGGTCAGGAGGCGCTCGACCTCGCGCCGCTCCTCGGCCGACAGGAGCGCGAGGTCGTTGTTGGACTCGATGACCTCCATCGGCTCGACGAAGACGGTCTGGCCGGAGCCGGACCGGTCGTGCACGATGCCCGGCACGCGCCCGCGGCTCGAGGCCTGCACGGGCAGGCAGTAGCGGTCGTTGCGGAGGACGACGACCGTGTCGCCGAGAGCGTCGCGCCGGTCGTCGAGGAGCCGTTCGAGCAGGCGCGACACCTCGCCCCGGCGGCGGCGCAGCCGCGACCGGATCGCGAGGAGCTCCGGCGAGGCGTCGTCCTTGAGCTGGCCGTCGTCGCCGAAGAGCTTCACGGCGCGCGCGATGAGGGCGTCGAACGCGGGGAGCGCATCGCGCCGGGCCGAGAGGAGCGGCGAATCGGTTTTGGAGAGCGCGCGCCGGACGGCGTCGGACGCGCGGGCGGCGCGGACGATCGGGCGGAAGTCTTCGGGCGCGCCCGAGCCTCCGGCGCCGGCGAGGGAGTCGAGCGCGGGCGCGACCTCGTCGAGGCCGGCGAGCGGCAGCCGTCCGTGCCGGATCCGGAAGGCGGAGGCTTCCGCCGTCTCGGCGAGGAGCCGGGCGACGCCGCCTTCCTCGTGCGCGGGGGCCAGAGACAGGACCGCCGCCCGTCCGGGCGGCGTTCGAGCGAGGGCCGAAACGAGCCGAAGGACGACGCCGAACTCGAGGGACTCCCGGTCGGCGCCGCCTCCGTCCGCGGGGACTAGACCGAGGCCCGCTTCTCCTCCGACAGCTTGCGGAGCATCTTCTTTCGGGCTTGAATCATCTTGCGCTTTCTCTTCGCGCTCGGCTTCTCGTAGTGCTGGCGCTTCTTGAGCTCGGAGAGGATTCCGGATTTCTCGCACTTGCGCTTGAAACGCCGCATGGCGTTCTCGAAAGACTCGTCTTCCTTGACGTGGACCAACGGCACGGACACTCACCCCCTTACCCAGGACCTTCCAGCGAGCACGTGATTCTAGAGAGGCGGGTCCGGGGTGTCAACGGGAGTGGCGGTATCCCTAATCGAAAGAAAGGCTTAGAAACGGACGATTTCCGCGGAACGGCTTTACGAAAGGGGCCTCTGACCCGATAATGCCTGCAATGACCGAACCCGAGGCTCCGGACCGGGCGAAATTGCTCGAGACGGAAATCGAGCGGAGGCTGTCCGAGCGGTTCGCCGCCCTGCGCGAAGAGTTCGACCGCCTGCGGCTCGAGACCGACCGGCGCTGGTTCGGATTTCTGGAGCGCTTCAACCAGGACCTCAAGGGAGTCGTTCCGGCCGAGTTGGTCGAGCCGGGCCCGGGGCCCGCGGCCGCCGCGGCGGCGAAGCCGGGCAGCGTCGGGATCGAGACGGTCCGCGGACTCGATCAGGCGGGGACCCAGGTCGACGTGCTGCACCGTTTCCTCGACGAGTGCCGGAAGCACTGCTCGCGCGCGGCCCTCCTCGTCGCGCGCGGAGGGTCCATCGGCGCGTGGAAGGCGGTCGGCTTCTCGAGCCACGGCGGAGACGACGACGCGGTGCGGCAGATCGCGCTGCCGCTGACCGACGGCGGGCTGCTCGCGAAGCTGATGACCGGGACCGCCGTGCGGCTTCCGCCGGTCAACGACATCTCGACGCTTCTGCGTGCGTCGAAAGTCGCGGACGCCGTCGCGATTCCGATGGTCGTGCGCGAGAAGATTTCCGGCGCCCTGTACGCGGACGCCGTGTTCGGCGAAGAGGAGAGCTTCGATCCCGACGCGCTGGCGCTCCTGACGTATCTCGCCGGGCTCGTCGTCGATCGCCTCGCGTCGAGGAAACTGAAGCCCGGGCCCGCGCTGCGGGTGCCCGAGCCGGTCAAGAAGGCGGAGCCCGCCGGCATGTGGATGAACGAGGATGCCGCGGGCGTCGAGGAGCTTCCGGCGTCGGCGGAGCTCGAGGCCGCGCCGGAGCCCGCGCCGGCGCCGCCGCCCCGCGCCGAGGAGCGGCCGCGCGAAACACCGGTCTCGTCGATCATGACCCCGGCGATCCCCATGCCGGAGCCCTCGCGGCGGCTCGGCGGGCCGCTCGCGGCGGCCATGTCGTCGGACGAGCGCCAGGAAGAGGCGCGCCGCTTCGCGCGCCTGCTCGTCTCCGAGATCAAGCTCTACAACGAGCGCGCGGTGCTCGAGGGCCGCGAGGGCGGGAACCTCTACCAGCGCCTCAAGGACGACATCGACCGGAGCCGCCAGATGTACGACGAGCGGATCCCCGACGACGTCCGGTCGTCGACCAACTTCTTCCAGGAGGAACTCGTGCGGATCCTCGCCGATGGCCGGCCCGAGGCCCTGGGCATCTGAGGTCTCGCCGGCGGACTCCGTCCTCCCACGGCACCCCCCGGTGAAGCGCCTCGCGGTCCTCGGAAGCATCCTTCTTCTGCTCTCGGGGACCGCGCGGGCGGATCGCGCGGCGCCGCAGGTCTCGAGCGACTTCGACGCGGAATTCGCGCGCGCGGCCGATCTCCTCGAAGAGGGAAAGCGCAGCGAGGCGGAGGCCGTCCTCGCGGAGGTCCGCCGGCGGGCGGGCCCGTCGGCGTGGGACGCGCGGACGGCGATGCTGCTCGCGTCGGACGACGCCCGGCGCCAGGACTGGGCGGCGGCGGCCGCGGGTCTCGCCGGCGTGCGCGCAGCGCCGATCGGGCTCGAGGCCTACCGCAGCCTGCGGCGCGCGGAGGCCCTCGAGCTGTCGGGGCATCCCGACGAGGCGCTCGAAGAGGCCCGGCGCGCCTTCACCGCGGAAGGACGATTCGCCTACCGGATCCGCGCCGCGATGCTTCTCGCCCGCCTCGAGGAAAAGCGGGGACGGCCGGACGAGGGCGCGCGCGCGCTCATGGTCGCCGCCGACGCCGCGGCGTCGCCGTCCGAGAGCGCGGAGGTCGCGATCGGCCAGATCCGGCTGGGGCTCGCGGCCAACGACCCGGCAGCGGTGAGCGCCGCGGCGCGGAGGCTCCTGCTCGACGCGCCGACGTACGACGCCCAGGCCTCTACGCCGGCGTTCGCCCGCCGCGCGGCCGCGCAGGCCGAACGCACTCTGACCGCGGCCGAGCGGGGGCGGCGCGGAAGCGCCCTCGTCGCCGCGGGCGAGGCGAAGCGCGGGGTCGCGCTTCTCTCGAAGGACAAGCCCGAGGCGTGGCCGGAAGGGGAGCGGGCGGGGAACCTTCTCGCGCTCGCCCGCGGGCAGCTCGCCACGCGAAACCTCCGGGCGGCCGAGGCGACCGCGGTCCGGGTGCCGTCCGACGGCACGCTCGCCGGGTGGGAGGCAAAGCTCTTCCGCTGCGATCTCGTCGTGACCCGGCTCAAGTCCGGGAAGCGGCCGCTCGATCCGGCGGACCCGCGGCTCGATCCGGTGCGGGCGGGCCTCGTCGCGCTGACCGAACCCGGGGTCCCGGCGCCGGTTCGCCGCTCCGCGCGGGAGCGCCTGCTGAGGATGGACGCGGACCGCGAGGACTTCGATGCCGCGCTCGCCCGGGCGCGGGAGCTCGCGGCGGAGGCGCCGGACTCGAACGACGGGTTCGAGACCCTCTGGCGCCTGGCCTGGGCGCGGTTCCGCGCCGGGGACTTCGCCGACGCCCGCGCCAACTTCGAGGCGCTCGCCGGGCTCTACCGCGGCGTCTCGGTGTCGCGCCGCCTCGCGTACTGGCGCGCGCGGTGCCTGGAGCGCGAGGGCCGCGCGGCGGAGGCAAAGGCGCTCTTCTCGGAGCTCGCGGCGGCCTCGCCGCCCGACGTGTACGCCCGGTTCTCCCGACCCCGGACGGCCGCGCCGGCCCGGCTCGAGCGCGCCTCGCTCTCCGACCCCTCCACCGCGACGGCCGCCTTCGCCCGCGTCGACGAGCTGCTGCGGCTGCGGATGTTCGAGGAGGCCTCGGCGGAGGCGCGCATCCTCGCGCCCTCCCGGGGGCGCGAGCTGCGGATCGCCGAGTCCGACTTCGCGCTCGGCCGGTTCATGACGGCCGCGGTTTCTATCAAGCGCGCGCTTCCGGAGATCGGCACGGCGGAGGAGGGCCGCGTCCCGGACGGGTGGAGGCGCCTCTACTACCCGATTGAGGAAGGCGGCTTCCTGCCGGAGCGCGCGAAGGAGTTCTCGCTCGACCCCGCGGTGTTGCGGGGCCTCGTCCGGCAGGAGAGCGTCTTCGACTCGAGCGCGAAGTCGCGGGCCGGGGCGATGGGGCTGATGCAGCTCATGCCGGCGACGGCGAAGAGCCTGTCGCGCTCGGTGTTGCGGTCCCGGTACCGCCGGGCGTTTCTCTACGATCCCGGCGTCAACGCGAGGCTCGGAGCGGCCTACCTGCGAAGTCTCCTCGACCGCTTCGACGATTCGACGATCCTCGCGCTCGCTGCCTACAACGGGGGCCCGACGCGGATCGCGCGCCTCGTGCGGGAGAACCCGGACCTCCCGGAAGACGAGCTCTTCGAGTCGATCCCGCTCTACGAGACGCGGGACTACGTGCGCCGCGTGCTTCTGTTCGCCGAGTCCTACCGCGAGCTGTACCCGTGAGAACCGCCGCGATCACCGGATCGGCGACTCCGGAGCAGGGGAGGGGCTTGTCCCCTCCCTCTTCACCAGGACCCTTCCGGCACGACGAGGATCGAGCAGCCGGCTTCCCGCAGCGCCTGGCGGGTGATGGCGCCGCCGGCGCCCACGACGAGAAGATCGTAGGGGTCGGCCCGGAGCTCCGCGAGGATTCCGCCGAGCGGCGTCTCGTCCTGGCGGACCGAGAAGCGGGACAGCACGCCGAGCTCGCGCAGCGTCGCGATGCCCCGCTCGAGGTGCGCCCGCGCGAACGGCAGGGGCGTGCGGTCGGGGTGCGTCACGTGGAGGAGCGTCACGGAGGCGCCGAGGCGCCGCGCGAGCCAGCCGCCCGCGCGCACGTCGGTCTTCCCCGGCTCGCCGATCGCCGTGCAGATGAGGATGCGCTCGATCCGGCGGGGCCGGCCACGCGCGAGCAGCAGCGGAATCGTGGTCTGCGCGGCGAGCTCCTCGGCGAAGCTCGGCGCGCTGCGCCGGCCCCGCATGGACGCGAGCTCGCCGGCCCCGGCGATCACGAAGTCGTACGGCGCCTCCCGCGTTTCGTTGGCGATCTGTTCGGCGGCGTCTCCTCGGCGGACGCGGATCGTGGCGCCGGCGAGCCCGGCCTCGGCCGCGCGGCGGGCGAGAATGTCGCGAAGCGCTTCCTGGCCGCGCGCGTCCGGCGCGATGCCGAGCACGGTCGCGACCCCGTCGAGCGCGTCGACGAGCGGGGGAGCGAGCTCGAGCGCCGCGGAGAGGCCCGAGCCCTCGTCGCAGACGAGCAGGCGCGGCGTCGGCTGGCGAAGGATGTGCCACTTGTCGAGCACGACCCAGGGCTTTCCGGGCGGCGGGTCGACGTGCGCGGGGATGTCGACGTCGAGCAGGATGCTCTCTTCGCCGTACGGCAGCGGCGGAACGACCTGGCGCACGCCGGCGAGCGCCGGCAGCCGGACGCGGATGCGCCTCCGGGGACCGGTGAACGTCGTCTCCACGATCTCTCCGCGCCCGAGGGCCTTGGTGCCCTCCGGGGGATCGTCCTCGGAGAGCACCAGCTGTTCCGGGCGGACCAGGACCCGGACCCGGTCCCCCTCGTCGTGCGGGACCTCGGACGGGATCTTCAGCGTGACCGGCCCGAGCTCCACGCGGTCCTCGCGGGAGCCGCCGACGAGGATCGCGCCCGCCCCCAGGAAGGTCGCCACGAAGAGCGACCGCGGCTTCTCGTAGAGATCGTTGGGTTCGCCGACCTCGACGAGCCGTCCGCGATCGACGACCCCGATCCGCCGGCCGAGCTCGAACGCCTCTTCCTGGTCGTGCGTGACGAGGATCGTCGTCACCCCGAGCGTCTTCTGGATGTCCTTGAGCGTCTGGCGAAGCTGCACCCGGATCTTGACGTCGAGCGCCCCGAACGGCTCGTCGAGCAGGAGGACCTTGGGCTGGTAGGCGAGAGCGCGCGCGAGGGCCACCCGCTGCCGCTGTCCGCCCGAGATCTGGCTCTCGTAGCGGTTGCCCAGTCCCGAGAGCCCGACCAGCTCCAGGAGCTCCTCGCGGCGCTGCTCCCGCTCGGCCGGGCGAGCCTTGCGGATGCGCAGGCCGAACTCGATGTTTTCGGCCACGGTCATGTGCCGGAAGATCGAATAGTTCTGGAAGACGAACCCGACGTCCCGCTTCTGGGGCGTCAGCCGCGTCACGTCGTGTTTGCCGAGGCGGATGACGCCCTCGTCCGGCAGGATCAGGCCGGCGATCATCCGCAGGATCGTGCTCTTTCCGCTCCCCGACGCCCCGAGCAGCACGAAGAGCTCGCGGTCCTCGACCTCGAGCGAGACGCGGTCGACGGTGACCTGGTCGGCGAAGCGCTTGCTGACGTTCTCGAGCGTGATCGACATCAGCGGCCCCGCTTGCCCGTGTAGCGCAGCAGGAAGAAGAAGATGAGGAACGACAGGAGGGCGAGGACCGCGGCCACGGCGTTGGCGGCCTCGACGTTGCCCGCCTCGAACTGGGCGAAGATGTAGAGGGGCGCCGTCTGCGTCCGCAGGCGCAGGTTGCCCGAGACGAGCACCGTGGCGCCGAACTCGCCGAGCGAATGGGCGAACGTCAGCAGCGCGCCTGCGAACAACCCGCCGCGCAGCGTCGGGAGAATGACCCAGCGGAAGGTCTGCCACGCCGAGGCGCCGATCGTGTAGGCCGCCTCTTCGTACGTCTCTTCGAGCTCGTCGAGGACCGGCTTGACCGCGCCGAGCATGTACGGGAAGGTGACGAAGAGGTGCGCGAGCAGGACGCCCGCCGGCGCGAACATCGGCTGGATGCCGAGGGGCTCGAGGAGCCGTCCGAGCAGGCCGATGGGCCCCCAGAGCAGGAGCAGCGACGTGCCCACGACGACCGTCGGGATCGCGACGGGAAGGTTGACGATGATGCCGAGCACGCGCTGGCCCCGGAAGCGGTAGCGCGACAGCACGTAGGCCGTGTACGTTCCGAGGACCGCGTTGACGGCGGCGGTCGCGAACGCGATCAGGAGCGAGAAGCGCAGCGCGAAAATCGCCTCTCGCGAGGTGAGCGCGGCGAGGAAGGCGGCCGGGCCTCCCCGGAACGCGAAGATGAAGACCGCCGAGAGCGGCATCAGGATGAGGGGCAGCAGCGCCAGGACGACCAGGGCGACCGGCGCCGCGGCCCGCCGGCCCGTCCGGACGATCGCGCTCGCGGGGACGCTCACCGCGGACTCCCGGACTTCATGACCCGATTCTTCCAGACCGCGTCGACGATGTCGCGCCTGGCCCGGCGCCAGCCTCCGAAGTCGGCGATGCGGAACGGATCCTGGATCACGCCGAACTCGGCGTGGCCGGCGTTGAGCTCGTCGTCGACGCTGCGAAAGCCGTAGCGCACGAAGATGCGCTGGGCCTTCTCCGTCCACAGGAAGCGCGCGAAGGCATCGACGAGCGGCCGGGCGCGGGCCGGCACGTTGCGCTCGACGACGACGAGGGTGTGCTCCGACAGGATCGTGCGCGCAGGGTAGACGACGTCGGCGGCGAGCCGCCCGCGCCCCCGGTCGAAGATCGCCTCCTGCTCGTAGGTGATGAGCGCGTCGCCGAACCCCTGCGAGAACTGGGTGCGCGCGGCGCGGGCCGAGGAGGCCTGGGCGACGACGTTCTTCCAGATGCCGGCGAGCATCGCCTCGCCCGCGCCCGGCCGGTCCGGCTCGGCCCGGGCGCCGGCACCGTACTCGGCGACGATCGCCCAGTTCGCGCCGCCCGAGGTCATCGGGTCCGGGTGCACGATGCGCGCGCGGCCGGAGGCGAGGTCGCCGAAGTCCCGGATGCCGAGGGGATTGCCGGGGCGCACGAGGACGACGAACGGCGTGAGGTTGACGACGCCTTCGTGGGGCAGGCGTTTCCAGCTTCCCGCGGACACGACGCCGGCGTCGGCCAGCCGTTCGGCGTCGCTCTCGAGAGACAGGAGGACGAGTTGCGCCGGAACGCCCAGGATGACCTGGTTCGTGACCGTGCCCGAGCCGCCGAACGACGAGATGAACTCGACGTCGCCGTGGCCGGCGTCCATCCACTCCTTCCGGAAGGCCGGGAAGATGCCGTCGTTCATCGCGTCGGCGAGGATGCTGAAGCCGTAGAAGACGATCGTCGGCGGGGTCGCCTCCGCGCGCGAAAAGGGCAGCCACGGCCACAGGGCCCAGACGAGGAGGGCCGCGAGAAAGACGAAGGGCGCCACGTCGCGCCGGCGCGGCGAAGGGGATCTCATCGGGCGAGGCTCGATGCCACGGCGCGCCGAGGATATCGCCTTAGAATCCAGCCGTGAGCGAGGCCCGGGAGTTCCGCGTCAAGACCGCGCGCAAGATCGAACGCCTCGACATCACCAAACAGGTCGAGAGCGCCGCGAAGGCGCTCGGGCGCGACGGGGGAGCGCTGCTCGTCACGACCCCCCACACCACCGCGGCCGTGACGGTCGGGGAGGCCTGGGACCCGGACGTCACCGGCGACATCGAGCGGGCGCTCGACGCCTGGGTGCCGAACGTGCGGTTCGAGCACGGGGAGGGAAACGCGGCGGCGCATTTTCTTTCCGAGGCCATCGGCAACGCACGGCTCGTGCCCCTGGAGAAGGGCCGGATCCTGCTCGGCCGCTGGCAGGGCCTCTTCCTGATCGAGCTCGACGGGCCGCGCGAGCGCACCGTGCGGGTCGCCGCGCTCTAGCCGGGCGGCGCGAGCTCCCGCTCTTCCCGCGCGGTGTGCGCGTCCCAGCGGCGCGCGAGGTTGCCGAAGAGCCGTCGCGCCGCGTCGACGTCGCCTTCCTCCGCGAGCCGCCGCACGACCCCGGAGAGCTCGCGGATCTGGACGTGCTCGAGCCGCAGCTCGCGTCCCAGCCGCTCCGCCGCCGACTCGCCTTCGGCCGGCGCGAGGCCGTGGCCCGCGGGGCGGGGCAGCAGCTCCTCCTCCTCGAGCGCGGTGTGGCGGCGGAGCTCCTCGTCGAATGCGGCCATCGCTTCGCGCGCCGGCGCGAGCGCCCGCGCCTCGGCCGCGGCGAGAAACCGCCCGAGCAGCTCGTCGAGGCGCCGGTGCGCGTGCCGCATCTCCTCGAGCCGGCTCATTGCCCGCAATTCTGGCACGGCGTGAACTGTGGCCGCGGAATACAATCGTCCGCATCGGAGGGTCAACCCCACGGTGGTACAGCCCGGCACGCTCCTCGAGGGAAAGTACGAAATCCTCGACAAGATCCGCGAGGGCGGCATGGGGTCCATCTACCGCGTGCGGCACCGCCTCCTCGAGGAAGTCCGGGTCGTCAAGGTGATGAAGCCGAGCGCCGGGGCCGACGCGGACCTGCGGCGGCGTTTCGTCGAGGAGGCGCGCACCGCGACGCGGCTCAAGCATCCCAACATCTGCACGATTTACGATTTCGCGATCGACGACTCGGGTCTGGCGTACCTCGTCATGGAGTACATCGATGGTCCCAGCGTCGCCGACCTCCTCCGGCTCCAGGGACGGCCGGCCCTGCCCCTGGCGCTCGAGATCGCGCACCAGAGCCTGCTGGCCCTCGGATTCCTTCACCGCAAGGGAATCGTGCACCGCGACGTTGCGCCCGACAACATCATGCTCACGCGCGACGAGCAGGGGCTGCCGCTCGTCAAGCTGATCGACCTGGGAATCGCCAAGGTCGCGGAGGGGCCGATCGAGGCGACCGCGACGGGCGTCTTCCTCGGAAAGCTCAAGTACGCCTCCCCGGAACAGTACGGCGCGCTGCCCAAGGGACAGCGCCTCGACGGGCGAAGCGACCTCTACGGACTCGGCATCGTTCTCTACGAGATCCTGACCGGGGTGCTGCCGTTCGAGGGCGACACGGTCGTCGAGCTCCTGCGCGCCCACGTCTTCGCGCCCCCGCGGCCGTTCTCGCAGTCCGACCCGGAGGGCCGGGTTCCCGCGGAGCTCCGCGGGGCGATCCTCAAGGCGCTGCAGAAGCGCCGGGAGGACCGCTACGCGACGGCCGAGGATTTCGGCCGCGAGATCCAGACGATCCGGGAGCGCCTCGTCCGCCCCGAGGACCTCGAGGCGACGCGGGCGGCCGTCGCAAAGCTCCGGCCGAGCCGGGAGATCCATGTGCTGTCGGCGACGCCGAGCGCTCAAAGCCTCCTCGATCGCCAGTTCGGCGTCTCCACGACTCCCACCCCCGCCCGCTCGACCGACAACGATCTGACTGCGGCCGCTCCGGCGTCCGCCCCATGGCCGGGCCGCGAGGCCGACGTGCCGACCGTGCCGACCGAGCCCGGGCGGGTGCGCCGCCGGCCGGCGTGGCTCCTGCCCGCCGTTCTGCTGGTCGCGGCGGTGATCGCCGCCATCGCCGTGCTGTCGCGGTCGAAACGCGCCGAGGCGCCGCCCGTCCAGACCGCCGCCGCGCTCGCGACGCCGGCCGCCGTTCCAACGCTGCCCGAGCGGCCGACGGCCGAACCGTCCCCTCTCCCGACGGCCGAGCCGACGGCTGTGCCGCCGACCCCTCCGCCGACCGCCGTCCCGACGAGCGGCGCACCTGCCCGATCGCGGGCGATCGTCGCGCACCCGACCGCTCCGGCGTCGCGGCCGGCCGCGGTGCCGTCCCCCGGTCTTCCCGCGTCGGTCCCGCCGCAGGCTCCGACGTCCGCGGCCGAAATCGTCCGCCTGCCGTCGCCCGTCCCCGCGGTCCCGACCGAGTCACAGCGGGCCGCGGTCGCGGCGCCCTCGCCCTCCGCCCGGCCCGCCCCGACGGACTCGGACCGCCTGCGCGAGGCGGTCCGCCTCTACGAGACGGCGCAGAACACGCTCAATCCGGATCTCTACGTTCGCGTCTTCCCGGGCGTCGACCGGTCGCGGGTTCAGGAGGCCTTCGGCAACTTCCGTTCGCAGACGGTCGAGTTCGAGATCCGGAAGATCGAGATCGATCCGCGCGGCCAGTCGGCGGTCGTCTCCGGGTTCGAGTCGCGCCTGGCCGTTCCCAAGGCGGGCAACGAGCAGCGCGTGAACTCGGACCGCGTCCTGCACTTCGAGAAGCGCGGCGAGACCTGGGTCATCACGTCCGTCCGCTGACGTCCCGAGACCGAGAACGCCCTAGAAGCTGTAGTCGATCGCGACGAGCGGCGTGAACCCGTCGAGCAGGCCCTGGCTGTTGAGCGGGAAGAGCCCGTTGAGCGTCAGGAGGAAGTTGCCGAACGGATTGATCTTGACGCCGACGGAGCCGAGGAGCTGGTTGATGTCGCCCGTCGAGGTCACGAGCCGCGGCAGCACCGCCGAGACGATGGTGGGCGGGGCGGTCGGGATCCGGGTTGGTGTTCGCCTGGAATTGCGTGTTCTCGACGTGGATGCTCTGCGTGTCGAGGAACGTGCGGCCGATCACGTCGACCGCGAGCGTGAACCGCGGACCGATCGCCCAGTCGAAACCGCCCGTGTAGTTGAACTCGTCGGCGACCTGGGGATCGCCCGAGGACTCGATCGACCAGGTGTAGCCGACGTTCAGGTGCGGCGAGAAGGAGCCGAGGTGCGCGGAGCCGACGATGAACGGCTTGATCTGCGTGACGCCGGTGCCGAGCAGGTCCCGCTCGTCGCCGGTCGGAAGGCGGGCATCGACCGCGAGGGCGACTCCGGCCTTCGGGCTCGAGACGAAGCGGTACTTCGCGCGCAGGACCACGTCGCCCAGGCCCGAGGCGCTGCCGCTCTGCCGGAACGTCTCCGTGCTCTCACCGTTCTGGAAGCGGTGGATGGTCGGCGCCGTCGGCCCGGTCGCGAGGCGATCGATCGCGGCGTCCGTCTGGGCGTCGATGTCCACGCTCACGATGGGGATCGCGAAGCCGACGTCGAGGTTGTCGAGGATGCCGTAGTCGAAGACGAGCGCCGCGATGTCGGTCTTGATTTTCACGCTCAAGGCCGCGGTGATCACGTCGCCCTCGACGAAGGTCTCGAGGTTCGAGCCGTCGTGGTTGACGTCCTGGTGCGTGAAAACGAGCCGCACGTCGCCGTCCGGCAGGGACAGGCCATTGATCTCGTCGAAGGTGAAGTGGCTGTAGTTGAGGCCGAGGTTGAACCGTCCCTTGCCGATCGTGTCGGCGCGCTCGGCGTAGATGGGGCCGAAGCTTTCGGTCGCGCGCGTCAACACGCCGAGCGCCGGGTCGAACTGGTAAACGAAGCCGCCGGACGAGGACGCGAGCGGGAAGGACGAGAGTTGTGTCGCGATCTGCGAGCTGAACTCCTGGAGCGCCAGGAACTGGGGCGACTCGTCGCCGATGAAGTGAGTCTCGTGGCTCGGGAAACCCTCGGGCGGCGGCGCCAGCGTGATTCCCTGGCGGAGGAAGTCCGTGAGGAGATCGCGCAGGTGGAAGCTCTGCGCGGAGAGCGGCGATGCGACGGCGGCGAACAGAAGGGCGGCAGCGGAGAGACGGGTGAAACGCATCGGCTTCCCTCCCGAGAATGGCGTGAGCGAAAGACTATGGACGTCCGGGCGCGCGGTCAAGGCGCGATTTTGCGGATTCCCCTTTCGCGAACGGGAGACAATGGCGGCATGAGAAACGCTGGTCGAATCGCCGCCCTCGTCCTGGTCGCCGCCTTCCTCGGCTGCGCGAAGCCGGCCGACCCGGTGCAGGCCACGATCGACGCGGTCGTGAAGGCCGCCAACGCCCGCGACGCGGACGCGCTGATACAGCGGGTGGCTCCCGACTTCGAGGCGGGCGACGGGACCGGCCGGAACGAAATCGAGGCGAGACTCAAGGGCTACTTCCAGGCCTACGAGATCCTGCACGTGCAGGTCTCGAACGTCCAGATCGAGCGGAGCGAGGCCGCGGCGCGGGTCCGCCTGCGGGCGGAGATGAACGGCCAGCCCCGCTCGATCGGCGGCCTCGGGGGCCTCGTGCCCTCCGCAGCGAAGTACGACTTCGACCTGCGGCTCGTCCGCGAGGGGAAGGAGTGGAAGCTCGCCTTCGCCGGCTGGCAGCCCGTCGCGGGCTGATTCGGCGGGCCGGTTTGACTCCCCGGCGGAATGTCCTTATCCTTCCCGGTCCGCTCTGCTCCTCAGTAGCTCAATGGCAGAGCATCCGGCTGTTAACCGGAGGGTTGTAGGTTCAAATCCTACCTGAGGAGCCATTCTCCCCGCACGCTCTTCTGCGCGATGCCGGTATAAAATTCGACCAAAGATCGGATGACGCTTCTGTCGGGAACACGTCTCGGCACCTACGAGATCCTCGCGCCCCTCGGAGCGGGAGGTATGGGCGAGGTCTACCGGGCACACGACCCGAAGTTGAAGCGCGACGTTGCGGTCAAGGTCCTGCCTCAGACGGTTGCCGCGGATCCGGACGCGCTGGGGCGGTTCGAGAGGGAGGCCCTCGCGGTTGCGGCGCTCTCGCATCCGAACATCCTCGCGATCTTCGATTTCGGGATGCATGAGGGGACGGCCTACGCCGTCATGGAGCTTCTGGAAGGCGAGACGCTTCGCGGAAAGCTCGACACCGGTCCGATTGCGCAGAAGCAAGCTGTGGATTACGCGCTCCAAATCGCCAGGGGTCTTTCCGCCGCGCACGAGAAAGGCATCGTCCACCGGGACCTGAAGCCCGAGAACCTGTTCGTGTCGAAGGACGGCCACGTCAAGATCCTGGACTTCGGACTGGCGAAAAAAGTCGAGGCGGTCGCCCCGCAGGAGCAGACGAGCGCACCGACGGGCTCGGGCCACACGGAGCCCGGGACGGTGATGGGGACGATGGGTTACATGTCGCCCGAGCAGGTGAAAGGGCTCCCCGTGGATCACCGCTCGGACATCTTCTCCTTCGGGGCGATCCTCTACGAGCTGCTCTCCGGGAAGAAGGCGTTTCGACGGGATACGAACGCCGAGACGATGGCGGCGATCCTGATGCAGGAGCCGGTGGAGCTGGCGCAGTCGGGGCGGAACATCTCGCCGGCGCTGGACCACATTGTCAAGCACTGTCTGGAGAAGGACAGGGAGAACCGCTTTCAGACGGCGAAGGATGTGGCGTTCAACCTCTCGGAGCAGTCGTCGTCGAGCGTGGTGAGCGGCGCGAGCGGCGTGCATGTTGCCGCGCCACCCGCTCGCAAAAGCAGGGTTCTTGTCGCTGCAGCGGCCATCGTCGTTCTGGCCGCCGCGGGTGTTTTTCTCCTGCGGCGCCCGCACGGGGGCGGGGGCGGGGGCGAGGCCGGGGGCGTCAAGCGCGTGGCCGTGTTGCCGTTCGAAAACCTCGGTGCTCCCGAGGACGACTACTTCGCCGACGGCGTCGCGGACGAGATACGAGGCAAGCTGACCTCCTTGCCGGGGCTTCAGGTGATCGCCCGAGGCAGCTCAACCCCCTACAAGAAAACGGCCAAGACACCGAAGCAGATCGCCGAGGAGTTGAACGTTTCGTACCTCCTCACGGCCACGGTGCGCTGGGAGAAGAGCCCAGGCGCGAACCGTGTCCACGTGAGTCCAGAGCTCGTGGACGTGACGCGACCGGATGCGCCCACGTCCAAGTGGCAGCGGCCGTTCGACGCGGCGATTACGGATGTGTTTTCCGTGCAGTCGGAGATCGCGACGAAGGTGGCGCAGGCGCTGGGCGGCGCGCTCGGGGCGGGCGAGGAGAAGCGGCTCTCGGAGAAGCCCACGCAGAACCTCGCCGCCTACGACGCCTTCCTGAAGGGCGAGGAGATCTCGAATCTCGCATCTGGCGATCCGCCCAGTCTGCGCAAGGAGATCGGCTTCTACGAGCAGGCCGTGGCGCTGGATCCCGGCTTTGCGCAGGCGTGGGCGGAGCTCTCGGAAGCCAATTCGCTTTTGTACGCCAATAGCACTCCCATACCCGCGCTGGCGGAACGTGCCCGGCAGGCGGGTGAGAAGGCCGTCGCCCTTGCACCGAACCGCCCGAAGGGGTACTTGGCCCTTGGCAACTACGAGCGGTCGGTTTCCCGTGACTACACGCGGGCCCTGGAGCAGTACGAGAAGGGGCTGCGCATTGCCCCCGGCGATGCCTCCGTTCTCAGGGCAACGTCGCTTGCAGAGCAGGGCCTCGGACGGTGGGATTCATCGGTGGAGCACATCAGGCAGGCGGTGCTCCTCGATCCCCGGTCCGCCAACAGTCTGTCGGTCCTCGGCGAGGCATTCCTGCGTCTGCGGCGCTATCCCGAGGCGCGGGAGGCCTGCGACCGAGGTCTCGCGCTTGCGCCGGCCAACCCCTATCTCATCGAGCGGAAAGCCATGACTTACCTCGGCGAAGGAGACCTGACCAGTGCCCGGGCCGTGCTCAAGGCCACTCCCAGGGAGTTCGAGCCGACCGCGCTCGTGGCGTACATGGCGAGCTACGAGGATCTCGTCTGGGTCCTCGACGAGGAGCAGAGAGAGCTTCTGCTGCGGCTGACGCCGAGCGCGTTCGACGACGACAGGGGCACCTGGGCCCTCTGCCTCCTTCAGGCTTATGCCTTGAAGGGCGATGCCGCAAACGTGCACACCTACGCCGAAGAGGCAAGGAAGGCGTTCGAGGAGCAGCTTGGAGCCGCGCCCAATGATGCGCAGCTCCACGTCGAACTCGGCCTCGCGCTGGCGTACCTCGGTCGGAAGGAGGAAGCGATCCGGGAGGGCGAGCGCGGGGTCGCGCTCGATCCTGTGACGAAGGACGCTCGGTACGGTCCCTACTACCAGCACCAGCTCGCGCGGATCTACATGCTGGTCGGCGAGCCGGAGAAGGCTCTCGACCGGCTCGAGCCGCTGCTGAAGATCCCGTACTTCCTCTCGCCCGGCTGGCTCAAGATCGATCCCAACTTCGACCCGTTGCGCAAGAACCCACGGTTCGAGAAGGTCGTCGCTGGCGGGAAGTAGCCCCACCTCAAAGGCTGTCGCGCAGGCGCCCCAATTCTCGCAGCCAGCCCCCGAAAAGGTTCCAACTGGGAACTGTGTGGGGAGCCATTACTCCCCGCTCTCATCCTCGGGAGTAACGCGGTTAGAAATTCGCCCAGTCGGATTACGCTTTCAGCCGGCACCCTCCTGGGCCCATGCGAGATTCTCGCGCCTCTTGGCGCGGTGGGAGGGAGGATGTGTACCGGGCGAAGAATGAGGAGAGGTCCAGGCCGGGGCGATCAAGATCGTGCTATCGCGTATCAACGCCTTCGCTTGAGCCACGGCCCCACCTATTGGTTGTTGGCCGGCAGGTTTTTGGCGAACCTCCGCTTTTCCCGATCATGCAGGAATAGAATCGCGATGTAGCTTGCCTCATGGTCGGAAAAACCGTCTCGCACTACCGCGTGCTGGAACAGCTGGGCGGCGGGGGCATGGGGGTCGTGTACAAGGCTGAAGACGAGAAACTCGGCCGCCTCGTGGCCCTCAAGTTCCTGCCCGAGGAGTTCTCGAAGGATCGGCAGGCGATGGAGCGCATGCGGCGCGAAGCCCGCTCGGCTTCCACCCTGAACCACCCTCACATCTGCACGATCTATGAGTTCGACGAGCACGAGGGACGGCCCTTCATCGCCATGGAGCTGCTCGAAGGCCAGACGCTGGGTCACCTTCTCGCCGGCGGGGCGCTCCCGACCGAGCGGCTGCTGGAGCTCGGCGTCCAGATCGCCGACGCCCTGGACGCGGCCCACTCGAAGGGGATTCTCCACCGCGACATAAAGCCGGCGAACATCTTCGTCACTGACAGGGGCCACGCGAAGATCCTGGACTTCGGACTGGCCAAGCACGTGCCGCGCGGGGAGCGCGCGCTCGCGGACGCGGCCTCCGCTCTCCCCACCGGTATCGCCGAAGAGCATCTGACGAGCCCCGGCGTCGCCCTCGGCACGGTCGCCTACATGGCTCCGGAGCAGGCACGCGGGGAGGAGCTCGACGCGCGCGCCGACCTCTTCTCTTTCGGTGCGGTGCTGTACGAGATGGCCACCTCCCGGCAGGCCTTCTCGGGCAACACCGCCGCGGTGATCCACGATGCCATCCTGAATCGCGACCCGGTCCCCCCGACCCGGTGGAACCCGGAGCTTACCGAGGATTTGGAGCGCGTCATCGCCAAGGCCCTCGAGAAAGACCGGGAGATGCGCTACCAGACGGCGGCGGAGCTGAGGGCTGACTTGAGGCGCATCAAACGCGACTCGGAATCCGCGGCGAGGGCGGCGATCGCCGGCGCCGAGGTACGCGCAGAAATCCCGGCGCGCCGCCGGTTCTCCCGCGCCGCGATCGCCGCGTCCGTAGCCGCAACACTCGCCCTCCTGTCGCTCGGCCTCTGGTTCCTCCGCTCACGAACAACCTCGGCGTCGGCGCGTTCCGAATGGACCCAACTGACCCACTTCACCGATGCGGTCACCTCGCCGGCCCTCTCCCCCGATGGCCGCATGCTCGCTTTCGTCCATGGCCCGGACACGTTCATAGGCCCCGGGGAGATCTACCTGAAGCTCCTGCCCAGCGGAGAGCCGGTCAAGCTGACAGACGACGGGCTCGAAAAGATGAGCCCAGTCTTTTCTCCCGATGGCTCTCGCATCGCCTACACGGCCACCCCCTGGGACACGTGGATCGTGCCGGTCCTAGGAGGGAAACCCCATTTTTGGCTGCCGAACGCTTCCGGCCTCACCTGGATTGATGGCGAGCACATCCTCTTTTCCGAGATCACTACGGGCACCCACATGGCCCTCGTCACGGCGACGGAAAGCCGCGCCGAATCTCGTAACGTTTACGTTCCTCCTCCGCCCTCGGGAATGGTTCACCGCTCCTACCTCTCGCCCGACCGAAAATGGGTGCTCGCCGTCGAGATGGACGCGACGAGCTGGCTTCCCTGCCGCCTGCTCCCGTTCGACGCGGGCTCCACGGGAAAACCGGTGGGGCCTCCCGGCGGCAGGTGCACCTTCGCCGCCTGGTCTCCCGACGGGCGCTGGATGTATCTCTCCGTGAATACCGGAGGCGGCTTCCATACCTGGCGCCAGCGCTTCCCGGACGGCGCGCCCGAACAGGTCACATTCGGGGCGACACAGGAGGAAGGCATCGCCATGGCGCCCGATGGCCGCTCTTTGGTCACCTCCGTCGGAATTGTCGAGAGCTCGGTCTGGATCCGCGACGAACGCGGTGAGCGGCAGGTGTCCACCGAAGGTTACGCCAGCTTCGGATCAGTCGGGAGTCCTCGTTCTTACTTCTCGGCCGACGGCAAGAAGGTGTACTACCTGATGCGCCGGGAGTCGGCCCAAGATTTCGACGATGGGGAGCTCTGGGCCGCGGACCTCGACTCGGGGCGCACGGAGCGCCTCCTGCCGGGCTTCACGATGGGTTTTTTCGACATCTCGGCGGACGGCAAACGCGTCGCCTTCTCGGCGCACGATCGAGGTGGCAAGCTGCGCCTCTGGCTCGCCTCTCTCGAGCGCCGCTTTCCTCCACGGCGGATCTCATCCTCTGACGATTTGGGCGAACTCAGACCCGTCTTCGGGCCCGCCGGCGACTTGTTCTTCCGCGGTGATGACGGCCAGACCGTTCGGCCCTATCGGATGAAGGAGGACGGAAGCGGGCGGCAGAAGGTCGTGCCGGATGCCGTCGGGCCGCTCTTTAGCGTTTCGCCCGACGGGGAGTGGATCGCGGTGCGTTCTTCGAGCGAGTCGGGCGCAGATTGGGGTGGTGGGCGGCAAGCGCTCGCTTATCCGGTCCGTGGCGGCCCTCCCGTAAAGATCTGCGAAGGGTGCCGCCAGGTGAAGTGGTCGGCGGATGGGAAGTTCTTTTACTTCTCCTATATCGGGATGGGCACCTGGACGACGACCGGGAAGACCTTCGCGCTTCCGGTTCGTCCCGGCAGGGCCCTGCCCGACCTGCCGGCCTCCGGCGTGCGCTCGAAAGCAGAGGCCGCCGCCCTGCCCGGCGTTCGAGTGATCGAGCATGGGAACGTCTCGCCCGGTCGCGATCCCTCGGTCTATGCCTTCACCAATATCAGCGCCCACCGCAACCTGTACCGCGTACCGGTGCCTTAACGCGGCGTGTTCACCGAAGCGGCGATGGGGGGCCGCTCCGATAAACGGGCGGCCTAACATGCGGCGGCGTCGTCCTCGATCAATTTTCGAGAGACACCAAGGCTGGCTCTACCTCCAGCACCAGACCCGGTGCGCAAGAACCCGGGTTCCAGAAGCTCGTCGCGGGCGGGAGGTAACCCGGCTTACGGAGCGGCGCGAAGCCCCACAAACTCCCGCAGCCAGCCCCCGAAAAGGTTCCAACTGGGAACTAGATGGGGAGCCAATTCCCCCCGACCCCACCGCGCGCGGAGTCCCGGGTATGTCGCGGTCCAACGAGTACGAGGCCATGACCTGCCGGAGCGGCGGGAGCCGTTGACCCGCGGGCCGGAGTCGGTCCTTCGGGTGCGGGTCATGTGGCAGTGACCGTCGTCCTGTGATTCAGTCTCATCAGGCTGCAGTTTCGGAACTGGCCGATCGTGTGGCACTTGGAGGCTCCCATGCGTCTCGGATCGGGAGCGCGCTCAACCTCGGAGGCCGCATGACCCTCGCGGAACTTGTCTGAACCCGCGCCAGGTGATCGGCCGTCTGCTCAGCCGCAGGGCGCTTCTCGCCGTCGGCGCCGTCCTCGCCGTGTGGGCCGTGGCCGGGTTCCTCGTGCTCCCTCACTTCCTCCGCCCGGTCGTCGAACGGAAGATCGCGGAACGACTTCACCGTCCCGCGACGCTGCGCCGACTCTCGCTGAACCCATTTGCGATGTCCGTCACGCTCGAAGGTCTCGACGTGAAGAACAAAGGAGGGGAAGGTCCCTTCTTCTCGGTCGAGCGCCTCTACGCGAACCTCGAGGCGGCCTCGATCTTTCGCGGCGGTCCCGTAGTCCGAGCGCTCACGCTGACGAAGCCGTCCGTCACGATCGTGCGGAACGAGGACAGGACGTACAGCGTCCAGGACCTTCTCGACGAAGCGTTGAAACCGAAACCCGTTCAGAGGCCGGAGAAAGCGGAGACGCCGCTGCGCTTCTCGGTGAACAACATCCGCGTCGAAGACGGGAGCGTGGACTTCGACGACCGCCCGGAGCGGACGAAACACACCGTCCGGGACCTGAAGATCGGCATCCCGTTCCTCTCGAACATCCCTTCGAAGGTCGAGATTACGACCCAGCCCGTTTTCGAAGCCAGAGTGAACGGCACGCCCTTCTCGCTGCACGGAACGACCAGGCCCTTCAGCGAGACGCGCGAGACAACCGTGGAGATCGATCTCTCGGACATGGACCTTCCACATTACTTCGCGTATGCGCCGCCCTCGATCCCCTGGAAGCTCGCCTCCGGCCGGCTGGACGCGAAGATCCGGGTCGTCTTCACGCAGCCGCCGCGCGGCAGTCCCGCTCTCGTCCTTTCGGGCACGGCGGCCTTGCGGAGCTTCGCCGCGAAGAGCGGCGACAGGCCGCTACTCGCCTGGGACCGTTTCGAGGCCGTCGTCAACTCGGTGAACGTTTTCCAACGCAAGGTTCGGATCAGCAGCCTGAAGGCGGTCGCACCCGAGGTCTGGATTCGGCGCGAGGCGAGAGGCGAACACCGGCTCGCGGCGGCCTTCATCGCACCGGCCACCGGGGGCGCGAAGAAGGGGGACGCGGTAGCCCCGAAGGGTCCCGCGGCCGGTCCCGTGCTCCTCGTCGAGATCGCGGAGATAGAAGTCGCTCGCGGCAAGATCCACTACGACGACACCGCCTTCGCCCGGCCGTTCCATGCTCTCATCGACGGTGTCGAGGCTTCCGTCAGGGGATTCTCGACGGCTCCGGGCCAGGTGGCCTCGCTCGAGGCGTCGGCGAAGACCGACGCCGGCGAGACCCTGAAGGATGCGGGCACGGTTTCGATGGAGCCGTTCGTTCTCGAAGGCACGTTCGAGATCGCCGGCCTTCCTCTGAAGCGCTACGCCCCGTTCTACGAGAGCCTCGTGACCTTCGACGTCGACGACGGCACTCTGGACGTGGGGACGAGATACCGTTTCTCCACGGGGCCCGACGCCAACACGACCCTGTCGGCGCTCTCGGCTACCCTCCGATCCCCTCGGCTGAGGAGGAAAGACGCGAAGGAGCCCTTCTTCAAGGCGCCCTTCGTGAAGATGACGGGGTCCTCCCTCGACCTCGCAAAGCACGACCTCGCGCTCGGAGACATCTCGAGCGACGGAGGTCTCCTCGCGGTCGTGAGGGGAAAGGACGGCAACGCCGACCTCGCCGAGCTTATGGCCCGTCCGTCTCCCGATGCCCGTCCGGTGCCGCCGTCGGCGCCGTGGAACGTAGCCCTGGGAAGGCTCGCGCTCGACGGATACACGGTCCGCATCGAGGATCACGCAACAGGTCGGCTCGCGCGCTACGCGCTGACGAAGACGGGCCTTTCCCTCGAGAACTTCTCGACGGCACCCGATGCGAAGGGGGCGCTGTCGGTGAGATTTGGCATCAACGGCCGGGGAACGGCTTCGGCGAAGGGCCCCGTTGGAATCCACCCGACCTACGCCGAGCTCGACGCCGAGGTCAAGAGCCTCGACCTGGTTCCCCTCGAGCCTTACGTTCTGTCGAACTTCAAGCTGTCGCTCGCCTCGGCAAAGTTGTCCGCGCGGGGCGTCCTGTCGCTTCGCGAGGGCGCGGAGGGCAAGGCGAGCGTCGGCTTCGCCGGAAGGGCGGCCGTCCAGAATCTGCTGGCCCTGGACGAGTCCACGAAGCTGGACTTCTTCAAGTGGGACGCCTTCGATCTCCAGGGGATGAAGGCGGGCTACAACCCGACCTTTCTTCAGGCGGCAAAGCTCGCCATCACGGGCCTGGCGTGCGACGTCGTGATCGGGGCGGACGGCACGGTGAACCTCCGCAGGGTCGTGGGCAAGCCCGCGCCCCCCGAGGGGGAAGAGGAGGAGGCGGCCGAGCCGACGGCGGCCGCGGGAGCTCCACCGCCGGCGGCCGCACCGGCGCCCCCCGCTCCGGAGACCAACGAAAAGGTGCCGATCCGCATCGACACGCTCACCCTCGAGGGCGGCCGGATCGGCCTCGCCGACCACTTCATCAAGCCGAACTACGCCGCGACGCTCATGGATCTCCGAGGCAGCGTGACCGGCCTCTCCACCGAGGAGGGCACGGTCGCGCAGCTCGACCTGAGCGGCCGTCTCGCTAGGAACTCGCCGCTTCGGATCGCCGGCCGGGTCAACCCTCTTGCGGCGACGGCCTTCGCCGACGTCACGGCGAGCTTTCGAGACATCGACCTGCCGCCGTTCACCCCGTACTCCGGCAAGTACGCCGGATACGCGATCGCTCGCGGCACGCTCACGATGGAGCTCAAGTACAAGCTCGAGAACCGCAAGCTCACGGCCGAGAACAGGCTCCTCGTCGACCAGTTCGAGTTCGGGGAAAAGGTCGAAAGCAAGGACGCGACGAAGCTGCCGGTCAGGCTCGCCGTCTCGCTCCTGAGGGACAAGGACGGCCTGATCGATCTCGACCTGCCCATCGAGGGATCGCTGGACGACCCGAAGTTCCGCCTCGGAAAGCTCATCTGGCACGTCATCGGAAACCTGATCGGAAAGGCGGCCACCGCGCCCTTCGCGCTCCTCGGAAAGGCCCTGGGCGGCGGCAAAGGGGAGGAGTTCTCGTCCGTCGACTTCGCCGCCGGACACGACGCGCTCGACGACGCCGCCCGGAAGAAACTCGACGCGCTCGCAAAGGCCTTGAACGACCGGCCCGCCCTGAAGTTGAAGGCGACCGGCCGCTTTTCCGGCGAAGAGGACCTGGAAGGGCTGCGGCGCCTGCGTCTCGAGCGGAAGGTCAAGGCGCAAAAGCTGGCCGACCTCGTCGACCGGGGCGAGGCGCCGGCCAGCGTGGACGCCGTCGTCATCGACGAGAAGGAATACCCGACGTACCTGAAAAAGGCCTACAAGAAGGAAAAGTTCAAGAAGCCCGGCGGCTTCCTGGGAATCGCGAAGGACATTCCGGCGCCCGAGATGGAGAGCCTCATGCTCGCCAATCTGACTCCGACGACGGACGACCTGCGGCAGCTCGCCCTGGCCCGGGCGAATGCCGTGAAGGATTACCTCCTGGGGCCCGGAAAGGTCGAAGCGGCGCGCGTCTTCGTGATCGAGCCGGGAAGCAAGCCCTCCACCCCCGAAGGAAAGGCGAGCGCCAGCCGCGTCGACTTCGCGCTCGAATAGCTCCGAGGTTCCAGAATCTCAATGGGGAGCCAATGCTTCTCCGGCATTCGCTCCGCCTTCTAGGCCACCGCCACCTGAGTCATCTGCTTCAGCATCTCCTCGAGGCCGGCCTGGTCCGGTCCGACGAAGGGCCGCGCCGCGGGGGCGGCCGAGAGCGACTCCAGCACCCGGTCGGTCATGCGTCCCGGAGCCGCCGGCAGATGGCTGCTCAGGATCATCTTCGGGTCCATCCGTCGAATTCCGTCGAGCTCCTTCGCGAGCGCCCCCCGATCCACCTTGTGCAGCCACGGCGCGTCGAGCGTCGCCCAGAAGAGCTGCCCCTCCCGGAGATCCTCGTCCGAGAGCTCGGCGGCGTTCTGCGGGGGCGGCGAGGAGAAGAGCGCTCCGAAGCAGTCGGAGGTGAAGAGGACTCCCGACTTTTCGTCGTAGAAGCCCGTCGTGGAGGGGTTGTCGTACGCGGGAGGCTTGACCGCGGTGAACGTTCGGTCGCCCACGGTGATCTTCTGACCCGGATTGACGAGATAGACCCGGTCCAGCGGCAGCGGGGCGGACAGGCTCATGATGCCGACGCCGAGAAACGTCGTGATCACGCGGATCCGGGGGTTTTCGGCGAGCAGGGCGTGCAGGCTGCCGATGTGGTCGAGGTCGGTATGGGTGAGCCAGATCCACCGGAGGTCGGCCGGATCGATGACCGACCGCAGCGCCCTCATGAAGTCCGGGCTCTCCACCACGGTCCCCGTGTCGACGAGGACGGGCTCGGAGCCCTTGATGACGAACGCATTGATCGGCACCTGGCCGTAGCCCGGGATCGGGAAGTTCGACGTGAGGACCTCGATGTCCGACGCGGCCTCGTAGGAATGGACCATGGCGCCTCCCCTCCGTTGAGCGGTCCGTCAGGACCGGTTTTTCGTTCCGTGGACATCCCGGATGTGTAACGAGGGGCGCTGCCGTTACACATAAGATTGTGCGTGGATGGAAGTGGAACTTGGCGATGCCGAGCTGGCGCTTCGAATCGGCTCCGGCACCGACCGCGAGGCCGAGGCCGAGCTCTTCCGCCGGATGGCTCCGCGCATTCGGCTCTACGGTTTGCGTCACTTGAGAGACCCGAACGCCTCGGACGACCTGACCCAGCAGGTCATCCTGACGATGCTGGAGGCCCTGCGGGCGGGCCGCCTGCGGGAGCCGGAGAAGCTGGCCTCCTTCGTGCTGGGCACCTGCCGGATGACGGTGCTCGAGCTGCGCCGGGGCGCGCAGCGGAAACAACGCCTCCTCGAACAGTTCGGGGCCGATCTCCCGGCATCGGCGCCGTCGTCCGCGCCGCACCTCGACCGGGAAAAGCTCGCCCGCTGCGTTCAGGGCCTCAAGGAACGTGAGCGCACGGTCGTCGTGATGACCTTCTACGGCGAGCAGCGCGGCGCGGACGTGGCCGGCTTCCTGGGTGTTTCCGAATCCAACGTCCGGGTGATTCGCCACCGGGCCATCGCCCGGCTGCGCGAATGCATGGAGTTGGCGGCATGAGCTGCGCGAGCCCCATCGACGCGGCCGCCCTGGCCGACTACTGGCTCGCGGCTCTGCCGGGCCCCGAAGAGGAAGCCGTCGAAGAGCATCTGCTGGGCTGCGACCGGTGCGGCGAACGGCTGCGCGAGGTGATCGCCCTCGCCGAAGGCGTCCGCGAGCTGGCGCGCGGGGGCTCGCTGAGCATGGTGGTCAGCGACGCCTACCTCCGGCGTGCGGCGGAGGACGGCCTGCGGATCCGGGAATATGCCCCGCCCCGGGGAGGCAGCGTCCAGTGCACCGTGACCGCCGAAGACGACCTTCTCATCGGACGGCTGGCCGCCGACGTGAGCGGGGCGAACCGGGTCGATCTCTGCTTCTGCGACGAGCGCGGCGTCGAGCGGTCCCGGATGAGGGACATCCCGGTGCATGCGGCGGCGGAGAGCATCGCCTACCAGGAGTCCATCGCCGCCATGAAGGCCGCGCCGACGAACACGATGATCGCGCGTCTCGTCGCGGTCGACACGACGGGCGGCGAACGCCTGCTGGGCGAGTACACGTTCCATCACACGCGCACGCTGCCCTGACGGGCGCGACCGACCGGAGAGGCCCGGCCGCTACTCGGCGCGCAGCGCGATCATCGGGTCGACCTTCGTCGCGCGCCGCGCCGGCAGGTAGCAGGCCAGCAGCGCGGACCCGACGAGCAGCAGCGTGACGCCGAGAAACGTCAGCGGGTCGGTCGCGGTCACGCCGAAGAGGAGCGACTCCACGGTGCGCGTGAGGGCGAGCGACGCGGCCATCCCGATCGCCACGCCGGCGAAGATCGTCCGCAGTCCCTGGGAGAGGATCAGCCTCAGGACGTCGCGCGCGCCGGCGCCGAGAGCGAGGCGCACGCCGATCTCGCGCGTCCGCCGGCTCACCGAGTAGGCCATCACGCCGAACACTCCGGCGGTCGCGAGGAGCAGGGCGGTGATTCCGAAGAACGCGATGAGGATCACGTTGAACCGCCGGGAGCCCAGGGAGGCGGAGTAGACCTGGGACAGGGTCCGGAACTTCGCCGGAATCTCCGGGTCGAGCTCCCGCAGGATTCCCCGCGCGGTCGAGGCCACCAGGGGCGTGTCGGCGTCGCTCCGGAGGGCGAGGCTCACCGCCGGCCGCGGCCGCTGGAACAGATTGACGTAGACGGTCGGCCGCGGCGGAACGTCGAGGCCGTAGACGTGCGTGTCGCCCACGATCCCGACGATCGTCAGCAGGCGCAGGTCGCCATCCATGTTCCCGAACTGGATCGTGCGGCCGATCGGGTCCTGGTCCGGCCACCGGTCGCGCGCCAGCGAGGCGCTGATCAGGGCGACGTGCGGCGAATCGGCGCCGTCGCGTCCGTCGAACATGCGGCCCCGGACGAGCGGAATTCCGAGGGCCTGGAAATATCCGTCCGTGGCGGCGCAGAAGTCCGCCGTGCCCGTCCGTTCCTTCTGCTCGAACAGCGGGCGGAGGCCATCCGGCGTGGCGGGGACCTCGTCCCGGGTCATCTGGAGGAACATCCCGTCCGGAAGGCCGCCGTCCATCGGCAGGCCGCTCGCGGCGCCGACCTGGCGCACGCCCGGGACCTGCCGGAGGCGGTCGATCAGGCGGGAAAAGAACATCGCCTGGCCCGCCTTCGCCCCGGGATCGTCGACCCACGGAAGCGAGACGTCCATCGTGACGATGTGGTCCACGCGGAACCCGGGGTTCACGTCGAGGACCTTCATCAGGCTGCGTCCGAGGAGCCCCGCCCCGACCACGAGAACCAGCGTGATCGCGATCTGTGCCGCGACGATGACCCGGCCGACGCGCTGGGCGCCCTGCGAGCCGGCCTGTCCCCGCCCGCCTTCCCCGAGGCCCCGACGCAGGTCTGTCGACGTCGCCCGTGCGGCGGTGAACGCTCCGAGGCCGGCGGCGACCGCCGCCGACAGGAGGAATGCGAACGCGAGCACGGGAAGGTTGATGGAGACGCTCTCGATCCGCGGCAGGTTTCCCGGCGCCAGCCTCATCAATCCCGCGACGCCCCCGATCGCGGCCAGGACGCCGAGACCGCCGCCGGCGAGCGAGATCAGGGCGGCCTCGGAAAGGAACTGGCGGATCAGCCGCCCGCGCGCGGCCCCGAGCGCGCTGCGGACGGCGAGCTCCCGCGTCCTGGCCGACGCCTGCGCGAGCAGGAGGTTCGCGACGTTCGCGCACGCCACCAGCAGGAGGAAGCCCACCGCGCCGAGGAGGATCAGGAGCGCCGGGCGCGCCCGGCCCGTGATCCACTCCTGGAGCGGAACGACGAGCCCGTCGGCGAGGAGGTAATCGCCCTTCTCGCTCGACGATTCGCGGATCCGCCGGGCGATCGCCGAGATGTCCCGGTTGGCCTGCTCGACGGTCACGCCGTCCCGCAGCCGGCCGACCGCCGCGTAGTTGTGCGACGTCCGGCTCGGGTTCTCGCCGTCGAGATCGGCCGGCAGCCACAGGTCCGAGCCTTCCGGGAACCCGAATCCGGCCGGGAGGACGCCGATCACGGAGTAGACCGCGCCATCGATCTTCAGGCGCGACTGCGACAGGTCGGTCGGCGACCCGAGATGCTCCTTCCAGTAGCCGAAGCCGACCAGCACCGTCGGGCTCGCTCCCTTTTTCGCGTCGCCGGCGACGAAGTCACGGCCGAGGATCGGCTGGATCCCGAAGACCCGGAGAAAGGCGGGCGAGACGCTCGCCACCGTCGTGCGCGTCGGCTGGGAAGCTCCCGCGATCGATGCGACGTTGTCCTGGTACTTCGCGATCGCCTGGAAGCTGCGGCTCTGATCGCGGAAGTCGTCGAAGTTCGGGTCGGCGAGGCGCGACGGACGTCCTTTCGAGGTGACCTCGGCGACGGCCATGATCCGCTTCGCCTCGGGATAGGGCAGCGGCCGCAGCAGCACGCCGTAGACGACGCTGAAAATCGCCGTCGTCGCGCCGATGCCGAGCGCGAGCGTGAAGACCATGATCGCGGGAACGCCGGGGCTCTTGAGGACCCGCCGCGCGGCGTATCGAAAATCCTGCCAGAAGCCGCCCATGTTCACCTCCGCCCTCGAAGGGAAGGGGCGGTGTCCGGTGGTCCGGGTCGCCGACGGCTCACGACTTCGAGAAGAATCTTCCGAGCGCCCCTCGCTGCGGCGCACGCTCGCCGATCCGCGGGGGCGAGACCCTGCCGGGGATGACCTTTTGCGACGGGCAGCCCGCAACCCAGCACTTCAGGAGGATCGCGCCCTGCCGGCGCTCTTCCGCCGAGAGCTCGGTCGAGTTCTGATGGCCCTGGCCGCATCTCCAGAAATGAATGGAGACGGTGGTCGACCGCGTGTCCATGCTGAAGGCCCCCTCCTGCTCCGGCATTAGATCAGAGGCGGCCGCCGGCGCCGCCGGGATTCTGCCGGCGACGACCTCCGCGCGAATCGCGCCTATCCGGTCTTCCGGTACAGCCCGTTGGCCGACACCCGGCGGCCCGTCTCGACCCTGGGCCGCGCGGTGCGGGTCGGCTCGACGGGCAGGAGACCGAACCGCGCCATTTCGCGGTCGAGCTGCGCGGCGTCGACGAGCACGTGGCGGCCTCCGCTGTCGAACCCTTCGTAGACGTCGGGCTCGCCGGCGACGGACCGGGTTCCGCGGCCCGTCAGGTCGGTCTCGGGCGTGAACACCGAGACGAGCAGCCGCGCTCCCGGCTTCAGGACGCGTGCGGTCTCCGCGAGCGAGCGGTCCCACTCGGCGCGGCTCTGGGCGCAGTGGTAGAGACCGAGCGCGACGACGAGATCGAACGTCCCATCGCCCGCCGGCGAGAGCTCGTCCATGCGCGCGACGCGCACCCGCCGTCCCGCTTCCGTGGGGCCGAGGATCGCCCCCACGCGCTCGCGGGTCTTCGCGACCATGGCCGGCGACGCGTCGAGCGCCTCGACGTCGAATCCCTTTTCGGCGAGAAAGACGGCGTTGCGGCCCCCCGCGCACCCGAGATCGAGGACCCGCGTGATCGAGGGATCCGGGTACTCGCGGACGAGCTCGGTCAGGCGCACGTCGGGCTCCCGCGCCGCGAAGCGCTCGACGTTCTCGGCGGAATCCCAGTAAGAGCTCGACAAGGGAGGCTTCCATCCTCCCACAGGGCAGCGCCCCCCTGACGCAAGATGCCCCGGACATATAGAGTGTCGCCAGGCGCAAAGAACGTTGGAAGGCTCGATTCAGGATCGCCTGTCGGCGCACCGGCTGTTCGCCGGCGCGCCGCGCGAAGAGCTCGACTGGCTCGTCGCCCACGGACACATGGTCCGGCTGGAAGCGGGAGACGTTCTCACGTCGAAGGGCGGGCCGGTCCACGGCCTCTACATCGTGTTTTCCGGCCACCTGTCGATTCACATCGACCGGGGAGCGGGGCCGCACAAGGTCATGGAATGGGGAGCGGGCGACGTGACGGGGCTGCTTCCGTACTCCCGCCTCGTCGCGCCGCCGGGCGACGTCAAGGCCGAGGTGCCGAGCGAGGCCCTTCTCGTCCCCCGCGAGGAGATCCCGGCCCTGATCCGCGACTGCCACGCCCTGACGGAGATCTTCGTGCACGTCATGCTCGATCGCGCCCGCGTCTTCACGTCGAGCGACCTCCTCGAGGAGAAGATGGCCTCTCTCGGAAAGCTCGCGGCCGGGCTCGCCCACGAGCTCAACAACCCCGCGTCGGCCGTCGCGCGCAGCGCCGAAGGGCTGACGCTCCGGCTGGCCGAGGTCGAGCGGGCCTCGCGGGCTCTCGGAGCGGCCCGGTTGTCCGAAGCCCAGCAGGCGGCGGTCGACCGGGCGCGGGAGGTCTGCGTCACCGCGGCCGGCGCGACCTTCGGCAGCTCGCCCCTCGAGCGGGCGGACCGGCAGGACGCGATCGCCGACTGGCTCGAGCGCCACCAGGCCGACGCCGTGGCGGCGGAAGCCCTGGCCGACTCGGCGGTCACCTTCGAGGCGCTCGACGGGCTCGCCGAAGCTCTCGACGGGGAGTCGCTCCAGGCGGTGCTCGCGTGGCTGGCGGCTGGATGCTCGACTCACCAGCTCGCAACGGAGATCGAGACGGCCGCCTCGAAGATCCACAACCTCGTCGCGGCGGTCAAGGGCTTCACGTACATGGACCAGGCCACCATGCCCAGGCCCGTGGACCTCGGCCAGGGGCTCTCGGACACGCTGGCGGTGCTGAACGCCAAGGCGCGCGGGAGCTCCGTGCGCGTGAATCTCGAGGTGGAGGCCGACCTTCCGCGCATCGAGGGGTTCGGCGGCGAGCTCAATCAGGTCTGGGCGAACCTGGTCGACAACGCCCTGGATGCGGCGAAGAGCCGCGTGACCGTTTCGGCGGGACGCGACGGCGCTTCCGTCGTCGTCCGCGTCGTGGACGATGGCGCGGGACTGCCGCCGGAGATTCGCGAGCGCATCTTCGATCCCTTCTTCACGACGAAACCGGTCGGCCAGGGCACCGGGCTCGGCCTCGACATCGCGCGGCGGCTCGTGCTCCGACACCGGGGAGAGATCGAGGTCGATTCGCGCCCCGGCCGGACGGAATTCCGCGTCACGCTGCCGATCGGCGCGGGAAGGGACTGACGTCGCCAGGCCGGTCGTCCTGACCGTGGACGACGATCCCGAGTTTCCGCGATGCCCGGGGTGCCGGACCCCGCTCTCACGGTCTTTCCTGAAGGGCGTGCGACGCCCGGAGGCCGAGCTTCCGCCGAACACCCGGGTATAAAGTTCCCGTCAGACTCGAATGCCACTTCCAGCCGGGACGAGCCTCGGCCCGTACGAGGTCCTATCGCCGATCGGGGCGGGCGGCATGGGGGAGGTGTACCGCGCGCGGGATCCCCGGCTCGGGCGCGACGTCGCCGTGAAGGTGCTGCCCGAGGCCCTGGCGCAGGATCCTGCCCGGCTGTCGCGGTTCCAGCAGGAGGCACGCGCGGCGTCGGCGCTGAACCATCCCAACATCGTGACGATCCACGAAATCGGGCGTCACGGGGAGACGGCGTTCATCGCGATGGAGCTCGTGGAGGGGAAGACCCTCCGGGAGCTCACGATCTCGGGGCCAATGCCCGTGAAACGGGTATTGAACGTGGCGGCGCAGGTGGCCGACGGTCTCGCGAAGGCGCATTCCGCGGGAATCGTCCACCGGGACCTGAAGCCCGAGAACGTGATGGTGTCGAAGGACGGGTTCGTGAAGATCCTCGACTTCGGCCTGGCCAAGCTCGTCGAGCCGGAGCCCGGCGAAGCCTCGGCGATGCCGACGGTCGCGCCGCCCGAGACGTCCCCCGGGACCGTCATGGGAACGGTCGGCTACATGTCGCCCGAGCAGGCCTCGGGGGAAGACCTGGATTTCCGGTCGGATCAGTTTTCGCTGGGCTCGATCGTGTACGAGATGACGACGGGCAAGAAGGCGTTCCAGCGGAAGACGGCCGCGGAGACGATGTCGGCCATCATCCGCGAAGAGCCGGAGCCGGTCGCGAGGCTGCGGCCCGACCTGCCGCTGCCGGTGCGGTGGATCCTGGAGCGCTGTCTGGCGAAGGACCGGGAGGAGCGGTATGCGTCGACGCGGGACCTGGCCCGGGACCTCGCCAGCGTGCGCGACCACATCTCCGAAGTCACGAGCGGCGCGGAGTCCATGCTGGCGGCGCCCGGCAAGTCGAGGCGGCGCACCGTGCCGGCGGCCGCCGCCGTCGTTCTCGCCGCGGCGGCGCTCGTCGCCGGCGCGCTCGTCACGCGCGCGTTCGCTGCGAGAGGCTCCGTCGGCCCCGTCCTTCAAGCGGCTCACCTTCCGGGGTCTCCCGCTCGCGAATGCGCGTTTCTCTCGCGACGGGCAGATGCATCGTCTACGGCGTGAACGACGTCGACGAAGGTCGTCTGTTCGTGTCCCGCGTGCAGGGTCCCGAATCCAAGCCGTTCGAGTTCGCGGGGGACATCCTCTCGATTTCGCGGTCGGGCGAGCTGGCCATCCTCCAGGGCGCGGGGTCCGCGCGGGTCCTGGCGACCGTTCCCATGGCGGGAGGGGCGCCGCGTCAGGTCGTGGACAACGTCATCTATGCCGGGGCCGACTGGTCCCCGGACGGCGCGAATCTCGTCGTCGCTCGCGACGTCGGCGGAAAAGTCCGTCTCGAGTTTCCGATCGGGAAGGAGATCGCCGCCGGAAACTTCGACGTCTCCCCGATTTTCGCCCGACGGCGCCATGATCTCCTGTTGGGAGAGAACCGGGGACTCGTACTCCGTGGTCTTGATCGATCGTCTCGGGAAGTCGAAAAAGACGCTTTCGGCCGGCTGGACGGATTTCGCGGGTGTGCCGTCCTGGGCGTCGAACGGACGCGAGGTCTGGTTCACGGCGAACCGCGCGGGAGAAAGCCCCGCGCTCTGGGTTGTGGACATGTCGGGAAAGCTCCGCCTCGCGATCCGCGTTCCGGGGATTCTCGAGCTCGACGACATCTCGACCGACGGCCGTGTGTTGGTGGCCCATCACACAATGCGGCGGAGCGTCGTCGGGTTCGGACCCGGCCAGACGAAGCCGAGCGATCTGGCGTGGCTGGACGGATCATGGCCCGCCGACCTATCCTCGGACGGAACGTCGCTCCTTCTGAACGAAGAAGGCGAGGGCACCGGCCCGGTGCCGGCGATGTACCTTCGTGGCACGGACGGGAGCCCCGCGCTTCGCCTTTCCGAAGGCTGGGGCATGGCTCTCTCGGCCGATCACCAGCGGGTGCTCGGTGTCCTTTCCGGGGGTGTCGGGAAACCTTCGAGCCTCGTCCTCGTTCCGACGGGGCCGGGAGAGGTCCGGCGGCTCGAGGTCGAAGGCGTCGACCTCACGTCCGGCGTTCCGTGGGGCGGATTCACACCGGACTCGAAGCGGATCGTCTTCTCCGGCACGGAGCGGGACGGCAAGAGCCGCCTTCACGTTCTGGAGATCTCGACGGGGAAATGGCGCACGTTCGGGCCGGATGGCGCGAGGATCGTGCCTTTCTCGAGCCCCGTCTCGCCCGATGGCCGGTTCGTCGTCGGGGTTCGGGGCGGCCGGGGCTGGGTCTGGCCGATCGACGGCGGCGGGGAGGCCCGCGCCGTGCCGGGATTCGTGGCGGGTGACCGGGTGGCCCAGTGGAGCGCGGACTCGGCGGCTCTTTATGTCTACAACCCGGTCGAGCGGCCGATGTGGGTGTCTCTCCTCGATCTCGCGACGGGACAGAAGCGTCCGTGGAAGGAGATTCCCCTCTCCGACGCCACGGGGAACGTCCGGGTGCGCGTCACTCCGGACGGCCGCTCCTATTTCGTCGGTTCCGTGGTCAGCCAGTCGGAGCTCTACCTGGTCGAAGGCTTGCGCTGACGCTCATCCGATTTCGCCGCGCGCCGCCGTGACGATCGGACAGGGAGCGACACGAAGGGCGGAACGGTTCGCGGGATGCAGGAGCCGGAGCCGGGCCTCAGGCCACGAAGACGTGACCCGGACCGCGAACCTGTTCCCGACAAGCCTGGTCGCAGGATTTTCGCACCGGCCACCGCGAGCAGCTCACGACGCGCAGGCGCGGAAAGCCGAAAGTGACTCCGAGGGCCCCCGGCCGCGGATCGACGCCCACGCAGGCCTCGTCTCCCGTCTCCGGGCAGGTGACCTTCTTCTTTCGCTGGAGCTCCCCGTACTCGAGCAGGCCCACGGGCAGCACGACGACGAGCAGGCCGACCAGGGCGTAAAGAATCGCAACGAGCGGCGACGATTCCATCCTGCACCTCCCGCGGTCGCGGGCCCGTTCGACCCGCGCTCGGTTCTCCCCATCATGGAAGTCCACGGCGTCGGGGCCCGCCAGATCCAAACGCATCATCCCGGGCGCCGCGTTGACTCCTCGACGCGCAAGGTCAAATATCCGCTGACGGGGCGGGTCACCTCGGCCCGCAATCCCCGCGAACAAGGGAGGCCCCATGCGAAGGATTCTGGCGGCCATCGTCGTCCTCGGGTCCCTGTCCGTCGCGCTTCCGGCGGAGGTCACGGCCATCCGTGCGGGCCGGCTCGTCGACCCCGAGACCGGCCGGGCGGCCTCCGACCAGGTCATTCTGGTGGAGGGCGGCAAGATCACGGCTGTGGGGCCGGGCCTGGCGGTCCCGCCGGACGCGGCCGTCATCGATCTCTCGGACCTGACCGTGCTTCCGGGGCTCGTGGACACCCACACGCACCTCGGCATCACCTACAAGGACGTTCCGGAGCACAACTACTACTACCTGACCTACGTGATGGAATCGACGCCGCTGCGCGCGATCCAGGCGGCCTCGAACGGCATCCAGCTCCTCAACTCGGGCTTCACGGTCGTGCGGGACCTCGGCAACAACGCCCTCTATGCCGACACCGCGCACCGCCAGGCGATCGAGCAGGGATGGATCCCCGGGCCGACGCTCATCAACTCGGGTCTGATCATCGGCGGCAAGGGCGGCCAGTTCTGGCCCACGCCCGAGATGGTCAAGTACCACGACATCGTCTATCCGGAGTACCTCGACGCGGACACCCACGACGAGATCATCAAGGCCGTGCGCGAGAACATGCTGTTCGGCGCGAAGATCATCAAGATCTGCGTCGACTGCAAGCCCTGGGGCTACTCGGTCGAGGACATGAAGCTCTTCATCTCGGAGGCGGCCAGGGGCGGTCTCAAAGTCGCCGGCCACGTTCAGACCCCCGAAGGGGCGAGCCGCGCCATCGAGGCCGGGATCTGGTCGATCGAGCACGGCTTCGCGCTCACCGACGAGCACTACAGGCTGATGGCGCAGAAGGGAATCTTCCTCGCCTCCACCGATACGCCGTTCACGCCCTATGCCGGGAAGAAGGAGAGCATGGACAAGGCCGCCGCGCAGCTCAAGAGCGCCTGGCAGCACGGCGTGAAGATCACCTTCTCGACCGACATGGACTACTGGGAGCAGGGCAACATGCTCACCCGCGGCGAGCGGACGATCAATTTCCTCCTGACCTGGAAGGCGTCCGGGATCCCCAACGCCGACATCCTGAAGGCGATGACGGTGACCGGCTACCAGTGCGCGCAGGTCGAGAAGCAGCGCGGCCCGATCCGGGCCGGGCTCGCCGCCGACATCATCGCCGTGCGGGGCAATCCGCTCGAGGACATCGACGCCCTGCGCGACGTGCGTTTCGTCATGAAGGACGGCATGGTCTTCAAGCGCGACGGCGTGATGACTCCCGAGAAGTTCTTCCACTCCGGACCGGTCTACGGATGGAACAAGCGTTAGCGGGAGTTTGGAGCCGGAAAGGGGGCCGCGGCGGCCCGTGGACGACACGCAGCCGATCGTGCGCCCGCACTCGTCTCGGAGAAGTTCTGTTAGACTGACCGCCGTCGACTAGCCCTATTCATCTGAGCAAGCAGGATTTGTCCCGAGCCACCCCGCGACCGGATGCCGCGCTTCGCGGCCTGGTCGGCATCCTCTTTCTCGGCCTCGCGAGCGCAGTCCAGGCGGCGACGTACGCGCACGTGCCGGCGACCTACGGCTGGATCGATCCGTCCGCCCACGCGCCGGCGGTCTGGAGCAACCCCACGCTCTGCACGGCCTTCGGGGACACGATCGGCGACGACTCGATCACGGCGCCCATCGACATCGGGTTTCCGTTTGTCTTCGGCGGCAACACGTACACCCAGCTGAACATCATGACGAACGGCCGGCTGCAGTTCGGCAACACCTACTGCTATGCCGGCACGCAGAACACGGGGCCGCCCCGCACCTACACGATCCCTTACCCGGACGGGAACCTCACGAACACCATCCGGGTGTACGGGACGGACTTCGACGCCAGCCCGAGCGGATCGGGCGGAGGGCCGGGCGCGACGACCTGCCCATCGCCGGCCTGCGCCGTCCTGTACACGGCGACCCCGCTCGGTTCGGCCCCGAACCGTCAGTTCGTCGTGACCTGGCAGGCGGTTCCCGACTGGGGAACGACCGGAAGCTTTTTCAACGTCCAGGCGATCCTGAACGAGAACGGGACGTTCGTCTTTCAGTTCGGGCCGAACAACAATCTCAACGGAGGCCATCCCGACGTCGGCTGGGAGCTGACCACGTCGGATTACGACAAGATCACCTACACGACCAGCGCCTCGCTGACGGGCACGGCGATCCTCTTCTATAACCCCGGGGTCACGCCGACACCGACACCCACGGCGACCTTCACCCCCACCAACACGCCGACAAATACCCCCACGAATACCCCCACGAATACCCCGACCAACACGCCGACGTTCACGGCCACGGCGACCCCGACATTCACTCCTTCGAACACGCCGACGTTCACTCCGAGCAACACCCCGACGTTCACCCCGAGCAACACGCCGACCAACACACCGACGAATACCCCCACGAACACCCCCACCAACACGCCGACGAACACGCCGACCAATACGCCGACCAACACGCCGACGTTCACTCCCTCGAACACACCGACGTTCACGCCGAGCAACACGCCGACGTTCACGCCGAGCAATACGCCGACCAACACGCCCACGAATACGCCGACGTTCACCCCGTCGCGGACGCCGACGTTCACGCCGAGCAACACGCCGACGTTCACGCCGAGTAATACGCCGACCAACACGCCCACGAATACGCCGACGTTCACCCCGTCGCGGACGCCGACATTCACGCCGAGCAACACACCGACGTTCACGCCGAGCAACACGCCGACGGACACCCCGACCAACACGCCGACGTTCACCCCGTCGCGGACGCCGACGTTTACGCCGAGCAACACGCCGACGTTCACGCCGAGCAACACCCCGACGAACACGCCGACCAACACGCCGACGTTCACCCCGTCGCGGACGCCGACGTTTACGCCGAGCAACACGCCGACGTTCACGCCGAGCAACACCCCGACGAACACGCCGACCAACACGCCGACGTTCACCCCGTCGCGGACGCCGACGTTTACGCCGAGCAACACGCCGACGTTCACGCCGAGCAACACGCCGACGGACACCCCGACGAACACGCCGACGTTCACCCCGTCACGGACGCCGACGTTTACGCCGAGCAACACGCCGACGTTCACGCCGAGCAACACCCCGACGTTCACTGCGAGCAACACCCCGACGAACACGCCGACGTTGACCGCGACTCACACGCCGACGTTCACTCCCTCGAACACGCCGACATTCACGCCGACCTTCACGTCGACGCCGACTCCGACCTTCACGCCGACCTCGACTCCGACGTCCACGCCCACGCCCACGCCGACGTTCACGACGACGCCGACCCCGACCTTCACGCCGACGGCGACCCCGACGCCCACGAACACGCCGACCGCGACGGCGACGCCGACGAGCACGGCGACACCCACGGCCACGCAGACGCCGACGGTGACGCCGACTCCGGTTCCGCCGGTTCCGACAGCCCTGGCCGTCGACCTCGACGGGTCGGGGACGACCTCCAACCTGAACAAGGTGCTCGAGTCGGGCGAGACCGTGGTGGTCGAGCCCGGCTGGCTCAATCCCAACGGGTTCGCCCTGGGGATGACGGGGACCGCCTCGAACGTGGCCGGCCCGCCGGGACCCTCGTACGGGATCGCCGATTCCTCCGCGAGCTACGGCCTGGTCGCCTCGACCGCCGTGTCGGACTGCTGGGGCGCCACCCCGGGTCACGACTGTTACCTGATCACGGTGACGGGCGCGCGTCCGGTGCCGCACTGGGACGCGACGTTCGACGAGGCATTGAGCTTTGGTTCGACCGCGGCGCCGAAGACCTGGACGCTGCACGTCGGCGAGAGCTTCCTCGACGTCCCGACGTCGCAGCAGTTCTACGCCTTCATCGAGAACATCTTCCACAACGGCATCACCGGGGGCTGCGGCGTCGGCGCGTACTGTCCCGGCAATTCGACGACGCGCGCGCAGATGGCGGTGTTCCTGCTGAAGTCGAAGCACGGCGCGTCGTACCTTCCGCCCGGCTGCGCGGGCGTCTTTGCCGACGTCCCGTGCCCGAGCCTGTACGCGGACTGGATCGAGGAGCTCGCGGCCGAGGGAATCACGGGAGGCTGCGGCGGAGGCAACTACTGTCCGTCCAATCCCGTGACGCGGGCCCAGATGGCCGCCTTCCTCCTCAAGGCGAAGTACGGCGCGTCGTACGTTCCGCCCGCCTGCGCGGGCCTCTTCTCCGACGTTCCTTGCCCGAGCCAGTTCGCCGACTGGATCGAGGAGCTCTACTCCGAGGGCATCACGGGCGGTTGCGGCGCCGGGATCTACTGCCCGTCGAGCCCGAACAACCGCGGACAGATGGCCGTCTTCCTGGTGAAGACCTTCGGCCTGCGACTGTACGGCCCGTAGGCGAAAGCCGAGCTAGCGGGAGTCGGTGCGCCCGCGGACCGGGCGCGCCTCGGGCACGGGGTAGTCGGTGGGGTAAGGCTTCGACGACGCGAACTCCGTGTTGCAACCCCGGGCGCAGATCCACCACCCGTCGGGATCCATCTCGCGGCGCTCGGAGGCGACCTGCCCGCCGCAGCGCAGGCAATAGGCGCGTCGGATCGGCTGTCCGCAACCCGGACGCTCGATCAGTCCGAGGCCGCTCCGGCGCAACTCTTCTGGACTGAGGTCCTTTGGTCCGTGCATGGAACGGACAATGTAGGGCCGGACCCGGGAAATCGCGTGTGACGGGAGACACGTGCCGGTCCGCCGGACGGCCGCGTCAGGCTCGGGGCGGAATGTCTTGCGGACGCTTGCCGCGGTCGGCGGGGTCGCGCTGCGCATGCTTGCGCGGGTCGAAGGCCACGGCGGCGTAGCAGATCGGGCACTTCAGGCGGCCGTCCCCGGGGATCGTCGCGAACCTCGGCGACCGGCACGCCGAGCAGAACCAGCGGGCCAGCCGGCGCTCCTCCCCCTCGAATGCCATTGGACGGAATGTTAGCGCGTTCGCCGCCGGATCCGCGCGTCGCCGACCGGAAAGTCGAATGCGCCGTCTTCCCGCGGCCCGACACGCGGCCCGATGCTCCGAATCGGAGACGGGACCGCGAATCGCCGGCGACGACCGCAATTCGCAACGCCGGAACACGCTCGAGTCTCCGCCGATGTTCTCTCCGCCACGCTCGCCTCGAAGGGCCGAACGCGCGCAAGTCCCCTGATTCCAGAACGTGGCACGGATTCTGCTCTTTTGGAGGGGCGTGGCCGCAACAGGCGGCCACAGAAAACGAAAGGAGACAGCGATGCGATCCCTGACTCGTTACCTGCTGGCAGGCGCTGCGGTGTTCGTCATCGCGGCCGGCGCGGCGAAGGCGCAGGAGCCCGACCCCGCGACCGAGGCTCCCCAGCCGACCGCCACGGCGCCCGCTGCGACGCCGACGCCGAGCGCGATGGCCCCGACGGCGATGTCGAACGACACGACTTCTTCGAGCGCTGCGCCGACCGAGACGCAGGCGCAGCCGGCGCCGCCGGTGGAGGCCGCGCCGTCCGACGTCCAGAGCGCTCCGGCCCCGGTTCCGCCGCCGCCTTCGGTCGCTGAATCGCCCAGGGTCGTCGAAGAGCCGAAGGCCGCGATCGCCGAGAAGCCGGCGAAGGTCAAGAAGTCCGCCGCCAAGGCTTCGCAGCGGAAGGCCCTCGAGGCCGCCGCCACCGAGCCGAAAAAGGACGAGCGCGAGAAGTCGGCCGAGTCCGCCGCCACCGCGGCCACGGATCCGGGCTCGACGCCGCCCTCCGACGGCGGACCCTCGGGAACGACGGCTCCCGCCCCGGCGGGCAGCGATGCGGCTCCGATGGTCCCGCCCCTGTCCTCGGACGAAACCAACGCGGCCGCCCGCACGGAGACGGTCGAGACGAAGACGGCCGACTCGGGGCGCGGCGCCGGGACGTTCATCGTCCTCGCGGCCCTCGCGCTGGGCATCGCCTTCGTGGTCGGACTGACGGTCCGGCGTCGCCGGGCCGAGAAGCTCTCGATCTTCGATCGTTCCCTGACGGGTCCGGCGCCCCGCGCGCCTCAGCCGCCGATCGTCAACCAGTACTGAGGCCGGGTTCCACAATTTCGCCGGAGGCGGGTCAAGCCCCGCCTCTTTTTTTTTGCCCGGCGAAACGGTGGCAGCCTAGCGCGGACTCCAGAGATCGACTTCCGCCTTGAGGTGATCGTCGATGCCGGCGGAGGGCTTCGGGCGGCTGACCCAGTAGCCCTGCATCTCGTCGCAGCCGTAGCCCTGGAGGAGCGTGAACTGGTCCTTGCTCTCGACGCCCTCGGCGATCACGTTGAGGCGCGAACCGTGGGCCATCTCGATGATCGCCCGCACGATGCCCGCGTCGGCGGGGTTGACGGGGAGGTCGGTGACGAACGAGCGGTCGATCTTGAGGGACGTCACGGGATAGCGCTTCAGATAGCTCATCGAGGAGTAGCCGGTGCCGAAGTCGTCGATCGCGATGCCCACGCCCATGCTCCGCAGGATGTTGAGGTTCGCCACGACGATCTCGGCGCCCTCCATCGCGGTCGATTCCGTGATCTCGACCTCCAGGTGGCGCGGCTCCAGGTTGGCGTCCCCCAGGGCCCGCTCGACGAGCGAGGTGAGGTTCCGTTCGCGGAACTGGCGGGCGGAGAAGTTGACCGAGACGCGGAGGCCGGAGATCCAGGCTTCCTGCCAGCGCCGGAGCTGCATGCAGGCGGAGCGCAGCACCCAGTCGCCGAGCGGCAGGATCAGCCCCGTCTCCTCGGCCACCGGGATGAACGTCGTGGGGCCGACGAGGCCCTTCGTCGGATGCTGCCAGCGCACCAGCGCCTCGAGGCCCACGGTGCGGCCGGTGACGATGCTCGTGATCGGCTGGTAGTGCAGGACGAGCTCTTCCTGGTCGACCGCGAGGCGCAGCCCCTTCTGCAACGCGAGGTGCTCGGCGGCGTGCTCGGTCAGCTCCCGGGTGCAGAGCTGAAAGTTGTTGCGGCCGAGCTCCTTCGCCCGATACATCGCCGCGTCGGCGTTGCGCAGGAGGGATTCGCCGTCGGCGCCGTCCTCCGGATAGCTCGCGATGCCGATCGACGCCGCGATCTGGACGGTGCGCCCGTCGAGAGAGAACGGCCGGGAGACCAGCGTGAGGAGCTTGGCGGCGATGCCGGCGAGGTCCTCGCTCTGCCGGAGCTCGGGCACGAGGATCACGAACTCGTCGCCGCCCATGCGGGCGACCGTGTCGGCCTCGCGCACGGAGCGTTTCAGGCGGAGCGCGAGCGACTGGAGCAGGCTGTCGCCGACGGCGTGCCCGAAGCTGTCGTTGACGTACTTGAAGAAATCGATGTCGAGGTAGACGACGGCGAGCCGGCGGCTGTGACGCTTGGCCTGGGCCACGTCGACGTCGAGGCGGTCGAGCAGGCGCGCGCGGTTGGGCAGCTTGGTCAGAGGGTCGTTGTAGGCCTGGGCGATGATCTGGGCCTCCGCGCGCCGCCGATCGCTGATGTCCGTCAGTGTCCCGATGACGGCCGGGCGGCCCTCGAACTCGACGGCCGTTTCGAGGACTTCGACCTCGACGGGCTGGCCGTTCTTGCGGATCGCGTGGAACGTGTAGGGAGCGCCGTCCTCCCCGCCCTCGAGCGTCTGCCGGACACGGGAGAAGACGAGGGCATGGTCGTCGAGCGCGACGAGGCTCGCGAACGACTCGAACGCCAGGACCTCGGACTGCGTGTAGCCGAGCGTCGCCGCAAACTTGGGGTTGACGTAGCGGTACCGTCCGTCCTGGACGAGATACATGCCGGCGACCGACTGCTCGACGAGTCGCTTGAACTCGGGCGCGACCGAGGTGCTGGCCTCCAGCGTGCGCCGCCGCGCGGTCACGTCCCGGACGACGCCCACGACGCCGCGGATCAGGCCGGCCGCGTCGCGGTGGGGCGAGAAGACGGCCGAGAGCCAGCGCCCGGCGGCGCCGCGGACCCCGGGCCACGAAAAGTCGTCCGACGTCACGGTGTCGCCGGCCAGCGCCCGCTCGAGGAGGGCGGCGACGTCCTTCTGGCGGGCCGGTGGAAAGACCTGGAGGATGTCCCGCCCCAGGGCGAAGCCCGGAGAGACGCCGGTCAGCTCCTCCATGCGCGGGTTCCAGAGCGTGTGCCGCAGGTCGCGGTCGTAGGCAATGAGGCCGTCGCCGGTCGAGGCGATCACCTCGTCGGGCAGGGCGTCCCCCGAAGGGTTTCCCAGGGGATGCGGGCCCTCGAGCGGAACGCCCGGAAATTCCTCGTCCGCCCGCTCGCCTCGCGGGGACATGCCGGTCTCGCTTCCCTCCGGAGGCGTCATCGTGAAGGCGTCAGGATCTGACGCTTGATTCTAACAGGCCGGCGGCCGGCCCCGGCCGGAGTTACCGGGACATCTTCGCGGCGGCGCGGATCGCGGCGTCGATCCCGGACTCCGCGCGGATCGCCTTGACGCGCGCGCGCGCCTGCTTGGAGAGTCTTCGGATCGCGCCGAGGTAGCGGCCCTGGGCCTGGCGCGCGGTCCGCTGGGCGCGGGAGATGGCGCGGCGGGCCCGGGGACCTTCGCGGGCGGCCGTCTTCGCGACCGAGGTGGCGACGTCTTCGCCGAGCGCCGACAGGCGGGCGCGAAGTTCGCGGATGGTCTTCTCGCGGCGCTTCAGCGCGGCGGTCACGTCCCGGGCGGCGACCTTCCCATCCTCGAGCAGCATCTGCAGGGCGAGTGCGGCGTGGTGCGCCGAGAGCTTCAATGCGGTCTTCGTCTTGCGTCTCACGGTTATGTATGTCCTTTCGAGGATGCATTCTATGGCCAGAAACCCGTATGGAGGGACGTTCATTTGACGAATCCAAGTCGTATGACGAGTGTAATTCGTATGTGCGTGTACTATCCGCGCTCTCTTATGGAAAGGGGTAACGGAATGCGACGCCTTGCCACCCTCGTTTTCGCGCTGGTCGCGGCGACCGCCTTCGGCGCCGATCCGGCGCCCGCGCCGGTCTCGCTCACGCTCGCCGAGGCGACGCGGAGTGCCCTCGAAAAGAACAATGCGCTGTCGGTCGAGCGCCAGAACGTCGTGCAGGCGGACGCCGCGGTGACCGGGGCGCACGGCGCGTACGACCTCTTCTGGACGGCCGAGGGCCGGTACCGGGACCACACCGATCCGATCAACTCGCAGTTCTCGGGGGCCCCGGAGGGGGACCTGGCGCCGACGATGACCGACGCCGCGATCTCGACCTCGTTCTCGCAGCTCCTGCCGACCGGCGGACGCGTCGACCTGTCGACGGGGTGGGGCCGCGACACGACCAACGCGGTCTTCACGATCCTGTCGCCGGCGTATTCGACGTTCGCGGGAATCTCGCTCCGCCAGCCGCTCCTGCGGGACCTCTCGATCGATCCCGCGCGCGAGGCGATCCGCATCGCGGTCGCGCAGCGAGGCGAGACGGAGGCCCAGCTCCGCGCGACGGTGGCCGACACCGTGACGCAGGTCGACTTCCAGTACTGGACCCTGGTGGCGGCGCGCCGCAACGTCGCCTCGATCCAGAGCTCCGTCGAGCTCGCCGGGAAGCAGCTCGAGGAGACGAAGAGCCGCGTCGAGGCGGGGGTCCTCGGCGAGACGGACATCGCGCAGCCGACGGCCGAGCGGGACCGCCGGCTCGGCAACCTCGCCCTCGCGCAGCAGGCGGTGGTGCGGGCCGAGTCGGCGTTGAAGCAGCTGATCTTGGCCGACCCCGCCGATCCGCTCTGGGCCGCGGAGATCATGCCGTCGGACAGCCCCGAGGCCGAGTTCGAGCAGCCCGACCTCGACGCGGCGCTCGCCTCCGCGCGCCTGAAGCGTCCGGAGCTCGTGGCCGCGGAGGCGCGGCGCACGGTCGCGGAGGTCGTGGTCCAGGCGCGCAAGAGCGACGTCCTTCCGCGGCTCGACCTCGTCGGAGCGTACGCCCGCAACGGGCTGGCCGGCAGCCAGAATCCCGACGCGGTCAGCTTCGACGGCCAGCCGATCGTCGTGCCGCCGCCGCTGCTCGGGGCGAGCGGCCGCTCGTACGGAACGATCGGCGAGAACCGATTCCCGGACTACTCGGTCGGCCTCGCGTTTTCCGTGCCGATCCAGAACCGGGCCGCGAAAGCCAACCTGGCGATCTCGAAATCGCAGCTCGAACAGTCGATCGTCGACCTCCAGTCCACGGGCCAGCAGGTCGAGGCCGAGGTTCGCAACGCGTTCAGCGCCCTGGCGACCGAGCGCTCGCGCGTGGCCGCGGCGCGCTCCGGGCTCGAGGCCGCGCAGATCCAGCTCTACGCCGAACAGGAGCGATTCGCCGTCGGCCTCTCGACGAACTTCCTCGTGCTGACCCGCCAGAACGACCTGACGCAGGCCCGCGTGACGGAGACCGATGCCCTCACCGACTACCGGCGGGCGGCGACCGAGCTCCTGCGGGCGACGGGCGTCCTGCTCGAGCGGCGCAACATCACGATCGAGCCGCCGGCCGCCCCGGGGGGCGGGACGCGGTGAGCCGGCGTGCCCGCCCGCGCCCCGGCCGGGCGACGGGGTCGCGCTCGCGGCGGCGGGGAGCCTTCGGACGGGGCGGACCGAACCGGATCCCCGGGACGCGACGGCGCCCCCTCTTGCCGCACCGGCCGAACGGGCGTACCTTGTGCGCTAACCGGCGCCCGAAGCCTCGACTCGACAACTCACTGCGGACAAGGAGGATTGCGATGAGATCCCGATCCACATTCCTGGCCGTTGCTACCGCCGCCCTCGCCGCCTCGACGGCGCTCGCCCAGACGGGTCTCGTCCGCGTCGCGGGCCCACCGATGACGATCTCGCAGGCCCTGCAGCGAATGACGCCGAGCGCGGTCCTCGGTCCCGGAGTCGAGCGCAAGGTCATCCAGCTCGAGACTGCGGACAGCGCGTTCCTCATCCCGGCGGCGGGCAGCGTCCAGGGAGCGGGGAACACGTACTTCCGATCCGATTTCTCGGTCGGCAACTACCGTGCGTCGACGCAGACGATCGGGATCGGCTGGATCGCGCAGGGCATCGACAACTCCGCTGCGCCGCTCACGTACTTCTCCATTCCTGGGAACCAGACGGTCATCCAGTCGGACGTCGTGGCGGCGGCTCTCCACAAGAGCGGCCTCGGGTCGATCATCGTCTTCGGCGAGACGGCTTCGCACAACACCGATTCATCTGCTCAGCTCCTCGGATTCTCGCGGATCTGGAGCAACCAGCCCAATGCCTCGGGCACGGTGTCGCTCCAGTTCCCGGCCGTTTCGCCGTTCGATTCGATCGGCTCGGCGCACGCCTACGCGCTGGGATTGCGGCACGACAGCCAGTATCGGACCAACGTCGGGATCGTCAATCTCGACTCCGTGCAGCACCTGTGGACCGTCCGCATCGCCGGACTGAATTCGACCGCAACCTTCAACGTGACCGTTCTTCCCTACTCGATGAAGCAGACGCCGTTGCCCTCGGGCAACTACGGCGACCTCTTCCTCGACCTGCAGCCCAGCGGATCGGGCTTCCCGTGGAGCGCCTACGGCGCGTCGGTCGACAACATCACGGGCGACGGCTGGGTGGCGCGGGCGATCCAGCCCTAGCCGGGCGGCCCGGTTGAATCTTCCCCCGCCGGCCGGACGTAGTTTCCGCCGGAGGGCGACATGATCCGCATCCGGCGCGGGGAAGAGCGGGGCCACTTCGATCACGGCTGGCTCGACACCCGGCACACGTTTTCGTTCGGCGACTACCACGATCCCCGGGCCATGGGGTTCCGGGACCTGCGCGTCATCAACGAGGACCGCGTTCTTCCGGGGCAGGGTTTCGGGACGCACGGCCACCGCGACATGGAGATCGTGTCCTACGTCCTTGAGGGCGGGCTGGCGCACAAGGACAGCCTCGGGACCGGCTCCGTGATCACGCCCGGCGACGTGCAGTACATGAGCGCCGGCACCGGCGTGCGCCACAGCGAGTTCAACGCGTCGAAGACCGAGCCCGTGCACTTCATGCAGATCTGGATCATGCCGAGCGCCGAGGGCCTGGCCCCCCGTTACGACCAGAAGCGATTCGGCCCGGAGGAGAAGCGGGGGAGGCTGCGGCTGGTGGTCTCGCCGTCCGGTGAAGACGGCTCGATCGCGATCCGGCAGGACGTCCGGATGTACGCCTCGCTTCTCGATCCCGGCCGGTCCGCCGATCTCACGCTTTCGCCGGGCCGGCACCTCTGGGTCCAGGTCCTCGAGGGATCGCTCGACGTCAACGGCAAGTCTCTCCAGGCCGGCGACGGCCTCGCCGCCTCCGACGAGACCGCGTTCCGCTTCGCGCCGGCCGGCAAGGGCCCGGCGGAGTTCCTCGTCTTCGACCTCGTGTAGCGCCCGGGGTCAGTCCTGAATATCTGAAACTTCGGACAGTTGGGGCCAGCCCTGAAAGTCTGAAAGTTGGGGTCAGCCCTGAAGGTCTGAAAGTTGGGCGACGTGTGAAGGTTCGACCGCCAGTTTCGAGCGGTCGAAACGTCATTCTTTCAGGTCAGGCCCCATCTTTCATTCTTTCAGGTCAGGCACCTCGGGTCGGTGTGGCAAGCTTCGCCGATGACCGCCGCCGCGGTTCCCGAATCCCCGGCGCGTTGGCGCGCTCTCGCCCTGATCGCAGTCGCGGAGCTTCTCGGGATGGCGCTGTGGTTCTCGGGCTCGGCCGTCGCGCCGGCGCTGAAGGCCGAGTGGCGGATGTCGGACGGGGCGACGTCCTGGCTGACGCTCGCCGTCCAGCTCGGCTTCGTCGCCGGAACGCTCGTGTCGGCCGTCGGCAACCTGCCGGACGTCTTCTCGGCGCGGCGTCTCTTCGCCGCGTCGGCCGTCCTCGGCGCCGCCGCCAACGCGTCCCTGGCGCTCTGGGCGAGAGGCGCGGCGAGCGCGGTCGCTCTGCGGTTCGCGGTCGGCTTCTTTCTGGCCGGCGTCTATCCGCCCGGCATGAAGATCATGGCGAGCTGGTTCCGCCACGGCCGCGGCATGGCGCTCGGGGTCCTCGTCGGCTGCATCTCGCTCGGCAAGGGGTTCCCGTACCTCGTGAACGCCGTCGGGAGCGCCGACTGGCGCATCGACGTGCTCTGCGTGTCGACGCTCGCCGTCGCGGGCGGCGCCATCGTCCTCTTCTTCGTCCATGACGGGCCGCACGCCGCGCCCGCCGCGCGCTTCGACGCCGGGCAGATCGCGAAGGTCTTCTCCAACCGCGGAGTCCGCCTCGCGGACTTCGGCTACTTCGGTCACATGTGGGAGCTCTACGCCATGTGGACCTGGTTCCCGGTGTTTCTACGCGAGAGCTTCGCCGCCCGCGGCGTGTCGCGCCCGGCGCTCGCGGAGCTGGCGGCCTTCTTCGTGATCGGCGCGGGCGCGACCGGGTGCGTCGTGGCCGGCCTCGCCGCCGATCGCCTCGGCCGAACCGCCGTGACGTCGTGGGCGATGGGACTGTCCGGCGCGTGCTGCCTCACGATCGGCCTGCTCTTCGGCGAAAGCCCGACGCTGCTGCTCGTCGTCGCCTGCGTCTGGGGCGCGTCGATCGTGGCCGACTCCGCCCAGTTCTCGGCCTGCGTCACGGAGCTCTCGGATCCGCGCTACGTGGGGACCGCGCTGACGATCCAGACCTGCATCGGCTTCCTGATCACGATGGTCTCGATCGAGCTCGTCCCGCACTTCGCCGGGTTGGTCGGCTGGCGCTGGGCGTTCGCGTTCCTCGCGCCGGGGCCCGCGCTCGGCATTCTCGCGATGCTGCGGCTGCGCGGCCTGCCCGAAGCCGCGCAGATCGCGCACGGGAGACGCTAGGGGAAGAAAGTCCGGACCAGAAACGTCGCCATCTGCTGCCTCAGGACGGTGTTGCCGGGGCAGTAGAGCAGCGGCGAGGCCGAGCAGCCTCCGGTGATGCCTCGGGTGTAGAGGTCCTCGATGAAGTCGGCCGCAAACGAGCCCACGGGCACGTCCCCGAAGATCCCCGTGGCCGGCGGGGGCGTGTAGCCCGAGCCTTCGCTCGTCTTCAGGAGGAAGACGGCCATCTGCGCGCGGGTGACGGACTGGGCGGGGCAGTAGATTCCGGTTCCGCAGCCGGAGGTGACGCCCTCGGAGGAGAGCTGCTCGATCCAGTCGGCGAAGGGCGACGGGCAGGGGACGTCGGAGAAGATGCCCGCGCAGGCGGGAGGCATGTAGGCGGAGCCGTGCTCGGCCTTGAGCAGGAAGGCGGCCATCTGGTCGCGGCGGACGGGCAAGGTCGGGCAGTAGTCGCCGCCGCCGCAGCCTCCGGTGATGCCGGCCGTGGCGATCGCGATGATGTCGTCGTGGAAGGGCGAGGAGTACCGGGACGTCGGCGAACTCGACCGAGAGGGTGGCGGCGTTGGAGGTGACCGGGTCCGCAGGAATCGGTGACGAGGACGTCGTAGGAGCCGGCGTCGGCGAAGGTGGCCGGGTCGATCGTCAGATTGCCGTCGTCGCGCCGGAGATCGGGCCGCCGTCGGACGAGCGGCACGCCGTCCTTGCGCCACTGGTACGTCAGTGGCCCGAAGCCCCCCGACAGCGCCGTCAGCTCCGCACCCGCGCCCACGATCACCGACGCGTTCGAGCACCCGCACGCCGAGCGCGCCGTTCATGAGCGTCGTGAGCGCGCCCGTGCTGCCCTCCGAATTGGTGAAGATGGCGTCGAGCTTGCCGTTGCCGTCGGCGTCACCCGCAAACGCCGCTTCCGGAGCGCCGACCGGGTACGCCAGCGGCGCTTCGAAGGTCCCGTCGCCGAGACCCCGCAGGAACAGGGCGTCTCCCGCCATGGCGAGAAGATCGAGGTTGCCGTCGCCGTCGAAATCGGCCGCGACCAGTTGACCGGCGCGGAACGCAAGCGGAGTGGAGGCCGCGAGGACGAGGGTTCCGTTCCCCTGGTTCTCGAACATCTGGAGCTCGGCGCCGTAGATGGACACCACGACGTCCTCGCGCTGCAGGTTTCGAAAGTCTCCCGCAGCGATGGCGAGCGGTCCGGGAGCCGTGTCGTATGTGACCGGTCCGGCGAAGGTCCGGCCGGGCAGGCTGAGATACACGACGAGATCGTCCTGGAGCCGATCGATGACCGCGATGTCGGTGCGCCCGTCATCATTGAGATCGGCCGCGAACATGCCGCTGAACATCGCAGACGCCGGCGTCTCGACGGGGCCGTCGAAAGTCCCGTCCCCGCGCCCGAAGTAGACGACGATGGCGACCCCGTTTCCGGAGTAGGAATCCTGGCGGGAGAAGGCGAAATCGGGCTTGCCGTCGGCGTCGAAGTCTCCGACGACGATGTACTCGGACCGCCCGTCGGTGATCGGGAGCGAGACCGGCGGTTGGAACGATCCGTCGCCGTTTCCAAGACGGACATCGGCACCGTAGTAGTAGAGAGTGCTCGCGAGGTCGAGATGTCCATCCCGGTTGAAGTCGGCCGTCGTCGATGAGTACGGGCCGGGAGGCTCCCCGACCGGGCCGGGCGTGAAGTAGCCGTGGCCCGACGCGAGGTAGGTCGCGATCCCCGTTTGCGTTCCGACGACCACGTCCGTCCGCCCGTCCTCGTCGAAATCGCCCGCCGCGGGACCTGCGGGATAGTCCGCGATCGCCGTGAACGGGACGTCCTCGAATCGGCCGTTGCCATAGCCGCGGTAGACGCCCATGACTTCCTCGTAGACGGCGGCCGCGGCGACGTCGAGGACTCCGTCGTCGCCGAAATCGGCGAGCTCGACGCCCCCGAAGAGGAGGCTGATCAGGTAGTCGTCGCCGGGGCTCAGCGAGCCGTCGCCATCGCCGAGCAGAACGCGGAACGACGACAGGACGTATCCGTTCGGGTACGAGGGGTTGAAGGCCACGACGTCGAGCACGCCGTCGCCGTCGAGGTCTCCGACGCGAACCGCCGAGGGCCGGCCTCCCGCCGGATAGTCGCGGGCGGACTCGAACGTTCCGTCCCCGTTGCCGAGAAGAATTCCCACGTACTTGCCGGACGCCAGCACGACGTCGAGGTGGTCGTCCGCGTTTATGTCGGCGAGGCGGATCGCCCCGAGCTCGATTCCCGCGACGGTGCTGAGGCCGGCTCCGAAGTGCCCGTCGCCCGTGCCGGGGAACACCGTCACGTCGTTCTGCGCGAAGATCGTCGCGACGATGTCCGGATGTCCGTCCTCGTCGACGTCCCCGATCGCGTAGGAGCTGACGTTCGCGTCGAGCGGGGTCTGAACCGGCGGCTGGAACGTCCCGTCGCCGTTCCCCAGGAGGACGTTCAACTGGCCGTCCGAGAAGCCGAAGCCCACGAGGTCGAGCTTGCCGTCGGAGTTGAGGTCGCCGGTCGCGAGCAGCCCGAGCGCCGGGCCGAGAAGCAGCGGCGCCTGGAAGGTGCCGTCGCCGACGCCCTTCATCAGGTAGAGCTCCGTGTACGAGTTCAGAACCACGTCCGGGTCGGTGTCGGCCGTGAATTGACCGACGATCGACTCGTAGGAGTAGTTCGGGAATGTCGTTGCGGTCGGCGGCCCGAACGTCCCGCCGGGCAACCCCCGTCGAACCTCGATCTTCTGGGGATAGTCCGTCGTCGTCGTCAGGTCCGCATAGCCGTCCGCATCGATGTCGGCCGCCGAGAACCCGACGAGCGAGCTCCCGATCGGATACGTCGAGCCGTCGATGAACGCGGGGTGGCAGGGGACACCCGCCTCGAGGGACGCCGCGGCGACCACGACGCCGACGAGGATGGCGAACCCCAGGCGGTGAGTCACGGAAAGAACGTCCTGACGAGGAACGTCGCCATCTGCTGGCGGAGGACGGTGCTAGCGGGGCAGTAGAGCAGCGGCGCCGCCGAGCAGCCGCCGGTGATGCCGCGGGTGTAGAGGTCCTCGATGAAGTCGGCGCCGAAGGAGCCGATCGGCACGTCCCCGAAGATGCCGGTCGCCGGCGGGGGCGTGTAGCCCGAGCCTTCGCTCGTCTTCAAGAGGAAGACGGCCATCTGCGCGCGTGTGACGGACTGGGAGGGGCAGTAGACGCCGGTCCCGCAGCCGGAGGTGACGCCCTCGGCGGAAAGCTGCTCGATCCAGTCGGCGAAAGGCGACGGGCAGGGGACGTCGGTGAAGATCCCCGCGCAGGCGGGAGGCGTGTAGGCGGAGCCGTGCTCGGCCTTGAGCAGGAAGGCGGCCATCTGGTCCCGGCGGACGGGCAAGGTGGGGCAGTAGTCGGATCCGCCGCAGCCGCCGGTGATGCCGTCGGTGGCGATGGCGATGATGTCGTCGTGGAAGGGCGAGGAGACGGGGACGTCGGCGAACTCGACTGCGAGGGTGGCGGCGTTGGAGGTGACGGGGCCGCAGGAGTCGGTGACCACGACGTCGTAGGAGTCGGCATCGGCGAAGGTGGCCGGGTCGATCGTGAGGATCGGTGTCGTCGCGCCGGAGATCGGGCCGCCGTCGGAGAGCGGGACCCCGTTGCGGCGCCACTGGTACGTCAGAGGCCCGAACCCGCCGGTCAGCGCCTGCAGCTCGCCCGCGCTCCCCACCACCACCGACGCGTCCGGGACACGCGCCCCCAGCGCGCCGTTCATCAACGCCGCCAGAAATCCCTGGTAGGGATCGGAATCGGAGAAGACCGCGTCCGGGAATCCGTCGCCGTCGAAGTCGCCCGTGACGACCCACAGGGGTGAGCCGAGGAAGTATTCCCGGGGCGCGAGGAAGGCTCCGTTTCCGAGCCCGTAGAGGACCGTGGCGTTGGTCGACGCGTAGTTGGCCGTGATGAAGTCCACGTTCCCGTCGTCATCGAAATCGGCGGCCGCGATCTGGTTCGCGGACCAGCCGATTCCGATGAGCGTCGGTGCGCCGAAGGTCCCGTCGCCGGCGCCCGGGAAAAGGGCCAGTGTCCCGTTGGCGCCGGTCACGACGACGTCGAGGTGGCCGCTGTTTCTCACGTCGGCGGCGGCGAGCCCGGTCGTCCCGGCGGGCGTCGCGTAGCCGACCGGCGGCGCGAACGTTCCGTCACCCTGGCTGAGGAGGATGCCGAGATCGTCGCCCGGGTACTGGTAGATCACCGCGAGATCGGTCCGGCCGTCGCCCGAGAACTCGCCGGCGAGCAGCTGAAGGACCGGCAGCGTCGTGGCGGTGGAGATGCCCGCGTCGAATGTCCCGTCGCCGTGCCCGAGGAACGTCCAGACGGCGCTGCTGCCGGAGTTCTCGACCTCGCCGGCCGCGAGGTCCGCGTGGCCGTCGCCGTCGAAGTCCCCGGCGGCGAGCGACTGCCCCTGGGGGAAGTTGGGCGCATCGAGGTCGACGAACGTGGGGTCGGCGAACGTGCCGTCGCCGTGGCCGAGGAAGACGGCGATTCGGTTCACGTACCGCATGAGCGCGGCGACATCGGCGTGGCCATCCCCGTCGAAGTCGGCCGTGACCAGGGACGCGATCGTGCTCAGGAAGTATGGGTCCCCGGCGCTCGTGAAAGCGCCGCCGCCGCTTGCGAGAAAGACCTGAATCGAGCTGTCGAAGGCAACCAGGACGTCGGTGCGGCCGTCCTCGTCGAAGTCCGCGGCCGCGAGCCGCAGGGGCGTCTCGGTCGTCGGCGTCGTGATCACCGCCTGGAAGGTCCCGTCGCCGTTGCTGCGGAGGATCGAGACGAAATGGTCGGCGTTGCTTCCGACGATCAGGTCGGCTTTGCCGTCGTTGCCGAAGTCCGCCGCCTCGAGACTGGTCGTGTAGACCGAGCCGAGGTAGGAGGGGCCGGAATCGAATGTGCCGTCGCCCCGGTTTCGCAACGTACGAATCGTGGTCGGCGCGTAGGAGTAGCCGCTCGCGGCGGCCACGTCGAGATCCCCGTCTCCGTCGAAGTCCCCCGCGGCCACGGCGGACGGGCTCGTGCCGGCCGGGTAGTCGTTGGCCGCTTCGAAGGTCCCGTCGCCGTTGCCCTTGAGGACGGCCACGAAGTTTCCCTGTGCGAGGAGAACGTCGAGGTCGCCTTCGCCCGTCAGATCGACGAGCCGGATCGCTCGCTGCTCGCCGCCCGCCGTCACGCTCGACGGCGGCGCGAAGCTGCCGTTGCCGAGGCTGAGGTAGATCTGAAGGAGAACGCCATCCCCGGTCGCGACGAGATCGGAGGAGCCGTCGCCGTCGAGGTCTCCGGCGGCGAGGTGGGTCGGGAACTCCTTCGGGAACGTCTGGACCGGCGCCTGAAAGGTTCCGTTTCCGTTTCCGAGGAGAACCACGAGCGCCGCGCTCGGAGGTCCCGTCGAAACGCCGGCGAGATCGAGCTTCCCATCGTCGTTGAAATCGCCGGCCGTGAGGGCGTCGATCGGCGAAGGGCTGATCGAAACGCCGGACTGAAACGTGCCGTCGCCGTCTCCGGCGAAGAAATAGACCCCGGAGCTCGTACTCATCACGGCGTCGGGGTTCGAGTCGTTCGTGAAGTTCCCGACGACGGAGGACTGGCTGTTCATCGCGAGGGTCGGGGTGGTGCGGTTGATCTGCGATCCGAAAGAACCGTCAGCCTGTCCGAGACGGACCGAGATGCCGAACGCGAAGTTGCCCGTGAAGTCGACGATGTCCGGGAATCCGTCCACGTTGACGTCGGCCGTGGAGAGGCTTTGCGTCGTCCCCGCGACGGCGACACGCGGGGCCGACACGAAGTCGGGCCGGCACGCGGAGCCGGCGGCCACGGGGCGGGACACCGTCATGCAAAGAATCGACGCGAGCACGCCGACGAAGAAGCGGTTCATCTGCCCTCCCATCGGAGATGGTCCCGGTGGCTCAGAAAAACGTCCTGACCAAAAAGGTCGCCATCTGCTGGCGCAGGACGGTGTTGCCCGGGCAGTAGAGCAGCGGCGATGCGGAGCAGCCTCCGGTGATGCCGCGAGTGTAGAGGTCCTCGATCCAGTCGGCGGCGAACGATCCCACCGGCACGTCCCCGAAGATCCCCGTGGCCGGCGGGGGCGTGTAGCCCGAGCCTTCGCTCGTCTTCAAGAGGAAGACGGCCATCTGCGCGCGTGTGACGGACTGGGAGGGGCAGTAGATCCCGGTCCCGCAGCCGGAGGTGACGCCCTCGGCGGAAAGCTGCTCGATCCAGTCGGCGAAGGGCGACGGGCAGGGGACGTCGGTGAAGATCCCCGCGCAGGCCGGAGGCGTGTAGGCGGAGCCGTGCTCGGCCTTGAGCAGGAAGGCGGCCATCTGGTCCCGGCGGACGGGCAAGGTGGGGCAGTAGTCGGATCCGCTGCAGCCGCCGGTGATGCCGTCGGTGGCGATGGCGATGATGTCGTCGTGGAAGGGCGAGGACACGGGGACGTCGGCGAACTCGACTGCGAGGGTGGCGGCGTTGGAGGTGACGGGGCCGCAGGAGTCGGTGACGACGACGTCGTAGGAGTCGGCATCGGCGAAGGTGGCCGGGTCGATCGTGAGGATCGGTGTCGTCGCGCCGGAGATCGGGCCGCCGTCGGAGAGCGGGACCCCGTTGCGGCGCCACTGGTACGTCAGAGGCCCGAACCCGCCGGTCAGCGCCTGCAGCTCGCCCGCGCTCCCCACCACCACCGACACGTCGCGTACTCGCGCACCCAGCGCGCCGTTGAGCAGCGTGCCAAGCCCACCGCCGATGCGGACGTCGACGAGCGCGACGTCGGTGAATCCGTTCCCGTCGAAATCGCCCGAAGCCATCCCGCGGGTTCCCGAGACCAGGTAGGAGACGGGCGAGCGGAATGCGCCGCCTCCGACTCCATAGAGCACCACCTCGGGGCCGCCGCCTGCGGCGATGTCCTCGAAGCCGTCCTGATCGAAGTCGGCGACGGCGATGGCGTAAGGAGGTGCGCCGAGGCCGAGAATCTGCGCGGAGGCGAACGTACCGCCACCGACGGACGGGAGCAGGGCCAGGGTGGCGTCGTCCGTCCGGCCGACGAGGATGTCCGGGTGGCCGGTCTGATGAAAGTCTCCGAAGCCGAGGGACGTCGGGTACGGCCCGACTTCGTAGTCGGCCGGCGGGCCGAAAGTCCCGTCGGGGTTGGACAGAAAGACCGTCAGCGCTTCGGTCGGAGAGTTGAGCAGAACGGCCACGTCGGACCGGCCGTTGTTTCGAAGATCGGAAGTCCCGATGGCGAGTGCGAGGGTCGGCAGATCGAGGGTCGAAGAAAGCGCGAGCCCGTCCGGGGTGCCGAGGAGAATCGCCATCCGACCCTCGTCGCCATCTCGATAAGCGGCGGCGACGTCGCTGCGTCCATCGCCGTTGAAGTCCCCGGCGGCGAGGCCCGCAAAGTAGTGTCCCGTGGGAGAAAGCGGAATCTCCACGGGCGACTGGAACGTCGCGTCGCCGTTGCCCCGCGCCACGAAGAGCGAAGGCGTCTCGTCCACGAGGAACGCGAGGTCGAGATGACCGTCGCCGTCGAAGTCCCGCGAGACGATTCCGGACACGTGGGAGTAGGCCTCGGTCTGGGCCTCGGAGAACCGGCCTTCGCCGATGCTGCGCTCGACGACGAGCCCGGGCTCCTCGGAGATCGCGAGGTCGGTCCGGCCGTCCTCGTCGAAGTCTCCGGCCGCCGAGGCGTCGAAGGGATACAGACGCTCGGTGGGAGTGTAGGGGATCGCGTCGAAGCTGCCGTCGCCGCGTCCCCGCAGGACCGCAGCGCCGTAAGCGTCGTAATAGTGAGCGTAGCCCGTCAGCAGGTCGAGGATTCCGTCGAGGTCGAGGTCGGCGGATGCGAGAAGGTAGGACGACGGCGCGAGCACGTACCTCCGGTCCACGGCAAAGCGGGCGTCGCCCGGATTACGCAGCAGGATCGCGATGTTGTCGTTGAGACCCGCGATGTCGACGGTCCCATCGCCGTCGAAGTCGCCCGTCACCAACGAATGCGCCCCTTCGGCGGGATACTCGACCGCGGCCTGAAACGTCGCGTCGCCGTTGTTGATCAGCACGCCGAGGAACGGGTAAACGGACAGGGCGATGTCGGGGTGTCCGTCCCCGGTGAAGTCGGCGACGACCGGGCTCGAAAGCGAGGTCCCGACGGGAATCTCCGTGGCGGGCCCGAACGTGCCGTCCCCCAGCCCGGGCAGCCACGCCAGAACGTTGTCTCCCGTCAGAACAGCGTCCAGGTCGCCGTCCTCGTTCAGATCGGCGAAGGCCATGCCGAAGAAGGGAACCTTGACCGTCGTCGATCGGACCGGCTGGAACGTCCCGTCCCCGTTGCCGAGGTAGACGAAGAGGATCGATCCCGCGCCGTACCGGATTCCCACCAGGTCCAGATGTGAATCACCGTCGAGATCGACGGCCGTCAGCGTATTGAGAGCCGGGCCTACGATCGGCACGCCGGCCTGGAAGGTCCCGTCGCCGTTGCCCGCTTGATAGAAGAGCCCGCTCGACTGAGTCGCCACGACAACCGCCGGATAGGGGCTCGAGGAAAAGCGCCCGACGGCGGCGGCCACGGGATAGTCCTCGGCGGCGCTGAAGATCTGCGGGCCGAAGACTCCCGCCGGCCCGGCGAGGCGCGCGGAGATCCCGGTCGACAGAGTGAAGAAGGTGGAAACGAGGTCGGGCAGGCCGTCGTCATTCACGTCCTCCGCGGCGACCATCTGGGGAGCCTGGAGGGTCGGATAGTTCGTCGCCGCCACGAAGCCGGGGCGACAGGCGGCCAGTTCATCGGCCGGCAGGTCATGGGGCGGGATCGCGAAAAAAAGAGTCGCGAGCGTACGGAGCACGACCCGCCCGCCCCCGCGCGTGCACAACTGCTGAGAAAGCAATCGCCCCCTGCACTGGAACGTATTGACGGTTGGCTCCGCTGCAGGCAAGCGTATCACCGCGGCAGGTTCCGCCGAGGATCGGCGGCGGTTGCGTGCGCGACTCGGCTGGACGAGACTGGGCCGGTGTTTCTCGGCCACTTCGGCCTCTCGTTCGCCGGCAAGCGGCTCGCCCCGGCCGTTTCGCTCGGCACCCTCTTTCTCGCGACCCAGTGGGCCGATCTGCTCTTCTGGATCCTTTCGCTCGTCGGGATCGAGCACTTCCGCATCGCGCCGGGGGCGACGCGCGTGACGCCGATGGACTTCTACGACTATCCCTGGAGCCACAGCCTCGCCGGTCTCGCGGGTTGGGGCGTGCTCCTGGGAGGCCTCTACTTCCTGTTTCGCAAGAGCCGAGCCGGCCTGTGGGTGCTCGCCGCGGGCGTCGCGAGCCACTGGGCGCTCGACGCGCTCGTTCATCGGCCGGACGTGCCGATCGGCTTCTCCGGTCCCTACGTCGGCCTGTCGATCTGGAACTCCGTTGCGCTGACGGTCCTCGCCGAGGCGATCCTCTTCGGCGGAGGCGTCATTCTGTATCTGCGCACGACCTCGGCGAAGGATCGGACGGGCGTCTGGGCCTTCCGGGCGCTCGTGGCGTTTCTCGTCGTCACGTGGGTCGCGTCGATCGCGGGGCCGCCGCCGCCGTCCGAGCGGGCCGTCGAATACACCGGCCTCGCGATGTGGCTCTTCGTCCCGTGGGGCTGGTGGATCGACCGGCACCGCATTATCGTTCGCGCATGAGAAATGGTTCTCTTCGTCCTCGCGGCGCTGGCCCTGCCGGCTCTCGGTCGCGCGCAGGCCCCGGCGCCCGCGCCGTCGCGCGCCGTGCTCTCCGACCTCTCGTGGATGGCGGGTCGCTGGATCGACGATTCGGGTGGCAACCTGTCCGAGGAGATCTGGACCGCCCCCGAGGGCGACTCGATGATGGGGATGTGGCGGTACGTCGTCGGCGGCAGGACCCGGATCTACGAGCTCCTGGCGATCACGCTCGAGCCGACCGGCATCGTGATGCGCCTGCGGCACTTCGATCCGAAGCTCGTCGGGCGCGAGGACAAGGACCGGTCCGTCGAGCTGCGCCTCGTCGCCTGGAAGCCCGGAGAGGTGTCCTTCGAGGGCCCGGCCCTGGGGTCGCCGGGGCTCGTCCGGCTGACGTACCGGCAGCCGACCGACGACACGCTTTCGACGACGCTCGAAAAAGAGGGCAGGTCCCAGGACTTCCACTTCCGCAGGGCGAAGTAGGTGAGGCTCTCGGTCGAGGTGCCCTACGGCGACATCGACGCCATGGGCCACCTCAACAACGTCGCGTACCTGCGGTATCTCGAGTGGGCCCGCCAGAAGTACTGGCTCGCGATGCGCGGCTCGATGGAGTTCCTCGACATCGACTTCGTGGTCGCCCGGTGCGAGATCGACTACCGCTCCTCGTCCTACATGGGCGAGGTGCTCGAGATCGAGATCCACGTCTCGCGCATGGGCACCTCGTCCTTCGACTTCGCGTACCGCGTCACCGGGGCCGACGGGCGGCTCGTCGCCGAGGCGACGACGACCCAGGTCTGCTTCGACTGGCGGTCGAAGCGCAAGACGCCGCTCTCGACCGAGCGCCGCCGCGAGATCGAGGCGTTCGAGGCCGGGCCGCAGTAAGATCCGGCGCAACCTCGGAGGTCGCATGCGCCGTCTCCTCCTCTGCGCCCTGGCCATGTCCGTTTCCGCCGCCGGCGCGACGCCGGCCGACGCGCCCGACGCCCGGTCCCGGATCGACGAGCTCTTCCGCGAATACGACCGGTCGGATTCGCCGGGCTGCGCCCTCGGGGTCTTCCGCGACGGGAAGATCGAGTACGCCCGCGGCTACGGGATGGCGAACCTCGAGCTCGGCGTCGCGAACACGCCGCAGACGGTCTTCGACATCGGCTCGACCTCCAAGCAGTTCACCGCCTTTTCGATCCAGCTCCTGGCGAGGGACGGAAAGCTCTCGCTCGACGACGACGTGCGCAAGTGGGTGCCGGAGATCCCGTCCTACGGCAAGACCGTCACGATCCGCCACCTCCTGCACCACACCGGGGGCCTGCGGGACTACATCGAGCTGATGAGCCTCCAGGGCGTGATGACCGAGGACGTCACCGTCGACGCCGACGTCCTCGACATCATGGCGCGCCAGAAGGCCCCCAACTTCGCGCCCGGCGAGGAGCACCTCTACTGCAACACCGGGTACTTCCTCCTCTCGGTGATCGTCAAGCGCGCGAGCGGCCAGTCGCTGCGGGACTTTTCGGCCGAGCGGATCTTCGGCCCGCTCGGAATGCGCCACACGCAGTTCAACGATTCGCACACCCGGATCATCCCCAACCGCGCGACGGGGTACAGCAAGGGCAAGGACGGAAAATTCGGGATCGACATGTCCGACTGGGAGCAGACCGGCGACGGCGCGGTCGCGACGACGGTCGAGGACCTGCTGCGCTGGGACCAGAACTTCTACGACCCGAAGGTCGGCGACGCGAAGGTCCTCGAGGCCATGCACGAGGTCGGCGTCCTCAACAGCGGAAAGAAGCTCGAGTACGCCTCGGCGATCTACGTCAGCACCTACCGGGGATTGCCGGCCGTCAGCCACGGCGGCTCCTGGGCGGGCTACCGCGCGCAGCTCATGCGGTTTCCGAAGCAGAAGCTGTCGGTCGCGTGCCTCTGCAACAACGGAGGGGCGGCCAACCCGAGCCGGCTCGCGCAGAAAGTGGCCGAGGTGTACCTCGGAGACCTCATGACGCCGGCGGTCGAGCCGGGGTCGAAGTCGGAGGAGCCGGCGGCCGCGGCGCCGGCCGGGTCGCAAGCCCTGGTCGGCGCGTACCGCAACCCCGCCAGCGGCGAGCTCGTCACAATCTCGCTCGAGAGCGGCGTCCTCGTGGCTCAGCTCGGCGCCAAGCCCTACAACCTCTCGCCCTCCGGGCCGAACGCCTTTCGGCTCGTGAAGGGTCCGCGTGGAGCCCGGAGCGAGTTCGTGTTCACTCCCGGCGAGCGGGGGGCGCGGCCGCGGATGAGGGTCACGACGACCGAGGAAGACGGGGACGTCGAGACCGAGGTCTACGAACCGGCGGAGCGATGGTCGCCCGGCCCGGCGGACCTCGCAGGGCTCGCCGGGACGTACGCCGCCCAGGAGCTCGACACCTCGTGGCGGCTCGTCGTGGAGGGGGGCCGGCTTTTCATCCGACACCGGGGCCTGCCGGAGACGCCGCTGACGCCGACGGTCCGGGATGCTTTCACGATCGAGGGGATGAACCTGGTCTTCCGCCGGGGCGCGGGCAGGAAGGCGGTCGGATTCACGCTCGACGCCGGCCGGGTGCGGGGCGTGGTTTTCACCCGGGTCGCGGGCTAGCCGCCGCGGGCGGCGCGCGATTTGCAAAGGTCCCCCGACGGGGGGACAATCGCCTTGGTCGTGGCCGAGCGACGCAGCTTCGCGCGAAAGAAGCGGCGGTTCCTCGTCGAGTACGTTCTTCAGGGAGCCCCGTGCAACGGCTTTACCTACGACGTGTCGCCGACGGGCATTTTCGTGCGCTCCGTCCGGCTGCCCAGTCCCGGAACGTTCCTGACAGCGAACCTGCACCTGCCCGAGGGAAAGCGCATCCCCGTGCGGGGGAGGGTCGTCCGGTCGTTTCGCGTTCCGCCGGCGCTGTCCCGCCTGATCCCGAGCGGGTTCTCGATGCGGCTGTCCGATACGCCCGAAGATTATTTTCAGCTGCTCGCGACGCTCTAGGCGGCGCGGCCGCCGCGGAGATCAGAGCCCGTAGGCTTCGCGCACGGCCGCGTCGATCGTGGGCGCCGAAGGCTCGCGCGAAACCAGCGTGATCGCGTCGCCGGCGCCCACCTCGCCCTCCTCGAGGACCCTCAGGTAGAAGCCGGTGCGGCGGCTCGTGAGAAAGGCCTTCGGGAAATCCGGCCGCTCCATCTTCATCGCGAGCTTGAAGCAGGGGCTCCGCGGCGAGGCGACCCGGAGCAGCGCGGTGCCGGCGCGGTAGACGTCGTTGAGGCGGACCTCGGTCTCCGGCATGCCGTCGACCGTCAGGTTCTCTCCGAACTGTCCGTGGGGCAGGTCCTTTCCGAGCGCGCTCCTCCAGTGGGCATAGCCCGAGAGGTCGTATGCGTACACGGCCTTCTCCGGCCCGCCGTGGACGCGCGGGTCGGCCTGGACGTCGCCCTCGAGGCCGAGGCGGCCGACGCGGACGCGAAAGAGGACGGGGTCCTTGAAGATCCCGGTCCGCACGCTGCGGCCGCGATGCTCCACGGTCCGCGCCTTTCCGACCTGGACGGAAACGATGTTCATGGGCCTCTCAACACTAACCGTCATAGTTAGGTTGCAGAGGTTACACGATCGAAAGAGTCAATGGTCAGGGTCAGGGCCCCCACAAGTCAGGAAATGCAGGGCTGACCCCAATTAGTAAATTAGTGGTAAGTTATTTATATATGGGGCGGACGGCGCGCGTGACGCGGGAGCAGGTGCTGGCGGCGGCGCGGGAGACGTTCGTCGAGCGGGGCTACGAGGGAGCGACGCTCGCCGACATCGGCGCGAGGCTCTCGGTCTCGCCCGCGGCCCTGCTGCGCCACGCGGCGAACAAACGCGAGCTCTTCCTCGCGAGCATGACCCCCGCCGAGCCGGACATGACGCCGCTCGTCTTCCTCGAGGAGCTCGACGGCTCGGAGGATCCGCGGAAGGTCCTGCGGCGCGTCGCGGAGACGATGGTCCCGTTCCTCGAGGCGCGGATCCGGCAGATCGTCGCCCGCTGGGTGTACTTCAAGACGATCCCCGGCATCGGGCGCGTGCCGCTCCCGTTCGATCCGTCGGCGCGCCCCACGCCGCCCCAAAAGAACCTGCGCTTCCTGGAGGACTACATGCGCCGCGCGGCGCGGCGCGGGCGGCTCGCGATCTCGAATCCGCGGGCGGCGGCGTTCGCGTTCTTCGCCACCGTCCATTCCTTCGTCTTCCTGCAGCACGTCGTCGAGGCGCTCGAGGAACCGATGCCGCTCGACGAATACCTGGAGACCGTTCTCGCCATCTGGACCCGGGGCGCCGTCGCGCCCGCCGTCAAGGGGAGGAAGGGATGAAACGAGCCCTGCTCGCCGCCGCTCTGGCGCTCTCGACCGGCGCCGCGTCGGCCGCCGACCGCGATCTTTCGCTCACCGAGGCGATCGACCGCGCCCTCGGAAAGAACCAGGAGATCGCCGTGCAGCGCGAGGCCGAGAACGTCGCCGTGGCGAACCTCCAGCGCGCCGACGGGAGCTACGACCCGGAGTTCCGCCTCGACTTCCGCTGGCAGGAACAGACCGAGGCCGTCAACTTCATCTTCTCGGGAGCGCCGCCCGGCTCCGTCGGCCCGACCTCCAACGGGGTTCTGGGCCAGGCGGCGGTCACCGAGCGGCTTCCGACCGGCGGCACCGTCAGCCTCGGCACGTCGATCGGCCGCGAGACGACCGACAACATCTTCACCCTTCTGACGCCAGCCTACACGACCTTCGTCGGAATCGATCTGCGGCAGCCGCTCCTGCAGAACCGCGACATCGACCCCCAGCGGCGCCTGATCCGCGCCGCGAGCCTCGAGCGCGACCAGTCACGGGCGCAGCTCCAGGCCGTCGTGGCCGACACCGTGGCCGCGGTCGAGCGGGCCTACTGGTCGCTCGCGGCCGCGATCCGCGACGTCGCCGTCCGCGAGGAGTCAGTCCGTCTCGCCCAGGCCCAGGAGTCCGACACGCGCACCCGCATCGAGGCCGGCGTCCTCTCGGAGTCGGACATCGCCGTGCCGCAGGCCGAGGTCGAGCGCCGGCGCGTCGACCTCTACGTCGCGCGCGAGACGGCCCAGCGCGCGGCCCTCGACCTCAAGACGCTGATGCTCAACGAGCCGGGCGACCCGCTGTGGGAGGAGGCGCTGCGGCCGGTCGATTCGCCGGAGACGCCGCTCGTGCCGCTCGACGTGCCGCGGGACCTCGCCGAGGCGCCGGACCGGCGGCCCGAGGTCGCGGAGGCGGCGGCGGGCCTCGCCCGGCGCGACGTCGACGCCGAGGCCGCGAAGAACCGCGTGCTTCCGCGCTTCGACCTCGTCGCGTCGTACGGGCGCTACGGCCTCGCGGGCACCGTCAATCCGGACCTCGTGACGATTCCCAATTTCCCGGTCACCATCCCGTCGCAGGTCCTCGGCGGGCTCGGGCGCTCCTACGGAACGATCGGCGAGAACGCCTTCCCGGACGCGACGGTCGGCTTCACGTTCGGGCTCCCGATCGGGAACCGCTCGGCCAGGGCCGACGTCGCCGCCGCGGAGGCCGAGCGCCGGCAGGCCGCCATCCTCCTCGCCCAGCAGAAGCAGAAGGTCGGCGTCGAGGTCCGGACGGCGGCGCTGGCGGTCGAGGCCGCGGCCCAGTCGATCGAGGCCGCCCGCGCCGGGCTGCGCGCGGCCCGCACGCAGCTCGAGGCCGAGAACGTGCGGTTCGCGGCGGGCCTGACGTCCAACTTCTTCGTTCTGACCCGCCAGAACGAGCTCGCCCAGGCCGCGCGGACGGAGATCGGCGCCCTGGCGAGCTACCGGCGCGCGCTCGCCGACTACGCGCGGGCGGCCGGGACGCTCCTCGCCCGACACCACATCCAGTTCGCCGACGACGGTCCGGCCGTCGCGGCCACGGGAGGTTCTCGATGAGAAGGGTTCGGGGGTTGCTCCTCGCCGCCGGCCTCGCGGCGGCGACGCTCGTCGCGTGCCGGGCGAAGGACGACGGGAAGATCGTCCACCTGAGCGGCCGCATCGAGGCGCCGCTCGTCGATCTCGGCCCGAAGGTCTCCGGCCGCGTCGTCGAGGTCCTCGTCCGCGAGGGAGACCGCGTCAAGGCGGGCGACGTGCTGGCGCGCCTCGACCTCGGCGAGACGGCGCTCGCCGTCGACCGCGATCGCGAGAACGTGCGGTCGGCCGAGGCGAAGTACGAGGACCTCGTCTCGGGCAGCCGGAGGCCCGAGATCTCGGCGGCCGAGGCCGAAGTCGCCGACCGCCGGGCGTCCGTCGCGCTCGCGGAACGGGAGCTCGAGCGGCAGAACATGCTGCTCGACAAGAAGGTCGGAACCGTCCGCGACCACGACCGGGCGAAGACGGACCTCGAGCGCGCGCAGGCGGCCCTGAAGTCGAGCGAGGAGCGTCTGCGGCTCGCGATCGAAGGCTCGCGGCACGAGCAGACCGCCGGGGCCCGCTTCGACGCCGACCGCGCGAAGGTCCAGCTCAAACAGTCGGAGACGGTCGCGAAGGAGGCGGAGATCCGCGCCCCGGCCGACGGCGTCATCCTTCATCGCATGGCCGAGCCGGGGCTCCTGCTCGCGGCGGGCCAGCCCGGCCTGACCCTGGCCTTCCTCGACCGGCTCTACGTGCGCACGTTCATTCCGGAGACGAAGCTCGGCCGCGTGCGCACGGGCCAGAGCGCCCGGGTCAGCGTCGACGCGTTCCCGGGAAGGACCTTCGAGGCCCGCGTGGCCGAGATCTCGCCGGACGCCGAGTTCACGCCGAAACCGGTCGAGACGAGGAACGAGCGCGTCAACCTGGTGTACTCGACCAAGATCGACCTCGTGGCCGGGTGGAAGGAGCCGCTCGTGCCCGGGCAGCCCGCGGACGTCGCCGTGGACACGGAGAGCGGGCCGCGATGATCGAGGCGCGCGGGCTCGTCAAGGACTTCGGGAAGCACCGGGCGCTGAAGGGCATCGACCTCTCGATCCGGGCCGGCGAGCTCTTCGGGCTCATCGGGCCCGACGGCGCCGGCAAGACGACGTTCTTCCGCCTCGTGGCGGGCCTCCTCGCGCCGACCGCGGGCACCGTCGTGCGCGAGCGCGACACCGCGTTTGGTTTCGTCCCGCAGCGCTTCGGCCTCTACGAGGACCTCTCGATCGACGAGAACCTGCGGCTCCGGGCCCGGCTCTACGGCGTCGAGGACGCGGAGGCCGGGCGGCGCGCCGCGGACCTGCTCGCGCGCGTCGGCCTCGACCGGTTCGGGGCCCGGCTGGCCGGAGCGCTCTCCGGAGGGATGAAGCAGAAGCTCGCGCTCGTGGCGGCGCTCATGACGCGTCCGCCGCTCCTCCTGCTCGACGAGCCGACGACCGGCGTCGACCCGGTCTCGCGGCGGGAGTTCTGGGGCCTCCTGTCCGAGCTCCACCACGAGGGGCTGACCATCGTGATCTCGACGCCCTACATGGACGAGGCGGAGTACGCCTCGCGGATCGGCTTCCTCGACGAAGGGAGGCTCTCCGCCCTCGGGACGCGCGAGGAGATCGTCGCCTCCTATCCGCGGCGCCTCCTCGTCGTGCGGTCCTCGGACCGCGTCCACGTGCGCGAGCGACTCGCCGACTGCCCGGAGGTCGACGACGTGTCGCTCTTCGGGAGCTGGCTCCACGTCCGCGGAGCGGCGGGCGTCGGCGACGAGCTCGCGGACACGGTCCGCGGGCGCCTGGCGGGCCTCGTGCCGCCCGGCGACGTCGAGGCGCTCGGGCCGTCGCTCGAGGACGTCTTCGTGCTCAAGAGCGAGGAGGAAGGGGTGGCGGCGTGAGCGCCGCGGTCCCGGAGACGTTCCTCGAGGCGCGCGCGCTGACGCGGCGCTTCGGCGACTTCACCGCCGTCGACGCCGTCAGCTTCGCCGTTCCGCGCGGACGCGTCTTCGGCTTCCTCGGGCCCAACGGCTCCGGCAAGTCGACGACGATCCGGATGCTCACGGGCCTGCTCGAGCCGACCTCGGGCTCGGCGGTCGGCTTCGGGGGTCTCGACGTGGCCCGGGACACCGAGGCATGGAAGCGGCGCCTCGGCTACATGAGCCAGAGGTTCTCGCTCTATCTCGACCTGACGGTCGAGGAGAACCTGCGCTTCTTCGGCACGATCTACGGCCTCGAGCCCGCGCGGCTGGAGGAGCGGATCCGGACGCCCTCGCCGCGCGCCTCGGGTTCGAGTCGCTCCGGCCGATCATGACGGAGACGCTCTCGACGGGCCAGCGCCAGCGCGTGGCGCTCGCCGCCGCGCTCCTCCACGAGCCCGAGCTGCTCTTTCTCGACGAGCCGACCGGCGGCGTCGACCCCCGCGGGCGGCGCCTCTTCTGGGACCTGATCTACGAGCTCGCCGCGGAACGGGGCATGACCGTGCTCGTGACGACGCACTACATGGACGAGGCCGAGCAGTGCGACCGCCTCGCCTTCATCCTCGACGGGGCGCTGATCGCCGAGGGCACGCCGCACGAGCTCAAGTCCGACCTCGAGGGCCGGATCTTCGAGGTGGCGACGGCGGGCGACCCGTTCGCCGCCCTGGCCCGGATCCGCGACGACTCCGCGCTCGAGGACGCGTACCTCTTCGGCGTGCGCCTGCGCGTCGTCGTGCGCCGCGGGCGCGAGGCGGAGGCGCGCGCGCTCCTGGGTCGCCTGGGCGACCCGCGGGCGGCGGAGCCGTCGCTCGAGGACGTGTTCGTCTCGCTCGCCCGAGGCCGGGCGGCGAAGGCAAAGGTGGCGTCGTGAAGCGGCTCCTGGCGCTGACCTGGAAGGAGTTCCTGCAGCTCAAGCGCGACCGGATCACGATGCGCATGATCCTGTTCGTGCCGATCATGCAGACGCTGATCTTCGGCTACGCGATCAACTACGACGTCAAGCACCTGAAGACGGTGGTCCTCGACGAGGCGAAGTCGGTCGAGAGCCGCGACCTCATCTCGAAGATGACGGCCACGGAGTACTTCCGCATCGTCGGCCACGTATCCTCCTTCGAGGAGCTCCGCCGGGAGCTCGATTCCGCGCACGCCTCGGTGGGGCTCGTGATCGACGCCGACTTCGGCAAAGACGCGCACCGCGGCAAGCCGGCGCAGGCGTTTCTCATCGTCGACGCCTCGGACACGACGACGTCGAGCCAGGCCATGTCGATCGCGTCCGGCATCGCCAACGGGCTCTCGATCCGGGTCCTCGCGCGGCGCGCGGGCTGGAACTGGCCGCAGCTGCCGGTCGACCTGCGCGTCCGGCCCTGGTACAACCCGGACCTGAAGACCGCGACCTTCATCATTCCCGGCCTGATCGCGATCATCCTGACGTTCACGCTCATCCAGTTCACGGCCTCGGCGATCGTGCGCGAGCGCGAGCGCGGGACGCTCGAGCAGCTCCAGGTCACGCCCGCGACGCGGGTCGAGATCATCCTCGGCAAGATCCTGCCGTTCACGCTGATCGGTTACGTCCAGCTCACGATGACCGTGCTGCTGATGCGGTTTCTCTTCGGCATCGTGATCCAGGGATCGGTCATCGAGCTTTACGTCGTGGGGCTCCTCTTCATCGCCGCGGTCCTGGGGCTCGGGATGCTGATCTCGACCGTCGCGAAGACGCAGATGCAGGCGATGCAGATGTCGACCTTCGTCCTGCTGCCGTTCGTCTTTCTCTCGGGGTACGTCTTCCCGATCGACGGCATGCCGGAGATCTTCCAGGCGCTCTCCCGGCTCATCCCGGCCCGTTACTTCATCGAGGTCCTGCGGGGAATCATCCTGCGCGGCGCGGGCATCGGGGAGCTGTGGCAGCCCGTCGCCTGGCTGACGCTCTACACCGTCCTCATCATCGCCCTCGCCGTCGCCCGCTTCAAGAAAACGACCGAATAGCCGGGGTCAGCCCTGCAACTCTGACTCTTGGGGTCAGCCCTGAAAGTCTGAAAGATCTGGATGGTCCAGGAAGTTGTCGAGCGCGAGGGGTTTACGCCGTTGGGCGGCTGAAGTGCTGCCGCGCCAAACTGTCATTCTTTCAGGGCTGACCCCAGGCTAGCGGACGGAGACGGCGATGCCGTTCTCGAAGACCACGGTCTTGCCGACGCTGCGGTAGGTCCAGGTCTCGCGGGCGACGCCCGCCCCGGTCGTCTCGGTCGAGACGTCGTCGGGAGCGCCGAGGAGGGCGCGGACCTGGTCGGGCGTCATGTTCTCCGTCACGCCGCCGTTCGAGGGCTGATCGGCTTCGCGGCCGACGGCCTCGCCGGCGGACGTGCGCGCGTCGCTCGCCGCGGCCGCGGTCCGGGCGCGATCGATGGGGGAGCCTCGCGTTTCGCCGGGCGCCGAGCGGGTCAGCAGGCCCTGCGTCTTGACGAGGTACGCGACGATCCCGGCGGCGGCGAGCAGGAGCAGCAGCCTCTTCATGGCCCGATGATACGCGCCTCCCCGCCGACGTTAGACTTGGCCCTCGCATGAGCTACTGCCGCGCGGCGAAGGGGCACCCGTACCACGGCCCGTACCACGACCGCGAGTATGGATTTCCCGTGCGTTCCGAGGCGGCCCTCCTCGAGCGGCTGGCCCTCGAGATCAATCAGGCCGGCCTCTCCTGGCTCACGATGCTCGTCAAGCGCGAGAATTTCCGCCGCGCGTTCGCCGGTTTCGACCCCGACGCCGTGGCCGCGTTCGGCGCCCGCGAGCGCCGGCGCCTGATGTCCGACGCCGGCATCGTCCGCAACCGTCTCAAGATCGCCGCGGTCATCGAGAACGCGCGGCGTCTCCGGGCGATCCGCGATACGCACGGCTCGTTCGCGCGATGGCTCGACGCGCACCACCCCCGCTCGGCGAAGGAATGGCAGAAGCTCTTCGGGGCGACCTTCGTCTTCACCGGCGGCGAGATCGTGAAGTCCTTTCTCCTCAGCACGGGCTACCTGCGCGGGGCGCACGTGCCGGCCTGCCCGGTTTACGCGAAGGTGGCGAGGAAGAGGCCGGCCTGGATGAAGGCCGCGGAGCGGCGACGTCCGCGGGCCCCGAGCGTCACTTCATCGGGCCGAACGGCTTGACCTGCTCCTCGACGAGCTTCCGGTCCCCGACCACCACGATCGTGGCCTTGTCGTCCTGGAGGTACTTCTTCGCCATCTCCTGAACCTCGGCCGGCGTCACGGCGTAGATCCGCGCGACGTATCCGTTGAGGTAGTCGGCCGGAAGGCCGTTCAGGTCGACGAACTCGAGCTGCCCGGTGATCCCGGACCGCGAGGAGTTCTGCAGGACGAACACTCCCGCCCGGTAGTTCTGGAACGCGCGGAGCTCCTTTTCCGTCGGCGGCTCGGCCTGGAGCCGGTCGATCTCCGCGAAGATCTCCTTCAAGGCCGGCCCCGTCACGTTGGTCGTGACGTCGGCGATCTCGATCCAGTACGCGTCGCGGTACCGGTTGGAGAGCTGGCCCTGCGGCGAATACGTGTAGCCCTTCTGCTCGCGGATGTTGGACGTGATGCGGGAGGCGAAGGAGCCGCCGAGGAGCACGTTGGTCAGGTAGAGCTTGTCCCAGTCCGGGTTCGAGGGATCGATGACGGGCATGCCGACGTCGAGCGTCGACTGCGGCGCGCCCGGACGGTCGATGAGGTACACGGCGCGCTCGCTCCTCGGCTTCGGCCGGGAGGTGTTCGGCGCGGGCCCGCGCTTCCAGCCGGCGAACGCCTTGCGGATCGCGGCCTCCATCGCCGTCGCGTCGAAGCGGCCGACCACGTAGATGCGAGAGCGCGCGGCACCGAAGTTGCGGTCGTAGAAGTCGCGCACCTGCGCGACCGTGTAGCCCTGGAGCATCGCCTCCGTCGGGAAGATGCGGCCGTAGGGATGGTCCCCGTAGAGGACGGCGCGAAACTTCTCCTGCGCCAGGGGCTGCGGCTGGCTCTTCTGGATCGAGAGCTGGCGGGCGCGGTCGGCCTTCAGGCGGCCGAGCTCGCTTTCCGGAAACTTCGGGTGCTGAACCACGTCGGCAACGAGGGCCACCATCTCGGGCCCGAACTCCGAGAGGACGTCTCCGCCGATGTCGGTCCGGTTCGGTCCGACCGCAATCTCGAGGGCCCCGCCCATGCGGGCGGCGTCCTCGGCGATTTTCGACGCGCTGCGGGTCGCCGTGCCCTCGGAGAGCATGTCGCCCGCCAGGTCGGCCAGCCAGACCTCGTTGGCCTTCTCGTCGACGTTGCCGGTCAGGACCGCGAGGTTCACGGAGACCTTCGGGACCGTTCCGTACGGCACCAGCGTGACTCCGAGCCCGTTGTCGAGGGTCAGCGTCGTCGGCTTCGGCACCGAGAAGCCCTTCGGCGTCCCGGGCGCGGGCGGCGCCTGCTTGTCGGCGAGGAGCGCCGGGGCCGCGGCGAGTCCGGCGAGGAAGGCGGCGGTGAGCTTGTTCATGATCGCTCCTAGGATCCCTGCCGGGTGTCGGCCTTGGGTTCGATGACCAGGATCGTGCGATTGCCGGGCCGCAGGTACTCCCGGGCCGTCTTCTGGATCTGCTCGGGAGTGACCTTGCGGAACTCGGCCTCGATGCGGTTGATCTTTCCGGGATCGTCGTCGAAGAGGGCGAAGGAGGCGAGGAGGTCCGCCCGCCCGAAGCCGCCGAACTGCTCCATCTTGTCGTAGAGGCTGGAGCGCATCTTGACGAGGGCGCGGTCGAGCGTGGCCTGGTCGACCGGAGTCGTCTGGATCCCGGAGATCTCGTCGTCGAAGACCTTGAGGATCTGGTCCGGTGTCTTGTCCTTGTCGAAGAAGAGCGAGACATCCCAGAGCGTCGGGCCGTTGATGTTGAACATGTCGCCGAGGCCCGAGTTGATCCCGCCCTCCACCTCGCCGGTCAGGCCGTTTTTCTGCACGAGCGCCTGGTACAGGCGGCTGTCCTTGCCCTGGACCATGATCTGGTCGATCAGGCCCATCGCGTAGTAGTCGGGCGTGCCCGGGCCGGGCGCGTGGTAGCCGATGGCGATGGCGGGCCGCGTCGCGAGCTTGTCTTCCTTGGTGACGCGTTTCTCCTTTTCCTGGCGGGGCTCGGAGATGTCGGCCTTCGGCGGCAGCTTGGAGGCCGGGACGGGCGAGAAGTACTTCTCGATCCAGGCCTTCGTCGCCGCGGGCTCGAAATCTCCGACGACCACGAGGACCGCGTTGTTCGGGGCGTAGAAGGTCTTGAAGAAGTTCGCGACGTCGTCGAGCGTGGCGGCGTCGAGGTGCGCCAGGTCGCCGTAGAAGTTGTGGGCGTTGTACCAGTTCGTGTTGGCGTACTGCGGCAGGTCGAGCCAGGGAAATCCGCCGTAGGGCTGGTTGAGGACGTTGACCTTGACCTCGTTCTTGACGACCTCCTGCTGGTTCTTGAGGTTCTCGGCGGTGATGGCGAGGCCCTTCATGCGGTCGGCCTCCGCCCAGAGCGCCGTTTCGAGGGCGTGCGCGGGCACGACCTCGAAGTAGTTGGTGAAGTCGAACCGGGTCGAGCCGTTGAGCATGCCTCCGTTCGACTGGACGAGCTTGATGAACTCCATCTTCCCGAGGTTTTCCGAGCCCTGGAACATCATGTGCTCGAAGAGATGGGCGAAGCCGGTCCGGTCCTTCGGCTCGATCCGAAACCCGATGTTGTAGTAGACGGCGACGACCGCCACGGGGGCGGTCGTGTCCCGGGACAGAACGACCTTCAGGCCGTTGGGAAGCTTCGAGTAGTCGACCGGGATCTCGAAGGCCGCCGGGGCGGCGGGAAGCGCGAACGCGGGGGCCGCGGCAAGCCCCCCGGCGCAGGCCAGCACGGCGGCGGCCACTCGGACGCCCGAACGCGAAACGAATTTCATGTCATCCTCCTCGGCTCCGACGGCTGAACTTTACGTCGGAAAGCGAGGAAGGTTCTTGTCCGCCGAAAACGGGCCGTCGTCCGGCCCGGGCCCGTTTCGCCCGGCCGCCTGGCTTCCCGGTCCCCACCTGCAGACCGTCTGGGGAAGGCTGGCGCGCTCGCGCCGGCAGGTCGCTTTGCGCCGGGAGGTCCTCGAAACGCCGGACGGCGACGACCTGGTGGTCGACCACGTCGACGGACCGGCGGGAACCCCGCGGGGGATCGTGCTCCACGGCCTCGAGGGCAGCTCCTATTCGGTCTACGCGCAGGGCCTTCTCCTCGAGATGCGCCGGCGGGGCTGGCGCGGGACGGCGATGAACTTTCGATCGTGTGCCCGCGATCCCGCCGACCTCGAGCGGATGCTCCCGAACCGCCGCCCGCGTCTGTACCATTCCGGCGAAACGCAGGACCTCGACTTCCTCGTCCGCACGCTCGCCGCGCGCGACCCGGCGGCGCCGCTCTTCGCGGTCGGCGTGTCGCTCGGCGGCAACGTGCTGCTCAAGTGGCTCGGCGAAGCTCGTCCGCCCCGTCCGATCGCGGCGGCGGTCGCGATCTCGACGCCCTACGATCTGGCGGCGAGCGCCCGGCAGCTCGACACGGTGCTCGGGCGCGCGTATACGGCCGGATTCCTCTCGACGCTCAAAGGAAAGGCGGTCGACGTCCGCCGCCGCTTTCCGGAGGCCGCCGGATCGATCGACCTGCCCCGGGCCCTCGCGGCCCGCACGTTCTGGGAGTTCGACGACGCGGCCAACGCGCCCCTCCACGGGTTCGAGGGGGCCGACGACTACTATCGCCGCGCGAGCTCGCTCGGATACCTGCCGGGGATCGAGGCGCCGACGCTTTGCCTTTCGGCCGCCGACGATCCCTTCCTCCCCGCGGAGGCGCTCGAGCGGGCGCGCCGGGCCGCGCCGCCCTCCGTCGAGTTCGCCGTCACGCCGCGCGGCGGCCACATCGGCTTCGTCTCCGGCCGGGCGCCGTGGGACGCGCGCTACTGGGCGGAGGGGTTCGCGATCGACTGGGTCGCACGGACCCTGCGCGACTCGCGCTGAATGGAAAAGCCGGGGGCCCCATGCCCCCGGCTTGCGATCGACGAAGAAGTCCTACGAAGCCTGGTGACGGTTTAGTAGGGCTTCTTCGCGCTGGTCGCGTCGATCGATGTCGCGACCGTGCGGCCGCCCTGCTCGCTCGACTCGATGGAGACGAGGGAGCCGACCTTGAGGTCGCCGTTCAGCTTGGTCGAGCCGGTCCAGTAAACCGTGACTTCCTTGCCGCTGGCCTCGTCCTTCATGACGAAGCTCTTCGAGGTGTTGTCGACCGAGGTGATCGACCCGCGCATCGTCCTGGCGGGCGCCTGCGTCGACTGTGAAGACTGGACGGCCTGCGGATCCTGCGGATCGCGCGGCTTGTCCTGAGGCGTGGCCACGGCTGCCGCCGCGATGGCGGAAGCGATTGCCGCAGAAAGGAACATTTTCTTCATCGAAACCTCCTTTGGACAGGTGTCCTCACCGAGAGGCACCTGAGAGAGAGATTTCAACTGCAATCGGCGGGCCAGCGAGGCCGGACGCCGACCGCCGGCGAGGTGTGACGAAATCAAACGGTTCCGGCCGCGGGCTTGCGCCGGGGCGCGCGGCGGCGCGGGGCCTGGACGAACTGCTCGGCCGTGACGTCGGTGTGGATGACGGTGCCGCGGCGGACGGTGGCGCCGTCCGGGATCTCCGCGTTCTTGCCGATCGTCGTGATGCCGAGCCCCTCGGCCGGCCGCTCCCCGCGCGCGAACTTGCCGACGCGGGCCCGCCGCCCGATCCGCACGGTCTTGTCCACGATCGCGCGCTCGATCTTTGCCCCGGCGTCGATCCAGGTGTCGGTCAGGATGACCGACTCGCGGATCCAGGCGTCCGGGCCGACGAAGACGCCGGGGGAGAGGATGCTTCGTTCGACGCGCGCCCCCGCCGAGATGATGCAGCCGTCGGTGATCATGCTGTCGCGGATCACGGCCCCGTTGTGGATCGAGACGGGCGGGCGCTCCTCCGACCGCGTGTGGACGATCCAGGCGCGGTCGTTGAGGTCGACGGGCGGCGGCGTCTTCAGGAGGTCCATCTGCGTTTGCCAGTAGGCCTCGGTCGTCCCGACGTCCACCCAGTAGCCCTGGAAGGGATAGGCGAAGACCCGCTGCCCGGCCGAGATCATGCGGGGAAGGATGTCCTTGCCGAAGTCGTGCGTCGAGTCGCGGCGCTTGGAGTCCTCCGTCAGGACCTGCGCGAGCATCGTGCGGCCGAAGACGTAGATGCCCATCGACGCCAGCGTCCCGGGCGGATCGGCCGGCTTCTCGACGAAGCGGGTGACGCGCTGGTTCTCGTCGGTCGAGAGGATGCCCATGCGCGTGGCCTCGTCGCGCGTCACGTTGAGCGTTGCGATCGTGCAGTCGGCCTGCTTCTCGAGATGGAACGCGACGAGCCACCCGTAGTTCATCTTGTAGATGTGGTCGCCGGACAGGACGAGGATCAGGTCCGGCGAGCCGCGCTCCACGAACGACAGGTTCTGGGCGATGGCGTCGGCCGTGCCCTTGTACCAGTCGGTGACGGAGCGTCCGCGGTAGGGCTGGTAGATCTGGACGCCGCCGGTGAACCCGCGGTCGAGGTCCCACGGCCGACCCGAGGCGATGTGCTCGTTCAGGGAGTGCGGCCGGTACTGGGTCAGGATCATGACGTCCGAGATCCCGGAATTCACGCAGTTGGAGAGCGTGAAGTCGATGATCCGGTACTTGCCCGCGAAGGGCACGGCGGGCTTGGCGCGCTTCTCGGTCAGCACGCCGAGGCGCGAGCCTTCGCCGCCGGCGAGGATCACCGCCCGGGCCCTCATCGGCTTCGGTCTACCCCGGCGCGCGCGCGGCCCGGGCGCGCTCGTACAGGGCCGCGTACTCCTTCGCCGAGCGCGACCAGGAGAAGTCGCGGGCCATGCCGTTCTTCTGGAGCTCGAGCCATCGGGCCGGCTGAGCGTACACCTTCAACGCGCGTTCGAGGGCGTCCCAGAGCGCCCAGGGATGGAATTCGTCGAACATCACCCCGGTCCCGCCGGGATCGCCGGCGTCGGTCACCGTGTCGGCCAGCCCGCCCGTGCGGCGGGCGATCGGGACGCAGCCGTACCGCATGCCGATCATCTGCGCGAGGCCGCAGGGCTCGTAGCGCGACGGGATCAGAAGCGCGTCGGCGCCCGCGTAGACGCGGCGCGCGTACCGGGCGTCGAAGCGCAGGCGGACGCTGGCGCGCCGGGGGTAGCGCATCTCGAACTCGGCGTACTCGTGCTCGAGGCCCGGGTCCCCCGTCCCGAGCAGCACGAACTGGCCGCCGCGCTCGAGCCAGCGGCGCACGGCGGGAGCGGCGACGTCGAACCCCTTCTCCTTGACGAGCCGCGAGACGACCGCGAGGAGGGGCATCCGCGGGTCCTTCTCGAGACCCGCCTCGTCCTGGAGCGCCGCCTTGTTCCCGACCCGCGCCGCGAGCGTCGCGGAGTCGAAGTGGACCGCGATGTCGGGGTCCGTGGACGGGTCCCAGGATTCGACGTCGATGCCGTTCAGGATCCCGGAGAGCCGGTCCGCCCGCAGGCGAAGGACGGCGTCGAGCCCGTGACCGCCCTCGGGCGAGAGGATCTCGCGGGCGTAGGTCGGCGAGACCGTGGAGAGGTAGTCGGCGCCGAGGATGCCGAGCGCCATCAGGGAGTCCCGGTAGCCCGCGGGCAGCGCGTTGAGCGCGTCGTTGAGGCGAAGCTTGTATTCCCCGAGGTACCGGCCGGCGCCCTGGGCCGCGTACGGAAGGTTGTGGATCGTGAAGACCGAGCCGACGTCGCGGAAGAACGGGTTCTCGCGCCCCTCCGTCCCCAGCCACCAGACCGCCGGCCCGGTGTGCGAGTCGTGCGCGTGGACGACGTCCGGCTTCCACGAGGTCGCTTCCGCCGACCACAGCGCGGCGAGGGAGAAGAAGACGAACTTCGGCCCGTCCTCCTCGATCGAGCGCCCGTAGATCCAGCGGTCCTGGGGGATCGGGGGACCCGTCACGAGGTAGACGGGCGTGCCGCCGGACTCCGTCTGCCAGACGTCGGCGCGCTCCTCTCCGCCGAGCGTGTAGACCGGGAACTGCGCCACGCGCAGGGGTTCGTAGCGCGCCCAGTCGATCGCACCGTAGCCGGGGATGGCGACGCGGACCTCGTGGCCGAGGGCGGCGAGCGCGCGCGGGAGCGAACCGACGACGTCCGCGAGCCCGCCGACCTTGGCCAGCGGCGCTGCTTCGGCCGCCAGCATCAGGATCCGCACGGGGCAATTATGGCCCACCCCCCGGCGTCCGGCCGGGCGCGCCCCGCATGCTATGCTTTCATCTGTTCTCGTCCGCTCGCCCCATTCCGGGCCCCTGCCCGAATCCCGAACGGTACGAAGCGAGAAGGCGTGAGGGCGTTCGGCGGGCCCTCCCGTCCGAACATCGCCGAGGGTTCGGAGCATTCGAAAGGGCAGAGTGATGAAGCTGTACGTGGGCAACCTTTCCTACAACGCGGGCGAAAACGACCTCCGGGAGCTCTTTTCGGCCTACGGGACCGTGGATTCCGTCGCCGTGATCACCGATCGCGACACCGGCCGCTCGAAGGGCTTCGGGTTCGTCGAGTTCGGCAACGACGCCGAGGCCCAGGCCGCGATCGCCGGCCTGAACGGCAAGGAAGTCTCGGGACGCGCGCTGACGGTTTCGCCCGCCCGCCCGAAGAGCGAGGGCGGCGGGGGCGGCGGACGCGGCGGGTACGGCGGCGGCGGCGGCGGGCGGGGAAACCGTTATTGAGTCGCGAACGCGGCACGGCCAACTTCGGCCGGGGAGTGTCCCGATGAACCATGATTGGAAGATTCGAGTCCAGGCGGCCGGGCGGACTCCGTACGTCTTCAAGGCGACGTTCGTGGGGCGCAACTCGGGCCGGGACGAAGGCTCGCTCGACGTCCGTTATCTCTACGGCGACGGCGACCTCGCGGTCCTGCTCGAGGACCTGGGCGCCCGCGTGCCCGAGATCTGCGGCCTGATCGACGAGCTCCAGGAGAAGCCGAGCGCGGAGATCGCCGTGGACGTGACCGAAGAAGCGATGGAGATGCTGGCGAAGGGCCGGTTTCCGGGTCGACGGGAAGGACAGGCGTGAACGAGCGTAAGAAAGACTGGGTCCGGATCGCGTTCTTCGTCCTGTCTCCGGTCGTCGGCATTCTGGGAACGGCCGCCTGGGCCCTGACGCACGGGATCGCCTGGTGGCAGCCGGCGCTCTTCTTCGTGCTCTACGCCTGCGTCGGCGTCTCGGTGACCGCCGGCTACCACCGGCTCTTCGCGCACCGGACCTACGAGTGTCATCCGGCCGTCCAGGCCTTCTACCTGTTCTTCGGCGCCATGGCGCTCCAGAACTCGATCCTGAACTGGGCCTCCGACCACCGCCTGCACCATCGTTACGTCGACCACGACTGGGACCCCTACAACATCCAGCGGGGCGGCTGGTGGGCGCACATCGTGTGGATCTTCTACAAGAGCCCGGCCGACCGGACCTTCGAGGACGTCCCGGACCTGCAGAAGAACCCGCTCGTGCGGCTCCAGTACCGGTTCTCGAACCTGATCGGCATCGGGTTCGGACTCGGGATCCCGACGCTCATCGGCTGGGCGTTCGGCGATCCGCTCGGCGGCCTGCTCTGGGGAGGGTTCCTCCGGGTCGTCGTGATTCACCACACGACGTTCTTCGTCAACTCGATCGCCCATCTGTACGGCACGCGCCCCTACACCGAGGAGAACTCGGCGCGGGACAACCCTTGGGTGGCGCTCGTGACCAACGGCGAGGGGTACCACAACTTCCACCACCGGTTCCCGACCGACTTCCGCAACGGCCTGCGCTGGTACCAGTGGGACCCGAGCAAGTGGTGGATCCGCGGCCTGGCCGCCCTCCGGCTGGCCCGCCGGCTCCGCCGCACGCCCGCCCTGGTGATCGAGCGCTCGCGCCTCCAGACGGCGATGGGCCGGGCCGAGAAGGAGCTCGTCGCGGCGCCGTCGCACCTTGCCGAGGCGATCCGGCAGCGGCTCGAGTCGGCGCACCACTCGCTCGAGCGCGCGGCGGCGCTGTGGAACGAGGCCTCCGAGAAGCGGCGCAAGGACTGGAAAGAATACCGGGAGCATCTCGCGCTCGCACGCGGTCACTGGCGCGCGGCGCTTCGTCTGCTCGGCCGAGCTCCCGAAGGGGCGTAACCGCCGCGTGAGGTCCTTCCTTGAACGGGAAGGGAACGACACGGGCCCTGCCGGGGCGGTTCCTCAGGCCTGGGGCGAGTAGGTCGGCAGGGACATCGAGCCCGCGCGCCAGTCGTTCATCTCGGGCTCGCTCCGCAGCAGGTCCTTCAGCGTGATCTTGCCGAGGACCTCGTCGACGGCCGTCTGGACGCGCCGCCAGACCGAGCGGATCGAGCAGTCCGGCATGTGGGTGCAGAGCCGCTCGAGACCGGAATGCCCGTCGCAGAACGTCGGCTCGTAGAGACGGCCGCCCAGGGTCGCGAGCACGTGGCCGACGACGATCTCCTCGGCCGGACGGGAGAGGGCGTAGCCGCCCGACTGGCCCCGGGTCGAGGTGACGAAGCCGCCGCGCCGCAGGATGCGCATCATCTTCGCGACGTTCGGCTCGGAGATCCCCTCGGCCCGCGAGAGCTCGGGGATCGTGAGGCTGGCGCCGCCGCCTCCGCGGCCCACCCGGAGGAGGCACCGCAGACCGTACTCTTCCTGCGAAGTCAGTTTCATGCCGCGCGTGCTCCGATCACATCATTCCGAGCTGCAGCTTGGCCGCGTCCGACATCATCTGGAGGCCCCACGGCGGATCGAAGACGACCTGGACGTCCGCCTCGGCGATGCCGGGCACCGTCAGGAGCTTTCCCTTGATGTCCTCGCGGAGAACGTCGCCCATGCCGCAGCCGGGCGCCGTGAGCGTGAACTTGACGTCGATCCGGTGGCCGCCGTCTTCCCGCGGCGCCAGCGCGAGGGCGTAGACGAGGCCGAGGTCCACGATGTTGACCGGGATCTCGGGGTCGAAACACGTGCGGAGCTGGTCCCAGGCGAGCTCCTCCGTGGTCTTGCCCTCGGAGGCGGCGGCGTCCGGGGCGACGACGGTCTCGCCGATCGCGTCCGCGTCCTTGCCGTCCACGCGGGCGAGGAACCCCACCGGCGTCATGACGGTGTAGCTGCCGCCGAGCGACTGGGTGATGATGACCGGGTCCCCGGCCTTCAGCGTGATCGGCGTTCCGCTCGGGATCTCCCGCGCGGGAACGTCGCGCGAGACGGTGGCTTCTTTTCGCATCTGCATCATGCCCCTCCGCTGCCCGTGTGCGGGCCCTCGGACTCGGTCGACACCGTGGCGCCGTCGCTCGCGAGCGCGGCCTTCAGCGTGTGCCACGGCAGCGTCGCGCACTTGACCCGCACGGGGTACTCACGCACGCCCGAGAACACCTCGAGCTTGCCGAGGTCGGGCGCCCCGTCGGCCTGGCCGTGCTGCCCCGTGATGAGGTCGTGGAACCGCTCGAAGAGGGCCTCGGCCTCGGCGCGCGTCTTGCCCTTCACGCTCTCGGTCATCATCGAGGCCGAGGCGGTCGAGATCGCGCACCCGGCGCCCTGGAAGGCCACCTCGCGCAGCCGGTCGCCGTCGAGCTTGAGGTACACCGTCTCCCGGTCGCCGCAGAGCGGGTTGTACCCCTCGGCCTGGCGGTTCGCGCCGGCGAGGGCGTGGAAGTTCCGCGGCCGCTTGCTGTGGTCGAGGATGACTTCCTGGTACAGGTCGCGCAGGTCGGACGACATCAGCGGAACATCCCGATGACTTTGTGGATCGCCGCGGCGAGGGCATCGACCTCGCCGCGCGTGTTGTAGAGGCCGAAGGACGCCCGCGCGGTCGCCGGGATGCCGTAGCGGTCCATGACGGGCTGCGCGCAGTGGTGGCCGGTCCGGATCGCCACACCCTCGCGGTCGAGCACCGTGCCGATGTCGTGGGGGTGGATGCCGTCGAGCACGAACGACAGGACGCCCGCCTTCTCGCGGGCCGTGCCCACGACGCGCAGGCCCGGGATCGCGGAGAGGGCGTCGGTCGCGTACGTCAGGAGCTCCCGCTCGTGCGCCTCGATCGCCGGCAGGCCGAGCGCCCCGACGTAGTCGAGCGCGGCGCCGAAGGCGATCCCTCCCGCGATGTTGGGCGTGCCGGCCTCGAACTTGTAGGGCAGCTCGTTGTACGTCGTCTTCTCGAAGGTCACGGAACGGATCATGTCGCCGCCGCCCTGGTACGGCGGCATCGACTCGAGGAGCGCGGTCTTGCCGTAGAGCACGCCGACGCCCGTCGGACCGTAGATCTTGTGGCTCGACAACGCGTAGAAGTCGCAGTCGAGGGCGCGCACGTCGACCGGCATCCGCGGGGCCGCCTGCGCGCCGTCGACGAAGACCACGGCACCGGCGGAGTGGGCGAGCTCCGCGATCCTCCGGACGGGGAGGATCGTGCCGAGGGCGTTCGAGAGATGGGCGACCGACACGATCTTCGTGCGCGGCGAAAGGAGCTTTTCGAAGGCCGCGAGGTCGACCTCGCCCTCCTCCGTGATCGGCGCGACGGCGAGCCGGGCGCCCGTCTCCTCGCAGAGCATCTGCCAGGGGACGATGTTCGAGTGGTGCTCGAGGCCCGTGATCAGGACCTCGTCCCCGGCGCGCACCCGGCGCCGGCCGAGCGTCTGCGCCACGAGGTTGACGGCCTCGGTCGTTCCCCGGACGAACACGATCTCGTGCGCGGCGGCGGCGTTCACGAACGCCCGCGCCTTCTCGCGCGCGGCGTCGTAGGCGTCGGTCGCCTGGACCGAGAGCCAGTGCACGCCGCGGTGGATGTTGGCGTAGCAGGTCTCGTAGACCCGGCGCTCGGCGTCGATCACGGCCGAGGGCTTCTGAGCGGAGGCGGCGTTGTCGAGGTAGACGAGGGGCTTCCCGTAGACCTTCGTCGCGAGGATCGGAAAGTCGCGCCGGACCGTCGCGACGTCGTAGGCGGTGGCGGCTTCGCGGACGGCGGTGCTCATGCGGCCTCCCCGGCCCCGGAGCCCGGCAGGCGTCGGCCGAGCTCGCGCTCGACGCGGCGCCGCACGGCGGGCACCCGGATCTTCTCGGCGACGTCGGCCGCGAAGGCCCACGTCAGGAGCGCCCTCGCCTCGGCCTCGCCGATCCCCCGCGACCGCAGGTAGAAGAGGGCGGTCGCGTCGAGCTGTCCGGTCGTCGAGCCGTGCTTGCACTTGACGTCGTCGGCGAAGATCTCGAGCGCGGGCGTCGAGTTGACGAGGGCCTCGCGCGAGAGGAGCAGGTTCTTGTTCGTCTGGACGGCGTCGGTCTTCTGGGCATCCGGCCGCACGACGATGGTCCCGTGGAAGACGCCCCGCGAGGCTCCGTCCATGATCCCCTTGTAGAGCTCGCGGCTCGTCGTGTGCGGCGTGGCGTGGTCGATGACGGTCCGGGTGTCGAGGTGCTGGCGGTCCCGCCCGACGAAGAGGCCGTTCAACGAGCACTCGGCGCCCTCGCCCGCGAGCACCGTCCCGATCTCGGTCCGCGCGAGGGCGGCGCCGAGGGCGATGTTGTGCGAGGTGAAGCGGCTGCCGCGCGCCTGGGACACGGCGAGCGCGTGCAGGTGGCGGGCCTGTCCGGATTCCTCCTGGAGCTTCGTGTGCTCCAGGATGGCGCCGGGGCCGAGCGCGATTTCCGTCACGGCGTTGGTGAAGGTCTGGCCGCCTCCGCCGTAGGTCTCGACGATGGACGCCTCGGAGCCCTCGCCCGCGATGACGAGAAGGCGCGGGTAAAGGACCTCGGGAGCGGCGGGAGCGCCGGCGTCGAAGAGGATCTCGATCGGTTCCGTGATCACGGCGCCGGGCGCGATCTCGATGGCGAGGCCTCCGGCGAAGAGCGCGGTGTTGAGCGCCGCGAACGCGCTCTTCTGGAAGTCCGCGATCCGGCCGGCGTGATCGGCGGCCGCGGCCGCCTCGGACAGCGGGACGACGCGAACGCCCGGAGGCAGCGGTGCGGTCACGCGGGGCGCGCGCTCGGCCCGCCGCCAGGCGGTTTCGGTGATCGGCTGGAGGCCCGTGGAGCGCCACGCCTCGTCCTGCGCCGTCGGGAAGCCGAGCGCCTCGAAGCGGGCAAAGGCCTCGCGCCGCAGCGCCTGGATCCAGCCGGGCTCGCCGCCGACAGACGGCGGCTCGGGGGCGAAGGCCTTCTCGAGGGCGACCGCTTCCATGCTCAGCGCGCCGCGCCCGCCGGCACCGCAGCGGAGGAAGGCGGCTCCTTCTCGAGCCAGGCGTAGCCCTTCTCCTCGAGCTCGAGCGCCAGCTCCTTGCCGCCGGAGAGCGCGATCCGGCCTTCGACGAGGACGTGGAGGAAGTCCGGGACGATGTAGTTGAGCAGGCGCTGGTAGTGCGTCACGACGATCATCGAGCGCTCGGGCGAGCGGAGCTGGTTGACGCCGCCCGCGACGATGCGGAGCGCGTCGATGTCGAGACCCGAGTCCGTCTCGTCGAGGATGGCGAGCCTCGGGTCCAGGAGCGCCATCTGGAAGATCTCGTTGCGCTTCTTCTCGCCGCCCGAGAAGCCCTCGTTGACCGGCCGCTTGACGAGGTCCTCGTCGATCTCCACGAGCTTCGCCTTCTGCTTGACGAGGGAGAGGAACTCCATGGCGTCGTACTCGGGGAGCCCCCGGTGCTTGCGCACGGCGTTGACGGCCGCCTTCAGGAAGTAGACGTTGGAGACGCCGGGGATCTCGACGGGGTACTGGAACGCGAGGAAGACGCCTTCGCGGGCCCGCATTTCGGGAGCCATGGCGAGGAGGTCCTTGCCCTCGTACAGCACCTGTCCTTCGGTGACCGTGTAGCCGGGACGCCCCGCGAGAACGTGCGCCAGCGTCGATTTGCCGGAGCCGTTCGGCCCCATGACGGCGTGGACTTCGCCAGGGTTCACGGTCAGGTCGACGCCCCGGAGGATGACGTTGCCGGCGACCGAGGCGTGCAGGTTGCGGATCTCGAGAAGCGGTTGAGTCATGGGTGTCACCTAACCGACGCTGCCTTCGAGGCTCACGCCCAGAAGCTTCTGCGCCTCGACGGCGAACTCCATGGGGAGCTCGCGAAAGACCACCTTGCAGAAGCCGTTGACGATCATGTTGACGGCTTCCTCCGGCGAGATGCCGCGCTGCTGGAAGTAGAAGATCTGGTCCTCGCCGATCTTGGAGGTCGAGGCCTCGTGCTCCATCTGGGCCGTCGAGTTGTTGACCTCGATGTACGGGAACGTGTGCGCCCCGCACTTGTCGCCGATCAGGAGCGAGTCGCACTGGGAGTAGTTGCGGGCGCCGTCGGCCTTGCCGAGGATCTTGACCATGCCCCGGTAGGTGTTCTGCCCGTGGCCGGCGGAGATGCCCTTCGAGACGATCGTCGACTTCGTGTTCTTCCCGATGTGGATCATCTTCGTGCCGGTGTCGGCCTGCTGGTAGTTGTTGGTGACGGCGACCGAGTAGAACTCGCCGACGGAGTCGTCTCCCTGGAGGATGCAGCTCGGGTATTTCCAGGTGATCGACGAGCCGGTCTCGACCTGCGTCCAGGAGATCTTGGACCGGCGGCCCCGGCAGGCGCCGCGCTTGGTCACGAAGTTGTAGATCCCGCCCTTGCCTTCCTTGTCGCCCGGGTACCAGTTCTGGACGGTCGAGTACTTGATCTCGGCCTCGTCGAGGGCGACCAGCTCGACCACGGCGGCGTGGAGCTGGTTCTCGTCGCGGATCGGGGCGGTGCAGCCCTCGAGATACGAGACGTAGGCGCCCTCCTCGGCGACGATCAGGGTCCGCTCGAACTGGCCGGTGTTGGCCGAGTTGATCCGGAAGTACGTCGAGAGCTCCATCGGCGAGCGCACGCCCTTCGGGATGTAGCAGAAGGAGCCGTCGGAGAAGACCGCCGAGTTGAGCGTGGCGAAGAAGTTGTCGGTGTACGGGACGACGCTGCCGAGGTACTTCTTCACGAGCTCCGGGTGGTCGCGGACGGCCTCGGAGAAGGAGCAGAAGATGATGCCGACCTTCGAGAGTTGCTCGCGGAAGGTCGTCGCGACGGAAACCGAGTCGAACACGGCGTCGACGGCGACACCGGCGAGCTTCGCCCGCTCACGAAGCGGGATCCCCAGCTTTTCGTAGGTTTCGAGCAACTTCGGGTCGACGTCTTCGAGCGACTTCGGGGCGTCCTTCCTCGTCTTCGGGGCCGAGTAGTAGACGGCGGCCTGGTAGTCGATCGGAGGGTAGTGAACGTTCTGCCAGGTCGGCTCCTTCATCGTGAGCCAGTGTCGGTACGCCTTCAGGCGCCACTCGAGGAGCCACTCGGGCTCGTTCTTCTTCGACGAGATGAGCCGGACGACGTCTTCCGAGAGCCCTGGCGGGATCGACTCCGACTCGATGTCGGTGACGAAGCCGGCCTTGTACTCCCGGTTGGTGATCTCGACGATCGAGGCGTTCTCGGAAACCATGACGAGAGAAGCATATTTAAATCTGTACAAGAAAGTCAACTTATGGCTATGAACTAAGCCTATTGTTTACAGGCGCTTAACTAAAACGCCCGCCGGGTGGCGGGCGTCTTCGGGTCAGTCTTGCGCCGGATCTACTTGTTGTCCTTCTTGGGGGTCGGCGTCGGCTTCCGGCCGCGCTGGGGCGTCGAGACCTCGGCCGGTTTGGCCTTGCGCGACTCGGGCTCGACCCGCTGGTCCGACGGGTTCGTTTCGCGCGGCGCCGCGGCCCGCGGCTGATTGCGATCGGGCTGGCTCCGTTCGGATGCGACCGGCGGGCGCGGCGTCGGCCGCGGCGACGGGTGCCGCTCGGAAGCCTGGGGAGGCGGGCTGGCCGGGCGCTCGGCCGAACCCTGCGCCGAACGCCCAAAGCCCGCATGCGGATTCGAATCGGAGGTGAGCGGTCGGGCCGTCGGCCGCTGCGGCGGCCGGCGATCCTCGGGCCGCTCCTGCGGCTGCGACCGGTCCGGGGCGTCGCCCGGCACGCGGTCCTCGGGCCTCACCGGCGACTGGCGCGGCGTCGGACGCAGAGTCGTCGTCGGCCGCTCCTGATCCTCGGGCCGTGCCTCGGGCTGAGGCCGCGCCGGTGCTCGGTCGCTCGTCGCGGGGCGCTCCCGGTCTTCGGGCCGCGCGGGCGACGTCGGCCGGGGGGACGCGGATTCGCGGACCGGAGCCACGGGTTGCTCCTTCGTCGCGAGAGGGCGCCCGCGATTCGGCGCCACGGGCTCGGGCTTCGGCGCCCGGCTGTCCTCGGTCTTCGGCGCCAGCGTGACGCGGCCCTCCTCGGCCGCGGCCGGCCGCGAGGCGCGCGCGGGCTGCGCGGCGCGGCTCTCCCGCGCGGTGAGAGTCGCCGCTTCGGTCGTCGTCACGGGACGCCCGCGGTTCTCGCGGATCACGGCGACCTTCTGGTCGAATCTCGGCGGCGCCGGCGGGGGCGCCGACCGCGTCACGACCGTCCTCGAAACGGTGGCGGCTGGCGGACGTGCAACGGCCGCCTGACGGGTGGCGACGCGGATCGACTCGCGCGTCGGGACGATGGGGACCGCCCCGCGCACGACGGGCGCGCGCTCGACCTGGCTGACGATCGCCCGGTCGCGGACGTAGTTGTTCGTGACGCTGCGGCTCGAAACGAAGGTCTGCTGGTTGACGACCGTCACGTAGGTCCGATTGACGTACGTGATGTTCGTGACGTTGACGACGTTGACGGCCGGACGGCCCCACCAGGGGACGAGCGGGTCGCGCGGCGCCAGGGGAAACCATCCGATGTAGTCGGTCCCGACGCCGACGGACACCGAGAAGCCGGGCCCTCCGCCGACGAAGGCCACGAGGGCCGGGCTGTAGGAGACGACCGCGACGCGGGGCGCCACGGGAACCCAGAACCAGCGGGAGCGGTACGTGACCCAGCGTCCGTAGTGGTACGGCGCCCAGCCCCAGGGCTCCGTCGAGACCCAGGTCCATCCCCACGGGTCCTGCCACAACCAGCGGCCGGCGCGGTAAGGCTGCCAGCCCACGGCGACCGACGCCGGCGTCCAGCACCATCCGTAGCTCGGGACCTGCTGCCAGTTCCCGTGGCGGTCGAGGTCTTCGACGCCCGCGATGTCGGCCGAGACGTACTGGTAGGAGCGCACGTTGGCGTAACGCGCGTCGCGATCGGCGACCCATCGGTCCCATCCGTCGGGCGCCGACACGGCGATCATGTCGTAACGCGGAGGCTCCTGTCCTTCGATGAGGATCGCGTCTCCGGCGCCGAGCGGGACCTGTCCGCCGCCCGAGGCGACGATCGCCCGGCCTCGCCAGACCTGCAGCCGCGTGTCGCCGTTGTCGCGGACGTCGACCCGGTAGTCGCCGGTCCGCTCGAAGGTGATCGCGGCGTTGGGCGTGTCGACTTCGAAGACGTCGTCGTCGCCGAGACGGCGGATCTGGAACGACGCCACGCCCGCCGAGAGCGAGAACTGCTGCGTGTCTTCGGTCAGGTTGAGCGCCGCGAGGTCGGTCTGGTTGGCAAGGCGGATGATGTTGCCGCCGTGGACCTGCAGCTCGAGGCGCCCGCGCGCGGTCCAGACCCGGTCGCCGAGGGTCATCGGAACGTTGGGGTTGGCCGGCTGCCACTCATCGGGATCGTCGCCGCGGGCGAACGAAACGTCGCCCGAGATGTACGCGAGACGCGCCACCGTCTGGCGGATGTCGTTGTCCGGATAGCCTTCGTTCGGATTGGCGTAGCCGTAATCGTCCTGCGCGAAGGCGACGCCGCCCGCGAGAGCGGCGGCGAAAAATGCGGCGAGAGCCGCGTTGCGGCAGTTTTTCATGCGTTTCAACTCCTCGGCCGGACGATACTGCAAAGTCCGTTCCCGATCGTCCCGCGGCCGTAGACTTGACCGGATGGCCGACGGATTGCGCGTGACGCGGCCTCCCGACCGCCCTCTGGCGATCTTCGACGGCGACTGCGGATTCTGCCGTCTCTGGATCGCCCGCTGGAAGCTTCGGACGGGTCCGAAAGTGGACTATGCGCCCTCGCAGGAGGTCGCGTCGCGTTTCCCGGAGATCCCCGCGGAGCGCTTCGCGCAGGCCTTTCAGCTCGTGCTGCCCGACGGCCGCGTTCTCGAGGGGGCGGAGGCGGTGCTGGCGATCTCGGGCCGCACGCCGGGCGAGGGCATCGGGCTGGCGCTCTACCGGCGGGTCCCCGGGCTCGCGCCGCTCCTGGAGCTCGCGTACCGCCTCGTCGCGGGGCATCGACCCGCCGCGATGGCCGTGACGCGGTGGGCGTGGGGCGCCTCGGTCCTCGTGCCGACGTACGAAGTCGCGAACGGCCTCTTCCTTCGGCTGCTCGGCCTCTGCTATCTCGCCGCGTTCGCTTCGCTCTGGGTCCAGATCGACGGCCTCGTCGGCTCCCGCGGCATCCTCCCGGTCTCGGAGTTTCTGGAGTGGGTCCGTGGGCAGACGGGCGCCGGCCGCTACTGGCTGCTGCCGACGCTGTCCTGGATCGCGCCGGGGGACGGGGCCCTGCATCTCCAGTGCGCCGCCGGAGTGGCGGCCTCGCTGTTGCTCGTCGCGGGCCTCGTCCCGGCCTGGAGCGCGTTCGCCGCGTGGGCGCTGTATCTCTCGCTCTCGGTCGCGGGCCAGCTCTTCCTCGAGTTCCAGTGGGACTTTCTGCTCACGGAAGCCGGGCTCCTCGCCATCTTCCTCGCGCCGCCCGCGCTGCGCGCCCTGCGCCGAGGACTCGCGTCCCCGCGCCTCGCGCGCTTCCTCCTCGTCTGGCTGCTCTTCCGGCTGATGCTCTCCTCGGGAGCCGTCAAGCTCCTGAGCCGCGACCCGTCGTGGGCGACCCTGACCGCCCTGCGCGTGCACTACGAGACCCAGCCGCTCCCGCCGTGGACCGCCTGGTTCATGCACCAGCTCTCGCCCGGGTTCCAGACGGCGTCGTGCGTCTTCCTCTTCTTCGTCGAGCTCGTCGTGCCGTTTCTCTATTTCGCTCCGCGGCGGCTGCGCCTCTTCGCCTGCGCGATGACGATCCTGCTGCAGGTCCTGATCGCAGCCACCGGAAACTACGCCTTCTTCAACTGGCTGACGATCGCGCTCGCGGTGCTCCTCGTCGACGACGCGGCGTTCCGGAGGCGGGCCCCGGAGGCGCCAGCGCCCCGCGGGCCGGGTCCCTGGCCGCGCGCGATCCTGGTTCCGGCCGCGGTCCTTCTCCTCGCGGCGTCGGCTCCGCCCTTCCTCGCCTCGATCGGCCTTCGTGAGGCGATCCCGGGCCCGCTCATCGCGGCCTATCGCGCCGTCGCCCCGCTGCGCAGCGCCAACGGCTACGGGCTCTTCGCGGTGATGACGACCGCGCGCCACGAGATCGTCGTCGAGGGAAGCGAGGACGGCGTTTCCTGGCGCCCGTACGAGTTCCGCTGGAAGCCCGGGGATCCGATGCGCCGGCCGTCCTTCGTCGCGCCGCACCAGCCGCGACTCGACTGGCAGATGTGGTTCGCCGCACTCGGAAGCGCCGACGAGAATCCGTGGCTGACGCGATTTCTGGCGAGATTGCTGGAGGGCTCGACGGAGGTCCTGGCGTTGCTCCGATCGAATCCGTTTCCGGGCCGCCCGCCCCGCTTCGTTCGCGCCGTGGTCTACGACTACCGGTTCACCGACGCGCAAGAGCGACGCCGCAGCGGCGCCTGGTGGAAACGCGAGCTCCTGGGGCTCTACCGCCCCGTGCTCGGCGGAGGCTAGGCGCACCCGAGACGGCGGCCGCCCGGGGGAGGGCGAACCGGGGGGAGGGTCCGAGCGCGACCCCGGGATGAGAGATGACCGAGGGCACTAGACGCCGAAGCGCTCGGCGTTCCAGGCGAGCCCGAGCTCCCCCGGCGGGGCCATGTACCCCGCGAGGGCCGAGGCCGCGACGACCGCGGGGCTCGCGAGGAAGCCCTCGCCGCCGTAGCCCATGCGGTTCTGCCAGTTGCGGTTGAAGGACGTGATCGCCCGCTGTCCCGGCGTGAGGGCGTCGGGCCCCTGGCCGAAGCAGGGACCGCACCACGACTGGCGGATCTGCCCGCCGACCGAGCGGAAGACCTCGGCGATCGACTCGCCGCCCAGGCGCGGGTCCGGTTTCTCGATCTGGCGCCCGACGCCGCCCGAGCCCGGAAAGATCGTGAACGTGCGCGCCACCTTGCGGAAGCCGAGGTCGCGCGCGGCGTGGAGCACGAGGGCGGCCGAGAGCAGATCGTCGTAGCCGCCGTTGGTGCAGGAGCCGATCATCGCCCGGTCGAACGCGAGGCGCTCGCGCGCCACCTCGTCGGCGGGGAAAGCGTTGCCGGGAGCGAACGGCTTGGCGATCATCGGCGCGATCTCCGAGAGCGCCAGCGTTTCGTCGAGGGCGTAGACGGCGTCGGGGCCGGGGGCGACGCGCGGGTAGGGAAGCGGACCGAGGCCCTTGGAGCGGTACCAGGCGTCGGTCACGTCGTCCTCGGCGAAGATGCCGTTCAACGCCTCGGCCTCCGCCATCATGTTGGCGATCGTGTTTCGGAACGCGATCGGGAGCTGGCGCTCGGCGTCCACGAACTCGACCGACATGCCCTGCGACTGCTTCGCCCCCCAGCGGCGCAGGAGCTCGAGGACGATGTCCTTGCCCGAGACCCAGGGCTGGAGCCTGCCGGAGAGGACGACGCGCCGCTGCTTCGCGAGGGTGAAGTAGATGTAACCCGTGGACCAGCCGAAGCCGAGCGTCGTCGACCCGACGCCGAACCCGACCGCGCCGTAGGCGCCGTAGGCGCGGCTGTGCGAGTCGGCGCCCGGGATGAACTGGGCGGGCAGGACGAGCCCCTGCTCGGGGAAGTAGAAGTGGAAGATCCCGTCGCCCGGGCTGGCGTAGTAGGGCTTTTCGAGGCCGTGGAGGCGGGCGAACTCGCGGCCGATCGAGGTCTGCCGGTCGTCGTCCTCCCGGCCCGTGAAGACGAAGTGGTCGTTGGCGATGGCGGCCTGCCGCGGGTCGATCGCGCGCCCGCCGGTGATCTGGTTGAAGGTGTGGATCGCGAACGGGGCCGTCCCGTCGGAGGCGGGCAGCAGGTCCGCGTAGACCCGCAGCGTCGCCCCGGGCTCGACCCGCGCGTCCTTGTCGACGCGGTGCGCCCACACGATCTGCTCGGTCGTCGTCATCCGGCGCGCGAGCTCCGCGTCGGGGAAGCGGACTTCCGGGGTCCGGCGAACCGACTCGCGGAACTCCCGCCGGCCCACGGCGAAGATTCCGCCGCTCGAGCGGATCTCCTCCTCCTTGGGCGAGAGCGGAACGGGCGTGTACGTCTTTCCCCGGGTCTCGTTGGTCAGTCGGCGCGAGGCCGGGTCGAACGCGAAGACGTCGCCGTCCTTCGCGTCCTCGACCGCCTCGGGCGACTGCACGACCTGGAGCCCGAGGTTGAACGCGTTGCGGCGGAAGATGTCGCCCATCCCGTGGCTGCAGACGACGACGAGCTCCAGCCCCTTTTCCTCGGCCACGCCCTTCAACCCGGCCGGGCTCATCTCCCGCGAGGAGCCGATCGCGAAGCGCTCGCCCGCCACGACGAACGTCTCGCCGCGGTGGACGCGCTGGCGGAAGTCCGGCATCAGGTGGCGGAAGGACCCCGCCTTCCAGCGCTCGTCGAGGGTCTCGAGGCTCTCCGAGACGCAGTCGGCGGCCGGCGTGATCTGGTCGGTGTCGATCGCATCGAGCTTGCGCCCGGGCCGCGCCGGGTCCCAGAAGATGAGGGCGCGGCCCCGAATGAGGCGCGACGCGGCGTCGTCCGCCGGAGTGTCGGAGGGGCGGGGCCCGGGGAGGTCTTTCGGTTGGATGCCCGGCTTGAGTCGGGCGGGTTCGAGCCTGTGTTTCGTCACAGGCCCGTCATCCTACCGCGCCGGGGACTCGTTCGGGAGCGCGTTGGCCTGGGCGAGATCGGTGCGGCGGACGCGCTCCTGCCAGGTCACCTGCCGGGCTTGCTCGAAGAGACCCGCCGCGCGTCCGAACGCGAGGCGGGCGGCGTCGTAGTCGCGGTCGCGCAGCAGCCGTTCGCCCTCCTGCTCGCTGGCGCGGCCTTCGCCGAAGATCGCTCCCGCCGTCTCGCGCGCGTTGATGCGCTCGGCCTCGATGCGCGCCAGCGCGGCCTTCAGCCGGAGGTCTTCCGCCGGCTGGCGCAGCTCCGGCCGGACCTTCCGCGCGATCCGCGCGGGAGGACGATGCGACGCGGGCACCGCGGCGGCCGCGGCCGCGTCCGGCGAAGGGGCCGCGACCGCGGGCACGGCGACCTCGGCGGGCGCGAGGACCGAAACGGCGAGAGGGGCCTCCGCCGCCGGAGGATCGACGCGGACGGCCTCGCGCCTCGACTGCACCTGGCTCACGACGAAGAAGGCGCCGACGGCGAGCGTCGCCGCGGTCGCGAGCGCGGTCAGCGGCCGCGCCCAGGCGCGCGCGAGCGGGGGAAGCGGGGGCAGCGAGCTCCGGCGGGCCGCGTAGAGGTCGGCGACGGTGCTCGCCGCCGCCGGCGGCTCGGCCGCGACGGGAGCCTCGATCCAGAGCTCCTCCGGAGTCGGCACCGGTTCCGAGAGCGTCGCCACCACCACCGGGACCTCCACCGGCGTCAGCGGCTCCTCGTCGGGAACGGCGTCGCCCCGGCGGCGCCGAGGCGCGCCCGGAGGCGGCAGCGCCGCCGCGACCTCGGGCTCCGGGGCGAGCACGGGACCGTGGACGACGACCGGGTTCGTCGACTCCATGTCGGAGGTCGCCGCGACAGCCTGGCTCTCGGGGTTGAGGAGCTTGTAGAGGAAGAGAGCGAGGTTCGCGGTGTAGAGCGAGAACGGGTTGCCCGTCACGATCTGCTGGAGGGCCCGGTGCGCGTCGATCGCGGATTCGAACCGCTCGGCGGCCGGCGCGAGGCACTTCCGGAGAAACTCTTCGAGCTCTTCGGAGCGGGGATCCCCGGCGCGCAGCTCCGCCGACGGCGTGTCGAGGGACGGCCGGCGCCCGGTCAGGAGCTCGATCAGAATCGCCCCGAGCGAGTAGACGTCGGCGTTGGCGCCGACGAGCCCGGCGTAGCGGACCTCCGGGGCGACGTAGGGTCCGATGTCCGCCAGCAGCCGCGGCGACATGATCGACGGGAGGACCCCGTCGGCGACGCCGAAGCCGCCGACCCGAACCGCGGCGTCGTGCGAGATCGAGACGAAGCCCGGCCAGAGCAGCCCGTGATCCGACGGCCGACCATCGACCACGGTCTGGTGAGCGTGCTCGAGCGCAGCCGCGATGCGCTCGGTGATGAGAAGGGCGTACTCCGCGGGAATGCGGATGCCGAGCATGCGCACGCGCGCGAGCATCGCGTCGAGCGTCCACCCGGACGTCTCGTCCCAGGTCATGAACGGGACGTCCTCGACCTCGTCGAACTGGCCCCGCGCGACGATGGCGTCGTGGACCATCGGGCCGCGAAGCGCGTTCTCCTCGATCGCCCGGGCGATGTCGTCGTGCGACAGCTCGGCCGACTCCAGGACCCGAAGCCGGACGAAGCGGCGCTCGTCGGCGGCGTACAGGGCGCGGTAGACGGTTCCGAGGGAGTCTTCGCCGAGCTGGGCGACGAGCAGGTACTCGCCCAGCTGGCGCTGGAGGAACGGAGCGGGGCTGCTCATGCGCTCGTTCTCGGGGGAAGCTCCCGCCCGCGGCCCGCCTCAGCGTTGGCAGTCATAACTTCGTTGGGTTCCAGCAGTTTAGCAGCTTCCGTGCCGTCGGCCGCTCCGAGCGGGGTTGCGGGCTAACCGCTTGAAATCAAAGGGACGAGCGACTGGGAGCGAACCGCCCGCGCGCCCGAGCCTGACAAAAAAAGGCGGAGACGCCGAGGGCGCCTCCGCCGGATTGTCCAATCGCGAGAGCTACTTGACCGCGATGAGCTCGACCTCGAAGAGGAGCGTGGCGTTGGGCGGGATCACGCCGCCGGCGCCACGCGACCCGTAGCCGAGCTGCGCCGGGATGAGCAGGAGCCGCTTGCCCCCGACTTTCATCGTCGCGACGCCCTCGTCCCAGCCCTTGATGACCCGGCCCTGGCCGAGGGGAAACTCGAACGGCGTTCCGCGGTCGACCGAGCTGTCGAACTTCTTGCCCTTGGCGCCGTTCTCCCAGAGCCAGCCCGTGTAGTCCATGACGCAGGTCTGGCCGGACTTGGGCGTGGCGCCCGTGCCTTCCTTGATGTCCTCGTACTGAAGCCCGCTCGGGGTCGATCTCATCTTGGACTCGCTTTTCTTGGCCGCCTCGGGGGCGGGAGTCGGTTTCACGTCGTCGGCCACCGCGGGCGCGACGGCGAGCGCAGCGGCGAGCGCTGCCGGGAGGAAGAGGGAGATCCGCTTCATGCTGACGTCCTTTCTGGCTTCGGCTTCGGTCCAAAGCAACCGAAGCGCGGCAGTCTACCGCAACGCTTTCGGGTCGGGGCATGTTAGAGATACCCCGCGTGCGAGCGGCGCTGGTGCGTTCGGGGTTCGTGGCGACCGGGGCGATCTACGTCGCTATGGGAATCGTGTCCGGACGGGTGGCGCTCCTGGGCGCCCGTGACCGGGCCAACGGCGTTCCGGGAGCGCTGCGGTTCCTGCTCGAGCAGCCGTACGGCGCCTGGCTGCTCGGTGCGGTCGTCGCGGGGCTCGGAGGGATCGCGCTCGCGGATGGGGTGCGCGCCGTCCGGGGCCCGGGCGGCGCGATCCAGCGGATCGGCCTGGCGTTGAGCGCTCTCGGTTATGCGGCCCTCGCCTGGACGGCGGGCGGACTGCTCCTTCGCGCGGGCCGCCGCGCCCGGGGCGTCGGGCTCGAGCGCCAGAGCGCTTCGTGGCTGCTCGCGCAATCCTGGGGCGCCTTCGCCCTCGAGGCGATCGGCGCGGTCGTCATCGTCGGCGGGCTCGCGGAGATCCTGCGGGGCGTCCGGGGCAAGCTGCTCCTGCGCGGCGACGTCCTTCCGCGGGCCCTCCTTCGAACCCTGATTGGGGTGTCGCGGTTTGGCCTCGTCATGCGCGGCCTGACCCTCGGGGCTCTCGGTTACTTCATGATCCGCGCCGCCGAGCAGGTGGACCCCCGGGTCGTGCGCACGTTCGGCGGGACCCTCGACGCGCTGGCCCACACCGTCCTCGGACCGGCCTTTCTCGGCGTCCTCGCGGCCGGGCTCGCCTCGTACGGCATCCACCTCTGGGCCGTGGCCCTCCTCCGCCGCCGCGTCTAGCCCGGGGTCAGCCCTGCATTTCTGAACTATTCTCTCAGTCGAGCCCGAGCCACTGGCGCAGGATCTTCGCGACCTTTTCCGCCGACGGCGGATCCAGGTTCGACATCACGACGACGGTGTAGTCCGTGTCGAGGTCCATTTCGAGCACACAGTTGACGCCCGCGGTCCCGCCGGCGACTCCCTTGCCGCCGCGCAACTTCCCGGGCGCGCCGGAGGGCGGGGTCGAGAGGTCGGAGAAGTACCACGCGGTCCACGCCGGCGAGAGGAGCTTGCCGCTCCGCATCGCGATGTCGAACCGCAGGAGGTCGCCCGCCGTGGAGTAGCCGCCGCCCGCTGAGCTGCCGCGGGCTGGGAGCTCGTAGACGTTGACGCGCGGCTCGGGCAGGCGCTTTCCGGCGGCGTCCTCGGAGGTGTAGCCGACGGCCCGGTTCGCGACCACGGCGTCCTGCATGAAGGAGTCGGAGCTCGTCATCCCGGCCGGCCCGTAGATGTTCTCGCGCACATAGTCGTAGTAGCTGCGGCCCGTGATCCTCTCGATGATCAGCCCGAGCACGACGTACCCGGCGTTCGAGTAGCGCCGACTCGTGCCGGGCTCGAAGAGCAGCGGGTCCGACGCGAAGAGGCCGAGATAGTCCTGCAGGGTTCGGATCCGGCTCTTCGGCGTCGCGTCGAACTTCTCGCCGAAGAAGTCGCCCAGCCCCGAGGTCATCGTCAGGAGCTGGGCGATCGTGATCCGGTCCGCCGCCGGATTGGGATAGTCCGGCAGGTGCCTGCGGATGGTGTCGGAGAGAGAGAGCCGGCCCTTCCCGGCGAGCTGCCCGATCGCCGTCTGGGTGAACGTCTTGTTGATCGAGCCGAGGTTGAACTTCGTTTCGTTCTGGTTCGGGACCCCGAACGCGCGGTCGGCCAGGCCGTAGGCCTTGTGGAAGAACGGCGTTCCGTTGCGCGCGAGGAGGACGACCCCGGAGAACGCTTCGGAGTCGGCGAGCTGGCGCAGGTGCGCGTCGGCGGCCGCGGCGACCTCGGCGTCCGAGCCCTTGCGGGTCTCGCGCACCGCGTCCGGGCCCTCGGTCTGCTCGAACCGCAGGCCGCGGATTCCGTGGGGCGGGGCCGGATCGAGCTGCAGACCGACCTCGAGCCAGTCGCCCGAAGTCTTCGCGCGCGCGAGGAAGGCCGCCCGGTCGTCGCCCCCGGGGAGCATCTTCTGGAACTCGAGCGGCCCGGTCTGCTTCGCCATGCCGGACAGGCGCTGCGTTCGCTGGTCGAGGGGGGCTTCCGCGAGAGCCGCCTCGGAGAAGTTCGCCGCGATGAACGCGCGAATCGCGTCGGGCGATCCGGCCTCGAAGGCCTTCAGCAGCGCCTGGATCCGCCGGCCGGCGGGGGTGTCGGGCGGCGCGGGCCCCTGTGGGGGAGTTGCGGAGGCCGCCGGGGCGAGGCCGAGACACAGAAAGACCGCGAGGGCAGACGCGTGGCGAAGTCTCATGCCTCCGTCTACGCGCCTGCCCCGCGGAAGTTACGCTTCCGGCCGGGTCCTAAGCCTTCATTTTGGCGAGGATGTCCTGGATCCGCTTCTTCTGGACCGGATCGGTCGTCATCGCCATCGCCTTGTTGTAGCTCTCGATGGCCGCCTTCTTGTCGCCCTTGGCCGCGAGGGCCTCGCCGAGACTGTCGTAGACGTTCCAGGAATTGGGGTAGTCCTTGACGTTCTTGCGGAACAGGGCGATCGCCTCGTCGGTCTTCTTCTGGCCGAGGAGCTGATAGCCGAGCAGGTTGACGTCGACTTCGGTCGCGATCTTCATCGCCTGCGCCCGTAGGTCCTCGGCGGCCTTGACGTCGCCCTTCTTCTCGAGGATCGCGGCCTTGGTGCGCAGGTTCACGAACGTCGCCTGCATCCCGATGGAGTGGTCCGCCCACTGCAGCGCCTGGTCGAGGCCGGCGTCGTGCTGGAGCGCCCACTGGGCCGCCTGGTTCCAGGCCTGCCAGCCGAAGCGGGACAGCCCGCGGAGCTGTTTCTGCAGGCTGTCCATGACGACCGCGTTCGTGTCGACCGTGATGGGGAAGGAGACCGCGAGCTTCTCCCACTGCATCACGACGTCGACGGACGTGTCGGTCGGGTTCTCGAAGCGGTACTCGAGGCGTTCTTCGAAGTCGGCCGGCTTCGGCGTCACCGGGAAGCGGACCACGTCCTCCTTCTCGTCGTAGCTGAAACTGCCCCACGCGGCCGACGTGCTCGAGAGCATCACCGACCAGTCCTTCTCGGTCGGCAGCATGTGCAGGCCGTACTTTCCGGCCGGGACCTTCTTGCCGCCGATCGTGACGGGGGAGGAGAACTCGATCGTCGTGTTCTCGTTGGCGCCGGCGCGCCAGGTCTGATTGTAGGGAACGAGGTCCCCCCAGACCGTGCGCTTGTTGACGGCCGGCCGGTGGTAGTCGATCGAGATGTCCGTCAGGCCCACCACCTGGCTGACGGTGGCCGCCGGACTGGCCTGGGGCGTGTTCAGGGGCGGGAGCTGCGCCAGGGCCGCCCCGGCCGCGGCGAGAAACGCGGTCAGCGCGAGGGAAAGGGAACGGGTCTTCATCGGGACCTCCTCCTTCGGTGTTCTGGAGGTCCTTACGGGGAAGGGGGGCGGGAGTTTATGGGGAGATTGTCGGAATCAGGCGGCCGAGACCCCGGAGACGTGCGCGGCCTCGGCGTCCGCCCGGCGGGGGGCGCCGTTCTTCAGGGCGCAGAAGAGAAGGTCCGCCCGGCGCCGGACGCCGTGCTTGACGAGGAGGTTGGAGACGTGGAACTTGGCCGTCCGCTCCGACATGTGGAGCCGGTGCGCGATCTCCTTGTTGGAGAGGTTGTCGAGCACGGCCTCGAGGACCTGCCGTTCCCGGCGCGTGAGCCCCTCGAAACCCGTGGCGTAGACGCGCAGGGGGACCGTCGAGAGGGCGGAGTCGACGAACCGCGAGAGCAGCGCGCGGCCGACCCAGAGCCCGCCGTCCGCGACGGTCTGCAGCGCGGTCGTCAGCGAGCGCGCGGCTTCCTCGTAGGTCAGGAGTCCCTTGATGCCGAGCCGCAGGAGGCCGAAGGCCAGGTGGTCGGCGAACCTCTCGCCGAGGACGAGGATGCGGGCCGTCGCCTGCCGGGCGTGGATCCCCGTCACGACGGCCTCCGTCACCGGGAGCTGCGGATGCGCCTCGACCACGTAGACCGAGGCCCGCGGGACCGAAAGGCTCTCGAAGTCCGGGATGCGATTGGCCTCGAGGCGCCGGGCGGCCAGGCGAAGGCCGGCGTCCGAGATGAGTCGTTCGAACTCCGGCAGGACCAGCGGATGGCACCAGTAGAGACCGACCGTCGTGGAGCGATGAACCGTCACCGTTTTGGAGGGTAACGGATTCTCGTAGGCGAGGGCAACCCAAAATTTCGGGGCTGTCCTCATCCGAGGTCTATCCGGTCGCGCCGGCCGGACGGCGCTTGTCGCGCGCCGGAATCGGCGTCGCGTCCGCGTACACCGCGTGGCACCAGCCGCGGTACTCCGCGCGCTTGCCGCGCACGACGTCGAAGAAGACTTCGCGCAGCGCCGCGACGATCGGCCCCATGCGGCCCGAGCCGATCGGCCGGTGATCGACGCGCGTGACCGCGGCGATCTGGATGCCCGTGCCGCAGAAGAACGCTTCGTCGGCGAGGGTGATCTCGGTCCGGTCGATCGTGCGCTCGGCGACCGGGACGCCGAGCACGTCCTTCACGAGCTCGAGGATGGTGCGCCGCGTGATGCCCTCGAGGACGTTGTCGGTGATGGGCGGCGTGACCAGCGTGCCATTGCGGACGAGGAAGAAGTTCGCGGCCGAGCCCTCCGACACGTGGCCGTCCTGGTTGAGGACGATCGCCTCGTCGAAGCCGGCGCGCTGGGCGTCGGTCTTGGCGAAGGCGGAGTTGACGTAAGAGCCCGTGATCTTCCCGCGCGCGGGGATCATGTTGTCGTCGACGCGGCGCCAGGAGGAGATCGTGGCGTGGACGCCCTCCTCGTTGTCGACGTAGCGCCCGTAAGGCATCGCCACGATCGAGACCTCGGGGGAGGAGAGGTTGTGGAGCCGGACGCCGATCGACTCGTCTCCGTAGAAGGCGAGCGGGCGGATGTAGCAGTCCTCGCGGAGCAGCTCGGTGCGCAGCAGGCCGATGAGCGCGTCGGTCAGCTCGGTCGCCGTGTAGGGCAGGGTCATGTCGAGGAGCCGGGCCGACTCGAGGAAGCGCCGGAAGTGGTCGTGCGGACGGAAGACGAAGAGCTCCTGCTCTTCGGCGTTCCAGTAGCCGCGGATCCCGGCGAAGCAGCCGGTCCCGTAGTTGAGCGCGTGGGTCAGGACGCCGACGCGGGCCTCGGCGTACGGGACGATGTGGCCGCGGAAGAAGGCGTGGCGTGGAAGGGCCATCGGAGACCTCCTCAGGGTGCTTGGCGAGCCGGTCCACTTTTCGAGTCCATCTCGGATGTATCATCGAAGTGGACATCAAGATGGACCTCGAGCCGGCGGGAATCAAGAGCCAGATGCCCCGGAAGTGGACTGGGCCGGGGAGGTCGTCCGCGTGACGCCCCAGGCCTTCGTGGCCGCTCTCGGCCGCTGGACGGAGGGCGCCGGCCCCGTCTATCGCCGCCTGGCGGCGGCCGTCCGCGCGTCGATCGGCCGCGGAGAGATCCGCGCCGGCGAGCGCCTGCCGTCCGAGCGCGCCCTCGCCGCGCGCCTCGCCGTCTCGCGGACGACCGTCGTGGCGGCGTACGACGAGCTCCGCAAGGACCGCTGGATCGAGAGCCGCCAGGGAAGCGGCACGCGGGTGCGGGGTGCGGCGCCGCGGCCGCCGGCGCTGCAGCTGCGCGAGGATCCGTCGGGCTCGTTCCGCCGCCACCCGGTCTGGCGGAGCTTCACGGAGGGGCCCGGCGGGACCATCGAGTTTCTCGGCGCGCACCTTCCGGCGCCGGACATCCTCGCGCGCGAGGCCTCGCGCATCGACGAGAAGGCGCTGCGCGATCTCGCGCACAGCCCCGGTTACCTTCCGATGGGCCTTCCGGCGCTTCGCCAGGCGATCGCGCGCCACCTCTCGGCGTCGGGGCTCGAGACCGGCGAGGACCAGGTCCTCGTCACGCACGGCGCCCAGCAGGCGATCGGCCTCGCCGGCGCGCTGCTCGTCGAGCGCGGCGAGTCGGTCGTCGTCGAGGACCCGACCTACCTCGGCTCGATCGACATCTTCGCCGGCCAGGGCGCGCGCCTCGTGACCGTCCCGGTCGGGGGCGACGCGGCCTGGGTTGCGCGGCTCAAGGAGACCGTGGCGCGCACGGCGCCGCGGCTCGTGTACCTGATGCCGACCTACCAGAATCCGACGGGGGCCGTCATGCCGGAGGCGTGCCGCCGCGCGGTCGCCCGGCTCTCCCGCGAGCTGAAGCTGCCGATCGTCGAGGACAACACGCTCGCCGATCTCTCCCTCGGCGGACGTCCGCCGGCGCCGATCGCGGCCTTCGAACCGGAGGCGCCCGTGCTGACGATCGGGTCGCTGTCGAAGCTCTTCTGGGGCGGCCTTCGCATCGGCTGGGTCCGCGCGTCGGAGGAGATCCTGCTGCGCATGACGCGTCTCAAGATCATGGCCGATCTCGGCGGATCGCTCATCGGACAGCTCGTCGCGGTGCGCCTGCTCGCGGAGGCCGAGCGCGTCCGGGCCTCGCGGCGGCGCGAGATGCGCGAGAGGCTCGACCGGCTCACGAAGCTCCTCGGGCGCCACCTGCCCGACTGGGAGTGGACGGCGCCGGCGGGAGGACTGTCGCTGTGGGTCAAGCTCCCGCGCGGCGACGCAAACACCTTTTCGCAGGTGGCCCTGCGCCACGGGGTCGCGGTCGTGCCCGGTACCCTCGCTTCACCCGAGGGTGCCTTCGGCGATCGGCTCCGCATGCCGTTCGTGCTCGACGCCGGCCCGATGCGCGAGGGCGTCGAGCGCCTCGCCCGCGCGTGGGAGGCCTACGCGGGGGGCGAATCCCGCCGGCGTCGCGCGGCGGGCGTTCTGGTTTAGCCGTCGCTCCGCGAGCGTCGTGGGTCTGCGCCCGGAGGGCGCACCGGCGCGCGGCTCGCGGACGGCGCTCGACCGCGCACCTGACCCCCGCCGCTCGCTTCGCTCCCGCGGCGCGGACCTCCTCCCTCCCTTCGGTCGGGAGACTATCCGCGCCGCGAACTTGAGGGAGAGTGCCGCTGGGGGCGGGGCGCGTCAGCCCTTCGCGCCCTTGAGGTAGTGGTCGAGGAACTTGAGGATGGCGCTCCAGCCTTCGATCTGGTTCTTCTTCTTGGTGAAGCCGTGGCCCTCGTCGGCGAAGACGACGTACTCGACCGGGACGCCGTTCTTCTTGACGGCGGCCACGATGTCGTCGGATTCGCTGCGGATGACGCGCGGGTCGTTGGCCCCCTGGACGACGATCAGCGGCCGGCGGATCTTGTCGGCGTGGAAGAGGGGCGAGATCTCCTTCAGGAAGTTCGCGTCCTTCTCCGGGTCTCCGATCTCCTTGTAGAGGGCGAGGCGCTGCGCCTCCCACCATTTGGGGATCGACTCGAGCGTCCGCAGCCAGTTCGAGACGCCGAAGATGTCGACGCCGACGGCGAACTGCTCGGGCTGGAACGCGAGGGCCGCCAGGACCATGTAGCCGCCGTAGCTGCCGCCGATGATGCCGATGCGGTCCGCGTCGACGTACGGCAGGCCCTGCAGGTACTTCTTCGCCGCGACGCAGTCCCACAGCGGCTCGCGGCCGTGCCTGTGGTCGTCGGCCGTGTTGAACGTCTTGCCGTACCCGGAGCTTCCACGGTTGTTGATGCCGAGCACCACGTAGCCGTGGTTGACGAGGTACTGGATTGCCGCGCTGTACTGCCGCCGGGTCTGGCCGCCGGGCCCGCCGTGGACCCAGACGAGCGCCGGGGCCTTCGACGCCGGGCTCGCCTGCCAGGGCTTGTAGTAGATGTTCGGGATCTCCATCCCGTCGAACGATTTGAAACGCACGACCTCGGCGGCCACCAGGTCCTGCGGGTCGATGTCCTTCGACATGGTGTCGGTGAGGCGGACCGGTTCCTTCGCCCCGAAGCGGTAGACGTAGAGATTGTTGGGCCCGAGGTCCGAGTCGAGCTGGAAGGCGAGCTGCGTCTCGTCGCGGGAGACGCGGACGGAGGAGATCTCCCCGGCCGGGAGCGGCGCCAGGGCGACGGGCGCGCCGGTCTTCCCGTCCCAGACCTTCAGCACGCTGCGGCCGTCGGCGTTGACGGCCGACAGCCGGTACTTGCCGTTGCGGGAGAAGAAGGTCCAGGCGACGTCCCAGTCGGCCTTCTCGACGTCCTCCGACCGGCCGCTCGAGAGCTCGTACCGCCGCACGCGGTTGAACTCCGACCCGTCGTTCGTCAGGTAGTAGAGCCACTTCGAGTCGACGTCGAAGGTCGCGGGCTCGTAGCTCGCCGTGCCTTCGTGCTTCGAGATGCGCGTCATCGTCTTCGCGGCGACGTTCCAGAGGTAGATGTCGCTGTCGGCCGTCGTGTTGATCTTCTGGAACGCGAGCCACTTCCCGTCGTCGGATATGTCGCCGAAGTCGTAGCCCACCTCGTCCTGGTAGACGAGCGTCCGGGCGTAGGTCTTCGTGTCGTACCGGTAGAGGTCGAAGAAGCGCGGGTCCCGTTCGTTGGTGCCGGCGTAGAACGCGTTCCCGTCCCGGGTCCACTTGGCGAAGATCGCCTTGAGCTTCTCCCCGGGAGTCAGGTCCTTCTCCTCGCCCGAAGGCGACTGGACGTAGAGGTGGTTGAGCTCGTTGCCGCCCTGGTCCTTCGTGTAGAGGAAGCGGTCGTCGGTCGGAAAGTACGAGACGGCGAAGACGGTGTCCGCGGCGGACTTCGTGAGCGCCGTCGGCGTTCCACCCGCGGTCGGAACGGACTGGACGTTGAAGATGCCGGAGGCATTGGACGAAAAGAGCAGCTTCTTTCCGTCGGACGAGAACGAGGCCCCCGTGATCCCCGTCGTCGCCATGAACTGTTCGATCGTGTATTCCTTCGAGGGGCGTTTCGGGGCGTCGGCGGCGAAGGCCGGGAGCGCGAGGGCGGCGAGGGCGGCGGCCAGGCGAACGGTGCGGTGTTTCAAGCGGAGTCCTCCCGTCAGCTCACTACGCATTTGATCCCGAGGAGTTCCCGAGAATCATCCCGCCCGGGTCCCGTCCGGGACGGGCCGCTCGGGCACGGCGAGCGCCGGCGGCACGCCGTCGGCATACCCGAGGTCGAAGACCATCCCCTCGGACGTCTCGCCCATCATCTTTCGAGGCTCCAGGTTGACGACGAAGAGCGCCTGGCGGCCCACGAGCTCGGCCGGGTCGGCCCGCTCCTGCTTCATTCCGGCGAGGATGGTCCGGACGTGGTCGCCGAACCCGACGGTCAGCCGCAGGAGGCGGTCGGACTTCGGCACCGCCTCGACCTGACGAATCGTTCCGACGCGGATGTCGATCGCCTCGAGCGCGGAGACGGGGACCACGGGCTTGACGGGTGCGGGGGTCATGCGTTCTCTCCTTCGGCCGCGGCGGCCCGGATGTCCTCGAGCGCCTGCTTCATGCGGTCGCGGTGCGTGCGAAACGACAGCACGCAGATTCGGATGGCGAAGCGTCCCTTGAGCTTCGTGCCGGTGAGGTAGACGCGCCGGCGGCCGTTGATCCGTTCGAGGAGCGCGAGGTTGCGCCGGTCGAGCTCCTCGGCCGTCGCGCCCGGCCACGTCCGCCGGAACGCGACGATCGAAAGCTGCGGCTCGGCCAGGATCTCGATGCCCGGGACCTCGCGGAGACGCTCGCAGGCCCAGCTTGCGAGCTCCAGCTTTTCCTCGAGATTGGTCCGAAACGGCCCGGCGCCGTGCATCTTGAGCGGCAGCCAGACGCGCAGGCCCCGGAAGTCTCGCGAGAGCTCCGGCGAGAGCAGGTTGAAGTCGGTCAGGTCCTCGTCGGCCTGCATCGTCGGCATGTAGTCCGCCGACAGCGCGTGGGCGCGCTTCAACGCCTCGCCGTCGCGGACGAGCAGGGCGCCCGTGCCGTACGGGAGGAACAGCCCTTTGTGGGGGTCGAGCACGACCGAGTCGGCGCGCTCGATCCCGGCGAGCCGGCGCCGCCCAACTGCGGTCAGCAGGAAGAACCCGCCGTAGGCGGCGTCCACGTGGAGCCAGAGACGCTCCCGCGCGGCGAAGGCTGCGAGCGCGGGAAGGTCGTCCACGGCGCCGGTGTTGGTCGTGCCGGCGTTGCCCACGACGAGGAAGGGCGCGAGGCCCGCCGCGCGGTCCGCGGCGACGGCGGCCGCGAGCGCGTCGAGCCGGATCCGGAAGAGCGCGTCCGTCTCGATCTCCCGCACGCGATGCTCCGGGAAGCCCGCGAGGATCGCCGCCTTCTGGATCGCGTGGTGGGCCTGGTCCGAGACGTAGATCGTTCCCGGGAGGAAATCCTCCGGCAGCCGGTCGCGCCGGGCCGCGACGAGCGCGGAGAACGTCGCGAGGGACCCGCCGCTCGTCAGGATTCCCTGCGCCGACCTCGGAAATCCGGCGAGATCGCAGAACCAGCGCACGACGTTCGACTCGAGCTGCGCGAGCCCCGGCGCTGCCGCGAAGACGCCCACGTAGCGGTTGGTCGCGTCGGCGACCAGGTCGGCGACGGCGGACTGCGGAAGGCCGCCGCCCGGGATGTAGGCGAGGTAGCCGGGGCCGGCCGTGTTGAAGCTCTTCGGGATCACGCGCTGGAAGAGGAGATCGAGGAGCTCGCCGGCCGGCGTGCCGATTTCCGGTAGGCCTTCGACGAGCGCCCGCGCCAGCTCCGCGCCGCCCGCGGTGTCGGCCGACGGCTGGTCGGGCAGCGAGTCGACGTGCGCCACGATGCGCTCGGCGGCCTCGTCGATCAGCCGACGCAGCGCCTCTCCGGTCAGCTCGAGACTTCGATCCTCCCCGGTCACGCCGCCATTGAATCATCCTCGCGGGACCTTTTCGTCACAAGGCAGCGCAGGCGCAGACCTCCGCGCAAGCGAAGCGACGGTATATTCGACGACCGGCATGCGAGCGGGTTTACAGGATCCTCGGAGCCGAGGGATCGGGCCCCTCCTGGTGCTCGCGGTGGCGGCGCTCCTGCTCGCCCGGGCGGCGCCGCTCGTCCGCGCTTACGCCCTCAAGGTGCTTTCGCAGCATTCCGGCGCCGCGGTGGCGGCCGCGGCCGCCGGGGCCCTCTCCGCGTTCCTGTTGACGTGGACGGGAATCCGAAAGGCGCCGCGCGCGACCGCGATCGCCTTCGCGGCGGCGGCGGCCGCGATGGTCGTTCTCTCCGGCAACCTCCGTCCGGCACTGACCGCGGCGGCGATCCTGCTCGTGACGTTCGTCGTCGGCGACGCGGTGTTCCGCATCCTGCGGGGCGCGGAGGCGGAGCAAGGCGATCTCTCGAGCGCCCTCGCCGCGGGCTGCGCGGCCGTCGGCGTGGCTTTGCTCCTGCTCGGCGAGGCCGGAATTCTCGGGCGGGGGGTCCTCCTCGCTCTCGCCGCCATCGTCGTCGGCCTGCGCCGGCGCCGCCTTCCGGCGCTCCACCGCCTCGTCCGGGACACGGTGAGGCTTCCGCGCGGCGACGCGCCGGCCGCCCTCGAGGCGGCGTGGCTAACGTTCGCCGCGCTCGCGCTTCTCGCCGTGTGGGCCGGGGTCCAGGCCCCGGACGTGTCGTGGGACGCCCTCGCGTATCACCTGCCGGAGGCGCGCGATGTCGCGCTCGCGGGCCGCGTCCGGGCGCTGCCCGACCTCCATCCCCAGTCGCTCCTGTGGCGCAACCACGAGTCCTACCTGTCGACCGCGTTCTTCTTCGCCGACGAGCGCGCCGTACCGTACCTGCAGTTCGCGGCGGGTCTCGCGGTCTTCGGCGCGGCGCTCTCGCTCGCGCGGCGCCTGGGTCTCGGGAGCTCGGGGCCGCTCGTCGTCCTGGCGCTGGCCGCGTTCCCCACCGCGATGCTCCAGCTGAAAACCGCGTACGTCGACTGGCCGGCGGCCCTGCTCACGACCGCGGCCGCCGCGCAGGTGGCGGCCGGCCCGGGAGAGCGCGGCCGCATGCGGGCTGCGGGCTTTCTTTTCGGCGCGGCGGTCGCGACGAAGGTCTTCGCGCTCTTCGCCCTGCCGGCGCTCGCCGCGCTGGCCTTTCGCGCGCGGCCAAAGCCGATGCGCCTCTCCGCGGCGGTCCTCGCCGCCGTCGTGCCGGTCGCGGCCTGGCTCGCCTGGGCCGAGCTTCACGCCGGCTCGTTTCTGGCGCCGTACGCCGACTCCCCGCGCGAGCTCGCGGCGCGGCTCGCCGACGGCCACTACTTCGCGCGGTCGCCGGCGACCGGAGAGCGGCGTCCCGCGGCGTCCCCGGCCGAGCGTGCGGCGCGGTTCGCGAGGCTTCCGTACGACCTCGTCTTTCACTCCAGCCGCTTCGAGGCGAACGGCGACGGTTACAACGGAGTCCTCGCGCTCCTGCTCCTCGCGGGGCTGGCGGGCTGGAGCGCCCCGCGGATCGGGCTCTTTCTCGCCGTGACGCTGCCGTTTCTCGTGCCGTGGTCGCTCCTCTATCTCCCGTCGATCCGGTTTCTCTTTCCCGTGTACCCCCTCTACGTCGTCTTCGCGTCCGGCGGCCTCTCCCGCCTGACCGGACGATTCGCGGGAGCGTCGGGTCGGCTCGCGGGCGCGGCGGTCCTGGCGGCGGCGGCCGCCTTCCCGGTCCAGATCGGATCGAGCGGCCTCGAGTGGAGGGTGGCCTTCGGACGGCTGTCGCGAGCGGACGCCCTGGCCGCACAACTGCCGGCGCTGCCCCTCCAGTCCCGCCTCGAGCCGGCGGACCGGGTCGTGTTCGTCGGCGAGAACGACCGCTTCCACTGCCCGGCGGCGCTCTCCTGGCGCGCCGAGTTTCTGCCCGTCTCCGCCTGGGGATCGGACCCCGCGGCCTGGAAGCGCGGCTTTTCGGACCTCGGCATCAGCGCCGTGCTCGTCCGCTCCGACCGCCGGCGACTCCCCGACGGCCTGACGTCGATCCCGGGCCTCCTCCGCCCCGACGGCGTCAACGGCGGGGCCGCCCTGTACCGGGTCGGTTTGCTAAAATGACGGAATCGCCGATTCCCGGGACCCCATCGCTTTCCACGAGACGACGCCGGCCTCGGAGTCGCCGGGAGAGGGCCGCGATTCGCCGCTCGCCCTCAGGTTCGATCCTTCGCGCCGCGTGATGTTGAAGTTCGAAGTCACTCTCGGCGGAGACGACGAGCTCGAGGCGTTCCGCTACGCGCGCCGCGCCATGATCCGGGATGAGCGCACGCGGGGCCTCGACTGGGACGAGCCCTCGATGGAGGACCCCACGATTTCGGGTTCCGAGATCCGCTGGTTCGCATTGGCCTCCCAGGGCGCCTGGTGCCGGCTCAAGGTCAGGGAGCTCGTCGAGCGCGCCAACCGCGCCCTGGAGGAGATCCGGGCGGAGCGATCGCGTTACCCGAGGTAACGTTTTTGGACGCGGTTCGGCCTTGCGCCGAGAGGATCCGGGTGCGATTCGGGCCTGTTTCGAGCGACTTAGGCCGGGCGGCCGGAAGCGGCACGGGGTTCGCTATTTCGCCGGGCATGAGCCTTCCCATCGGCTTTTCGGAAGTCGAGGAAGCGAGCGAGCCCATCGGCTTCTCGCCCGGCGCGACCGCGCCGCGTCTCGAGGAGCAAACGGTCACCCTGCGCTGCCGGCTCCTCGCGACCGACGGTCCCAGCCTGGAGGCGCTGCGGTACGCCCGCCGCGCCATGCTGCGCGAGGAGTGGACACTCGGCCCGGAAGAGGACGATCCGTCGCTCGAGGACGCCGTCTTCTCGGCCTTCGAGGTGACCTGGCCGATGCGCGCGTCGCAAAGCGGCCGGGGGCGCGCCAAGCTCGCGGAGCTCGTCGATCGGGCCAACCGCGCCCGGCGGGAGCTCGACGCGCGAGCCTAGGCGAGTCGTAGAATCTCTCGAATGAGCGGGCGTCAATTTCGCAAGGTCCTCCTCTTCGTCGCGGCGGCCGGCGTGGCCTACTGGATCTACAAGGACCGCCCGACCATGTCCGGATTCATCGACTCGATCACGGACCCTCTGATGAGCTCCCACGCCGCGGTGAAGAGCTCGGAACGCAACCGGGTCGTTGGCGAAGCATCCCAGGCCATTACCGAGCAGAGCGGCCTGCCCGTCGGAAGCCTGCGCGAAGGAATGAAGACCCGCGAGGTCCTGGACCTGCTCGGCGAGCCGGATTCGAAGGAGGACGAGACCGTCGACGGCGCCGCGCAGGTCCGCTGGACCTACGCGCGGGAGCACCGCGTCCTCTACTTTCAGCGCGACCGGCTGGTCTCGATCGTCGTCCGGTAGGCGGCCGCGGCCGCGCCGAGCAGGCCCAGCCGCGGCTCGAGCACCACGCGCACGGGAATCGCCGACAGCAGGCCGTCCATCGGCGGCTTGTTGCGGAACGCCTCGAGGAACGGCCGGCGCCGGAGCGCGGACAGGATCTTGGGGGCGATCCCGCCGGCGAGATAGATGCCGCCGGTCGCGCGGTACTGGAGCGCGCAGTTGCCGGCCTCGGACCCGTAGATCGAGACGAAGAGATCGAGGGCCTGGCGGCAGAGGGCGTCCTTGCGCGCGAGGCCGAACCGGCTGATCACCGCGGCGCGGTCGTCGCTGCGCTCGAATTCGGCGGCCACGGCGGGGCTTTCGCGGGCGGCGCGCTCGGACTTGAGGAACTCGTAGAGATAGACGAGGCCGCGTCCCGACAGGACCTTTTCGCGCGTGGCGCGGCCCGCCTGTCGGCGCAGGAAGACGACGAGACGGTCCTCGATGGGATTGCGCGCGGCGAAGTCGGCGTGACCGCTCTCCGACGGAACGACTTCGTACCGGTCTCCCGTCGACACGAGGCAGGCCTGACCGAGGCCGGTGCCGGCGCCGAGGATCCCGATCGGTCCGCGCGGCTCCGCGCGCCCGCGCGCGAGGGTCGCGAGCTGCGCGGCCTTGAGCTCCGGCAGGCCCAGAGCGTTCGACACGAAGTCGTTCAGGACCCGCACCCGCGGGATGCCGGTCGCGCGCGCGATCCGGGACTCCTCGATCCGCCACGTCAGGTTGGTGACCTTGGCGGCCCCGTCCCGGACCGGCCCGGCGACGCCGAATCCCGCCGCCTCCGGCTTCGAGCTCTCTCCGGCGAGGAAGATCTCGATGACCTGCTCCAGGCCCGGATACGCCGCGCTCGGATATCGCTCGCTCCGCACGAGCGTCCGGCCGCGCGGCCCCATCTCGAAGATCGCGAGGGCGGTCTTGGTGCCGCCGATGTCGCCCGCGAGGATGCGCATGCGCTGGGGACGGTAGCAGAACCGGTAAGCAGTAAGCCGTAAGCCGTAAGCAGTGAGGCTTATCCGGCGGAAATGCCCGTTGAGCGCCAGACCCACGGCTTACTGCTTACTGCCTACTGCCTACTGCCTACTGGTTTAGAGTTCCCGCCGGGACCGCGCGGGCAAAAAAAAGCCCCGGGTCGGGGTGGGGCCGCCCGGGGGGCGAAAGGAGGAGGTTGAGGTTCCTTTGCTCGCGTTGAGAGATAGCAAGCGCGCGGCCAGCTTTCCGTCGGAGGCTAAACCCTTATTTCAGAGAGTGTTGGAGCTTCGCCAGCTCCGGCCCGTGACGAGAATTGTCAGGCCCCGAAGGCCTCCGGCTGCCTCAATTTTGCGCCTCTCCCTGGTTCTGGCGCTCGCGGTCTCGGCCTCGGGCTGCATGTACCTCTTCTCGGAGAAGCGGACCGTCTACCGGTACGAGCCCGAATATGGCGTCGACAGCCCGGAGTTCCGGAGGTCCCTCGACGCTCTCGGCAACGAGATGACCCCGGGCAACCGGGCCGAGCTCCTCCAGAACGCGGACGGCATCTTTCCGCGCATGCTCGAGACGATCGCTTCCGCGAAGCTTTCGATCAACTTCGAGATCTACATCTTCAAGGACGACCGCGTGGGCCGGCGCTTCGGGAAGGCGCTCGCCGAGCGCGCCCGGGCCGGGGTCGAGGTGCGGCTGCTCGTCGACGGGTGGGGGTCCTCCCTCGGACCGCTCGGGGACGAGCTCGAGAAAGCCGGGGCGATCGTCCGCGTGTACAAGCCGCTCCGCATCTACTCGATCGACCACGTCGGCAACCGGACCCACCGGCGCATCCTCACGATCGACGGCCGCATCGGGTTCTGCGGCGGCGTCGGCCTCGACGAACGCTGGGAGGCCTGGCGCGACACGATGATCGAGGTGGACGGCCCGGTCACGGCGCAGCTCCAGCGCGTCTTCGCGCAGGACTGGATGTTCACGACGGGCGAGGTCCTGAACGGCGACCGCCAATTCCCGCACATCGATTCCGCGGGCGACCAGCTCGCGCAGGTGATCGCCTCCGCGCGCGCCGACGCGCTCTCCATGTCGAAGCTCCTTCTCTACATGGCGATCCAGGCCTCGCGAAGCAGCCTCTGGATCGAGAACGCCTACTTCGTGCCGGACGGGCAGATCCGCGAGGGCCTCGTCGAGGCGGCGCGCCGCGGAGTCGACGTCCGGGTCGTCGTGCCGGGCGAACACATGGACGCCCCGAATGTCCGGGCGGCGGCCCGCTATCACTACGGCGAGCTCCTCGACGCGGGCGTGAAGATCTACGAATACCGTCCGACGATGCTCCACAACAAGGTCATGGTCGTCGACGGAATCTGGTCGACGGTCGGATCGATCAACTTCGTCAACCGGTCGATGAAGAAGAATGCCGAGGTGAACTTCGCCATCTACGATCGGGCGTTCGCGCAGAAGGTCGAGGCGATGGTCCTCGACGACCTCGTGCGCTGCGACATCCTGACCAAGAAGGAATGGAAGAATCGAAGCGTCTGGGCCCGGATCGGCGAGACGTTCTTCTGGCTCTTCTCGGAGAACTACTGAGCCGGCCCGCGGACCGCGGTGGCCGGCTGGGTTAGGATCCCGACGTGCTCCAGGCCCTGCTGCCCCTCGATCGTCCGCTCGTCGTCTTCGACACGGAGACCACCGGCACCAACTCCCGATCCGACCGGATCGTCGAGATCGCGTGCGTGAAGGTCCATCCCGACGGGCGCCGCGAGGACTGGGAGCGGCGCCTGAATCCGGGAATCCCCATTCCCGCCGCCTCGACCGCCATCCACGGCATCTCGGACGCCGACGTGGCCTCGGCGCCCCGGTTCCGCGACGTGGCCGCGGAGCTCGCCGCGTATCTCGCGGGCTGCGACCTCGCCGGCTACAACATCGCGGGCTTCGACCTGCCCGTGCTCCGCGCCGAGTTCCTGCGCGCCGGCGTGCCGTTCGAGGTGACGGACCGGCGCCTGGTCGACGCGCAGCGGATCTTCTTCGCGCGGGAGCCCCGGCACCTGGCGGCGGCCGCGCGGTTCTACTGCCAGTCCGAGCACGACGGCGCCCACGGGGCGCGCGCCGACGCGGAAATGACGCTGCGCGTGCTCGTCGGCCAGCTCGAGCGGTACACGGAGCTGCCGCGCTCGGTCGCCGAGCTGCACGACCAGTTCTGCGCGGGCATCGACCAAGACATCGATCCGGAGGGCCGGTTCCGCCTCGTCAACGGCGAGCCGACTGTCAACTTCGGCAAGAACCGGGGGCGCCTGCTCAAGGACATCAGCCGGGAGGAGCCGGGCTTCCTGCGCTGGATCCTGAAGGGCGACTTCTCCGAACCCGTGAAGTCGGTCGCCCGCAAGTACCTGCCGGAAGGGTAGGGGGGGGTCAGGTCTTCGTTTTTCGGGCCCCGGTTCTCGTGTGGCTCGAGTCCCAGGTTTTCGGGGCCTTCGAAAAACGAGAGACCTGACCCCTACTTCTTCGCGGTCTGCTTGAACCTCAGCGTCTCGCCGCTCTCGACGTTGCGGAAGCGCAGGTTGCCGGGCTCGAGCTCCACCGACCACTTCCCGATCGCGCCCCGCATCGCGAGCGCGCAGGCCGTGATGCCGAGCGTGTCGCCCGCGAAACCGTCGCCCTGCGGCTTCAACGTGAAGCTGCACGCGGAGGTCAGCTCGCGCTCCGTGAATCGCCCGACGTCGTTCGAGAGCAGCGTGATCGCGGGATCGAAGTGGGGGATGTACGTGAAGTAGATGTCCTGCCCCTGCGTCTCGAGGCGGATCACGCCCTGCTGGCGGACGTTGTCTCCCTGGTAGCGTCCGGTCACCAGAGCGAAGACGTCGTAGGGGTGGGACGGATCGATCGTGACGGTGCCCAGCTGGAGCGTGAGCTCGTTGCCGGGCGTCGCGCCTTCGAACCGGCCCTGGAGGATCGAGGCGATGTCGTAGATGCGGTCCGGGGTCGCCGCGGAAAGCGCCGGCGGCGCGGCGAGCGCGGCGGCGAGCGCGATGGCGGCGGAGATCGTGATGGTTCGGTGCCTCTTCATGGTTCCTCCGGGGTCGATTCACTGCGAGTTCCGTTCCATGGCCGCGCGCCCGGAAGGCCGCCCGCCGGCAGGGCCTCGAAGAGGCCTGTCCTCATAGGCTTAGGTCGCCCGCGCCGCCGGTCGCGCGCCGCGCGGCCGCCACGGTCGACGTCCCCGCCGGGGGACGCCTTGACCCGATTCGGGGCACCTGCGCGAGGCCCTTGACCGTGCGCTGCAGCGCCTTGCGGAAGGCCTCGTTGAGCGATTCCTCGTCGGCGCCGGAGTACGCTGGCCGCGTCTCCTGCTCGTTCGCGTCGAACTCCGAGATCGTCTGCCCGCTCGTGCTGCGGACCGTCACCGTCCAGTCCACCGCGGAGTCGTAATAGCGGTCGTTGAACACGGCGGCGAATCGATGGATCGCCACCGTGATCGTCGCCGTGTCGCCGCCCGGGGGGGACCAGCGGCAGCCCGGAAACGACTTCTGGATGCCGTCGCGCACCGCGGCGATCATCTTCTCGGACGCCTCGGGCTCGGCCCGCTGGTCCTGGACTTCGAGGTTCCAGGACAGCAGGCCCGCCGGGCAGCTGACCTCCGGGTCCGGGAACGAGACGGGCCGGACCTTGGGGGGGCCGCAGTCGACGGCGGCCAGGGCCGACAGGGCGAGCAAGGGCAGGGCCGGGACCACGAACGGCGATTTCATGAGCCTCAAGAACGCCGGGAGGTGGCCGTCTTCTTCCGCTTTCCGGCGTCGCCCGCGGCGGAATAGGTCTTCGCCATGGCCTCGCTCTCGGCCTTGAGGTCCTCGACGAGCTCGGGCGGGGCGAGGGCCTCGGCGTCCCGGCCGTACGCGAGGATGAAGCGCCGGGCCTCGCGCAGGGACTCGGCCGGCAGCTCCAGGATCGCCTCGCCGTTCGCACCGGTCTCGAGCTTCTGCTTCGCGTGCCAGACCATCTCGCGCACCTCGTCCGAGACCTCGGGCGAAAACCGGACGCGGAAGCGGAAGGCCGAGCCCTTGCCCACGAAGAGGCCGAACGTGTTGCGGAAGAACTCGTCCGCGTCGAAGTCGCGCGGAATCGCGTAGCGCTCGGTCGTGACGCGCGCGTCCTCGATCCGCGAGAGGTAGAAGTTCTTGATCTGCTCCTGGTCCTCGGCGAGGACCATCCAGTCGCGTCCCGCGAGGACCAGCGCGTAGGGCCGGATCGTGCGCGGGTCGCCCGCCCCCTCGCCCGGGTGGCGGTAGCGCATCGAGAGCGCGACGCCCTTCTGCAGTGATTCCGACACGGCCTGCCAGGTCGCCTCGGGCACCGGCCGGAACGCGGCCGAGCGCAGCGTCAACTTCTCGCGGACGATCTCGGGGCGCATGCGCACGGACGGCGGCATCAGTTTCGCGAGCCGCGTGTAGCACGAGGAGAGACTGCGGGCGAGCGGCGTGCCGCCGAGAAGCTGGAGCACCTGCGCGGCGACGCCCATCGCGAAGAGGTCCTGGCCGTCGACCGGGAGAAACGGCAGGACGTAGTCGTCGCGGCGGTAGGCGTAGCCGTTCTCCTCGCGCCGGAATTCGATCGGCGCGTCGAGCTCGTCGCGCAGGTAGTCGAGGTCGCGCTGAACCGTTTTCGACGAAACCGAGAGCTCCGCCGCGAGCGAGCTCGTGTTCGGAAAGCGGCCTTCCTTGATCTGGTGATGGATGAGCTGGAGCCGGCGCCAGAGCGGCCGATCCTTGAAAGCGCCTTCGCGACCCACGCCCGGATTCTCTCCCGGTCCGTGGCAGAAATTGTCCGGCTTGTGCTCCCGGACACCGCCACGGGTGTCATGGCGTGGCGTTCGCGAGCCGGCAAGGCTAATCGATCCAGAAGTTTACGCCACGCTTTCCCCGTGGCTCGGTGCTTGCACTCTCGTCGGGGCATCATGCAGATCCCATACGACCTCGAGTTCGTGGAGAACCGGCCCCGTGTGGAGCCCCGGGCGCAGGTGGCCGTCCTGCCGGACGCCTACGGAAACTGGCCCGCCGATCGGACCCGGTCCGAGGAGGACGCCTTCGACGTTCTGCTCCGTTGGGTCCACCGGGTGATCACGCGGATGGAAGGCGAGTCCCGGTAGACGTCGGCGGCGACGCGGACTCGCGTCGGGCGGCCGCGAGGGCCGCCCCTACTTTAGGAGAGGCAGAATCTCCTTCGCCGTCCCGGCTTCCTTGCCGCTCGGTTCGAGCTCCAGGTACTTCTCGAGGTGCTCCTTGGCGGGAGCCTTCTTGTTCTGGTTGAAGCAGGCCATGCCCAGCCAGAAGTGCGCGTTGGCGAAGTCGGGCTTGGCGTCGACGGCCTTCGCCAGGAGCCCCTCGGCGTCCTTCATCTTGCCCTTGTTGTACGCCTCGACGCCCTTGTTGTAGAGGATCTCGGGCGAGTCGGGATTCGCCTCCGCCCAGCGCGCCTGAAACTCGGCGGCGGACTTCTTGTCGCCCGACTTCGTCGCGGCGTCCGCCATCATCTGGTAGAGGTTGGTGAGCGAGGGGTCGAGGTCCGTGGCCTTCTGTCCGTACTCGATCGCCTTGGCCCAGTCCTTCTTCTCGTAGGCGATCTGCGCGAGCGCCTGCCAGCCGGCCGGCAGATCCGGGTTCTGCTTGACGGCGTCCTGGAACTTCGTCTCGGCGGCCCCCTTGTCGCCCGCCTGCATCGCCTCGACCCCCGCGTTGAAGGCCATGACGGCCTTGTCGTTCGACGACATCTGCGGCGCGGCCTGCGCCACCGCCCTGGCCTGCGCCTCGGTCTTGCTCATCAGCTTCGCGTTGATCGAGGCGATCTCTCCGATCGGGATCTTCTTGTCGAGGTCGAACGTGATGTAGCCGTCCTTCGAGAACTTGAAGTGGTAGGGCATGGTGCAGTCCTGGAGGATCGTCGCGTAGTTGCCCTTCGGGTCGGTCTTGACGTCGAGATTGAAGCTCGTGAGCTGGGGCGTGGTGATGTTGATCGTGACGTCCGCGACGCCCGCGCCCGTCGAATCCGTCACCATGCCGGTCGCGCGGCACTGCGCTCCCGCGTAGAGGTGTCCGGCCGACAGAAGCGCCCCGAGTCCGGCCGTCAACCGCATCAGCGTGGTCTTCATGATTCTCCTTATGAGCGGGGCACCGAGCGGAGCCCGCCACCGGTCCGGATTCTATTGAAGTCCGGTCCGCACGGGAAAACGGGCCGGGCGGCCCCCGGATTCCGGGCGGGGCTCAGGCGGGCGCGCGGGGCTCCCGGACCGGGCGCGGGATCGCCTCGAGGATCTCCCCGGCCGTCTTGTACTTGCCCATCGGCATGACGTGGATGCCGCGGGCGAGGCGGGCGATGCCGGCCGCGAGGTCCCGGGCGATCGCGAGCCCTTCGGCCCGCTCGTGCTCCGGGCCGCGCTCGGCCGCCTTGCGCATGCGGTCCTGGATCCCGGCCGGCACGACGATGCCCGGGACCTCGTTGGCGAAGAAGAGCGTCTGCTTCAAGGAGAGCAGAGGGATCAGGCCGACGAGGACCGGGATCGCCCGGGCCTCCGGGCGCTCGAGGAACCGCTCGAGGGCGTCGAGGTCGTAGACCGGCTGGGTCTGCGCGAAGGTCGCGCCGGCCTCGATCTTCGCCCGCAGCTTCGAGAACTCGACCTCCAGGTCGGTGGCCGCGGGATTGGCGGCGCAGGCGATCGCGAACCGCGTCGGGGCGCCGATCGCGTTGCCCGCGAGGTCCGCGCCCGCGTTGAGGCCGCGGGCCATCCGCAGGAGGCCGAGCACGTCGACCTCGGAGACCTGCTTGGCCTGCGGGTAGTCGCCGATCTTCAGCGGGTCGCCCCCGAGGCAGAGGATCGCCTTGACGCCGAGACCCGCCGCGCCGAGCAGGTCCGACTGCAGGCCCAGGACGTTGCGGTCCCGCGTCGTGATCTGGACGACGGCGTCGAGGCCGACCTCGCGCTGGATGAGGGCCGCCACCGCGATCGACGACATGCGCAGCCGCGCCATCGGGTTGTCCGTGACGTTGACGGCGTCGACGCCCTTCGACTTCAGCAGGCGCGCCCCCTCGATCGCCGCGGCGCTGTCGGCGCCCTTCGGCGGCTCGACCTCCGCCGTGACGACGAACTCGTCGGCGTCGGCGAGGCCGCGCTTCAGGCGCGAAGTCTCGATCGCCGCCTCGGCCAGGTGCTCCACCTCGGCTTCGACGATCACCGACACGGGGTGGGACGCCTGCGCGCGCTTGCGCCCGGTGACCTCGCGAGACATGGCGCGGATGTGCTCGGGCGTCGTTCCGCAGCAGCCGCCGACGATGGCCGCGCCCGCCTCGACGAAGGCGGCGGCGTACTCGCGCAGGTAGTCGGGGGAGGAGAGGTAGACGCTCCGGCCGTGGACGACGCTCGGGTATCCGGCGTTGGGCATGGCCGAGAGCGGCGTCGCGATCGTCGCGGCGAGGCGCGCGAAGAGCTCGTGGGTCTCCTGCGGGCCGAGCGTGCAGTTCATCCCGACCGCGTCGGCGCCCGCGAGCGCGAGCGTCGAGAGCGCCGGGGCCACCGCCTCGCCGAAGGCGGTGCGGCCGTCGGCGAGAAACGTCATCTCGGCGACGATCGGGATCTCCGCCGACAGGCCGCGCACCGCGCGCACGGCCTCGGCCGCCTCGAGCAGGCTTCCGAAGGTCTCGAGCAGCACGAGGTCGACGCCCGCCTCGAGCAGCACCCGCGCCTGCTCCTCGAAGATCTCGCGCACCTGCGTCAGCTGCAGCGACCCGTAGGGCTTGACGAGCGCCCCCAGCGGCCCGATCGAGCCCGCGACGAAGACGTGCTCGCCCGCCGCGGCCTCCCGGGCGATGCGCACGCCCTCGCGGTTGACCTTCTCGAGCGAGTCGCTCCACTCGTGGGCCGTGAGCTTGACGCGGTTGGCGTCCCAGGTGTTCGTCGTCAGGATGCGGGCGCCGGCCTCGAGATAGTCGTCGTGGACCTCGCGGACGGAGACCGGGTCCGAGAGATTCAGGGGCGAACGGGCCTGGTCGGGAGAGGCCCCGCGGGAGGTGAGGAGCGTCCCGATCGCCCCGTCGGCGAGCAGGACCTCTTCGGCGATCGTCTTGCGGAAGTTCTTTTTCATTCTGCGCCCAACAAAAAAAGCCTCTCGACGAGAGGCGCCGGCCCCTTCGGACCGGTTCGCGGCGCCCTCATCTTCTTCTCCTGTTTCTCCTGCGGAGAATCCGGAATTGGCACCTGTCGATCCGCGCCGCGACGCGCGGTCCGGTTGCCGTGGGGTCGTCGGGCCGGTCCCTCACCCACTCTCGATGGAGTCAAAGAGCCGCCGTCAGGTTAGGCCCCGCCGCCGCGGAAGTCAACGTGGTCCGGGGTCAGCCCTGAACTTCTGAACTTTGGGGTCAGCCCTCAGTTTCTGAGGCGCGAGGCGGGTTTCGCCCCCGGGGGCCTGCTAGAATTCCGCGCGTCCTCATCGCCCGACCGGGCGCTCCGCCGGCTCCTCGAAAGGAGCCGCCCATGTTCCCCGCACTCGTCCTGAGTCTCCTGTTTCTGGCCGCCGATCCGTCCGACGACCCCTGGGTCGAGGTCCACCTGTCGATCACGCGCGACCCCTACACCTCGAGCGACCAGGTCACGCTCTGCCGCGTCCGCGCGGTCAATCACGGAGGGCGGCGGTGGCCGGGCCGGGCCCTCGCGTTCGAGGCCCGCGCCCGCGGCGGCGGCGTGACGGTGCGCGAGCGCGGCCGCTTCGGCCTGGAGCTCGCCCCGTACGGCTCGCTCGAGACGCTGATCTCGCTGCCCGGCCGGCACGACGTCCTCGAGGTGACGCCGATCGCGCCGGGGGACTCCGACGCGCGCGAGCGGCGCCCCGGCAAGCCGTCCGCCGGCTCGAAGAAACGCAAGCGTCCGCGTTCGTGAAAGCCGGGGGCGATACAATGCCGGCGCATGAAAATCCTCGTCATCGGCGGAGGCGGGCGCGAGCACGCCCTGTGCTGGACGCTCCACCGCAGCTCGGCGGTCGAGGAGATCTTCTGCGCGCCGGGGAATCCCGGCATCGCGGAAGTGGCGGACTGCCTGCCGGTCTCGGGCTCGGACATCGTCGAGATCGCGGAGCTCGCCGAGAAGCTCCACGTCGACCTGACGGTCGTCGGGCCCGAGCTCCCGCTCTCACTCGGCATCGCGGACGAGTTCATCAAGCGCGAGCTCCCGATCTTCGGACCCACGCGCCTGGCGGCGCAGATCGAGTCCTCCAAGGTCTTCTCGAAGGAATTCTTCTGGAGGCACAACATCCCGACGGCCCAGGCGACGGTCTGTCAGTCGGTCGACGAAGCCAAGCGCGCGATGAAGCAGTATGGCTTCCCGGTCGTCCTGAAGGCCGACGGCCTCGCGGGCGGCAAGGGCGTCCTCATCATCGAGTCCGCCGAGGATGCTGAGCGCGCCCTGCGCCTCTTCTTCCAGGAGAGGGTCTTCGGCGCCGCGGGCGACCGCGTCATCGTGGAGGAGTTCCTGCGCGGACAGGAGTCGTCCTTCCTCGCGCTCTTCGACGGGGAGACCTGCGTCCCGCTCCCGACCGCGCGTGATTACAAGAAGGTCTACGACGGCGACCGCGGCCCCAACACGGGCGGCATGGGCGCGCACTCGCCGGCGGGGGTCCTCAACGCCGACACGGCCTCGCAGGTGCTCCGCGACATCCTCTGGCCGACCTTCCGGGGGCTCCAGGCGGAGGGCCGCGCCTTCCGCGGCGTCCTCTACGCCGGGCTCATGGTCACCGAGTCGGGCCCGAAGGTCCTCGAGTACAACGCCCGGTTCGGCGACCCCGAAACCGAGGTCATCCTGCCGCGCGTGACGTCCGACATGGCCGAAGTGATGCTCGCGGTCGCCCGCGGCGGCCTCGATCGCTTCCTGCCGCTCGAGGTCAAGAACGAAGCCTGCGTCGGCGTCGTGCTCGCGTCCGGCGGCTATCCGGGAACCTACGAGCACGGCAAGCCGATCACCGGCCTCGCCGAGGCCGCCCGGCTCCCGGGCGTCGAGATCTTCCACGCCGGGACCGCGCGCGACGGCGACCGCCTGGTCACCGCAGGCGGACGCGTGATGGTCGTGACCGCGATGGCGCCCTCGATGACGGAGGCCGCCATGCGCGCCTACGAAGCCGCCGACCGCATCCAGTTCGAAGGCAAGCACCTGCGGCGCGACATCGCCGCCGGTGGAATCCGGCCCAGCCGGATCTGAGCGACAGGCTCCCGGAGGGGAGCCCGTCCGTCAGCCGCGAATCAGTTGCCGCAGCCCTCGGTGTCGGCGCACTTCATCTCGAAGTAGGCGCCGTCCTTGGTGTCGTCGTCCAGGATGTTGACGTAGCCCTCGATCGTCGGAAAGCCCGTCGCCGGGCTCGTGACGTCGGCGAAGGCAATCACGGACTGGACCGAGCTCGGGATGGCCGCCGCCGCCCAGACGTTGTTGGTCTGGCGGACCTCGCCCGGCTGCAGGTTGTTGACGTTGAGCACGTTGCCCACGGCCTGCCCGGTCGCCGGATCGTAGAACGAGAGCGCGACGTTGACCGCGCCGGCGCCGTTGAGGTCCGTATTGGTCACGCCGAGGTTCGTCCGCAGCGCGCCGGCCTCGGTGGGCGCCGTCAGGGTGTTGCGCAGCGTCCCGACGAGCGTCGTGTTGGCCGATTCGAAGAAGAGCGAGCCCGGGTAAGCGATGGCCAGCGTGCCCGCGGCAGCGTTGTTCGCGTCGAGGGGGCTGTAGGTGCGGGCGGTGACGGTGCCTTCCCAGCCGAAATTGGACGGAAGGTTCTGGAACGTCACCAGAAGCGTCCCGAAGGATGCGGCGTCGGCGCCCGGCACGAGGACGCCCTGCGTCCCGAGGTACTGCACCATGTCGTCGTCATGGAAGTTGTCGAGCGCCGCCAGGCCGATGTCGATCGACTGGGTGCACTGGAAGTTGCCGCCGAACGCGTAGCAGTACTGGACCTGCGCCACGACGCCGTCCGTGTTGGTGTTGTTCGTGATGTCGATCGCCGTGCGGAAGAACGCCGTGCCCTGCACGCGCGTCACGATGTTGACCTGCGCCGAATAGGCGGCGGCGGTCGCCTTCGGGGCCGAGGCCTCGGCGCCGGCAGCCTTGCGCGTGACGACGCGGGGAGACGGTTTCGAGTTGGCCGCGTTTGCGGCCGTCAGCGGCGAAGCCGCCAGGCCGAAGGCCACCGATGCGAGGACCCAGAGGCTCAGTCGCTTCATGCTTTCATCTCCTGTTCCGACGTTGTCGACCCGGATGGAACATTAGCAAATACCGGTCCAACCCGCGTTCGAACGGTTTTTACGGATCCTTGAGCCGGAGCGTCCCGTTTTCGGGACTTTTCGTCCTCGGGAGGGGAGGGGGGCCGGGACGGCTGCTAGACTCCCCGCCCGTGCGCACCGCCGCGGCCGTCCGGATCCTCACGGGAGTCCTGTTCATCGCCCTGGGGTGGGGCAAGGTCACGGGCGATTTCGTCAAGACGGGGTTTGCGCAAAGCGCGCGGGAGATGAGCGCGAGCGCCTGGCCCTTCTGGAAGGTGTTCCTGGAGAAGTCGGTGGTGCCCCACGCCGGCGCCTTTGCCTGGGTTCTGGCGCTCGGCGAGATCGCCGTGGGCGTCGGCCTCGTCCTCGGCCTCCTGACCCGGGTCGCGGCCGCGGGCGGGATCGCGTTGATGATCTCGATTCTTCTGGGCGGGAGCCGCGCGGGAGCCGGCGCCGCCTGGAACGACTGGGTCACCGAGGGGCTGACGGCGAAGTTCACTCTGCTGCTCCTCGTCCTGATCTTCGCCGTCGACCCCGGAAAGGTCTGGGGGCTGGACGGAACGTTGAGAAAGCGTCGGACGGCGCCCAAGTCGAGGTGACGGAGGGCTACGGCCGGAGCCTCGCGTTCGCCACGCGCGGCGTAGGGGCGGGGCTTGCCCCCGCCCTCGTGGCCCAGGAACGCGACCTCTACAGCAGCGCCTTCACCGCCTTCTCGAAGTCGCCGTAGGACTGCTTGCCGGAGAGGGCCTTCGCCTTCTTGCCGTCGCGCGAGTAGATGACGGTGAACGGGAGCTCGCCGCCCCACCTGGCGTCGACCGACTCGATGAAGACCTGGTCGTCCCCGCCGCTCGCCTTGCGGTAATTGGGAAAGTCCGGGCTCGTCTTCGCGAGAAACTTGTCGACGGCCGGGAGGTCCTTCGCGGAGTCGATCGAGACGCCCAAAACGGCGAGTCCCCGGCCGCGATACGCGCGCTCGAGACGCGCGAGATCGGGAAACTCCTCGCGGCACGGGACGCACCAGGTCGCCCAGAAGTTCACCAGAACCACGTCGCCCTTGCGGCTGGCGACCGCGTCGGCCAGGCCCTTCGCGTCGAGCTCGCCCGCGAGCTTCGGGGCCTCGGGGGCGGCGCCGATTCGCGGGGCAAACAGGAGGGCGGCCACGAGCCAGCCACCGAAGGCAAGCCCCCGGCCGCAGACAACGCCGGAGGAACGCCGGCGGTAACCCGCCCCCACGACACCGAGGCGAGGCACGAGCGTGCCCGAACTGTTTTTCCTAGGCACGCTTGATCGAGCAGCCGAACGCCTTCGTTTCGACCTTGGCCACCGGCTGGCCGGCGAGGATCTGGTCGAGGGCGTTCTTCAGGTCCGGCGAGGCGACCTTCGTCGGCTCTTCGTAGTTCTCGTCGATCCGGCCGTGGTAGAGGAGTTTCCCGTCGGCGCCGACGACGAAGATCTCGGGCGTGTGCTTGGCGTCGTAGAGGTCGGCCACCTTGTTGCCCGGATCCTTGGCGAGCGTGAAGCCGAACTTGTGCTGGCTCGCGTGGGCCTTGACCTCGGCCTCGGGCTCCGTCTTGTTGCTGTTGATGCCGACGAAGAGAATGCCCTTTTTGGCGTAGTCGTCGGCCATCTGGCGCATCCGGTCGTTGTAGGCGTTCGAGTAGGGGCACTTGGTCGCGATGAACATCAGGACGACAGCCTTGTGGGACTTCTCGGCGTCGGCGAGCGAGAAGGCCTTCCCGTCGATCGTCGTCAGCTGAAAGTTCGGCGCGGCCGCCCCGATCGCGGGTCCGTCGGCCAGGGCAGAGCCGGCCAGGCCGAGCATCGCCGCCAATCCCAGGGCAATTCTGAGCTTCTTCATCACGCGGTTCTCCTTATTGCTTCGCTCGAAATCGAGCCTCGAGCCCGATTATTCCCCGGCCGGGCTTCCTCAGCCCGAGCGCGGCCGCAGCCACCGGCGCCTCGGCGGGCCGGCCTCGAGCGCCGCGATCCGGGCCTCCAGCGCGTCGACCCGGCGCGCCAGGTCCCGGAGGGCCTGGCCGTCGGCCGCGCCCGCGTTCCGGACGCGCTCGACCTCCTCGCGGAGGGCTTCGGCGTCGCCGGCGGACATGAGCACGCGCCGGACCTCCGCGAGCCCGAGCCCCTCGGACTCGGTCAGGCGGCGGACCGCCGTGAAGCGCTGCACGTCGCCGTCGCCGTAGCGGCGGTGCCCCCCGGAGGTCTTGCGGATGTGGAAGAGCCCCGGCAGCTCCCGCTCGTAGAAGCGCAGCGTCGAAACCGGGATCCCGGTCCGCGCCGCCACCGCGGAGATCGACAGGCCGGACGGCTCGGGCGGCATGGCCCCCGCGGGCGCTCCCGCTTACACCGCGAAGAGCGGCCGGATCACCACCGGATCGAACTTCCAGAGGTACTTGTAGGCCCCGTTGAAGAAGTCGATCGTGATCTCGTAGTGCGCCTCGACGGTGATCGAGTCGCGCTGCTTGGTGATCTTGAGGTTTTCCTTCTTGATCGGGAGCCTGAGCTCGTCGGCCTTTCTCAGGATCTCGAACTCGATGAACTTCGGGTCCTTGATCGAGCCGAACGCCGCCTGCTCCTGCATGGCGTCGTAGAACTCGGAGGTGGCGATCTTGACCGGGACGACCTTCCAGAGCAGGTAGGCGACGAGCCCCAGGACGACGAGCCAGACGATGCACCCGAAGTTGGCGCCGCCGCGAATCCCTCGCCGTGACCGTGTCATGCCTTGTTCCCCTCCGATTCCGTCTGCCTCGATTCTAACCCGGCTGGCCTCTCAACGGACCGGAAGAAACGAGCGGTCCCACCGCATTCGCGCGAGCGCGTCGCGGATCGCGCCGAGCGGGGACGGCGCCGGCGCGTCCGCCGGACGCGGCGCGATCGACCAGTACACGAGGAGCGCGCGGCCCACGAGATGGCTTCGGGGGACCGGGCCCCACGCACGGCTGTCGCTCGAGTCGTCGCGGTTGTCTCCCATGACGAAGTACGCGTCGTCCGGCACGCGCAGGGGCGCGAGCTGGTCTCGGCGGCGGCGGTCGTCCGGAACGCCAGGGTCGTCGGGCCAGACGCGGTCGTCGGCGTGGAACACGTAGGGCTCCTCGAGGCGCCGCCCGTCGATCGAGACGGCCCGGTCTCGGATCGCGATCGTCTCGCCCGGCAGGCCGACGACGCGCTTGATGAAGTCGCGGCGCGGGTCCCCGGGGAAGCGGAAGACGAGGACGTCGCCGCGCCGGACCGCGCGGCCCGGGAAGAGCGCCGCCCACGGCGCGAACGGCGCGTAGAGGAAGCGGTTGACGAGGAGGCGGTCGCCCGTCAGGACCGTCTTCTCCATCGAGGGGCTCGGCACGGCGAAGGCCTGGAAGAGAAACGTTCGGGCGAAGAGAGCGAACACGACCGCGGCGACGAGCGGGTCCGCCCGTTCGCGCCGCGGCCGGGCGGGGGCCGGAGCGTCTACCGGACCACCGTGAACATCCGGTCCCATCGCGTCCGGGAGAAGAAGTGGATGGCGACGTCGGCGAGCTGCCGGATCTTGGCGACGGGGCCGCGCCAGATGTGGGAGTTCGGCTCGGCCTCATAGCTCCAGTACAGGAGCGACGGCCGGCCGAAGATGTTGGCCCGCGGGATGGCGCCCCAGTAGCGCGAGTCGAGGGAATTGTCGCGGTTGTCGCCCATCCCGAAGAACGAGTCGGGCGGGACCTGGAAGGGCCCGAACTGGTCGCGCCGCCGCGCCATGTCGGGAACGCCGGGATTGTCGGGGTACGTCTCGGGATCGATGTGCTGGATCGACGGCACGTCGTAGGGCTTCCCGTTGACGAGGAGCCGCTTGTTCACGACCTGGACCGTGTCGCCGCCCCTGGCCACCGCGCGCTTGACCAGCACGTTGCCGGGATTCAGGTCGTCGCCCGGCTTCTTGAAGACGACGATGTCGCCGGGCTTCACGTCGCGGTAGGGCAGGAACTTCGCCAGCGCCGGCAGGCGGGGCGCGAAGGCGAACTTGTTGACGAGCAGGTGGTCGCCGACGAGGATCGTCCGCTCCATCGAGCCTGTCGGCACCTGGTAAGTCTGCACGACGAAGGTGCGGACGAAGAGGACGAAGACGCCGGCCACGAGCAGCGACTCGTACCACTCGCGCAGCGTCGAGTGCTTGTGCGCGGGCGGCTCGTCCGCGGAGGCGGCGGGGGAGGCGGGCGAAGGGGACGCGGTTCGGTTTTTCATTCGACTTTCAGCACGGCGAGGAACGCTTCCTGCGGGATGTCCACGCGGCCCACCCGCTTCATGCGTTTCTTGCCCTCCTTCTGTTTCTCGAGCAGCTTGCGCTTGCGCGTGATGTCGCCGCCGTAGCACTTGGCCAGCACGTTCTTGCGGATCGCCGAGACCTGCTCCCGGGCGATGATCTTCGAGCCGATCGCGGCCTGGATCACGACTTCGAACATCTGCCGGGGGATGATTTCTTTCATCTTCGCCGTCAGGAACCGCCCCTTCACGACCGCCTCCTCGCGGTGGACGATCAGGGACAGGGCGTCGACCGGGTCCCCGTTGACGAGGAGGTCGAGCTTGACGAGGTCGCCCTCCCGGTAACCCTGGAACTCGTAGTCGAAGGAGGCGTAGCCCTTCGAGATCGACTTGAGCTTGTCGTAGAAGTCGAGGACGACCTCGTTCAACGGGAAGTCGTAGATCAGCACGACCCGGTTGGAGGCCAGGTACTCCAGCGACTTCTGGGTCCCGCGCCGCTCCTCGCAGAGCTTCAGCAGTCCGCCGAGGAACTCGTCGCGCGTGATGATCGTCGCCGTGATGTACGGCTCTTCGACCTTCTGGATGTAGTTGGGCGCCGGAAGGTGGTTGGGGTTGACGATCTCGAGGATCTCGCCCCGGGTGTTGGTGACGCGGTAGTTGACGCCGGGCGCCGTCGTGATGAGGTCGAGGTCGAACTCGCGCTCGAGGCGCTCCTGGATGATCTCCATGTGGAGGAGCCCGAGGAACCCGCACCGGAAACCGAAGCCGAGCGCGGTCGAGTTCTCGGGCTCGAAGGAGAACGACGCGTCGTTGAGGCGGAGCTTCTCCATGGCGTCGCGCAGGTTGGCGTACTCGTCGGCGTCGGTCGGGAAGAGGCCGGCGAAGACCATGGGCTTGGCCTCGGCGAAGCCCTCGAGCGGCTCGGCGGTCGGCCGCTTGATCTCGGTGATGGTGTCGCCGATGCGGGTCGAGTGGAGGTCCTTGATGTTGCCCCAGAACGAGCCGACCTCCCCGACCGAGAGCTCCGACACCTCCTCGGCCTGCGGCCGGAAGACGCCGAGGGCCTCGACGTCGGTTTCGAGGCCGGTCCCCATGGCGCGGATCTTGGCGTGCGGCAGCAGACGCCCGTCCACGATGCGGACGAGCGAGGTGACGCCGCGGTAGGAGTCGTACCAGGAATCGAAGAGGAGCGCCTTGAGCGGCGCGTCGGGATCGCCCTGGGGAGGCGGCACGACCTGGACGATCCTCTCGAGGAGCTCGTCGATGCCGATGCCCATTTTGGCCGAGGTCAGGACGGCATCGTGCGCGGGGATGCCGACGACCTGCTCGATCTGCTCTCGCGCCTTCTCGGGCTCGGCGGAGGGCAGGTCGATCTTGTTGATGACCGGGACGATCGTGAGGTTGTGGTGCGTGGCGAGGTAGGCGTTGGCGAGGGTCTGGGCCTCGACGCCCTGCGTGGCGTCGACGACGAGAACCGCGCCCTCGCACGCCGCCAGCGAGCGCGAGACCTCGTAGGAGAAGTCGACGTGGCCGGGCGTGTCGATGAGGTTGAGGACGTACGTGTGGCCGTCCTGCGCCTTGTAGCTGAGCGTGACCGCGCGGGCCTTGATCGTGATCCCGCGCTCCTTTTCGAGGTCCATGTCGTCGAGCATCTGCTCGTGCATTTCGCGCGCGGTCACGGCTCCGCAGCGCTGCAGGATGCGGTCCGACAGCGTCGTCTTCCCGTGGTCGATGTGGGCGACGATCGAGAAGTTGCGGATGTACCTGGGATCGGTCATTTCGAACGAGCCCGGCATGATATCCGACCGTCGCTTCGGCTCCGCGGGGGGACCTGCGCCGTCGGGGCTAAGTCCCTAAGGGCCAGCGGGACCTTGCCTGGGCCTCCTCGAGCGGGCGCGGGCCCTCCCGCCGGTGTCGCAGCAACCCCGCCCACGCGATCATCGCGGCGTTGTCGGTCGTGAAGGCGCGGTCGGGCAGGTGCACGGGGACCCGGTTCCGCTCGCCCCAGGCCGAGAGGGTCGCGCGTAGCTCGGAGTTCGCCGCGACCCCTCCCGAGAGGGCGAGCGCCTGGATGCCTTCGTCGGCGTGCACCTCGTCGACCCGCGACACGAGGGCGGACACGATCGCCCGCTGGAACGAGGCGAGCAGGTCGACGAGCTCGGGATCGAGGGCGTCGGCGTCGAGCGGCGAGCCGTCGACGCAGCGCCGCTGGAGCTCGCGGAGCATCGCCGTCTTCAGGCCCGAGAACGAGAAGTCCCGGGACCCCTCGACGCGGCCGACCGGGAACGGAAAGCGGTCGCCCTTCCCGCGGGCGGCGACGCGGTCGACGACGGGGCCGCCGGGATAGCCGAGCCCCGCGCGGCGGGCGATCTTGTCGAAGGCCTCGCCCGGCGCGTCGTCGCGCGTGCGCGCCAGCGGAACGATGCGGTCGGGCTCCACGCGGACGAGCTCGGCGTGCCCGCCCGAGACGACGAGCCCGTGGAACGGGAAGTCGATCGGGAGCGGCCGCTCGCCCTTCGGGCGCAGGAACGCCGAAAAGAGATGCCCCTCGAGATGGTTGACGCCGACGAGCGGGATGCCGCGCGCGAAGGCGAGCGCCCGGGCGGCCGAGAGCCCGACGAGGAGGGCCCCGATGAGCCCCGGCCCCGCGGTCGCGGCCACGAGGCCGACGTCTTCGAGCTTCACGCCGGCGCGGGCGAGGGCGTCCTCGAGGGCCGCCGGCAGATTCTCGAGGTGCGCGCGCGCGGCGACCTCGGGCACGACGCCCCCGTAGAGCGCGTGCGCCGCCATCTGCGACGAAACGACGTTCGAGAGGACCCGCCCCTCGCCGTCGAGGACGGCGACGGAGGTCTCGTCGCAGGAGGTTTCGACGCCGAGGACGATCACGGAAGGACCGTGAACCCTTCGCGCCGTGCGCAGTCGCGCAGGCGGTCGTCGAGGCAGACGAAGGGGAGCGACTCCGGGCGATCGTCCGAGGCGATCAGGGCCGCCCCGAGCTGCAGAGCGTCGGCGGCGCGCAGCGCATGCGTCCGTACGAGGCGCAGGGCACGGGCCCGGACCTGGTCGAAGGCCGTTACGGCGCGCCACTTCCCGACGAGCTTGGCGATGTCCACCCGCGCGGCCTCGAGGGGCTTCTCGCCGAGACCTTCTCGCTCGCGCCGGGCCAGAGCGGATGCGATCTCGACCTCCGTCAAGGACCAGACCGTTTGCTCCGGGTCCTCCTCGCGCATCGCTCGCAGAACCGGAGTGCGTGCCTCCTCGATGACGAGAGACACGATCGCGGAGCTGTCCCAGTACTTCATCGGCCGGTGCGGCGTTCCTCGAGCAGCGCCTCGAGGATCGAAAACTTCGGATCGATCTTGATCGGCGGCCCGAGGACGATGGGGCCGGCATTGCGCGGCGGGGACAGGATGCCGCGGCGCTCCGCGTCGCGCACCCAGTCGGGAATCCGGTCGTCCGCCGGCGCGATGGGCTCGATGCGCGCGATCGGCGTATCGCGGTCGTAGACGATGACCGTCTCACCCTTTCGGACCCGCGCGAGATACTCCGAGAGCCCGTCCCGGAGCTCTGAAATTCTGGCGTTCTTCATGACGCCATTATAGCCAGATTGGATCAGTAAGCGGTAAGCAGTAAGCCGAGCGGAGTCAATTGCCCGCTTACTGCTTACTGCCTCCTACAGCCTCCCGGAGGCTCTCGCCGTACGGCGGCCGGCAGACCCCGCGGTCCGTCACGATCGCCGTCACGTACCTGGCCGGCGTGACGTCGAAGGCCACGTGGCGGGCGGAGACGCCGGCCGGAGCGATCGACTGGCCGGCGAAGGACAGGACCTCGGCGGCGGCGCGCTCCTCGATCGGGATCGCGGACCCGTCGGGGCAGCCGAGGTCGACCGTCGTGGTCGGCGCGGCCACGTAGAACGGGACGCCGTTCTCGCGGGCGAGCACCGCGAGGGTGTACGTGCCGATCTTGTTCGCGACGTCGCCGTTCGACGCGATGCGGTCGGCGCCGACGACGACCGCCTCGATCTCGCCGCGCGCGAGGAAGTGGCCGGCCATGCTGTCGGTCATCAGCTCGACCGGGATCGCGTCGCGCGACAGCTCCCAGGCCGTCAGGCGCGCGCCCTGGAGGAACGGACGCGTCTCGCAAGCGAGCACGCGGATGGGCTTGCCGGCCTCGACCGCTCCCCGGATCATGCCGAGCGCCGTTCCGTATCCGGCCGTGGCGAGGGCCCCGGCGTTGCAGTGCGTCAGGACGGCCCGGCGCCCCGTCAGGAGCTCCTGCCCGTAGCGCCCGATGCGAAGGCAGGCCGCGATGTCCTCGGCCGCGATGGCGTCGGCCTCCGCCGTCAACGCCTCCTCGATCGCCTCGGGCGGCCGGTCGGCGACCGTCGCGAAGGCGCGCTCCATCCGCTCGAGGGCCGCGAAGAGGTTGACGGCGGTGGGCCGGGTCGACGCGAGCAGACGCGCGGCGGTGCGGAAGCGCTCGGCGGGAGGCGTCGTGGTCCCGCTCCGCATCGCGAACGCCGCGCCGTAGCCGGCGGCCACGCCGATCGCCGGAGCGCCGCGCACCGCCATGTCCCGGATCGCCAGGGCGATCTCCGGCGCCGTCTCGAGCGAGAGCCAGACCTCGGCGCCGGGCAGGAGGCGCTGGTCGAGGAGGGCGAGCCGGCGACCGTCGCGATAGAGGGGCCGCAGGATTTCGTCCGGCTTCACCTCGTCTCCCGGACGACGAGCGCCGCGCCGGAACCTCGCGGATCGGCGACGGGGTTGAGCGTGCCGTCCGGCTCGACGGCGATGGCGTGGACGCTCCCGATGCGGCCCCGCTCCGTGATCTGGTGTCCCATCGCCCGGAGCGCGTCGATCCACGCGGCGTCGAACCGGCCGCGCTCGATCTGGATCGCGTCGGGCCGGTCCTGCTGGTGGAAGCGCGGCGCCGCGACGGCCTCCTCGAGGCCCTGGCGGCGGAGCACGCGGTTGAGGAGGACCTGAAGGTTCGTCGTCGGGATCGTCGAGCCGCCCGGCGTTCCCCACACGAGCACGACCTTGCCTCCGGCGGCCGCGATCGAGGGGCACATGGCCGAGAGCATGCGCTTGCCCGGGCCGACGGCGTTCGACTCGCCCTGGATCAACCCGTACATGTTGGGCTCGCCCGGGCGCGTCGCGAAGTCGTCCATCTCGTTGTTCCACAGAAAGCCGAGTCCGGGGGCCACGCGCGCGTTGCCGAACGAGTCGTTGAGCGTCGTCGTCACGGAAACGGCCATCCCGTCGTCGTCGATGACCGAGAAGTGCGTGGTCGTCGGCTTCTCGCCCGGGAGCGGCGGCAGCTCCGCGATCGGCGTGGCGCGGTCGGGCTTGATCGTGGCGACGAGGGCCTGGAGCCGCGTCGGATCGGTGAAGAGCTTCGGATCGAAGGTGGCGAACGCCGGATCGCCCATCCAGCGGTTCCGGTCGCGGAAGGCGCGCTTCTCGATCTCGGCGAGCCAGTGGGCCGATTCGGGCCCGGCCGGCCGGATGCGCTCGGCGCCCGCGATCTCCGCCATGAGAGCCATCTCCGCGAGAACGGGCCCCGAGGACGGGGCCGGCGGAGTCACGACCTCGAGACCCTGGAAACGGAAGCGCACGGGCTTGCGCGACCTGGCTTCGTAGCGCGCGAGGTCGCCGCGCGTGATGATTCCTCCGGCGCGCTTCTGCCCGTCCTCGATCGCCCGGGCCACCCGGCCGCGATAGAAGCCGTCCTCGCCGCGGTCGCGGATCGCCTCGAGCGTGCGCGCCAGGTCCGGCTGGCGGAAGAGGACGCCCGGAGCGGGCGGCGCGCCCCCCGGCAGGAAGATACGCGCGGTCGGGACGTCCGCCGCGAGCCGCTTCTGCTCGTCGGCGATCGACTCGGAGATCGCGGCGGTCATGACGAAGCCGTCGCGGGCGAGCTTGACGGCGGGGTCGACGACCGTCTTCCACGGCAGCCGGCCGGCCCGTCGATGCGCGAGGGCGAGACCCGCGACCGAGCCGGGGACCCCGGAGGCGAGCGGGCCCTCGAGCGAAGAGGGCGGCGCCTTGCCGGCGCGCGGCGCGGTGTAGAGGTCGCGGCGGGCGGCGCGGGGCGCCATCTCGCGGAAGTCGAGCGTCAGCACCTTGCCGGCCGCGTCCCGCGACGTCCAGAAGCCGCCGCCCCCGATGTTTCCGGCCTCGGGCCAGGTCACGGCGAGGGCGAAAGCGACCGCGACCGCAGCGTCGGCCGCGTTGCCGCCCCCTTCGAGGATGGCGATGCCGACCCGCGCGGCGTTCTCCTCGGCCGCGGCCACGGCGCCCCCCGCGCCCCGCGCCGACCGGGGGGCCGGAGCGGCGGCGGCGACGGCCGCCCACAGAACGAGGGCCAGCGCGGCGGTGAGGCGTCTTTTCACTGCGCTATTCTACCGGCCCGATGAAGTCCATCCGGGATCTCCCCCTGCGGGGCCGCAAGCTCTTCCTGCGCGTCGATTTCAACGTTCCGCTCGAGGACGGCCGGGTCTCCGACGACACCCGCATCGTCGAGACGCTTCCGACCGTGCGCCTGGCCCGGGAAAGCGGCGCCCGCGTCATCTGCGCCTCGCACCTCGGCAAGCCCAAGGGCAAGCGCAGACCCGAGCTCTCGCTCGCGCCGGTCGCGGTGCGGTTCGCCGAGAAGCTGGGAGCCCCGGTGCGGTTCGTCGAGGACTGCATCGGCCCCGAGGCCGCGCGCGCGGCCGACGCGCTCGGCGACGGCGAGGTCCTGCTCCTCGAGAACCTCCGGTTCCACGCCGGCGAGGAGGCGAACGACCCCGAGTTTGCGAAGGCGCTCGCCGCCCTCGCGGATGTGTACGTCGATGACGCCTTCGGCGCGGCGCACCGCGCGCACGCATCGGTCGTGGGCGTGCCGAAGCTCATGACGGAGAAGGGCGCCGGGCTTCTCCTCGAGAAGGAGGTCCGCGAGCTGTCGCGCCTGCTCGAACCAGAACGGCCCTTCGCCGCGATCCTCGGCGGCGCAAAGATCTCCGGCAAGATCGACACGCTGCGCGTCCTGTCGCGGCGGGCGGACGTGCTGCTCGTCGGCGGGGGCATGGCCAACCACTTCGTCCGGGCGATCGGCCTGCCGGTCGGCCGCTCGCTCCTCGAGGAGGACAAGGTGGCGCTGGCGCGCGAGATCCTCGACTACTGCAAGGAGGCCGGGAAGACCATCGCCCTGCCCTCGGACTTCGTCGTCGCGAAGTCGCCGGACGACGGCGCCGGCGCGCGGACGGTGTCGATCAACAGGATCCCCGAGGACGCGATGGCCCTCGACGTCGGGCCGAAGACGCTGGAACAGTTCGCGCGGCTCCTCGCGCCGGCGAAGACGATCTTCTGGAACGGGCCGATGGGCGTCTTCGAGAAGCCGCCCTTCGACCGGGGCACGCGCGCGCTCGCGATGCTCGTCGCGGACTCGAAGGCGGTGACCGTCGTGGGCGGAGGCGAGAGCGTGCAGGCCGCGCACGAGGCCGGCGTGGCCGACCGGTTCACGCACGTCTCGACCGGCGGCGGCGCGTCGCTCGAGTTCCTGGCGGAAGGAAAGCTTCCGGGCATCGAAGCGTTGAGCTGAGGGACGGGCCCATGAAGCTCGTCGTCGCCAACTGGAAGATGCACAAGACGCGCGCGGAGGCCGCCGCCTATGCGCGGGAGCTCTCCGCGGCCGTCGGCGACGGAATCGCGGGACGGGAGCTCGTCCTTTCCCCGTCCTTCACGGCCCTCGCGGAGGCGCGCGACGAGCGCGGTCGCTGGTCGATCGCCTGCCAGAACGTGGCGGCCGAGGCCGAGGGCGCGTACACGGGCGAGGTCTCGGCGCGTCAGGCGCGCGAGGCCGGCTGCGCCTACGCCATCATCGGGCACTCCGAGCGGCGGCGTCTCTTCGGCGAAGACGGCGAAGTCCTCGCCCGCAAGCTCGCCCGCTGCCGCGAGGCCGGCCTGACCCCCATCTACTGCCTCGGGGAGACGCTCGAGGAGCGCGACCGCGGCGAGACGGAGGCGGTCCTCGAGCGCCAGGTCCGGACGCTCTCCGAGCACCCCCCGGCCCGGCCGCTCGTCGTGGCCTACGAACCCGTCTGGGCGATCGGCACGGGCCGCGCCGCCGAGCCCCCGGATTGCCGTTCGGCCTGTCTCGAGCTGCGGCGCCTGCTCGCCGGCCGGAGCGCCCTGCGGGTGCTCTACGGAGGCTCCGTGACTCCCGAAAACGCCGGCGCCCTCGCGGCCGAGCCTTCCGTCGACGGCTTCCTCGTCGGGGGGGCGAGCCTGTCCGCGGCCGCGTTCGCGGCGATCGCGCGCGCTTGACGCCCCCCCTTCCGCCACGTAAACTTCCCGCCCTTTTCGTGGAGGCCCCTTGCTGTACGCCGCCCTGGTCGTCATCTACGTCGTCATCTGCTTCTTTCTGATCCTCGTCGTCCTGCTGCAGCAGGGCAAGGGCGCGGACATCGCCGGCGCTTTCGGCGGCGGCGGCAGCCAGACGGCTTTCGGCGCCCGGGGCGCGACCACGTTCCTGCACAAGCTGACGACCGGAGCCTTCGTGGGCTTCGTCCTGCTTTCGGTGCTGCTCTCGATCATGGAAGCGAGGCCGCGCAAGTCGGTCATTCAGACCCTTCCGGCGGCGGCGGCCCCCAAGGCGCCCGCCCCGGCGCCCGCGGCTCCGGCCGGCGCTCCCGACTCGGCCGCGCCGAAGCCCGCGGGTGATCAGCCCGCGACGCAGAGCCCCGCGAAGCCGTAAAATCGTCCCCCCGTGCCGTCGTGGTGGAATTGGTAGACACGTACGTTTGAGGGGCGTATGGGGTAACCCATGCCGGTTCGAGTCCGGCCGACGGCACCATCTTTTAGAACCAGTAAGCAAGCAGTAAGCCGGGCGGATGCCCTCGCGACGCTTACTGCTTACCGCTTACGGACCATGAAGGCACCGGATCTTCTCCACCGACCGCCCACGGATGGCATCGCAGAATCCTCCCCGCGGTCATCAGAAACCCCCGAGGACTCCCGTAGCGCAGGATGGCCTCGCGCGCGTACGCGGAGCAGGTCGGCGTGAACCGGCAGCGCGCGAGGCCGCTCGCGGCGAGAGTCGGCGAGACGGCGCTTCGGTAGACGTCGATCGCCGCAACCGCGGCCCGGACGCTCCACTGCAGCGCGGGCGGCCGAAGCGCGTCCCCGACGGCGAGGCCGAGGCAGGCCGCGAGGATCGGCGCCGCGAGCGAGGCGCGCGGGCCGGGGCCGGCCCCGGCGACCTCAGCGGCCGGCGCGGCTGGCATAGGCGGAGATCCCGGGGATGACCAGGCGCGCTCCGCCGAGCGCCTTGACCGTCGCGAGGACGGCGATCATCACGTAGAAGAGCGAAAAGATCGACATCGTCACGACGTAGAGGCAGGACAGCGACGGCACCGCGATGCCGACGAGTGTCGCGACGACACCCACGAGCGCGAGGGCTCCGAAGAGCGCGAGTCCGTTGCGGGCGTGCCAGCGGACTTCCGGGTCGCGCTTTGCGACGAGCAGCGGCAGGAGGCCGAGGAACGCCGCGTAGCAGAGCGCGAGAAGAAAGGGTCGGCGGGGGGAGGAGGGGCCCTCGGCGCTCATCCGGGGCCGAGGATACAGCGGATGGGGCCGGACGTTACTGGGTGCGGAGGCGGATCGTGCCGTTGACGGTTTCGCAGTGGAGCACTTCGCCGCCGCCGTTCAGCTTGCCCCGGGCCTCCTTGGGGCCGAACTTGCCCTCGACCGGCAGATCGAAGTCGCCCTCGATGTGGCCGTTGACCGTCTCGAGGTCGTAGCTGACCGGCGAGGTCTTCGCGAAGGCCACGTCGATCGAGCCGTTGACCGTCTCGATGCGGCTCTTCTTGAGCGGGCCGTTGAAAGCCACGCGCACGGAACCGTTGACCGTCGAGGCGCTCGTCGGCCCTTCGAGCCCGGCGAGCTCGATTGACCCGTTGACGGCGTCGCCCGAGAGCGTTCCGAGAAATCCGGAGGCGACGACCTTGCCGTTGCAGGTCTCGAACCGCACCCCGGCCTTGGCCGGGATCTGCAGGACGTAGTCGACGTGGGCGTTCGATCCGCCGAAGTCGAGGAAGCCGAAGACGCGGCGGCGCTTGGGGTTGACGGTCTCGACGCGGATCTCGTCGCCGACCTTCTGCACCCGGATCTCGGTCAGGCGCAGCGTCTCCTCCGCGCGCGATCCCTCGGCCCGCTTGACCGCGCGGAGCTTGAAGTACGGTTTGTCCCACGCCGTCGCCTCGATGTGGCCGTTGACGTTCTCGACGGAGACCCGGGTGACGCCTTCCATCGAGTAGGCCTTTTCGAAGACCTCTTCCTGGCCCGCGAGGGCGGGAAGCGCGGCGGCGAGGAAGGCGGCGGCGAGAATGGCTTTACGCATGGCTCATCTGGATCTTAACTAACGGAAACCGGGACAAAAGGTTCATCGTCAGGGCCGGGACGGCAAGCCGCCCCTGCATCTCTCATTCTGACCGCAGGATACGGATTCCCGTATGCCGGTCGGAGCGGCGCGGCGCCGATCCGTCGGAAAGGACCGGCCAGGCGTCATAGAGGTTCCAGAAGGGCAAAAGCAGGGGGAGGTTCCTCCGGATCGAGCCCCGGACTCCCGGCGGACTCCCGTCGGGGCGGCGGGCCTCGAGTGCCAGCCACCGCCGGGCCCGCCCTCCGCGGCGGTCGCGGAGCAGGAAGGCGCCCGTCGCACCGGCGGCGCAGGCGGCCCAGATCCAGGGGATCGCCGGCCCGGCCGCCGGAAAGTAGGCCCAGACGACGCCGGTCAGCACGAGGCCGACCGCATCCGCGACGGCCGCCGCGACGAGAACGTCGAGAAAGAGAGCGAGCAGGCGGGTACGGCGCATATAGAGTGGGGTGCGGCGGGATTGTGAAGGGCGGCCACCCGATTGTGAAGCCCGAAAGCGCCGAAACCCGGACGTCGCGGCCCCGCGGCGGGGCCCTCGCGGATTGCCACTTGCATTTCGAGGGGTGCCTTCCGCCCGCCGAGATCGTCCGCCTCGCGGGCGCGGCCGGGCACGCCTTCGCCGACGCCGGGGCCTTCGACGCCGCCCGTCTCGGCGTTCGCGACTCGGGAGGCTTCCTCGCGCTCTTCGCCGAGGTCTGCCGGCTTTTCCGCCGTCCCGAGGACTACGTGGCGGCGTCGCTCGCCGTGGCCGCGTCGCTCGCGTCGGACGGCCTGCGCTACGCCGAGGTCTACGTCTCTCCCGAGATCTTCCCGAAGATCGGCCTCGATCCGGCGGCGTGCCTCGAGGCGATCGACGTCGGATTTCGCGAGGCCCTCGAGACGCACGGGATCCTCTGCCGCATCCTTCTCGACGGCGTGCGGCACTGGGGGCCCGAGTCGGTCGATCGCGTGCTCGACCTGTACGAGCGCATGCCGCTGCCCTCGATCGTCGGCTTCGGGATCGGCGGCGACGAGGCCGCGTTCCCGGCGGCGGCCTTCGGCGGGATCTACCTGCGCGCCCGCGCGCTGGGGCTGCGAACGTCGGTGCACGCCGGCGAGTGGACCGGTCCGGAGGCGGTCCGCGAGGTCCTCGACACGCTTCGGCCGGACCGCATCGACCACGGCATCGCCGCCGCGGAGGACCCGCACCTTCTCGCCCGGCTCAAGGAGGAGGACACGATCCTCTGCGTCGCCCCGACGAGCAACCTGCGGACCGGCGCGGTCGCGAGCGCGGCGGCCCATCCGCTGCGGGCGCTCCTCCGGGCCGGCGTCCGCGTGACGCTGTCGGCCGACGACCCCTCGCTCTTCGGGACGACGACCTCGGGCGAGTACCGCTTCGCGCGCGAGCAGCTCGGGCTCGACGAAGCCGAGATCCGCACCCTCGCGGGCAATGCTTTCCACGCCGCCTTCTGCTCGCGCGAGGAGCGGGAGGCGGGACTCCAGGCCCTCGCCGGCGCGCGGGTGTAGCAGGCCCGGTTCGCGTCGGTTGCGAGAGAGGGCGGCCACAAGGGCCGCCCCTACGACCGAGGCGCTCAATTTCCATGGTGCGGAAACGCAATCACGTCCGGGTCGTAGGGGCGGGGGTTATCGCTGGCCTTCGGCCAGCGTTGCCTGTCGCCGGTGGCTTGCCTCCGGTGGACGGCTCGTCCCCGCCCTCACAGCCGCCGTACGGCGATCCGCGCTTCGGTGAGCGCGCCGACGATCCCTTCGGCGAGCGACCGGCGCACCTCGAGCTCGAGGACCGGCTCGGGATCGAAGCGCTCCGCGACGAGCCGCACCTCGGGAGGGCGCAGGAGACGGCGCACGGCGCCCGCGGCGGCGTGCGTGGGACGGGCCTCGAGGCGGACCGTTTCGTACACGGTGCGCGAGCCGCACGCGGCGAGGGCCAGGGAGGCCGCTTCGCGGTAGCACCGCGCGAGGCCGCCGGTGCCGAGCTTCGTGCCGCCGTAGTAGCGCACGACGGCCGCCACGACGTCCGAGAGCCCCGCCGACTCGATCGCCCCGGCGATCGGCCGGCCCGCCGTTCCCCCGGGCTCGCCCGCGTCGGACGCGCGGACGGCGCTCCCGATCTTCCAGGCGAACGCGACGTGCGTCGCGTCGTGGTGCTCGCGGCGGATCTTCGCCAGGATCTCCTCGGCCTCATCGGAAGAGGCCGCGTGCGCCGCGATCCCGAAGAACCGGGAGGCCTTCTCCCGGACCTCGCCGCGCCCTTCGCGGGCCGGGACGAGCCGGGCGTCGGCGCCGTCGGTCACGCCCCGAGCGTCTTCTCGTAGAGGGCGCGGTATCGGGAGACCAGCGCGTCGGTCGGGAAGTCGACCTCGGCGCGCCGGCGCGCGGCCCGCGAAAACTTCGACCAGAGGTCCGTGTCGGAGAGAAGGCTCATCGCGGCCTTCGCCATGCCCTCGACGTCGCCGACCGGCCGGAGGTAGCCGCTGACCCCGTCCTCGACGACCTCCGGCAGTCCGCCCTTCGCCGTGCCGATGACCGGGACGCCGCAGGACATGGCCTCGAGCGCGGCCAGCCCGAACGACTCGGCGTCCGAGGGCAGGAGCAGCAGGCGGGCGGCCGGGAGAATCGTCTCGATCGCGGCCACGTTGCCGAGGAACGTGGTCTTCGCGGCGAAGCCCCCGTCCCGCGCCAGCCGCTCGGCGAGCGAGCGCTCGGGACCGTCCCCGATGAGAAGCAGCCGCGCCGGCATCGCCTTCTGAACGCGCTCGAAAACCCCGAGGACGTCGCACACGCGCTTGACCGGCCGGAAGTTCGAGACGTGGACGAGCAGGGCCTCGCCCTCGCCGGCGAGCGACCGGGCGAAGGGCGAGGCGCCGCCGGGGTGGTACTGCTTCGTGTCGACGAAGTTGGGCAGGACCTCGATCGGGCGCTTGACCCCGAACTCCCGGATCGTGACGTCCTTGAGGTACTGCGACACCGCCGTGACGGCGTCGCTCTGGTCGATCGACCACCGCGTGATCGGGAGGTACGAGCGGTCCTGGCCGACGATCGTGACGTCGGTGCCGTGGAGGGTGGTGACGACCTTGAGCCGCACCCCGTTGCCGTTGCCCATCTCGCGGGCGAGGATCGCGGAGATCGCGTGCGGCAGCGCGTAGTGGACGTGGAGCAGGTCGAGGTGCTCCTGGCCCGCGACCTCGGCCATCTTCGTCGCGAGCGCCAGCGTGTAGGGAGGCGAGACGAACAGAGGGTAGGACGGCGCGACGACCTCGTGGAAGTGGACGCGCGCCCGCGGGAGGTCGAGCCGCGAGGGCAGCGCGTACGAGATGAAGTGGACCTCGTCGCCCCGATCGGCGAGCGCGATGCCGAGCTCGGTCGCGACGACGCCGCTCCCGCCGAAGGTCGGATAACAGGTGATTCCGATTTTCATGGGGGTCAGAAGCCCGGCTCGGAGCCCTCGAAGGCCTGGACGAGGTCGGGGATGCGGGGAGGACATCGGGCGAGGAAGCCCTCCGCGAACTCGACGTTGATCATCATGCCGAACTCGCGGGCCCGCGCCTCGATGACTTCGAGGAACTGTTTCTGCGCCAGCATCGTCGGCGGCTCGGTCGAGCCCTCCTTGTGGAACTGGCTCTCGAAGGCGCGCATGGCGGCGCGCCGCGTGTCGATGACGTCCGACACGTCGACGAGGAACTCGGGCCGCCGCGAGTCGAAGGTCGAGAAGTAGATCGTCTGTTGCGGGCGGTGCGCGGGATGGTTGGTCTCGAGCTTGCGGGTGCCCGCGTAGTACGCCGCGTCGGTGACGAGCTGGCCGGCGCGCCGGTGGTCGGGGTGGCGGTCGTCCGGGTAGGGCGTCAGGACGATGCGCGGCCTCTCGCGGCGGATCACGTCGATGACCGCGAGCTCCTCGTCGCGCCCGCGGCGCAGTCCCCCGTCCCCGAGGTCGAGCGATTCGCGGAATTCGGCGCCGAGGATCTCGGCGGCGCGCGCCGCCTCCCGCAACCGGATCTCCGCCGAGCCGCGCGTGCCCATCTCGCCGCGCGTCAGGTCCACGATTCCGAACCGGTAGCCGCGCTGCTTGAGCTTGACGAGGGTCCCGCCGCAAGTCAGCTCGACGTCGTCCGGGTGGGCCGAGATCGCGAGAACGTCAACCGGCATCGGGTGTCTCCTCCTCGAGTCCGAGGTCCACGACCGCGACCCCCGCGGCCGCCGTTCCCGCGACGCTCCGGAGGGCGGCGAGGACTTCTTCGCGGCCGAAGGCGAGCATGGCCGAGAGCGGCGGATAGATCCGTTCGGCGGGCACCTGGCCGACCGACGGCAGCATGGCCCGCGCCAGGCGCTTGCGCCGGTTGGACTCGACGTCGCCCCGGCGCTCGGCGGCCTTGCGCGCCCGGTCGGCGAGCTGCTCGAACTGGTAGGCGATCTTCTTGGTCGCATTGTCGAGGGCCCCGGTGAGCGAGGCGTCGAGCCCCGAAAGCTCGGGGCCGAGCGCGGCGAGCTCCCGCTCGGTCGACGCGGCGAGGGCCGCGACGGCGTCGGCCTGCGGGACGGGCGCCGCCGGGGCGAGGGCGAAGGGCTGCAGGAGGTCTTCCTCGGGAATCACGAGCTGTTCGGCGAGCCGGCGCTCGGCGGGCCCTCGGACGACGACGTGGGTGCGGGGGAAGAGCACGGGCGGCCGGATTCCGAAGAGCGGAAAGATCGGGAGACTCTGGGCGTGGTAGGCGATCTCCGCCGCTCCGAGAACGCTCGCCGCCATGGGGAAGAGGTACGACTTCAGGGCCGGCCGGGTTATGACGTCGGCCGACGGAAAGCCCTCGCCGGCCTCGACCCGGGCGACCGCGGCCGGAACGTCGGCGACGCGCCGCCGCCCCTCCCCGTCGATGAGGAAGAAGGAAAAGCCCTCCGGCACGGGCGCGGGAACCGGCTTTCCCGCGCGGCGGAGCGCTTCTTCCGTGGCTCGGAGGATCGCGGCGAGATCCTTGGACTTCGCCGCCGCCGCGAGGAAGAGCTCGGCGGTCGCGGGGCGGGCGGCCGGAACGAGCGGCTCGAGGACGAGGAGCGGATCGGGCTCGACCAGGTCGAGCAGCGTCTCGATGAACGCCTCTCCGTAGAGTGCGCCGGGGGCGCTCCGCCGCGCGAAGGCCTCGAGCACCCGGACGGCCGCCTCGTGGCGCGCCAGCGGACGGAAGGCTTCGACGATGCCGCGGATCCCGTCGGGGATCGGCAGGCGGCCGACGGGCTGCCGGTTCTGGCGGTCCGCGCCCTCGAGCACGAGCTCCTCCGGTCCCTCGGGCCCGGGGCGCGCGGTGCGGGCGATCTCCTGGAGGTCGTGGTCGTCGGTCAACGCCCAGAAGACCGGCGCCGCCGGCACGCCGCGCTCCCGGAGCTCGCGGGCGATGCAGATCGCGTCGAGCGCCTTCATCAGCGTGAAGAGCGGTCCGGTGAAGATCCCGACCTGGTGGCCCGCCGCGACGGCGACGGCGCGCCCGGCCACGAGGTCCTCGGCCATCCGCGCCGCCTCGCCGCCGCGGTGGCGGAAGGCGGAGGCCGGCACGCGGGCGCGCGCACCGGACGCGAGCAGCTCCTTCCCGCGTTGCGCGGCGGCGTCGAGCGAGGGCGGATCGGGGAAGAACTCCGGGAGCCCTCGGAGAAAGTCGAAGAAGAGCGGCGACAGGCCCGGGTACTTCTCGAAGGGAATCATGCGGGCCTCCCGGGCTTTCGCGCGAGGACGATCAGGCGCGGCGATTCGGGCCCGACCGGCGATCCGTCGAAGCCTCCCCACATGTCCTCGATCGTCAGCCCCGCGTCGCAGAAGAGGCCGCCGAGCTCGTCGGGGCCGTACGCGCGCACGCTCTCGCGGAAGATCTCGGTCGAGCCCTCGCGGCGGACCTCGATCTCCTTCTCGATCCGCCGGGTCGTGGCGTTCCAGGTGCGCCGGATCGTGTACTGCTTCTCGCCGCAGCTCCGGCGTTCCTCCGGAACGAGCCGGCCGAGGACGTAGTCGAGGGAGAAGGTGTCGCAGAGAAACGCTCCGCCGCGCCGGAGGACGCGCTCGATCTCCGAGACGACCGACAGGTTCTCGGCCTCGCGCAGGAAGTAGCCGAAGCTCGTGAAGAAGTTGACGACGGCCGCGAAGGCGCCGTCGGAGAAGGGGAGCGAGCGCATGTCGCCGCGCACCAGGAAGAGGTGGCGGTCGCGCCGCCGCGCGAGATCGAGGAGCGGCGCCGAGTAGTCGAGGCCGATCGGCGCCACGCCGGACTCGGCGAAGGGGACCGAGTGCCGGCCGGAACCGCAGCAGAGATCGAGCAGCGGGGCCGGGTCGGGGGGCAGGTGCGCCAGCGCGAAGGCCGCCTCGCGGCGGGCGGCGGCGAGGTCGCGGTGGGGGTACAGGTCGAGGTACTCCTCGCCGAACCACTTTTCCCACCACGTCATGGCGCGCGATTATGGCAGAGGGGTCGGAGGCGTTAGAGTTGCGCGCGATGAAACCGCTGGCGGTTCTCCTGCTGTTCCTCCTGCTGCCGGCCGCGGCCGAAGCGCAGCGCCCCGTCCGGCCGACGCCGACACCCGTGGTTCCGGCCGGGCCGCTCAAGATCGTCTCCCGCAAGGAGCGGATGGACCGCTACCTCCTGGCGGCGATGCGCCGGTCGGGGGTCGACCTCTGGCTCGTGCTGACGCGCGAGAACACGACCGACCCGGTGGCCTTCGACGTCGGCGCGGAGTATGCCGTCGGGCGCGCGGCCTGCATCTTCGTCGATCGCGGCGAGACGCTCGAGCGGGTGGCCGTCGTCGCGAGCTTCGACACCGACGCCTTCGAGAAGTCGGGCCTGTACACGCACGTCGTCCCTTACGGCAAGGATGGGGCGGGCCCGGCGCTGCGGGAACAGATCGACCGGTATACCCCCAGAGTCATCGCCGTCGATCAATCCAAGGACTTCGCGCTGGCGGACGGCCTGACGGCCGGCAACCTGCAGTGGCTGCGGGAGACGCTCGGGCCGGACCTCTCGAAGCGCCTCGTCTCCGCCGAGGCCCTGCTCGTCTCGTTCCGCAGCCGCAAGACGCCGGCCGAGATCGCGAAGATGCGGGAAGCGGTCAAGCGGACCGAGGCGATTCTCGCCGAGGCGCTCTCGCCGGCGGTCGTCGTCCCGGGCAAGACGACCGAGCGGGACGTCGCCGACTTCATCCGCAAGCGCCGCCGCGAGATGGGCCTCGGTCCGTCCTGGAGCGAGGCGCACGACCCCAACGTCAACGCCGGCGTCGCCCGGGGTCACTCCGGCGCCACCGACGCGCTGATCGTGCCGGGCGCCGTCATCCACATCGACGCCGGCGTCGACGACTCCGGTTACAAGACGGACGTCCAGCGGCTCGCCTACGTGCTCCGCCCCGACGAGACGAAGGCGCCCGAGGAGGTCCAGAAGGCCTTCGACACCGCGAAGGCCGCCAACCGGGCGGCCGCCGCCGCCCTGAAGCCGGGCGTCAAGGGGACGGCGGTCGACGCCGCCGGCCGCAAGGTCGTGACCGACGCCGGGTATCCGGAGTTCGTGCATGCGACCGGGCATCCGATCGGCTTCTACACCCACGACCTCGGCCCGCAGCTCGCCCCCGACTGGCCCGACCGCTACGGCAAGCTCGGCGCCTACGTGATCGAGCGCGACCAGACGTTCGCCGTCGAGCCGAGCGTGCAGGTGGAGCTGCCCTGGATGATGGGCGGCGCGGTCGGCTTCGGGCTGGAGGAGGACTACGTCGTGACGGAGAAGGGAAGCGAGCCGCTCGGCACGCCGCAGGAGACGCTGATCCTGATCCCGAGCGCGCGGTGAACGGCCGCCGGGGGCTCGCGCTCCTCGCCCTGCTCCTCGCCGCCGGCTGCGGGGGCGGCCTGAAGACGATCGCGAAGGACGGCTACACCGCGATCCTCGCCTACTCGTCGCAGGAGCGGTATTCGGTGGCGGTGCGGGGGGAGTGGCGGCGGATCGAGGGCGAGGCCGACGGCGCCCCGCTCGTCAAGGTCGCGCGGCCGGAGCTCAAGACGGTCTGGCAGTACCGGCCGAAGACGAAGAAGCTCTTCGCGTCGGCCTGGGCGCCGACCGACGAGATCGTGCCCGGCTACCCGCTCGACCCGCGCTTCGACGCGCGGGCGTACGCGGACCGCTTCGGCGCGCAGATCGAGCGGATCGGCGACGACACCCACGGCCTTCACCCCTGCAGCCGGTGGCGCATGACACTCCCCTCGGGCGACGTCGTGACCATCTGGGCCGCGCGGGACCTCGAGAACCTCGTCGTCAAGATCGAGCACGCCAAGAAGGACGCCAACGACGAGTCCCAGCCCTTCACCACGACCGAGCTCCTCGACGTCCGCGTCGGCGCCGACCCCGACCTCTTCGAGAAGCCGAAGGGGTACACCGAGGTCAAGTCCTACCAGGAACTTGCGAGGTAATCGCGAACGCTCCGCTCGGGATCTGCGACCTTCGGCCGCACCGGCGAGCGGCTCGCCGGGATGCCGGCTCGACCGCTCGCCTGATCCCTCCGCTCCGCGTTCGCTCACGCGGCGCGCGCCTCCTCCCTCGGTTACTTCGGGAGACTTCGCGCGCCGCGAACTTGAGCGCCATCCGGGAGTTGATTCCTTGGCGCGAGCTCGCGGCAGCTAAGCGGCGATGCTCTCGCGGCCCCGAATCGGCTGTAACGGCTCGAAGTCGCGGAAGAGGATGTGGTCGTAGAAGTAGTGCACCAGGAGGAACGACAGCACGACCACGTAGTAGCTCTTGTCCTGCGGGAAATTGAGGCCCTTCCAGAGGATCAGGTAGATCACGCCGGCCGAGAACGTCGCGCCGATCATCGAGAAGTAGAACTTCCTGGTGTTCTCTTTCCCGGCGAGCGCGCGGGTGAGGTTGCTGCCGATCCGGCCGGTCTCCGCCTCCCGGCCGAGCATGAACCACGTCAGGGCCAGGTACTGGAGCGAGTGCCAGGTGTTGAAGCCCTGGAACGAGATGTCCAGGTTGTCGAAGATCGGAACCACGAAGGCCATCGCCACCGTCGTGGTCATGAAGAGGAGCCGCGGCCAGGACGTCTCGCCCCGCCGGATCTCGCGGAGCGTCCGGGCCACGTAGAAGAGAAAGAACGCCGCGTAGCCCGCGGTGAAGGCCACGGCGACGACGCGGTGCTTGAGGAAATTCGGAAAGAGGAGCACGGCGTCACCGAGGGCGAATCGGTCCTCGACGAACTTGTACATCGCCATGAGGTAGAGGGCGCCGAGGATGACGGCTCCGTCCAGCCAGCGGTCGATCGCGCGGACGGGCCCGCCGGCGCGCATCCGGTAGGTTTCCGAGATGTACTGCGCCTGGTGCGTGACGTGGAGCGACGCCCACAGGAAGAACCCGGTCAGCAGCAGGATGAAGGCGTAGACGGACCCGAGAATGACCAGGGTCGGGATGAGGACGAGCGGCAGGTAGGCGAGCAGGCCCCAGCGCTTGCGGAACCGGGGCTCGAAGGCCGTCCGCAGGTAGGTGGAGTACATGTGGGGGCCGCCCACGAGAACGGTCACCGACAGGCCGACGATCAGGCTGGACGTCCCTTCCGAGACCCCCATTTTCTTGAGGAATCCGTACGAGACGTACGGCAGGAACACCAGGACGCCCGACAGCGTCAGGAACAGCAGATCGAAGCGCTTGTCGCGGATCCAGAGGGCGGAGTCTTCTCGCGGGCCCGCCGTGGCCGTGGACGACATCCCAACCTCCCTGAGTGAAACGCCCGTCAATCCTACCAACCGCGGGAGGGTCAGGTCTTACCTCTTGCCCGAGGGGCGCAAAAAAACCGACCTCGGGCCCCTCGGCCGGGGCAAGTAAGATTATCAGCCTCCGATGCTCAAGCTGGGCCCCCTCCCGATCGATCCGCCGCTGGTGCTCGCCCCGATGGCGGGCATCACGGACCACGTGTACCGGCTGATGCTGCGCCGGATCGGGGGGGTGGGGCTGGTGACGATGGAGTTCATATCGTCCGAAGCGATTACACGGGGCAACGCCCGCCAGCTGCGCAAGCTGGTCTTCTCGGACGAGGAGCGTCCCCTTTCGATCCAGATCTACGGCTCGGACCCCGACCGCATGGCGGCGGCGGCCGACATCGTCCAGGAGCTCTCGCCCGACGTCTGCGACATCAACATGGGCTGCCCGGCCAACAAGGTCCTCAAGGGCTGCGCCGGTGCCGCTCTGATGGGCGACGTGCCCCTGGCGCGCCGCATCGTGCGGGCCGTCAAGGCCCGGCTCTCGATGCCGCTGACCGTGAAGTTCCGGCTGGGCCTCGACGAGCGCCGGGTCAACTTCCTCGACCTCGGCGCCATGTGCGAGGACGAGGGGGTCGCAGCCGTCGCGATGCACGCGCGTACCGCGCGGCAGATGTACACCGGCCGAGCCGACTACTTCCGCATCGCCGAGCTCAAGCGGAGGGTTTCGATCCCCGTCATCGGCAACGGCGACGTGGCCGCTCCGGAGGACGCGCTGACGCTGCTCGAGGAGACCGGCTGCGACGGCGTCATGATCGGCCGCGCCACGATGAAGAACCCGTGGATCTTCCGGCAGATCGCGGACCGGATGGGGGGCCGGCCCGACCGCGAGGCGACGCTCGCCGAGCGGCGGGACCTGATGCTCGCGCACTTTGCGGCGATCGAGGAGACGGCCCACGACCCGAAGGAGGCCCTCCACAAGCTGCGCACGATGACCGGCTGGTACACGAGCGGGCTGCCCCACGGCCGGGCCCTGCGGATCCGCATCTCGGAGCTCGCGACGCCCGCGGATTTCCGGGCCGCCGTCCACGATTTCTTCCAGGGTGCCGAGCTCGCCATCGCCTCCTAGGGGGGCGCTTTCGGGAATTCCAGCCCCACGTCCGGCGGTTCGAAGGTTCCGATGAAGTCTCGATCCCTGCTCGCCCTGTTTCTGGCCCTCTTCGCGGCCGGTGCGGCCCCGGCGCAGACCCGGCAGGCGCAGATTTCGACGGACGCCGGGCAGTTCCCCCTCTACGTCACGGTCGAGTACCTCGGCATGGCGGGCGTGAAGACGGTCGTCCGCGTCCGGCTGCGGGCGCCCGAGCTCTCGATGGCCGCCGCCCGGCGCGGTCTCCGGACCTTCTCGGGCGAGCTCCAGGGGACCTTCGCCCGGGGCGAGGAGATCGTCCAGTCCTTCAAGTACCCGGTCTCGGGCGACGTTTCCGAGCGCACGACCTTCCAGTACGCGTTCCTGCGCTCGATCGAGCCCGGGGCCTACAGGCTCAAGCTCGTCCTGGCCGCGCCGGGCGGCAAGCAGGTCGGGGAAGCTTCGACCGACGTGTCGGTGCCGGAGGTCGGCAACGTCTTTTCGCCCGACATGGCCCCGGGCGAGGCCTCCACCCTGCCGGCGGCGGAGGCGATCGTGATCGCGGACGAGGCCGACTCGACGACCGCGTCGACGGGCGCCTCGAAGCTGAAGATCATGCCCCCGGCCCGCGAGGCGCCGATCGGCCTGCTGCGGCTCGAAGCCGACGTCGAGCCGCCGATCACCAAGGTCGAGTTCTACCTCGAGGACAAGCTGATCCTCGCGCGCTCGCGTCCTCCGTACTCGGTCGAGATCGATCTCGGGGAGGTCCCCCGCAAGCAGACCGTGCGGGCCGTCGGGTACGACGCCTCGGGCCGCCTCATCGACGAGGACGCCTGGGCCATCAACCAGGGCAGCGCGCGCCTCGCAGTCAAGATCCTGCCGCAGCCGGACCCGGCGGCCGGCGTCGTGCGCGTCAAGGTCGTCGTCCAGTCGATCTCGGGCGGCATCGCCAAGCAGGTCGAGCTCTTCTTGAACGACAAGAAGCTCAAGGCCTGGGCGACGTCCGGTCCCTACGAAGTCACGATCCCGATGACGGAGTACTCGCGGGGCGAGTTCCTGCGGGCCACGGCGATCGGCGAGGACGGCAAGGAGGCCAACGACCTGCGCTTCCTCAAGGGGCCGAACACGACGATCGAGAACGTGCGCGTCGACGTCGTCCAGCTCCACGTCTCGGCCATGGACAAGGACAAGCGCTTCGTCAAGGGACTGACGGAATCCGACTTTTCGGTGCAGGAGGACGGCCGCGCCCAGCACGTGACGGGCTTCGAGGTCGCCGAGAAGCTGCCGCTGACGATCGGCCTCGTCGTGGACGGCTCGGGCTCGATGGAGAAGGTCATGCCCTTCGTGCACGACGCCTCGACCGAGCTCTTCCGGGGTCTCATCCGCGACAAGGACCAGGGCTTCGTCATCGAGTTCCGCGAGCAGCCGCGCATGCTTCAGACGCTGACCTCGAGCTCCGCGGACCTCCAGCGGGCGGCCGGCGAGACCTCGGCCCGGGGGGCGACGTCCCTCTTCGATTCGATCGTCCTCGGCCTGTACCAGTTCCGGGCGCTGCAGGGGCGGAAGGCGCTCGTCGTCGTGTCCGACGGCGCCGACAACCACTCCCACGTCGACTATCAGACGCTGCTGCGATACTGCCGGACGGCGGGATCGCCGATCTACATCATCGGGGTCAACCTGTCGGTCCTCGACTTCGGTATCCGCGGCCAGCTCGGCGAGATCGCGCGCGAGTCCGGCGGCGAGGTCTTCTACATTTCCAACGCCGAGAAGATCAAGGGCGTGACCGAGCGGATCGAGGAGGAGCTGCGGTCCCAGTACATCGTGGCGTTCCGCACCGACTCCCAGAAGCCCGACGGCGAGTACCGCACGATCGCCGTGGCGGTCGACAAGCCCGGCGTCACGGCCCGAACCATCAAGGGATATATCCCTTAAACGTCGCGAGCGCTTGCCGTCGCGAGCGCTGCGCTCCGGGTCTGCGCCTGACGGCGCACCGGCTCTCGGCTCGCCTGTGGGCTCGACCGCGAGCCTGACCCTGCGCTGCGCGCTCGCTCCCGCGGCGCAAACCTCCTCCCTCCCTTCGGTCGGGAGACTATTTGCGCCGCGAACGGATGAGACATTGCCGCGGAAACGGAACGGCGGTGGCCCCGGTCGTAGGGGCGGCCCTCGTGGCCGCCCTCCTCGGAACCTCCCGCCGCTGGATTCGAACCTGAGCCCCTACTCGGGAAAATTCGCGACGATGGCGTGGCGTCCGGAGTAGCGGACGACGCGGGCGGGCGGGCTCGCCTTCATGAGCTCGACGAGATCGCCGAGGCGGACGAGGGCGACGACCGGCCGCCCTCCCTGCCAGGCGGCCCAGAAGCGCTCCCGGTCCCAGAAGAGGGCGGCGCGGACGGCGGGGTCGGTCTCGAACTCGGGCTCGAGCTCGCCCTTGTAGGCGGCCACGGGGATCGGCGTCCGCAGCTCCCAGGAGAGCCCGTTCAGGTAATCGCGGTAGCCGACGATCGGCGCCTTCCAGGGAGCCGCCGCCTCCCGGGCCGCATCCGCGAGCTCGTGCGTCAGCCGGGCCTGCGGGGTCTTCGGCCAGCCCAGCGCGACGGCTCCGAAGAAGCAGAACCAGCCGGCGGCGACGGAGGCGAGCGCGAGCTCCCGGGAGCGGGCCGCGAGCAGCACGGCGAACCACGAGGCGAGGACGAGCAGGGCGAGGGCCGGCGCGACGAGCGCCTCGAGGTGCAGTTCCCTGGCGGCCGCGCGGAGCTCCGGGTGCGAGATCAGCGCGACGGCGAGAATCGTCGCGAGGGCCGCCTGGACGATCCAGGAAGCGCGCGCGCCGGTCCCGGGCATCCCGAGCGCCGCGAGGACGGCCGCCGCCGGGACGGCCGGAAAGAGGTACGGCGGCAGCTTGCTGCCCGAGATCGAGAAGAACACGAAGACGACGGTGAACCAGACGACGAAGAAAAACCCTTCGTCGCTCGCGCGCAGCCCCCGCCGGAATCCGCGGAGGAAGAACGGAAGGCCCGGCAGGAATCCGAGGACGAAGACGGGGACGAAGTAGTAGACCGGGCCGGGACGTTTCGCGGCCCCGGTGGCGAATCGCCGGAAGTGCTCCCGCACGAAGAAGAAGTCGAGAAAGCCTGGGTGGCGCCGCTCGACGGCGAGAAGCCAGGGCAGCGCCAGGACGAGGAACACGAGCGGAGCGGGCGAGACGACGAGCGCGCGGAAGGTCGCCGCGAGCCGGCCCGTCGAGACCGCCCAGGCGAAGAAGATCGCGGCGGGCAGGACGATCGCGATCAGGCCCTTCGTCAGGAACGCGGCGGCCGCGCAGGCCCCGAAGAGGGAGGCCATCGCGCGCCATGGCCGCTGTGTCTCGCGCCGGAGGACGGCTGCGCGGCCGGCGAGGAGCGTCGCCGTCAGGAAGAACGTCAGGAGGCCGTCCGTCAGGTTCGTGCGCGAGAACAGGAACCCCATCGGCGCGGCGAGGAACAGGACGGCGGCGGCGCCGCCGAGCCCCGCCCCGCGCGCCGCGAGAAACACGAGGGCGAGGGTGCCGAGGCCCGCGAGTCGAGTCGGCAACCGCGCCGCCCAGGGCGTTTCGCCGAAGAGGCGCAGGGACGCGGCATTGGCCCAGTAGAGGAGGGGAGGCTTTTCGAAGTACGGGACGCCGTTCAGGCGGGGGACGACGAGGTCCCCGGCCGCGAGCATCTCCCGCGGGATCTCGGCGTAACGGGTTTCGTCCGGCTCGGCGAGGCGCGCGCCCGACGGCTCGAGCCAGGCCACCGCGATCAGGGCGAAGAGCGCCGCGAGGAGGGTCCGCCGACCCGGGGTCCTGGCCGTGAGCTCCTCCATCACCCGGAAACGGAGTGTACTAAGATTCCGGCCGCTTGATCGAAGAGCCGCGTCACCGCTGGGCCGTCGTCCTCGGCGCATCGTCCGGTTTCGGGGAGGCCTGCGCCCTCGCCCTGGGCCGCGCCGGCTGGAACATTTTCGGCGTCCACCTCGACCGGAAGGCGACGCAGGCCAACGCGGAGCGGATCGCCGGCGAGATCCGCGCGGCCGGGCGCCGGGCCGAGTTCTTCAACGTCAACGCCGCCGACGACGAGAAGCGGGCCGAGGTCGTCCAGGCGATCAAGAACACCTGCGGCAACGATCCTCCGTCCTCGCGCGTCTCCGTCCTCCTCCACTCGCTCGCGTTCGGCACGCTCAAGCCGTTCTTCGCCGAGCCGCGGGAGAACGCCATCTCGAAGGCCCAGCTCGAGATGACGCTCGACGTCATGGCGAACTCGCTCGTCTTCTGGGCGCAGGACCTCTACTTCGCGGACCTGCTTTCGCCGGGCGGCCGGATCTTCGCGATGACCTCGGCGGGCGATCACATCGTGTGGCCCTCGTACGGCGCGGTCTCGGCCGCCAAGTGCGCCCTCGAGTCCTACGTGCGGCAGCTCGCCGTCGAGCTCGCGCCGAAGGGGATCGCCGTCAACTCGCTGCGGGCGGGCGTGACCGACACGCCGGCGCTCCGCAAGATCCCGGGCAACGCGGGAATGATCGAGCGCACGCTCTCGCTTCATCCGGCGAACCGACTCACGACGCCGGAGGACGTCGCCCGGGCGCTCGTGGCGCTCTGCGGTGAAGGCGGCGCCTGGATCTCGGGCAACGTGATCGGCGTCGACGGCGCCGAGGACATCGCGGGCGGAAGGTAGACGCGGTTTTGTCCCCGGGCCCCTTCACGCTTGTCAAGGAAAAGGCCGGGTTCCGCGAGTTCCGGCTCGACTCGAACGGCCTTTCCGTTCTCCTGCTCCCGAACCGCGTGGCGCCGGTCGCGACGTTCGCGGTCGTCTACCACGTCGGAAGCCGCAACGAGGCGGTCGGCCACACCGGCGCCACGCACCTGCTCGAGCACCTGATGTTCAAGGGCACCCCCGAGTTCGACCGGGCCCACGGCACCGCCGTCGCCGCCGTCCTCGAGGCTCTCGGGGCCCGGTTCAACGCGACCACGTGGTTCGACCGGACCAACTACTACGAGACGCTTCCCTCGGACCGCCTCGACGTGGCCGTCCGCATCGAGGCCTCCCGCATGCGGCGCGCGCTCCTGCGCAACGAGGACCGCGTGCCCGAGATGACGGTGGTCCGCAACGAGTTCGAGCGGGGGGAGAACTCGCCCTTCCAGGTGCTCTACAAGCTGACCTTCGCGACGGCCTTCCGCGAGCACCCCTACCACCACCCGACGATCGGCTGGCGCAGCGACATCGAGGAGGTCTCGACCGATCGCCTGCGCGAGTTCTACGACACGTTCTACCATCCGAACAACGCGACGGCGATGGTCATCGGCGACTTCGACGAGGCGGACGTCCTCGCGCTGCTCGCCCGCGAGCTCGGCGGAATTCCGCGGTCGGACCGTCCGATCCCGAAGGTCTACACGGTCGAGCCGCCGCAGGAGGGCGAGCGCCGCTTCGTCGTCCGGCGCGTCGGCCAGGTCGCGTGGGTCGGCCTCTCCTGGAGAACGGTCGAGGCCCGGCACGCCGACACGCCGGCCCTCGCCGTGCTCGGCAACATCATCGGCGGAGGCATCACGTCCCGCCTCCACCAGGCGCTGGTCGAGAAGACGCTGGCCCTCTCGGTGACGGTCGTTCCGTGGCAGCTCCGGGACCCGGCGCTCTTTTCCGTGTTCGTTCCGGTCCGGCCGGGGATCGAGCCCGCCGAGGTCGAGTCGGTCGTCCGGCAGGAGCTCGCGAAGATCGCGGCCGACGGCGTGACGGAGGCCGAGTGCGCCAAGGCGCGCACGCAGATCGAGGCCGAGGTCATCTTCGACCGGGACTCGACCGACCAGATCGCCGCGTCGCTGTCGGAGGCGATCGCGGTGGCCGACTGGGAGTGGTACGCCGACTACCCGGAGAGGATCCGGGCCGTCACGCCCGAGGACGTGCGCCGCGTCGTCCTGACCTACCTCCACGACGACGGCCTCACGGTCGGGCTCTACCTTCCGAAGACGGGGGAGCCGGCCGCGCCCCCGGCCGACGCGGGGGAGGCGGCTTGAGCGCGACCGTCTCGCGCCGGGCCCCCTTCGCCGAGCTCGTCCGGCACCGGGAGCTCTCGAACGGCGCCCGCTTCTACGTTCTCGAGAACCACTTCAACCCGACGGTCGCGATCTCGGGGTCCCTGACCGCGGGCCGGCTCTTCGCTCCCTCCGAACGGCGGCTGATCGCGTCGGTGACGGCGGGCGAGCTGATGAAGGGCACGGCGCGGCGCACGAAGCTGCAGCTCGCCGAGGACCTCGAGAGCCGGGCCATCAGCCTCGGCTTCTCCTCCGACGCCTCCGATCCCGTCGGCGTCGACGTCTCGGGCGCCGCGCTCTCCCGCGAGACGGACGTGCTGCTCGAGGCGCTCGCCGAGGTCCTCCGGACGCCGGCCTTCCCGCCCGACGAGCTCGAGCGGGAGAAGAAGCGCCTCGTGGGCTCGATCCGCCAGCAGCAGGACCAGACGTCCGTCCGCGCCTACGAACGGGCCATGCGGAGGATCTATCCGCTGGAGCACCCGCTGCACGCCTTCAGCGGCGAGGAGCGAATCGCCCGGGTCGAGGGCCTCGTCCGCGACGATCTGGCCGCGTTCTATTCGGCGCGCTACGGTGCGGCGTCGCTCGCCCTCATCGTCGTGGGCGACGTGGACGCCGGGCGCATTCTCGACCGCCTGGAAGCCGCCTTCGGTTCTTGGCCGGCCGGGCCGAAGCCCGAGATCCCGGAGGTCCGCATCCCGCCCTCCTCGCCCGGGCGGGAAACCGTGGAGATGCCGGACAAGGCCAGCGCGGACGTCGTCGTCGCGGCGCCCGCGAGCCTGAAGCGCACCGACGCGGACTTCTTCGCGTGCACGCTCGCCAACGCGGCGCTCGGCCAGTCCTCGCTGACGTCCCGCCTGGGCGTGCGCGTGCGCGACACGGAAGGGCTGACGTACGGCATCCACTCGAGCTTCTCGGCCACGCACGTCGCGGGGCCGTTCGCGATCAGCCTGACGGTCAAGCCGGAGAGCCGGGACGCCGCCCTCGCGTCCACGCTCGACGAGGTCGGCCGGCTCCTGAAGACCGGGCTGACCCCGAAGGAGCTCGCGCAGGAGAAGAGCGCGCGGATCGGAAAGTTCAAGGTCGACCTCGGCTCGAACTCCGGAATCGCCAACGCGCTCGACTCCGCCGTCTACTACGGCTTCGGGGTCTCCTACCTCGACGAGTTCCCGGCGAGGGTCGAGGCCGTGACGAAGGAGCAGGCCGACTCCGCGTTCGCCTCACGGGTCCGGCCGGAGGACTTCACGATCGTTTCGGCGGGAAGCTTCGGAGAGTCAGTAAGCCGTAAGCAGTAAGCCGACGCCGATGAACCAGCCCGCTTACCGCTTACCGCTTACTGCTTACAGTTCCATCCGGATAGCTCTGGAAGTATGAAAGAATCCCGCCCCAGATGAGACGTCCCCAGCACCGCCGGCCGATGCGCCGCCGTCCCGGCGAGGCGCCGCCGACGCACCGCGTGTGGCTGTCGAACGAGCAGCCGCTGCGCGAAGGGCCTTCGCCGGACGGCCGGCAGTATTTCCGGATCCGCTTCGACAACGAGCCCTCGCCCGAGTGGATGCGGGCCTACCGTGCCGGCCTCCTCGGCCTGATGCCGGACGACCGCGACGCCGTCCTGCGCTTCGAGTTCCAGGGCGACTCCGTCCGGTTCGCGGCCGCCGACGCGGAGGTCACGAAGCTCCGCCGTGTCCTCGAGCAGCGCGTCCAGGCCGTGAACGGGATCCTCTCCGGCGGACGCGCGGTCGAGCCCTAGGAACCCCCCGGCCGGGAGGCGACGCCCGTGAATCGCCGCTTTCTCGTCGAGCACGTCCTCCGGCCCTACAAGTGGCCGCTCCTCTTCGCGTTCGTCGCGATGCTGCTGGAGACGATCGCGGGGCTCCTGCAGCCGTGGCCCCTGAAGGTCGTGCTCGACTCGGTCATCGGGCACCATCCGCTCCCGGGGTTCCTGTCGGGGCTGCACGACGTCTTCGGGCGGCACAAGGGCGGAACGGTCGCGATCGCGGCGATCGCGACCGTGGCGATCGCGCTCCTGAACTCGGCCGCCTCCTACGCCGACTCGTACCTGACGACGAGCGTCGGCCAGTACCTCGCGCACGACCTGCGCCGGAAGGTCTACCACCACCTCCAGCGGCTCTCGCTCTCCTACTACGACCACCACAAGCTGGGGAACATCCTCTCGACCATCACCGACGACATCGACAACGTCCAGTCCTTCTTCTCCGCGTCGGTCCTCTCGATCGTGATCGACGCGACCACGATCGTCGGCATGTTCGCGGTGATGCTCTACCTCGACTGGAAGTTCACTCTGATCGCGATGGCGGTCACGCCGTTCCTCTTCCTCTTCGTCCAGCGCTTCACGCACCTCGTGAAGCAGTCGACCCGGCAGGTCCGGGCCAAGCAGAGCGAGATCGTGTCGACGGTCGAGGAGTCCCTCGGCGCCATCCGCGTCATCCAGGCCTTCGCGCAGGGCGACGTCGAGGAGGAGAAGCTCGCCCGGCGCAGCCTCGAATCCGTCGACGCGGCGCTCTCGGCCCGGAAGATCAAGGCGCTGCTCGGCCCGGTCATGGACGTCGTGGCCGCGATCGGGACGGCCCTCGTCCTCTGGTACGGGGCGAGCCTCGTGCTGGCGAACGAGATGACGGCCGGCTCCCTCGTCGTCTTCCTGATGTACCTCGGCAAGATGTTCAAGCCGATGCAGGACCTGGCAAAGATGACGAACTCGGCCTCCAAGGCCGCCGTCGGCATGGACCGGATCCAGGAGATCCTCGACAGCGACGCCCTGCTTCGGGAAGCGCCCGACGCGAAGCCCGCGCCGAAGCTGACGGGCACCATCGCCTTCGAGCACGTCGCCTTCGGCTACGAGCCGGGCAAGCTCATCCTCCAGGACGTCCACTTCGACATCCCGGCCGGGAAGATGGGGGCGATCGTCGGCCCGACGGGCGAGGGCAAGTCGACGCTCATCAACCTCATCCCGCGCCTCTACGACCCGGCGAAGGGCACGGTCCGGATCGACGGCAACGACCTGCGGGCCTTCCAGCTCAAGTCGCTCCGCGACCAGATCAGCTACGTCCAGCAGGAGACGGTCCTCTTCGACGAGCCGATCTGGCAGAACATCGCGTACGGAAAGCCGGACGCGACGCGCGACGAGATCGTCGAGGCCGCGAAGCTCGCCAACGCCGACGAGTTCATCCGGAAGCTGCCGAAGGGCTACGACACGGTCGTCGGCGAGCGTGGCGCGGCCCTCTCCGGCGGGCAGCGCCAGCGCATCGGGATCGCCCGGGCGATCATCCGCAACTCGCCGATCCTCATCCTCGACGAGGCCACCTCCGGCCTCGACGCCGAGTCCGAGTCGCTCATCGTCGAGGCGCTCGACCGCCTGATGAAGGGGAAGACCTCGCTCGTCATCGCGCACCGGCTCGGGACGATCCGGCAGGCCGACCGGATCATGGTGCTGAAGGACGGCCGGATCGCCGAGCAGGGCACCCACGAGGAGCTCCTCGCCCGCGGCGGGCACTACGCGCAGCTCTACACCCTCCAGTTCGGCGGCGGGGCGGCCGCGACGGCCGCGCCGGAAGGTAAGATCCCGGGGACATGAGCCGACCGGACACGCGCACGTTGATCGTTCTCCCCGACGACGGGATCGCCCCGGTGCTCGAGGGGATCGCCGCCGCGAACGACGCGATCCTCGTCAAGATGTTTCTCTTCTCCGAGCCCAAGCTCATCCGGGCGCTGATCGCAGCCCGGAAGCGCGGCGTCAAGGTCCGGGTGATGCTCAACCCCGCGCGCCGGTCGGGGGAGTCCGAGAACTCGCAGGCCAAGGCGAAGCTGAAGGCCGGCGGCATCGCGGTTAAGGACACGCATCCCGACTTCGACGTCTCCCACGAGAAGTCGATGGTCGTCGACGGGTCGACGGCCTTCGTCAAGTCGCACAACTGGGCGCCCAAGAACTTCGGCGGCACCCGCGATTACGCCGTCATCACCCGCGACGCCGACGAGGTGGCCGAGGTCGTCGAGGGCTTCGAGGCCGACTGGAGCCGCGAAACGTTCGACCCGAACAAACGGCGGCTCATCTGGTGCCGCGGAAACGGGCGCGCCCGAATCGCCCGGTTCATCGACGGGGCAAAAAAGGAGCTCTTCCTCCAGAACGAGCGCTACCAAGACCCCACGATCGTCGAGCGCCTGGTGGCCGCCCACGCGCGGGGAGTCAAGGTGCACCTCATGTCCCTCCCGCCCCACGCCCTGAAGGACAAGAAGCTCCTCGAAGGGGTCGCCGGGCTGCGGGTGATGCACGACATCGGGATCAAGATCCACAAGTTGAAGGGCCTGCACCTCCACGCCAAGATGCTGCTCGCCGACGGAAAGCGCGCCATCGTCGGGTCGATGAACATCGCGCCCGGCAGCTTCGACTCGCGGCGCGAGCTCGCGATCGAGGTCGAAGACCGGAAGATCGTCCGCCGCCTCAAGAAGACCTTCGACGCGGACTGGAAGAACTCGCATCCGATCGACCTGACCGACGACGGGATCCGGAAGGACCTCGCCAAGCACGGCATCCCCGAGGAGAAGCTCGCCCGCGTCTTCCGCCGGGAAGCCTGAGCGCACCCCTCGTATCCGCTTACTGCTTACTGCTTACTGCTTACGGCCGCCCGCCTCCCGCCTCCCGCCTCCTGACCTACTCCCACTTCAACCGTCGATAATCGAACGCCTGGACCTCGCGGGCGTTGAACTTGACGATGTCGAAGTAGGGCGAGAGGTCGAAGTCGCGGGGCACGCACAGCGTCGGGTGGCGCGCGCGCAGCAGGCCGCTCCACGCGCGGCGGGTCGGCCGTCCGAGAAGCGTCTGCTTCACGTGCTCCCCGAGGGTCCTCGGCTTCTGCCGGACGGGCACCGGCAGGATCGGGAACCGGACCTTCCCGAACGCCTCGGCGAGAAGCGACGAGCAGATGGTCTCGGTCTCGACTCCGCTGCCGAAGTGGAGCGCGTCCTCGCCGAGCTCCGGCGGAATCATCTGGAACGGGAAGAGGTAGCGCGTCAGGTCCCAGAAGTTGCGCCGGTCGTACTTCCACCCGATGCGCGAGATGACGTGGTCGAGGACGACCGCGAGGTCCTCGGGCTTCAGGCCGACCGGCCGGCAGATGCGGACGTTCAGGTCGACGTACTTGACGAGCGGGGAGACGACGACGCCCCGGTCGACGAGGGCCTCGACGAGCAGGTGCTTGGCCTCGCGCCCGAAGCGGCGCTGGACCTCGGCGCGCGTCGCGGCGTCGCGCCGGAAGAGCGCGTCGCCGATGTAGATCGCGCTGTGGGACCAGGACGACGTCGTCAGGTACTTGATCGCCTGGGAGACGCGCTGGTCGCCCTCGACGAGGAGAACGTCGCCCGGCCGGATCGTGGCCTTGAGCTTTTCCGGGTCGTTGTAGACGAAGCGGCGGTAGCGCTTGCGCCGGCGCGTGAGGCGGCGGACGAACCAGTCCGACAACGCGCGGCTCGGGGAGCGCATGCCCTATTGTGCGCCCGCGCCGGCCGCCCTACTCGTCCGGAAGCTCGGGCTCTTCCTGCATCTCGCGCTTGGTGCCGGGCGCGAGCAGGTCCATCAGAAGGTCGGGAAGGCCCTCGGAAAACTGGCTCCGGGGCATGACCTGCGTGACCCCGGCGGCCGTGGCCTGGCCGGCGAGCTCCTTGTCGACGTGCGAGAGGAAGCCGATGACGGGCAGCGCCGCGGCCTTCCCGCGGCGCAGCTCCCGGACGGCCGATAGTGCGTCGCCGTTGGAGGAGAGCTCCAGCAGGATGGCCCCGGTTTCGGGCGCCGTGCCGGCGCGCGTCAGCTCGGCCGGCCCCACGAATCGGACGGGGACGTTGAGGTGGCGCGCGGTCGCCTCGATCTTCGAACGGAAGAAGAGGTCTTCGACGCAGGCGACGACGGACTTGCTCATGGGCTGGCCGATTCTACTGCCGAAACGCCGGCCGACTCTTCAGAACATCTTCACCAGGTCGACGAGGTACCGGTTCACCCAGGAGCGCTCGTCGAGCCGGCGCTGGACGCTGAAGGAGCCCTGGAGGTAGACGCGGGGGAGGAAGGTCCAGGCGACCCCCACCCGGTGTCCCTCGTACCAGGTGTGGTACCACCAGTCGTCGGTGGTGTAGGCCCCCATCGTCGCGTCCCGCTGGATGTACTGGTAGGTGTAGAACGCGCGCCACTGCCCCGGCGTGCCGACCTGGCCGGCGACGACCGAGCCTTCCCAGGCGAGGCGGCGCCCGTCGCGCGCGGCGAAGTTCTCGAAGCCGTCGAGCGAGATCAGGAGCGGGACCGGACCGACCGGGAACCGGAGGCGCAGGAGAAGATCGGCGACGTGGAATTCCGACGCCGGGACCGGCTCGCCGTTGTCGATCCGGACGGTGTTCTCGCGGATGTAGTCGCTGTAGAGCTCGCGCGGCTCGAAGCTCCAGTAGGCGAACGAGGCTTCGAGCGAGAAGCGGGAAGGGTCTCCGGTCCGCCACTGGACCTGGCCGGCGGCGATGCGCGTCTGGTCGCTGTAGTGCTGCGGGCCGTAGAACCCGGCGCCCGAAAGCGTCCACGCGCCGTCGGGGCTCGTCCAGGAGGCCGCGATCCCCGGCGTCTGGATGTCGCGGTCCCAGAGCATCTCGGAGGCCGCGAGCGGCATCCCGAATCGTCCGGCCCGCACGGTGAAGTTCCCGGGGGTCCACTGCACGTACCACCGGTCGGCGGAGGCCCACCGCGAGATGTAGTTGTCCTGGTAGGGGTAGGCGTAGGCCTCGGTGCCGTAGTCGAAGATCCCGCGGACCCCGATCCGGAAGTTCTCCCAGGGATCGAAATCGATCTCCGGCCGCAGCTCGAAGCGGCCGCGGTCGATCGTCCCGTACCCGGGGTAGTGGTCGACGCGGTCGTAGCGCGCGAGGAAGTCCCAGCGCAGCGAGAGCTTCGGCTTCGCCGGGGGCTCCTCGAAGTACTGCGGCTCCTGGGCCCCGGCGGCCGCCGCGACGAAGAGCCCCGCGGAGAGAAGCGCCCGGACTCTCACGCGGCCTGCGCGGTCACGCGCGTCAGCGCCTCGTAGAGCTCGTCGACGGTCTGGTACCGATTCCCGGGGTCCTTCTGCATGCACTTCAGGATGATCTGCGAGATGCGCGGGTCGATCCGCGGGTTGCGCGCCTGCGGCGACGGCGGGTTCTCCTGGATGTGCTTCAGGACCACGGCGAGCGGCGTGTCGCCGTCGAACGGGAGGGTCCCGGTGAAGACCTCGTAGAGCACGACGCCGGTCGAGTAGATGTCGGAGCGGAAGTCGAGGGTCTGTCCCCGCGCCTGCTCGGGGGACATGTAGTCGGGCGTCCCGACGACGGTGCCCTCGGCCGTCATGCCGCGCTCCTCCTTGAGCCGGGCGATGCCGAAGTCCATGATCTTCAGTCCTCCCGTCGCCTCGATGATGATGTTCTGCGGCTTGATGTCGCGGTGGATCACGCCGACCTCGTGCGCCGCGGCGAGGCCCGCGCAGATCTGCTTGGCGATGCGCAGGCCCACCGGGGTCGGCAGGATCTCGCCGGCGTCGACGAGCTGCTTTAGGGTCAGCCCCTTGACGAACTCCATCGAAAGGTAGCGCAGGCCTCCCGACTCGCCGAGGTCGTGCGTTCGCAGGATGTTCGGGTGCGTGATGCGCCGGGCGAGCCGGATCTCCTGCTTGAACCGGTCGAGCAGCGTCGGGTCGGCCGACAGGGCCTCGCCCCGGAGCGTCTTGATCGCGACGGCGTCGTCGAGGTCGCGGTCGTGCGCGCGGTAGACGACGCCCATGCCCCCGCGGCCGAGCACTCCCTGGATCTCGTAGCGCGCCGCGAAGAGCTGGCCGACGACGGGCTCGCCGCCGGGGCGCGTCGCGGGGGAGACGGCGGTCCGCGCGACGGTCTCGGCGTCGGAGGCCATCGACATGGTCAGCGACGCGACGTACTGCTCGAGCGCGGCCTTCTCGCGCAGCTCCTCGAGCATGGCCCGGAAGGACCGCGCGAGGATGCCGATCTCGTCGTTCGACTCGACGGGAAGGTCCGGGGCGTCGAGGTTGCCCACGCGGACCTGGTCCGTCGCGCGGACGAGCCGGCCGACGCCGCCCGTGATGCGCCGCGCGAGGAAGAAGGAGAGGACGAACGCGATGACCAGCGCGGCGAGCCCGACCGCGACGAGGATGGTCTGGATCTGGCGGAACGCCGCGAGCTCCTTCTCGCGGCTCCGCAGGGCCACGGCGGCGCCGACGAGCTGGTCCGTCGAGGATCGGATCGGCAGGAGATAGGCGAGATAGGTCTCGCCGGCGAGCTCGAGGGCGAGCGGGCCGATCGTCCGCCCCTGGCGCAGGACGGCCTGCACGAGATCGGGCCGCCTCTCGATCGCCTGCACGGCGGGCGACGTCACCGGTCCCATGGTGGAAGCGGCCAGCGCGGCCTTCGCGGGCTCGGAGGGTTTGGCGGCGTCCGCGAGGAACACGACCTGCGTGTTGAGCAGCCGCTCGAGGTTGCGCGCGACCTCGTCGTCGATCTGGAAAGCCGCGGCGATCACGCCGGTCAGCCGCGCGCCGCCCTCGAGGACCGGGGCCGCGACGACGTGGTAGAGCTTGCCGCCCGAGAGCCAGATCCCCTCGGTCTGCGCGCCCTGCAGCGCGCCCGCGATCGTCGGGACCGCCGAGAGGTCGGCCGCGTAGGGCAGCGGCCGGTCCGTTCGCGCGAGCGCCGCGCCCTCGGGGGTCGTGGCGATGAGGAAGTCGGCGCGGACGCTCGACGCCTGCTCGCGCTTGAGCGTGTCGAAGACGGTGGCCGGATCGGGCCGGCCGGTCTCCGGGACGAGCGTCGACATCATCGAGACCGTGCCGGCGTTGTTCACGACGACGGCGAGCGCGCGGTGCAGCTCGTCGTAGCGGTTCTGCTGGAAGGACTCCCAGCCCGGGCCCGCCTTCTTGAGGTCCTCGGCGATCTTGGCGTCGGCCACGGCGCGCGCGCGGAAGGCCGAGACGGCGACGGCGCCGCCGACGGCGACGAGGATGAGGAGGGCCATGGCCAGGAAGATCTTCAGCGTCAGCGAGAACTTCGGGGGCTCCGGCGGCGGAAGCTTCAGACCCTTCGGACGGACCTCCGCCGAGGTCGCGCCGTGGCCGGGCGTCTCAGTAGCGCTCATCTTCCGAGTCGGGCGGAGGCGGCTTGTAGTCCTTGCCGTACTTGTTCTTGTGGGCCTCCGGCCGGAACCCGGAGACGTCGATCCGCACGGTCGAGGGCGGCTCGCCCGCCTTCACGGTGATCGGAACGCTCACCTCCGCGGCCGCCTGCTCGTTCCAGGCCTTGAGCACGCGGGCGCCGTCGGGCACGCCGTCGATCCGGAAGGCCCCGTCGGGCCCCGTGACCGCCGCGAAGTCCGAGTCGACCACGAGGACGAAGCCGACCATCTGGGGGTGGATGTTGCAGTAGACCCGGACGAGGCCGGCCTCCTCGAACGTCTTCGGCTTGGAGGCGCCGCTGCGGTAGAGGCCGAGGTCGAAGCGGTTGCCGCTCGAGACGGAGAACACGTTGTGGTAGATCGGGTCGGCGTTGGGAAATTGAACCGTCCCGTTCTTCGAGACCACGACGACGCGCGGCTGGAAGCGCTTCGAGGCGCTCTTCATCTCGCCCGTGGCCGTTCGGCCGGCCGCCCCGCCGTGCGCTCCCTCGATCCAGACGACCGAGTTCGAGGCGTCGGCGAGGTCCTTGCCGTCCTTGACGAGGACGACCCGGCCCGCGACCGTTCCCGCCCGCGCCGCGGGCGCCGACAGGAGGAACGCCAGGAGGACGGCGGCGCCGCGATTTCCCATGATTTACGCAAAAAATCATAGCATCCGCTGTCGCGTGAGGCCGCGTCGCGCCCTGCCCGTATAATCCGCCGCAGCCGAGAGTCAGGAAGGCAAGAGAGCGGAGGTCGCATGGCGCACGAAGCCGCCCCGGGATCGGAGTTCCGTCCGTACGTCTCTCCGGGACAGGACATTCCCGAGTTCACGCTGAAGGCCGTCCTGCTCGGCATCTTCTTCGGCGTCCTCTTCGGCGCGGCGACCGTCTACCTCGCCCTGCGGGCCGGCCTGACGGTTTCGGCCTCGGTCCCGATCGCGGTCCTCGCGATCGCCGTCTTCAAGAAGATCGGCAACTCCACGATCCTCGAGAACAACATGGTCCAGACGATCGGCTCCGCGGGCGAGTCGGTCGCCGCCGGCGTGGTGTTCACGATGCCGGCCCTCCTGTTCCTGTCGGACGGCGAGCACTACTTCAAGTACGTCACGATCTTCGTGCTGTCGGCCGTGGGCGGAACGCTCGGCGTCCTCTTCATGATCCCCCTGCGGCGCGCCCTCATCGTCAAGGAGCACGGCAACCTCAAGTACCCGGAAGGCGTGGCCTGCGCGGACGTCCTGATCGCCGGCGAAAAGGGCGGCGACCTCGCCCGCATGGTCTTCAAGGGCGTCGGCATCGCGATGCTCTACAAGTTCCTCTACGGCATCCTCGGACTCTGGCGGGAAACGGCGACCTGGTTCCGCACCGGGAAGGACGGCAAGATCCCGGACGCCACGCTCTCCTGCGACGTCACGCCGGAGTACCTGGGACTCGGCTACATCATCGGGCCGCGCATCGCGGGCGAGCTCGCGTCGGGCGGCGTGCTCTCGTGGCTGGCGCTGATTCCGCTGATCTCGATCTTCGTCGACAACGGGCGCATCGTCCAGGACCTCAAGAACCTGGGCTTCACCGATGCCTGGATGGCGAGCCACTCCCACGCCGAGTGGATCTACCGGGCGTACGTCCGTTACATCGGCGCGGGCGCGGTCGCCTGCGCGGGCGTCATGACCCTCGTCAAGACGCTCCCGACGATCGTGTCGGCGTTCCGCGAGTCGGTCAAGAGCTTCGGCAAAGGCGGCGACAAGTCGACGATCCGTACGGAGCGGGACCTCGGGATGGGCATCGTGATCTTCGGGTCGCTCGTGCTCGCGCTCCTCATCACGGTCCTGCCGGGCTTCCCGCACGGCCCGTTCCCGGGCTCGCTCCTGATGGGCCTTCTCGTCGTCGTGTTCGGGTTCTTCTTCGTGACGGTCTCCTCGCGCATCGTCGGCATCATCGGCACCTCCTCGAACCCGATCTCCGGCATGACGATCGCGACGATCATGGCGACCTGCGTCGTCTTCGTCGCCGTCGGCCGGACGGGCGACGTCTACCAGGCCGTCGCCCTGTGCATCGGGGCCATCGTCTGCGTCGCGGCGGCCAACGCCGGCGCAACGTCCCAGGACCTGAAGACCGGGTATCTGGTCGGCGCGACGCCCCGCCGGCAGCAGATCGGTTTCATCATCGGCGTCCTGACGTCGACACTCGTCATCGGCGGGACGCTCTTCCTCCTCGACAAGACGTACGCGATGGGCGAGCCGCACGGCATCGGCGGTCCCAAGCTCGCGGCCCCGCAGGCGACCCTCATGGCGACGATCATCAAGGGCCTCCTCGCCCAGAACCTGCCGTGGGCTCCCGTGCTCGTCGGCGTCTTCCTGGCGTTCATGGCGCAGATGGCGGGCGCGCACGCCCTCTCCTGGGCGGTCGGCGCCTACCTTCCGCTCTCGACGACCTTCCCGATCTGGATCGGCGGCATGATGAAGGCCCTCGCCGACAAGATCACCAACCGCAAGGAGGAGAGCGAGCTCTCCTCGGGCATGCTCTATTCGACGGGCCTCGTGGCGGGCGGCTCGCTCGGCGGCGTCCTCATCGCCCTCGTCGCGTTCATCGGAGACTCGGTCCTCCACATGGAGAACCCGACGCTCATCGAGCGGCTCGACCTCGGGGCGAAGCTCTACCCGGCGTTCAAGAACGGGGTCGCCGGAGACGTCTTCTGCGCGCTCGTGTTCGCCGGCCTCTGCTGGCTGCTCGTCCAGAACGCCCGGAAGAAGCTGGAAGCGTAGGGAGCCGCCGGCGGATCGCCGCCCGTCAGATCACGCCGAACGTTTTCCCGACCTTCTTGAACGCGTCGACGGCGCGGTCGAGGTCGGAGCGCTCGTGGGCGGCCGAGACCTGGCACCGCAGACGCGCCTGGCCCTGCGGGACGACGGGGAAGCCGAACCCCGAGACGTAGACCCCCTCCTCGAGGAGGGCCTTGCCCATCGCCAGGGCCTTCGCCGTCTCGCCGACGATGACCGGGACGATCGGATGCGTGCCGTGGGGGATCTTGAACCCGGCGTCCGAGATCGCCTTCCGGTAGTAGGCCGCGTTGTCGCGGAGCTTGCGGACGGGCGCGGGGTCCTCCCGCAGCATGCGGAAGGACTCGAGCGCGCCCGCCGCGACGGCGGGGGGAAGGGAGTTCGAGAAGATGTAGGTGCGGCTTCGCTGCCGGAGCGTCTCGACGAGGGACTTCGGCCCCGTGACGAACCCGCCGGCCGCCGAGCCCATCGCCTTGCCGAGGGTGCCCGTCGTGACCGGGACCCGGCCGAAGACGCCCTGCTCCTCGGCGGTGCCGCGGCCCGTGGCGCCGAGGATGCCGGTCGCGTGCGAGTCGTCGACCGCGAGGACGGCGCCGTGCTTCTCGCAGACGCGGACGCATTCCCGCAGATCGGCCTCCTCGCCTTCCATCGAGAAGACGCCGTCGGTGATGTAGAGCTTGAAGCGCGAGGTGGTGTCTTCCCCGAGCATGCGGTCGAGGGCCGCGAGGTCCCCGTGCGGCGCGCGGAAGCGCTTGGCCTTGCTGAGCCGCACGCCGTCGATGATCGACGCGTGGTTGAGCTCGTCCGAGTAGAGGCCGTCGGGCTCGTCGAGGACGGTCGCGAACAGGCCCTCGTTCGCCGCCCAGCAGGTCATGTAGAGGATGGCGTCGTCGCAGCCGAAGAAGGACGCGATCTCCGCCTCGAGCTCCTTGTGGAGCTCCTGCGTGCCGCAGATGAAGCGCACGGACCCGAGGCCCGCGCCCCAGCGGTCGACCGCCTTCTTCTGGGCCTCGCGGATGCGAGGGTGGTTGGCGAGCCCTAGGTAGTTGTTCGAGGTCAGCATGATGACCTCGCGGCCGCCGACCTTGACGCGCGGCCCCTGCGCGGACTGGAGGACGAGCTCTTCCTTGTAGGTGCCGGCCTCGCGGAGCGCGGCCATCTGCCCGGCGAGGTGGTCGAGGAGCGTCATGTGTTCAGCCTCCCGTCGGAGCGGCTCGACTGGCCGCTGACGGGCGGGGACGAGCCCCGCCCCTACTTCGACTCCGAAACGATCTTTCCGGCGACGCGGTCGCCGGGGAAGGCCGCGCCGAGGGCCGCGAGCGCCCGGTCGAACGCCCCCATCGAGCCGGCCATGATCTCCGCGCAGAGGGTCGGCGTCCGGACGAACTCCATCGTCCCCGTCACGCCGCGCACGACGATCGAGTCCGCCGGGGCCTCGACCGTGAAGAGGATCCCGTCGACCTCCTCGAGCGCCCGCGAGGCGATCCGTTCGGCCTTCTCGACCTCGTCGCGCATCAGGCAAACGCCCGCGAGGCCCACGACCTGGAAATGGTTGGGCTCGAACTCGGTGCGGTCCCAGTTCTTCCAGACGCGGTCGCGCGGGACGAGCTGGAACCGGTAGGCGACGGCCGAGAGCCGCGACTCCTCGACGGCGAACTCGGCGATACGCCGCTCCGTCAGCTCCTGGTTGGGGTCGGGCTTGGGAGGCTTGCTCGTGGGCATGGTCAGGGTCTCCCGTTCGGATAAAAGACGACCTTCATCGCGCGGCGGTCGTCGAGCAGCTGCATCGCGTCGTGGAACTTCTCGAGGCCCTCGAACTCGTCGGTGACGAGCCCCTCGACGTCGAGGCCGGCCCGGAAGAGGTCGATCATCTTGATCCAGGTGTCGAAGATCCGCCGGCCGATGATGGCGTGGATCGTGATGCCCTTGAACACGACGTCGTGGGTGTACTCGCGGATCGTCACGGCCTTGTCGCGCGGCAGGCCGAGGAGCGACAGGATCGCGCCCGGCCGCGCCGCGGCGAGGCCCAGGTTGATCGAGGGCTCCGCGCCCGAAAGCTCGAGCACGACGTCCGCGCCGCCGCCCGTGGCCTCGCGCAGGCTCCCGACGGGGTCCTTGGTGCGGGGCAGCTCGATGACCGAGACCTGGGAGAGCTTGCGCTCCTTGGCCCAGCGGCGCGCGTGCGCGGCCGCGAGGCCGTTGACCTCCGTGATCGCGATGCGGGCGGCGCCGGAGATGCGCGCGATCTCGGCGCACATCGCGCCGATCGGACCGTAGCCGAGCACGGCCACGGACACGCCGGAGAGGTCGGCGACCTGGGTGGTGTGGACGGCGTTGCCGAGGGCGTCGAGGAACGCGCCGACCTTCGGGGGGATCATGTCCCGGTCGAGCGGCACCACGTTGAAGGCCGGCACCACGACGTACTGGGCGAAGCAGCCGTCGCCGTGCACGCCCAGGATCCGCGTGTTCTCGCAGATGTGGCGGCGGCCCGTGCGGCATGGACGGCAGGCCCCGCACGTCACGTGCATCTCGGCCGAGACGTACTGGCCCTCCTCGAGGTGCGGGCGCTTTCCACCCGGCCCGAAGGCGACGATCTCGCCGCAGAACTCGTGGCCGTAGATGCGCGGGGGCCGGATCATCCCGGTGATCGAGGCGTCCCATTGATAGATGTGCTTGTCCGTTCCGCACACGGCCGTCGCCAGCACCTTGATCAGGACCTCGGCCTGCCCGGGAACCGGCACCGGAACCGTCTTGATCTCCGTGGCGCCCGGACCGCCCGCGGCCTTCGTCTTGACGACCGCGGTCATCTTCGCGGGAAGCCCGGCTTTCGGACTCCTGCCTCCTGCCGCCCGCCTCCTGCCTCCTGTCTTCCCCATCAGTCGCCCGCCTGGTCGTCGCGCACGAAGCCCGTGCGCGCGCCGGCCGCCGCGGCGTGGACCGAGTAGACTGACGCCGGCTTCACGTACTTTCCGACGACCGCGCGCGTTCCGCCGACCCGCAGCTTCTCGAAGAGGAACGTGAACTTGTCCTCGAGCGTCGCGCGGATCGCGCCCTTGGTGCCCTCGGGGAGGTTCCAGACCTGCTCCTTGTACGGGCCGATCGCCTTCTTGCGGGTCTTGTAGAGGAACTGGGGCTGCGTCTCGCCCGACTTCCGCTCCTCGGCGGCGTTCTCGTCGAGCCAGCGCTCGATCTCCCGCTTCAAGGGATAGGGGAACGCGGGGTGGTCGTAGACGGTGTTCATGAAGTCGGTCGCGAGATGGATCTCGGCGCAGTCGTTGTCCGGGAAGTGGCCGAAGTACTCGGGCGGAAGGGTCGAGGCGCCGTGCTGCACGGCGCCGGCGAGGCCGTATTCCTCGCGCGCCACCTTCGAGATCGTCTTCAGGACGTTGAAGTCGATCGCGACCCGCTCGACCGTGCCGTCGGCCGCGACGACGCCGCCGTGCGAGGAGCCGGTCTGGACCGAGACCTTCTCGATGCCGTGGCCGCCGCCGAGCGCCTTGCGGTAGACGTTCATGTAGGCGCGGAACTCCTCGGGCGTCGAGTTCTCCTTGCCGACCTCGCCGATCTCGCCGCCGACGGAGATCGGCATCGCCTTCGGCTCGCGCTCGCGGATGAACTTCGTGAAGCGGGCGCAGAGGTTCGCGTTGACGTCCTGCTGCGCCTCGAGCGTCGGCTTCGAGAGGTCGACGAGCGTCGACGTGTCGATGTCGATCTGGAGGAAGCCCGCCGGGATCGCCTCGTCGATGAGCGCCTCGATCGCGGCGATCTCCTTCTCGGGCGCCTCCTTCATCTTCTTCGGGTTCGTCTGGAAGTGGTCGCCCTGCAGGAAAAACGGGCCCGTCCACTCCTCGCGGATCGCGGCGGCGAGCATCACGGCCGCGTACTCGGCCGGGCGCTGCTCCGTGTAGCCCATCTCGCTGCGGGCGATCTCGAAGATGAGCGCGCCGACGTCGAGGCGCCGGGCGGCGCGCATGGCAGCGCGCGCCGTGTCGTAGGACATGATCCGGACGTTGACCGCGGGGACCGTGAAGCCGGAGACCTCGCCCCGCCCCCGCGCCTGGTAGAGGGGGAGGATCGAGGCGGGGAGGATGCCGAGGGATTCGGCGGCCTCGCGGATCGCGTGGCGCGCGCCGTCCCGCGCCTCGGCCGGCGCGAAGACGGCCGTCCAGACGAGGGCGTCGATCATCTCGGCGCGGAAGCGCGCCGGGTTCGTCACGACGACGCCGCCGTCGAGGCGGCAGGTCCCCGAGCGAGTCAGGGCTTCTCGAAGCTCGGCCGGGGATGCGTAGAGGTTCATCATGGCTCCACGTCGGAAAGTGCCCGGGGATTCTAATGCAGGGCCGTATGCTACGGTCTTTCCGTGACGCCTGCCGAGCTCGCCGACGTCCTGTCCGGGGCGCTGCCGCCGGAGGCGATCCTGTCCGACGTCGAGTCGCTCGACGCGCACGCCCACGACGAGACCGAGGACCTCCGGTCCCGCCCGGCGATCGTCGTCGCCCCGCGCTCGGAGGACGAGGTCCGGGCGGTCCTCGCCGCGGCGCACGCGCGGCGCTTCCCGGTCACGCCCCAGGGCGCGCGCACGGGCCTCTCCGGCGGGGCCCTCCCGTCGCCCGGCGGCGTCGCGCTCGACCTGACCCGGATGAACCGGATCCTCGAGATCGACCGCGAGAACCTCTACGCCGTCGTCGAGCCCGGCGTCGTCACGCAGGTCCTCCAGGAGGAGGTCGAGCGGCTCGGTCTCTTTTATCCCCCCGACCCCTCGTCGCGCGGCTCCTGCACGATCGGCGGCAACGTCGCCGAGAACGCCGGCGGACCGCGCGCCGCCAAGTACGGGACGACCGGCCGCTACGTGGCGGGCCTGCGGGTGGTGCTGCCGGGGGGCGCGGTCCTCGCGCTCGGCGGGAAGAACCGGAAGGACGTCGCGGGCTACGACCTCGTGCCGCTCTTCGTCGGGAGCGAGGGGACCCTGGGCGTCGTGACGCAGGCGACGTTGCGCCTCGTGCCGCTCCCGACGCACCGCCGCCTCCTGTGGGCGTCGTTTCGCGAGGAGGGCCAGGCGCTCGCCGCGGTCACGCGCCTCTACGCGCGGGAGAGCGAGCCGTCGGCCTGCGAGTTCATGGAGCGGCGCGCGGCCGAGGTGTCGGCGGCGTGGCTGTCGCTCGCGCTTCCGGCCGACGCCGACGCGCACCTCTTCGTCGAGGCCGACGGCTTCGCCGAGGACGCGGTCGCGCGGGACGCCGAGCGGTTCGGCGGGATCATGCTGGAGTCGGGCGCGCTCGACGTCCGCGTCGCGATGGCCGAGCGCGAGGTGCGCGATTTCTGGCGGCTGCGCCGCGCCGTCGGCGAGGCGGTGAAGTCGCTCGGCCCGTACGCCGAGGAGGACTGCACGGTGCCGCGCTCGAAGCTGCCCGTGCTCCTGTCGGCGGTGCGCCGGGTCGCCGCCGCCCACCGGCTCGATGCGGTCTGCTACGGGCACGCCGCCGACGGGAACATCCACGTCAACGTGGTCCAGCCGGCCGGCCAACGGGAGCGCTGGCTCGCCGGGCGCGAGCGCGCGGTCGAGGAGATCTTCCGGGAGGTCGTGGCCCTGGGCGGCACGATCACCGGCGAGCACGGCGTCGGGGTCACGCAGCGCGCCTACCTCGGCCTGCGCCACTCGCCGGACGTCGTCGCGGCGATGCGCGGGATCAAGCGCCTGTTCGATCCCGAGGGGATCCTGAACCCCGGTAAGATCTTCGCGGACGTCCACGCATGATCCGCCTCTCGCGCACGATCCACTTCAACGCGGGCCGCAGCCTCTGGCGCGCGGACTGGCCGCGCGAGCGCAACCTCGCCGTCTACGGAGACGAGGGGCCCCACGGGTACGGCCACAACTACGAGCTCGAGGTCGCGGTCGAAGGCGCGGTCGATCCCGAGACGGCGATGGTCGTCAACCTGACGGACCTCGACCGGATCCTCAAGGAGGAGGTCGACCGCCCGCTCGACCACCGACAGCTCAACCGCGACGTGCCCGCGTTCGCCTCGACCCCGCCGACGGCGGAGAACGTCGCCGCGTGGATCTGGAAGCGTGTGGGCGAGCGCATCGTGCGCGAGAAGTGGCCGTGCCGGATCGTCCACCTGCGCCTGCGCCTGACGCCGCATTTCGCGGTCGAGATCGAGGCCTGACGATGGCCGGGCCCGTCCTCGTCGTGGGCGCCACGGGCCAGCTCGGGACGGCCGTCGTCGACCGCCTGGCGAAGGCGGGGGTGCGTGTGCGCGCGCTCGTGCGCCCGACCTCCCCCCGGGAGTTCCGGGCGGAAGGCGTCGAGCTCGCCTTCGGCGACCTGCGGGAGCCGGAGAGCCTCGTGGCCGCGTGCCAGGGGATGTCGACCGTCGTCGCCACGGCCAATGCCGTCGTGCCGCGCGCCCCCGGGACGTTCGACGAGGTCGAGGACACGGGCTACTCCAACCTGCTCGACGCGTGCCGGGCGGAAGACGTGAAGCGAATCATCTTCATGTCCGTCGTGGAGACGCCCCTCGACAAGAGCGTCACGACGTTCCGCCTGAAGCGCCGGACCGAGGAGAAGATCCAGGGGAGCGGCCTGGCCTACTCGATCTTCCGCGGCGACTTCTTCATGGACGACTGGTTCGCGCTGATGGGCTCGAGGCTTCCGCTGCGGGGCGCGCCGGCGGCGACGCTGAAACGGCCCTTCTGGTTCGCGAAGGGGTTCATGGCCGTGGCCGGCTCATCGATCGACCGGCGCGGGATCGCTCTCGTGCCGGGAAACGGAACGACGCGACACACCCCGGTCGCGCTCGACGACGTCGCCGCGATCCTGTCCGCGGCGGCCGCGGCGCCCGAGACCGGCGAGAACCTTCTCGAGAACCTCGGCGGGCCGGAGATCCTGTCGTGGCACGACATCGTGGCGATCTTCTCGCGCGTGCTCGGAAAGCCCCTCAAGATGATCCATACGCCGGCGAAGGTCTACCGCGTCGCCGCCGACGTGCTCGAGGCGCTGTCGCCCCCGGCCGGCAACCTCATGGCCATGAGCTGGGCCTCGGCCTCGTGCGACACGGCGTTCGACGGAAAGCCCCTCGCGGAGCGCTTCGGCGTCCGCCTCACGAGCGCGGAGGAATTCCTGCGCGCGAAAGCGGCGCTGCCGCCCGAAGCCTGAGCGTGTTCATCCTCGGCCTCGTCCTCTCGGCCGGCATCGGCCTGTCCCTGGGCCTGATCGGCGGGGGCGGCTCGATCATCACGGTGCCCGTGCTGGTCTACGTCCTGGGCGTGCCGCCGCACCGCGCGATCGGCATGTCGCTCGCCGTGGTGGGATCGACCGCGCTCGTGGGTGCGCTGCTTCATCACCGCAAAGGCTCCGTGGCCTGGCGGACGGGGACGCTCTTCGCCGCGAGCGGAATCGTCAGCGCCTACCTCGGCTCGAAGCTCACGCGGCTGGTGTCGTCCCCGGCGCTCATGCTGCTCTTCGCGGGGCTGATGCTCGTCGTCGCGACCGTGATGCTCATCCGCCGGAATCCGGGCGCCGACTCTCCCGCGCATGCGGTCAATCTTCCGCGCGCGGCGCTGGCGGGGCTGGGGGTCGGGTTCCTGACGGGGTTCCTGGGAGTCGGCGGCGGGTTCCTGATCGTGCCGGCGCTCGTCGTGTTCGGCGGGCTCGGCATGAAGGCGGCGATCGGAACCTCCCTGTTCGTGATCGCGGTCAACTGCGCGGCCGGGCTCGTCGGCCATCTGGCGACGGGCGACTTCGACGTCCGACTGACGGTCGTGGTCACGGCGCTGGCGGTCGGCGGCGCGCTCGTGGGAACCTCGCTGTCGCACCGGTTCCATCCCTCGGGCCTGCGCCGGATCTTCGCCTGGTTCGTCGTCGCGGTGGCGCTGTATCTGGTGGTCCGGAACTACAATGCGGTCTTTTGAAGCGGCCGCTCGACGCGGCCGAGGGCAGAGATCGAAAGCGATGAGGCGATGAGCGTCGCGACCGAAAAGGCTTCCATGCACTTCGAGCAGTTCTATCTGGGCTGCCTCGCGCAGGCCTCGTACCTGATCGGGTCGGACGGCGAGGCCGCGATCGTCGATCCTCGACGCGACGTCGACGTCTACATCGAGGCGGCGAAAGCGCGCGGCCTGCAGATCCGGCACGTCATCGAGACGCACCTCCACGCGGACTTCGTGTCGGGGCACCGAGAGCTCGCCGGGAAGACGGGCGCGAAGATCTACTTCGGAGCCCGGGCGCAGGCGGCGTTCCCGCACGTGGCGGTCCGGGACGGCGACGAGATCCGGATGGGAAACGTCACGCTCCGGTTTCTCGAGACTCCCGGCCACACCCCCGAGTCCGTGTCCGTGCTCGTCACGGACCGTTCGCGCTCCGAGATCCCCGAGGCCGTGCTGACCGGCGACACGCTCTTCATCGGCGACGTCGGGCGGCCGGACCTCCTGGGCGCCCGGATGAGCGCCGAGGAGCTCGCCGGCATGCTCTACGACTCGCTGCACCGGAAGCTGCTGACCCTGCCGGACTCCGTCAAGGTCTACCCGGCGCACGGGGCCGGCTCGCTCTGCGGCCGCAACATCTCGAACGAGACCAGCTCGACGATCGGCGACCAGCGCCGCTTCAACTGGGCCCTGCGCCCGATGCCTCGCGAGGAGTTCGTCCGCCTCCTGACGACGGACCTGCCGGAGGCGCCGGCCTACTTCTCGCGCGATGCGGCCCTGAACCGCGAGGGGCCGAGGCCGCTCGCGGAGCTGCCTCCCGTCCCCGAGCTCTCGCCCGCCGAGGTCGAGACGGCGCTCGGCGCGGGGGCCGTCCTCCTGGACACCCGCGGCTCGGCCGAGTACGGCGCCGGGCACGTCCCGGGATCGATCCACATGGGGCTCTCCGGGCAGTTCGCGTCCTGGGCCGGCACGCTGCTGTCGCCGCAGTCGCCGGTCGTGCTCGTGGGCGAGGACCCCGAGCGGATCGACGAGGCCCGCCTGCGCCTGGCGCGGGTGGGGCTCGAGTCGGTCGCCGGCCAGCTTTCGGGCGGCGTCGAGGCCTGGCAGGCCTCGGGTCGGCCGCTCGCCCGCACCGAGCAGATCGACGTCGACGAGCTGCGCGAGCGCCTGCGCGAAGACCCGACGCTCCGGGTCGTCGACGTGCGCCGCCTGCCCGAGTGGAACGGGGGTCACATCGCCGGGGCTCGCTCGATGCCCCTCCACCAGCTCGCGGAGCTCGCGCCGGCGCTCGACCGGTCCGGGCCGGTCGCTGCGATCTGCGCCGGCGGGTACCGGTCGTCGACCGCGACGAGCGTGCTCGAGCGGCTGGGGTTCCCGCACGTCATCAACGTCGTCGGCGGCATGGGCGCCTGGGCGGCGGCGAAGTACGGGATGGAAACCTCTGAACCAGCGAACGTCAGCAGTCAGCAGTAAGCAGGAGGCGGGATGCGGCAATTCATCATGGCCGTCGCGGTGATGGCGGTGGCCGGCCTGGGGCTCGGCGAGGAAAAGAAGGGCGGCGGCTACTGGGACGCCAAGAAGTCCGCGTGGCTCGGGCTGACGGCGGCCCAGAAGGACCAGACCTTCAAGTTCGCCGACGACTACAAGCGATACCTCGACGTCGCGCGGACGGCCGAGCTCTCGACCCGCGAAGTGGCCCGGCTCGCGAAGGCCGCCGGGTTCACGGAGTTCAAGGACGCGTCGCAGGTGAAGGCGGGCGCGAAGCTCATCGTGACCGCCCGCGACCGCGCGATCATCCTCGCCGTCATCGGCTCGGACTCCCTGCTCTCGGGCAGCCGGCTCGTCGGCACGCACCACGACAGCCCGCACATCGACCTGAAGGCGAGGCCGTTCGAGTCCGCGGGCGGCGGATTCGCCCTCTTCAACACGATCTACTACGGCGGCATCAAGAAATACCAGTGGGCGAACCGGCCGCTCGCGCTCGTCGGGCGCATCGACACGGCCGACGGAAAGCGGGTCGAGGTTTCGATCGGACTCAAGGACGGCGACCCCGTCTTCGTCATCGCCGACAACGCCCCGCATTCGGACAAGCCCCTGCGCGACCGGAAATACAACGAGGTGATCTCGGGCGAGGAGCTCGATCCGGTCGCCGGCAGCATTCCGGGGCCCGACTCCTCCGTCGTCGACCAGGTCGTGGCGGCGATGACGTCGACCTACGGGGTGCGCGAAGAGGATTTCGCGTCGGCGGAGCTCTCGCTCGTCCCCGCGGCGCGTCCGGCCGACGTGGGGCTCGACCGGGGGCTCGTGGGCGCCTCGGGGCAGGACGACCGGTTGTCGTCGTACTGCGCGGTACGCGCGATCCTGGACCTCTCCGGGACGCCGAAGAAGACCGCCCTCGCGTACCTCTCCAACTTCGAGGAGGTCGGCTCCGTCAACAACTCCGGCGCGGCGTCGCAGTTCTACAACACGACGCTCGCGAAGCTCGTCGCCGCCGAGCGCGGCGCGAAGTACACGGACCTCGACCTGCGGGAGGCGCTGCGCCGTTCCGAGGTCATCTCCGCCGACGTCAACGACGGCATCAACCCGATCTTTCCGCAGACGAGCGAGGCCACCAACGCCGCGCGCCTCGGCTGGGGCGTGACCATCAAGCGCTACGGCGCCGGCTTCGACGCGAACTCCGAGTTCGCCGCGCGGATCCGCGGGATCATGGAAAAGAACGGGATCGCGTGGCAGACCCAGACGCCCAAGGTCGACGGCTACTCCGGCGGAACGATCGGCGGGTTCCTCTCGGCGTGGGACATGGAGGTCATCGACCTCGGCGTGCCCCTCCTGTCCATGCACTCGACCTTCGAGATGTCGTCGAAGGTCGACGTCTGGAGCTTCTACCGGTTCATGGCCGCGTTTTACGGTTCGTAAGGCGGGCGGCGTAGAAGCTCGAGGAGGCCCCCGGTCGTAGGGGCGGGGCTTGTCCCCGCCCACGCCGGAGCTTCTGCCGCGGTCACCGATGTTTCGGCGGGACGGGCGCCCGCAAGGGGCGCCCCTACGTACCGGGCCGCGGCGAGAGAGTCGCGAGCAACTGGGCGTGGTCCGGGTGCAGCGGCGCCGCCGCGTCGATCGAGAGCTCCGCGATGACGACGCGCTCGGCGTGCAGCATGGGGCGGGCCGCCCCGGCGAGCGCCTGCCGGTGCCCTCGTCCGCGCACCCCGTGCCAGCGCGTCGCCCCGCCGTAGAGGTCGTCGCCGACGATCGGATGCCCGTGGGCTGCGAGGTGGACTCGAATCTGGTGCGTGCGGCCCGTCTCTGGAAAAAGGCGCAGGTCGGCGACCGAGGGGAGACGCGCCAGGGTCTCGTAGCGGGTGAGGGCGGCCTTGCCGTCGTGCCGGACCTTCATCTTCCGGCCGTCCCTGGGGTCCTGTCCGAGGGGATCGTCGTAGGTGCCCCGGGCCGGCGTGGGATGTCCCCAGGCGAGGGCCCGATAGGTCTTGCGCGCGCCGCGGGACTGGAAAGCCCGGGAGAGCGCGCGGTGCGCCTGGTCGTTCTTCGCGAGAAGCACGACCCCCGAGGTGCCGACGTCGAGCCGGTGGACGAGCAGGAGCGGCTCCGCGGGGTCCTCGCCGCAGGCTTCGAGCAGCCGTGCGACGGCCTGCGCCGCCGACTTGTCCTCCCTCGCCGAGGTCGCCATCGAGACGCCGGGCGGTTTGTCGAGCGCGACGGCGAGCTCGTTCTCGAAGAGCCTCAACGGGCCTGGAACCGGTCGTACACCATGCGTGAAAGCTCGGCCCCGAGCCGGAAGGTGTCGTTGTCGGCGCTCGCGCGCTTGTCCTTGATCCTCCGCGCGCAGATGGCGATGACGAAGCGCGCCTTCGGTCCCTTGACGTACGCGGCGTCGTTGCGGACGTCGCCCCGGAAGCCCTTCGCGTCGGGGTTCTTCTCCTCGTCCCAGCCGGTCTTGTTGGCGACGAGGATCTCGTCCGTCTCGAAGGGGAGAGATCGCGGGATCATGGCCCGGTCCTGCTGGGTCGCGAGCAGCGCGATCATCTCGTCGCAGGCGGAGCGCGACACGACCCTGCCCTGCGCGATCAGCTCCATCAGCGTCGCGGCCTCCCGCGGCGTCGTCGAGCCCAGGCCGAACTCCTTCTCCTCCTCCGGCAGAACGTCGGCGCGGCCGTCGCGGAAAGTGGGCCGGTAGAGGCGCGTCTTCGTCAGGCCGAGTGAGTCGAGCAGCGCGTCGACGTTCGCCGTCCCGACCATTCCCACGAGGAGGTTCGTGGCCGTGTTGTCGCTGTAGGCGATCATGAACTTCAGGAGATCCGAGACCGTGAGCACCGTCCCGTCGTGGAGCATGTTGAGGGGAATCGTCTCGTCGCCGACCTTGTCGGAGTCGTGGAGCGTGACCGGCGTTTTCTTGCCGAACTTGCCCGCCTCGATCTGCCGGAAGACCTCGGCCATGACGGCGACCTTGATGAGGCTCGCCGTGGGGAACCGCTGGTCGGCGTTGACCGCGACCACTTCGCCCGTTTCGAGGTTCTTCGCGTAGAGGCCCATTTCGCCCTGGAAGGTCTTGATCTTCGCGGCGAGCGCCGCGTCGAGAGCACTGGGGGCCGGCGCGGCGGCGGCGACCGCGAACCAAAAGAGCGCGGCGGCGATCATCGAGCGCCGATGCTATCCCGCCCGGCTTCGGCGCGATAAGCTTCGCGGCGCACTTCGAGAGGAAAAATCATGAAGCGAATCATTGCGGCCTCGATCCTCGTCTGCGCCCTGGCCGTGTCGGCTCTCGGCCAGGAGAAGCCCGCGGACAAGCCCGCGCCGCCCCCGGACGCCGCGAAGAAGGAGCCGCCGAAGGCCGAGCAGTCCGTCACGCAGCACACGGCCGTCATCGGCGGCGTTCCGGTGGCGTTCACGGCGACGGCCGGCACGCTCATCGTTCCGAACGCCAAGGACGAGCCGTGGGCGAGCATGGGATACGTGGCCTACGTGCGAAAAGACGCCGGAGCGGCCGCGCGCCGTCCGATCGCGTTCTGCTACAACGGCGGACCCGGCTCGTCGTCGATCTGGCTCCACATGGGGGCGCTCGGCCCGCGCCGTGTCGTGGTCGCGGACGCCGCGCCCACGCCGCCGCCGCCGTACCAGGTCGTCGACAACGCCTACAGCCTGCTCGACAAGGTCGACATCGTGATGATCGATCCGGTCGGCACGGGTCTCTCGAAGCCCGTCGGCGACTTCAAGAACCAGGACTTCTGGGGCGTGGATCCCGACATCGAGTCGATCGCGCGCTTCATCAAGCAGTACGTGTCGGACAACGGCCGCTGGAACTCGCCCAAGTACCTGATCGGCGAGAGCTACGGAACGACGCGCTCGCCCGGAATCGTCGATTGGCTCCAGAGCCGGGGCGGGATGGCTTTCAACGGCGTCGTCCTGATCTCGCTCGCGACGGATCTCGGCGCGATCTTCGCCATGCCCGGCAACGACCAGCCCTATCCGCTCATCCTTCCGAGCTACGCGGCGACGTCCTGGTACCACAAGGCGCTGCCGAACCCGCCCAAAGACCTCGAGCCCTGGCTGACGGAGGTCCGCCGCTTCGCCGCGGTCGACTACCCGGCGGCGCTCGCCGAGGGCGACCGTCTGACCGACGACCGGCGCGCGGCGGTCGCGAAGACGCTCCACGAATACACGGGGCTCTCGGAGGAGTACCTGAAACTGGCGAATCTGCGCGTGTCCGAGAGCGAGTACACGCAGGAGCTCCTCCGGCAGAAGGGCATCACGATCGGCCGTCTCGACTCGCGGTTCGTGGGCCCGACGTTCGATCCCCTCGCGAAGGAGACGGAGAACGACCCGCAGTCCAACTCGATCACCGGCGCGTACACGGCCGCCTTTCTCGACTGGTACCACGACGGCCTGAAGTTCGGCGTCGGCAAGAACTACGTCGTGACGGCCGAGGCCTGGCGGACCTGGGACTTCAAGCACGCGGTGCCCGGACTGCCGTTCCCCTCGCCGACGCTGACGAACACCAACGGCGACCTCGGGCGCGCGATGGCCTTCAATCCGAACCTGCGCGTCCTCGCTCTCAACGGCCAGTTCGACCTCGCGACGCCCTTCTTCGCGAGCGAGTACATGATGGCGCACGTCTCGTCCCAGAAGGACGTCAAGGCCCGCATCGAGATGAAGTACTACCCGGCCGGCCACATGATGTACGTCAACGAGGCGTCACTGAAGGCGATGAAAGCCGACATGGCGGACTTCATCGGGCGGACTTCGAAGTAGCTCGACGGAGACTGCGCCGTGAGGAGTGTCTCCTCACCCGGATGAGGCTCGAGTCCGCGGCGCGCGAAGTCTCCCGAAGTAACCGAGGGAGGAGGCGCGCGCCGCGGTAGCGAACGCGGAGCGAGGGGGTCAGGCGAGCGGTCGAGCCGGCATCCCGGCGAGCCGCTCGCCGGTGCGGCCGAAGGCCGCAGACCCCCGAGCGCAGCGTTCGCTACGGTACTGCCACCTGGTACATCAGCGCGCCGCCCGAGTAGAACGGCATGTAGAACGTGCCGGCGCAGTTCATGTACGAGCGGCCGTTGACCGACATGCTCGAGCAGCCGACGGGCGGGAGCGTCGTGACGACGGTGCCGACGGCCGGGGCGTACGCGACGGGCGCGGCGTAATAGACGGGGGCCGGGGCGTAGTACGCCGGCTGGGCCGCGGAGGCCACGGCCGCACCGACCATCGCCCCGCCGATCGCGGCGCCGGCGACCGCCGCCCCGGAATAGCCGTGATAGCAGCAGGGCGGGTGGTAGGCGACAGCGACGCCGCCGTGGTATCCGCCGGCGGCGACCCAGGCGCGGGCCGGCGACGAAAGCGAAAGGAACGCGGCGGCGGCGAGAAACGCGGCGAGTGCTCGGGTCTTCATGGAGTGCTCCTGTCCGTTCTTTACTGCTTCACGGTCTTCCAGTCGACCTTCGTCGCGCCGGCCGGCGGCGTGAAGACGAACTGGTCGGCGGGAAGTGTCGGGGCCAGATTCCAGTCGGAAAGCGACGTCACGACCCGCGGCGTTCCCTTCTCTTTCTTGTAGGTGACGGCGATCCGGCGGGGAAGCGGTTTCGCGCCGTCCTCGATCCAGACCTGCCAGTCGGCGTCGGGCTCGGAGAAGGCGAGGTGGCGGCAGACGACGCCGTCGATCCGGGCCTCGCCCGCGTCGAACGCCGTCGTCACGCCCTCCATCATCTTGGCGTACGGGTCCTTCAGGAGAAACCCCGCGGCCGGAAACGGCATCTGGAAGCGGTCCATCAGCATGAGGACCGCTTCGTCGATCGAGGGCGGAGCGTCGGCCTGGCCGTAGAAGGCGCTCTTCGTGGAGTAGATCGCCATGGTCCTGCCGTCGTACCAGAGCGACGCATCGTGCAGGTCGCCGACCGTGTCGACGCGGAGCTTGTTCGGCCGGGTGGCGGCGACCGTCGACACGGCGAAGAAGTCGAGCATCGGCCCGTTGACGGAGGGCATCTCCCGGTCGGACACGGCCTTGAAAGTGAAGCTTCCGGCGCCCTTCAGGAGATCGCTCATCGCCTTCAGGCGGCCGAGCGCCTCCGGCTCCAGCGGCGGCGGTGGAACGGGCGTCGCCACCGGGGCGGGCGCCGGCGTCTGCGCTGCAGCGGGAGCGGCGGCCAGCAGGAGGGCCGGGACGGCGGCCCAGGCGGCGGAGAAGCGAATCCGGGAGGGGATTCTCACGTGACCTCCTGATCGGTTGGGGGTATCGACGGTGAGGATTAGATCACGGCGTTCGTTGTAGGCTCTTCGCGACCTTGATTCCGTGGCTGACGTGACTCTCACCACCGGCACCCGTCTCGGGCCCTACGAAATCGTCGCGCCGATCGGCGCGGGTGGAATGGGCGAGGTCTACCGCGCCCGGGACAGCCGCCTCGGCCGCGAGGTGGCCGTCAAGGTCCTGCCGCAGGCCGTGGCGTCGGACGGGGACCGGTTGCGCCGCTTCGAGCAGGAGGCGCGCTCCGCCTCCGCGCTGAATCATCCCAACATCGTCACGATCCACGACGTGGGCCGCACGGAGGGCGTGTCGTGGATCGCGATGGAGCTCGTGGACGGCGCGAGCCTGCGCCAGCTCCTGGCGGGCGGCGCGCTGCCGTCGAAGCAGGCGCTGTCGATCGGCGCGCAGGTCGCCGCCGGCCTCGCCAAGGCGCACGGCGCGGGCATCGTTCACCGGGACCTGAAGCCCGAGAACGTCATGGTGACCTCCGAAGGTCTCGTGAAGATCCTCGACTTCGGCCTGGCCAAGTCCGCGCCCGGGCGCGCCGAGGGAAGCCAGGTCCTCACCGCGACGCAGCAGACGAGCGCCGGCGTCGTTCTGGGGACGGTCGGATACATGTCGCCGGAGCAGGCGACCGGGAAGGCGATCGACTACCGCTCCGACCAGTTCGCCCTCGGCGCCATCCTCTACGAGATGGCCTCCGGCCGTCGGCCCTTCCAGCGCGCGACGCCGGTCGAGACGCTTTCGGCGATTCTGAAGGAGGAGCCGGAGCCGCTGTCGACCGTCGGCCCGGCGGCGCCCGAGGCGCTGACGTGGATCGTCGGGCGGTGTCTCGCGAAGGAGCCGGAGGAGCGCTATCAGTCGACGCGCGATCTCGCGCGCGACCTCGCCGACGTGCGGGACCGCACCTCGGGGATCGCGCCGGCGTCCGCAAGGGCGCCGCGGGTCCGCGCCGGCCCCCGCGCCGCGCTCGTCGTGGCGGCGCTGGTTCTCGCCGCGGCGGCGGCGTTCGTCGCGGTGCGCAGCCGGGCGAAGCCGGCGGCGGAGGGCGCGGTGCGGTCGCTCGCGGTCCTGCCCTTGAAGCCCCTCGGCGGCGATGCGAGTGACGAGGCGCTGGGCCTGGGGATCGCGGACACGATCATCCGGGGGTTGAGCGGCGCGGGAGCCATTCCCGTGCGCCCGCTGTCGGCCGTCCGCCGTTACGCGAAGTCGGACACGGACGCGGTGACGGCGGCGAAAGAGCTTCGCACCGATGCCGTCCTCGAGGGCTCGGTGCAGCGGTCGGGAGGCAAGCTTCGCGTCAGCGTCAACCTCCTCCGGGTCGGCGACGGAAGCTCGATCTGGGCCGAGTCCTTCGACGTGCCGGCTTCGGAGGTCTTCGAGGTCCAGGACAAGGTCTCGGAGTCCGTCGTCAGCCGCCTGCGCCTCCACCTGGAGCCGGCGCAGCGCGACCGCTTGAAGAAGCGGTACACGGAAAACCCCGAGGCGTACCAGGAGTTCGTGCTCGGGGCGAGCGAGGAGGACAAGGCGGGGCCGGGCTGGGGCGGCGACCACCTTCGGGAAGCGATCCGTCGCTACGAGCGCGCGGTGGCGCTCGACCCCGACTACGCCCTGGCGCGTGCGCGGCTGGCCGGGGCGTACCTCTGGGTCGACCTGTTTTTCGAGCCCGGCGCGGGTTACCTCGAAAAGGCCAGGGCCGCGGCGTCGGAGGCCGAGCGGCTCGACTCGCAGCTCGCCGAGACCCACCTGTTCCGGTATCAGCTGGCCTGGAGCCATTACCAGAACTTCGACATTCGAACCGCCCTGCGCGAGCTCCGGGCCGCGCTCGCCCTGGATCCCCTGGAAGCGCACGGGGAGCTCGCGATCCTCCATGCGCACATCGGACTCGAAGACGCCTTCCGTCGCGAGTCGGCCCGCGGGCTGGAGATCGACCCGTCGTCCGACCTGGCGCGGAGGTGGAGCGTGGAGGGGCTCGTGCTCCTCGGGCGTTTCGAGGAGTCTCTCGCCGCCGCGAGGCAGTTCCAGCTTCCCTTCTCGGAGGTGCGGCTCCCGATGAGCCTTCTCTCGCTCGGTCGCTACGACGAGGCGCGGGCCGCCACCGAAGCCCTCCTCAAGCAGACTCCGGGGCACCACACCGCAGTGGCCATGAGGGAGCTCGTCGCCGTCGTCTCCGGGGAGCGGCCCGTCGACGAGGCGGCGATCGCGCACGCCCTCGAGTCGGGCAAGCTCAAGCGCGACTACCACCACACGCTGTACTCCGTCGCGTGCATCCGCGCGGCGCAGGGCGACAGCCGCGGGTCCGTCGAGATGCTGCGGCGCACCATCGAGGCCGGAATGCCGGACCGGACGCTGTTCCTCGCGGACCCCCTCCTCGCCCGCGTCCGGTCCACGCCGGAGTTCGCCGCCTTCGACGCCGAGTTCGAGCCGGAGTGGGGCCGGCTCGTCAAAGGCGACTCGGCAAGCTGATAGGCTTTTCCCAATCTTGTCCCTGTCCGCCGGCTCGCGACTCGGCCCCTACGAGATCCTCGCCCCCATCGGCGCGGGTGGGATGGGGGAGGTCTACAAGGCGAGGGACACGCGGCTCGAGCGCACGGTGGCGGTGAAGGTGCTGCCGCAGCACCTGTCGGCGTCGCCGGAAGTCCGCCAGCGGTTCGAGCGCGAGGCGAAGACGGTTTCGCAGCTCTCGCATCCCCACATCTGCGCGCTCTACGACGTGGGGCGCGAGGGCGAGACCGAGTACCTCGTCATGGAATACCTCGAGGGCGAGACGCTCTCGGACCGCCTGGCGCGCGGGTCGCTCCCGCTCTCCCAGACGCTGAAGTTCGGCGTCGAGATCGCCGACGCGCTCGACAAGGCGCACCGGCAGGGGATCGTCCACCGGGACCTGAAGCCCGGCAACGTGATGCTGACGAAGACGGGCGTCAAGCTCCTCGACTTCGGGCTCGCCAAGGCAATGGCGCCCTCGGCGCCGCCGTCGGGCGCCACGTCGATGCCGACGATGATGGGCGCGGCCACGGGCGGCAACCTCACGCAGGAAGGCACGATCCTCGGGACGTTCCAGTACATGGCCCCCGAGCAGCTCGAAGGCCGCGAGGCCGACGGCCGGACGGACATCTTCGCTTTCGGGTGCGTGCTCTACGAGATGGCGACGGGGCGGAAAGCGTTCGCCGGCTCGTCGCAGGCGTCGTTGATCTCGTCGATCATGAAGGAGGAGCCGGCGCCGGTCTCCTCGGTGATGCCGACGTCGCCGCCGGCGCTGGACCGGGTGATCCGGAAGGCGCTGTCGAAGGACCCGGAGGACCGGTGGCAGAGCGCGGGGGACCTCGGCAGCGAGCTGAAGTGGATCGCGGAGGGCGGCTCGGCGAGCGGGATCGCGGCGCCGGCGCTCCCGTCGCGGCGCAAACGCCTCGCCTGGCTGCCGTGGGCGGTCGCCGTCATCCTCGCGGCGGCCGCGTTCGCCGCGGGTGTGCGGGCACGCCGCGCTCCCGAGATCTCCGTAACGCGCTCCTCGATCGAGCTTCCGCCCGAGATGGATCTCTATCGCTGGACTTCACCCGCGATCTCGCCCGACGGCTCGACGCTGGTCTTCGTCTCGACGGGAGCCGACCGGAAGCGCCAGCTCTGGGTTCGCCGGATGGACGGCTTCGCCGTGCAGCCCCTCGCCGGGACGGACGACGCCATGGGTCCGTTCTGGTCTCCCGACGGACAATCGATCGGGTTCTTCGCGGCCCGCAAGCTCAAGCGCATACCGGCCGCGGGAGGTGCCGTGCAGACGATCTGCGACGCGCAGGACGGTCGCGGCGCCAGCTGGAGCGTCGAAGACTTCATCGTCTTCGCGCCGGCTCCCTTCTCGGGCCTCTTCCGGGTGCCCGCCACGGGCGGCGCCCCGGTGGCCGTCACGAAAGTGGAAGGCCACGGACGGACGCACCGTCTTCCGTGGTTCCTGCCGGACGGCAAGCATCTGCTCTATCTGTCGGGCACGCAGACGTCGGACGTCGACCAGGACACCAGCATCCAGGCGCTCGATCTCGCGACCGGCAAGTCCACACTCGTGGCCCGGGAAAACAGCGAGGGACGCTTCGCCGAACCGGGGTACCTCGTGTTCGTGCGCGAGGGAAACCTCCTCGCGCAGCCGTTCGACCGTAAGACGCTGAAGACGACGGGCCCGGCGGTTCCGATCGCGGAAGGAGTGGCTTTCGAAGCGTTTCGCTGGATCGGGAAGTTCGCGATTTCGAATACGGGAAGGCTGGTGTACCAGTCCAACGAGGCCTTCCGAAAGAGCCGCCTGACGTGGTTCGACCTCGACGGCAAGCCGCTCGGCGCCGTGGGCGAGGCCACCAACTTCTTCACGGTATCCCTGTCGCCCGACGCGCGACGCGTCGTTGCGACCGTGCTCGGCAACAAGAACCTGCGGCCCGAGATTCGCCTCTACGACCTCGAAAGAGGCGTCGGATCCCGCTTTACGTTCGGCGTCCAGGGCTCGAATTTCCCGGCGTGGTCTCCGGACGGAAGCGCGATTGCGTACGGAGACCCGGGGTCCGGCGTCCGCGTGAAAGCTTCCGATGGAAGCTCGGAGTCGAAGCTGGTCTTCGCCGAGAAGGCGAACATCTGGCCGCTCTCCTGGTCGGCCGATGGCAAGCGCATGCTGCTCCGGCTCCAGGACAACCAGAGCGGAGGCGTCGATCTCTGGGACCTCCCGCTCGAGGGGGAATCAAAGCCTCGAAAGCTCTTCCCGACGGACCCGGACGAGCTCCAGAACGGCGCGATCTCTCCGGACGGACGGTGGCTCCTGTACGTCTCGAACGAGACCGGACGCCGCGAGATCTACGTCGTGCCCTATCCCTCGCTGGGCGAGAAGCGGCAGGTGTCGACGGCGGGGGCCGAATCCGGAGTCTGGCTCGGCGATAAGGCGATCCTCTACGAACAACCTCCCGAGGGCCGGCTCTTCGTCGTCGACGTCGACACCCAGAACGGGGGACTTCGACTCGGCGCGCCGCGGCCGATCTTCGGCGGCAAGCCGGCTCCCCGAGGTCCGTTCGACGCGGCGCGCGACGGAAAGCGGCTCCTCTTCGCGGTCCCCGTCGAAGACAGCGCGTCGGCGCAGATCCGGTTCGTGTCGGACTGGCGGGCCGAGCTTCCGAAAAAGTAGCGGCTTTCGGTTACGCCCAGCGGGACTCGATTTCCGGCGGCTTCGTCAGCGTCTGCATGACGACGCAGTACTGCTCGGTCTTCTCGGCGAGCGCGCGGAGCTGCTCGGGCGTCGCCTCCGGCGCGTCGATCGCAAAATTCAGCCGGATCGACTCGAATCCGACGGGGACGTCCTTCGAGATCCCGAGCGTGCCGGCCAGGTCGAGGTCGCCTTCGACCGTCACGGCGATCGACTTCGTCGGTATCCCCATCGCGGTCGCAACCATCTGGCAGGTCACCTGCGCGCACGCCGCGAGCGCTCCGAGAAGGAGATCCCCCGAGCACGCGCCCGTCCCGGCGCCGCCCACGCCGGCGTGCGCCTGGGCCTCGTAGACCGCGCGGCCGATGTCGACCGAGCAGGCGATCGGGGCGCCGGACTCGCCGCCCCTGGCCGTGAGCGTGATGCGCGAAGAGCCCGGGCTGGCGCGGTACTTGTCCTTGAGGGGCTTCTGGAGAGAGCGCAGGTCCATGGATCCTCCCGCCTTCGAGGCGCCGATTCTATGCGGCCCTCCGTTGTACCCTAACCGCTCGATGACGCTGTCCGCCGGAACGAAGCTCGGACCCTACGAGGTCCTCTCACCGCTCGGCGCGGGCGGGATGGGTGAGGTGTACCGCGCGCGGGACGCCCGTCTCTCGCGCGAGGTCGCGATCAAGGTCCTCCCGGAGGTCGTGGCGAAGGACACCGAACGGCTGGCGCGATTCCGGCGCGAGGCGCAGGTGCTCGCGTCGCTCAATCACCCGCACATCGCCGCGATCTACGGGCTCGAAGAGGCGGGCGGGATCGAGGCCCTGGTGCTCGAGCTCGTCGAGGGCGAGACGCTCGCCGAGCGGATCGCCACCGGGCCGGTCCCCGAGGACGAGGCCCTCGAGATCGCCCGTCAGATCGCCCGGGCGCTGGAGGCGGCGCACGAGAAGGGGATCGTGCACCGGGACTTGAAGCCCTCCAACGTGAAGCTCGACCCGGCGGGACAGGTCAAGGTGCTCGACTTCGGGCTCGCCAAGGCGCTCGCGTCCGACGGCTCTTCGCCCGACGTGACCTCCTCGCCGACGCTCACGGCGGCCGCGACGCAGGCCGGCGTCATCATCGGGACCGCGGCCTACATGTCGCCCGAACAGGCCCGCGGAAAGTCCGTGGACAAGCGCGCGGACATCTGGGCGTTCGGGACCGTGCTCTACGAAATGCTGACGGGCCGCAAGGCGTTCGAGGGCGAGACCGTGTCCGACACGCTCGCGGCCGTCCTGACGAAGGAGCCGGATTGGGCCGCGCTTTCGGCGGCCACGCCGGCGTCCGTGCGCCGGGTGCTCCGCCGCTGCCTCGATCGCGACCCGCGGACGCGGATGCAGGACATCGCCGACGCCCGCCTCGAGCTCGACGAGCCGGTCCCGGCCGCCGGCCCGGTCCCGGCGTCCGCGCCAGGTCGAAAACCGGTAGCGATCGGCTGGGCGGCGGCGGCGATCCTTCTCGCCTTCGCCGCCGCGGCTGGCTGGTGGAAGGCCCTGCAGCCCGCGCCTCGGCCCCCCGTGCGGGTCACCGGTTTCGCGATTCCCCTGCCGGAAGGGCGCGAGATCCCGTTCGACGACACACCGGTTCTGGATGTGTCGCGGGACGGCAATCGGATCGTCTTCGTGGGAGACCACGACGGCCATCGCCAGCTCTTCCTGCGGCCTCGCGACCGGATCGAGGCGAAGGCGGTGCCGGGAACCGAGGAGGCGTTCAGTCCGTTCTTCTCCCCGGACGGCCAGTGGATCGCGTTCTTCGCCGACGCCAAGCTGAAGAAGATCCCGGCGGAAGGCGGTACGGCGACGACGCTCGCCGACGCGACTAACAACCGGGGCGGCGTCTGGCTCGACGACGACACGATCGTTTTCGCGCCGGACTTCACGTCGGGCCTCGTCCGCGTCGCGGCGAGGGGCGGCAAGCTCGAGACGCTCGCGAAGCCGGACGCCGCGAAGGGAGAACGGTCCTACCGCTGGCCGACCTACATTCCCGGCCGGCCGGGGATCCTGTTCACGATCGGCCTGCTGTCGGGGCCCGGCAACTACGACGACGCACGCTCGGCGATCTGGGATCCGCGCACGGGGAAGACCGAGGTGATCTACGAGGGCGGCAGCATGGCCCGCGTCGCGGACTCCGGCCACCTCGTGGTCTGGCGCGGCGGCGGGGCGCTCGGCCTGGCTTTCGACGCGGAGCGGGGCCGGGTCAGCGGGGAGCCGGTGGTGCTGGCGCAAAAAACGGGCGGCGACGCCTCGAGCGGCGTCGCCTACGCGGCATTCTCGACCAACGGCACGTTCGCCTACGTGCCGTCGTCGGCGACGGGGGAGCGCCGGCTCTTCCTGACGGACCGGTCCGGGACGACGCGGCCCGTGCCGGTGCCGCCTCGTTCCTACCACCACCCGCGCTTCTCGCCCGACGGTTCGCGTCTGGCCGTGACGATCGGTCCCGGGCACGGCAACGGCGACGAAATCTGGGTCATCGACATCGCCACGGGGGCCACCGTCCGGCTCACGTTCGGGGACGGCAACGGCAACTACTACCCGGTCTGGTCCCCCGACGGCAGGCGGGTCGCCTTCAGCTCGGACCGCGGCCATCAGGGCGTCTATTTCAAGAACGCCGATGGCTCCGCCCCGGACGAGGCCCTCCTGGCCGAAGCCCGGCCGCAGCTTCCACAGGACTGGTCGCGCGACGGCGCGGTGCTGCTCCTCAATCAGGGCTTCCCCAACTCCGAGGTTTGGACGGTGACGATGAAGGATCGACACGAAAAAATCGTGGCGGCCTCGGCGGGCGGCGGTACGTTCTCACCGGACGGCCGCTGGGTGGCGTACTCGACTCTGCCAACGGCCGGCAACTCTCCCCAGGTGGTCGTCGAGCCCGTCTCCGGCGGCGGCGGAAAAGTCCAGGTCACTTCCGACTACGGGTCCTTCCCCGTCTGGACCGACCGCGAGATCGTGTATCTCGCCCGGCGAAAGGTCATGGCCATGGAGGCCCGCACGACGCCGACCTTCGCGCCGGGGCCCGTCCGCGAGCTCTTCGAGCATCCGTTCGACCGTGGATCGCTACCCCAGCGCGAGTTCGACGTCACGCGCGATGGCCGGACTTTCGTGTTTGTGGGCGGCGACGCCACGGTGGTCGGCAATCGCGTCGACGTCGTCGACGGCTGGTCGCTCGCCCGCGAGGCGCCGGCGGGCGGCCGGAGGTAGGGCGCCGCCGCGTCAGCCGGCCGTGACCGGCCGATCGGCTTCCTTCCGAGGGTACTTCGTCGCGACGTAGTCGTCGACGAGTGCGCGGAAGGCCGCCGCGAGCTCGTCGTAGTTGCCCTTCAGCGTCGTGAAGTGCTGGCCGTCGATGTAGACGGGGCAGTGCGGCTCCTCGCCCGTGCCCGGCAGCGAGATGCCGATCGAGGCGGCCTTGGACTCGCCGGGGCCGTTGACGACGCACCCCATGACGGCGAGCGTCATGTTCTCGACGCCTTCGTGCTCCTGCTTCCAGACGGGCATCTGCTCGCGGATGTAGCCCTGGATGCGCTCGGCGAGCTCCTGGAAGGTCGTCGACGTGGTGCGGCCGCAGCCGGGGCAGGCCGTGACCGATGGAGCGAACGAGCGGATGCCGAGCGACTGCAGCAGCTCGCAGGCCGCGTAGACCTCCTCGCGCCGGTCGCCTCCAGGCCGCGGGGTCAGCGAGATGCGGATCGTGTCGCCGATGCCCTCGTTCAGGAGAATGCCCATCGCCGAGGACGACCAGACGAGACCCTTCATCCCCATGCCGGCCTCGGTCAGGCCCAGGTGGAGCGGCTGATCGGTCCGTTTCGCGAGGTCCCGGTACACGGCGATCAGGTCGAGCGGCCGCGAGACCTTGCAGGAGATGATGATCTGGTCCTTGCGCAGGCCCGACTGGAGCGCGAGCTCGGTCGACTGCAGCGCCGAGAGGATCATGCACTCGTTGATGATCTCCTCGGAGGTCTTCTCGAGGTCGCGGTCGGTGTTCTCCTGCATCTTCTCCATGACGAGCTCCTGGTTCAAGGAGCCGCCGTTGACGCCGATGCGCACGGGCTTGCCGTTGTCGACGGCGATCTTGCAGATCGTGGCGAACTGCTCGTCGCGCCGCGCGCCCTTGCCGACGTTGCCGGGGTTGATGCGGTACTTGTCGAGCGCCCTCGCGCACTCGGGAAACTTCGTCAGCAGGACGTGGCCGTTGTAGTGGAAGTCGCCGATGAGCGGCGCGTCGGTTCCGGCGTCGAGCATCCGCTTCTTGATCTCGGGCACGGCAGCCGCGGCCTCCGGAATGTTGACGGTGATCCGCACGAGCTCCGAGCCCGCGCGGGCGAGCTCGATGCACTGCGTGGCCGTGGACTTCACATCCACCGTATCCGTGTTCGCCATCGACTGGACGACGACCGGCGCGCCGCCGCCCACCAATACCTTGCCGACCCGCACCCCCACGGTCTGGTGGCGCTTGCGCTTTTCCATGACCGTCGAATCTACCAGAAGGGGCGGCTTCGGGACCTGCCCGAGGGCACGATCTCTCGCGCTCTCTGCAGCTTGTGGATCTCGCAGCGGGCCCGCGATGACGCTCCCTGCCGGGAGGCGCCCCCGCCCTTCAGGAGATGTTCGCGGCTTCCCAGCGCTCGACCAGCGCCTCCAGGTAGCGGGACTTCACCTGCTGGCGGGCGAGCGTGCGCTTGACCGGCGGCAGCTTCAGGACGGCGCCGAGAACGGCGCCGAGAATCCGGTGGCTCGCCAGGGTTCGATCGTCGCAGAGCAGCTCGGCGAGCTGCCCCCGCTCGATGGCCATGACGACGGTCCGATGCACGGTGTCGAGGGGCGGGATGACCCGCTTCTCACGGCGCTCGAGGCGAAGCGCTTCCGGGTGCGGGCAAGCGGGGACACAGACGCCGCACCCGAGGCAGGCCGACTCCTCGAGCCGCACCGTCCGGCGCCGCGGGGCCTTCGGATCGTGGGCGGAGACGAGGCTCATCGCCTCGACGGGGCATGCGGTGACGCACTGGCCGCAGCCGCTGCAGTTTTCCTGGTCGATGGACGGGGCGAATCCGGTCGTGTGGACCGGGCGCAGGAAGCCGAAGCGCCTCTGGGCGACGAGCGCCTCGCAGCAGCAGGCGCAACAGTTGCAGATGAACGCGGGTTGCCGGCGCACGTTCTCGCCGAACTGCACGAGGCCCCTTTCGCGCGCCTCGTGCAGCAGGTCGAGGGCCTCGGCCGCGTCGGCACGCCGGGCGAACTCGTGGCGAACCAGCGACGCCGCCGTGTCGCCGAACGTCAGGCAGATCTCCATGGGGGCGCCGCAGGAGCGCCCGAGATGGCTCGTCTTGTGCCGGCAATAGCAGGTGCCGACGCCGATGGCCGAGGCGGTGCGCGCGACGTGGCTCGCCCGCTCCCAGTCGAGCACCTCGAGGACGTCCTCGTCCGGGAGGGCCTCCTCGTTGACGAAGACGCGTCCGAGCTGGGTCTCGCCCCGGGCGAAGAGGGCGCGGACGAAGTCCTCTTCGACGTTCAGGTACTGGTGGAAGAGCTCGGCGAGCATCTGCTGGTCGACGTCGCCCCGCACTCGCATCATCGAGAACTCGAAAAAGCCGGCCATCGGCGGCGGCAGGACCCAGCGCGTCTCCCCGTCGCGGACGATGTCGATGAGCAGGGCCTTCGCGGCGAGCGACTCGAGGATGTTTCGCGCCTCGGCCGGCGTCGTGCCCCAGGCGCGCGCGGCCGTCTCGGCACGGAACGGACGAATCGGCAGGGACGCCACGAGCGAGGCCTCGCGCTCGCTGAAGAGAATCCGCAGGATGCGGTAGAGAAGGTCGGACGGCGGCGCGCCCTGCGGAAACCGGTTGAGCCGGTCGATCAGGTTGTCGTAGCCGGAGCGGACGGTTGCGTGCGCCATCGACGCCTCGCTCCGAAGGCTAGGGGATCGCGCGGATGCGCACATGATTCGTTCTGCTCAGGGCCGGTTCCGCGCGCCCTCCCCGAGGTCGTTCGTTGTAGTCTTTTGCACCACTCGTGACTTTGTCCGCCGGAACGCGCCTGGGCCCTTACGAACTCCTTGCGCCGATCGGCGCGGGAGGGATGGGCGAGGTTTATCGGGCCCGGGATGCGCGGCTCGGGCGCGAGGTCGCGATCAAGGTGCTTTCGGAGAAGGTCGCGGGAGACCCGGCGGCGCTCGCCCGGTTCGAGCGCGAGGCGCGCGCGGTCGCGGCTCTGTCGCATCCGCACATCCTCGCGCTCCACGACTTCGGCCAGGACCGCGGGCTCACCTTCGCCGTCATGGAGCTGCTCGACGGAGAGTCCCTCGCGCAGCGGCTGGCCCGCGGGCCGATGCCGGCGAGCGAGATCGCGCTGGCGGGAGCGCAGATCTGCGGCGCGCTCTCCGCGGCTCACCGCAAGGGGATCGTGCACCGGGACCTGAAGCCCGCCAACGTGATGCTGACGAAGTCGGGCGTGAAGCTGCTCGACTTCGGCCTCGCCAAGGCGGTGAGCGAGGTTCCCGAGGGCCTGACCACGGAGCAAACCGCGGCGGCGGACGTCACCCGCGAAGGGACGATCATCGGCACCCTCGCGTACATGTCGCCCGAACAGGTCGAAGGCCGCGCGGCCGACGCCCGCTCGGACATCTTCGCCCTGGGCGCGACGCTCTACGAGATGGCGACGGGCCGGAAGGCGTTCGTGGCGTCGAGCCAGGCCGGCCTGATTTCCGCGATCCTCTCGGGCGAGCCACCGCCGGTCTCGTCGGTTCAGCCGATGTCGCCGCCGGCGCTCGACCGCATCGTGCGCGGCTGCCTCGCCAAGGACCCCGACGCGCGCTGGCAGACCGCGCACGACGTGGGTCTGCAGCTGGCGGGCCTCGGGGATTCCGGGACGGCGGCGACGCCGGTGGCTCGGACGTCGGTGCGGCGCGGCCGCCGCCTCCTGCCGTGGGCCCTGGCCGGGCTCTTCGCCGTGCTGGCCGCCGTCGTGCTCTGGAAGGGGTCCTCGCCCCCGGCGCCCGCCCGCATCGTTCGGTTCCCGCTGCCGCCCCCTCCCGGACGTTCCTTCTTCACGACCTACGAATCGGTCACCGTCGCCGTCTCGCCGGACGGCTCGCGAATCGCTTATGTCTCGGCGCCCTTCGCCGTGTCCGCAGCCCGCCGCGGCATTGCTTCGCCCGAAGCTCCGGAGAACCGCAACATCTGGGTTCGCGACCTGGCGGCCCTCGAGTCCCGGCCCGTGCGCGGAACGGAGGGCGCCACGTCCATCTTCTGGTCGCCCGACGGCAAGTCGCTCGGCTTCTTCGTTCCGGGAAAGCTCAAGCGCATTTTCCTGGCGGACGGCGCGGCCGCCGTGCCCATCTGCGACGTACCGGCCGGGGGCGGCCGGGCCGGCACCTGGAGCCCGTCCGGGGAGATCCTGTTCGCGAGCATTCAGGCGCCGACCGTTCTGAAAGTGGCCGCATCCGGCGGCGTTCCGGAGAAGGCGTTCGAAATCGCCGGCGACGAGATCCGGATCAACTGGCCGTCGTTCCTGCCGGACGGGAAGAGGTTCGTCTACCTCGCGAGACTGCGCGATCGCACGGGCCGATTGATGCTCGGCGAGCTCGGCAAGCCCCCCCGCGTGGTGGCGCCGTTGACCTCTTCGATGCAGTACGTCGACCCGGGCTACCTCGTCTTTGCCCGGGATGGAGCGCTGCTCGCGCAACGGTTCGACCCGGAAGCCGGGCGTCTGACGGGCGACCCCGTCTCGATCGCCGACCCCGTCAGCTACTTCCTGTCCACCGGGCGAACGTCCTTCGCCATCTCGCGCTCCGGAACTCTCGTCTACCAGTCGGCCGACGACGTGAGCCGGCTCGAATGGTTCGATTTGGCCGGTCAGTCTCTCGGGAGCATCGGACCTCCCGGCAACTACCTCAATCTGGCGATGGACCGCGAAGGAGTCAGGGTTTTCTACGACCGGACGCGGCCCGGCATCGGTACTTTCGACATCTGGGCATGGGATCTCGTCCGCGGCATCGAGACGCCGATCACGACGGAAACCGATACCGAGATATCGCCGGTCGAGCTGGCCGACGGCAAGAGCATCATCTACTCCGCCAATCGCCAGGGAGCGCCAGAGCTCTTCCGCCGGAACCTCGCCAGCGGCACCGAGGCGCCTCTGGCGCCTGCCCAGAACGCGTTTCAGCAGGCGCAGGATCTGTCGCCGGACGGACTGACCCTGGCCTACGTGGAGCGCGCGTCGTCGGGGAACTTCGACATCTGGACCGTTCCGGTGTCCGGAACCGGGAAGCCATCGTCCTTTCTGCAGTCGGACTTCGACAAGAAGGAAGTGCGGTTCTCGCCGGACGGCCGTTACCTCGCCTTCGTGGCCAACGACTCGGGACAGCCCGAGGCCTACGTGACGCCCTTTCCTGGTCCGGGGGAGAAGGTGCGGCTTTCCTCGGGCGGGGCGCGCCTGCTCCAATGGAGCCGCGACGGACGCGCCCTGCTTTACGTGTCCCCCGACGGGCGGATGATGTCGCTGCCCGTCCAGACCAGCCCGTCCCTTCGGACCGGGACGCCGACGGCGCTCTTCACGATCCCGGGCCGAGCGTGGCTGAACTTCCGGCTCTCGAACGATGGGAAAAAGATTCTCGCCGTGGTGCCCGAGTCCGCCGCCGACGAGCAGCCGATGACGGTCGTCGTCAACTGGCCGGCCACCCTCGCGAAGTAGCTCTACTTCGGGGCGACTTCGTTCTTGGCGCCGGGCGGGGGCGGGTACTCGGCCAGCAGCTCCGAAACCGCGCGCCGGATGTCCCTGGCGATGGCGTCGGGGTTCGTTCCGAGAAGGGTCGACTTCAAGCCGCGCCAGACGAGCTTGTATCCGGTGTCGCGGACGTCGATGTACAGCGTGCCTTCCTTTCGGTACTTCGTGCCTGCCCAGATCGTCCCGCTCCACCAGCTGTAGGCCCCGAACCGGTCCTGGGATTCCACGCCGTCCGGCCGCGTCGTGTACGAGACGTAGATGTCGGGCGCCTGGCCGGTCACGACGGGGTGGACGCCCCTTTTCAGAAGCGTTTCGTCGATCGCTTGGCGGACGGTCTCGTCGACGAAACGGCCGTCGACGATGGAGCTGCCTCCGGGCATCTGGAAGTTCGGGTCTTTGTACCAGGCGTAGGTCTTCGGCTGGGTGAACGTGTACGCCGGGTCGAAGGCATAGTGATAGCTCGGCGCGCCCGCGCACGCGAACTGAAGGGCGCCGAGCGCGCAGGCAGCCAGGGCGAGATGGCGGCGATGGTTATTCATGGCGTTCCATTCGTGGGAGCCGCGCCCGGCGGGGGCGGGAACTTGGCGAGCAGCGCGTCGATCTCGTGATGGATCTCGCGGCCGGCGGCATCGGGATTTTCCCCCTCGAGCCGGGTGATCGAGCCGCGCCAGATGAGCTTCTTGTCCGCCGTGCGGAAGTCGATCGTGATGGCCCGCGACTTCTCGTACATCATGCTTTCGTACCCCGTCAGCCAGGCGTAGTTGGGGTCCTTGACCTCGTCGCTCACGCGCGTGTCGCCGGTCAGAAACGCGACGAGCAGCGAGGCGCGTGCGGGGTCGACCTTCTGGTAGCCCTTTCCCGCGAGGCTCGCGTCGACGGCGGCGTGGACGTGCTGCGAGATGAACTCGCCGTCGATGATCGAGTCGCCGTGGGGCGGCGGGTAGCCCGGCCCGACCCACCAGGCGTAGGTCTTTGCCGCCGCGAAGTCCGCCGTCTTGTCCCAGGCGAACTGGGGCACCGGGTGCGTTCCGCGGCACGCGGCGACGCCGATCACGCCGGCGACGAGAAGCAAGGACGGGCGTCGCAAGGTCCGGGTCATGTTCGCTCCTTCGAGGGTGCGGGGACATTACACCATGCGCGGGATCGCATACTCTTGCCCCGTGGGCGCCGGCCAGCGGGCGCCGGGGCCCCCGCGGCGTTATCCCGGCAGTCACCTCTTCGCGCTCCGCCGCGACCCTCTCGCGTTCCTGACGGGGATCGCCCGCGAGCACGGCGACGTCGCGCGCTTTCGTCTCGGGCCGGTCGACGTCCACCTGGTCAGCCGCCCCGACTGGATCCGGGACGTGCTCGTGACCCACGCCCACCTCTTCCACAAGGGCCGGGGCCTCGAGCGCGCGAAGCGTCTCCTGGGCGAGGGCCTGCTGACGAGCGAAGACCCGATCCACCTGCGCCAGCGGCGGATGATGCAGCCGGCCTTCCACCGCGACCGCATCGCCGGTTACGCCGGCGTGATGACGGCGCACGCCGAGGCGATGAGCGCGCGGTGGCGCGACGGCGAAACGCGCGATCTCGCCCAGGAGATGTCGCGGCTGACGCTCTCGATCGTCGGCCGGACGCTCTTCGATTCCGAAGTGGAGTCGGAGGCCGACGAGATCGGCGCCGCGCTGACCACCGCGATCCAGCTCTTCGGCCGGACCTTCTCGCTGCCGTTCTTCCAGGTCGTCGACCGTCTGCCGCTGCCCTCGAACCGGCGGTTCGCGAAGGCGCGCGCCCGGATCGACGCGACCATCGGGCGGCTGATCGCGGAGCGGCGGCGTTCGCCGGGGGGACGCTCGGACCTGCTGACGCTGCTCGTCCAGGCGAGCGACACGGAGGGCGACGGCACCGGCATGACCGACGTGCAGGTGCGCGACGAGGCCGTGACCATCTTCCTCGCGGGCCACGAGACGACGGCCAACGCGCTGACCTGGACCTGGTACCTCCTCTCGCAGAACCCCGAGGCCGAGGCGAGGCTGCACGCCGAGGCCGACGCGCTCGACGGCACCCCCGGGTTCGCCGACCTCCCGAAGCTCGCCTACACGGAGATGGTCTTCGCCGAGTCGATGCGCCTCTTTCCTCCGGCCTGGATCATCGGCCGGCGGGCGATGGCCGACTACGCGGTCGGCGGTTACGTCGTCCCGAGCCATTCGATCGTCGTTTGTAGCCAATGGGTGACGCACCGGGACGCCCGTTTCTTCCCGGATCCCGAGCGGTTCGATCCGGAGCGTTTCCGCCCGGAAGCGAAGGAGCAACGGCCGAGATTCGCCTACTTCCCGTTCGGCGGGGGCCCTCGGGTCTGCATCGGCGAGGGGTTCGCGTGGATGGAGGGCGTCCTCCTGCTCGCGACTCTCGCCCGGCGGTGGCGCCTCCGGCTCGCGCCCGGTCATCCCGTCGTCCCCGCGCCGTCGATCACGCTGCGCCCGGAGCACGGGATGCGCATGCGGATCGAGTCGCGTTCTTCGACCGTTCCGGGACCGTTGTTGTAGGCTTCGCCCACTGGATTCTGCAGGGCTGGGAACGTCGCTCGCTCGTGCGCGAGCCCTGCGCCTTCGGGCGCATCGGGAGAGTCTTGGCTCTGCGGACGACAGGCTGAGGAAGAAGGGCTGACATGAGCCTTGCCGCGGGAACACGCCTGGGGCCCTACGAGATCGTGGCGCCGATCGGGGCGGGCGGGATGGGGGAGGTTTACCGGGCGAAGGACACGCGTCTGGACCGGCAGGTGGCGGTGAAGGTTTTGTCGTCGCACCTGTCGGCGAGCGAGGAGGTGCGTCAGCGGTTCGAGCGGGAGGCGAAGACGATTTCGCAGTTCTCGCACCCGCACATCTGCTCGCTGTACGACGTGGGTCGGGAGGGCGAGACCGACTACCTGGTGATGGAGCTCCTCGAGGGCGAGAGCCTTGCCGACCGGCTGGGCAAGGGCGCGCTTCCGACGGAGCAGGTCCTGCGGTACGGGATCGAGATCGCGGACGCGCTCGACAAGGCGCACCGCCAGGGGATCGTGCACCGGGACCTGAAGCCCGGCAACATCATGCTGACGAAGACGGGCGTGAAGCTGCTGGACTTCGGTTTGGCGAAGCCGCTGACGGCGGCGGGGGCGCGGCCCGTCTCGGGCGCCTCGGTCCTCGCGACGGAAGCCCAGGTGAGCCAGCCGCTGACCGAGCGCGGGACGGTGCTGGGGACGTTCCAGTACATGGCGCCCGAGCAGCTCGAGGGCGGCGAAGCGGACGGCCGGTCGGACATTTTCGCGTTCGGCGCGGTGCTGTACGAGATGGCGACGGGCAAGAAGGCGTTCACGGGCAAGAGCCAGGCGTCGCTGATCGGATCGATCCTGCGGGACGAGCCGCCGTCGATCTCGGAGGCGGCGCCGATGATCCCGCCGGCGCTGAACCGCGTGGTGAAGACGTGCCTGGCGAAGGACCCGGAGGACCGGTTCCAGACGGCGCACGACGCGAAGCTGCAGCTCGAGTGGATCGCGGAGGGCGGCTCGCAGGCGGGGCTGCCGGCGCCGGTCGTCGCGCGGCGAAAGAACCGCGAGAAGCTCGCGTGGGCCGTCGCCGCGGTCGCCCTGCTCGCCGCCGGCCTCGCCACCTGGGGCTGGTTCCGCCGCGCGCCGGTCCCGCCCCTGATGGCACGTTTCGACATCATGTCTCCGGAGGATCTCGTGGCGATCGACATGCCGCGCGTTTCTCCCGACGGACGCACCATCGCGTTGAACGCGACGGACGCCGCCGGAAGAACCCGAATCTGGATCCGGCCGTTGAACTCCCTGACGGCGCATGCGCTGGAGGGGACCGAGGGAACGACTCGTCCCTTCTGGTCGCCGGACTCGCGCTTTATCGCTTTTTTCTCCGAGGGCAAGCTGAAGAAGGTGGACACCTCCGGCGGTCCACCGCAGAAGATCTGCGACGCGCCGACCGGCGCCGACGGCTCGTGGAGCTCGGAGGGCGTAATTCTCTTCGACGGCGTCACCGGGGATCCCATCCAGCGGGTTGCCGCCACGGGCGGAACCCCGGTCGTCGAGGTCAAGCCCGACCCGGCGCGCAAAGAAACCCAGGTCGCCTGGCCGGAGTTCCTGCCCGACGGCCGCCACTACATCTATCTGGCGAGCGGCCAGAAACCGGAAGACAACCTCTACCGCATCGGCTCGCTCGGCTCGAAGGAATCGACACCGATGGCGTCCGCACAGACGCTTCTCAGCTATGCGGCGCCCGGATACATCCTCTTCGTGCGTGACAAGACTCTCGTCGCGCAGCGCTTCGACCTGAAGAAGCTCAAGACGATCGGCGAACCGGCCCCCGTGGCCGAGAAGATCGGCACGGATGCCGTGGGTCTCGCTCGCTTTTCGGTGTCCCGCAACGGCGTCCTCGCCTACCGCACGGGCGATTCCGGAAATCGACTGCTCTGGATGGATCGCGGCGGGAAGGAGCTCGAGACGGCCGGCGCTCCCGGCGACTACGGCAATCCGGCGTTGTCCCGCGCGGGAGACCGACTCGCGTTCAACGCCTCGGATCCGCGCAGCGGGAAGTTCGACATCTGGGTCCGGGACCTCGCGCGCGGCGTGAACTCGCGCTTCACGTTCGCCGCCGGCGTCAACATCTGCCCACTGTGGTCTCCGGACGGCTCCCGAATCGTCTTCACTTCGGAAAAGGAGGGCGCATCCAGTCTCCTCGAGAAGGCGTCCACCGGCCAGGGAGAGGAGAAATCGCTCCTCAAGAGCACCGACGGACGCGTCCTCGCCACCGATTGGTCGCGCGACGGGAAGTACATCGCCTATTCGCATCGGGGAAAGGAGGGCTGGGACATCTTCGTTATGCCGACCTCGGGCGACCGCAAGCCGATTCCCGTGGTTCAAACTCCGTTCAACGACCTGAATGCCACGTTCTCGCCCGACGGCCGATTCATCGCGTACCAGTCGAACGAGTCCGGGCGCGGCGAGGTCTACGTCCAGACCTTTCCGGATCCCGGGGGCAAATGGCAGATCTCGACGGCGGGCGGCTTCGACGCGTCGTGGCGGGCGGACGGCAAGGAGATCTTCTTCCGCGCTCCCGACCAGAAGCTGATGGCGGTGGACGTCCAGACCGCCGGGAACTTTCAGGCCGGCATTCCGCACCCGCTGTTCCTGGGTCGCATTCCCCCCGGCGCATCGCGCAATCGGTACGCGCCGGCGGCCGACGGGCAACGCTTCCTCTACATCGCGCCGCTCGGGCGCGAGTCGATGACTCCGACGACGGTGATCCTCAACTGGTTCGAAGGGCTGGAGCACTGAGATGAGTCTTTCCGCCGGGGACGACGGCTGGGTCCGTACGAGATCGTCGCGCCGATCGGGGCGGGCGGGATGGGCGAGGTGTACCGGGCGAAGGACACGCGTCTGGACCGGCAGGTGGCGGTGAAGGTGCTGTCGTCGCACCTGTCGGCGAGCGAGGAGGTGCGTCAGCGGTTCGAGCGGGAGGCGAAGACGATCTCGCAGTTCTCGCACCCGCACATCTGCTCGCTGTACGACGTGGGTCGGGAGGGCGAGACCGACTACCTGGTGATGGAGCTCCTCGAGGGCGAGAGCCTCGCCGACCGGCTGGGCAAGGGCGCGCTTCCGACGGAGCAGGTCCTGCGGTACGGGATCGAGATCGCGGACGCGCTCGACAAGGCGCACCGGCAGGGGATCGTGCACCGGGACCTGAAGCCCGGCAACATCATGCTGACGAAGACGGGCGTGAAGCTGCTCGACTTCGGGCTGGCCAAGCCGCTGACGGCGGCGGGCGCGCGGCCGGTGTCGGGGGCGTCGGTTCTGGCGACGGAAGCGCAGGTCAGCCAGCCTCTGACGGAGCGGGGAACCGTGCTCGGGACGTTCCAGTACATGGCGCCCGAGCAGCTCGAAGGAGGGGAGGCCGACGGGCGTTCGGACATTTTCGCCTTCGGCGCGGTGCTTGTACGAGATGGCGACGGGGAAGAAGGCGTTCACGGGTAAGAGCCAGGCGTCGCTGATCGGGTCGATCCTGCGGGACGAACCGCCGTCGATCTCGGAGGCGGCGCCGATGATCCCGCCGGCGCTGAACCGCGTGGTGAAGACGTGCCTGGCGAAGGACCCGGAAGACCGGTTCCAGACGGCGCACGACGCGAAGCTCCAACTCGAGTGGATCGCGGAAGGCGGCTCGCAGGTGGGCCTGCCCGCACCCGTCGTCGCGCGGCGCAAGAATCGCGAGAAGCTCGCGTGGGCCGTGGCGGCGGTGGCGCTCCTCGCCGCGGGGCTCGCGACGTTCGGCTACCTGCGCCGGGCGCCGAAGCCGCCGCGGATCACGCGCTTCGAAATCGGGATTCCGCCGAACGTGATTGCGATCGACACGCCGCGGATCTCGCCCGACGGGCAGATCCTGGCCTTCAATGCCACGGATGCCGAAGGCAAGACGCGGATCTGGATCCGCCCCTTGAGCGCCCTCGCGGCCCAGCCGCTCGCGGGGACGGAGGGAACCACTCGCCCCTTCTGGTCGCCCGACAGCCGTTTCCTCGGCTTCTTCGCCAACGGCAAGCTCATGAAGGTCGACGTGGGGGGCGGTCCGCCGACCAAGATCTGCGATGCGCCGACCGGATCCGACGGAACCTGGAGCCCCGAAGGAGTGATCCTGTACGACGGCACGGGCGCCGACCCGATCCACCGCGTCCCGGCCGCGGGAGGCGCGCCAACGGTGGCCGTCAAGGCCGACGCGGCGCGCAAGGAGACGCAGATCGGCTGGCCCGAGTTTCTTCCCGACGGCCGCCACTTCATGTACATGTGCATCAACGCAAAGGTGGACGACAGCGCCTATCGCATCGGCTCGCTCGATTCGAGCGAAACGAAGGCGTTTGCGCCGGCCCAGACGATGCTCACCTACGCGCCGCCGGGTTACCTGCTCTTCGTGCGCGACCGGACCCTCGTTGCCCAGCGCTTCGATGCCAAGGCGATCAAGACGCTGAGCGAGCCCGTGCCGCTCGCGGAGCAGATCGGGACCGACGCCGTCGGCCTCGCACGCTTCTCCGTCTCGCGCGACGGCATCCTCGCCTATCGAACCGGGGAATCGGGGAACCGGCTGGTCTGGGTCGACCGGTCCGGCAAGGAGCTCGAAACGCTCGGTGATCCGGGCGAGTACGGCGAGCCGGACCTGTCGCCCACCGGCGACCGTCTCGCCTTCGACCTGGCTGACCTCCGAGCCAACAAGACCGACCTCTGGATCCGCGACCTCGGCCGCGGGGTCAACTCGCGCTTCACGTTCTCCCCGGGCAACGCCTTCTCGCCGCTGTTTTCTCCCCGCGGCGACACGATCGTCTTTGCGTCGGATCGGGACGGCGCGCCCGGACTCTACGAGAAGGCGGCCAACGGGCAGGGTGACGAAAAGCTGATCTCCAAGATGGAAGAGCTCGTCATCCCCGTCAGCTTCTCGCCCGACGGATCCATCCTCGCCTACCAGGTCCGCAACCCGAAGACGGGCTGGGACATCGTGATGCTGCCGATGACCGGCGACCGGAAGCCGGTGACTTTCGCCGGTGCGTCGTTCAACGAGAACGCGCCTCGCTTTTCTCCCGACGGGCGCTTCCTCGCGTACGTGTCGAACGAATCGGGTCGCGCCGAGATCTACGCGCAGAGCTATCCCGGCCCGGGCGGCAAGTGGCAGATTTCGAATACCGGCGGCTCGGATCCCCACTGGCGCGCCGACGGCAAGGAGCTCTTCTACCGGAGCCCCGACCAGAAGCTGATGGCCGTCGAGATCCGGGGCGGGGCCTCGCTCGAGGCCGGCATTCCGCGGCCGCTCTTCGTGGGTCGCGTCCACATCGGAAACGCCCGCAACAAGGTCCTGCCGGCGGGCGACGGCCAGCGCTTCCTCTTCGTCGCGCCGCTCGGGCGCGACGCCATGAACCCGACGACGGTCGTGCTGAACTGGTTCGCCGGACTGGGGCGTTAGTTCGATGACGCTCGCCGCTGGAGCGAAGCTCGGGCCTTACGAGGTCCTCGCGCCGATCGGGGCGGGGGGGATGGGGGAGGTCTACAAGGCGAAGGACACGCGGCTGGGGCGGGACGTCGCGGTCAAGGTCCTTCCCGCGCACATGTCGGCCAACGCCGAGCTGCGGCAGCGGCTGGAGCGCGAGGCGAAGACGATCTCGTCGCTCTCGCATCCCCACATCTGCATGCTCCACGACGTCGGGCACCAGGACGGCACGGACTACCTCGTCATGGAGTTCCTGGAGGGGGAAACGCTGGCGGACCGGCTGGCGAAGGGCGCTCTTCCGATGGATCAGGCCTTGAAGTTCGGAGTCGAGATCGCCGGCGCGCTCGACGCGGCGCACCGGAGCGGGATCATTCACCGGGACCTGAAGCCCGGCAACATCATGCTGACGAAGTCGGGCGTGAAGCTGCTCGACTTCGGGCTCGCGAAGCTCGCGGCTCCCGACAAGAGCGCCGCTTCCCAGGCGACGAGCCTGCCGACGGCCATGCAGGAGAGCCAGCCCCTCACGTCGCGGGGGACGATCCTCGGGACGTTCCAGTACATGGCGCCGGAGCAGCTCGAAGGCAGGGAAGCGGACGCGCGGAGCGACATCTTCGCCTTCGGCTGCGTGCTCTACGAGATGCTCTCGGGGCAGAAGGCCTTCACGGGCAAGAGCCAGGCCTCGCTGATCGGGTCGATCATGAACACCGACCCGCCGCCGATCTCGTCGATCCAGCCGATGATCCCGCCGGCGCTGGACCGGGTCGTCAAGGGCTGCCTCGCGAAGGAGCCGGAGCACCGCTGGTCGACGGCGCACGACGTGATGCTGCAGCTGCAGTGGGTCGCCGAGGGCGGGTCGGCCGCCGGGCTTCCGGCGCCCGTCGCCGCGCGCCGCAAGAGTCGCGAGAGGCTGGCCTGGGGCGTCGCGGCCGCGCTGCTGCTCGCCGCCGCGGCGCTCGCCTACGGCTTCGTCCGCCGGGCGCCGAAGCCGCCCCGCGTGGTGCGGTTCGAAGTCGCGATTCCTCCCGACATCACGGCCATCGATGCTCCCAAGATCTCGCCGGACGGCAAGTTGCTGGCGTTCAACGCCACCGACAAGGACGGGAAGACTCGGATCTGGCTCCGGCCGCTCAATGCGCTGACGGCGCAGCCGCTGGCGGGGACCGAGGGGACACGGCGGCCGTTCTGGTCCCCCGACAGCCGGTTTCTCGCCTTCGTCGCCGACGGGAAGCTGAAGAAAGTGGACGTCACCGGCGGCCCGCCCACCAAGATCTGCGATGCGCCGACCGGAGTCGACGGGACCTGGAGCCCCGAAGGCGTCATCCTCTTCGACGGAACGGGTCCGGATCCGATCCATCGCGTCAGCGCCGCCGGCGGAACGGCGGTCGTGGCGGTCAAGCCGGATCCGGCCCGCAAGGATTTCCAGATCGGCTGGCCGGAGTTCATGCCCGACGGGCGCCACTTCATTTACCTCGCCATCAATCAGAAGCCCGAGGACAGCGGGTATCGCATCGCTTCGATCGACTCGTCCGAGACGAAGCCGTTCGCTCCGGCCCAGACGATGCTCGCGTATGCGCCCCAGGGATATCTCCTCTTCGTCCGGGACAAGACGCTCGTGGCCCAGCCCTTCGATGCGAAGGCGATGAAGACCACCGGGGAGCCCGTGCCTCTGGCCGAACAGATCGGAACCGACGCGGTGGGGCTCGCGCGCTTCTCGGTGTCGCGCGACGGCGTGCTCGCCTACCGCACCGGGGAATCCGGGAACCGGATGATCTGGCTCGATCGATCGGGCAAGGAGATCGATACGGTTGTCTCGAAAGGAGACAGCCAGGACCCGCAGTTCTCGCCCGCCGGCGACCAGCTCGCCTACGACCTCCTCGACGAACGGAGCGCAAAGTCCGACATCTGGATTCGCGACCTGGCGAGAGGCGTGAGCTCCCGTTTCACGTTCGACTCCGTGAACGCCTACACCCCCGTGTGGACCCCCCGCGGAGACGCGATCGTCTACGCATCGGAGCGCGAGGGCGCGCCGGGGTTGTACGAGAAGTCGATGCTCGGCCAGGGCGAGGAGAAACTTCTGCTCAAGGCCGAAGCGCTGACGGTTCCTGCCGACATCGCCCCCGATGGCTCGGCGCTGCTCTACAACGTCCGCGATCCGAAAACGAGCTGGAACATCATGGTCCTGCCGAGGACCGGCGAGGCCAAACCCGTCGCATTCCGAGCGACGCCGTTCAACGAGGGCAACGCCAACTTCTCACCGGACGGAAAGTTCATCTCGTACATCTCGAACGAGTCGGGCCGCAACGAGGTCTATGTGCAGAGCTATCCCGGCCCCGGGCGAACCTGGCAGGTCTCGACCTCCGGCGGCACCGACGCGCACTGGCGCAAGGACGGCAAGGAGCTCTACTACCGCAGCCTCGACCAGAAGCTGATGGCGGTGGACGTGCAGACGGGCGAGACGTTCCAGGCCGGGATTCCCAGGGCGCTGTTCCAGGCGCAGATCGCCACGGGAGCCGCGAGCACGAAGTACCTTCCGGACCGGTCGGGGCAGAAGTTCCTGTTCGTCGCGCCGATGGGACGCGATGCCCTCACGCCCACGACGGTCGTGCTGAACTGGTTTGCGGCGCTCGGTAAGTAAGACGGTTTTGAAGGAGTCTCGATGACGCTCGCGGCCGGACAGCAGTTGGGCCCTTACGAAATCCTCGCGCCGGTCGGCGCGGGCGGAATGGGGGAGGTTTATCGGGCGAAAGACACGCGGCTGGGCCGCGACGTCGCGGTCAAGGTCCTGCCCGCGCACATGTCCTCCTCCGCCGAGCTGAGACAGCGGCTCGACCGCGAGGCGAAGACGATCTCGTCGCTCTCCCATGCCCACATCTGCGCGCTCTACGACGTCGGCCACCAGGACGGGACGGACTACCTCGTCATGGAGTTCCTGGAGGGCGAGACGCTGGCGGACCGGCTGGCGAGGGGCGCGCTGCCGATGGACCAGGCCCTGAAGATCGGCATCGAGATCGCGGGCGCCCTCGACGCGGCGCATCGGAGCGGCATCGTCCACCGCGACCTGAAGCCCGGCAACGTCATGCTGACCAAGTCGGGCGTGAAGCTGCTCGACTTCGGCCTCGCGAAGCTCGCGGCCCCGGACAAGAGGGCGGTCTCGCAGGCGACGAGCCTGCCGACGGCGTTGCAGGAGAGCCAGCCGCTGACGACCCGGGGCACGATCCTCGGGACGTTCCAGTACATGGCTCCCGAGCAGCTCGAAGGCGGGGAGGCGGACGCCCGGAGCGACATCTTCGCGTTCGGCTGCGTGCTGTACGAGATGCTCACGGGCCAGAAGGCCTTCACCGGCAAGAGCCAGGCGAGCCTGATCTCCTCGATCATGGGCTCCGACCCGCCGCCGATCTCCTCGATCCAGCCGATGATCCCGGCGTCGCTCGATCGGATCGTCAAGGGTTGCATCGCGAAGGAGCCCGAGCACCGCTGGTCGACGGCGCACGACGTGATGCTGCAGCTCCAGTGGATCGCGGAGGGCGGGTCGATGGCGGGTGTGCCGGCCCCCGTCGTCGCACGGCGCAAGAACCGCGAGAAGCTCTCGTGGGCCGTCGCCGCCGTCGCCCTGATCGCCGCCGCGGCGTTCGCCTGGGGCTTCATGCGCCGGGCGCCGAAGCCGCCCGAGCTCATGCGGTTCGAGATCGCGCCGCCGCCCGATGTCACCACGATCGACGTTCCTCGGATTTCTCCCGACGGAAAGATCCTGGCGTTCGACGCCACGGACACCGAAGGGAAAGCCCGGATCTGGATCCGCCCCCTCAACGCGCTCACGGCGCAGCCGCTTCCGGGAACCGACGGCGGGGTCCGCCCCTTCTGGTCGCCCGACAGCCGCTTCGTCGGATTCGTAGCGGAGGGCGTCCTGAAGAAGATCGACGTGACCGGCGGGCCGCCCACCAAGATCTGCGACGCGCCCGGAGCCTCCGACGGAAGCTGGAGCCCGGAGGGAGTGATCCTCTTCGACGGCACGGGCGCCGACCCGATCTACCGGGTCGCGGCCGCCGGGGGCACGAAGGCCGTCGCCGTCAAGCCCGACGAGGCGAAGAAGGAAACGTCGGTCGGCTGGCCGGAGTTTCTTCCCGACGGCAAGCAGTACCTCTACATGCTGACCGGCGAGAAGGCCGAAGACAGCGCCTACTGGGTCGCGTCGATCGACTCGGCCGAGAAAAAGAAGATTGCGCCGGCGCAGAGCCTCGTGACGTACGCGCCCCCCGGCTACCTTCTCTTCGTCCGGGACCGGACGCTCGTCGCGCAGCCCTTCGACGCGAAGGCTCTCAGGACGACGGGCGAGCCGGTCCCGCTGGCCGAAAAGATCGGCACGGACAACGTCGGGCTCGCCCGGTTCTCGGTCTCGCGCAACGGCGTGCTCGCCTACCGCACGGGGGAGTCGGGGGGCCGACTGCTCTGGCGGGACCGTTCCGGGCGCGAGCTCGAGTCGCTGGGCGATCCGGGGGCCTACGGGAACCCGGCGCTGTCTCCCGCCAGCGACCGGATCGCGTTCAATCTCGCCGACCCCCGCAGCGCCAAGGCCGACATCTGGGTCCGGGATCTGGCGCGCGGGGTCAACTCGCGCTTCAGCCTCGGGCCCGGCAATAACTTCCGGCCCCTGTGGTCCGCGGACGGCGGGTCGATCGTGTTCACGTCCGACCGGGCCGGAACGCCGGACCTCTACGAGAAGCCCGTGCGGGGCCAGGGGGCGGAGAAGCTGCTGCTCCACAGCGACGAGCCGAAGTTCGCCTCGAGCTTCAGCCCCGATGGGCGATACATGCTCTATTCCAGCCAGAATTCGAAATCCCTCGTCGACATCTGGGCCCTGCCGACCTTCGGCGAGCGCAAGCCGATCCCGATCGCCGTCGGACCGTTCGTCGAGTTCAACGGGGTCTTCTCCCCGGACGGCCGCTTCGTCGCCTACCAGTCCGGCGAGTCGGGCCGGGCGGAAATCTACGTGCAGACGTTTCCCGACGGAGCGGGCCGCTGGCAGGTTTCCAACGGCGGCGGCACCGACGCGAGCTGGCGCGGCGACGGCAAGGAGCTCTACTACCGCTCGCCCGATCAGAAGCTCATGGCGGTCGACATCCGCACGACCGGCACGGAGCTCGAAGCCGGCATCCCGAAGCCGCTCTTTCCGATCGCCATCCGCACGGGCAACGCGCGGAACAAGTACATTCCCTCGCGCGACGGCCAGCGCTTCCTGATCGACGCCCCCCTCGGCCGCGAGTCGATGACGCCGACGACCATCGTGCTGAACTGGTCGGCGGGCCTCGGGAAGTGACCCGCGTCCCGACCACGTTTGATGGTAATCATGATGGTAGAATCAATGCCATGAGAACAACCATCGACCGTGCCGGAAGGCTCGTGCTGCCCAAGCCGATCCGCGACGCCGCCGGCCTCGTCCCGGGCGCGGAGCTCGAAATTCGCCTCGCCGACGGACGGATCGAGATCGAGCCCGCGCCGCTCGAGGTCCGGCTCGTCAAGCGCGGCTCGCTGACGGTCGCCGTTGCGCGCAAGCGCGTCCCGCCGCTGACCGCGGAGGCCGTGCGAAAGACGCTCGACGGCCTCCGCCGCCGGGGCGCCGACATGACCCGAGTCGAGTGAACTCGTACCTCCTCGACACGAGCTGCCTGGTCGCCGCGGTTTGTGAATGGCATCGCCATCACGAGGCGACGCGCAAGGAGATCGAACGCCGTGCTGCAGCCGGTGAGACGCCGACGCTGGCGGCCCACGCGCTCGCCGAAGCCTATTCGGTCCTGACGCGCCTGCCCGATCCCCACCGCCTGCGTCCGGACGACGCGCTCGCCGTGTTGGAGGCCAACTGGAGCGAGACCCGGCTCGTCGCGCTCGGACCTGCGGACTACCGGTCGACGCTTCGCCGCTGCCGCGACGCCGGGATCGGCGGCGGTGCCGTCTACGACGCCCTGATCGCGTCGTGCGCCCGGAAGGCGCGCGTGGCGACTCTCGTCACCTGGGATGTCGGCGCCTTCGAGCGCTTTCTGGACGATGAGCCGGCCGTGCGGACACCGGAGGCCCGATGACGCTGACTCGGACTCGAGGCGGCCCGCTGCGCGGGCCGACGGACGAGAGAGGGAAAGTCGCTTTGTGAAACATCTCCCGAGAAATCTCACATGACGCTGTCCGCCGGAGCCAAACTCGGTCCCTACGAGATCGTTGCCCCTATAGGCGCGGGGGGGATGGGGGAGGTTTATCGGGCCAAGGACCCGCGGCTCGGGCGCGAGGTCGCGATCAAGGTGCTGCCGACGTCGTTTTCGCAGGACGCGGATCGGCTGCGGCGGTTCGAGCAGGAGGCCAGGGCCGCCGGCGTCCTCAATCACCCCAACATCACCGCGGTCTACGACATCGGCTCTCACGAGGGCGCTCCCTACGTCGTCCAGGAGCTTCTCGAGGGCGACACCCTGCGGGCGGAGCTCGCGAGCGGCCGGTTTGCGCCGCGCAAGGCGATCGAGTGTGCGCGGGAGATCGCCGAGGGCCTGGCGGCGGCGCACGAGAAGGGGATCGTCCACCGCGACCTGAAGCCCGAGAACCTCTTCGTCACCCGGGGAGGCCGCATCAAGATCCTCGACTTCGGCCTGGCGAAGCTGACCGAGGTCGAGTCGGGCGGTCAGGCGACAAACCTTCCGACATCCACGCCGACCGAGCCGGGGGTCGTCATGGGGACGCTCGGCTACATGTCGCCCGAGCAGGTCAAGGGCAAGCCGGCCGACGCGCGCTCGGACATCTTCGCCTTCGGCGCGGTCCTCTACGAAATGCTCTCGGGCAAGCGCGCGTTTCACGGTGACTCGGCCGGCGAGACGATGGCGTCGATCCTCAAGGAGGACCCGCCGGAGCTTTCCGTCACCAACCAGAGCATTTCCCCCGGCCTCGAGCGCATCGTTCGCCACTGTCTCGAGAAGAACCCCGAGCGGCGGTTTCAGTCGTCGAGCGACATCGCGTTCGCCCTGCAGTCACTGTCGGAAGGCTCCGGCAGCGTGGTGCCCGGGGCGCTCGGACTTCGCCCCCGCCGTGTTCCCCGAGGGCTTCCCTGGGGCATCGCCGGGCTTCTCGTCGGCGCCGTCGCGGCGAGCCTCCTCATGCTCGGGAATCGGCCTTCGCGAGATTCGGCGGGCCCGCCGGTCCGCTTCGAGGTGGCCCCGCCACAGGACCAGCGAGTCGTCAGTAACCTCGCGCTCTCGCCGGACGGAAGTCGGTTGGCCTTCATCGCCCGTGAGCCGGGCGGCTCGACGGCCCTCTGGATTCGCGCTCTCGACAATCCGGTGGCGAAAATGCTGGGCGGGACCGAGGGAGCCCTGCTCCCGTTCTGGTCGCCGGACGGCCGGTCCGTGGGCTTCTTTGCGAGCGGAGCGCTCAAGCGCGTCGCGATCTCGGGCGGTCCGCCCCAGACGCTCGCCCCCGTGACGTCCGAAGCTCGCGGTGCTTCCTGGAGCGGAGACGATCGAATCGTCTTCGCCCCGGGCTACTTCGGGCCCCTCCTCCAGGTTTCGGCCTCGGGGGGAAAGGTCACGCCGGCCACGACGATCGACAAGGGGCGAAACGAGGGCACCCATCGCTGGCCGTGGTTCCTCCCGGACGGGCGGCATTTTCTTTACTACGCCGCGGGATCCACGGGCTCGGAGCCCGGCGAGATCTTCGTGGGGGATCTCGGTTCCGGCAAGGCGAAACACCTCCTGCAGGCGAGCTCGCTCGCGGTCTACGCGTCGCCGGGGTACCTTCTGTTTACCCGCGGCAGCGGCCTGGTCGCGCAGGCGTTCGACGCCGAGGGGCTGGAGGTTCGGGGAGAAACGACACCCATTGGGGTAGACCTCCCGGCCGTTTCGGTGACGGCCGGCCTGCGAGCCCTCTCGGCTTCGCTGGGTGGAACGATCTGCTGGCGCACGCAGCCGAGCTCGACGAGCCAGCCGGTCCTGTTCGATCGCCAGGGACGCGAGATCGGCCGGCTGGCGGAACCCGCGACCTGGAACTACCCCCGCCTCTCGCCGGACGGGCAGCGGGTGGCGATGGCGCGGGCGTCGGGCGAATCGACTGTCTCCGACATCTGGACGATCGACCTCGCGCGTAACGTCGCGACGCGAATGACGCTCGACCCGGCGGACGACGTGCTCCCGGTCTGGTCGCCCGATGGAATGCGGCTCGTCTTCAACTCCGACCGCAAGGGCGCTTCGGGAGACCTGTACGTCATGCGGGCCGACCAGCCGGGCAGCGAGGAGCTTTTCGTCGCGAGTGAATTCGCGAAAACCGCCGACACGTGGTCGCCCGACGGCCGCTCGGTGATCTTCGAGGCCACGATCCCTCAAAACCGGCAGGACCTCTGGCTCGTTCCTCTCGAGGGGGAGCGAAAGCCGGTTCCGTACATGGAGACACGCTTCACCGAAACGAATGCCCGCTTCTCTCCCGACGGCCGGTGGGTGGCATACACCTCGGATGTCTCGGGCACCCCCGAGGTCTACGTCCGGCCCTTCCGGGAGTCCGGCGGAACGTGGAGGGTCTCGAACCGCGGCGGCCAGACACCCTCCTGGAGGCGCGACGGCCGCGAGATCTACTACCTCGCGCCCGACGGCATGCTGATGGCCGCGCCGGTCACGGGGGCCGCGCCCTTCGAGACGGGAACTCCGGCGCCGCTCTTCAAGGTCGCGGTGCCCGAGTCGCCCGATCCCCAGTATGACGTTACCCCGAACGGCGAGCGTTTCGTCGTCAACCACCGGATCTCGTCGAAGGAGGAGCCGATCAACGTGCTCGTCGACTGGGCGGCAACCCTGAAGAAACCGTCGTGAGTCTCGTCGCAGGATCGAAGCTCGGCCCCTACGAAATCCTCTCGCCGCTCGGGGCGGGCGGGATGGGAGAGGTGTACCGGGCGCGGGACGCGAAGCTCGGGCGCGACGTCGCGATCAAGGTTCTGCCCGAACGGTTCGCGGTGGATGCGGACTCGCTGGCGCGGTTCGAGCGCGAGGCCCGCGCGGTGGCGGCGCTCTCGCATCCCAACATCCTTTCGATCTTCGACTTCGGCCGGGAGGGGAACCTCGCCTACGCCGTCATGGAGCTCCTCGAAGGCGAAACGCTCCGGGCGCGCCTGTCCGCGGGAGCGCTTCCGGCGCGCAAGGCGGTCGAGATCGCCGCGCAGATCGCACGGGGGCTCGCGGCCGCGCACGAGAAGGGCATCGTCCACCGGGACCTGAAGCCCGAAAACGTCTTCGTCCTCGAGGACGGACGGGTCAAGATCCTGGACTTCGGCCTGGCGAAGGTGGCGGCGCCACCGAGCGATGAAACGAAGTCGCCGACCGTCGCAGCCTCGTCGGCGACGGAGCCCGGCACGGTGATGGGCACCGTCGGGTACATGTCGCCCGAGCAGGTGCGCGGACTGCCCGCGGACCACCGGTCGGACATCTTCTCCTTCGGCTCGATCCTGTACGAGATGGTGACCGGCTCCCGCGCCTTTCGCGGCGACTCGGCCGCGGAGACGATGGCCGCGATCGCGCAGAAGGATCCACCGGAGATCTCGGCCGTCGGCCAGCCGCTTTCACCGGCCCTCGACCGTATCGTTCGCCACTGCCTCGAGAAGAAACCTACCGAGCGTTTCCAGTCCGCGCGCGATCTCGCTTTCGACCTGGAGACAGTCACGACGTCCCCTGGCGTTTCGCCCGTCGCGCTGCCGCCGGCCGCGCGCTCGAGGCGGCGCCTCGTCTTCGCGACCATCGGCACGGCCGGCCTCGTTCTCGCCTACCTGCTCGGTTCCCGGGTCGGAAGCGGGCGGCGCGCGCCGGCCCGGGTGTTCCAGCAGAAGACCTACCGCGGCCAGAGCATTTTCCGCGCCCGCTTCGCTCCCGACGGCCGGACGATCGTCTACAGCGGCGCCCGCGAGGGGAGCGTGCCGGAGCTCTACTCGCTGCGTCCCGAATATCCCGAGCCGGTGTCGCTGGGATTGTCCGGGGTCCATCTTCTCTCCGTCTCGTCGGGCGGCGAGCTCGCGGTCCTGACCGGAGCGAAATACCGCGACCATCTGAACTTCGTCGGCACGCTCGCCCGCGTGCCGCTCGGGGGTGGCGCCCCGCGGGAAGTGCTCGAGAACGTCCACGACGCGGACTGGTCTCCCGACGGGTCCCAGCTCGCCGTCCTGCGCGAGGTCGGCGGGAAGGACCGCCTCGAGTTTCCGATCGGGACCGTGGTGTACGAGTACGCCGGATACCTGTCCGACATTCGTGTTTCGCCGCGCGGCGACCGGGTCGCCTTCCTCGAGCACCCCGTCCGCTACGACAATCGCGGGTCGGCCGTGATCGTCGATCGAGCCGGGCGCCGGCTCGCCGCGTCCGACGCGTACTGGGGAGAGGAAGGGCTCGCCTGGGTTCCTGGCGGCGACGAGATCCTGTTCTCGGCCGGCAAGGGCTTGACGGAGATGGTCGTGCGTTCCCTGTCCCCCTCGGGTCGGCAACGCGTCGTCTCGCAGATCGCCGGAACGCTCCTGGTCCGCGACGTCGCCCGGGACGGGCGCTGGCTGGCCACGCGAGACGATTCCCGCCTCCGGATCTTCGGCCGGAGCCCCGGCGAGCCTGAACGGGACCTCTCGTGGCTCGAGTCGGCGATTGCGCCGGTGCTCTCACGGGACGGCCGGACGCTTCTCCTGACCGATCAGAACGCGGCGGCCGGGCCGAACTACGCCGCCTGCCTTCGGAAGATGGACGGCTCCCCGGTCGTGAGGCTGGGGGAGGGAACGGCCCAGGACATTTCACCCGACGGTCAATCGGCGCTCGTGATCGTGCCCTCGACTCCGCCGGACATTCGAATCTACCCGACGGGCGCCGGATCGACGAAGTCGCTCGGAAACGGGGGCCTCGAGGCTGTCAGTCGGATCCACTGGTTTCCGGACGGCCGGTCACTCGTCGTCTGCGGAAACGAGCCGGGACGCGGAACGCGTTGTTACGTGATGGACGCCGCCGGTGGAAAGCTCCGGCCCGTGACGCCGGAAGGGGGCGCTCATGGCCTGCCTTCGCCCGACGGGAAGTTCGTCGCGGCGAGGATGCCGGATGGCCATGTGCTCTTCCCGATCGACGGCGGGCCGGCGCGGCCCCTGACGGGCCTGGCCCCGGAGGAGCGCGCGATCCGCTGGAGCCCCGACGGCGCGTCGCTCTGGGTCTCCCGCCTGCCGGCGCTTCCGGCCCGCGTGGAGAGCTACGACGTCGCCACGGGACGGCGCGAGCCGATCCTGGAGATCCTCCCGGCGGAGCGGACCGGAGTGACCGGCGTGTACGATCTGATGCTGGCGGACGATCCGAAATCGTACGTGTACCTGACCTGGCAGCTCCTCTCGTACATCTTCGTCGTGGAAGAAGCGAAATGACCCTCGCCTCGGGAACGAAGCTCGGCCCGTACGAGATCCTCTCGCCGCTCGGCGCCGGAGGGATGGGAGAGGTATACCGGGCGCGGGACGCCAAGCTCAACCGCGAGGTCGCCATCAAGGTGCTGCCGGAGGCGGTGGCGGAGGACGCGGAGCGTCTGGCGCGATTCCAGCGCGAGGCGCAGGTCCTGGCGTCGCTCAATCACCCGCACATCGCGGCGATCTACGGGCTGGAGAAGGTCGGCAACGTCGAGGCGCTGGTGCTGGAGCTCGTCGAGGGAGAGACGCTCGCCGAGCGTATCGGGGCCGGGCCCATTCCGGTCGACGAGGCCCTGGCGATCGCTCGCCAGATCGCGGACGCGCTCGAGGCCGCGCACGAGAAGGGGATCGTGCACCGGGACCTGAAGCCGGCCAACGTGAAGGTGACGCCGGACGGCAAGGTCAAGGTGCTCGACTTCGGCCTCGCGAAGGCGCTGTCGGGTGACGCCTCGTCCCCCGACCAGACGCACTCGCCGACACTCACCGCGGCGGCCACGCAGGCCGGCGTCGTCATCGGGACGGCGGCGTACATGTCGCCCGAGCAGGCGAGGGGCAAGGCCGTCGACAAGCGCGCCGACATCTGGGCCTTCGGCGCCGTGCTCTACGAAATGCTCGCGGGCCAGAAGGCGTTCGAGGGCGACACGGTCTCGGACACGCTGGCCGCCGTGCTGCGCGCCGACATCGACTGGTCGCGCCTGCCGTCGTCAACGCCTCCGGCCGTGCAGAACGTCCTGCGCCGGTGCCTCGATCGCGACCCCAAGCACCGCCTGCGCGACATCGGAGACGCGCGCATCGCTCTCGAGGACCTCGCGTCGAGCAGCAGCGGCGCCGCCGCGCCTGCGGAATCGCCGGCTGCCCCCGTGCGTCGCCCGGCATGGCCCTGGCTCGCGGCGGTGATCGCGGCCCTGCTTGCCGGGACGGCTGCCGGCCGATTCGCGCTGGCTCCCCGCCGCTCCTCGGCGCGGCCCGTCCGCTTCGAGATCAGCGCGGGCACCGTCTCGTCGGCCGCAATTTCTCCGGACGGGCGGCAACTCGCGATCGCTTCGCGCGGCAAGCTCTGGGTCCGCGATCTCGCCCGGCTCGAAATCCGTGAGATCGAGGGGACCGACGGCGCCGTCCGGCCTTTCTGGTCGCCGGACAGCCGGACGATCGCCTTCGGCGCCCACGGGAAGCTGTGGAAGGTGCTGGCCGAAGCGGGAGCCCCGTCCGCCATCTGCGAGCTGGCGGGCGGCCTCTGGGACGACGATGCCGGCGGAGCGTGGCTGTCGGACGGCACGATCGTCTTCAGCAACGGCAACGCCGGACTCTGGCAGGTGTCTTCGCAGGGCGGCGATCCGATCGAGGTGCTCAAGGTCGACCCGAAGCAGGAGCTCGACTTTCATACGGCGAGCGCCCTTCCCGACGGCCGCAGCGTGGTCTACGTGATCCACCGCGCCGCCGAAGGCGCCGGCGCCGACACGCTGGGGATCTGGTCCGGCGGAAAGGCGCGGCGGCTGTTCGAGGCGAAGGGCCAGTCCCTGGACAATCCGGTTTACTCGCCGAGCGGCCATGTCCTCTTCGAGCGCAGCCCCACCAATGCCGGCGTGTGGGCGCTCCCGTTTTCGTTGAAAAGGCTCGCGGCGACGGGTGAGGCGTTTCTGGTGTCGTCGGGCGCTCGGGGCCCGAGCGTGGGCTCGGACGGAACCCTGGTCGTCCTTCCGCCTCGCCGCCGCCGTCCGATCAACCTGGCCTGGGCCGACCGGGACGGAAAGATCCTGGGCCGCGTCGACGAGCCCCGCCTCCGCGGCCTTTCCGCGATCTCGCCGGACGGCGATCGAATCGCCGCTACGGAGGTCAGCGACGGGAAGCGGGACATCTGGCTCTACGATCTCAAACGCAACACGCGCATCCGCCTCACGAACGACGGCGGGGCCGAATCGCCGGTCTGGCTGAAGGATGGCCGGAGCATTCTGTACGAGAGCCGCGCCGCATCCGCGGGCTCGATCCGGCGGGTGCTGGCCGACGGCTCGGGGCGCGCGGAGGACATCGTTCCGGGTGCGGGACGGCCCGGAGTTTCTGCGCGCGGCGACCTCTTTTTCTACGCGACGCGCAGCGGGGACGGATGGCGTCTCTGGTATCGCTCCCTCGCGGACGGAAAAGAAAAGCCCGCTCTTTTCCTGGACCAGGCTTTCTACTCGATCGACGCCGTCCCATCGCCGGACGGCCGGTTCGTCGCGTACGAGGCATGGTCCGGGCCCGGCGCGTCGGAAATCTTCCTGCGGCGCTTCCCTCCGTCCGAGGGCGTCTGGCAGGTATCCTCGAACGGCGGAACCTCGCCGCGCTGGTCGTCCGATGGCCGGCTCTTTTTCGCGCAGGGCGCCGACATCCTGGAGGTGCCGCTGACCACAGACCCGGACGTCCGGCTCGGCGCCCCGACGCGGCTCTTCCGGCGGACGTCGCCGGGAGGCGGCAACGTCCCGCCCGCATTCGACGTCTCGCCCGACGGAAAGCGCTTTCTGATCTACGAGCCCGCCGGCGACATGACGGACGAGCGAATCGTGGTCGCCCTGGACTGGTTCGCGGAGCTACGCCGCGGCACCGGCGAGCCTCCAAAGTAGGACGAAACACGTGACGCTCGCCGCCGGAACCAAGCTCGGGCCCTACGAGATTCTGTCGCCGCTCGGCGCCGGTGGGATGGGGGAGGTGTACCGGGCGCGCGATGCCAAGCTCAACCGCGAGGTCGCGATCAAGGTCCTGCCGGAAGCGGTGGCGGAGGACGCGGAGCGTCTGGCGCGGTTCCAGCGGGAGGCTCAGGTCCTGGCGTCGCTCAATCACCCGCACATCGCGGCGATCTACGGGCTGGAGAAGGCCGGCAACGTCGAGGCGCTGGTGCTCGAGCTCGTCGAAGGCGAAACGCTCGCGGAACGGATCGCCGCGGGGCCCATCCCTCTGGACGAGGCTCTGCCGATCGCTCGCCAGATCGCCGACGCTCTGGAAGCGGCGCACGAGAAGGGGATCGTGCACCGGGATCTGAAGCCGGCCAACGTGAAGATCACGCCGCAGGGCAAGGTCAAGGTGCTGGACTTCGGACTGGCGAAGGCGCTGACGGGGGACCGGTCATCTCCGGACCAGACGCATTCGCCGACGCTGACCGCGGCGGCGACGCAGGCGGGGGTCGTGGTCGGGACGGCGGCGTACATGTCGCCGGAGCAGGCGCGCGGCAAGTCGGTGGACAAGCGGGCGGACATCTGGGCGTTCGGGGCGGTCCTGTTCGAAATGCTCGCGGGGCGCAAGGCGTTCGAGGGCGAGACGGTGTCGGACACGCTCGCCGCGGTCCTGAAGACGGATCCGGACTGGAGCGCGCTGCCACGCGAGACCCCGGCCACGGTCCGGCGTGCGCTTCGGCGCTGCCTCGACCGGGACGCGAAGACTCGCTTCCACGACATCGCGGACGCGCGCATCCAGATGGACGAGGCAGTCGAGCCGGCCGCGGCGAGCGCCGCGCCGGCGGCTGCGGCGCGGCCCCGCAGCCGGCGGCTGGAATGGGCCGTCGCCGCGCTTCTCGCGGCCGTCGGAGCGGTCGGCTGGTGGCGCGCCCTGTCGGCGCCGAAGCCGGCGCCCGCGGCCCGCACCGCCTTCGCCGTGGCGATCCCAGAGGGAGACGTCGTCGCCTACGACGACACGCCGATCCTCTCCCTGTCCCGCGACGGCCGGCGGCTGGTGTATGCCGCCGAGCGGGCCGGCGCTCGGGCCCTTTTCCTGCGGACGCTCGGCGAGATCGAGCCCCGACCGCTCGAAGGCACGACCGGCGCGCGGAGTCCCTTCTTTTCGCCCGACGGCCAGTGGGTCGGGTTCTTTGCCGAAGGGGGCAAGCTGAAGAGGTCGCCGGTCTCGGGCGGGCCGCCACAGTTGATCTGCGAGGGCGTGAACGCGCAGCGCGGCGCGGTCTGGGCCGACGACGACACGATCATTCTGACCGCGGACTACGCGGCGGGGCTCTCCCGGGTTTCCGCCAGGGGAGGAAAGATCGAGCCGCTGACGAAAGTCGACGCCAAGAAGGGCGAGCGCACGCACCGGTGGCCCGACCTTCTGCCGGACGGCCAGAGCGTTCTCTTCACGATCGGTTCGGACAAGAGCCCCGGCAACTACGACGACGCGAAGATCGCGTTGTTCGACCGCAAGACCGGGCGCGTCCGCATCCTGCTCGAGGGCGGAAGTATGGCGCGCTATTGCCCGCCGGGCTACCTGCTCTACGTCCGTTCGAGGTCCCTGCTCGCGGTGCCCTTCGACGTGGCGCGCCGTGAGGTCGTGGGGGAGCCCTTTCCGGTGCCGGAGAAGATCGCGGGCGATCCTTCGAGCGGGATCGGCTACTTCGCGGTGGGAGGCGACGGATCGCTTGCCTTCGTTCCCGGCACGGCCGTGGCGGCCGAGAGCAAGCTGGTCCTGACGGACCGCAAGGGTGTGGCCACCGAGCTGCCGCTGCCGCCGCGCCAGTACCGGTTCCCGCGCTTCTCGCCCGACGGCACGAAGATCGCGTTTTCGATCGGAAGCGGCCGGGGTGCCGACGACGAGGTCTGGATCTACCAGCTCTCGGGCGGCGGCCTGACGCGTCTGACTTTTTCGAGCGGCAATTTCTGCCCGATCTGGTCCGGAGACGGCCGGCGCCTCGCCTACGTGTCGGCCCGCCCCACCAACGAGGGAATCTACGCGCGGCCCGCCGACGGCAGCGGGGCGGAAGAGTGGCTCTACGGCGATTTCACGGCCCGACTCCCCTCGGATTGGTCGCTCGACGGCAAGACGCTGCTCTTCACGCACCCCTCCAACCAGGTCTGGGTCGCGGCGTTGAAGGGCGCCGCGACTCGGTCGGGGGCGCCGGGAAACGACTCCCACATGATCGAGGCGAGTGCGTACGGTGGAGTCTTCTCTCCGGACGACCGCTGGATCGCCTACGCGGCTTCCGTCTCCGGTGCGGTCTCCGAGCTGTTCGTCCAGGCCGCCGAGGGAGCGGCCGCCAAGTGGCAGCTCACGACCGACGGCGGAGGCCAGCCGGTCTGGGCGGGGAACGAAATCTTCTTCATTCACGCTCCCTCGCAGGTCCGAGTGATGTCGGTCCAGACGCAGCCCGTGTTCCAGGCGGGCAAGGCGGAGACGCTCTTCGAGGGCCAGTTCGAGCTGCGCACCGCGCCGCTGCGCAACTACGACGTCTCCCGCGACGGAAAGCAGTTCGTCTTCGTCCGGGGCGGCTCGGACCTCGGGGCGCGGGAGGTGGACGTCGTGCTCCACTGGGGACTGGAACTCGGAGGTCGAAACAGATGACGCTCGCGGCCGGGACCAAGCTGGGGCCCTACGAGATCCTCGCGCCGATCGGGGCCGGGGGGATGGGCGAGGTTTACAGGGCGCGGGACGAGCGACTGGAGCGGACGGTCGCGGTCAAGGTCCTGCCGCCGCACCTGTCGTCGAGTCCGGAGCTGCGGCAGCGTTTCGAGCGCGAGGCCAGGACGATCTCGCAGATCTCCCACCCGCACATCTGCGCGCTCTACGACGTCAACCGCGAGGGCGAGACCGAATACCTCGTCATGGAGTACCTCGAGGGCGAGACGATGGCGGACCGCCTGAGCAAGGGGCCGCTTCCCGCAGAGCATCTTCTCCGTTACGGGATCGAGATCGCCGACGCGCTCGACAAGGCGCACCGGCAGGGGATCGTGCACCGGGATCTCAAACCGGGCAACGTGATGCTGACGAAGTCGGGGGTCAAGCTCCTCGACTTCGGCCTCGCGAAGTTCCAGGCGCCCGGGCGCGACGTGTCGTCGGGCGTTTCGCGCCTGGCAACGGAGATGCAGGCGAGCCAGCCGCTGACGGAGCGGGGCACCGTCCTCGGCACCTTCCAGTACATGGCGCCCGAGCAGCTCGAGGGCAAGGACGCCGACGCGCGGAGCGACATCTTCTCCTTCGGCGCCCTGCTCTACGAGATGGCGACGGGCAAGAAGGCGTTCTCGGGCTCGTCGCAGGCTTCCCTCATCGGCGCCATCCTGCGCGACGATCCGCCGGCGATCTCGGAGATCTCGCCGATGATCCCGCCGGCCCTGAACCGCGTCGTCAAGACGTGTCTCGCCAAGGACCCGGAGGACCGCTTCCAGACGGCGCACGACGCGAAGCTTCAGCTCCAGTGGGTCGCCGAGGGCGGGTCACAGGCCGGGCTGCCGGCGCCCGTCGTCGCGCGCCGCAAGAACCGGGAGAAGCTCGCCTGGGCGGTCGCGGCGGCGGCGATCGTCGCCGCGGGCCTCGCGACGTTCGGCTACTTGCGCCGGGCGCCGCGGGCGGCGACGCGCGTCGGCGCGTTCGTGCTGCCGGCCGAGAAGTCGGAGCTCCAGTTGTCCGATGCCGGCTGCGGCTCGCTCACGGTGTCGCCGGACGGCCGCCTGCTCACGTTCGCCGCGAAGGATGCCGACGGCAAGACCCTCTTGTGGCTGCGTCCCACCGGCGAGCTCGCGGCGAAGCCGATCCCCGGGACGCATGGAGCGACGTTTCCGTTCTGGTCGCCCGACAGCCGGTTTCTCGCGTTCTTCGCCGACGGCAAGCTCCAGAAGGTGGACATTTCCGGGGCGCCCCCGCTGCCCGTGTGCGACGTGGCGAACGGGCGCAGCGGATCGTGGAACCGGGAAGGGATCATTCTCTTCTCGCCGGACACGACGACGGGCCTCGTTCGGGTCCCCGCGGCGGGCGGCACCCCAAAGCCGGCGACCACCCTCGATACCGCTCGCGGCGAGACGACGCACCGCTGGGCGACGTTTCTGCCGGACGGCCGCCACTTTCTCTACATGGCGGGCGCGCATTCGGCCGGCACGAAGAGCGATTCGAACGCGGTCTACGTCGGGGCGCTCGACTCGAGCGAGAAGACCCTCCTCCTGCAGGCCCGCTCCAACGTCGTCTACGCCTCGGGCTACCTGCTCTACGTGCGCGAGCGGATCCTGCTCGCGCAGCGCTTCGACCCGGCCGCCCGGCGTCTCGTGGGGGAAGCCGTTCCGGTGACCGAGGGCGTGCAGTACGACCCGGCGTTTTTTCGGGGCGTATTCGCGGCTTCGGAAGACGGCGTCCTCGTGTACGCCCTCGGCTCGGCGGGTTCGGCCGCGACCCGGCTCACATGGATGGATCGCGCGGGAAAGCCGATCGGCGAGCCCCTCGGAGAGCCGGCGGAGTACCAGGGCCTTTCGCTCGCGCCGGACGGAAAGCGCATCGCCGCCTGGATCAACGATCCGTCGACGGGCGCCGGATCGATCTGGCTCATCGACAGCCGCGGAGTCCGCACCCGCTTCACGTTCGGCGAACTCTCGGAGTCGCCCGTATGGTCGCCGGACGGGAGCCGCATCGCGTTCCAGAGGCTGGACAAGAAGGGGGCCGACGAGATCCGCGTGAAGGCCGTGAGCGGCTCCGGCCAGGAAGACGTCGTGTTTCATGGGGAGAGGCCGGCGACCCCGCTCGACTGGTCTCCGGACGGCGCGTACCTCGCCGTGCAGATGCACCAGCGCAGCGGTGCAACGACGGGCGAAGACATCTGGATGATCCCGCTCTCCGGCGACCGGAAGCCGTTCCCGTTTCTCGCGGGCGAGTTCAACGAGGCCGGCGCGTCCTTTTCGCAGGACGGCAAGTGGGTGAGTTTCACGTCAAACGAGTCGGGGCGGGACGAGCTGTACGTCGTTCCGTTTCCGGGGCCCGGCGGCAAGTACCAGATCTCCGCGGGCGGCTCCCAGGGAGGAGCCTTCTTCAAGGGCGGCCGGGAAATTCTCTACGGAAGTCCGGAAAACGACCTTGTCTCCGTGGACGTCCACGCCGCTCCCGCGGGCCTCGAGGTCGGCCCGCCGAAAAAGCTCTTCAAGGTCCCTTCAGCTTCCGCCCTCACGATCACGCCGGACGGCGAGAGGTTCCTCGTGGCCCTGCTGCCGCAGGGGTCCGCCGCGCCGCGTGTGGCACTCGTGACCAACTGGACGGCGGGGTTCGAGAAGAAGTAAGACGGCTCAGCAAATGACGCTCGCCGCCGGAACCAAGCTCGGCCCCTACGAGATCCTGGCGCCCCTCGGCGCGGGCGGGATGGGGGAGGTCTACAAAGCGCGCGATACGCGGCTCGAGCGGATGGTGGCGGTGAAAGTGCTGCCGGAGCGGCTGGCGGAGGACGCCGACGCGCTGGCGCGGTTCGGGCGCGAGGCGAAGGCCGTCGCGGCGCTGTCGCACCCGAACATCCTCGCGATCCACGACTTCGGGCACGAGGGCAGCGTCGCTTACGCCGTGTCCGAGCTTCTCGAAGGGGAGACGCTGCGCGAAGCGCTGGCGTCCGGACCGCTGTCTTCCCGCAAGGCGAGGGAGTACGGAGTGCAGATCGCGCTGGGCCTCGCCGCGGCGCACGAGAAGGGGATCGTCCATCGGGACCTGAAGCCCGACAACATCTTCGTGACGCGGGACGAGCATCTGAAGATCCTCGACTTCGGGCTCGCGAAGCCGGGCGCGGGGCCCGCGACGGCTCGCGACGAGACGCAGTCCCCGACGGTGTCGGGCTACACGGAGCCGGGCAAGGTCATGGGGACCGTCGGCTACATGTCGCCGGAGCAGGTCCGGGGCATGGCGGTCGACCACCGGTCCGACATTTTTTCTTTCGGGGCGGTGCTGTACGAGATGCTGACGGGAAGCCGCGCGTTTCAGCGGGAAACCGCGGCCGAGACGATGACGGCGATCCTGAAGGAGGACCCGCGGGAGCCGTCGTCGGTGGGGGCGGACGCGGCGGCGCTCGTCCCGGTGCTGCGGCACTGCCTGGAGAAGAAACCCGAGAAGCGGTTCCAGTCGGCGAGGGACCTCGCGTTCGCCCTGGAGACGGCGGCCGGCACAACGGGCTCGGCCGCCGTCGCGGCCGTGCCGCCGCCGCCGCTCTCGGCTGCGCTCGGGAGGTGGCTCGGTGTCGCGGCCCTCGTCGCCGCCGCGGCCGCCGCCGGTTATTTCTTCCGTCCCGGCCGCGCCGCATCGCCAGAGCCGGACTGGAGCGAGGCGACGATCGCGCCGCTGACGACCGATCCCGGCTACGAAGGGGAGCCGACGTTCTCTCCCGACGGGCAGACGATCGCCTACGTCTCCGACCGCGACGGGAACTTCGAGATCTACCTGCAGCAGGTCGCGGGCGGCCCGGCGCTCAATCTCACGAACAACCCGGCCGCGGACATCCAGCCCGCGATTTCTCCCGACGGCCGCGAGATCGCCTTCGTCTCGAATCGTTCGGGCGGCACGGACATCATGCACGCGGCCCCCAAGCTGCCCGTCGTCGGGGGCGACATCTGGGTGATGCCCGCCCTCGGGGGCCCGGCGCGCCGGATCGTTGAGAACGGGAATTTCCCGTCCTGGACACCGGACGGCGCGAACCTCGTCTACGTTCACGGCACGTTTCGGAATGTGCGAATCGCGATCGTGCCCGCGGCGGGCGGGGAGAGCCGCGACCTGCCGATCGAGGAGCCGTTCGTTCTCCGCTATTTCTTTCCCAGCATCTCGGAGGACGGAAAGTGGCTCCTCTACCAGAACGGCCACCAGGTCGAGGTCGTCCCCGCGGGAGGCGGAAAGCCGAAGGAACTCGCCCGGGGCGAGGCGCCCGCGTGGTGGCCCGGTTCGACGAGCGTCCTTTTCACCAGCAACACGCCCGGCAAGGGCCGGAGCCTCTGGAGGGCGCCGTTCTCGCTCGCGCGCGGCGAACTCTCGGGGCGGCCGCGGCCGCTGACCTTCGGGCGCGGCGCCGACCTCGGAGCGAAGGTCTCGCGGGACGGAAAAACGATCGCATTCTCCGCCGTGGAGGAGAGCCTCAACCTCGAGGAGATTCCTTTCGATGCGGAGGCCGGTCGCGTGACCGGCCCGTCCCGGGAATTGACCGCCGGAAGCAACCGGGTGGGGTTCTTCGATGTCTCGCCGGATGGGAAGGCGGTCGTCTTCGAGGCGGAGCGGGGCGACCGGTCGCATCTCTGGCGTATCGATCCGCCCGCGCCTCCGGTCGAGCTGACACGGGACCCGGGCTATTCGGATACCTTCCCCGAGTGGTCGCCCGACGGCCGCGACATCGCGTTCTCGCGGGGGACGGGTGGTACCGCCGAGGGCGCCCAGTCGCTCTGGATCATGCGGGCCGACGGCACCAACCCTCGGCGGCTCGGCGACTTCTCCGGACAACTGGTCTGGCTGCCGGATCGGAAGGCGATCGTCCAGCGCGGCCAGTCCATGGTGCGGCTGGATCTCGACTCCGGCGTCACCACCCCCGTCACGCAGGGCAAAGTCATCACTCTCCTCGCCGCCGATCGCGAAGGGAAGTGGTTGGCGTACCAGACCTCCGAGGGGAGTGCGATGAGGCTCGCGGCCATGCCGGTGACCGGCGGTCCCTCGCGTCTCGTCTCGACCGCGGGATACGACGCTTACCATCCGCTCTTTTCGCCCTCCGGCCGCTGGATCTACTTCCAGCCCGCTCACAAGAACCTGTACCGGGTGCCCGGTCCCGCGCAGGACTGGGCGACGGCCGACCCTCAGAAAGTGACGGACTTTTCGGGGCACGATCTCTACATCGAAAACCCCAGGATCACGCGCGACGGCTCAAAGCTCTTCTACACGCGAGGGCGAAGGACGGGGGATATCTTCATCCTTCGCCTCGGAGCGACGCCGGAAACGAAACCGGCTCGATGACGTCGTGCTGGAAAAACGGGAGGCTGAGATGATCCAGAGGACGCTCTGCGCCGCGATCGGAGTGCTCGTCGGCTGCGTCTGCTCGGCCGCGGGAGCGGGACAGACGCCGTTCGCCGTCGGGACGGCTTCCGCGAATCCCGGCCAGAAGTCGACCGGGGTTCTCGCGGTCCCCGCGGGCGCCGACGCGGCGCTCGACATCCCCGTCGCCGTCGTCCGGGGGGCGCGGCCAGGCCCGGTGCTGGCCCTCGTCGCCGGCGCGCACGGGACCGAGTACGCCTCGATCATCGCGATCGAGCGGCTGATCGAGACGCTCGACCCGGCCGCGGTGTCCGGCACGGTCATCCTGGTCCCGCTCGTGAACACGCCGTCTTTCGAGCAGAAGGTCCCGCACGTCAATCCGGTGGATGGCAAGAGCATGAACCGTTTCTATCCCGGCAAGGCCGACGGGACGCAGACGGAGCGGGCTCTTCTTCTGATCACGCGGCAGATCGTCGAGCGGTGCGACTACCTGATCGACTTTCACGGCGGCGACCTCGACGAGGATCTGCGGCCCTACAGCTACTGGCTGAAGACCGGAACCGAGAAGCAGGACGCCGCTTCGCGCCAGATGGTCCTGGCGTTCGGCCTCGGCACGATCATCATCTCCGCCGACCGGCCGACGGATCCCGGCGCGTCGCGCTATCTCGACAGCACCGCGTCGACCCGAGGCAAGCCGTCGATCACCGTGGAGGCGGGCCATGCGGGAACCGTCGACCCCGCGGACGTGTCGGCCCTCGTCGACGGGACACTTTCGGTCATGCGGCTGCTCAAGATGCTGCCCGGAACGCCCGCGATGGTGGATCACCCGGTCTGGATCGAGTCGATCAAGACCGTCGCGAGCGAGCAGACCGGAATCTTCTATCCGCTCGTCGCCAGCGGAACCTACGTCGCGCAAGGGATGAAGCTCGGGTACGTCACGGACTACGTGGGCCGGAAGGTGTTCGAGGCCCGCGCGCCGGAGGCTGGCATCGTGCTCTACATCTGCGCCGTGCCCTCCATGAAGAAGGGCGACACGATCGCCAACATCGGCGTCGTGGCCGCTTCGCCACCGCCATGAGTCTCGCTGCGGCGCCCGTCACGCTGGCGACGAACTGGACCCGGGAGCTGGAGAGGAAGAAATGAGATTCCGCAGGAGTGTTCTCGTTGCGTTCGGGGTGGTGTTCGTGAGCGCCTCGGCCCGCGCCCAGGACGTCCCGGCCCGCATCGCCGGCGCCGCGCTGACGGGCGGCGGTGCCTCGGCCTTTCTCGAGAAGCTGACCGACTCGGTCGGAGGCCGTGTGACGGGGAGCCCGGAGCTGCGCCGCGCCTCGGAGCTGATTCTGGCGGAGCTGAAGCAGGCGGGCTACGCCAACGCCCGCTTCGAAGAGTCCCCGCTCGAGTCGCGGTGGTCGCGCGGACCGGCGTCGGGCCGGATCACGTCCCCGATCGATCGGGCGATCACGATCGGGTCGTATGCCTGGGTCCCGGGCACGGCGGGACCGGTCGGGACGCCGCTCGTCGACATCGGCGCCCCGGCGTCGAACGCGCTGCCCGTGCCGGCCGAACGCGTGCGCGGTGCGGCCGTTCTCGTCGACCCGCAGAAGATCGGCGTCGATCCCTCCTTCGTTTCCCGCGCGGCCCTGGCGCGGGCCCTCGCCGAGGCGGGCGCGGTCGCGATGCTCATCCCGTCCGACAAGCCCGGACGGATGGTGTACACGTCGGCCTTCGGCTTCTATCCGAGGGCGCCGCTTCCGGTCATTTCCGTCGGGAAGGCGGATGCGCTGCTGCTGCGGCGGCTCCTCGCGAAGGGCCCGGTGAAGCTTTCCCTCGACGTCCGGAACTCCTTCGACACGAGCCCCTACCTCGAGCGCAACGTGATCGCGGATCTGCCGGGCCGGGACGCCTCCGAGATCGTCCTGCTCGGCGCGCACTACGACTCCTGGGACCCCGCCGAGGGAGCCGACGACGACGGCTCGGGCGTGGCCGCCGTGCTCGAGGCGGCGCGGATCCTGAGGTCGCTCGGAATCCAGCCCCGGCGGACGATTCGATTCGCGTTCTTCTACGGCGAAGAGGAAGCGACGCTCGGCTCGCGCGCCTACGTCGCGACACACGAGAAGGAGCTCGATGCGCTCAAGGCCGTCCTGGTGATGGACTCCGGCGCCCAGGCGCCGAAGGGCGTCGAGCTCCACGGACGGGCAGACCTCGAGGCGCCGATGAGAAGGGCGCTCCGATCCGTGGCGTCCCTGGGCGCCTCGTCGACCACGCTCGAGGCGAGCTTCGACCGCGACCACGGGCCGTTCATGGTCGTGGGCGTCCCGGCGATGACTTTGTGGGTCGAGCCGGGAACATACGACGACCGCCACCACACGGTCATCGACACGTTCGACGGCGTCGATCCGCACTGGCTCGCCGTCGACACGGCGGTGATGGGGATTTTGGCGTGGGAGCTGGCGAACGGCCCGGAACCGGTCGGCCGCCGCCTCTCGCCGACGGAAGCCGATGCCCTCCTGAAGGGCTCTGGCGTCGAGGGGACGAAGCGCATGGTCTACGGCGCCTCACCGCGCTGAGGAGGAGGGCATCCAATGACGACCTACACGACGATTCTGGAAGAGGCCCTCGAGGCCTGGGAGTACACGCGGCGGGGCGTGATCGACGAGCTCCGCAACCTGCCCGAGAAGAGCATGGCGTTCCGCCCCTCGCCGGAGGGCCGGACGGTGGGCGAGCTCGCGCGGCACATCGTCGAGTCCGGGCTGCTGATGTCCGGGGAGCTGTCGCAGCGGGACGGCGACTTCCGGCGCAAGAGCTACGAGGCGCTCCTGCGGGAGCACGGCCGGGGCGTCGCGCGCCTGACGACGCGGCGGGCCCTGCTCGACGGGCTCGCGCGGAAGCATCGCGACGGGGAGCGAGCCCTGCGGAAGGCGGGAGAGCTCCACATGCTCCAGAACATCCGGCGTTTCGACGGAAAGTACGGGACCCGGCTGGCCTGGATGCAGCACGGGATCTCGCACGAGGAATATCATCGCGGGCAACTCGCGCTCTACGCGCGCCTTCTCGGCCGCGTTCCGGCGCTCACGCAATTGATCATGGGAGGTTGACGATGCGAGGATCCCGGATCGTTCGGATCGTGGCTCTCTCGGGCGCGGCGGTCGCCGCCGTCGCCATCGCGCAGGTCCAGACGAAGGAGTCGCAGGCGGCAATGACCCCGGCGGCGGCGCTCGCGCGCCTCAAGGAGGGAAACGCGCGGTTCGTCTCGGGGCAGCTCAAGCCCCGCGACTTGAACGCGAAAGTCATCGCCACGGCGTCGGGCCAGTACCCCTTCGCGGCCGTCCTCTCCTGCATGGATTCGCGGGCGCCGGCGGAGATCGTCCTCGACCAGGGCATCGGCGACATGTTCAGCCTGCGCTCGGCGGGCGACGTCGTCGACACGGACGTCCTCGGAGGCCTCGAGTACGCGACGAAGGTCGTGGGGGTGAAGCTCGTCGTCGTCCTCGGCCACACCGAATGCGGGGCCGTCAAGGGAGCGATCGACGGGGTCAAGCTCGGCAATCTGACGGCGCTGCTCGCGAAGATCCAGTCGGCCGTTCGCGATTCGGGGCCGGGGACCTCGAAGGACAAAGATTACGTGAAGAAGGTCACCGAGCAGAACGTGCGGGACTCGATCCACGAGATCCGCGAACGGAGCTCGATCCTGCGCGGCCTCATCGATTCCGGGCAGGTCGGCATCGCCGGCGCCCTGTACGACGTTTCCACGGGGACCGTGACGTTCATGGCGGACTGATCGCCCCGGGCGCTTCGGTCGATATAGGCTTTCCCCCATCGTGACGCTCGCGGCACGTACGCTCGGACCCTACGAAATACTCGGCCCCCTCGGCGCGGGCGGGATGGGGGAGGTCTACCGTGCGCGCGACCCGCGGCTCGAGCGCGACGTCGCGGTCAAGGTCCTGCGGGGCCTTTCGCACGGCAGCCCCGATGCGATCGCCCGATTCCAGCGCGAGGCGCGGGCGGTCGCCGCACTGTCGCACCCCAACATCCTGGCGATCCACGACATCGGAGAGGCGAATGGCGTGGCGTACGCCGTCATGGAGCTTCTCGAGGGGGAGACCCTTCGCGGACGGCTCGCCGCCTCCGCGATTCCGGCCCGGAAATCCGTCGAGTACGCGCTGCAGATTGCGCAGGGGCTCGCCGCGGCTCATGACCGCGGGATCGTCCACCGGGACCTGAAGCCCGAGAACGTCTTCCTGACGCAGAACGGCCTGGTCAAGATTCTCGACTTCGGCCTGGCGGTGCTGTCCACGCCGGGCTCGTCGGCCGACCTTTCGCAATCGCCGACGGTCGGTACGCAGCCGGGGGTCGTCCTCGGCACGCCGGGCTACATGTCGCCCGAGCAGGTACGCGGCCGTCCGGTCGACCACCGCACCGACCTCTTCGCCCTGGGCGCGATCCTCTACGAGATGCTGACGGCCAAGCGGGCCTTTCGCGGGGACAGCCCGGCGGAGGCCATGATCGCCGTCCTTCAAGAGGACCCGATGTCCTCCCCGACGGGCACGCAGATCACTCCGGAGCTCGCCCGGATCATTTCGCACTGCCTCGAGAAGGAGCCCGGGGAGCGGTTCCAGAACGCCCGCGACTTCGCCTTCGCGCTCGAGGCGCTCCAGGTCGAGTCCTCCGCTCCCGGGACGGCGGCGGTCTCGGGCTCGGGCTTCGGGCCGGCGGAGGCCTCGATCGCGGTCCTCCCGTTTCGCAACATGAGCGCGGACCGCGAGGCCGAGTACTTCAGCGACGGGATCACGGAGGAGATCATCAGCGCCCTGGCGGGCCTCGAGGCGATGCACGTCGCGGCGAGGACCTCCTCGTTCGCCTTCAAGGGCAAGGACACCGACGTGCGGCAGATCGGCCGCGACCTCGGCGTCCGCACTGTCCTCGAGGGAAGCGTGCGGCAGGCGGGGCGCCGCATCCGGATCACGGCGCAGCTCGTGGACGTCGCGAGCGGCTACCAGCTGTGGTCCGAGCGCTTCGACCGGGAAATGGAAGACATCTTCACCGTCCAGGACGAGATCGCGCGCGCGATCGCGGCGACGCTGAAGGTGCGGCTCGCGGCGCAGTCGGGGGCGGCGGTCGGGGCGCCGCCGAACCGCGACCTGGTGGCCTACGACTCGTACCTGAAGGGCCGGTTCGACTGGAGCCTGCGGCGCATGCCGTCGGCCGTGGCGCACTTCCGCGCCGCGGTGCAGCGGGACCCGGATTACGCGGCGGCGCACCTGGCCCTCGCGGATTCGTACGCGGTGTGGGGCTTCTACGGGGGCCTGCCCTGCTGGGAAGCGTTCGGCCGCGCGCGCGTGGCGGCCGAGAGCGCGGCGCGCCTCGAGCCCGATTCCTCCGGCGTCCACCTGTCCTTCGGCATCATCGAGCACTACTACGGCTGGGACACGGCGCGGGAGGAGCAGGAGCTGCGACAGGCGGCCGACAAGGATCCGCGGTCGGCGGATCCTCACACCTGGCTTTCCCTGTGCTGGGCGGTCAGCGGGCGCTTCGAGGACGCGTTGGAGGCGGGACAGGAAGCGGTCCGGCGGGAGCCGCACTCGGCCAACGCCCGCGCGGTGCTCGGCTGGTCGTACGCCGGGTCGCGGCGATGGGCGGAATCCATCCCGATCCTGGAAAAGGCCGTCAGTCTCGAGCCCGACGCGGCCTTTCCCCGGTGGTCGCTCGGGCTCGCGCAGCGCTACGGGGGTCGACTCGACGAGGCGATCGCGACGCTCGAGACGGCCGTGGGATCCACGCGCCGCGAGCACACGTATCAGCTCGGCCTCTACTGCGGCGCCCTGGCGGACGCCGGCCGCACGGCGGAGGCCCGCGCGATCCTCGCGGAACTGGAGGACCGGTCCCGCCGGACGTACGTCCCGCCGTACGACCTGGCGATCTCGTACGTCGGCCTGGGCGAGAGGGAGAAGGCGATCGACGCGCTGGAGCGGGCCTTCGACGAGCGCAACGGGTTGATGTGGTACCGGATCCACAAGCCGATGCTCGACCCGCTGCGCGACGAGGCCCGCTACCGGGCGATCGCCGAAAACCTGGCCCGGCGGGCGCCGGTCGCGGACGCCGTCCGCGGATCGTGAGGAAGCACGCCGCCGCGAACCCATCGAAGGAGCACGCCATGGCAACGCCGCTGTCCCGCTGCGAGTTCGAAGCGAGCGATCTCATCGTCAAGGTCGACATGACGCTGCCCGCGGACGTCAACGCCATTTCGCCGGTCGTCGAGAAGGTGATGCAGATCGTCACCGAGATGGGCTGCGCGGCCGGCCGCGAGTTCGAGATCGATCTCGCGCTGCGGGAGGCCCTCGCCAACGCGATCGAGCACGGAAGCGGCAACGACCCCTCCAAGCAGGTCGAGTGCTGCGTCGCGTGCGATCAGGCCCGCGGGATGCTGATCGTCGTGCGCGATCCGGGCCCCGGGTTCGACCCGGCGTCCATTCCCAGCCCGATCCAGGGACAGAACCTCTTCTCGACAGGCGGCCGCGGGATCTACCTCATCAACCAGCTCATGGACGACGTGAAGTTCGAAAAGGGCGGCACTGAGATCCACATGCGCACAAACCCCCCCGCATCTCGATAGCCGCTTTCCCCCTCCCTCGCCCGACTGTTTCATCTGTTCGCGGCGCGAATAGTCTCCCGACCGGGGGGAGGGAGGAGGTTCGCGCCGCGGGAGCGCAGCGGGCGGCGGGGGTCAGGCGTGCGGTCGAGCGTCGTCCGCGAGCCGCACGCCGGTGCGTCCTTAGGACGCAGACCCCCGACACCCGTGGAGCGACGGTTAGATTTCTGCCGAGCCCGCCGCATCGGGCAGTGTCTGCTCCGTTTCGGTGTGGCGGGAGGGCTCCGGGAGCTTCACGAAGATCGCGGCGGCGAGCGCTCCGAGGAGAAAGGTCAGGCCCCAGAGCACGCGGGCCCCGGCCCGCTCGAGCACGACGGTCCCCGCCCACGGGCCGATGCCGAAGGCGATCGAGAAGACCATCGTGTACAGGCCGCTGTACTCGCCGCGCCGGGCGTCGGGCGCGATGTCCGTGGCGTAGGCCGCCGATGCGGGGAAGAAGAGCATTTCCCCGAACGTCCAGATGACGACCGTCCCGGCGAGCGACCAGAAGTCCCGGGCGAACGCCATCGCGCCGAAGCCCGCCCCCGACAGGATCGCGCCCAGCGCGAGCGTCCGCCGGTGGGACCAGTGCGCCGTGGCGGCATTGAGCGGGATCTCGAGGACGACGATGAGCAGGCAGTTGAGCGAGAAGAGCAGGCCGAAGGTGCGCGGCGTGAAGCCGAGGCCGTCGACGATGTAGAGGGGCATCGAGGAGATGTGCTGAAAGAAGATGACCGTGACGGGCAGCACCCCCGCGAGAAAAAACAGAAAGCGCAGGTCCGCGTGGGCGGCCGTCGAGAGACGCAAGCGGGTGGCCGTCGTCGGGGCGGGAGTGCCGGCGGGGACGACGGCCTTCTTCTTCTTGCCGTTCGGGAGGGCCGCGCCGGCGAGCACGAGCCCGGCGGCGAGCGACGTCGCGCCGTCGACGAAGAAGAGGTACCGGAAGGCGATCGTGGCGAGGATCCCGCCGATCGCCGGCCCGATCGCCATTCCGAGGTTGATCGCCAGGCGGTACACGGCGAAGGCCGACTTGCGCCGGGAGGGCTCGACGGTCTCGGCGAAGAACGACATCGCGGCCGGCCGGAAGGCCTCCGTGAGCATCGCGAGGACGATCGTGACCCCCGCGATCGCCAGCCTGCCCTGCGCGAAGGGGTAGACGAAGAGGGTCGCGCCCGAGAGGAGCAGGGACGTCCGCATGAGGGGCACCGACCCGAACCGGTCGCTCAACCGGCCGGCGAGCGGTCCGCACACGATCGCCCCCACTCCGTACAGGAAGAGGACGAAGCCGGCCTGCTCGGGCGAGAAGCCCCGCTCCCGCGTCAGATACAGGACGAGGAACGAGAGGACCATCGAGCCCGCGCGGTTGACGAGCTGCGAGCCGGCCACCACCCAGACCGGCCGGGGCAGGTACCTGAGGTCTTTCCAATACTTCAGCACGGGCGCACGGAGTGATTACGGCCCGCGCCGGGTCCGGGTTATGCGAATCGTCTCAGGAGCCACGCCGCGGCGAGAGCGAGCAGTGCGAGGGCCCCCATGAAACCGAGCACGTAGAAGAGGATCGGCAGGAACCGCGCCTTCCGCGGGTCGTCGTCCTCCGGATCATCCATGGATTCCCTGGGCCGCGAGCCAGCGCTCGGCGTCGATCGCGGCCTTGCAGCCTTCGCCTGCGGCGGACACGGCCTGGCGGTAGGTCGGATCGGCGACGTCGCCGGCGGCGAAGACCCCTTCGACGGAGGTGTAGGTCGAGGGATGCCGGACCTTGACGTAGCCGACGTCGTTCATCTCGAGCTGGCCCTTGAAGACCGCCGTGTTCGGCGAGTGGCCGATCGCGACGAAGACGCCCTGCGTCGCGAAGGGCTCGGTGAGCTCCGTGCGGGTGTCCTGGAGGGTGACGCCGGTGACGCCCTTTTCGTCGCCCTGGATGTCCACGATCGTCGCGTTCAGCCTCCAGGCGATCTTCGGATTGTTGCGCGCCCGGTCGAGCATGATGCGGGACGCGCGGAACTCCTCGCGCCGGTGGACGATCGTGACCTTCGTCGCGAACTTCGTCAGGAAGTTGGCCTCCTCCATCGCGGTGTCGCCGCCGCCGACGACCATGACCTCCTTGCCCTTGAAGAAGAAGCCGTCGCACGTCGCGCAGGCGGAGACCCCGCGGCCCATGAGCCGCTTCTCGGATTCGAGGCCGAGCAGCTTCGCCGACGCGCCGGAGGAGACGATGACGGCGTCGGCGGTGATCGAGCCGCCGGCGTCGAGGTGCAGCTTGAAGGGACGCCGGTCGAAGTCGACGCCCGAAACGGTGTCGAGCACGACCTCGGTCCCGAAGCGCCGGGCCTGCTCGCGGAAGACCTCCATCAGCTCGGGCCCCTGGATGCCGTCCTTGAAGCCGGGGTAGTTCTCGACTTCCGTCGTGATGGTGAGCTGGCCGCCCGGCTGGGGGCCCTCGAAGACGACCGGCGCGAGGTCGGCGCGGGAGGCGTACAGGGCGGCAGTCCAGCCGGCGGGGCCGGATCCGATGATGGCGATGTGGTAGTGGCTCTTGGTCGGTGGCATGGCGCCGGGAGGATATCAGCGGCGCCGGGCCGGTATCATCCGCGGATGCGGTCCGCGCTGTCCCGACGGCTCGAGGGATTCGGCACGACCATCTTCACCGAGATGACGCGCCTCGCCAACGAGCGCGGAGCGATCAACCTCGCCCAGGGGTTCCCCGACTTCGACGGGCCGGAGTTCGCGAAGGCGGCGGCGATCGACGCGATCCGGTCGGGCCACGGCCAGTACGCGCGGATGACCGGGATCCCCGAGATCCACCGCGCCCTCTCCGCGAAGTACCGGCGCGACTGGGGCCTCGAGTACGCGGCCGACGCGGAGATCACCGTGACCTCTGGCGCGACCGAGGCGATCTTCGCGGCGATCCAGGGCGTCTGCGACGCCGGCGACGAGGTCGTCCTCTTCGAGCCCTACTACGACTCCTACAAGGCGAGCGTGATCATGGCCGGCGCCGTGCCGCGGGTCGTCACGCTCCGCGCTCCGGACTGGACGTTCGACCCCGGCGAGCTCGCGGCGGCGTTTTCGCCCCGGACCCGGGCCCTGCTCCTGAACTCCCCGCACAACCCGACCGGCAAGGTCTTCGCGCCGGCGGAGCTCGAGGTCCTGGCCGCGCTCTGCCGGGAGCGCGACGTCCTCTGCATCACCGACGAGGTCTACGAACACCTCGTGTACGAGGGCCGCCACGTCCCGATGGCGACTCTCCCCGGGATGCGCGAACGCACGATCACGATCTCCTCCTTCGGCAAGACGTTCTCGCTGACCGGCTGGAAGATCGGCTGGGCCGCGGCCCCGCCGGAGCTGACCGCCGCCGTGCGCGCGGCGCACCAGTTCGTCACCTTCGCCACGGCGACGCCGCTCCAGCACGGCGCGGCGGCGGCCCTTCAGGCGGGGCCGGACTACTACCGGACGCTCCTCTCCGACTACCGGGGCAAGCGGGACTACCTCGTCGGAGAGCTCGAACGGATCGGGTTCGCCGTCCGCCCCCCGCAGGGGACCTACTTCGCCTGCGCGGACTTCCGGCCCTTCGGGTTCGACGACGACCGCGCGTTCGTGCGGCACCTGATCGAGACCGCGGGCGTCGCCGCGATTCCCCCGAGCGTCTTCTACGACCGGCCGGAGCACGGCCGCCACTACGTCCGCTTCGCGTTCTGCAAGAAGCGGGAGACCCTCGAGGCCGCCGTCGCCCGGCTCGCGTCGCTGTCCCGGCGGGAGACGGCCGTATGAACCCGCTGCGTGTCGCGCTGGTCCAGATGGACCTCGCCTGGGAGGACGTCGCCGAGAACCACCGGCGCGCGCGGCGGCACCTCGAGCGGGCGCGCGACGGCGGGGCCCGCCTCGCCCTGCTGCCCGAGATGTTCTGCACCGGCTTCTCGATGGAGTCCGACCGCATCGCGCAGCCGCCCGGCGGGCCCTCGGAGACCTTTCTTCGGGACGCCGCGCGCGAGCTCGGGATCTCGATTCTGGCGTCGGTCCCGGAAGCGGGGCAGCCCCGGCCCCGCAACATGGCGATTCTCGCCGGCCCCGACGGGGCGCTGGCGAAGTACGCCAAGATCCATCCCTTCACGTTCGGCGGCGAGCATCGCGTCTACGCCGGGGGCGAAGGGATCGTGACCGTCCCGGTCGAAGGCGCCCGCGTGACCCCCTTCGTCTGTTACGACCTGCGCTTTCCGGAGCCCTTCCGTCTCGCCGCGGACGACACGGATCTCTTCGCGGTCGTCGCCAACTGGCCCGAGCCTCGCCGCGAGCACTGGCGCACGCTCCTGCGGGCCCGGGCGATCGAGAACCTGTGCTTCGTCGCGGGCGTCAACCGCGTCGGCGAGGGAGGCAAGCTCCGTTACGCGGGCGACTCGGTCGTCGTGTCGCCCTGGGGCGAAGTCCTCGTCGAGGGAGGGGCCGAAGAAGCCGTCCTCTTCGCCGACGTCGACCCCGCCGCCGTCCGCGACGCCCGGGCGAAGTTTCCGGCCCTCCAGGATCGCCGACCCGAGGCCTACCGAAAATAGCTCTCTGGTCCGATTGCATCTGTCGCGGGGCCGGGCATCGGCAGACGCTTGCTCCGGACAAGCGATGGGCCGACTCGTGCGGACCTCGATCGCCCTGGCCGCCCTGGGTCTGGCGCGAGTGCTGGAGGCGCAGGGTCCCGTCGGCCCGCCCCCGCAGCGGCACGTCGACCTGGCCGTGATGGCCGGCTACCGGTTCGAGAGCACGATCACGTTCGAGTTCCCGGGAGATTACGACCGCATCGAGGTCGACGACGCCCCGACGTGGGGCGTAGCGCTCGGCTACGGCCCGAACCCGAACTGGGAGTTCGAGCTGCAGTACAGCTACACCAGGGCTCCGGCGACGGCGATCGGTACGAATCCGAGGGTCGTCAACCAGGCCTTCGACCTCGGGCTGCACGACTTCCAGCTCGGCGTGCTCGGCTACCTCGCCTCGGCGCAGGAGCAGCTGCGACCCTACGTCGAGCTGTCGCTCGGCACGACGCTCGTCAACACCGGCGAGGGCTTCGGCAACACCGCCCACTTCTCGCTCGCCGTGGCCCTCGGCCTGAAGTACTACTTCAACGAGCACCTGGGGCTGCGCGCCGAAGTCCACTACATCCCGGTCTATCTTTATTCGTCGGGAGAGAGCGGCGTTTGGCTCTGCATCGACACCGTCTGCTGGGACACGGGTTCACGCTTCCTGCAGCAGTTCGACCTGCGCGCGGGCTTGACGTTCCGGTTCTGACCGGGACGGCGCCAATCCGAAAATTCGAGACCTGACCCCGCGTTGTTACGGACGGCTGGTCGCCGAGCCGATAGTGGCGAGCAGCCGCTCGGCGTTCCCGCGAAGGATGGCCTGCTTCTGCTCGGGCGTCAGGACTTCCGATCCCGTGATGGCGTCGAGGGCTCTCGCCATGCGTGCGGCGGTCGTGGCGCCCGAGGCGAAGAGGATCTGGTCCTTCAGGCCGGAGCCGACGAGGCGAGCGATGTAGCCGTCGAACTCGTATCGGGCCAGGGCCCACGCGATTCCCGCCGTGTCCGCGTAGACACGGGGATAGCGCCACATCAGACCGGCCATCGCGTCGGCGAAGGGCCAGGCCGCGCCGGAAACGATGATCGTCAGCTTGGGATGGCGCACGAGAACGCTCTCGAGCTTGAGGGGGTCGCCGAGGGCGACGCGGTACTTCGCGCCGCTCTCGTCACGGTCCACGGGGCCGAGCGGAAAAACGACGGGGAGGTTGAGCTCTTCGGCGAGGGACCAGTAGGGTTCGAGCCGCGGATCGTCCGGCGCGATCCCGTCCGACTGGGCCAGCACGGGACCGATGAAGCGCGCCCGGGTTTTCGCGAGCGTGCGACGCAGCGCGGCGAGCCCGGGTCGGCGCTCGTCGACGTGAAAGCCCTCGGCGCCGGCCGTGAAGTCGACGACCGCGTCGGAGGACGGCGGCACGGTCGGAAGCGGCGTGCCCGTGGCGGCAGGCGCCGCCGGCCGCGGAGTCGCCGGCAACGTCGGCACGGGTGCCGTGGAGGGTGCTCGCGGTGCGGGCGTCGCGGTGGGCGACGGCGATGCAGGCGCGGCGGCCGCGACCGGCGGCGGGGGAGCGGCCGGCGTCCGTGTCGACGGGACCGTGGCGGTCGCGACGCCGGGCGTCGGAATGGGCGGCACCCCCGGCGCGCGGTGGGGATCCACGTCCACCATGACCCAGTAGCCGGGGTTCGGCGCCCGTGGGAACACCGTCTCGCGGATCGTCCAGCGGAGGCACACGGCGACCGGCACCGGGGGACGCAGCAGGACCTGCGACGCGCGGCCGTCGGGGCCGAGCGCGAGAAGCACCGTGAACGGCACCGCGTCCTCCGGCCGCGCGGACTCCGTGCAGGTCACGAGGGCGTCGCGGAGCTTCTTTTCGTCGAAGCGCGCGGCGACGCGCTGCTCGAGCTCGCGGCCCGCGGGAGTCGCCGCGGCGGCCTTCGCGAGATTGAGCGAGTCCTCGAACTTGTCGGCCCGGAGCGGCGGGCCCGCGAGCGCCAGCGCCGCGGCGGCCAGGGCGAGCGCCCTCGGCGCGGTTCGCACCGCCTAGGGTCGTCCGGAGGTCGCGTGCGCGAACGCCGCCAGCGCCTCGACGCCGCCCGCGATCATCTCCTCCGAGACCGAGAACGAGAACCGCAGGTGTCCCTCGCCCTCCGGGCCGAAGACGATCCCCGGCACGGTCGCGATCTTCGCCTCGTCGAGGAGCGTGCGCGCGGCCGCGCGCGAATCGGGCGGGAGCCAGGCCGGGGTCTTCGGAAAGAGGTAGAGGGCGGCCCGGGGCGTCTCGAGCTCGAAGCCCGCGGCCTTCAGCCCGGCGACGAGCCGGTCGCGCCGCGAGCGGTAGCCCGCCTTCCACTCCGCGACGAACTCCGTGCCCCGCCCGAGGGCCTCGACCGCCGCCCACTGGGTCGGCGTCGAGACGCCGTTGGTCGTGTACAGCACGACGGTCTTGATGGGCATCTGGTAGCGCTTCGGCGCGAGGACGTAGCCGAGGCGCCAGCCCGTCATCGAGTAGCTCTTCGACAGCGTGTAGCAGGTGATCGTGCGCTCGAACATGCCGGGCAGCGAGGCGATCGGCACCGCGGGCTCGCCCTCGTAGACGAGGTCCTCGTAGGCCTCGTCGGCGATGACCGCGAGGCCGCGCTCTCGGGCGAAGGCCGCGACCTCCTGCGTTTCGGCGGCCGAGAAGACGTCGCCGGTCGGGTTGGCGGGGTTGTTCCAGTAGATGACCTTGGTGCGGCCGGTCGTCCGCGCCGCGAGAGCGGCCGCGAGTCCGCCGCGCCGCGCGGCGGCGGTCGCGACGAGCACCGCCCGGGCCTGGTGATACGCGACGAGGTCGACGATCGGCGTCCAGTACGGCGAGAGCATCAGCACCTCGTCGCCCGGATCGAGGAGCGTGGCGAATGCGGCGAAGAGCCCCTGCATGCCGCCGTTGACGACGACCGGGGCCTCGTCGTCGGCGGGGATGCGGTTGCGGTCGCGGGCCTTCGCCAGGATCGCCTGCCGCAGCTCGGGGATCCCCGACGACGGCGCATACCGCGTCTGGTTTCGGACGAGCGCCGCTCCCATCGCGGCCTTCACGGTTTCCGGGGTGTTCATCCAGGGCTCGCCGCCCTCGAAGCGCCAGACCTTCTGGCCCGCGGACAGGAGCTCGATGACGCGGTTGCGGACCTTGACGATCTCGGAGAAGCCGACGTTCTCGAAGCGCTTCGCGGTGGAGGGAAAGGCGCCGTCGGTCACCGTGCGCCCCTCAAACCGCGGCCTTCCGGCCGGGGCCCATCAGAAAGTACAGGATCATGCCGAGGACCGGCAGCAGGATGACGAGAACGCACCAGAGCAGCTTCGTTCCGCTGTCGGCCGAGCTCTTCAGGATCGACACGATGGCGATGACGTCGAGGACGGTGACGACGAGCCAGAGGAGCGGGTTGCCGAAGGTGTGAAACATCGCGCCCTCCTTCAGAGCTTCTCGGAGATCGCCTTCTGCTGGGTGAAGAGGTACAGGTACTCGCGGCCGCCGGCCTTGGAGTCCGTTCCCGACATGTTGAAGCCGCCGAAGGGATGGACGCCCACGAGGGCGCCGGTGCACTTGCGGTTGAGGTACAGGTTGCCGACGTGGAGGTCGCGCTTCCCGCGCTCGAGCCGCTCCCGCACGCGGGAGTAGAGCGAGCCGGTCAGGCCGTACTCCGAGTGGTTCGCGACCTTGATGCCTTCCTCGAACGTGCGGACCGTCAGCACCGAGAGGACGGGGCCGAAGATCTCCTCGCAGGCCAGGCGCGCGTTCGGCCCGACGCCGTCGACGACGGTGGGCATGACGAAGTAGCCCTGCTTCGGGCCGGCCTTTCCTCCCGCGACGACGCGGCCTTCCTTCTTTCCGAGAGCCGCGTACTCGAGGATCTTCTTGTGCGCCCGCGCGTTGATCACGGCGCCGACGGTGTTCTTCGGGTCGCGCACGTCGCCGACCGAGAGCGCCTTCGTCTTCGCGACGACGCGGGCGAGCAGGTCCTTGTGGACCTTCTGGTGGACGATCAGGCGGGAGCAGGCCGAGCATTTCTGCCCCTGGAAGCCGAACGCCGCCGCCACGATTCCGTTGGCGGCGTCCTCGACGTCCGCGGTCTCGTCGACGAGGATGAAGTCCTTGCCGCCCATCTCGAGAATGGCCCGCTTGATCCAGATCTGGCCGGGCACGACGCGTCCGGCCTTCTCGGAGACCTGCAGGCCCACGTCGCGCGAGCCCGTGAACGCGATCAGCCGTGTCTTCGGATGCTCGACGAGGGCGTTGCCCGCGATCGCGCCCCCGCCCGTCAGGAAGTTCAGGACGCCGTCGGGCACGCCGGCCTCGTCGCAGGCGTCGAGGAACATGGAGGCGATTCCGGCGGCGTCGGAGGAGGGCTTGAGGACCACGGTGTTGCCGGCGACGAGGGCCGCGGTCGTCATGCCGGTCAGGATCGCGAGCGGAAAGTTCCAGGGCGGGATGACGACGGCCACGCCCAGCGGGATGTGCTCGAGCTCGTTGTACTCCCCGGGGTAGGGGGTCAGCGGCTGGGGGAGCGCGAGGCGCTCCATCTCGCGCGCGTAGAACTCGCAGAAATCGATCGCCTCCGCCGTGTCGCCGTCGGCCTCGGCCCAGGACTTCGACTCCTCGAGGACCATCATGGCCGAGAACTCGTGCTTGCGGCGCCGCAGAATCGAGGCGATCCGCAGGACGAGCGCCGATCGTTCGGCGTGCGGCGTCCGGCTCCAGCTCGGGAAGGCCTTCGTCGCGGCGTCCACGGCCCGCGACGCGTCGGCCGCGGAGGCCTCCGGGAAGCGCCCGATCACCTGTTTGAAGTCGGAGGGATTGAGGGACTCGAAATCCTTCGGGGCGCCGAAGTCCTTGCCGCCGATCCGGTTCTTGCCCTTGATCGGGAGCCGTTTTTCGACGGCCGCGAGGGCGGCGCGGAAGGCCTTGGCGTTGGCGTCGACGGAGAAGTCGGTGAAGGGCTCGTTGCGGAATTCGGGAAGCAAGTTGTGGACCTCCGAAGCCGAAAATCTATCAGAAGGGCGCCCCGGCGGGCCGCTTCTGAGATGATCCCGGACGTGGTCACGGCGGCTGGCGCGGCGGCGCTCTCGAACGAGGAAATCCGCCGTTACGCGCGACACCTGATCCTCCCGGAAGTCGGGCCGGAGGGCCAGAAGAAGCTGAAGGGAGCAAAAGTCCTCCTCGTCGGCGCGGGGGGGCTCGGGTCGCCCGCGGCGCTCTATCTGGCGGCCGCCGGGGTCGGCACCCTCGGCCTCGTCGACTTCGACTCCGTCGACGAGTCGAACCTGCACCGCCAGATCCTCTACGGAACCTCCGACGTGGGCCGGCCGAAGCTCTCGGCCGCGGCCGCGCGCCTCGCCGACGTGAATCCGAACGTGCGCGTCGTGCCGTTCGAGACGCGCCTGACCTCGGAGAACGCCCTCGGGATCCTGTCCGACTTCGACGTCGTCGCCGACGGCACGGACAACTTCCCGACGCGTTACCTCGTCAACGACGCCTGCGTCCTGCTCGGGAAGCCCAACGCCTACGCCTCGATCTTCCGGTTCGAGGGGCAGGCCTCGGTCTTCGGCGCGCCGGGCGGGCCCTGCTACCGCTGCCTGTACGCGGAGCCGCCGCCTCCCGGCGTCGTGCCGTCGTGCGCCGAGGGCGGAGTGCTCGGCATTCTGCCGGGGCTCCTCGGGACCATCCAGGCCGCCGAGACCATCAAGCTCGTCCTCGGCGTCGGCGAGCCGCTCGTCGGCCGGCTGCTCCTCGTCGACGCGCTCGGCATGCGATTCCGGGAGCTCCGGGTCCGCAGGAACCCGGACTGCGCGGTCTGCGGTCCGCGCCCCACCGTGACCCGGCTCGTCGACTACGAGGCGTTCTGCGGGGGGCCGCCCTCTGCTATCGTCCCGCCCATGCACGCCCACGTCGAAGAGGTGACGGTCGAGGAGCTCAAGCAGGCCCGCGACCGCGGCGAGACGATCGTTCTCCTCGACGTGCGCGAGCCCCGCGAGTGGGCGATCTCCGACCTGCCGGATTCGATCAAGATCCCCCTCGGCTCGCTGCCCGACAGCCTCGACAAGCTCTCGAAGGACGACGACATCGTCGTCTACTGCCGGAGCGGCGCGCGCAGCGGGAACGCCGTCCAGTTCCTGATGCAGCGGGGCTTCGACAAGGTCCGCAATCTCGCCGGCGGCATCAACAAGTGGGCGGAGCGCATCGACACGTCGCTTCCGCGTTACTGAACCCGCCACCGCGATGCGCCGCGTCGGTCTGATCTTCCTGGCGGCGGGACTGGCGGGCTTTCTGTTCGCCTCGAGTCAGCGCGCGCGGCATTCCTCGGTCGACGCCTGGGAAACGGGCCGGTGGCTCTTCGTGGGGATGGCGGTGATGGGGGTCGTGTTCGTGGTCCTCCCCGGCCCCCGCAACTGAGCTTCCGTCCTTACTCTTTTTCCTTCTCCTTCGCCGGCGCGACCTTCTTCGGCGGCGCCGCGGGCGGGGCGCCGACCTTCCGCCCGGACTGCCCGGCGCGGCGGTGGAGGCTCTCGCACCAGTCCCAGATCCGGTCGAACCGCGCGCGCGCGTCGGCGTGGGCATCGGGGCTCATGCCGGCGAACCGGCGCGCCTCGACCGTCACGACCTGGTTGAGGACCTGCACCCGCAGCCGCGAATAGTGCGTCGCGAACAGGTTGCGGGGGAGCGAGGCGGCGTCGCTCGCCTGGAGCACGGCCACGAGATCGCGGTACTCCGCCTCGGACAGCTCGATTGCGCGCACGGAGGAGGACGCCTTGCCGGGGGAGCCCGAGCGGTCGAGCGCCCGCCGCCCCGACACGACGAGGAGCCACGCCTCCGCGGCCTCTCCCGCGCCCGGATGGTCCGTCGAGCGCTGCGCCAGGACCTCGAGCGCCTCCGGCGCGAGGGCGCCCGAGGCGAGCTTCTCGAGACCTTCCTTGAGGCCCTGGATCCGGATGCCCGTTTTCGAAGGCCCCTCACCGGCCGCGAGCACCGCCCGCGCGAGCTCCTCGAGCTCCTCGTCGGGCTTCTCGTCCCCGACGACCGCGACGCTGTGCGTGACGTCGCCGAGCGTGACCGCGATGCGTCCCTGGATTTCCTTCTCGCCGCCCTCGGACTCGCCGACCTCGGCCGGAAACGTGCCGAACCGGGTCCGGCGCACCGCCTTCATGAGGGCCAGCACCTGCTTGCGATCGACGCGGAACTGGATCTGGCGGTTCCAGAGCCCCACGCCCGCGCCGTCGATGCGGCAGGCCGTGAGGAGGCCCGGCCGGGTCGGCCAGGCGACGTCGATCGTGAAATCGGCGGGGCTCTTCTTGCCGGCGATGCGCGCGTCGAGGTCGGCCGCAAGCGGATCGGGCTGGCGCCGCCTCGCCTCCTCGCGCTCCTTTTCCTCGCGCGCTTCCTGCGCCGGGGTCTCCTGCGCGGCCAGTCGAGGCGCCGGGGCGAGGGAGAGCAGGCACGCGGCGGCGACGAGGGCGCGGGTCAGGCGCATGGGCCCGGCGAGCGTCGCCCGCCCGCCCGGACCGGCGGAGACTTCAGCCGGCAGTCGTCGCATTCGGGTCCTCCTGAAGCAGGCGGTCGATCCTGGCGGCGAGGATGAAGTCGTTCTCGTGGAGCCCGCCGATCTTGTGGGTCCAGAGCGTCAGGTCCACCCGGTTCCAGTGAATCGCGATGTCCGGGTGGTGGCCTGCGGCCTCCGCGACGTCGGCGACGCGGTTGACGAACTTCATCGCCTCGACGAAGTCGCGGAACTCGAAGTGGCGCTGGAGACGCGTCGCCGCGGCGGCGAGCGACCAGTCGGGAGTCCCGACCGCGAGCTCCCGGGCGGCCTCTTCGGAGAGCGGCGGGACGCCTCCCCGGCAGGGCTGGCAGTGGCGGCCGGCGAGGCCTTCCATGTCGTCGACCACGGGCGGATCCTATCGGAGGCCCGCGCCGGGGGCCCCGTGCCCGGGCGGAGGAGGCGTGGCGATCGGAGAGGGCGTCGTTTCCGGGGCTTCGAGGCGGGCGTGGAGCGAGTCGAAGGCCGCGACGATCCGGTCGAACGCATTCTGCCGCTCCCCGTTGGTCTCGCGGGTCATCCCGCGGAACTTCCGTCCCGCAACGGTTCGCGTGTACCTCATGACCTGCAGCGTGAGGTCGGTGTAGCTCTCGGCGTAGAGGCTCTGCGGCAAGGTCGCGGGCTCCGCCCCGGCCAGGAGGGTCGCGAGGTCGTGAAACTCCTCTTCCGAGAGGGCGCGCGCCGGGCCCGGGGCCGGCGGCCGGCCCGCCTCGCTCCGCTCGAGGCGCGCGTCGCGGCCTTCGATCCTCAACGTCCAGCCGGGCGTCCCCGGCGGGTCCGGGCGCCGCTGCACCGCGGCCTCGAGCACCCTTGGCGAAAGCCGCCCCGCCGCGACGAGGCGAAGCCCGTCGTCGAGGCTCGTGGCGCGCACGCCCGTCTGCGCCGGGCCCTCGCAGATCCGCAGGATCTTCTCGACGAGCTTCGCGAAGGCCTTCGACTGATCGCCGTTGACGAGCTGGACCGTCGTCTTGCGCGCGGCGCCGGCGCGGACCACGAGGCGGCCCCGCAGTCGCGGCCCTTTGTCCTTCTCGCCCTCCTCGTCCTCGCCGAACCGGTCCGGCATCGACCCGAACCGCGCCTTCCGGAGAAGCTCGAGGATCTCGAGAACCCGGGCCTTCGGAAGCTCGAACTGCGCCTCGCCCTGCCAGACGCCGACCCCGTCCCCGAAGACTCGCGCCGTCGTCGCGCGGCCGGCACCCGACCAGAAGACGTCGAGACGCACGTCCCCGAGTCCGGCCCGGCCCTCGAGCCGCGCCTCGAGAGCGGGGGTGAGCACGTCCTCCGAAAGGCCGGCGGCCGGCCAGGCCAGCCCGGCCGCTAGTAAAAGTCCCAGCAGAGGCGATCGGCGGTCCACGCTAGTCTTCGAGCCGGCGCGGATGCTATCGCAGCCCTCCGCGGACTCTCGACTCTTCGGATGCGTCCTCGGGACGGAGCGCTCGGGCGCCCGTTCTCCGGTCGCTCGCCAACGGAGGAACTGGATGTACCGAAACGCCGCGGCCCGCCTCTCGACTTTCATCGTCTCGATCGGGACCGCCGTCCTTCTCGCCGCGGCGCCCGCTTCCGCGAGCGACCGGCCGCTCGGAAAGACGCCCACCGTGGGGTTCTCCGCGCGGCACGCGAAGTCTTCGCGACTCTCGAGCTATCGCGCCGTCGGCCCCGTCCGGCCCCGCCCGAATCGCGAGATCCTGAACGAGGCCACGCCGAAGAAGGGCGCGGGCGCGGCGACGCGCGGGATCGACCCCGTGCTCCAGAGCCGGTTCGGTCTCTCGCAGCCGGAGCCCTCGGTGCAGTTCGAGGGCGCCTCGGACGACGACAACGCCGCGGTGCTCGGCCAGCGCACCGTGCCTCCCGACACCGAGGGCGACGTCGGGCCGAACCACTACATCCAGTACATCAACAACGTCGCCGTCATGTACGACAAGTCCGGCAACATCGTCCTCGGGCCGATCCCCGGCAACGCCTTCTGGGCCGGGCTCGGCGGCCCCTGCGAGATCCAGAACGACGGCGATCCGCTGGTGCGCTACGACCGGCAGGCCGACCGGTGGGTGTTCTCGCAGTTCGCGCTTCCCAACTTCCCCGACGGCCCCTTCTACCAGTGCTTCGCGGTCTCGACGACGAACGATCCGACCGGCGAGTACTGGCAGTACGAGTTCGAGACCAGCGACACCTTCTTCACCGACTACGGAAAGCTCGGCGTGTGGCCCGATGCCTACTACATGTCCTTCAACATGTTCGGGCCCGCCGGGGAGTTTCAGGGAGGCGCGTACGCCTTCGACCGCGCCGCGATGCTCGCCGGCGCGCCCGCGGGGATGATCGCCTTCGACACGGGCGCCCAGGGCGGAGCCCTGCCGTCGGACCTCGACGGGCCGACGCCTCCGCCCGCCGGTTCCCCGAACTACTTCATGACCTTCGACGTCAATCCCGCGCGGCTGCTCGAGTGGCAGTTCCACGTCGACTGGACGACCCCCGGCGACAGCACCTTCACCGGCCCCGTCGAGATCCCCGTCGCCGACTTCGTGTACCCGGTGTGCGACGCGTTCCGCGGCCAGTGCGTTCCCCAGTTCGAGACGTCCGAGAAGCTCGAGACCCTGGACGACAAGCTGATGTACCGGCTGGTCTACCGCAACTTCGGCGACCACGAGTCGCTCGTCGTCAACCACACCGTCGGCACGGCCTCCGGCGCCGCGGCCCCGCGGTGGTACGAGATCCGCGACCCGGGCGACGCGCCCGTGCTGTACCAGCAGGGGACCTACGCGCCTGACGCGGCCTTCCGCTGGATGGGCTCGATCGCGATGGACGGCAACGGCAACATGGCCCTCGGCTACTCGAAGTCGAGCTCCACGATGTACCCGTCGATCGGAATCACGGGCCGGCTCGCCGGCGACCCGCTCGGCCTGATGGGCGCCGAGGACGTGTGGTTCGCGGGCGGCGGCAGCCAGATCGCGAGCTCGAGCCGGTGGGGCGACTACAGCACGATGTCGATCGATCCGGCCGACGACTGCACGTTCTGGTACACGCAGGAGTACTACGCCGAGAGCGGCAGCTTCGACTTCAAGACGCGGATCGGCGCGTTCCGGTTTGCGAGCTGCACGGGCGGGCCCGCGGGATCCCTCGAAGGAACGGTCTCCGGCGATTCGGGGCCGATCGAAGGCGCGACGGTGGAAGCGTCGCCGCAGGCGCTCGCCGCCGGCGCGTCGTCCACGACGACCGACGACGCCGGGCACTACCGGTTCCTGACGCTGCCGGCCGGCGCCTACGACGTGACCGCGTCGAAGTACGGCTACGCGCCTTCGACGGTCGCGGGCGTTCCGGTCGCGGCCGGGGCGAACACGGTGCAGGACTTCGTGCTCGCCGCGAGCCGAAACGTTCTCGTGAACGGAACCGTCAAGGACGGCTCGGGCCACGGCTGGCCGCTCTACGCGCGGCTCGTGGTGTCCGGCCCGAACGGGTTCCCGGGCGCGACGCTCTTCACCGATCCGGTCACGGGCTACTACGCGATCACGCTGCCGGCCGGATTCACCTACGACTTCGCGGTCACCGCGCTCGTCCCGGGCTACGCCCCGGGCGGCGGTCCCCTCGCCGTCACGGTCCCGGCGGCGCCCGCGGCTTCGGGCGGCCTCGTCGCCAACTGGACCGTGTCCGCGGCGCCGTCCTGCACCGCGCCCGGCTACGGGCCCGGCGCCTTCGCGAATCCCCCGGCGCTCGCCGAGGGCTTCGACGCCGGCGTGATTCCGGCCGGCTGGACCGTGCAGACGATCTCCGGAACGAGCTGGAAGGTCCGGACGGGTGCCGACGACTGCGGCCAGTTCGACGACAACCGGACCGGCGGCTCCGGGCCCTACGCGATCGTCAACAGCGCCTGCGAGTCGGTCGGCTCCGTCGACGACTCCTTCCTCGAGAGCCCGCCGATCGACCTGACCGGCCGCTCGAGAGCGGCGATCCGGTGGGCGAACGACCTGATCAACTTCGGCTCGGGCGCCATTTCGAGCGTCGACGCGAGCGCCGACGGCGGCGCCACCTGGCGAAACGTCTGGCGGGAGACGGGGCCCGACCTGCCCGGACCGGGCACGCAGATCGCGGACATGTCGTTTGCGGCCGGGCAGCCGGACGCCCGCGTGCGCTTCCACTACGAAGCCTTCTTCGGCGGATGGTGGCAGGTGGACGACGTGGCCGTGGGCGCGTTCACATGCGACGTGCTTCCCGGCGGCCTCGCGGTCGGGAACGTCACCGACATCAACACCGATGCGGCCTTGAACGGCGCGACAGTGCTCAACCTGCCCGGACGACGGCTCGACGACGACGTTCTCGACTCCCGACGATCCTTCCGAGGGCGACGGGTTTTACGCCCTCTTCGCCGGGAGCGGGTCGCAGCCCTTCGAGGCCTCGTACCCGGCTTACGAGCCGTCGACGAAGAGCGTCATCGTCGTTCCCGAACGCCACGGTGCGCCTCGACTTCGCGCTCAAGTCCGGCCGGCTCTCGGCGAGCCCCCGGCCGCTGTCGATGTTCATGAGCCCCGGGGGGACACAGGCGCTGACGCTGAACCTGACCAACACCGGCACCGCCAGCGGCGGCTACGTCATCCGCGAGGTCGACGTGCCGCCCTCGAGCCTGGTCCCGGCGGGTCCCGCGACGTTCGCCGACCCGGCGGACGTCCGGGCGGCGCTCCGGCGGGTGGGGTTCTCCCGGTTGAACGACCCGGACCGGACCGGCGTGCCGGCTCCGCCCAAGGCCCCGACCAACGTTCCGCAACTGGCGCAGGCGGGCAATGTCCTCAGTTCATTCCCGACGGGCCTTTCCGAGGGCCGTGGCCTCGCGTACGACACGGACGCCGACAGGCTCTGGATCTCCGACCCCAATGCGCCCGAGATCTTCGTGTTCGGCGACGGCTTCAACCACCAGTACCTTCCCGACGGGACTTCGACCGGCGACACGATCGACATTCACGACACGGGCGGCCTCCTGCAGGCCGACGGGACCTACAACGGACGGACCGGAATGCTCTGGCAGGTGAACGTGGGAGGCGACAACTGCCTCTTCGAGATGGATCCGGTCGCGAAGGTCGTGACGGGCAGGAAAATCTGCGGCTCGTGGACGGCCAACTCGCAGCGCGCCGTGGCCTACGACTACTCGACGGACACCTACTACGTGGGCGGAAACAACGAAGCCACGGTCTACCACATCGACGGTTCCGGCGCCGTTCTCGACTCGCGGTACGTCGGTCTGGGGATGGTGGGGCTCGCGTTCAACCCGTCGACGCGGCACCTCTTCGCTCTCACCGAGTTCGCCTCGCCCTTCGAGGTCTGGGTGCTCGACGCCGCCGACCAGTACAACGTCCTCGGCGGCTTCGTCGTGACGAGCGGCGGTGCCCCCGTTCTGCAGAACGAAGGCATCAATCTGGAAGCCGACTGCAACGGCCACCTCTGGGTCAACACCCGCTTCTCGCAGATCGTCTACGAGTTCGAATCGGGGGAGACCGGCTGGTGCGTCGACGACATCCCGTGGCTTTCCGAGACGCCCTCGGCCGGATCGGTTCCGACCGGGAGCTCGCTCCCGGTGTCGGTCACGTTCGATCCGTCGGGCCTCCTTCCGGGACTGCGGCAGGGCTCGCTCATCTTCGCGACCGACACCCCGACCGGCGTCGACCCGGTGCCGGTCGACTTCACGGTTCTGTTCAACGACGTGCCCGAGGGCAGCTTCGCCTGGAACTTCATCTACGGCGCGGCGGGGGCCGGCGTCATGCCGGGCTGCGCTCCGCAGACCCCGACGTTCACGTTCTGCCCCGACCAGGTGGTCACGCGCCGGACGATGGCCGGCTTCATCGAGCGCGCGGTCCACGGCGCGCTGACGCCGCCGCCCGTCTACCTCGGCGAGTTCGGCGACGTGCTGGCCGGCAGCTTCAACGCGAATTACATCCAGGGCCTCGTCGACGACGGGATCACGGCGGGGTGCAACGTTGCGCCGCCTCTCTACTGCCCGGATGTTCCGGTGACCCGGGCGCAGATGGCGGTCTTCGTATGGAAGGGGCAGCACGGCTCGCAGGAACCGCCACCCTGCACGCCGCCCGGGACCTTCGGCGATGTGCCGTGCCCGGGAGGGTTCGCGGTCGACTACATCGAGGGAATCGCCGCCGAGGGAATCACCGTCGGCTGCGGCGACGGCAACTACTGCCCGAATGCGACCATCACGAACGCCCAGATGGCGGCGTTCCTGGTGAAGGCGTTCCAGCTCCCGTACCTCCCATGAGGTCCGTCATGAAGAAACAGGAAGGAACTGCCATGAGCCCCCTGAGAATGAGACGGATCGCCGGCTTGATGTTCTGCGCGGCCATGCTCGGAGCGAGTGCGGCGCATGCCGGCTCGCCGAGCGTCCACGTGAGCGGCACGGTCACGGACGGCTCGGGCCACGGCTGGCCGCTCTACGCGCGCATCGAGATCACGTCGGAGTTCACCGAGCCCGTCGTCGTCTACGCGGACCCCGTCACCGGCGCGTATGCCGCCGATCTTCCGGACGCCACGTCCTACGCGTTCGCCGTGACGGCCGTCGGCCCGGGCTACGCGCCGGGCGGCGGACCCGTCGTGACGGCCGGCTCGGCCGTCGTCGCCAACTGGGCTCTCTTCGCCTCGGCGCTCTGCATCGCGCCGGGCTACGGTCCGGGCAGCTACGGGCCTCCCGTGTTGAGCGAGAGCTTCGATGGCGGCGTGATTCCGCCGGGCTGGAGCGTGGAGACGGTTTCCGGCGTGAGCTGGGAAGTCATGGCGGGGGCCGATCCCTGCGGGCTCTTCGACGGAAACCGGACCGGCGGGTCCGGGCCGTTCGCCATCGTCAACAGCGACTGCGGATTTTCGTTCGACGACACCTACCTCGTGACGCCGCCGATCGACCTGTCGGCGAGCCCGAACGCCGCCATCCGCTGGGCGAACGACTTCATCGACACCGGTTTCGGCGACATCGCCGAGGTGGACGTCTCGACCGACGGAGGCGCGACGTGGGCGAACGTCTGGAAGGCGCCCGGAGGCGTCCCGGGCCCCGGCACCATCACCGCGGACATGTCGTTCGCGGCGGGACACGCCGCCGTCCAGGCGCGCTTTCACTATCAGCAGTTCTTCGGCTTCTGGTGGCAGGTCGACGACGTGTCGATCGGTCCCTTCGCCTGCCCGGTCCTGCCCGGCGGCCTCGTGGTCGGCCACGTCACCGACGCCAACACGAGTCTCGGGTTGAACGGCGCGACGGTCGAGAACCTCGGGGACGCCAGCTCGGCGAAGACCGTGGCCGCGCCGGGGCAGGGCGACGGCTTCTACTCTCTCTTCGCCGCGGGAAGCGGCTCGCAGGGCTTCGAGGCCTCGGCGAAACTCCATGCCTCCCTGACGAAGAATGCGGCGATCGCGACCAATGCCGTGGTGAATCTCGACTTCTCGCTCGCGGCGGGGCGTCTCGAGGCCGCTCCCCGGCCGCTCTCGGCGGTGGTGGGCCCCGGCGGCAAGCAGTCCCTGACGCTCGACGTGACCAACACCGGGACCGGCGACGGGACCTTCGTTCTTCACGAGGTCGACCTGCCGCCGGCGGGCGCCCCGACGGCCTCGAGGCCGGCCCCGATCGACAGCCCCGAGGATCGGCGCGCGGCACGGAGGCGCCTTCCGTTCGGCCGGTTCGACGCGACGGACTCCCTCGGGCCGCTGCCGAACGCGCCGGCGAACGTGCCGCTCGCCGGGGGCGCGGGCAACGTCATCGGCTCCTTCCCGACCGGGCTCTCCTACGCCTACGGCCTGGCGTACGACTCCGACTCCCACCGGCTCTGGATCTCCAGCTCCTCGGTCGACGGAGCGGGCAATGTCCTGGGCGACGGCCTCGACCACGAGTACATGCCGGACGGCACGCCCACCGGCGAGACGATCGACCTCGCGGACGCGCCGAGTCCCTGGCAGGGCGACGGCACCTACAACGCGCGGACCGGAATGATCTGGCAGACCGGAATCGCCTTTCGCACCGACGCCGGTCCCCAGTGCATCTTCGAGATCGATCCGGTCGTGAGGACCGTCACGGGCAACCGGATCTGCGGGCCCTGGGGGAATTGGCCGCCGCTCGTCGGGCTGGCCTACGACTACGCGACCGACACGTACTACGCGGGCGATTCGCTCGGCAACATCAAGCACGTCGACGCCGCCGGAACCGTCCTCGATGAGGGCTCGATCGGGCTGCAGATCACGGGGCTCGCGTACAACCCGACCTCGCGGATCCTGTACGTCGGCACCTACCAGAACAGTCCGTACGACATCTGGCTGGTGGATCCGGCGGGCGGCTATGCCGTCCTGAGCGGCTTCTCCGTCAAGAGCAACGGCGTCCCCGTGCTCAACGCTTCGGGTGCGAGCCTCGAGGCCGACTGCGACGGTCACCTCTGGGTCTACCACGTGTTCGACAACAAGGTCCTCGAGTTCGAGTCGGGCGCGCGCGGCTGGTGCGTCTCCGAGATTCCGTGGCTCACGGAGGACCCCGCGTCCGGCACCGTCCCCGGCTCCGGCGGCGGCTCGCGCCCGACCGGCGGCGGCAACACGCTGCCGGTGACGGTCACGTTCGACGCGGCGGGCCTCGCGCCCGGGCTCCGACTGCGGTCGCTCGTCTTCACGACGGACACGCCGGACCCGGTCGCTCCGGTCCCGGTCGATTTCACCGTCCTCTTCAACGACGTGCCGCAGGGCAGCTTCGCCTGGAACTTCATCTACGGCGCGGCGGGCGCCGGCGTCATGCCGGGCTGCAATCCGTACGCGCCCTCGTTCGTCTTCTGCCCCAACGAGGTCGTCACCCGACGGAGCATGGCCGGCTACATCGAGCGCGCCATGCACGGCGCGCTGAGTCCGCCCCCCGTCTACCCGGGCGAGTTCGACGACGTCCTGCTCGGCAGCTTCAACGCCGACTACATCCAGGGTCTGGTCGAGGACGGCATCACGGCCGGCTGCAACGTCGCGCCGCCGCTCTACTGCCCGGAGTCGCCGGTCACGCGGGCGCAGATGGCGGTCTTCGTGTGGAAGGGTCAGCATGGCGCACAGCCGCCGCCGCCCTGCACGCCGCCCGGAACTTTCGCGGACGTGCCGTGCCCGGGCGGGTTCGCGGTCGACTACGTCGAGGCGATTGCCGCCGAGGGAATCACGGCCGGGTGCGGCGGCGGGAACTACTGCCCGAACGCCAGCATCACCAATGCGCAGATGGCCGTGTTCCTCGTGAAGGCGTTCCAGATCCCGTACCTGCCGTAGGGTAAGGAACAGTTGAGTTACCGCCGGGACGAACGCGGGTCTTCGACCCGCGTTTAGCCCGGCGTCCCCTACTGCCGTGGGTTTGCCTCTGGTGGTCGGGTTGACCTTCCGGGGCCATCCTTAGATAATCCGCGTCCCCCGGACGACTGGGAGGTCGTTCAATGGTAGGACAACTGGCTCTGGACCAGTGAATCGGGGTTCGAGTCCCTGCCTCCCAGCCAAATCACGTCGCTACGCGCTTCGCTTCGGGTCTGCGCCTGACGGCGCACCGGCTCGCGGCTCGCCTGTGGGCTCGACCGCGAGCCTGACCCTGCGCTCCGCGCGTCGCTTCCGCATCGCGGACCTCCTCCCTCCCTCCGGTCGGGAGACTTTCCGCGATGCGAGCGGTTGAACTCTCACGGCTCCCTCGCTTCGCACGGCGTTCCCTACTGCCGGGGGTCTGCGTCAGCGCCGCGCTGTGCACGGCGCTCGCTACTGCCGGGGGTATGCCTTCGCGGGTCGGGTCGGTGGTAGGGTCACGCCGCGAACGGATGTTCTTTGCGGGGCGGGTGTCAGGGGCCCTCGGTCGTAGGGGCGGGGCTTGTCCCCGCCCTCTTGAAGGCGCGACTACTCTTGACGCGGGCGTGGACCCGGCGGATGGAGCGTCGTGGCGTCAGCGGGTGGGGCGGGAGCGGGGGCTTTTGCGCCAGTGGGCGAGGTCCAGGATGAAGGTCTCGATCCGGCGGTCCCAGGTGTGCTCGCGGAGGGCGCGCTGGCGGGCCCGGCGGCCCATGGCGAGCCGTGCGGGCTCGTCGGCGAGGACCGCCGCGGCCGCCGCGACGACGTCGTCCTTGGACGGGAAGACGGCGATCTCGACGCCCGGCGCGAACGACTCGGGAAGGCGCGGGAAGGACTCGATGAGGCTCGGGACGCCGCAGGAGGCGGCGAAGAAGGCGCGCGGCGTGATCCGGTACGTTCCGCGGTACTTTCCGTGGACATCGTCGACGAGCGCGGTCTCCAGAGCGACGCGAGCGCCGTTCAGGGCCGCGCAGAGCGCGTCGGGGGTCTCGAGCGGCGGGCGCACCGGGACGCTCCAGCGCGTGTCGCCGGCGTACGCGTGGACCCGGACGGAGAAGCGGGACGCGAGCGCCGTCACGAGATCGTTGCGGTAAGGCGTCCACTTTCCGTAGTAGAGGATGTCGCACTCGGCCGCGGTCTTCAGCGGCCGGTAGAGCTCGGGGTCGGTCGCCGGGTCGCAGCGCCGGGCGGCGATCCCGCGGCCTTCGTAGTCGTGCAGCGTCTGCGGGTCCTGCGTGTAGAAGAGGTCGAACTCGGGGGCGATCGCAAACGAGGCCTCGAGCCCGTACGGGTCGGAGAGGGCGAAGCCCGCGATGGCCGTCGAGCGCGAGAGCGCGCGCCGCGCATGCTTCGAGAAGTGCAGGCCGCCGCCGAGGCAGACGACGGCCTCGGGCGGGGGATCGGTGTGGGCGAGCACGGCGTCGTCGGGAACGAGGGCCGGCTTCGCGCCCCCCGTCGGCACGAAGCCCGGGACCTGCGCGGGCTCGACGAGCACGGTCTTGAAGGCCCTCTGGAACGCGCGCAGCGGGGGATAAAGGTTGTTGCAGAAGGGCGGCTGGCTGACGTTGCCGAAGAGCACCAGGTCGGCGCCGCTCAACGCGCGCTCCTGTTCGAACGGACAGGCGTCGTCGGGTCGGCGTTCACGTCACCTTAAATGTACGACGGAACGGCGCGCGGCCGTCGTGCGCTGCCCTACAATCGAGCGCCGATGGACAGCCCGCGGTCCCGCGCGTCGCTCGCCCTGTCGCTCTTCGCCGCGGCGGCGCTCGGCGGCCAGTCCGCGCTGGCCTCGTCCTCGCTCCGCTTCCACGGCAACGGGACGGGCGACATCGACCGCGTGAAGGTCGCGATCGACGATCCCGCCACCGCTTCTCCGGGCCCTCCGGCCGACGTCGGCGCGGGGGACTTCACGATCGAGTTCTGGCTGAAGGCGAACGCCGCGGACGACCCGGCGCCGGCGGTGTCCTGCGGCGCGAACGTCGCCTGGCGCGACGGCCACGTCGTCGTCGATCGCGACCGGCTCGGCCTCGACCGCTCCTTCGGCGTCTCGATCGCGGGCGGCTCGGTCGTCTTCGGCGTGCGCGGCGACGGCACCGGCGACCGGACGATCTGCGGGTCGCGGGACGTCCTCGACTCGCGATGGCACCACGTCGCCGTCGAACGTCGGCGCTCCGACGGTCGGATGTGGATCTACGTGGACGGCATCCTCGACGCCGAGGCGGACGGCCCGGACGGGGACGTGTCGTACCCGGACGACGCGACGCCGGCGGAGGCGAACGATCCGTTCCTCGTTTTCGGCGCGGAGAAGCACGACGAGAACGCCGGGCTCCATCCCTCGTACGACGGCCTCCTCGACGAGATCCGGATTTCCACGGCGCGGCGCTACACGGGCGGCTTCACCCGGCCGACGAACCCCTTCGCCGCCGACGCCGACACGGCCGCCCTCTACCACCTCGACGAGGGCGTCGGCGACGTGGTCGGCGACTCGTCCGGGGCGGCGGGCGGGCCCTCGGACGGGGAACGCAAGTTCGGCGGCTCGCCGGCCGGGCCTGCGTGGTCGACCGACGTGGCGCCGCTCGGAGGAGACCCGGCGGTCTCGTTCACCCTGGTGACGAACGCCGTCAGCCAGCCGGTGCAGGTGACGTATCCGCCGGGAGACTTCGCGCGCCTCTTCATCGTGTCGCAGGGCGGCACGATCCGCATCGTCAAGAACGGCACCCTTCTCGGGACGCCGTTCCTCGACATCGGGGCCCTGACCTCCGACGGCTCGGAGCAGGGACTCCTCTCGATGGCGTTCGACCCGGATTACGCCACCAACGGCGACTTCTACGTCTACTACACGAACAACCTGGTGACGCCGGGCGACGTGACGCTGGCCCGTTACCACGTTTCGGCCAATCCCGACGTCGCCGACCCGGCGTCGGCGGCGATCGTGCTCGTCGTGCCTCACCCGACCAACTCCAATCACAACGGAGGACAGCTCGTGTTCTCGCCCGTCGACGGCTACCTCTACATGGGCACCGGCGACGGAGGCTCGGGCGGGGATCCGCCCAACAACGCGCAGAACAAGGACGTCCTGCTCGGCAAGCTCCTGCGCCTCGACGTCGGAGGGACCGGCGCGGTGCCCTGCGGCCAGTCGACGCCGGCGCCCTACGCCATCCCGCCGTCCAATCCCTTCGTGGGCGCGCCCGGCTGCGACGAGGTCTGGGCGTACGGCCTGCGCAACCCGTGGCGCTACAGCTTCGACCGGGAGACGGGCGACCTGCTCATCGGCGACGTGGGCCAGAACCTCTGGGAAGAGATCGACTTCACCCCCGCCGCGAGCACGGGAGGGGAGAACTACGGGTGGCGAATGATGGAGGGGTTCCACTGCTACAACCCCTCGAGCGCCTGCAACGACGGGAGCCTGACGCTGCCCATCCTCGAGTACGACCACACCGTGGGGTGCTCCGTCACGGGCGGGTTCCGCTACCGCGGAACCGAGATTCCGGGGCTCTACGGGACCTATCTGTATGGCGACTACTGCACGGGCCGGATCTGGCGGGCGGTCGAGGCGGGCGACGGGACCTGGACGTCTTCGAAGCTCGTCGACAGCGGCTACAACATCTCGGGCTGGGGAGAAGACGCGGCGGGGGAGATGTACATCGCCGACCACAACGGGTCGGTTTACCGCCTGACGCCGACGCCGAACCCGTCGCCCGTCGAGGCCGGCCTCTCCCCGGCGGCCGTCATCGCCGGCGACCCCGGCTTCGACCTGACGGTCGACGGGACCGGGTTCGTCTACGGCTCGGTCGTGCGCTGGAACGGGGCGGACCGGCCGACGACGTTCGTTTCTCCGACCAGGCTCACGGCCGCGATCCCGGCCTCCGACATCGCCGCGGCCGGCAACGCCCTCGTGACGGTCTTCTCGCCGGCCCCGGGCGGGGGAGCCTCCGCCTCGCGCCGGCTCGACGTCAACCCGACGTTCCTCGACGTCCCGATCGACCATTTCGCCTTCGCCTACATCCAGGCCGTCTTCGACGCGGGCGTGACCGGCGGGTGCGGGACCAGGATCTACTGCCCGGCGAGCGCGGCGACCCGCGCGCAGATGGCCGTGTTCCTCCTCAAGGCGTCGGAGGGGTCGGCCTACGTGCCGCCGCCCTGCTCGGGCGCGTTCTTCGACGACGTCCCCTGCACCGGCGGCATCTTCGACTCCTGGATCGAGGACCTGGCGGGCCGCGGCATCACCAGCGGCTGCGGCGGGGGCGACTACTGCCCGTCGAACCCGGTCACGCGCGCCCAGATGGCGGTCTTTCTCCTGAAGACCGACCAGGGGCCGGCCTACGTACCGCCTCCCTGCGCCGGGAACGTCTTCGACGACGTCCCCTGCGCCGGCGGCGCCTTCGATCCGTGGATCGAGGACCTGGCGGGCCGCGGCATCACGGGCGGCTGCGGTGGAGGCGACTATTGCCCCTCGAACCCGGTGACGCGGGCGCAGATGGCGGTGTTTCTGGTGAAGACCTTCGGCCTGCCGCTTCCCTGACCCGGAGTTTCCCGTCCGTTCTGAAATTCTCGCCTCGGAAAGAATTTTCCGTTGACTCCCCGAAGATCGCGGTGGAATAGTTCTCCCAGCTTTTCAGGCGTTTCGCTTTAAAAATGGAGGACGGCATGTTCCGGAGCTCGGCGAAGGGGCTTAACGCTCTTCTCGTGTCGGTCTCGGCCTGTCTTCTTCTCGCCTCGTCGGCGCTCTCGGGCGCCCCGACGTCGGAGAAGAAGAGCGCACCGAAGGTCACTCCCAAGGTGCTCTTTCCCCGGGAGTCGAAGGTCACGGGTCTCCATCCGCTGCGCTCGCACCTCAAGCGGCCCGTGCCGGGAGCGACACGCCGGGAGATTCCGATCCAGCCGTTGACGCGCGCGAACCCCGACTACAAGGCGACCGGCCCGGCCCTTCCGCGGACGTCGCCGTCGCCCCAGATGCCCGACCCGCTCCTGACGTTCGAAGGCGTGGGCGACGTCAATTTCGTGCAGCCCGCCGATACGACCCTCGCGATCGGCCCGGATCACGTGTTCCAGTGGGTCAACCTCTCGGCCCAGATCTTCGACAAGAGCGGCAACGACCTGTCGGGCGGTCCGTTCGACGGCACCGCGTTCTGGCAGGACCTCGGCGGCGACTGCGCCAGCGTCAACGGCGGCGACATCATCGTCATCTACGACCACCTCGCGGACCGGTGGATCGCGACCCAGCTCGCCGCGGAGGTCCAGGGCGCGAGCACGAACAACGTCTGCTGGGCGGTGTCCACGACCAACGACCCGCTCGGCACGTACTACCAGTACGCCTTCGATTACGGCGGGGACCTCAACGACTACCCGAAGTGGGCCCTCTGGCCGGACGCCTACTACGGCACGTTCCGTAACTTCGTGGGTTCCGCCTTTTTCAGCGGCATGGTCGTGTGGGCGGTCGATCGCAACGCGGTCCTCGCGGGCGACTCGGACCCGGCCATCCTCGCCGTCGACGTCGGGTCCGGTCTTCCGAGCCTCGACGGGCTTCTCGCAGCCAACCTCTCGCCCGGCAACCCGGGACCGCCGCTGGCGGCGCGCACCGGCGGCGCCATACCGCCGGAGACTCTCTTCGGCGTTTCCAACCCGGGCCTCGACGGCGACCCGTCGGCGATCCGCATCTTCCAGTTCCACCCCGACTTCGCGAATCCCCCGGCGTCGACCTTCTCGGGCCCGGTCGACCTGCCCGTGGCGGACTTCACACCCTCGACGGGCTCCGTCGAGCAGCCGCCTCCGGGCGGCTCGCTCGAGGACCTGCCGTGGGTCATGTACAAGGCGGACTACCGCAACTTCGGAACGTACGAGGGCGTCGTGCTGACCCACACCGAGGATGTGGGCGGCGGCCAGATCGGCGTGCGCTGGTACGAGGTGCGCGATCCCGCCGGAACGCCGGTCCTCCACCAGCAGGGGACCTTCGCGCCCGACTCGTCCAACCGGTGGTTCCCGTCGATCGCCCAGGACTTCGTGGGTGATATCGCCGTCGGCTACAGCGTCGCGGACGGCTCGATCTTCCCCTCGATCCGCTACGCGGGCCGCTTCCCGGGCGATCCCCTCGGCGAGCTCGCGCAGGGTGAAGGCGAGTTCTTCGCCGGCAACGGGTCCTTCGGGGGCTTCCGCTGGGGCGACTACAGCACGATCTCGCTCGACCCCGTGGACCAGTGCACGTTCTGGTACACCACGATGTACGTGCCCGGCTCGGGCCTCGCCGACTGGGGGACCGGAATCGGCTCGTTCAAGTTCCCGAGCTGCACGACCGGCCCGCGGGGCACGATCAGCGGCACGGTCACCGACGGGACCAACCCGATCCCGGGCGTCAAGGTCTCGGCGGGAACGTCGAGCGCGACGACCGACGCCACGGGCGCCTACTCGATGGAGCTGCCGACGGGAACCTACGACCTGACCGCCAGCAAGTACGGCTACCTGCCGGGCTCCGCCAACGGCGTCGTGGTCACCGAGGACAACACCACCACGGTGAACTTCACGCTCGAAACCGCTCCGTCGACCGAGGTCAACGGGACGGTCAAGGACGGCTCCGGCGGCGGCTGGCCCCTCTACGCGAACATCAAGATCACTGCGCCGGGCGCGCCGACGTTCAACCTGTCGACCGACCCGGTCACCGGCTACTACAGCATCGTCCTCGTGCAGGGGATCACCTACACCTTCCAGATCAAGGCCGTGAGCCCCGGATACCAGACCGGCGGCGGGACGCTCGATCTGACGGCCACCGTGCGTGTCGCCGGCGCCGTCGTGAAGAACTGGGAGCTCTTCGTCGACGCCGATGTCTGTACCGCGCCCGGCTACACGCCAAGCCTCATCGGCCTCTCGGAGGACTTCGAGAGCGGCGACATCCCCGAAGGCTGGAGCGTGACCAACGACAGCACTGACGGCGGCGGGACGTGGCTCGTCAACCTGGGAGGCGACCCCTGCGGCCACGGCGCCTTCTCGGGCAACCAGACGGGCGGCACCGGCTACTACGCGCTCGTCGACAGCGACTGCGACGGGTTCGTCACGGACGACACCTCGCTCATCACCCCGTCGGTCGACATGTCCGGCCTTCACGACGGCGAAGCTCCGGTTCAACACGGACTACAACAATCTCGGCGACGTGGCCGACGTGGACATCTCGACGGACGGCGGGACCGTCTGGACCAACGTCTGGCACAAGACCGCGGACGTTCCCGGACCGAGCGTCCAGTCGATCGACATCACCACGATCGCCGCGGGCCAGGCCGACGTCAAGGCCCGGTTCCACTACTACAACGCGTTCTTCGCGTGGTGGTGGCAGGTCGACAACGTCTTCCTCGGGAACGCCACGTGCAACCCCTCGGCCGGAGGCCTCGTGGTCGGCAAGGTCACGAGCCTCGCGAGCGGCCTCGGCCTGAACCACGCGAAGGTCAAGAACCTGCCGGACGACGCCGAGACCTTCACGTTCCACTCGCCGAGCGAGGGCGACGGCTTCTACATCCTCTTCGCCCCGTCCGGCTCGCAGCCGTTCGAGGCTTCGCTCAAGCTCTACCAGTCGGCCCAGGCCAGCAAGACCGTGGTCCCCGGCTCGACGCAGCGCCTGGACTTCGCGCTGAAGTCGGGACAGCTTTCGGTGGCTCCCACGGCGCTCAACGGCCGGGTCGATCCGAACGGCTCGCAGACGCAGCCGTTCACGGTCACCAACACCGGCACCGTCGCCGCGAACTTCAAGCTCCTGGAGCTCAACGCTCCCATCCTGAATTCCGTGACCCACGGCTTCGCGTCGGATGCCCAGCGCCAGGCGGCGCTGTCGCGCCTGCCGGACGGCAAGGGCGGCAAGATGCACACGGCGTTGACGGCGCGCGGGCTCGCGGCGCCGAAGGACCTGCCGCACGGTCTGGATCGCCTGCTGGCGGCGGGCAACGTGCTGAGCTCGTTCGATTCGGGCCTGACGATCGGCTGGGGAGTCGCGACGGTCGGAACGGACGTCTGGCTCTCGAACCCCTCGTACATCGGGGGCGGTGACGACAACGACCACCGGTTCAAGGCCAATGGCACCGACACGGGCGACGTGATTTCCGAAGACGGCGTCGGTCTGTGGGCGGGGGATGGCGCCTACAACTCGAATACCGGCAAGTACTGGCGGGTGGCCGTCGGCGGCGACAACTGCCTGTACGAGTTCGATCCCGTGACCAAGTCCCAGACGGGCAACACGATCTGCGGGTCGCCCTGGACGGGGACTTCCCAGCGCGGTCTGGCCTACGACTCGGGGACGGATACGTTCTTCGTCGGCGGCTGGAACGAATTGATCGTCTACCACATCGATTTGGACGGCAACGTCCTCGACTCCAAGGACGTGGGGCTGCCGATTGCGGGCCTCGCCTACAGCCCGTCGAACGGACACCTGCTGGTCATGTCCAACCAACCGGCGGGACCGGACGTGACGGTTCTCGACTCTCTCAACAACTACGACGTGCTCGGCACGTTCCAGGTCGTCGACAACGGCTCGCCCGTGTTCGGCGATTACGAACAGGCGGGCATGGAGTTCGACTGCGCCGGCAAGCTCTGGGCGATCAATCAGGCGACCCAGGTCGTTTACCAGATCGACGCCGGAGAAAGCGGCAGCTGCGAGGTCGACATTCCGTGGTTCTCGGTCGATCCGAAGGAGGGCAGCGTCGATCCGAATGGAGGCACGGCGCCCGTGACGGCGGCCTGGGATTCCGGCAACCTCCTGCCGGGCCTCTACCAGGCACAGCTGCTGTCGAAGACCGACACGCCGACGGGCATTCCGCCGGTCCCGGTGACCCTGACGGTCCGGTTCCTCGACGTGCCCGACTCGAACCAGTTCGAGGCGTTCATCTACGGTGCGGCGGGTGCGGGCGTGATGTTCGGCGGCCCTCCGGTCTGCCCGGCGGGCGTCCTCGACTTCTGCCCGGATGGCGTGGTGACCCGCGCCGACATGGCCGGTTATCTCTGGCGCGGAGTCAACGGGCGCAACGCGGCGCCCCCGGTCTACCAGAACATCTTCACGGACGTGACGTTCAACGACTACAACGCGTTCTACATCCAGGGCATCTTCGACCTCGGCATCACGGCGGGTTGCGGGACCAACATCTATTGCCCGGGCAACCCGGTCACCCGCGCCCAGATGTCGGTCTTCCTCGTCAAGGCGACCGAGGGTTCCGACTTCGTACCTCCGGCCTGCACGGGAGTCTTCGCCGACGTGCCGTGCCCCGGCGGTTTCGCGGTCGACTACATCGAGTACCTCGCCAGCCAGAACGTCACGGCGGGCTGCGGCGGCGGTAACTTCTGCCCGACGCAAAACATCACCAACGGTCAGATGGCGACTTTCCTCGTCAAGGCCTTCAACATCCCGCACCTCTGATCGGGATCCATTCGGTTCCTTCGGGCCCGGCGCGAGCCGGGCCCTTTCTTTTTGAGCTATCGTCGTCGCCGCGATGCGCGGGACGGCGGCGCTGGCGGCGGCTCTCCTGGCGTGCGGCGCCGCGGCGGCGCGCGCGTCCGATCCTCCGCCGATCGTCCTCGTCACGCTCGACACGACCCGGGCCGACCGCGTGGGGAGCCGGCCGGGCGGGGCGTCGCTGACGCCGAACCTCGACACTCTCGCGCGCGCGGGAACGCGGTTTTCGAACGCCCTGACGCCGTCGCCCCTCACGCTGCCCGCGCACTGCAGCCTGATGACGGGCCTCGATCCCCCCCGGCACGGCGTCCGGGACAACGGCGTGGGGTCGCTGCCGGAGGACGTGCCGACGCTGGCGGCCGCCCTCGCCCGGCGGGGGTACGCGACCGGCGCGGTGATCGCCTCGCGGGTCCTCGACCGCCGCTTCGGACTGGCGCGGGGGTTCGAGACCTACGACGACGCGATCGTCGCCGAGCAGACCGGCGAACAGGGGTATCCGGAGCGCGACGCGGCGGCCGTCACCGGGGCCGCGCTCGCGTGGGCGTCGAAGCTGCCCGCCGGGCGTCCCTACTTCCTGTGGGTGCATTACTACGACGCCCACGCGCCGTACGCGCCGCCGGGAGACTGGGCCGGGCGGACCGCGGACGAGCGTTACGACGGCGAGATCGCGTACGTCGACCGGGAGGTGGGACGGCTGCTCGCCGGCCTGCCCGGAGCGGGCCGCCGGATCGTGGCGGCCGTCGGCGACCACGGCGAGATGCTCGGCGAGCACGGCGAGAAGGAGCACGGCGTCTTTCTCTATCGCGCCTCGCTCGAAGTGCCGCTCCTGATCGCGGGCCCCAGCGTCGCTTCGGACCGCGTGATCGCGACACCCGCGGCGACCCGCGGCCTGCCGGCGACCTTGCTCCGCCTCGCGGGCCTGACCGCCGACGCCGCTCCCTTCGGGCCGGGCCTTCCCGGGATCGGGCCCTCGGCCGATTCCTCGCGCGCGCCGGCCGTCTACGGCGAGACGGACCTGCCCGCGTCGGCCTACGGGTGGAGCCCGCTCGCCTCGGCGACCGATGCCCGCTATCGGCTCATCGTCGCGCCCCGTCCGGAGCTCTACGACCTGCGGCAGGACCCGGCGGAGAGCCGAAACCTCTGGGGCGGCGAGCCGGAGGTCGTTCGGCGGCTCCAGCGCGTTATCGCCGACGCCACCCGCGCCGCGCGCCCGGCCGCTCGGGTCACGCCGTCGGCGGAGCTCGCCGAATCGCTCCGCCGGCTGGGCTACCTCTCGGGCTCGAGCCCCCGGGCGGGCTCGATCGATCCCAAGGACGGCATCCGGATGCTCGACGAGCTGGAGGAGGCGAAGGATCTGACGCGGCGCGGAAGGGCGCGAGAGGCGGCCGCCGCGCTCGAGGGCCTGGTCAAGCGCAGTCCCGGGAACGTCCCGTTTCTCGCGCGGCTGGCCGAGGCCCAGGCCGCGTCGGGGGAGACGGGCCGGGCGATCGAAACGCTGGGAGAGGCGCTCGAGCTCAATCCCGGGCTCGACTTTCTCCACCTTCAGTTCGCCCGGCTCTGCGTGCAGGCGGGACAGACCGGGGAAGCCCGGGCTTCGTACCGCCGGGCCCTCGCTCTCAATCCCCGCTTCGCCGCGGCCTGGTTCGGGCTGGCCGAACTCGCCGCGCGATCGGGGCCCGCCGGCGAGGAGCTTCGGATCCTCCGCGAGGGCGAGGCCGCCGGAACGCACAGCGGGGCGCTCTATGCGCGACTCGCGCAGGTCGAGCTTCCGTCGGGCGACGTTCGAGCGGCGCAACTTCACGCCGACGCCGCCGTTCGCCTGCTCCCGACCTTCGCGCCCGGCTGGTGGGTCGCGGGCGAGGTGGCCGAGCGACAGGGAAGGACGGACGACGCGATCCGATGCTTCGAGAAGGCCGCGGCCCTCGGCCTCGAGGATCCCCGCGCCCTCCTGCATCTCGGCGCGGCTGCTCATCGCCGCCGGCCGCACGCCCGCCGCGAAGCCCTACCTCGAGCGCGCCGCCCGGCTCGGCCAGGGCGCGCCGTCGGGGGAGGAAGCCCGCCGGCTCCTTCTCAGCAACCAGTAAGAAGCAAACGGGCGTCTTCCGCTTACTGCCTACCGCCGCCGACCGCGTCCGACTCGCCCAGCGACCACTGGTGATACGCCTCGGTCACCGACGCGGCATCGCCGTCGCAGACCATGCGGCCGTGGTGGAGCCAGATGACCCGGTCGCAGCTCTCCCGGATCTGCGAGAGCGAGTGCGAGACGAGCATCAACGTCTTGCCCCGGTCGTGGAAGCCCTGCATGCGCTCCTTGCACTTGCGCTGGAACTTCTCGTCGCCGACCGACAGGGCCTCGTCGACGAGGAGGATGTCGGGATCGATGTCGGTCGCGACGGAGAAGGCGAGCCGCGCGGACATCCCGGTCGAGTACGTGCGGGCCGGCGCGTCGATGAAGTCCTCGAGCTCCGCCCAGGCGACGATTCGGTCGAGCCGCCGGCGGACCTCGGCGCGGGAGAATCCCAGGAGCGCCCCCTGGAGCATCACGTTCTCGCGCCCGGTCAGCTCGCCGTGGAAGCCGAGGCCGAGCTCCAGGATCGGGGCGATCCGGCCGGACACGAACACGCGGCCCGCGGACGGCGGCAGCACCCGCGAGATGATCCGGAAGAGCGTGCTCTTGCCGGCGCCGTTGCGTCCGATGACGCCGATCGCGCTCGCCGGGCTCGACGGAAAGGTCGATGTCCTTCAGGGCCTCGAAGTCCTGGTAGGACACCCGGCGCTGGATGCGGCGGATCGCGTACTCCTTCAAGGAGTGGATGCGCTCCTTCGGGATGCGGTACCGGAGGGCGACCTTCTCGAGGCGGATGGCGGGCACGGCCGTCAGCTCCAGTACGCCAGGTCGTCGGCCCGGTGGCAGAAGTACACCCAGCCCGTCACCAGGACGGCGAGAGCGAAGGTCAGCGAAACGACGACGAGCTCGACCGAGGGCAGGACGCCGTCGTAGATCGGCTTCCGGAAGACCTGGATGAGGTGGTACATCGGATTCAGCGACAGCCAGACGCGGTACCGGTACGGCACGATCGACGGCTCGTAGACGATCGGCGTCAGGAAGAACCAGGTCTGGACGATCACGGCGTACATCTCGCGGACGTCGGCGAAGCGCGACGTCACGGTGAAGAGGAGCAGGCTGACGCCGGCCGTGAACATCGCGAGGATGACGATCGAAACGGGCAGGAACGCCCACGTCGCGTGGAGCGGGAAGCCCGTGACCGCGACGATGAGCAGCAGCGGCACGAGCGAGAGCACGAGATTGACCAGGCCGCCGCCGAGGGCGGAGGCCACGAAGACCGAGCGCGGCACGAACATGCGGCGGGCGAGGTCGTTCGAGGCCTGGGTCTGCGACGCGGCCGAAACCGAGGTCTGGGAGAAGAAGCCCCAGAAGATCTGGCCCGCCATGAAGTAGACGGGATAGTTGGCCACCGTGGTCTTCAGCATCGCCGAGAAGACGAGCGTGAGGGCGATCATGTTCAGGAGCGGCGCGAGCATCGTCCACACGAGGCCGAGGACCGAGCGCTTGTAGCGGACCTTGATGTCGCGGATCACGAGCTCGTGCACGAGGCCGCGGTAGCGCCAGAGGTACTCGGCCTCCTCGATCCAGCGGGGGCGCCGCCGGGCGGAGTCGTACACCTCCGGGGAGCGGGCCGCCTCCGTCACGTCCGCCATCCTATGGCGACGCCGTGTCCGGCAGGTTGAGGATCCAGGAGTCGAGCACGGTGGCGCGGACGTCCCAGGTATTCTCCCGTGCGAAGTCCCGCCTCAGCTCCGCCGTCGCGGACGCCTCGGCCGCCGCGGCCGAAATCTCGCGAACGAACTGCTCGGGTGTCGACGCGAGCCGGACGATGCCGCGCCCGACGAAGGGCCGGAGGGAATCCATGGGCGTCGCCACGACCGGACGGCCCGCGGCCGCCGCCTCGTACACCTTGACGGGATCGGTCGCGTGGGTCAGCGGGGAGAGACGGAAGGGGATGATCTCGACGTCGAACCGGGCCCGCAGCTCCGGAAGCTCCCGATGGGGCCGCTCGCCGTGGAAGACGACGTTCGAGCGTGGCGTCAGGCGCGCCGCGTCGCTCTCCTGCCCTCCGACGATCTCGAACCGCCAGTCGGGGGAGAGCGCCGCGAGCCGCGCCAGAAGCTCGCCGTCGAACCACTCGTCGACCGCGCCGACGTAGCCGACGGTGAGCGGCCCGCGCGGGGAAGGCGGCGCGATCGAGCCAAAGAGCGCGAAGTCGCAGGCATTGGGAAGGAGCCGGGGAGAGTCCCGGCCTCCCTCGAGGCGGCGGCGGAGGGCCTCCGACGTCGCGACCACGAGGTCGGCGCCCCGGACGAGCTCGCGCTCGGCGTCGGTCAGGACCGCCGGCCGGTTCGTGGCGAAGGCCTCGTGGGCGTCGAGGCAGTCGTAGACGACCCGCCACCCGAAGCGCGACTTGAGGGCGGCGGCGAGCGGCGCCCAGAACGGGGATTCGACGAGAAGCGCCGCGCGGCCGAGGGCGAACCGCTCGTGGGCGGCGACGACCGACTCGAGCGCCCGCGCGAGCGCGCGTCCGCGCAGGCGCGTTTCCGGCAGGTCCTCCCGGCGCGGGCCCTCGAGCGGCAGGAGCGTGACGCCGGGGCCGGCGCCGACGGGTTCCCGGGGCTCGCCCGCGCCCTCGACCGAGGCGTAGAACACGCGTCGGCCGCGTCGCGCCAGGGCCTCGGCGAGCTGCTGCGGCCGCTGGCGCCGGTAGCTCCATGCGATCACCGGGAGCACGACGACGTCTTCGCGGCCGGGCCGGGCGGGGCCCGGCGAGAGCGGTCGCCACGCGAACTCCGGGGCGGGCTTGCGCAGGCCGAGCAGCCGCTCGGACGGGACGCGCCGGCGCAGCGCCCGCCGCCACGCGAGCGGCGTCAACCGCCGTCCGAGCGCGTAGATGCGGCCGCGCAAGCCGGATTCCCAGTCCTCCCTCATGCGTCCCAAGGCTCTCACGCCGGAGGCCCGAACGGCTCGAACGGGCGTCCCATCAGGATGGAGGCGATCCGCTCCGCGGCCTGGCCGTCGCCGTAGGGATTCGTGCCGGTCATGCGGCGCCGCGCCGCGCCGTCGGACAAGAGAGCGGAGGCCTCGCCGACGATCGCCTCCTCGTCGGTTCCGACGAGCCGGGCGAGGCCGGCTTCGACGCCCTCGGGGCGCTCGGTTTTTTCGCGCAGCACGAGGACGGGCTTGCCGAACGTGGGCGCTTCCTCCTGGATCCCGCCGGAGTCGGTCAGGATGAGGCGCGCGCGCCGCATCAGGCGCACGAGCGCGAGGTAGTCGAGCGGCTCGACGAGCTCCACGTTCGGAAAAGTCGCGTTGCGGCGGACGACGTCCCGGACGTTGGGGTTGGGGTGGATGACGTGGACGAACCGAGTGGCCGGAAACCTTCCGGCGAGACGTCCGATCGCGCGCACGACGCGGTCGAGCGGCTCGCCGAAGCTCTCGCGCCGGTGGGCGGTGATGAGGACGAGGTCTTCCTCCGGCACGGCGCCTTCCCGGCCCGCGATCTCCTCGAGGGCGTCGACGACGGTGTTGCCCGTCAGGAAGACCTTCTCCGCCGGGACCTCCTCCGCCGCCAGGGCCCGCGCCGCGCGCCGCGTCGGAACGAAGTTCGCGGCGGAGACGAGGTCGACGACGCGTCGGTTCATCTCCTCGGGGAACGGGTGGTCGAAGTCGCCGGTCCGCAGCCCCGCCTCGACGTGGCCGACGCGCACGCGGCAGTGGAACGCCGCCAGCGCCGCCGCCATCGCCGTGGTCGTGTCGCCCTGGACGAGGAGCCAGTCCGGCGCCTCGCGGGCCAGCACGTCGTCGAGCCCGGCGAGGACGCGCGCGGCGAGCGCGTTGATCGTCTGGTTGGGGCGCATCAGGTCGAGGTCGATGTCGGGCGTCAGGCCGAAGAGCGCGAAGACCTGGTCGAGCATCTCGCGGTGCTGCGCGGTCGCGCAGACCACGACGCGCGCGCCCGGCTCGCGCTGGAGGCGGCGGATGACCGGAGCCATCTTGATGGCCTCGGGGCGAGTGCCGACGACGACGAGGAGCTTCATGCTGGTTGCGTTCCGCCGGGCCGCGAGGCGGCCGCCGGGTGTTCCCGCCGGGGGCGGGCCTCGCCGCATTGTACGGGCTTTCGCTCGGGAAGCGCGCGGCGAAAATCACGCGACGCCCGGAGCGCCCGAGAGTAGACTTCGGGCCCAGAGCCATGATCCCGGAAGTCTTCGAGTGCCCCCGCTGCGAGCGGCAGTTCGTGATCGACAGCGTGCCCGACACCGGCAGCGAGGCCGTCCACTGCCCGCAGTGCAGCCGCTACCTCGGCGTGCGGGACATCGCGTTCGTGCTCCGGACCGAGCTCGACGAGATGATCGAGCGGCTGACGTTCGAGAAGGACCGTCTCGAAAAGGACGAGGCCGTCTACACCCTGACCGACTGCGATCCCGAGATGCGTTACTACGGCCGCGAGGTCTCGCACGTCATCCAGGTGCTGCGACGGGCCCTGAAGGACCTCCGCGCGCTGAAAGATGGATATCGCCTCAATGCGGGGGCAGCCGGAGACGAAGGCCCCGGTCTTTAACTCGTTTGGCCGCCGGTCGCGCGAGCGATCGCCGCGGCCCGAGTCAGGAATGCCCGGAGCCGGCGCAGGCTCGTCTCCTTCCCGAGAAGCTCCACGACGTCGAAGAGCGGCGCTCCCACGGTCACGCCGGTCAGGGCGAGCCGCACCGGGTGGATCAGCTTGCCCGCCGAGATCCCGTCGGCCTCCGCCGCCGCGCGGAGCGCCGCTTCGGTCGAGGCGGCGGTCCACTCGGGGAGCGCCTCCAGCCGCGCGGCGAGGGCCTCGAGGTGCCGGGCCGTGTCGGGCTTGACGTGCTTCTTGAGGCCGTCGGCGTCGTAGTCCGAGGGGTCGGCGGCGTAGGCCGAGAGCGCGCGCCCCATCTCGATCGTCGTGCGCACGCGCGTCCGGTGGAGCTCGATCGCGCGCCGGGCCACGTCCTCCGGCGGGAGGCCGCCGGCCGCCCACGGCCGGGAGCGGGCGAGGAGCTCCGCCGCCGGCAGCTTCGCGATGTACTGCTGGTTCATCCAGAGGAGCTTCTCCGGGTCGAAAACCGAGGGAGACGCGCCGACGCGCTCGAGCGAGAACTCCCGCTCCATCTCCTCGCGCGTCAGGATCTCGCGGTCCTCGCCGGGCGCCCAGCCGAGGAGGGCGAGAAAGTTGACGAGGGCCTCGGGCAGGATGCCCTGGTCGCGCCACTCCTCGACGGCCGCGGCGCCGTGGCGCTTCGAGAGCTTCTTGCGGTCGGTGCCGAGGATCATGCCGAGGTGGGCGAAGCGGGGGATCGGCGCGCCGAGCGCCCGGAAGAGCGCGACGTGCTTGGGGGTGTTGGCGAGGTGGTCGTCGCCGCGGACGACGTGGCTGATCGCCATCTCGGTGTCGTCGACGCAGACGCAGAAATGGTAGAGCGGATGGCCGTCGGACCGGACGAGCACGAAGTCGTCGAGGGCCTCGGCCGGAAACTCCACCCGCCCGCGGATCAGGTCGTCGACCACGATCGTCTCGTCGGGCATCCGCAGCCGCACGACGTGCCGCTCGCCGGCGCGGGCCCGCCGGTCGCTCTCCTCGGGCGCGATGTCGCGCCCGGCGCCCGAGTAGCGGTAGGCGCGCCCGGCCGCCTCCGCCTTCTTGCGCTCGAGGTCGAGCTCCTCCGGCGTCTCGAACGCGCGGTAGGCCTTGCCCTCGCGGATGAGCCGCTCGGCGGCTTCGCGGTAGAGGTCGTAGCGGCGCGACTGGTAGAACGGGCCCTCGTCCCAGCCGAGCCCCAGCCACTCCATGGCCGACAGGATCTGCGTCGTCAAATCCTCGCGCGACCGCTCGACGTCCGTGTCCTCGATCCGGAGGATGAAGGTTCCCCGCTCGTGACGCGCGAAGAGCAGGTTGTAGAGCGCCGTCCTCGCCCCGCCGACGTGGAGTGAGCCCGTCGGCGACGGCGCGAAGCGGACGCGGGGAGGCGCGGCGGCGTTCAAGGGGGCCGATCCTACACCGGGTCGCGGTGATAGCCTCGGGCCGAAAATATCCGATCCACAACACGAGGGAGGTTCCGAGGTATGAGGAGAGCCCTGTCTGCGATCCTGGCCGCGGGACTGCCGCAGGCGCAGACCTCCTCGCAAGCGAAGCGACTGTCAGTCGAGCGGCAGCGTGAGCGAGTACGAGAACCGGCCCCGGCCGATCTCGACGAGGACGCTGCCCTTGTTGAGGTCGCGCTCGAGCGCGCGGTCGACGTCCTCGGTTCGGCGGATGGCCGTGCCGTTCAGCGCGAGGAGCTGGTCGCCGGCCTTCAGCCCCGCCTGCGCCGCGAGGCTGTCGCGGTCGATCGCCACGATCCGCACGCCGTCGTCGCCCCCGCGCAGGCCGATCCCGAGCTCCTCGCGCAGGATGCGCGAGCCGATGCCGGGCGGAGGCGCTTCGCCCTGGAGCGTGACCGTCCGCTCGCCCTCGCGGTTGCGCAGCACGACCTTGAACGGCCTTCCGGGGCCGCGGGTCGAGAGCATCGTCTCGAAGGCCTCCTGCGAGTCGACCGCCGCGCCGTCGACCGAGACGATCTGGTCGCCGACCCGCACGGCCGCGCGCGCGGCGGGGGAGTTCGGATAGACGATCTTGACGCGGAATCCTCGCGGCCGGTTCTCCTCGCCCGAGACGAGCGTCTGGCCGCGCAGGCCCACCCACACCGGGCGGACCTCGCCGAACCTGAGCAGGTCGTCGACGATGCGCCGGGCGCGGTCGATGGGGATCGCGAAGCCGATGCCCTGAGCGCCCCCGCCGATGATGGCCGTCGCGACGCCGACCATCTCCCCGTCGACGTTGACCAGCGGGCCGCCCGAGTTGCCGGGATTGATCGAGGCGTCGGTCTGGATGAAGTCGGTGTAGGTGCGGTCGTTTTCGCCCTTGACGCTGCGCCCCGTGGCGGAGACGACGCCGGCCGTCACCGTGTGCGACAGGCCGAAGGGGTTGCCGATCGCCACGATGGTCTCGCCGATCAGGAGGTCCGACGAGGAGCCCAGCTTGATCGAGGGCAGGGGCCCGCCGGTCCGCTTCGCCCGCAGGACCGCGAGGTCGTTGTCGGCGTCCGAGCCCACCACCTCGCACTCGAGCTCCACGCCGGCCTTCGTCATGGCCGTGATCTTCGAGGCGCCCGAGACGACGTGCTCGTTGGTCAGGATGATGCCCTTCGGGTCGATGATCGCCCCCGACCCGAGCGACTGGCTCGTCCGCCGGCGGGCCCGCGGGTCCACCCCGAAGAAGAAGTCGTCGAAGATCGACGGACGGCGGCGGAGCGTCTGTTCCGCCGAGATGTTGACGACGGCCGGCGCGACTTTCTCGACTACGAGCACGATCTCGCTGCGCCGGGTCGGCAGGGGAGCGCCCGCGGCGGGCAGGGCCGCCGTGGCCGCGGCGAGCAGGAGGGCGAAGGGCCTTTTCACGGACTGCACAACGGCGGAGTCTATGGCGTGATTCCGCCCAAAAGAAAAGCCCCGCCCGGGGGCGGGGCCAACGATGGAGCGTCCGGGGTCACTTCGACTTCTTGACGTCGATCGTCGAGGGCGAGGCCTCTCCGGTGATCTTGATCGTCCGGGGCTTGGCGTCCTCGCGCTTCGGGAGCTCCACCTGGAGCAGGCCGTTGGTGAACCGGGCCTGGATCTTCTCGCGGTCGACGTTGTTCGGCAGGCTGAAGCTGCGGACGAACTGTCCGTAGGAGCGCTCGACGCGGTGGTAGGCCTTGTCGGCGGACTCCTTCTCGAACTGGCGCTCGCCCGAGAGCGTGAGCATGCCGTTCTCGGTCTGGATGGAGATCTGGTCCTCGCGGAAGCCCGGCAGCTCGGCCGTGATCAGGATCCGGTCCTTCTCCTCGGCGATGTCGACGGGGGGCGCCCAGGCGGCGAGGCTCTCGTCGCGCCGCTCGGTCGGCCCGAAGACCCGGCTCAGCCGGTCCTGCAGGGAAGAGATCTCGCGATAGGGGTCGAAACGCATCAGATTCATGACGTCCTCCTTGAATGGTGGGTTACACGGTGGATACGGGAACGAACGATTCCTTCTTCTCGACGGCGAGCGACGCGCCGTCGGGGGAGACCGTGAGCACGGCGGCGTCCCCCGCCTGGAGCCGGCCCGCCAGGATCTGCTCGGCGAGGCTCCCGATGACCTGCTTCTGGATGATTCGCTTGAGCGGGCGGGCGCCGAACGTGGGGTCGTAGCCCCGGCCGGCGAGCAGCCGCCGCGCCTCGGGCGTCCACGAGAGGTCGATGCCGCGGTCGCGGACCGTTTTCGCCACGGTCTCGAGCTGGACCTCGACGATCTTCTCGATCTCGTCGCGGGTCAGGCGGTGGAAGACGATGACGTCGTCGATGCGGTTGAAGAACTCGGGCCGGAAGTGCCGGCGGAGCGCCTCCTCGATCTTCGCCCGGACCTCTTCCTCGTCCCGCGTGGACTCCTCGGCGATCCACTCCGAGCCGAGGTTCGACGTCATGATGATGACGGTGTTCTTGAACGAGACGACGCGCCCCTTGCCGTCCGTCAGCCGGCCGTCGTCGAGGACCTGGAGCAGGACGTTGAAGACGTCGGGGTGGGCCTTCTCGATCTCGTCGAAGAGGACGACGGCGTACGGCCGGCGCCGGACGGCCTCGGTCAGGCGGCCGCCCTCCTCGTAGCCGACGTAGCCCGGCGGCGCGCCGATCATGCGGGCGACCGCGTGCTTCTCCATGTACTCGGACATGTCGAGCCGGACCATCGCGTGCTCGTCGTCGAACAGGAACTCCGCGAGCGCCCGCGCGAGCTCGGTCTTGCCGACGCCGGTCGGGCCGACGAAGAGAAACGAGCCGAGCGGCCGGTTCGGGTCGGAGAGCCCGGCGCGCGAGCGGCGCACGGCGTCGGAGATGGCCTTGACGGCCTCGTCCTGCCCGATGACCCGGGCGTGGAGGCGGTCCTCCATCTTGAGGAGCTTCCGGGACTCGCTTTCGATCATCCGCTCGACGGGCACGCCGGTCCACTTGGAGACGACCGCGGCGATGTCCTCCTCGGTGACCTCCTCGCGCAGCATCGGGTGGCCCTTCTGGAGGTCCGCGAGCTTCGCGTTCTCGGCGGCGAGGTCCTTCTCGAGCTGGGGCAGGCGCCCGTAGCGCAGCTCTGCGACCTTCTGCAGGTCGCCCTGGCGCTCGGCCTCCACCGCCTCGAGCTTGACTTTTTCGAGCGTCTCCTTGATCTGGCCGAGCTTCTGGATGCGCTCTTTCTCGGCGGTCCAGCGCGCCCGGAGGCCGGAGGCCTGTTCCCGCGCCTCGGAGAGCTCCTTCTCGAGCGCCTCGAGCCGGTCCCCGGCCTCCTTCGTCTTCTCCTTCTGGAGGGCGCGCTTCTCGATCTCGAGATTGACGATCCGGCGGTCGACCGCGTCGATCTCGACCGGGACGGAATCGATCTGGGTCCGCAGGCGCGCCCCGGCCTCGTCGATCAGGTCGATCGCCTTGTCCGGAAGGAACCGGTCGGAGATGTAGCGGTGGGACAGGCGGGCCGCCGCGACCAGGGCGCCGTCGGTGATCCGGACCCCGTGGTGGATCTCGTAGCGTTCCTGCAGGCCGCGAAGGATCGCGATCGTGTCGTCGACGGTCGGCTCCTCGACGTACACGGGCTGGAAGCGCCGCTCGAGGGCCGCGTCCTTCTCGATGTGCTTCTGGTACTCGTTCAACGTGGTCGCGCCGATCGCGCGGAGCTCGCCGCGCGCCAGCGCGGGCTTGAGCATGTTCGAGGCGTCCATCGCCCCCTCGGCGGCGCCGGCCCCGATGAGCGTGTGGAGCTCGTCGATGAAGAGGACGATCGTCCCCTGCGCCTCCTCGATCTCCTTGAGGACGGCCTTCAGCCGGTCCTCGAACTCTCCGCGGTACTTGGCGCCGGCGATCATGGCGCCGAGGTCGAGCGAGACGACGCGCTTGTTCTTCAGGCCCTCCGGCACGTCGCCCATGTGGATGCGGCGGGCGAGCCCTTCGACGATGGCCGTCTTGCCGACGCCGGGCTCGCCGATGAGAACGGGATTGTTCTTGGTCCGGCGCGAGAGGACCTGGATGACGCGGCGGATCTCCTCGTCGCGGCCGATGACCGGGTCGATCTTTCCGCGGCGGGCGAGGTCCGTCAGGTCGCGCGTGTAGCGCTTCAGGGCCTGGTACTTGTCTTCGGGGTTGGGGTCGGTGATCCGGGCCGAGCCGCGGACCTCCTTCAGGGCCTTCAGCAGGGCGTCCTTCTTGACGCCGGCCTTCGCGAGCCGCTTCGCCGTCTCGGCGTCGGACTCGGCGAGGGCGAGCAGGAAGTGCTCGCTCGAGACGTACTCGTCGCCGAACTCCTTGGCGATCTCGAAGGCGCGATCGAAGACCTTGTTGAGGTCGCGCGCGAGGAGGGGATCGGCCGAGGCGCCGGAAACCTTCGGCCGGCCCTCGAGGTCGGACTCGATCTGCTGCGCGAGCGCCTCGGGGTTGGCGCCGAGCTTCTGAAGGATGGGCACGACCACCCCCTCGCTCTGCCGAAGCAGGGCGAGCAGGAGGTGGTCGCCCGTCAGCTCCGCATTGCCTCGGGCGCGGGCGTCCCTCTGGGCTTCCTGGATGGCCTCCTGGGCTTTGATCGTCAACTGGTCGAAACGCATGGTGTTACCTGCCTTCCGGGAGCCTGAATCCTATAGATATGAGTGTATCATTGTCAAGTCACATACGTAGAAATATTAGTCAAATAGACTCAATAAATTACGCCACGGTTCGCCGGGGATCGACGAGGCCCGCCTCTTCGAACCCACGCGCGCGGAGGAGACACGAATCGCAACCGCCGCAGGGCTCCCCGCCGGGCCCCGGGTCATAGCAGGAGGAGGTCGACGCAAAGTCGAGGCCGAGATCGGCGGCCCGCCGGACGATCTCGGCCTTCGTCATCCGGAGAAGAGGCGCGTGAATGCGAAAGCGTTCGCCCTCCGCTCCGGCGCGCGTGCCGAGGTTGGCCGTCCGCTCGAACGCCTCGAGAAACTCGGGCCGGCAGTCGGGATAGCCCGAGTAGTCGAGGGCGTTGGCGCCGATGAAGATGTCGAAGGCCGAGATCGCCTCGCCCCACGACACCGCGTGCGCCAGGAAGATGGTGTTGCGCGCCGGAACGTAGGTCACGGGGATCGGCTCGCGGTGCAGGGCGTGGCGCGGGACCGGGACCGTCGGGTCGGTCAGGGCCGAGGCGCCCGCCGCGGGGAAATCGACCTTCACCATGCGGTGCGCGCGCACGCCGGCGGCCGAGGCGATCCACCGCGCGCACTCGAGCTCGATCGCGTGGCGCTGACCGTAGTCGAACGAGATGGCGTGGAGGTCGAACCCGCGTTCGCGCGCGATCAGCAGGCTCGTTGCCGAGTCGAGGCCGCCCGAGAGAAGGACGACGGCCTTCGGTTTCATCGCCCCGGAACGTCTCCCCAGATCACCTTGTGGAGCTGGAGGCCGAGGCGGATCGGGCGTCCCGAGTCGCGCACCCAGGCGGCGAGGTCCTCGGCCGGGAGGGTGCCCCAGGCCGGGGAGAACGTGACGACGTTCGACCGGTCGAGATCGCGCTCGCGGACGAGCGCGAGCGACCAGTCGAAATCGCGGCGGTCGGCGAGGACGAACTTGAGCTCGTCGTGGGGCTGGAGCCGCTCGAGGTTTTCGGGGAGGTTGGCGTGCTGCATTGCGCTGCCGGGCGCCTTGACGTCGACGATCTTGACGACCCGCGGGTCCACGCGGTCGAGGGCGACGTGGCCGCCCGTCTCGAGGAGCACGGTCTTCCCGGCCTCGAGGAGGCGGTCCATGAGCGGGTAGACGGCGTCCTGCTCGAGCGGCTCGCCGCCGGTGATCTCGACGAGCCCGGTCTCCATCGCCAGCGCCCGCGCGGCCGCCTCCGACACCGGCATGTCGCGGCCGCCGTGAAAGGCGTAGGCCGTGTCGCACCAGACGCAGCGCAGCGCGCAGCCCGTCAGCCGCACGAAGGCGCACGGCAGGCCCGCCCGGGTCGACTCGCCCTGGATCGACTTGAAGATCTCGGTGATCTTCAGCGACGGATCGCTCGCGCTCATTCGACGAGAAGCTTTCCGTGCAGCATGTTCATGCCGCAGGTGAACTCGAACTCGCCCGTCCGGTCGGGGACGATCTCGACCTCCGTCTTCGCGAAGGCCGGGAGGGCGCGCCGGACCCCGAAGTCCGGGAAGACGATCTCGTCGCTGCACGGGCTCGACTCCCGGCGGTCGAAAACGAGGCGCAGCGGGACGCCCCGGCGCGCGACGATCAGGTCGGGCGTGTAGCCGCCCTTCACGACGACCGTCACCTCCTGGGAGCCGGGCCCCGCCACGGCCGAAGCCGCCGCCCGCCGCTTGCCGAAGAAGAAGACGTAGATCCCGGCGAGGAGAAGGGCGCCGGCGCCGACCGCCGCGATCCGGTCGGCCGTCCAGACGACGGCGGGGCTCACACGAGCCTCCGTCGCGCGAGGCGCAGGCTGTTGCCGACGACCGAGACGGAGGAGGCGGCCATCGCCGCCGAGGCGATCATCGGCGAGAGCATCCAGCCGAGCACCGGGTAGAGGACCCCCGCGGCGATCGGGATGCCGAGGACGTTGTAGAGGAAAGCGAACAGGAGGTTCTGGCGGATCGTCGCCAGCGTCGCCCGCGACAGGCCGATCGCCGTCGCCACGAGCTCGAGGCTGCCGCCGACGAGCGTCACGTCGGAGGCCTCGATCGCGACGTCCGCGCCGGCCCCGATGGCGATGCCGACGTCGGCCTGGGCGAGCGCGGGGGCGTCGTTGACGCCGTCGCCGACCATGGCCACGACCTCGCCCCGCTCCTGGAGCTCGCGGACCTTCGCGGCCTTGTCGCCCGGGAGGACCTGCGAAAAGACCTCGGGAATGCCGACGCGCCGGGCGACGGCGCGGGCGGTTTCCTCGCGATCCCCCGTCAGCATCGCGACCTTGAGGCCGCGGCCGCGAAGGCTCGCGATCGCGGCGGCGGCGCCGGGCTTCTCGCGGTCCGCCACGGCGAGAAGCCCCAGGAGCGTTCCGTCGGCCGCGACGAGCAGGGGGGTCTTGCCCTCCTCCGAGAACCGCGCGATCTCCTCGGCGACCGGGGCGAGGTCGACGCCTTCGCCCTCGAGGAACCGGGCGTTGCCCACGAGGACCCGGCGCCCCCCGACGCGGCCGGCGACGCCGAGACCCGTGCGGGACTCGAACGCGTCGGCCCGGGGCAGCGCGATGCCCTTTTCGCCCGCCGCGGCGACGAGGGCTTCCGCGAGCGGGTGGGCCGAGCCCTTCTCGAGCGCCGCGGCGAGGCCGAGGAGCTCTTCGTCGCCGACTCCCGCGACGTGGACGCGCTCGGTCAGGCGGGGCCGACCCTCGGTCACCGTGCCGGTCTTGTCGAGGAGGACGAGGGTGATGCGCCGGGCCTTCTCGAGCGCGGCGGCGTTTCGGAAGAGAATGCCGGAGCGCGCGCCGCGCCCGGTCCCGACGAGGATCGCCGTGGGAGTCGCGAGGCCGAGCGCGCAGGGACAGGCGATGATCAGGACCGAGGCGAGGGCGATCGTCGCGAAGAGCGCGCGGGGCTCGGGCCCCAGGACGTACCAGGCGACCCAGGTCACGACCCCGATCCCGAGGACGACCGGGACGAAGACGCCCGAGATGCGGTCCGCGAGCTTCTGGATCGGCGGCTTCGAGGCCTGCGCCTGCTCGACGAGCCGCACGATCTGCGCGAGCGCGGTCGCGGCGCCGACCGCCGTGGCCTCCATGTCGAAGACGCCCTCGCCGTTCAACGTCCCGCCGATGACGCGGTCGCCCTCGGCCTTGGCGACCGGGATCGACTCGCCCGTCACCATGGACTCGTCGACCGACGAGGCGCCCGAGCGCACGACCCCGTCCACGGGCACCGCGTCGCCCGGCTTGACGCGCAGCCGGTCGCCCGCGCGGACCTCGGCGAGCGGGACCTCCGTCTCGGCGTCGCCGTCGATCCGCCGCGCCGTCTTGGGCGCGAGGTCGAGGAGCTTTCGGATCGCGGCCGACGTCCGGCCCCGGGCGCGCGTTTCGAGATACCGGCCGAGAAGGACGAGCGTCAGGATGACCCCGACGGCCTCGTAGTACACGTGCCCCATGCCCGCGTTCGCCGAGGCCGGCGCGAGGGCGTCGGGAAAGAGGGTCGACGCGACCGACAGCGCGAGGGCCGCCGTCGTTCCGATCGCGATGAGGGTGTCCATGTTCGCCGTCCGGTGCGCCAGGGTGCGCACGGCGCCCGAGAGAAACGGCGAGCCCGCCCAGAAGTAGACGGGCAGCGTCAGGGCGAGGAGGGCCCAGTTGCGGCCGGGGAAGTGGAGGTCGGCCATCGACACGACGACGACGGGCAAGGTCAGGGCCGCCGCCGCGAGCGTGCGCCGGAGGACCTTGCGCGTCTCGCGCGCGGCCGCGGCGTCCAGATCGGACGGGGCGGTTTCGTCCGCGGGCTTCGCGTCGTAGCCGCTGCCGCGGACGGCCTCGATCAGCCTCGGCCGGTCGAGGTTGCGGCCCCGGACCTCGGCCCGCGCGGTGGCGAGGTTGACCGACGCCTCCTCGACGCCGGGCACGGCGGAGAGCGCCTTCTCGATCGTGTTGACGCAGGAGGCGCAGTGCATGCCCTGGATCGCGAGGGTCAGGCCGGGCGCGTCGGAGGCCGGCCGCTTCGGCGCCGGCGTGCCCCCCCCGTGGACGGGCAGGGCCGTCGCGGGCTTCGGGGGCGCGTCGGGGGCCGGGGAGCGGCGGGACATGCCAAAAGCCTATCGCGTCGCCGCGCGCCGCGCGGCGTAGACTGCGGCCACTTGAGAGAGAGCCAGCGCTATCGCGCCACGGTCGCGTACATCGGCACGCGGTATCACGGCTGGCAGGTCCAGAAGAACGCGGCGCGGACCGTCCAGGGAGTGCTGCAGCATGCGGTGACGCGCCTGGCGGGCGCGCCGGTCCGCGTCGAGGGCGCGGGGCGGACGGACGCCGGCGTCCACGCCGACGGGCAGGTCGTGCACTTCGACCTGCCGCGGCCGCGCGATCCGGCGATCGTGCGCGACGCCGTCAACGGCGCGCTGCCCGAGGACGTGCGCGTGCTCGCGGTCGAGCTCGCCGCGCCCGACTTTCACTGCCGCTACGACGCGCGCCGGAAGGAATATGTCTACCGCTGGAGCCGGGCCGAGGTCATTCCGCCGCGCGACGCCCCGTTCGTCTCGCCCCTCTCGCGGCGCGCGGACGCCGGGCGGATGCGCGCGGCCGCCGAATGCCTCCCGGGCCGGCGCGACTTCTCCGTCTTCGCCGTTCGACTGGCGCGGAGCGAGTCCGGCGTCCGGGACCTCGAGCGCGTCGAGGTCGAGGAGGCCGGAGACGAGCTGCGGGCGCTCTTCCGTGGCGACGGTTTTCTCCGCGGGATGGTCCGCTCCATCGCCGGTGTGCTCGCCGACGAGGCCCGGGGACGCGTTCCGCCCGGCCGGACCGCGGAGCTCCTGCGGACCGGGGACCGCGGAAAGCTCTCGGCGAAGGCGGCGGCGCGGGGCCTGACGCTGGTGAGAGTCGAGTACGGGGGGTAAAATCGCCCGAGTGATCGACACCGAGACCCTGGCGGCGAAAGGCTCGTTCGAGCGGCAGCTCCTCGACGAGATCGACCTCGCGAAGCTGCCGCGCCACATCGCCATCATCATGGACGGCAACGGGCGCTGGGCGAAGCTGCGGGGGTCGCCGCGGGTCGAGGGGCACCGGGCGGGGATCGCGTCGGTCCGCGAGGCCGTCGAGACCTGCGCCCGCCTCGAGCTCGACGCGCTCACGCTCTACGCGTTCTCGGTCGAGAACTGGAAGCGGCCCCGCTTCGAGATCGTCACGCTGATGGCGCTGCTCAAGGAGTACCTCGCCAAGGAGCTCGGAAACCTCCTGAAGAACGACATCCGCTTCCGCGTGGTCGGGCGGATGAACGAGCTCGACCCGTCGGTCCAGAAGGCCCTGGCCCACGGGCTGGCGGCGACCTCCTCCTGCCGCGGCATGACGTTCAACATCGCGCTCAATTACGGCGGCCGCACCGAGATCGTCGACGCCTGCCGCTCGCTCGCCAACGACGTCGCCTCCGGCCGCCTGACGCCCGAGCAGATCGACGAGGAGACGCTGGGCTCGCGCCTCTCGACGGCGGGGTTGCCGGACCCGGACCTGCTGATCCGCACGAGCGGGGAGATGCGGGTCTCGAATTTTCTTCTCTGGCAGATCGCGTACAGCGAGATCTGGGTCACGCCGACGCTCTGGCCGGACTTCCGCAAGCGGCACCTCTTCGAAGCGATCCTCGACTTTCAGAAGCGCGAGCGCCGCTACGGCGGCGTCATCGAGGGCCGCGCTCCGGAATCCGAGGCCGAAGGCCGGAGGGCGTGAAGCGCGAGCTCGCCGCGGCGGTCGCGATTCCGATCGTCCTGGCGGTCCTCTTCCTCGGGCCGCCGCTCCTCTTCAACGGCCTCGTCGCCGCGATCGCGCTCGGCGCCGTGTGGGAGTTCTACCGGATCGCCGAGAAGACCGGGCACCCCGTCGCGAAGACCGTGGGCCTGGCGGCCTCGGCCCTCCTCCTCGGGGGAGCGGCCCTCCTCTGGGGGCCGCTGCGCTTCGAGACGCCGTCCGGCGACCTCGTGGAGATCGTCGTGAAGTCGCGGCCGGGCTTCTGGTACGCCGCGGGGCTCGTCACGGTGTTCCTGGCGGCGGTGGCCCCGATGGCGTCGCACGTCCCGCCGGCGAGCGCGCTCGCCGGCGCCGGCGCGACGATCTTCGGCGTCGTCTCGATCGCGCTGCCGGCGGCCGCCATGTGCCTCCTGCGGGCCCGCTCGCCCCGGGTGGTTCTCATGCTGCTGCTCCTCGTCTGGGCGTGCGACTCGTTCGCCTACTACTTCGGGCGGCGCTTCGGCCGTCACGCGCTCGCGCCGGTCGTTTCGCCCAAGAAGACCTGGGAGGGCTCGATCGCGGGGCTCGCCGGCGCGACGATCTTCGGCGCCGTGGCGGGCACCTGGTGGTTTCTGCCGGAGCTGGGGCCCGCCGCGGGGGCGGCCGCCGGGGCCCTCGCTTCGACCGCCGGGCAGATCGGGGACCTCGTGGAGTCGCTCTGGAAGCGGGGCGCGGGAGTGAAGGACTCCGGGACATTCTTGCCCGGTCACGGGGGCTTCTACGACCGGATCGACTCGCTTCTTTTCGCCGCCCCGGTCCTGGCCGCGTTCGTCGCCCGCGGCCTGTAGATAGAATGCGGGGTTGTCCATGAAAACCCTGTCCATCCTGGGCTCGACAGGCTCGATCGGCCGTTCCGCGCTCGACGTGGTCGCCGCCTCTCCGGACCGCTTCCGGGTCGCGGCGCTCGCGGCCGGGCGTTCGATCGAGAAGCTCGCCGAGCAGATCGCGGCCCACCGGCCCGACCTCGTCGCCATCGACCGGGCCGAGGACGTCTCGCGCCTCGAGCGGCTTCTGCCGGCGGGAGTGAACTGCCGGATCGTGGCGGGCATCGACGGCCTGAACGAGGCCGCGTGTCACCCGAAGGCCGACACCGTCGTCGGCGGTCTCGTCGGCGCGCTGGGGCTGCGCTCGGCGCATGCCGCGGTCCGGTCCGGCAAGCGCCTCGCGCTCGCCAACAAGGAGCCGCTCGTCGTCGCGGGCGAGCTCATCCTCGAGGAGGCCCGGAAGAGCGGAGCGGAGCTCGTGCCGGTCGACTCCGAGCACAGCGCCATCCACCAGGCGATGCGCAGCGGCCGGCCCGAGGAGGCGCGGCGGCTCGTGCTGACGGCCTCGGGCGGACCGTTCCGCGAGCGCCGGCTCGACACTTTCGATTCGATCACGGTCGAGGACGCGCTGGCGCACCCGACCTGGAAGATGGGCCCGAAGATCACGATCGACTCCGCGACGATGATGAACAAGGGCCTGGAGGTCATCGAGGCGCACTTCCTCTTCGGGCTTCCGGGCGAGCGCATCGACGTGGTGATCCACCCCCAGTCGGTCGTCCACTCGTTCGTGGAGTTCGTCGACGGCTCGCTCGTGGCGCAGCTCGCCAGGAACGACATGAAGTTCCCGATCGTCTACGCCCTCGACTACCCGGGGCGCTACCCCAACGACTTCGGTCGCCTCGACCTCGCGGCGCTCGCGCGGCTCGATTTCTTCGAGCTCGATCCCCGCCGGTACCCGGCCCTCGGGCTCGCCCGCCAGGCCCTCGCCGGCGGGGGAGGCCTGCCCGCGGTCCTGAACGCGGCCAACGAAATCGCCGTCGCGGCCTTTCTCGAGGGGAAGATTTCCTTCCCCGACATCGTTCACGTGGTCTCGGGAACCATGGAAAGAGTCGGCCGGCCCGCCGCCCCGCGCAGCCTGGACGAGGCGGAGTCGGTCGACCGGTCGGCCCGGGAAGCCGCCTCCGGGATCGTCCGGCGCCGCGCCCCGGCCATCGCGCGATAAACCGATCAAGGAGCCCTCTTGCAGATCCTGAGCAACGTCCTCGCCCTCGTCGTCGTGCTTTCCGTCCTCGTCGTCGTGCACGAGTTCGGGCACTTCGCCGTCGCCAAGTTCTTCGGCTTTCCCGTCGAGGTCTTCTCCGTGGGCTTCGGCAAGCGGCTCTTCGGGAAGAAGTGGCGGGGCACGGACTACCGGGTCTCCGCGATCCCGCTCGGCGGCTACGTGCGCGTGATCGGCCTCGGGCCCGACGAGTCGACGGTCACCGAGGGGACGTCGCAGGAGGCGCCGCCGGTCGGGAAGCGCTGGCAGCGCGCGCTGGTCCTCGTCGCCGGCCCCGCGATGAACCTGGTCCTCGCGGTCGTGCTGCACACGACCGTCTTCGCGGTCGGCACCAGGGTCGCGGCCTACGAGCTCGACAAGCCGGTCGTCCGCGTCGTCGAGGCCGGGTCCCCGGGCGCGGCGGCCGGGTTTCAGCCGGGCGACCGGATCGTGTCGATCAACGGCCAGGCGACGCCGCGCTGGCGCGACGCGCTCTTCATCTTCGCCATGAACGCCCGCGAGCCGCTCGAGGTCGAGGTCGACCGTGGCGGCAGCGGGGTCTTCCTCACGGTCACGCCGAAGGCCGAGTCCAAGTACGACATGGGACAGGTCGGCCTGCTGCCCGACTTCGGGACCTCGGTGCGCGCACGGCTCGACGGCGTCGTCGGCGGGTCGCCCGCGGCGCAGGCGGGGCTCAAGCCCGGCGACATCATCCTGTCGGTCGCGGGCCGGCCGATCCAGGGCTCGCCGGACCAGGTGTTCGCGAAGTTCGTCGAGGCCGTCAAGGCCGCGGCGCCGGGACCCTTCCCGATCGTCTACGAGCGGGGCGGCAAGGCCGGGACGGTCACCGTCGCGCCCCGGCAGGAATCCGACGGCGTCTGGAAGGTCGGCGTGCAGGTCGGCGGCGATCTGCCGGAGGTCATCGAGCGGTTCCCGGTGAAGCAGGCCTTCGTGGAGGGCTTCCGCCGCGTCGAGACCGACTTCCGGATGACGCTCTCCGTTCTCGGGCGGCTCTTCCGCGGCAAGGCCAGCATGAAGACCATGTCAGGCCCGCTCGACATCGCCAAGTTCTCCGGCCAGGAGGCCCGCAAGGGCGCGGTCCCGCTGCTCGCGTTCATGGCCGCGATCTCGCTGCAGCTCGGGATCTTCAACCTGCTTCCGATCCCGGTCCTCGACGGAGGCCATCTCTTCCTCCTCGGCGTCGAGGGGATCGCGCGGCGGGACTTCTCGCTCCGCGTCAAGGAGCGGATCCTGCAGGTCGGCTTCGTGATGATCCTGGCGCTCCTGGCGGTCGTGCTCTACAACGACCTGGCGAAGAACCTGCCGACGGGGTGGTGGCCGTTTTAGCCGTCGCGAGCGCGCCGCCGGGAACCTGCGCCCTTCGGGCGCACCGGCGAGCGGCTCGCCCACGTCGCGAGCGCTGCGCTTCGGGTCTGCGCCTGACGGCGCACCGGCTCGCGGCTCGCCTGTGGGCTCGACCGCGAGCCTGACCCTTCGCTCCGCGCTCGCTCCCGCGGCGCGAGGCGTCCTCCGCTGCGCTCGCGGAGATTCCTCGCGCCGCGAGCGGATCTTTCGGCACGGCAGGTGAGGGGGGGCCCGGTCGTAGGGGCGGGGCTTGTCCCCGCCCTCCCTCGGCGCTACTTGTAGACGCCGGTGTGGACGGGGAGGCGCGCGGTCGGAGTGCCCGGGGCGAGCTTCGCGAAAGGCGGGCCCGAGGGGCGGGGCATCGCTTCGACGATCTCGTGGAACTTCCGGCGGAAATCAGCGTCGTCGGACCAGTAGTAGGAGCGGGTGGGGCAGGCGCCTTTTTCGGCGCAGACCCCCTGGACGGCGCAGCCGTGCGGGAACGACGCGACCTCGCCGCGGCGCGCCATGATCTCGGAGAGCTCCGCGCGGAAGCGCGCGTAGGGCTCGCCGAACCAGATGTCGGCGAGGCTCGACTTGTGGATGCTGCCGAGGACCGCCGTCGGGTGGTCCTGCAGGATGCAGCAGGTGACGGCGTCGCCGTTGGCGTTGAGCGTCATGGAGTACCAGCCCACCAGGCAGAACTCGTGAAGTCCGGCGACCGCCCGCGCCTGGCGCCCGCCGGCGTCGGCGAGCTGCCGGAGCTTGACGCGGGCCCGTCGCGCGAAGGGGGCCCGCTCGAACACCTTCCGGGTCGAGGCCTCGATGCGCTCGGCGATCGACTTCTCCCAGAACGAGAAGCGCTCGAGGCGGTCGAAGTAGTCCTGCGCCAGGACCTCCTCGTACGCGAGCAGCATTTCGGAGACGTCCTCCTCGGTCATCGTCGGCATCGGGCGCACGGGATAGAGGCCGTTCAGCCAGAAGCGGTCGGCGCCGGTCTCCCGAAAGAGCCGGTACATCTCGGGTAGCTGCCGGAAGTTCTCCTTGTAGACGAGGAACTGGACCCGGAGCGTCGTCTCGCTTCCGGTCTCCCGCTTGATCCGCGCGGCGGCGCGGATGTTCTCGACGACGCGGTCGAAGTTCTTCCCGGTCGTCTGCATCATCGCGGCGTAGGACCGCGCGTCGCCCGCGTTGAGCGACACGCAGATCTCGTCGCATCCGGCGGCATAGAGCGCGCGCACGACGGGCTCGGTCAGGAGGACGCCGTTGGTGGTGACGTCGGTGATCCGGAGTCCCCGCGCCCCGATCGCGGCGATGAGCGCGGCCGCGTCCTTGCGGAAGAGCGGCTCGCCGCCGCCCATCAGACGCACGCCCCGGACGCCGAGGTCCCGCATCTCGTCGAAGAGCTTCTCGAGACGCTCCGCCGACAGCTCGAAGTTGCCCGCCCGGATCTCCGAGGTCGAGCAGAAGAAGCAGTCGATGTTGCAGCGGTCCTGCCAGGAGATCTCGACGACCTTGGGGGGCTGGCGCGCCGGCGCCCCGGCGATGGAGTCGAGGATCGCGCCCTTCTCCGCCGCCGTCATGCGCTCCCAGGAGTACGCCACGACCCCATCCTAGCGTCTAGAATCCGGGGATCGAAGCTCTCGCGCTCGGGCTGACCTACGCCGCCGCGGCGGCTCTCGCCGTGTGGCTCGCGCGGCGATTCGTGGGCGCCGTCCCGTGGCCGGCCGCGGCCGTCCTGGCGCTGCTTCCGCTCGTCTTCACGGGCGAGGCCTTTCTTCGGGGCGGTCTCTACGGGCCGGCGGACCTGTATCGGACCTCGGACCCCTGGCGCGCGGGAGCCGACGCGCGGGGAGCGCCGGCGCCCGCCAACCCGATTCTCTCCGACCTCGCGTTCGCGAACCTGCCGTGGCGGGCGGCCGTGCGCGAGGCCGCCGCGAACGGCCGCTTCCCGTTCTGGAACCGGTTCGTGCTCGCCGGCAACCCGCTCCTCGGAACGGCGCAGGCCGGCATCCTGCATCCCGCGACCTGGCTCGGCCTGTGGCTGCCGCTGCCGCTCTCCTTCACGTTCTCGTGCGCCTTCACGCTCTTCCTCGCGCTCCTGTCGGCCTTCCTTTTCTTCTCCGACTTCCGTGTCGGCGCGCGCGCGGCCCTGGCCGGAGCCGTCGGCTGGGGATTCTCCACCTACGTGCTCTTCTGGGCCGGCTGGAGCGTGGGCCCCTCGACGGCGACGTTTCCGCTGCTTCTCCTGGGGCTGCGGCGTCTCGTCCGCGCGCCCGGCCGCGCGTCGGTCGGGCTGACGGCCGCGGCGCTGTGGCTGTCCTTCTGCGGAGGGCACCCGGAGTCGTTCTTCCACGGCGCGGCCGCCGGGTCCGCCTACTTCGCATGGGAGCTCGCCGGCGCCCGCGGCCGGAGGGCGGGCCAGGCGCTCGCGGCGGCGCTCGGCGCCGGAGGGCTCGCCCTTCTGCTTTCGGGCGTGCAGCTCTTTCCGCTCCTCGAGGCGATTCCGCGTTCCGCGGAGTATCGCGCGCGCCGCGCGGCGCTCCAGGCCGGCGGCGGCAGTCAGTCGGTGCCGCCCGTGGAGGCGGCGCGGCGGCTTCTGCCGGACGTCCTTCCCTTCGCCCACGGCCTCTACGGCAAGAGCCCCGTGCAGACGCCGCGCAACGACGGCTCCGGAATGCCGCTCGGCTACGCGGGGGCCGTCCTCTTTCCGCTGGCCCTCGCGGGTCTCGGGCGGGGCGCCGCGGTCGAGCGGGGGCGCTCGATCTTCCTCGCGTTCGCGCTCGCCGGTCTCGCCTACGGCGCGAGCGCCCCGGGCCTCCACGACCTGACCGCGAGGCTGCCGGGATTCGCGCTCGCGCTCAACTACCGTCTCGTCTTCCTCGCGGGGCTCGGGCTTTCGGGGCTGGCCGCGTTCGGGGTCGCCCGCCTCGAGACGGACGGCCGCGGCCGGCGACTGGCCCTCGCGGGCGCGGGCGTCGCCGCGGCGCTCCTCGTCGCCTTCCTCCTGGCGCGGCCGGTCTTCGCGGACCGGGCCCTTCCGCCGGGCTTCGTGACGGCGCAGTTTCTCTTCGAGATCCTCCCCGTCCTTCTGCTCGCCGCCGTCGCGGCGTCGCGCCGGCCGCCGCGCCAGGTCGCCTCGGCGGCCGTCGTGCTCCTCGCCCTGCAGCGCTTCCTCGAGATGCGCGGGGTGTATCCGACGCTCCCGGCCGCCTCGCTCGCTCCCGCGCTCCCCGGCCTCGCGGCGATCGCGAAGGCCGCCGCGGCCGATCCCGCGCGCGTCGTGGCCGCGGGAACGATCCTGCGGCCCAACGGCGCGACCCTCTACGGCCTCGAGGACGTGCGGGGTTACGAGTCGCTCGTGCTCGACCGGTTCGCGGACACGTACCCGCTGTGGTGCCGGGCGCAGCCCGCCTCCTACAACCTGGTGACCGACCTCGGCGCGCCGTTTCTCGCCTTCCTCAACGCGCGCTGGGCCGTCGGCGGACCGCGGGACCCGGCGCCTCCGGGATGGCGCGAGCGGGCCCGCGACGGCGAGATGGCCGTCTTCGAGAACCCGCGCGCTCTGCCGCGAGCCTTCGTTCCGCTCACCGTGCGGAACGAGCCGGACCCGGAGCGGCGGCTCGAAGCGATGGGGCGCGCGACCGAGTTCGGAGAGACCGCGTGGCTGTCCGGGCCCGCCGGCGGCGCCGCCGGAGAGCCCGGCGGAGAGGCGTCGCTCGAGCTGCGCGAGATCGGCCCCGACCTCTCGATCGAGGCCCGGGTCGAACGGCGCGCGTTCGTCGCGACGTCGCTTCCGGACTGGCCGGGATGGAGGGGCATGGACGGCGGGAACGGGATCCGGCTCGAGACGGTCAACCACGCCTTCGTCGGATTCTGGCTCGAGCCCGGCGCGCACTCCGTGCGCCTGTCCTATCGTCCCCCGTCCTGGCCCCTCGGTCTCGCCGCGTCGGCCGCGGGACTCCTCGTCTGCGGATGGATGGCGGCGGCGGGGCGCCGGGCGCCCGGCCATCCGTGATCCTCGTCGCCCGTTCCCTCGCGGTGTACGCCGCCTCCGCGGCGCTTCTCCTGTGGCTCGCGCACCGGTTCGTCCTTCCCTTGCCGCGGCGGATCGCGTTCCTGCTCGCGGCCGCTCCTCTCCTCTTCACGGGCCGCGCGATCTTCACCGGCGGCGTCTACGGACCGATCGACATCCTCTACAACGGCTATCCGTTCGGCTCGCTTCGGCAGGAGCTCTCCGTCGCGGCGGACCGGACCCCGCTTCTGTCCGACATCGTCTACCAGCAGATCCCGTGGCGCGCGGCCGTGCGCGAGGCGCTCGCCGACGGACGGCCTCCGCTCTGGAACCCGCACGTCCTGGCGGGGGAGCCGCTCTCGGCGGTCGCGCAGTCGGCCGTCCTGCATCCCGGGACGCTCCTCGGAATGCTCCTGCCCCTGCCCCAGGCCTGGACGTTCGACGTGACCCTGCGGCTCCTGATCGCACTTTTGGCGGCGTATCTCTTCCTGCGCGAGCTCGGGTGCGGCGCCGGCGGAGCGCTCTTCGGCGCGCTCGGCTGGGCATTCTCGAACTGGATGATCTTCTTTCTCGGCGTTCCGCCGATGCCGGCGGCGGCGCCGGTCCCGCTCCTCCTGCTCGGCGTCCGGCGCGTCGTCCGGCAGCCCGGCGCCCCCGGTGCCGCGATCGCCGCCGTGGCCGTATTCCTGATCGCCGCGGCGGGACACCCCGAGACGCTGCTGCACGCCGGCTTCGGCGCCGGTCTGTACGGGCTCTTCGAGCTCGCCGGCGCACGGATCGCGAGCCGGGCCCGGTCCCTGGCGTGGGCGGCCTTCGCGGCGGTCTTCGGGCTCGGGCTCTCGGCCGTGGTCCTCGGGCCGGTGGCCGAGGCCCTCCCGCACACGCAGGAGCACTTCCTGCGCATGAATTGGTACGCGAAGCAGTCGCGGTCGGTGCCGGGCCCGCAGAGCCTCGCCCGCCTGACGCCGCAGGTCGTTCCGTACGCCGTCGGTGTCTCGGGGCGCGGCCGGGTGCTCGAGGGCTTTCACGAGCCGTCGGCCTACGCCGGCGCGCTGCTCTTCCCGCTCGCGTTCGCGGGCCTCTTCGCGCGCAACCGCGACCGCTGGTTCTTTCTGGGCGTCGGAGCGCTCGGCCTCGCCGTCTGGACGAAGACGCCGGCGGCCGACGCGCTCGCGAAGCTCCCGCTCTTCGACATCGCCCTGAACGAGCGCATGCTGCTCTGGACTCTCCTCGCGCTCTGCGTCCTGGCCGCCCTCGGCGCCGACCGCCTCGGCGAGGGTGAGGGCGCTCCGGGCGTGGTCGCGGGCGGGCTCGCGACGCTCGGCCTCGTCCTCGGGCTCTTCGTCCGGGCCGAGCCGCGCCTCGCGGCCCTCGGAATGCCCGCCGCGTTCGCCCGCGAGCGGCTGCTCCTGCAGGTCGTCCCGCTCGTCGCCGGGATCGCTCTCGCTGCGGCGCTCGGGCGCCGGCGCAACAAGCTCGTCCTTCCGGCGCTCCTCGTCCTTCTCGCCGGCTCGCGCGTTCTCGAGGAGGGCGCCACGCACCCCACGATGGCCGCGAAGGCCTTCTACCCGCGCTTTCCGGTCCTCGACGCCGTCCCGAGAGGCTCCGGCGAGCGCATCGCGGGCGTGGGCAACGCGCTCATCCCGAACACGGCGTCCGTCTACGGCCTCGACGACGTCCGCGGATACGAGGCCATGACGCTGCGGCGCTTCCACGAGACCTTCCCGCTCTGGTGCGTGGAGCAGCCGGTCTGGTTCAACCGGATCGACGACCCGACGCGGCCCTTCCTCGCGTTTCTCGCGGCGCGGTGGGTCCTCGCGGAGGCCGGCTTCCCGCCGCCGCCGGGCTGGACGACGCGGGCGGAGGGCGCGGGCCTGCGCCTGCTCGAAAACCCCGGGGCGCTTCCGCTCGCCTTCGCGCCCCGCCGCTATCGCAGCGAGCCCGAGCCCGCGCGGCGGCTGCAAGCCCTCGGCTCGATCGAGAACTTCGGCGAGCGCGGGATCGTCGAGGACGGACCGGCGGGAGACTGGATCGAGAACGGCGAGGCGAGCGTCGTGATCGCCTCCGCGAGCGCCGGCCTTCTCGACCTGCGCATCGACGCCCGGTCGCCGGCCCTCGTCGCGGCGTCGCTGCCGGCGTGGCCGGGCTGGCGGGCCGAGGTCGACGGGTCGCGGACCGGCGTGCTGACCTACAACCACGCGTTCCTCGCGGTCCGCGTTCCAGCCGGCCGGCACCATCTCGCGCTGCGCTACTCGCCCGACGGGTTTCGATACGGGGCGGCCGTGAGCCTCGCGACGCTCGCGGCGGGAGCGGTGATTCTGCGGCGCTCTCGCCGGAGAAAACCGGGGGAGAATCCGGCGTAGTGGCTTTCGTCGTCCTCCGGTCCCTCGCCGTCTACGGGGCGACGGCCTCGATCGCGCTCTGGCTCGCGAACCGCTTCGCCGCGCCCGTCCGGAGGCGGACGGCGCTCCTGCTGGCGGCGGCGCCGCTCCTGCTGACGGGACGGGCGCTCCTCTCGGGCGGCGTCATGGCCCCGCTCGACATCGTGTACCAGGCGGAGCCGTTCCACGACCTGCGCTCGCGCTACGGGATCGAGCGGGTGGTCAATCCGCTCCTCGTCGACGTGGCGTCGCAGATGCTTCCCTGGAGGCAGGCCGTCCGCGAGGCGGTCTTCGAGGGCCGGCTCCCGCTCTGGAACCCGCACATGCTGGCGGGGGAGCCGCTCGCCGCGGTCCAGCAGCCGGCGGTCCTGTATCCGGGCACGTGGATCGGATTCCTCCTTCCGCCGCCCCAGGCCTGGACCTTCGACCTGACGCTCCGGATCTTTCTCGCTCTGCTCTTCGGTTACGTCTTCTTCCGCGGCTGCGGCGCGGGGGAGGCGTCGGCCCTGCTCGGCGCGGCGGCGTGGGGTTTCTCGGACTTTCTCGTCTTCTTCGTCGGGTATCCCGTCGGGGCGAGCGTCGCGGCGTTCCCGCTCCTGCTGCTCGGGCTCCGGCGGCTCGCCGAGCGGGCGGACCGGCGCGCGGCCGGCCTGACGGTCGCCTCGCTCGTCCTCATCGCGGTGGCGGGCCACCCCGAGACGCTTCTCTTTGCCGTCGCCGGCGGGGGGGTCGCGTTTCTCTTCGAGCTCTCGCAGGCGCCGGCGTCCCGCCGCCGCCGCGCCCTCGGCCTCGCGCTGCTCTCGGGCGCGCTGGCGTTGGGGCTTACGGCCGTCGTCCTCCTGCCGTTCGCCGAGATCGTTCCCCAGACGTGGCAGCACGTGATCCGGCGCGACCTCTATGCCCGCGGCAGCCGGTCGGAGCCGCCTCTCGAAAGCCTGAGGCGGGTGGTCCTGAGCCTGGTTCCGTACGCCTACGGCCGGCTCGGCCGGAGCGAGGTCATTCCGCGCCTCATGGTCCCGGCCGGCTATGCGGGGGCGCTCCTGCTGCCGCTCGCGCTGGCGGGAATCTCCGCGCGCGACCGGCGCCGCTGGCTCTGGGCGGGCCTCGCGCTTTTCGGCCTCGCCCTCCACGCCCGCCTGTACGGCCTGACCGAGGCCATCGTGGCGCTGCCGCTCTTCGACATCGCGATCGGCGATTACTTCGTATTCCTCTGGGTCTTCGGCCTGGCCGCGCTCGCGGTCCTCGGCGCCGAGGAGCTGCGCGCGGGCCGGGGAACGCGGGCCTTCGTCCTCGGCGCGATCGTCGCGGTGGCCCTGACGCTCTTCGTTTCCCGGTATCGCGCCGCGGGACTCGAGGCCCTCCGGATGAGCGCCGGCGACCTCCGTGACCGGGTGCTGCTGCAGGTCGTCCCCGTGCTCGCCGGCCTCGTCCTCGTTCTCGTGGGCGCTCGGCGGCGACGGTTCGGCACGGCCCTCGTGGCTTCGCTCGCCTCCGTGTTGCTCGCGGCGCGGACCGCGGAGCAGTGGGACGTCTATCCGACCTACCCGGCGGCGGCGTTCTACCCGAAGCTCGAGCTGCTCGACCCGATCCCCCGCGGCGAGCCCGTGCGCATGACCGCGCTCTGGCACGCCTTCACGCCGAACGCGGCCGCGATGTACGGGATCGAGGACGTGCGCGGCTACGAAGCCATGCTGTTCGGACCTTACGTCGAGACCTACTCGCTCTGGTGCGATCCTCCCGGCCTCTACTTCAGCCGGGTGACCGATCCGACCCGCCCCTTTCTCTCGTTCCTGAACGTGCGCTACGTCCTGTCTCCCTCCGGCGTCGCCGTCCCCGACGGCTGGAAGGTCCTTTCGGAAAGCCACGGCCTGCGCCTGCTCGAGAACCCGAAGGTGCTCGAACGGGCGTTCGTGCCGCGCCACGTCCTCTGGACCGACGATCCCAAACTGCATCTCTGGGCGCTCGCTCGGATCCCGGACTTCCGGAACGACGGGATCGCCGGCGGGAAGACATCCGGCCGCGTCGGATGGCAGCACAACGGGCGGGCGCGCCTGGAGACGAAAGCGTACGCGGGCTCGCGCCTCGAGCTCGAGGTGGAGGCGCCGGAGGAGACCTTCGTCGGGACGTCGATCCCGGCATGGCATGGATGGAAGCTCCGGATCGACGGCGCTCCCGCCCGCCTCCATCCCTTCAACCACGCCTTCCTCGGATTCGAGGCGCCGCCCGGCCGCCACCGGGCGGTGCTCGTTTATCGGCCCGACGGCTTCGTGTGGGGCGCCGCGATCAGCCTGGCGTCGCTCCTGGCGTGTGCGCTTCTCGCCCGGCGACGTCCGTCTCCGGGCACGCCGCCGCGACCGCCAGAAGCATCGCGATCGGCGTGAAGATCCGCGCCGCGGACCACGAGATCCAGAGCGACGGGTCTTCCGGGCGGTGCAGGTACGTGAACACGAAGAACGCTCCCAGGACGGCCGCCGTCGAGAGCGGAACGACCGCGCGGCGCGCCAGCGGAAGGGACGCGAGGACGACGAGCAACGGGACGATCCAGGGCAGCCCGTGGCCCGCCGCCAGCAGATTCACGAGAATCGTCTTGACGACGGCAGCGAGTCGGGCGGGGTAGAGGTCGAGGAACCGGCCGCTCTCGGAATAACCGGTGAAGAGGCCCCTCGAGGCGCCGAACGCGAACCACACGCCGAGGGCGGCGGCCGACGGACCGAGCAGCGTGACGAGCGATGGCAGTGCTCCGCGCCCGGGCCGGCGCCGCGCGAGCACGGCGAGCCCCGCGGCCGCCACGGCGAAGGGAAGGCCCTCGACTTTCGTGACGGCGGCGCCTGCGAGGAGTATCCCGGCGAGAAGCTGCGTCGGCCGCTCCGACGCGAAGGGCGAGAGAAGCAGCGCCATGGCCAGCGTTTCGAACAGCAGCAGGGGCATCTCGCCGTTTCCGCCGATGTCGGCCTCCATCCCGGCGCAGGCGATCGCGGAGACGGCGAGCGCCGAGACCGCGGCCCCCCGCGCGCGCCCGACGCTCCGGTCGAGCATTCCCGGCAGCCCGAGAGCGAGCGCTGCCAGCAGCGCCGGGAACGTCAGGATCGCCGCCGTCCAGGGGAGACGGCCGGCCGCCATCGAGGCGAACGCGTAGAGGTTCGTGACGAGCGGCGGGTAGTAGGGATGCATGAACCGGTGGAAGACGTTTCCGAGGAACCCGGGATCGATCGTCCGGGCCATCGCGTAGGCCTGCGCCTTGGGGCCCCAGAAGAAGAGGAGGTCGGGCGAGCTCGCGGCGCCCGAAACGGCGGCGACGAAAGCCGCGGCGACCGCCGCGACGGAGACGACGTGGGCGAGCCGGCGCCCGACGGGACCCGCGTCGTCCGCGTCCGGCGCCGCGGCGGCCGGGGACGCCGGACCCGCGAGCCGCCTCAGGACCCAGGCGAGAACGGCCGAGGCGAGCACCAGGACGCCCGTTCGCCACTTCACGCCGACGAGCACGGCGACCGTCATCGTGAAGGACAGAATCGCCGCGCCCGCCGCGCCGGACAAAGCCAGGCGCGCCGCCGCGGAGAAGCGCCGGAAGGCGGGGTGGGAAACGAGCGGCCACCCGCAGATCGGAAGCAGGAGATAGGCCGCGAGCCACAGGAGTCCCGTCACGGGACGTCCCGGCGCCAGACGGAGCCCTCGGCGGTCTCCAGGACGAGCCGGCCGGGTGGCGGCGCAGGCCGCGGTCCGACGACGACCATGTACTGCGCCTCCTTCCAGGCCCCCGGGTCGAGGAAGCCGCCGTAGGAGGCTGAGGGCAGGACGTGGCGGCCGGGAAGAAGCGAGATCGCGAAACGGTGGAAGTACGTCTCCTGGATCGCGTTCGGCGGCTCGGTGCGCGCGACGACCGAGGCGCCGTCGGGAATCGCCGCCCGCGCGGCCGTCAGCATGGCGTAGAGCGGCGCGACCGAGCTCGCCGCGCTCCGGTCGAACGGCGTCCGCGGCCGGCGCAAGAGGCCGTCCTTCCACGGAAGGCTGGTGATCGCGAAGCCGGCGAGGACGGCGGCGCCGAGGAGGGGCGCGAGGAGGCGGAACGTCTGGCGGCCGGGCAACGAAGCGATTGTAGCCGCTAGTGTTGTGTCACCGAAGTTTCGATAGCGCCATTCGGCGTCGAGACAACCACCGTGGCCCTCGCTCTCGGGCCTTCCTGCGTCTTTCGAGCAAAGAGATCGATAGCATGACTTCGGTTGCAGGCCGCTAGCTCGGCTTCTCCTCCGCCTCCCAGTGCTCCAGGAGCTCCTGCCCGACGGTCTTCGTGACGAAGATCTGCTTGAGGTAGTTGAGCGTCGTGACCGCCAGGGGCACGCCGGCCGCGGAGAACGGCGCGCCGAAGGCCGCGAGCGCGAGGTGCCGGGCCTTCTCGGCGCCGGTGAACTCGGGATTGCGCAGGTCGAGCACGCTGCCGTAGTACCGGAAGACCATCCGGTAAACGTCCGAGAGGAGCGTCCGGAAGCCCATCTCGCTGCCCCAGACGAAGCAGGCCCCGCCCCGGATCTTCGCGAGGAAGTCGCGCACGCTCGAGGCCTCGGCGACGGTGTAGACGCGCGCGAGGGGACCCAGCGTGTGGGCGTCCGAGCCCGCGACGAGCGAGACGGCGCCCCGTTTCTCGCGCACGACCGCCATGAGGTCTTCGACCAGGCGGTTGTGATGGGAGGTCATCGCGCCGTTCTTGACCTCGAAGACGTCGAACATCCGGAGCATCTCCTCGAAGTAGCGCCGCGGGGAGTTGCGCATCCGGTAGTTCTGGAACATGTGGTTGGCCGACGCGATGATGTTCTCGGAACGGATGTACTCGTGCAGGTCGTAGATGTTGCGGCGCCGCCGCGAGATCTCGGCGTGCTGGGCCTCGTCGATGTCGAAGACGTTGACGTGGATCCGCTGCCGGGTGTCGGGGAACCAGGTCTCGACCTCCTCGGAGATGAAGAAGTCCTCGAGGTCCGGCCGGCGGTCGAGCAGGGCCAGGCAGCCGTCGATCGAGTCGTGGTCGGTGATGGTGACGTAGTCCATGCCCCGTTCCTTGGCGAGGCGATAGACCTCCTCGGGGCGGTTGTACGAGTCGCGGGTGTTCGCGATCCGGAAGTACTTGAAGGTCGAGTACACGGAGTGGCAGTGCAGGTCCGCCTTCTTGAACCGGGAATCGGCGAACCAGGCCGGCATTTCGAGCTCGACTTCGTTTCCGGACGACACGTCCGTGGACCTCCCGCGAAGGCCGGCTCCCCGGGGCCTGTCGCGGCCCGGCCGGCGTCGTCCCGAGGGTACCATCCCGTGTTAACTTCCCGCTGTGGCGAGGCTTTTCTTCCGCGTCCTGTACGGCGCCCTCCTGGCGGCCGTCTTCGTCGGCGCGGTCTGGTTCGGTTTCCGGCGGGCCATCGTGGGCCGTTCCGTCACGGTCCCCGACCTCTCGGGCAAGACCCCGGAGGAAGCCATCGGGATCGCGCGGCGGGTCGGGCTCCAGTTCGAGGAGCAGGGCGCCCGCGCTCGATACGACGACCGCATCGCGGCCGGCCGCGTTCTCCTCCAGCAGCCCGAGGCGGGCTCGCTCGCCAAGCCCGCGCAGGTCGTGCGTGTCGTCCTGTCGCTCGGCCCCCGGGCCCTCCGCGTCCCGGACCTGACGGGCCTGGCCCCGCGGGCCGCGGCGTTGAAGCTCGCGCGCGAGTCCCTCGAGCTCGGGCCGGCTTCGTGGCTCCGGGAGCCGGCGGTCCCGGCGGGCATCCTCGCGCAGGACCCGGAGCCCGACACCGCCGCCTCCAAGGGCGAGGCCGTGCGCGTCCTGACCAACCGCGGCGCCCCGGAGAGCCGCATCGTGATGCCGGACCTCGTGGGCAAGGACGCGGAGGCGGTCCGGGCCCGGCTCGAGAAGTTCGGGTTCAAGGTTGGCAGCGCCCGGTTCGAGACCTACGAGGGCGTTCGCCCCAACACGATCCTGAAGCAGTTTCCCCCGGCGGGTTACCCGCTCTCGAGCCGCGAGGTCGTCTCCCTGACGGTCTCCCGTCCGCCCGACACGCCGGCGGCGCCCCGCTCATGAGGGTCTCGATCGCGCCGTCGCTTCTCTCGGCGGACTTCGCCCGCCTGGCGGACGCCCTGGCGGTCGCGGAGGAAGGCGGCGCGGACCTCGTGCACGTGGACGTCATGGACGGACATTTCGTGCCGAACCTGACGATCGGGCCGCCGGTCGTCCGGGCCCTCCGCAAGGCGACCCGGCTGCCCCTCGACGTCCACCTGATGATCGAGCGGCCGGAGGCGACGCTGCCGGCCTACCTCGACGCCGGCGCCAACTGGGTCTCGGTCCACGTCGAGGCGACCGACCATCTCCAGCGCTGCCTCGACCTCGTCCGCCGCAGCGGGGCCAGGGCGGGCGCGGCGATCAACCCCGGAACGCCGACGCTCGCCCTCTCGGCCGCCTGGGCCGATCTCGACTATGCCGTCGTCATGTCGGTCAACCCCGGCTGGGGCGGACAGCCCTTCCTCGTTCCGTCCATCGAGAAGGTGCGCGCGGTCCATGCCGAGGCGCGCTCCGCGGGCTTCCGGCCACCGATCGAAGTCGACGGGGGAGTCGAGCCGGGCAACGCCGCTGCGCTCGTTTCCGCCGGCGCGGAAATACTGGTCGCCGGAAGCGCGATTTACGGAGCCGATGACCCCGCGCTCGCCATCGGCCGCCTCCGGGACGCCGCCCGTGCGACGGTCCGGGCCTGAGCGCGCCATGCGATCGTTGAAGGACCGCGCCCTCCGGGCCTCGACCCTCGCCGTCCTGGGGCTCGTCCTCGCCTTCGTCCCGGGCTGCGCCTCCAAGACCGGCACCGCCAAGACCGACAAGGTCACGCAGGAGCTCCTGACCCAGCCCAAGGAGGTTCTCTTCGAGAAGGGCAAGGACCTCCTGGCCAGGAAGAAGTACGACCAGGCCCGCAAGTACCTCAACCACGTCTTCGAGACCTACCCGAACGAGCAGATGGGCCGGGAGGCCCTGTTGCTGGTGGCCGACTCGTACTTCGCCCAGAAGTCGACGACCGGCTACACCGAGGCGAGGTATCGGTATCGCGACTACCTCAACCGGTACCCCGGTGCGCCGCGGCGCGACTACGCCCGCTACCAGTTCGCCCTCTGCTACGACAAGGAGCACGAGAAGCCCGACCGGGACCAGACCGCGACCCGGGAAGCCATCGACCAGTACCGCTCGCTCATCCGAGAATTCCCCGACTCGGGCTACGCGGGGGCCGCCCGGGAGCGTGTGCGCCAGCTCACCGACCTCCTCGCCGAGCACGACTTCTCGATCGGCTACTTCTACCTGCGGAAAGGCTCGACCGCCGCCGCCCTGTCCCGCTTCACCACCCTCGAGGAGCGCTTCCCGGAGTACGGCGCCAAGGACAAGCTCTACTACTACGAGGGGATCGCCCTGACCCGGCTCGGCCGGAAGGACGAAGCGGGCCGGTACTTCCAGAAGGTGGTCCAGGACTACCCCAAGAGCGACTACGCGAAGAAGGCCCGCTCGAAAGCCGGCCCCCTGCCGGCTCCCACCCCCGCCCCCGAGGCCGCCGCGGTTGACACAAAGGCCGGAAACCAGTAACTTTTAGGCCATAAACCGCAGGTAGCCATATTTTTTAAGGAGTCGCCATGCGCCTCCCCGTTCGATTTGCCGGTCCCCTGGCATTTGGCATTCTGATCGTCAGCGTCGGGGTCGGGCAGGCGCAGCAGCCCGAGCTCCAGGGCGGCGGACTCCAGCAGGCACCTCCCCAGATCACCCGGGTCGAGGCCGCCACGGCGCCCCAGACGACCGAGGCGGCGCCGCAGCCCTTCGGCTTCGAGAGCGAAGTCTCCTGCTTCGGCTACATCGGGCCGGACAACGAGCATTTCATCGCCCAGATCGTCGGGGGCGAGAACAGCGCCGAGCAGACCGACTTCACCGAGCACAACCTCCTCTACCTGGACGCGGGGTACGACCGGGGGTTGAAGGTCGGCGACGAGTTCTGGATCGTCACGCCGGGCGACGAGGTCCTGCACCCGATGACAGGCAAGAGCATGGGCCGCTTCAACCAGTACCGCGGAAGGGCCGTTCTCACCTGTCTCGAGGGGAGAACCGCCGTCGTCGAGGTCACGCTCGCGTGCACGGACATCCCGGACGGCTCCTTCCTCAAGCCGTATGAGCCCGTCCCGATCCCCCTCGGCCGCCGCCAGCCCACGTGCAAGATGTGCGATCCGTCCACCGGAAAGGCGACGGGCCGCATCGTGTATGCGCGCGACGGCGTCGTCGCGCTCGGCGGCGACAGCAACGTCTTCATCGACCTGGGGATCGCCGACGGCATCCAGCCGGGCGACCAGTTCTCGATCTACCGCTATGCGACCGGGACCGACTACGGCATCCGGCCGCAGGGCTCCTACTGGGTTTATGCGCCGCCTCCCCCGGGGGTCGAGATCCCGCGCACGTACCTCGGCGACCTGGCCGTCCTTTACGTCGGCGACCGCTGGGCGATGGCCCGGATCATCGATGCGCGCCGTTTGATCGAGGTCGGGGACCAGGTCGAGCTGAAGTAGACCCGAAACCTCCGGAACGAATTCAGAAGAGGCGCCCGGCGCCTCTTCTTTTTTTAGGTTCGCGGAGCCCCCGACCGAATGCGCGAGGGGCTCGAAGACGACAAAATGTGGCTGGCACAGAAACGCTTCGACCTCGCGAGGCGCGACGGCCCCGCGACGCGGACCCGCGCACTACCCCTTCGGATTTTCCTTTGCTAAGATGCGCCCCTCTTCAATGTTTCGCAGTTGAATTCGTCGGGGAGGGGCAGCGTGAATCTGGACGGGCAGCTCCAGGAAATCATCGATGAGCTTCTGACCCACGGCATTTCCCTCGAGCTCGCCAAGAAGGAGTTCGAGAAGAAATACATCGTGGGCGCCGTGAAGCGGAACTCCGGAAATCTGGGGCGTGCGGCGAGCTCCCTCGGCATTCATCGCAACACGCTGCGCAACAAAGTGGGCATTCTGAACATCCGCCTGCCGCGCGAGAAGTTCCGCGTGGCTCCCGAGATCACCAAGAAGAAGTGACGCGCGCTCCGCGCGTCGACGGCGCCGGCGTGGGCGTCGGCGCGGCGGACGGGGTCCCGATCGGCGTGGTCGCGACCGTCTCCGGCGGGGCCGCCGCGGCGTCCGGGCCCGAAAGCTGGAGCACGACGAACCCGTTCTTGTAAATGTTGGGGCTCGTGGCGCTCGGCCGGGAGTACGGCATCTCGGGATAGCTGTTGGGCGCCCCTCCCGTGACGTGCCCGACCGAATCGGCCCGCGGATTCGCCGCCTGCGACATCGGGAAGGCGACGGTCGGCGACGCCGCGTCGTACGTTCCGGTCGCCACGGGCGGTCCCAGGTAGTTGTAGATCGACCGGATCTCGTACTTCGCGCCCGGGGCGATCCCGCAGGCCGCGATGTTGACGTTCACGGAAGCGGCATCGAGGAAATTGGCGACGTAAACGTTGCAGCGGCCCGGGCGAACGGGCGAGGGGAGCACGGACGAGTAGTTCTGTTTCGGCGTCGAGTCGTTGGGAAGGTACGTGAAGCCGGGGAACCATCTGGACTTGAAGCCGTTCCCGTTGTCCGCGTCCTTGCCGCCGTCCTCGACGAGGTCCGGGTTGCCCCAGTAGACGTTTCCTCCGCCATCCCGGATGCCGGCGCGGCACGGGTTGACGTGAGTGTTTCGTTTCTGCCCGACGTACAGCGCCTGCCGGTTCGCGTAGTAGCGATCGCCCTCCGAGTACATCGACCGGAACATGAAGTTCCCGGTCAGCGTGACGTCGTCGCATCCGGCCGCGAAGTAACCGGGAACGTAACTCGACCACCAGTTGTTGACGAGCGTCTGATTGCGTGTGCCCTGCGTGAAGTCGTTGGTTCTCGAACACCCGCCGGAGACCGTCGACCCCAGGAACAGGTTCCCCTCGAAACGCTCGTTGCGGTGCATGACGTCGCAGTCGCAGCTGCCGTAGTCCTGGTAGGCCATCGACGCGTTCGACTCGCCGGGCACGACGATCGTGGTGCCGATGATGTTGTTGATCATCGAGAAGAGGCCGGGATTCTCGTCCGGGTCGGGACAGGCCTTCGTCGCGCCGTTGCGAAGGTAGTAGGCGTGCCCGCCCATCCGGTGGATCGCCGGAGGACCCGTCACGTTGTATCGCATGTTCCAGTTGTAATGGATCATGTCGATCGCGGCGAGAGGGTTCGCCTTCGAATGTTTGAAGAAGTTGTCCGCGGTGTCGTGGATGACCCAGCCGATCATTCGATTTCCCTGGCCGTACGACTTGCCCTTGCCCGCGTTGACGCGCACGCCCGTCCCGAATCCCTGCGAGTCCCACTGCGACGCGACGGCGTCGCGGTTGACGTCGCCGAAGTACGCGAGCTCGATGTCCCAGTAGTCGACGTAGTTGCTGTTGACGGAGAAGCAGTCGACGGGCGGGTTCTGGACTCCCTGATCGCAGGCGATCCGGATCAGGCTCGTCGGCGTGGTCTGGTCGGGCGGATACGGACGGATCGTGATCGGCGCGGACGCCGTGCCCATGAGGGTCGACTTCAGCGAGACGTACTTTCCGTTGTCGATCGGAAGCGTGTAGTTCGTCCCGAGCCGCAGGTAGATCGTGTCGCCCGGTTTCACCTGGGTGCCGCCGGACCCGCCGTCCAGCAGGAAGTCGAGCGAGCACGGAGCCGCCAGCGTGCACTTCCGGCCCGAGCCCGTCGCGGAGCCGTACCAGGTCGCGGCCGACAGCCGGGCGCCGAGGCCGAAGAAAACTACCGCGGCGGCGATCCGGAGGGTGTGTCTCACGGCATCGAGGGGAAGGCTCACGGCCGGGCGGTCGAGGGACAGGATCGGCCGGTCCGGCGATCTAGGCCTTCGGCTTCTTGTCCGCCGGGGAATCCGGGTTCTTGACCGAGTCCTTGAAGTTGCGGATGCCTTCGCCGAGGCCCTTGCCGAGCTGGGGAAGCTTCGAAGCCCCGAAGATGACGATGACGATGAGCAGGATGATCAGCAGCTCCGGGACTCCGAGGGATCCGAACATCGTGTTCTCCTTCGAGCGCCGCGCCGGGACCGGGGGCTCTCGAACAGCTTAACAGACCGCGCCGCAGCGGTCTTCCAGCACCCGGCGGAAACGGCGGTCGGCCTCGGAGCCCGAGAGCAGCCGCCGGACGAGCTCAAGCTCCCGGGGAAGGTACGGCCGGTAGAGCTCGGCCCCGCGCTCCGCGATGGCTCGCGCGAAGGTGCCGCAGACCTTCCAGGCCCGCTGGAGCAGGACGCGGTCGAGGCGCGCGGCGAAGGGGGACGGGTCGAGGCCCCGCCGCTCGGTGAAGCGGCCGATCGCCGGCGCGGCCGCGGTGTCCGACATCCAGGACAGGGTGGTCCGCTCCCAGAGGAGGGAGGCGAGATCGTACGAGTCGGGGCCCCGTCGCAGGTCCTGGAAGTCGATGACCGCGACCTCGCCCCCGGCGGGGAAGAGGTTGTTGGCGTGGAAGTCCCGGTGGCAGAGGGCGAAGGGGTGCTCGAGGATCTCGTCGACGAGCGCCGCGGCCCAGGCGTCGTGCGCGGCGCGGTCGTCCGCGGAGAGCGGTTCGCGCAGATAGAGCTCGAAGACGGCCTGCCGGGCGAGGTCGAGCTCGCGGCGGAAGAGGACGGCGTCGAAGGGCGGATTGAGGCCGGGATCCTGGAGCGCCGCGATCGACGCCGCGGTCTCGGCCGCGCGCACGAGCCAGGCCTCGCGCGATTCGGGCGACGCGGCGAAACGCTCGGCGAGGTCCTCCGTGCCGAAATCCTCGACGAGCTGATGGCCCTGGCCGTCGTCGGCGAGCAGCGCCGGCACGCGGACCGCGCCCTCGAGGTGCCGGCGCGCCGCGACCCAGCGTCGTCGGGAGTCTTCCTCCTCCCGCGGGTAGAGGACGCCGACGACGGAGCGGCCGCCGGGCGTGCGGATGCGGAAGTAACGCCGCCTCCCGACGTCGCCGACGAGCGGCTCGACTTCGAACGGCGCCGGAAGCGTCCGGCGCGCGAGCGTCTCGAGTCCGGCGGCGTCGGGAGGAAACAGAGAAGCTAGCTCGAGCTCTTCGCCTGCGAGAGCAGCACCTTCTTGATGTGGATCGGCTGGTTGGGCCGGTCGTTGGCTCCGCGCGGGGCCGCCGCGATCTTGTCGGCCGTCTCCATGCCCGAGATCACCTCGCCGAAGGCCGAGTACTGCCCGTCGAGGAAGGTCGAATCCTTGACGACGATGAAGAACTGGGAGGAGGCCGAGTTGGGGTCCGAGGACCGGGCCATCGACACGATGCCGCGCTTGTGCGAAGTGTCGTTGAACTCCGCCTTGACGCGGTTATTTCCGTTGCCGCCCGTGCCCCACGGGTGGGCGGGGTCCTCGGCCTTCTTCGTGTTCGGGTCGCCGCCCTGGATCATGAATCCGGGGATGACGCGGTGAAAGAGGGTCCCGTCGTAGAACCCCGACGCGGCCAGGTCGACGAAGTTCTCGACGTGCTTGGGGGCCTTGTCGTAGAAGAACTTGATCTGGATGTCCCCCATGTCCGTCTGCAGCGTGGCGATCGTGTTGGCGTAGTCGCGGGCCACTTTCTTCCCCTTTCCCTTCGCCTGGGCGGCCGCCAGAGGAAGGGCGCAGGCGAGCAACAGAGCGATGGCGGTGCGTGTTTTCACTTCGACTCCTTTCCGAACCGGCGAAACATAGCAGAACCGGACGGCAGACGGCAGGAGGCAGGAGGAGGGGGCAGGCGGCGTCAGGGGTGAAAGCGGTAGGATCCTACGCATGTACGCGGCCCTCGCGCGCGCGGTGCTCGACGAGGCCGGCGCCCGGCGCGCGGCCTCCGAAGTCGAGCGCCTCCGCACCCGCCATCCGCGGGCCTCGAAGGACGAGCTGGCCGAGCGGTTGATCCGCCGGGCCGCCCTCCAGTGCGCCGCCGCCGGGGCGTTGCTGACGGGGCCGGCGGCGTTCTTCGGGTCGATGCCGTTCGGCGCCGACCTGGCCTGGCAGGTGGTGGCGCTCAACCGGCTCGTGCTGGGATTGTCCGCCGTCTACGGCCGGACGCCCTCCGCTTCGGACCGGGCCGCCGGCGTGGCGGCGGCGGCGGGGGCCGGGCTCGGGTCCGAGCTGTTGCGCCAGGGGCTGGTGCGCGTCCTGCGCCGGGCGGCGCCGCGGCGTTCGGCGGCGCGGACGGGGCTCGGCGCCCTCGCCGGGGGCGTCCTCGGCTACGGCGCGGCCTTCGCGATCGGGCGCTATGCGAAGCAGGCCCTCCGAAGCGGCCGTCTCCTGGCGCCCGTCCGCCGGGCCCTCCGATGAACCGGGGCGCCGACGCCCTGGTCGTCGGCGGCGGAGTGATCGGTTGCGCCGTCGCGGCGGAGCTCGCCGCGAGAGGCTTCGAGGTCGTCGTCGTCGAGCGCGGCGAGCCGGGGTGCGAAGCGTCGGGCGCGGCGGCCGGCATGCTCACGCCCCAGGCCGACGCGCTCGAGCCGTCGCCGTTCTTCGATCTCGCGCTCGAAGGACGCGAGCTCTATCCCGAGTGGTCGCGGGTGCTTCGCGAAGAGACCGGAATCGACGTCGGCTATCGGCGGACCGGCTACCTGCGATGTCGAACCAACGGCGAGCCGGCCGGCCCGGAGGCCTCCGCCGCGGCGGCCTGGCAGCGGGCGAGGGGCCTGCGCGTCGAGCCGGCGGTGGGCGCGGCTCTCCCCGGCGCCGTCGCCGACCGACTCGCTCCCGGCATCTCGCCGGCGCTCTTCTTCCCGGACGAGGCCGTCGTCGACCCCCGGAAGCTGACCCGCGCCGCGTGGCTCTCCGCCGAGCGCCGGGGCGTGCGCGTGCTGTGCGGCGTCGAGGTACGGCGTCTTCGGCTCGAGCGCGGCGCTTGCCGGGGAGTCGAGACGGACGCGGGCCCGGTGGAAGCGCGAAGGGTCGTCGTCGCGGCGGGCGCCTGGTCGGGGGCGCTCGGCGAGGGCCTTCCGGTGCCGGTCCCCGTCGAGCCGGTGCGCGGCCAGATCGTCGAGGTCCGGATGGCGGGCCGGCCGCTCGAGACCGTCGTGTCATCCGAGGAGGTCTATCTGGTGCCCCGGCCGGACGGAAACGTACTGCTCGGCTCGACGATGGAGCGCGTCGGCTTTCACAAGGAAGTCACGGCCGGCGCGGTGGCGCGTCTCCTCGAGGGGGCAGAGCGTCTCCTTCCCGAGATCGGCTCAGCCCGGTTCGTGAACGCCTGGGCAGGGCTGCGTCCCGGGACGCCGGACGGGTCTCCGCTCCTGGGGAGCTCTTCGATCGAAGGGCTCGTCTTCGCCACCGGTCACTACCGCAACGGGATCCTGCTCGCGCCGTCGACCGCCCGGCGCATCGCCGACCTCCTGACGGGCGGCTCCCCGGAGCCGCTGTCCCCGTTTTCCATCGAGCGTTTCGCGGGTCTTCCGTCCCGGGCATGACGTTTGCGGGAGGCCCGACATCCGGCGGAGGCGGCCGGGTTTTCGGCTAGAATCACTCCACAGACGCTCGCGGGAAATCGGAAGGACACCTTAAAACAATGAGAAGAGCGGTTTACTCTGGAATCCAGAAGACGGCGGACGTGCTGTGGGGCCTGGCCCGCGCGGTCGACCGGCGCTTTCCGGAACGCTCCTTCAAGCCGAAGTGGGCGCCGGCGCCGCTCCTGAAGCAACGCGAGAAAACTTTCCCGCCGCTCGGGTTTCCGCGGCAGACCGATTCGCTCTGCCCCCGGTGCGTCACGGAGGTCCGCAGCCAGATCCTGTCGGGCGACGTGGACTGGAAGGTCCTGATCGAGGGCAACCCGGGCGAGATCAAGGCCTCGATCGTCGAAGAAGACGGCCGGATCCTGATGCGCAAGGACTGCCCGAAGCACGGCCGCTTCGAGGACGTGATGTCGACGGACCCCGCGTTCTTCAAACGCCTCGAGTCCCTCTATCCCGGCCGGGACTTCGTCATCCCCAAGGACGGCCTCCACGAGCACGGCACCTCCTCGATCAAGTACGGCCGCGGCGCCGTCCTCACGATCGACCTGACGAACCGCTGCAACATGATGTGCAACCCGTGCTTCATGGACGCCAACCAGGTCGGGTACGTTCACGAGCTCGAGTGGGAGGAGATCCAGAAGCTCCTCGACGACGCGGCCTCGATCAAGCCGCGCCGCCAGCTCTCCGTCCAGTTCTCCGGAGGCGAGCCCACGCTCTCGCCGCACTTCCTGGAGGCCGTCCGGTACGCGCGCAAGATCGGCTACTTCTCGGTCCAGTGCGCCACCAACGGCATCCGCTTCGCGCAGGACGAGAGCTTCGCGAAGCAGGCGGCCGAGGCCGGGCTGCGCTTCGCGTACCTCCAGTTCGACGGCGTCGGCAACGACCACAACCAGCACCGCAAGGTCGGCAACCTCTACGACGTGAAGCTGCGCGCGATCGAGAACCTCCACAAGCACGGCGTGGACGTGACCCTCGTCGTGACGATCGTCAACGGGATCAACAACGACCAGGTCGGCGACATCGTCCGATTCGGCCTCGAGAACATCGACAAGGTCACGTGCGTGGCGTTCCAGCCGGTGTCGTTCACCGGCCGCGACGAGGACATCGACGACGAGACGCGGAAGAAGCAGCGCTACACGCTTTCCCACCTTGCCCACGACGTGAAGGCGCAGGCCGGCATCGGCGAGCCGATGCGCGACTGGTACCCGCTGTCGGCCGCGGGACCGTTCTCGGACCTGAAGGACCTCCTCGGTGGCCTCGAGTCCGAGTGGGGCTCGTTCAAGTGCGGGTGCCACCCCAACTGCGGCATCGGAACGCTCATGCTCGTCGAGGAGAAGACGAAGAAGGCCGTGACCGTTCCGTCCGTCCTCGACGTCGACCGTCTGCTTTCGGACATCAAGGTCGTGACCGACTCGGGACGCAGGAAGATCTGGACCGCCCTGCAGATGGGATTGTCCGTTCTGCGCAACCTGCGCCCCGAGGGCGTGCCCGCGGGCCTGACGCCCTGGAAGGTCGCCCAGGTCATGGACGGCCACACCGGCGGCAAGCTCGGCTTCTCCGAGAAGAAGCGCGACTCCTGGCGCGTCTTCTTCATCGGGGGCATGTGGTTCCAGGACCTCTTCAACTACGACTTCCGCCGCACCGAGATGTGCATCATCCCGTACGCCACGCAGATGGGCGAGATCTCGTTCTGCGCGTACAACACGGGCGTGGGCTGGCGCAACATCATCGAGGAGATGTTCCAGACGGCCTCGCTCGCCGAGTGGTACAAGACCAACGGCCGCCACGAGATCTACGCGCGCGGCCGCAACGTCCCGCTGCCGGTCCTCCCGGGCCAGAAGGTGCCGATGCCGATGCCGGGCGCGCCGCCCGTGCCGGAGGCGGTGCCGGCGGCGGCCCGCAGCACGCTTCCGGTCTACGCCGCCAAGTAGAAGCGGGGTCAGGTCTTCATTTTTCGGCTCTCTCTTGCAGTTTGCGACAGCAGAAAAATGAAGACCTGACCCCGACGCCTTAGGCGCGCCGTCCCCAGCGCGGCGCCGCCGGCGCCGTCGCTCCGCCAGGCCCCGAGGGCCTCTCCCGCCGCGGGTGCGACGGGCCGGAGTGTGCGGCATGGCCGGCGTGGCCGGACGACGGTCCCGCGGGCCGCGGCGACGAAGCCGGGCGGTGATGCGAGGCGCGCGAGCCCTGGGCCGCGAGGTTCGCGATCCGGCGCTCGGCCTTCTCCTTCGCGCGCTTGCGTTCCTCGGCCTTCCGCGCTCGGATCTGCGCGATGCGCTCGGCGATGGGGACCTCGAAGCGCTCGGCCGGCGCCTTGGAGTAATCGAAGCCGGGCACGGTGATGCGGGGGAGGCGCTTGCCGATCGCCCGCTCGATCGCGGCGAGGTCGGTCTGCTCCTCCGGCGCCACGAACGTGAACGCGTCGCCGGTCATCTCGGCGCGCGCCGTGCGGCCGACGCGGTGGATGTAGTCCTCGGGAACGTTCGGCACGTCGAAGTTGATGACGTGGGAGAGCGCCTCGACGTCGATGCCGCGGGCGGCGATGTCGGTTGCGACGAGGACGCGGAACTTGCCGCTCTTGAATCCGGCGAGGGCCTGGGTCCGCTGGACCTGGGAGCGGTTGCCGTGAATGCGCTCGCAATCGATGCCCTTCTTCGTAAGCGTTTCGGCGAGGCGGTTGGCGCGGTGCTTGGTGCGCGTGAAGACGAGGACGTTCTTGATGTCGCCGCGCTTCAGGAGTTCGACGAGGAGCGGCGCCTTGAGGTTCTGGTTGACCGGGTAGACCGCCTGCGTGATCCCGACGGCCGGCGCCGCCTGGCGCTCGATGTTGACGCTGACGGGGTTCTTCAGGATCTCGCGCGTGAGCTGGGCGATCGGGGCCGGCATCGTGGCCGAGAAGAAGAGTGTCTGGCGTTTCGCCGGGACGTGCTTGAGGACCCGTCGGATGTCGGGAAGGAAGCCCATGTCGAGCATCCGGTCGGCCTCGTCGAGGACGAGGACCTCGAGGTGGTCGAGCTTCGCGTAGGGGAAGCGGAAGTGATCGAGCAGGCGCCCCGGGGTCGCGATGAGCAGGTCGGCACCGCTGCGGAACGCGTGTTCCTGGGGCCCCATCGACACGCCGCCGAAGACGGCCGCGGCCGACAGCGGGGTGTGGACCGTCAGCTGCTTCGCGTGCTCCTCGATCTGCGCCGCGAGCTCGCGCGTCGGCGTCAGGATGAGGGCCCGGGTGACGCCGCGCTTCTTGCCGATCAGGTGGTGGAAGATCGGCAGGAGAAAGGCGGCGGTCTTCCCGCTGCCCGTCATGGCGCACGCGAGGAGGTCGCGGCCCTCCATGGCGGGCGGAATCGCGTCGTCCTGGATCGGCGTGGGGCGGGTGAAGCCCATTTCGCGCACGCCGCGCAGAAGATCCGGGTGAAGTCCGAACTGGTTGAAAGGCAAGGCAATCCTCCTGGGAGCAAAATCCGGCTGTGTTTTGTGTTGGGGAACGGAGGATTCGCCGGCGAGGCCTACGTTCGCGGGGCGCGGGAGCGCTCCAAAAGACGGCCTAGACTCTCACAGACCTCCCCGAAACGCAAACTCCGCTCCCCGCGCCGCCCGCGGCCGGCCGGTCAGGCGCCCTTGTTCCACCAGCGCGAAAGCCGGCCCGTCGCGATGGCCGGAGCTCCCGACGGCGACGGCGAGTAGTGCGAGATGTCGTTGAAGAGCGAGAGCCGCGCGTGTCCGACGTCGCGGAAGTCGAGGATGTTGAGCGACGCCGGGCTCTGGTCGAGGTGGTCGCGGTAACGGCGCAGGTCGAAGCCGAGGAGCGATCCGATCATCAGGCGGATCGTCGCCTTGTGCGATGCGATGATGACCGGGACGCCCGGATGCGTCGTGACGATCTCGAGCAGCGCCGGCATCGCCCGCGCGGTCACGGCGAGCCCGGTCTCTCCGCCGGAGGGAGCGAAGGAGTAGGGGTCGGCTTCCCAGCGGGCGTACTCCTCGGGGAACTCCTTCTCGACGTCGGCTCGCGTCTTGCCCTCCCAGCGTCCATGCGAGACCTCCCGGAGGCCGTCCCGGGGCTCGACGGTCTTCCCGTGCGGCGCGGCGAGGATTCGCCCGGTCTCCATCGTGCGGCCGAGCGGGCTGGCGTAGACGGCGGCGATCGGCTCGTGCGCGAGCCGCCCGGCGAGCTTGCGGAGCTGCTCGCGGCCCTCGTCGGAGAGCGCGACGTCGGTCTCTCCGGCGAAGCGGTCCTCCGCCGAGAGCACGGTGGCGCCGTGGCGCACGAGGTAGATTCGCGTGGCGGTCATCCCTTCACCTTCATGCCTTTCTTCGCGAGGATCTCGCGCAGGCGTTCGCGCTGGTCTCCCTGGAGCTCGATCCACCCGTCGCCCGCCGCGCCCCCGGTTCCGCAGGCCTTCTTGAGCTCGCGGCCGAGCCCCTCGAGGTAGGCCCGGTTCCGCGGCAGCCCGTCGACGACCGTGACGTGCTTTCCGGAGGCGCGGTTCTCCAGGCGCAGCTTCGCCGTGGGCGTTTCCGGCACGGCCTCCTCGGCCGCCGATGCGTTCTTCGAGCAGCGGCAGTCGTCGGCGGGCCACCCGCACACCGGGCAGACGCGCCCGGTTCCGCTGGAGTACACGACCCGGTCTTTCGGGGCCATCAGGCCCCCTCGGCCGCCATCAGGGCGAGGAGGTCCTTGCCGTAGGCCTCGAGCTTGGCGGGGCCGATGCCGGGAATCTCGGAGAGGGCGTCGAGCGTCGCGGGCCGCGCCGCGGCCAGGGCGGCGAGGGTCTTGTCGTGGAGGACGACGTAGGCCGGCACCGCGCGCCGCGCAGCCTCGAGCCGGCGCCACTCCCGCAGGGCCTCGATCCGCGAAGGATCCGCGGGCCCGGCGGCCGCGAGCGTCTTCGAGATCTTGCGGCGCTTCGCCTTCGGGCGCGGCGGTTCCGGAAGCGTCAGCGCGACGAGCCCGGTCCGGCCCGCCATGACGTCACGCCCGGCCGGCGTCAGGGAGAGCGTGCGGTAGGCGTCGTCGGTCGCGGCGAGGAGCCCTCCGCCCTGCGCCGCGTCGATCCAGTCGCCGACGGTCCGGGCGCTCTCGCCCGAGAGAATCCCGGTCGTCGAGAGCCGGGTGAGCGAGTCGGGGAGCCCGTCGAGCTCGCCCGTGAGCATGGCGACGAGCTTGCGCTTTCCCCAGCGTTCGCCGCCGCGCGCCACGCCCGAGAGGATCTTGCGCAGGCGCAGGAGGTCCTCCGGCGAGAGCTCGCGCCGCCGCGCGCAGTTGCCGCAGAACCCGCAGTCCGCCGCGGCCTCGCGCTCGCCGAAGTAGCGGAGAAGCGTGGCGCGGTAGCAGCCGGAGGAGTCGGCGTAGGCGATCATGCGCGCGAGCTTCTTCGAGTCGAGCTCCCGCCGGTCGTTTCCCTGAACGGACTCCTCGACCTGTTCGATCAGGAATTCCCGCGTGCGCACGTCGACGTAGTTCCAGAGCAGCGTCGCGTCGGCCCGCCGTCCGTCGCGCCCGCCGCGGCCGATTTCCTGGTAGTACGCCTCGAGCGAGCCGGGGATCTCGAAGTGCACGACGGCCTCGACGTCGGGCCGGTCGATCCCCATGCCGAACGCGTTGGTGGCGCACACGACCGAGAGGGAGCCGTCGGCGAAGCTGTCCTGCACGCGCGTCCGGTCGGGCTCGTCCATCCCCGCGTGGTAAGCGCCGGCGGCGATGCCGGCGGCCTGCAGCGCTTCCGCCGCGCGGGTCGCGCTCTTGCGGGTCGAGGCGTAGACCAGCGCGCGGCGCCGTCCGACGAGCTCCGGCAGGAGGCCGCGCTTCTCGATCTCTCCCGAGACCCGGCGCACGTCGAGGAAGAGGTTGGGGCGGTCGAACCCGGCGACGAAGACCTCGGGGTCCTCGAGGCCAAGGAGGCTCACGATGTCCTGGCGGACCTCCGGGGTCGCCGTCGCCGTGAACGCGAGGATCGGCGGCCTTCCGGCGGCGCCGTCGGCCCGCCGGCAGCTCCGCGCCGCGGCGGCGAGCGACCGGTAGTCCGGCCGGAAGTCGTGGCCCCACTCGGAGACGCAGTGGGCCTCGTCGACTGCGAAACGGGCCAGGGGCGACGCGGCGAGGAGGCGCCGGAAGGCTTCCGACGCGAATCGCTCGGGCGCGACGTAGAGGAGCCGCAGCCGCCCCTCGCGCATCGCGGCCTCGGCGGCGCGCCGTTCCGCGGGCGTCGCCAGGGAGTGGAGCGCGGCGGCCGGGATCCCCTTGCGGACGAGCTCGTCGACTTGGTCCTTCATGAGGGCGATGAGCGGCGAGACGACGAGCGTCGTGCCGGGCAGGAGCAGCGCGGGAAGCTGGTAGCCGATCGACTTGCCCGATCCCGTCGGCATCACGGCGAGAAGGTCCCGGCCCTCGAGCGCGGCGCGCACGATCTCTTCCTGGCCGGCGCGGAAGGAATCATGGCCGAAGTGGCGGCGGAGCGCGGCGCGGGCATCCATCGGCGGCATTATGACGGCTGGGCCGCGACGCGCCCTCTCGTCCCGCCGTGAGATACTTCCGTGCGGAGCGATTGCCGATCATCGGTTCCCTGCTTCTCGCGGCGGCCCTCTCCTGGGGCGCCTCCCCGGGCGCAGGCGCCGCCGCCCGGACGCCGGCTCGGGGCGCGGAGTTGACTCCCGAAGCGGAACGGACCCTCCGCCGGGTCATCCTCGGCCTCGAGCCGAACCAGACCAGGCTCTTCATGCTGCCGGAGACGGCGGCGTGGGACCCGAAGACGAAGGACCCGCGCGTCCGCTGGCTGCGCCGGCAGCTCTATCGCCTGAACTTCGAGCTCTCCCACGGCCAGATCCTCCGCCACTCGCCGCCCCACACCCGCTTCTTCATCGCCGTGCCCGACCCGGCCACGACACCCGAGGCCCTCGGCAACGAGGAGGCGGTCTTCCGGGAGCACCTGCGGGAGCGGGTCGGCTGGTCGGACGCGGTCATCGAGCAGCGCGTGCGGTTCTTCTCCGTCCCGCTGCCGGTCCTCTTTCCCCAGGACATGGCCGAGCCGATGGGCTACGACGCGGAGGGCCGGCTGATCCTCGGAATCGGGGACGACGTCGAGGATGGCTATCGCCAGGCGGTCGATCGCCTCGTCGCGGCGTTCCCGGAGGAGTTCGCGGTTCGCCGCCTTCGCGGGATCAACACCGAGGGCGGCGATCTCGCCGTCGTCCGCCTGCCCGAAGGCGGCGTCGGACTGCTCGTCGGACACAACCGCATCGCGCGCTTCGTGCGGCAGCGACATCCCGAGACCGTCGAGGGAGCGCCGATCCCGGACGCGCTCGTCGCGGAGGCCCGCCGGGGCTACCAGGAGGCGTTCGGCGGCGTCGAGACCATCGTCATCGGGCGGGAGGCCCTGCGCAATCCGCGCCTTTCGAACCCCGAGATCTTCCACCTCGACATGCTCGTCGCGGTCCTGAAGACGCCGTCGGGCGTGGTCGCCTTCGTTCCGACGTACGAAGGCAGTCCGATCGACGCCCTGACCCACGTCCACCTTGCCGCGGAGGCCGTGCGGAGGTTCCAGGCCGAGTACGACCGCACCGCGGCCGAGCTCGCCGCGCGGGGCTACCGCGTGGCCCGGGTCCCGTTCGCCGATCATCCCGCGCGCAATCCCGTAGGGGTCGGCAAGTTCGTCGATCCGGCCTCCGGGCGGCCTTGGATCATGCCGGGCCGGTATCCGGACCACCTCGCGGTCGACGATGGCCGGAACGCCCAGACGCAGCTTCAGATCGCCTTCGAGGCCCTGGATGCCGCGGTCGCCGCCTGGCGGCACGACCCGACGGACGCGCGGTGGAGCGCCGTCCAGGCCGCGGTCGCCGCCGCCTGGCGGCAGATGGACGCCTCGGTGGCGGCGCCGAGCCCCATGTTCGAGAGCCAGCGGAAAGTCTTCGAATCCTACGGGGTCAGCGTGCGGCCGCTCCCGATCTTCCCGACGGGCGAGGGCGGGGTGCACTGTCTCGTGCTCAAATAGCGCTGGCGCGGCGCGCCCGGTCCGTGTAGGCTTCGCCGTTCTGCCCGGATGCCGCCGGGCGCACTGAGAGAACCATGGCCACGACCGCAAACGAAACCGTCGCCTCGCCCCCCGCGACCCGGGCCGACCGCCGCGCGATCGCCATCGTCGCGCACGTCGACCACGGGAAGACGACGCTCGTCGACGCCCTGCTCAAGCAGTGCGGGACCTTCCGCGTCGGCCAGCACGTGGACGAGCTCGTCATGGACTCCGGAGAGCTCGAGAAGGAGCGCGGGATCACGATCCTCGCCAAGAACACGTCCGTCCACTACAAGGACGTGATCATCAACATCGTCGACACGCCCGGCCACCGGGACTTCGGCTCGGAGGTCGAACGGATCCTGTCGATGGTCGAGGGCGTCCTCCTGCTCGTCGACGCCTCCGAAGGGCCCTTGCCGCAGACGCGGTTCGTCCTGAAGAAAGCTCTCGAGGGCAACAAGCGCCCCATCGTTCTGATCAACAAGATCGATCGCGCGGACGCGCGCACGGCCGAGGTCGAGGAGGAGATCCACGAGCTCTTCCTGTCACTCGCGACCGAGGAGCACCACCTCGAGTTCGAGGTCCTCTACGGCTCCGGGCGGCTCGGATACGTCTCCCGGGACCCGAACGCGAAGGAGGGCGACCTGAAGCCCCTCCTCGACGCGATTCTCGAGCACATCCCGGCGCCGGTCGTCGGCGACTCGCACTTCAAGATGATCGTTGCCAACATCGACTACTCCGACTACCTCGGGCGGCTGGCCGTCGGCCGCATCTACTCGGGCAAAGTTTCGAAGGCGATCGAGCTCGCGGCCGTGCGGCCGGACGGATCGATCGTCGAGAAGGGAAAGGCCGGCAAGATCTACATGTTCGAAGGGATCGTCCGGGTCGACGTGTCCGAGGCGTCGGCGGGCGACATCATCGTGCTGTCGGGCTTTCCGGACATCGAGATCGGCCAGACGATTCTCGACCTCGAGGATCCGACGCCGCTTTCCGGCATCCGGGTGGATGAGCCGACGCTCTCGATGGAGTTCCGGATCAACGACTCGCCGATGTCGGGACTTTCGGGCAAGTACGTCACCAGCCGCCACCTGCTCGAGAGGCTCGAGAAAGAGCTCGAGAAGAACGTCGGCCTCCGGATGGACAGGATGCGGGAGACGGACTCGTTCCTCGTGCTCGGGCGTGGCGAGCTCTCGCTCGCGATCCTCGCCGAAACCATGCGCCGCGAAGGCTACGAATTCTCGCTCGGCCGGCCGCAGGTGATCTTCCGCCGGGGCGAGAACGGGGAGCTGCTCGAGCCCTACGAGGAGCTCGTCATCGACTGCGCGGAGGAATTTACGGGAGCGGTCATCTCCGCCGTGGGCGAGCGCAAGGGCGAGCTGAAGCACATGGGCAAGCACGGCGACCGCGTGCGCCTCGAGTTCACGATTCCTTCGCGAGGCCTGCTGGGCTTTCGCCTCGAGTTTCTGACTCTCACCAAGGGCACGGCGCTCATGAACCACCTCTTCGACCAGTACGGCCCCCACCGCGGGCCTCTGCCGAATCGGATGAAGGGGGCGATGATCGCCAAGGAGGGCGGGGACGTGACGGGCTTCGCCCTCGATCGCCTGGCCGACCGCGGCATCTTCTTCGTGAAGCCGGGAGACAAGGTCTACGCCGGGCAGATCGTGGGCGAGCAGGTCAAGGACAGCGACATGGTCATCCAGCCCTGCGAGAAGAAGCACCTGACCAACATGCGCGCCTCCGGCTCCGACTTTGCCATTAAGCTCACGCCCGCCCGCGAGCTCAACATCGAGCAGGCGATCGAGTGGATCAACGACGACGAGCTCGTCGAGGTCGCCCCCGCCGCGATCCGCGTCCGCAAGCGCACGCTGGACCACTCCCTGCGGAAGGTGAAAGCAAAGACGGCGGGCTGAACCCGCCGTCCCTGGCTTTCATCCCGAGGCGCATCGCGCGCCGGCAATCCCTTCCTTTTCCCCGGAAGGCCTCTCTACTGCAGGTTGAAGGTCTTGGTGATGAACACCGCCATTTGTCCGCGCGTGTTGGGGTTGAGCGGGCAATAGTTGCCTCCGCCGCAGCCTCCGGTGATCTGCTCGGCCGCAAGCTGCTCGATCCAGTCGGCGAACTGCGACGGGCAGGGTACGTCGGGGAACACTCCCGTACAGCCGGGCGGCACGTACCCCGACCCGTGCTTCGCCTTGAGCAGGAAGACGGCCATCTGGTCCCGACGCACCGGATTGGTCGGGCAGTAGACGCCGGTGCCGCAGCCTCCGGTGATCCCCTGCGCCGCCAGCTCTTCGATCCAGTCGCCGAAACCGGACCCCGGGGTGCAGGAAACGTCCGAGAACACGCCGGTGCACGGCGGCGGCACGTAGCAGATTCCGTACTTCCCCTTGAGGAGGAAGACCGCCATCTGCTGGCGCAGCGTCGGGTTGGCCACGCCGTAGTTCCCGCCGCCCACGCCCGCCGTGATGCCGTTGCGGACCAGAGTCGTGACGAAGGCGTGGAAGGTATTGTTGAGGGGAACGTCGAGGAAGTCCGCGACGTAGCCGCTCGAGAGCGTTCCGGACGTGCCGTCGAGATTGGTCACGACGACGTTGCCGAGGGTCCCCGGCGGCAACGCCGGCGTCCTGGCCGAGATCTGGGTCGGGGAGGTCACGAAGACGTCCGTGGCGGGCTGGCCGCCGACCGTGACGGTGACGCCGTCCTTGAAGTCGGTTCCCTTGATCGTGAAGAGCGATCCGCCCGCGGGAGCCCCGGAGACCGGCGAGATGGAGAACACGATGCGGGGAGACAGCTCCGAGGTGTTCCCGTTCGGATCGGTCGCCGTCACGGTGACGGGCTGGCCGACCTCGATGGTGAAGGGGAGGTCGGCGCTGAAGGGCGTGTGGCCGGTCCCGTCGGTGACGACGTCCATCGAGCCCAGATACAGGAGCCCCTCGGTGAAGTCCTGGGGACGGCCCTCGCAGGGCGGGTTCGCGTAGAAATCGAGCGTGTAGCTCGTCGAGGCGGCGCTGTCCAGCGTGCCCTCGACGTGCGTGCCCGACGGCGCCGTCGGCACCGCCGAGATCACGATTGGATAGTTCTGCCGGCTGTTGGGGCCTCCGTCGGCGTCCAGAACGTCGTTCGCCGTGACGTCGTCGCCGCCGAGGTCGATTCCGATCCCGCCGTTGGAGTAGATCGAGTTCCCGCGGATCGGGTTGCCGTTGAGGGGTGCCGTCAAGCCCTGGACCTCGATTCCCGAGCCGAGGTTATAGGCGACGACGTTGGCCTCGCCCGGGTTGATTCCGCCGCAGATCGCGCCGTTGGACGCGAGGACGATGCCGTCGGTTCCGTTGCCGATCGCGAAAGTTCCGGTCGCGTCCGTACCCACGAGGTTTCCCTGCACGACCGCGCCGGTGGCCTGGAAGATCAGGATGCCATTGAGCCCGTTGCCGGAAGCGAGGTTGCCCGCGCCCTCCGCCGTGCCGCCGACGAGGACGTCCGTCGCTTCCACCTCGATTCCGTAACTCTCGTTGGGGACGGGCGCGTCGCCGGCCGGGTTGGTCCCCACGTAGTTGCCGCTGGCGACCTTCCCCGGACCGGTGCCGCGGAAGCGGATGCCGTAGTTGACGTTGCCGGAGACGACGTTTCGGCTCGCGGCGGTCGTTCCGCCGATCAGGATGCTGGATCCCACGCCCAACGTCTCGATTCCGGTCTGCTGTCCCGGGATCGCGTTGCCTCCGCTCGCGTCGGTGCCGATGAGGTTGCCCTGCACGAGGTGATTCGTGCCGCTCCCGCCCGCCCCGCCGGCCTGCCCGAAGCTGATGCCGTAAAACGCATTTCCCGAGATGAGATTCCGGGCGGCGGGCGTGGTGCCGCCGATCGTCACGTTGGCCGGCCCGGAGTTCAGGAGGATTCCGGCGAAGGCGTTACCGAGCGCCGCGGTGCCCGCCGGATTGGTGCCGATGAAATTGCCCTCGATCCCGAGGCCGTCGGTTCCCTCGACGCGGATACCGGAGCTTGCGGCCCGGTTGAGGACCAGCCCGCGGACCGTGCTGCCGTCCGCGGCGGACGTGAAGTGCAGGATCGCGTCCACGGTGAGGGCGCCGGTGTTCGTGCCGTCGATCTCGATCATGAGCTGCGCGTTGGTGCCGAGCTCGGGGCCGTTCGTGTTCGCCGTCGCGCCGGGTTGGGTGTAACCGTCGATCGTGACGGGGCCGGTGATCTGGGGGAGCGCCGTAGCCGGGACGATCGTATGAACGCCCGCCCCGACGATGTTGAAGGCGATCGTGTCGGCGCCGGCGGCCGCGTTGGCGTCGAGGATCGCCTGGCGGAGCGTTCCCGGGCCGGCGTCGGCCGTGCTCGTGACCGTGAAGGTCGCGGCGCCGGAGACTCCCGGGACCGCGGCGAGCAGAACCGAGGCGAGGAGAAGACCGAAACGCGAAAGACGCATGGGCACACCTCTCCGTTGAGACTTTTCGAGGCGCGAGTCTAATGCATCCGGCCTCGAGGCCGAATGCGGGGAGTGGTTCACATTTCAGACGCGCAATCGCGGGCGAAACGGGATCACCGTGGCGCCGGAGGATGGGATCGCGGCCTTGGCCACGCCGCCGGGGTGAGAGACCGCGTTCCTGCCCCGGCAGGAACGATTCCTGCATGACCGCCGGGTGGAGGTGACCATGAAAGCCAGCGAGCTGATGACGAAGGACCCGCGCACGTGCGAGCCCCACCACGACCTGCTCTGCGCGATCCGGATCATGAAGGAGGAGGACACGGGCATCGTTCCCGTCACCGAAGGCAACGGCGAGGCGCGGGTGGCGGGGGTCGTGACCGACCGCGACATCGTGCTCCAGCTCGGCGCCCGGGACGCCCGGCCGTCGGAGGTCAACGTCGCCGCCGCGATGAGCGGCGACGTCGTCTCGGTCGCCCCGGAGGCGGACGTCCATGAGGTCAGCCGGCAGATGCAGGAGAAGCAGGTGCGCCGCGTCCTCGTCGTGGACGGCAAGCGCCTCGTCGGGATCGTCTCGACGGCGGACCTCGCCCGCGCGAGCGCCCGCAAGGAAGGGCGCCTCGGCGAGGAAGTCGAGAGCGTGATCGAGAAGGTCTCCGAGGACACCGGCCGCGCCCGCGCGTCCGAGTGACGCCAGCGGGCGCGGCGCGGCCCCGCGCTCGAGCTACTGGAGCGAGAAGGTCTTGACCACGACCCGACCACCGAAGGCAGACCCCCGGCAGTAGGGAGTCGGCCACCGAAGGCAAACCCTCGGCAGTAGACAACGCTGGCCGAGAGGCCAGCGGTAACTCACGCCGTGCAAGGCACGGCGGTAACTGACCGTCGCGACTTGATCGCCGTAATCGTGTGGCGTCGTCGAAGTCACTGGAGCGAGAAAGTCTTGACCACGAACGCGGCCATCTGCCCGCGGGTGGCGAGGGTCAGCGGGCAGTACTTGCCGCCGCCGCAGCCTCCGGTGATGGTTTCGGCGGCGAGCTGCTCGATCCAGTCGGCGAAGAGGGACGGGCAGGCCACGTCGGTGAAGGTCCCCGCGCAGGCCGGAGGGACGTAGCTCGAGCCGTGCTCGGCCTTCAACAGGAAGGGTGCCATCTGGTCGCGCCGCACGGGGTTGCCGGGACAGAACTTGCCGCCGCCGCACCCTCCCGTGATCCCTTCCGCGGCGAGCGCCTCGATCCACGGAGCGAAGGTCGAGGGACAGGGAACGTCCGAGAACGTCCCGGCGCAGGGGGGCGGCGTGTAGCAGAGCCCGTGCTTGCCTCTCAGCAGGAAGACCGCCATCTGCTGGCGCAGCGTGTTGTCGTTGACGCCGTAGTTGCCTCCGCCGATGCCCGCCGTGATGCCGTTCGAAACCAGCTTCGTGACGAAAGCGTAGAACTGCTGCCCCAGAGGCACGTCGAGGAAGTCCGAGACGAACGCCTTGAGCAGCGTCCCGACGGTTCCGTCCGTGTTCACGACCTGGATGTCGTTGGCGAGTCCGGCGGACAGCGGCGGAGTCTTCGCCGTGATCGTCGTCGCCGATGAGACGTTGATGTTCGTCGCGGGCTGGCCGCCGACGGTGACCGTCGCGCCCGCCGCGAAGTCGGTGCCCTTGATCGTGATCGTCGTGTTGCCGGCGGGGGGCCCGGAGGCGGGCGAGGCGGAGAACGCCAGGCCCTGCGAGAACTCGGAGGTGTTGCCGAGGGGATCGGTGGCCGTCGCGGTCACGCGGGTTCCCGGGACGGTCGCGACGGGCAGCGTCACGTCGAACGCGACGTCGCCGTTCCCGTCGCTCGTGACCTGCGCCGTGCCGAGCCACGTCTCGCCCTCGAGGAACTCGCGGGGGAAGTTCGAGCAGGCGTTGGCGTAGAAGTCGAGGTCGTAGACGGTCGCCGCCTTCGAGTGGAGGACGCCCTGGATCCGGGTCGTCGCTCCGGTCGTCACCGACGTGAATAGGGGGAAGTTCTGCATGCCGTTCCCACCGGTATCGGTGTCCCCCGGGTCGTTGGGGGTCACGCCCTCGGGGCTCCCGGCCGGCATGACGTCGATGCCGAGCCCGGCGTTGCCGTGGATGGAGTTGCCTCGGATGACGTTGCCCTGGCTGAACGGCAGGTAGACGCCGTCGCCGGTGCCGCCGTTGAATTTCGTGTTCGCAATGACGTTGGCCTCGCCGGGTCCGATCCCGCCGATCGTGTGGTTGCCGCCGCCGACGTGAAGTCCCCGGTCGCCGTTGCCCATCGCGACCGTCCCCGTGACGTCGACGCCGATGTAGTTTCCCTGAACGACCATTCCCGAAGCGGCCCCCGACTGGCCCAGGACGAGCCCGATGCCGCCGTTGTTGCTGATGACGTTCCGGGCCGCGGCGGTCGTGCCTCCGATCGTGACGGCCGGCGAGTCGCAGGTGATCCCGCGGTTGCTGTTGCCGAGCGGCGAGGCTCCCGTCACATCGACGCCGATGTAGTTGCCGGCGATGAGGATGTTGGCGGCCGGGGTGCCTCCGAGCTCGATGCCGTTCGTGTTTCCCGAGATCACGTTGCGGGCGCCGGCGGCCGTCCCGCCGACCGTCACATCGGTGACGCGGGTGAGCACCAGCCCCGATCCGTTGGTCGGCAGACCGGCGGTCCCGGCGGCGTTGGTGCCGATGAGATTGCCCTGGATCGTGAGGCCGTGGATGCCCCCGACGGGGTCGAAGGCGACCTTGTCGTGGCCGCCCGAGATCAGGTTGCGTGCGGCCGGCGCGGTGCCGCCGATCCGGACGTTGGTCGGCGCTGCGCCGGTGACCTGGGCCGTCGGCGTCGAGTTGGACGGCGCCGAGGTCCCGGTCGCATCGGTTCCGAGGAAGCAGCCTTCGATCGCGGCGTTGCTGGCGGAATTCTGGAGCCGGATGCCGGCGAACTGGCACCCGTGGACGTTCAGGCCGCGGATCGTCGTGTCCGCCGCGGCGACATCGAGACAGATCGACCCGGCGGGAAGGCCGGACCCGTCGATCTCGATCTGCAGGACGGTGTTCAGCCCCTGCGTCACGTCGTGGGTGTTGGCCGAGGAGCCCGACTGCGTGTAGCCGTCGATCGTGACCGGCGACGTGATCGCCGGCAGGGCGGTCGCGGGCGCGATCGCGTGGACTCCCGAGCCGACGATGTTGAAGGCGATCGTGTCGGCTCCGGCGGCGCCGTTGGCGTCGAGGATGGCCTGGCGGAGGGACCCGACTCCCGCGTCGGCATTCGTCGTGACGGTAAACGTCCCGGCGGCGAGCCTGGCGGTGGCGCAGAGCAGAGCGGCGCCAGCGATTCCGAGGCGTCGGATCATGTTGGCCTCCTGATGGGAGCGGAAGATTTCACGTTCCGGAGTGAAAATCGACGGAAATCGGCTCGCCGGGGCCGGGGGACTACTGCAGGTTGAACGTCTTGACGATGAACACGGCCATCTGCCCGCGCGTGTTCGGGCTCGACGGGCAGTAGTTGCCGCCCCCGCACCCGCCGGTGATGCTTTCGGCGGCGAGCTGCTCGATCCAGTCGGCGAACTGCGAGGGGCACGGGACGTCGGGGAAGTCACCCGAGCACGCCGGCGGCACGTAGGTCGAGCCGTGCTCGGCCTTGAGCAGAAAGACGGCCATCTGGTCGCGGCGGACCGGATTGCCCGGACAGTAGTTGCCGCCGCCGCAGCCTCCCGTGATCCCCTCGGCCGCGAGCGCCTCGATCCAGTTGGCGAAAGTCGACGGGCAGGCCACGTCGCCGAAGACTCCCGCGCAGGGAGGCGGGACGTAGCAGAGGCCGTAACGGCCCTTGAGAAGGAAGACGGCCATTTGCTGGCGCAGCGTGGCCGCGTTAACGCCGTAGAGGCCTCCGCCGACTCCCGCCGTGATGCCGTTGGCGACGAGGGCCGTGACGTACAGGTGGAACTGCTGCGCGTCGGGCACGTCGAGAAAGTCCGAAACCCATCCGTTGATGAGGATCCCGGCGCTGCCGTTCGTGTTCACGACGGTGACGTGGTTGACCGTCCCCGGCGCAAGGGCGGGGACCGTGGCCGAAAGCTGTGTGAAGGATGCGACGTTCACGTTGGACGCCGCGGCCGGCCCGATCGAGACCGTCGCGCCGTCGAGGAAGTCCGTCCCATGGACGGCGACCGACGCGCCGCCCGCCGGGTCCCCGGAGGTTGGCGCGACCGAGAAGACCATCCGCTGCGAGAACTCGGAGGTGTTGCCGGCCGGATCGGTCGCCGTCGCGGTCACCGATTCTCCGAAGCCGGGGGTGACGACGTCGAAGGTCGCGATGCCGGAGACGCTGCTCGTCGTCGTCGGCGCAACGCCGATCAGGTAGGAGCCCTGGAGGAAATCGTGCGGGCGCGCCGCACACGCCGGATTGCCGAAGAACTCGAGCTGGTAGGCCGTCGAGGGCGCCCCGTGCAGGATGCCCTGGACCTCCGTGCCGCCCGGGACCTGGACCGCGGACGTGATGATCGGAAAATTCTGCAGGTTGTTCGGGCCGGAGTCGCCGTCGAGGGGGTCGTTCGCGTCGACGCCGATCGACCCGAGGTCGATGCCGAGGCCCGCGTTCTCCCAGATGTTGTTCCCGCTGATCGTGTTGCCGTTGCCGTTCTGGATCCGGATCCCGCCGAAGATGCCGGTCCCGTTGTTCTTGATCGTGTTGCCTTCGCCCGGGCTCAACCCGCCGATGACGGAGTTGTTTCCGTTGACCACGATTCCCCATTGCGCATTGCCGAGCGGCCCGGCCTGTCCGTCGCTCGCTCCGATCGAGTTGCCGAGGACGCTCGTGCCATTGGCCGAGATCTCGATGCCGTTGGCGCCGCTCGCGGCGACGACGTTGCCGACACCCGGCTCACCGATCGTATTGGCCGGGCCCTCCACGCTGATCCCGTAGGTGCCGTTGCCGAGAGGGAGCGTCCCGGTCACGTCGGTCCCGATGAAATTTCCCTCGACCGTCGAAGACGTCACCGGGTCCCGCAGTCGCACGCCCCCGGCGAAGTTGCCCGAGATCACGTTGCGCTCGCCCGCGGTCGGACCGCCGATGCGGACGTCCGTGCCCGTGAGCGCCAGCTCGACCCCGCCCTGGGTGCCGGGGAGCGCGACCGTGCCGGTCGCATCGGTGCCGATCAGGTTGCCCGCGATGACGTGTCCGCTTCCGGCGCTCGCGTAGATGCCGTCGATGACGTTGGCCGAGATGACGTTGCGAGCGGCCGGCGCGGAGCCTCCGACCGTCACGTCCGCGCCTCCGGAGATGAAAACTCCGGCCTCGCCGTTGCCGGCCGCAGCGCCGCCGGCGGGGTCCGTCCCGATGAAGCAACCCTCGACCTTCACGTCCGAGGCGCCGTCGATGCGAATTCCGGAATGCCCCCGATTGATCGCGAGCCCTCGCACGACGGTCCCGGTCGCCGTGGAGGCGATCTTGAGCACGGCCGCGTCGGTCGCCGCCCCGGTGTTCGTGCCGTCGATCTCGACGAGGATGACCGCGCTGGTCCCCTGGTCCGGGGGGTTGGTGTTCGCGCTCGAGCCCGGCTGCGTGTAACCGTCGATCGTCACCGCGTCCGTGATCGTCGGCAGAGCGCTCGCCGGAGCGATCGTGTGGACGCCGCCTCCCGGAATGCCGAAGGCGATGGTGTCATCGCCGGCATTGCCATTGGCGTCGAGGATCGCCTGGCGCAGCGAGCCGACGCCGGAGTCGGCCGTGGTCGTGACCGTGAAAACCGCGGCGAGGGCGGGGATCGACGCGAGCGCAACCAGGACGGGGACGAGAATCGCGGACAGCCGACGGCCTCGTACGGAGAACATGCGTCTCTCCTTTTGAGTCGTGTCTGCTCGACTTCGAGAATCCTATCCCGCGACGGGGACCATGGAACGCGAACCCTTATTGAAGGGTGAAGGTCTTCACGATGAACACGGCCATCTGCCCGCGCGTATTCGGGTTCAGCGGGCAGTAGTTGCCCCCGCCACAACCGCCGGTGACGTTCTCGGCCGCGAGTCGCTCGATCCAGTTGGCGAAGGTGGACGGGCACGGAACGTCGGCGAACGTTCCGGCGCAGGCGGGCGGGACGTAAGTCGAGCCGTGCTCCGTCTTCAGCAGGAAGACGGCCATCTGGTCGCGGCGCACGGGGCTGAGCGGGCAGTAGTTCGTTCCGCCGCAGCCGCCGGTGATGCCCAGCGTCGCGAGGGCCTCGATCCAGGGGGCGAAGGTTCCGGGACAGGCGACGTCCGTGAAGAATCCCGGCGTGCAGGCCGGCGGGACGTAGCAGATCCCGAATTTCGCCTTGAGCAGGAAGACCGCCATCTGCTGGCGCAGGGTGCTGTTCGCGACGCCGTAGTTGCCCCCGCCCACGCCCGCCGTGATCCCGTTGGAAACGAGGGTCGTGACGAAGCCGTGAAACTGGTTGTTCAGCGGCACGTCGTTGAAGTCCGCCACCCAGCCCTTCGACAGCGTCCCCGTGGTCGCGTCGGGGTTGGTCAGGGTGACGTCGCCGAGCGAGCCCGCAGGCAGGGCCGGCGTCCTCACCTCGACCTGGGTCGAGTTCTGCCAGAAGAAGTCGGTTGTCGGTAGTCCTCCGATCGTGACCGTCGCTGTGTTGGAGAAGTTGGTGCCCCGGACCACGACGAGGGTGCCTCCCGCGGGGGGGCCGGAGACCGGGCTGATCGAAAAGACGAGCCGGGGCGAGAGCTCCGACGTGTTCCCGCTCGGGTCGGTCGCCGTGACCGTCACTCGCTGACCCGCCTCGATCGTGTAGGCCAGGCTGACGTCGAAGGCGGCGTGGCCCGCGCCATCGGTCGAAAGGTCGGATGAGCCGATGTAGACGAGGCCCTCCTCGAAATCATGCGGACGGCCGGCGCACGCGGGATTGGCGAAGAAGTCGAGCGCGTACGTCGTGGAAGGGGTCGTATCGAGGGTCCCGATGACTTCCGTGCCCGAGGGCGCGAGCGGCGCGGCCGAGGTGATGATGGGATAGTTCTGGCGCCCGTTGGGGCCCGTGTCGGCGTCCAGCGCGTCGTTGGGGGTGACGCCGTCGGCTGCCAGATCGATGCCGATCGTGCCGTTGGCGTAGATCGAGTTGCCCCGGATGGCATCGTTGGCGATGTTGCCGAGCAGGACGATGCCGCCGACGGTGCTGTGCGCGACGATGTTGGCTTCGCCGGGCGCCGTGCCGCCGATGGTCGCGTTGCTGCCGAAGATCGCGATCCCGCGATTGTGATTGCCCAGCGCGAAGCTGCCGGTCGGGTCGGTCCCGATGAGGTTGCCCTGGACGACGACCCCCGTCACGCCCCCCGCGATCGACAGGCCGTCGAGGGCGTTCGACGAGATGACGTTGCCCGCGCCGGGAGCCGGGCCCCCGATCGTGCTGCCGTTGGCCTCGACCAGGATTCCATAGTTGAGGTTGGGAAGCGGCCCCGTCCCGGTGACGTCGGTGCCGATGAAGTTCCCCCGGACGACGAGGCCCGAGCCGTTGTTGAGCCGGATGCCGTAGAGAAGGTTGCCCGAGATGACGTTGCGGCTGGCCGCGGTCGTGCCCCCGATCGTGATGTTGGAGCTCGAGGCATTGTCGATCTCGACGCCGACCTGCTCACCCCCGAGAGCGTTGCCGCCCGATGCGTCCGTGCCGATCAGGTTGCCCTGGATCAGGTGCCCGCTGCCGCCGAGGCCGGCCGAGCCGAAGTCGATCCCGGCCGTTCCGTTGGCTGAGATCAGGTTGCGGGCGGCGGGAGTCGTGCCGCCCACGGTGACGTTGGAGGGCCCGTTGTTGCCGAGGATCCCGAAATTGGTGTTCCCGTGGGCGACCGTTCCGGTCGGATCGGTGCCGATGAAGTTGCCGGCGATGACCATTCCGGCGACCCCGGAGAGACGGATCCCCGCGTAATGGCCGCGATTGATGACGAGGCCCTGGACGGCGCTCCCGCCGCTGCCAGGCGCGAAGTAGAGGACGGCGGCGTCGCTTCCGAGCCCGGTGTTCGTCCCGTCGATCTCGATCTGGAGGACGGCATTGGTCGCCTGGTCCGGGGCGTTCGTGTTGGCGCTCGCTCCCGACTGCGTGTAGCCGTCGATCGTGACGGGCCCCGTGATCAATGGAAGCGCGCTCGCCGGCGCGATGGTGTGCAGACCCGATCCGACGATGGCGAACCCGATCGTGTCGGCGCCGACGGAGGCGTTGGCGTCGAGGATCGCCTGGCGCAGCGACCCGGCGCCGCTGTCGGCGGTGCTCGTGACCGTGAAGGTGTTGGCGAACGTCGACGAGGCCCCGAACAGGCCGATGGCCGCGAGGAGGGGAAGACCCCGGAGCGACGAGCGCATTTTGTGCCGACCTTTCTTGGGGGACCGAAGGGGAGCCCGGGGAGTCTATCCCGGTCCGGCCGAGCGGGGGGACCCGTCGAGTGCGGAACGAACGAGCGTCGGAGCGGCCGACGAGGCCGCCCCGACACTCCGCACGGTCACTGAAGATTGAAGGTCTTGACGACGAATACGGCCATCTGGCCCCGGGTGGCGAGGTTCAGCGGGCAGTAGTTGCCACCGCCGCAGCCTCCGGTGATGGTCTCCGCGTTGAGCTGCTCGATCCAGTCCGCGAAAAGCGATGGGCACGCGACGTCGGCGAAGGTGCCGGCGCAGGCGGGGGGGACGTAGCTCGAGCCGTGCTCGGCCTTGAGCAGGAACGGGGCCATCTGGTCGCGGCGGACGGGGTTGGCCGGGCAGAAGTTGCCATTCCCGCATCCCCCGGTGATGCCCTCGGCCGCGAGGGCCTCGATCCAGTCCGCGAAGGTCGAGGGGCACGGAACGTCGCCGAAAATGCCGGTGCACGACGGCGGCACGTAGCACAGTCCGTGGCGTCCTTTCAGAAGAAACACCGCCATCTGTTGACGCAACGTTGACAGATCGACGCCGTAGTTGCCGCCGCCCACGCCGACGGTGATCGCGTTCGAGACGAGGGTGGTGACGAACGCATAGAACGGGTGACCGCCGTCCACGTCGAGGAAATCCGCGACCCAGGCCTTCGGGAGCGCCCCCGTCGTGCCGTCGGGGGTGGTGACGACCAGGTCGTTGACCGTGCCGGGCCCGAGAGCAGGCGAGGTGGACTGGAGGAGATGGTCGCTGTCGAAGGCGACGGGAGTCGAAATGCCGCCGATCGTCATCGTCGTCGGGTCGGCGAAGTCGGTTCCGGAAACCACGATCCCCGTTCCGCCCGACGCCGGGCCGGAGACGGAGCTCGACATGGAGAAGGCGATGCGTTGGGAGAATTCGGAGGTATTGCCGTTGGGATCCGTCGCCGTGGCGGATATGCGGGCGCCCGCGACGGTGGCCACGGGGAGGGTCACGTCGATCGCGGCGCTGCCGGAGCCGTCCGTCGTGACCTGCGAGGACGCGAGGTAAGTCTCGCCCTCGAGGAACTCCCGCGGGAAGTTGGAGCAGGCGGGATTGGCGTAGAAGTCGAGATCGAACGTCGTGCTCGCGGCGCCGTTGAACTTGCCGACGATGTGGGTCGTCGCTCCCGTCGTGATCGACTGGAGGATCGGAAAGTTCTGGAGATGGTTGCTGCCCTCGTCGACGTCGCCGGGATCGTTGGGGTTCGGCGCCGAGCCGCCCGTGTACAGCTTGATCCCGAGAGGCCCGTTGTCGTGGATCGAGTTGCCCCGGACCCTGTTGTTGATGCCCCCGACGTTGACGCCGAAGTTGCCGTTGTAGGCGATCTCGTTCGGCTGGCCGGGCAGGAGGCCGCCGATCGAGGAATTGTTGCTTTCGTGGATGTTGATCCCGTCGATGGCATTGGCGAGCGGGCCCGTGCCGTCCGCGGTCGTTCCGATCCGGTTTCCGTAGACCAGGGTCGCGCCCTGGATCCAGAGGCCGTGGAGGCTGTTGCCGGAGATGACGTTGCCGGCGCCCGGATCGGTCCCGCCGATGGTGCTGCCGTTGGCGAAGACGCCGATCCCGACGCCGTTCGGGACCGCTTTCGTTCCGGTCGCGTCGGTCCCGACGAGGTTGCCCTGCACGGTGACGCCGGCGAGGACGGTGAGGGCGCCGCCGAAGATGCCGGAGGAGTTGCCCGAGATGAGATTGCGGTCGGCCGGGGCCGTCCCGCCGACGGTGTTGCCCGGATCCTCGATCTGAAGGCCGGCGCTGTTCGGCCGCGCCAGTGTGCCGGTCGGGTCGGTTCCGGCGAAGTTGCCGCGAAGGACGCAGTTGCTCGCGCCGCCCCGAACCACGATTCCGGTCGAGAAGCGGTTGACGACGAGCCCCTGCACCGTGCTCCCGTTGGTCTGGGACCCCGTGAAGTTGAGCCCGGTGGCGCCCGCGGTGCTGCCGTCGAGCTCGATGAGAAGGACCGCGTTCGTTCCGAAGGGCAGCGTGTTGACGCTCGTGCCCGGCTGCGAGTAGCCGTCGACCATCACCGCGTCGGAGAACTGGGGCAGGGTCGTGGCCGGCGTGATCGTGTGGACGCCGCCGCCGGGAATGTTGAAGGCGATCGTGTCGAAGCCGGCCGTCGCGTTGGCGTCGAGGATCGCCTGGCGCAGCGACCCCGCGCCGGAGTCGTTGGAGTTGGTCACGGTGAGCGTCGCGGCGGAAAGAGGCGAGGCCAGGGTGAACGCGGCCGCCATGGCGAGGCGACGCAGGCCGCCGGGAATCGGGGTGCCCATCAGCAGCTCCTTGAAGTCATTGCAGGCCGGAGGTCTTCGTGATGAAGACCGCCATCTGCCCGCGTGTGTTCGGGTTGAGGGGACAGTCGTTGCCGCCGCCGCAGCCGCCCGTGATGTTCTCGCCGGCCGCCGCCTCGATCCAGTTGGCGAAGGTCGAGGGACATGGGACGTCGGCGAACATGCCGACGCACGGCGCCGGGGTGTGACATCTGTGAAATCACTGGAGTGAGAAGGTCTTGACCACGAAGACGGCCATCTGGCCCCGGGTGGCGTTGTTGAGCGGGCAGTAGTTGCCTCCGCCGCAGCCGCCGGTGATCTGTTCCGCATTGAGCTGCTCGATCCAGTCGGCAAACAGCGACGGGCAGGCGACGTCGGTGAAGGCGCCCGCGCAGGCCGGCGGGACGTAGGCCGGGCCGTGCTCGGCCTTCAGCAGGAACGGGGCCATCTGGTCGCGCCGGACGGGATTGGTGGGGCAGAAGTTGCCGTTGCCGCATCCCCCGGTGATCCCCTCGGCGGCGAGCGCCTCGATCCAGTCGGCGAAGGTCGAGGGGCAGGCCACGTCGCCGAAGGTTCCCGAGCAGGGCGGCGGGACGTAGCAGAGGCCGTGGCGGGCCTTGAGCAGAAAGACCGCCATCTGCTGGCGCAGGGTCGGTTGGTCGACGCCGTAGAGACCGCCGCCGACGCCGACGGTGATGGCGTTGGAGACGAGCGTCGTGACGAAACCGTAAAACTGGTGACCACCGTCCACGTCGAGGAAGTCCGAGACCCAACCCTTCACGAGGGTCCCGGTGGTGCCGTCGGGAGTCGTCGCGACCACGTCGTTGACCGTTCCCGGCGGCAGCGCGGGAGACGTCGTCGTCAGGGACTGGTCGTTGACGAAGGTTACCCCGGCGGCGGCGCCGCCGAACGTCAGCGTGGTCGGGTCCGCGAAGTCCGTGCCGGAAACGGCGATGGCCGTGCCGCCCGCGCCGGGGCCCGATGTCGGACTGATCGAGAAGATGATGCGCTGCGAAAACTCCGAGGTGTTCCCCGCGGGATCCGTCGCCGTGGCCGAGATCCGGGCGCCCGGATCGGTCACGACCGGCAGGATGACGTCGAAGGTCGCGTTGCCGCTCCCGTCCGTCGTGACCTGCGAGGAGCCGAGATAGGTCTCGCCCTCCAGGAACTCGCGCGGGAAGTTGGAACAGGACCGGTTCTCATAGAAATCGATCTCGAAGAGGGTCGACGGAGCGCTGTGGAGCTTGCCGATGATTCGAGTGCTCCCCGAGCCCTGCGGACCCAGGTGCCCGATGGAGGTGAGGACGGGAAAGTTCTGCTGCAGGTTGGCGCCGCCGTCGGCATCCATCGGGTCGTTGAAGTTCGGGCCCTCCGTTCCGATGTCGATGCCGAGCGCGCCGTTGTCGTGAATGGAGTTGCCGCGAACGGAGTTGTTCCATCCGCCGTTGCTACTCAGCAGGACTCCTTGCGCCGCGTTGTACGCGATCACGTTCGCCTGCCCGGGACCGACGCCCCCGATGAGGGCGTCGTGACCCCCGAAGTTGGTCAGTACGCCGATGCCGTTTCCGAGCGGCCCCGTTCCGGCCGCGTTGACGCCGATGAGGTTCCCGTAGACCACGTCGACGGTCTGGACCTGCTCCATGAAGATCCCCAGGGCGTTGCCCGAGATCACGTTGCCTTCGCCCGCCCCGGCTCCTCCGATCAGCATGCCGGCGCCGAAGCCGTTCACGCACGTGATGCCGGTGCTTGTGTTGCCGAGTGCCACGGAGCCGGTCTTGTCGGTGCCGATGAGATTGCCCTGGATCACGCCGCCGTTGATCCCCGCGGTGATTCCAACTGTGTTTCCGGAGATCAGGTTTCTATCCGCGGGCGAGGGGCCGCCGATCACGCTGCCCGGGGTGGACGCATTGATGCCCTCGCTGTTGCCGAGGGCGACCGCTCCCGAGGCGTCGGTTCCGAGGAACGTGCCCTTGACGGTGCACCCGCTGACTCCTCCGTTGATCTGCACGCCGGCGCCGAAGCCGTGGATTGCAAGGCCCCGGAGAAGGCTGCCGTCGTGGGATACGAACTGAATGCCCGTTCCCGGCGGCACGGCGCTGCCATCGAGCTCGATCAGGATGACGGCGTTCGTGGCGACCGGGTCGGTGTTGGAGCTCGCGCCCGGCTGCGTGTAGCCGTCGATGGTCACCGTCTCTGTCAGTGCCGGCAGGACCGAAGCGGGGGCGATGACATGGACGCCGGCACCCGGGATGTTGAACTCGATCGTGTCGGGGCCCGGGTTGGCGTTGGCGTCGAGAATGGCCTGTCGCAGGGAGCCGGCCCCGGAGTCATTCGTGTTGGCGACAGTGAAGGTAGCGGCAGCCAAAGGCGCGGACACCAGGTACAAGAGAACGGCGAGCTTTCTCACGAGTCCTCCTATTGCAGGTTGACCCGACCACCGAAGGCAGACCCCCGGCAGTAGGGAACGCCGTGCGAAGCACGGCGGTAACTCGAATCTGACTTGACCGCGATTCTGCTCATTGCAGGTTGAATGTCTTGACCACGAAGACGGCCATCTGGCCCCGGGTGGCATTGTTGAGCGGGCAGTAGTTGCCTCCGCCGCAGCCGCCGGTGATCTGTTCCGCGTTGAGCTGCTCGATCCAGTCGGCAAACAGCGACGGGCAGGCGACGTCGGTGAAGGCGCCCGCGCAGGCCGGCGGGACGTAGCTCGGGCCGTGCTCGGCCTTCAGCAGGAAGGGGGCCATCTGGTCGCGCCGGACGGGGTTGGCCGGACAGAAGTTGCCGTTGCCGCAGCCTCCGGTGATGTCCTCGGCCGCGAGGGCTTCGATCCAGTCGGCGAAGGTCGAGGGGCAGGGCACGTCGCCGAAGACTCCCGAGCAGGGCGGCGGAACGTAGCAGAGGCCGTGGCGGGCCTTGAGCAGGAAGACGGCCATCTGCTGGCGCAGCGTCGGCTGGTCGACGCCGTAGAGGCCGCCGCCCACACCGACGGTGATGGCGTTGGAGACGAGGGTCGTGACGAAGGAGTAGAACTGGTGGCCGCCGTCGACGTCGAGGAAGTCCGAGACCCAGCCTTTGACGAGGGTCCCGATGGTGCCGTCGGGAGTCGTCGCGACCACGTCGTTGACCGTTCCCGGAGCCAACGCGGGAGACGTCGTCGTCAGGGACCGGTCGTTGACGAAGGTTACCCCGGCGGCGGCGCCGCCGAACGTCAGCGTGGACGGGTCCTCGAAGTCCGTTCCGGAAACGGCGATCGCCGTTCCGCCCGCACCGGGACCCGAAGTCGGACTGATCGAGAAGATGATCCGCTGCGAAAACTCGGAGGTGTTGCCCCCCGGGTCCGTCGCCGTCGCCGTGATGCGCGCCCCGGCCTCGACGACCACGGGAAGCGTCACGTCGAATAGAAACGTGCCGGCCCCGTCCGTCGTGACCTGGGAAGAGCCGAGGTAGGTCTCGCCCTCCAGGAATTCGCGCGGGAAATTGGAGCACGCCGGGTTGGCGTAGAAGTCCAGGTCGAACGTCGTCGAGGCGGCGGAGTGAAGGTGGCCCTGGATCCGGGTGCTCGCTCCGCCGGGGACCAGAGCGGTGACGGACGAGACGATCGGGAAGTTCTGCCGTCCGTTGGAGCCGGTGTCCGCGTCCCCAATGTCGTTCGGATTGACGCCGTCGTTCGCGAGATCGATACCGAGATTGCCGTTGGAATGGATCGAGTTGCCGCGGATGGTCCAGCCCGAGCCGGACGCGCCGAACACGCCGGTGTCGTTGAACGCGATCGTGTTCCCTTCGCCCGGGTTCACGCCGCCGATGACGCTTCCCGCGGCGGGCGTCGCGAGATAGATTCCGATGCCCCCGTTGGGGACCGGCAGCAGGCCGGTGGGGTCCGTGCCGATGAAGTTGCCCTGGACGGTGTTCGCCGCTGCGCCGTCAACGAACTGGATTCCGTTGGCGTTTCCGGAAATGACGTTGCCAGCCCCCGCGGCCGATCCGCCGATCAAGTTGTCGTGCGGCGCGTTGTTCGTGTGGATCCCGACCACGGCCCCGACGCCGGCCGTCCCGGTGGCGTTTGTCCCGATGAAGTTGCCCTGGATCGTGTTGTGGTGCGATCCCGTGGCGAGCAGCAGCGCCGCGTTGCCGTAGACGACGTTGCCGGCGCCCGGCGCGGTCCCGCCGATGAGGTTGTCGTGTGCGTTCGCGGACATGGTGATGCCCGAGGTCGTGGCCGGAAGGAGGGTCAGGGCGGCAGTGCCCGCAGCATTGAGGCCGATGTAGTTGCCCTGGACGGTGTTGCTGCTGGCCAACTCGATGAGGAGATTGGCGCCGCCGGAGGCACCACCGCCCGCCATGACGTTGCGCCCCGCGGGCGTCGTACCGCCGACGAGGTTGCCCGAGGTACTGCTCAGGTAGGTGAGCCACGTCGAAACGGCCGGGATCGTCGTGCCGGTCGAATCGGTACCGATGAAGTTGCCCTCGATGGTGCTTCCGCTGTTCTGGTCGACCCGGATGGCCGAGACGGTCCAGCGGTTGAGCACCAGCCCGCGGACCGTGGAACCGCCGCCCCCGAGAAAGAGCCCGATGCCGGAGCCCACGTTCGTCCCGTCGAGCTCGATCCGGAGCACCGCGTCGTCGCCCACGGCGAGCGTGTTGACGCTCGAGCCGGGCTGCGTGTAGCCGTCGATCAGGACCGGGCCGGTCAGGTGATCGAGGGTCGTCGCCGGCGTGATCGTGTGCACGCCGGAGCCCGGGATGTTGAAGGCAATCGTGTCGGTGCCGGCGTTGGCGTTGGCGTCGAGGATCGCCTGGCGCAGCGACCCGGCGCCGCTGTCGTTGGTGTTCGTGACGGTGAACGTCGAGGCCGAAGCCGTCCCGGCCGCCGCGAATGCGAGGGCGACGGCGGGGACGATGCGACGAAGGCTCGATGCGATTCCGTTTCGCATGAAGGACTCCTTATGGATCGTCACCGGAACGGGTCCGGAGGTTGGATTGCGGTCACTGGAGATTGAAGGTCTTGACCACAAACGCGGCCATCTGGCCGCGCGTGGCGAGGTTGAGCGGGCAGTAATTGCCTCCGCCGCAACCGCCGGTGATGCTTTCCGCATTGAGCTGCTCGATCCAGTCGGCAAAGAGCGAGGGGCAGGCAACGTCGGCAAATGTCCCCGCGCAGGCGGGAGGGACGTAGCTCGAGCCGTGCTCGGCTTTCAGGAGGAAGGGAGCCATCTGGTCGCGGCGGACGGGATTGGCGGGGCAGAAGTTTCCATTGCCGCAGCCCCCGGTGATGCCCTCGGCCGCGAGGGCCTCAATCCAGTCGGCGAAGGTGGAGGGGCAGGGCACGTCGGCGAACGTCCCGGTGCAGGGCGGCGGAACGTAGCAGAGGCCGTGGCGGGCCTTCAACAGGAAGACCGCCATCTGTTGACGCAGCGTCGGCTGGTCGACGCCGTAGTTACCGCCACCGACCCCCGCGGTGATGCCGTTGGAGACGAGGGTCGTGACGAACGAGTAGAACTGCTGGTTGGCCGGGACGTCCAGGAAGTCCGCCACCCAGCCCTTGATGAGAGTTCCCGTCGTACCGTCCGGCGTCGCAACGACGATGTCGTTGACCGTGCCGGGAGAGAGCGCGGGGCTCGTCGCCGTGAGGGTGTGATCGTCGACGAATCCGGGGCCCGCTGTCAGGCCGCCGATCGTCATCGTCGTCGGGTTGGCGAAGTCCGTGCCCGCGACGTTGAGAGCCATTCCGCCGGCGGCCGGCCCGGAAGCCTGGAACATACGGAAGATGATCCGCTGCGAGAACTCGGACGTGTTGCCGTTCGGGTCGGTCGCGGTGACGGAGACGCGGGCGCCCTGTTCGGTCGCTGCGGGCAGAATGACGTCGATGGACGCATGGCCGGTGCCGTCGGTCGTGACCTGCGAGGATCCGAGATAGCTCGGGCCTTCGAGGAACTCTCTCGGGAAGTTGGAGCAGGCGGCGTTGGCGTAGAAGTCGAGGTCGAAGGTCGTCGAGGCCGTGCTGTCGAGCTTGCCGACGATGTGCGTCGTGGCCCCCGTCGCGACCGTCTGGAGGATCGGAAAGTTCTGGAGACCGTTCGCGCCATTGTCGGCGTCGGCGGGATCGTTGAAGTTCGGCTGTCCGTCGCCGTTGAGGTCGATGCCGAGGCCGGCGTTGTCATGGATCGTGTTGCCCCGGATGACGTTGCGTTGACCCGAGTTCGAGATAAGGATTCCGGCGCCGCCGTTGTAGGCGATCGTGTTGGCCGCGCCGGGGGCGAGCCCACCGATCGTGGCGTCGTTGGACTCGTGGATGTTGATCCCGCCGAGCGCGTTGCCGAGCGGTGCCGTGCCATCGGCCGTCGTGCCGATCTGGTTGCCCTGGAACACGACGGCGGCCTGTAGGAAGACGGCGTAGAGACTGTTGCCCGAGATCACGTTGCCGGCGCCGGGTGCGGTTCCGCCGACGGTCGCCGGGGCATTGGAGTAGAGGCCGTCGGCATTGGGGAGGGCGTGCATGCCGGTGGCATCCGTGCCGATGAGATTCCCCTCGACGCGCGATCCCGCCGCGCCCCCGACGAGCTGGATGGCTCCCGCAAAGATGGCGGCGGTGTTTCCGGAAACGAGATTCCGGTCGGCGGGCGTCGTTCCACCGACGAGGTCGCCGGGGGCGTTGATCTGGATCGCCTCGTTGTTGGGGCTGGCGGCCATGCCGGTGGGATCCGTTCCGAAGAAGCATCCGCGGATGACGTTGCCGCCGCCGGCGCCGGGGTTGAACGTCTGCAAGCCCTGGAGCCAGCGATTGACGACCAGGCCCTGGACCGTGCTGTTGCCCCCGGTGATGTTCAGCCCGAGTCCGTTGGCCACGAGGCTGCCGTCGAGCTCGATTCGAAGGACGGCGTTCGTCCCGACCGGGTCGGTGTTGACGCTCGATCCGGGCTGCGTGTATCCGTCGATCAGGACGGGGCCGGTCAGGAACGGCAGTGCCGTCGCCGGAGTAATCGTGTGGACGCCCGTGCCCGGGATATCGAAAGCGATCGTGTCGGCGCCCGCAGCCGCGTTGGCGTCGAGGATGGCCTGGCGCAACGAGCCAGCGCCCGAGTCGTTCGTGTTGGTCACGGTAAACGTCGCGGCGTCGAGCCGATCCGCCGGCGAAAAGAGCCAGGCGAGCGCGAGGCCGAGACCGACGACCGACGAGGTGCGAATCTTCAAGGCGAACTCCTTTGTCTCCCCGGAGGGGGACGCCACGTTTGGGACGGCGAACGGGTGGCTAGCGCGGAGGAGGTGCGCGCGAGGAGCGCGATTCGGAGAAAGCCGGGTCGAGGAGCGCGTCGTCGCCGTCGGGATGAACGCCGCCGGCGTCTTGCGGCGGGGGCGTCGTCGGTCCCTGGCCGATCCGGAGGGTCGCATGGGCCGGCCCGTGGAAAGCGGATGCGGCGCCCGACTCGAGACGGTCGGCGTCGTCGTCGGGGAGCGGGTCGGCCGTTGCTCCGCGCTCGACGGGAAGCAGAGCGAGGGAGACGAGAAGAAGGAGAACGAGGGCAGGAAGCGCCCGGCGCCAGCGGGCGCTTGCCGATGTCCCTCGACGGGAACGCCGGTTCCTCGGTCGGCAGGTCACTGAAGATGGAAGGTCTTGACGACGAACACCGCCATTTGTCCGCGGGTGGCGTTGGTGAGCGGGCAGTAGGTGCCTGCGCCACAGCCGCCGGTGATGCTTTCCGCGTTGAGCTGTTCGATCCAGTCGGCGAAGAGGGACGGGCAGGGCACGTCCGAGAAGATGCCCGCGCAGGCCGGCGGGACGTAGCTCGAGCCGTGCTCGGCCTTGAGCAGGAACGGGGCCATCTGGTCGCGCCGGACGGGGTTGGCCGGGCAGAAGTTGCCTCCGCCGCAACCCCCGGTGATCCCCTCGGCCGCCAGGGCCTCGACCCAGTCGGCGAACGTCGAGGGGCAGGGCACGTCGCCGAAGACTCCGGAGCAGGGCGGGGGAACGTAGCAGAGGCCGTGCCGGGCCTTGAGCAGGAAGACGGCCATCTGGCGGCGGAGCGTCGGCTGATCGACGCCGTAGTTGCCGCCTCCCACGCCGACGGTGATCGTGTTGGAGACGAGGGTCGTGACGAAGCCGTGGAAGGGATGGGCGTCGGGCGCGTCGAGGAAGTCGGCGACCCAGCCGTTCGAGAGGACGCCGATGTTGGCGGGCGTGTTGACGACGACGTCGTTGAAGGTCCCCGGCGGGAGCGCGGGCGAGGTGGTGTTGAGCGACTGCGAGTCGACGAAGGTGACCGGGACGGACTGGCCGCCGATCGTCATCGTCGTCGGGTCGACGAAGTCGGTCCCGGAGGCGGTGAGGGGCGTGCCGCCGGTGGCCGGGCCGGAGGCCGGGCTGATCGAGAAGATGATCCGCTGCGAGAACTCGGACGTGTTGCCGGCGGGGTCGGTCGCCGTGGCCGAGATGCGGACGCCGGCCTCGGTCGCGATCGGCAGCGTCACGTCGATCGCAGCGTCGCCCGAGCCGTCGGTCGTCACCTGGGTCGAGCCCAGATAGGTCTGGCCCTCCAGGAACTCGCGGGGGAAGGCGGCGCAGGCGGGGTTGGCGAAAAACTCGAGGTCGAAGGTCGTCGAGGCGACGCCGTGAAAGTCTCCCAGGATCCGGGTGCTGCCCGCCCCCTGAGGGCCGAGGTGTTCGACGGACTGGATCAACGGGAAGTTCTGCAGCCCGTTGGGCCCGCTGTCCCCGTCGCCGACGTCGTTCGGCGTGACGCCCCCGTTCGGTGTGAGGTCGATTCCCAGAGTGCCGTTGTCGAAGATCGAGTTTCGGCGAATGGTGGCCGGCATCAAGCCGCCTGTCCCCACGTAGCCGGCCACACCGTAGAGCCGGTTCCCCGAGATCACATTGCGCTCGACGAGCGCCGGGCGGTTGACGTCGAGTGGAATGCCGACGTCGAATCGGTAGATGGAGTTATCCGTAATGACCGAGGAACCCCCGGTCTGGGTCACGTAGATGGCGAACTGCGTCGAGGCGGAGCCGTTTGCGGCGGAGTCGTGGAAGAGGTTTCGGGACACCGTGATCGTGCCGATCGGGCCGACGCCCGGGCTGCTGAAATCGATGCCGTCGAACGAGCCGTTGAACTCGTTCTGCTCGATCGTGACCGTGTCCACGGCGGGATTGAGAATGACGATGCTGCGCCAGCGCGTGAAGCCGAGCAGGTTCTTCTGGATCGTGTGGTTGCCGCCTCCCGTGATCCGGATCAGGTTGTTCTGGGTCTGGGTTGGCGCTCCCGGGTTGGTGTAGCTCGTCGCACCGGCTCCGATCACGTTGCCCTCGACGACGACTCCGCTCCCGCTCTGGATGTCGATGTTTCCGCTCCCGGTACCGACTCCGGAGAAGTCGCCGCCTCCGTGGAGCGAAAGGCCGCGGATGGTCACGGCATCGGCCTGGACGGTGAGGATGGCGCCGGAGAGATTGCGGCCGTCGATCTCGACCTCCGGCCCGTTCAACTGCGGCAGGGCGGGCTCGTCCCCGGTTCCGGTCCGGCCGTCCGGCCCGGTGCCGACGGTGCCGCCGGTTCCGAGCGTCACGTCGTTGGTGTTGCCGCCGTTGGCCGTCTGCGTGGCCCCGTCGATCGTGGTTCCCGGACACGTGATCACCGGGAGCGGGGTCAGCGGCGTGATGACGGCGACGCCGTTCGTCAGCAGCCCGCCCGGAACGTCGAAGGCGATCAGGTGCCCTCCTCCGTTCGGGGAGTCCGCAGAGAGGCTCTGGCGAACGGGCGGGACGCAGCCCTGCGCGTCGGTCAGGGCCTGCCGGAGAGAGCCTGGCCCGGAGTCGTCCGTGTTCGTCACGGTGAACGTGGCTGCGGAGAGGGGCAGCGAGCTGACGCAGAGGAGGATCGAGGCGACTCGCTTCATGGTGTCCTCTATTGAAGGCCGAAGGTTTTGATGATGAACACGGCCATCTGTCCGCGGGTCGAGGAATTGTCCGGGCAGTAGAGGGGAGGCGCGACGTTGCATCCGCCGGTGATCTGCTCGGCGGCGAGCTGCTCGATGAAATCGACGGCCGGCGCGCCCGGACAGGCGACGTCGTCGAAGACGCCCGTGCAGGCCGGGGGCACGTAGCTCGATCCGTGCTTGGTCTTCAGAAGGAAAACGGCCATCTGCCGCCGGGTGACGAGGTTGTTCGGGCAGAAGTTGCCTCCGCCGCAACCGGTAGTGATGCCCTGGGCGGCGAGCGCCTCGATCCAGTCGGCGAACGTGGAGGGGCAGGGGACGTCGGGGAAGGCGCTCGCGCAAGGGGGCGGGACGTAGCAGAGGCCGTGCTCGGCCTTCAGCAGGAAGACCGCCATCTGCTGCCGCTTGGTGCCCTGGTCGACGCCGAAGTTGCCGCCGCCCACGCCCACCGTGATGGCGTTGGAGACGAGGGTCGTGATGAAGGAGTAGAAAGGATGAACGCCCGGGACGTCCAGGAAGTCAGAGACGAATCCCTTCGCTAGCGTCGAGGCACTGCCGTCGAGGTTGGTCACGGCGATGTCGTTGACGGTTCCGGCGGCCAGGGGCGGCGCGGTTACCGAAAGCTGCGTGAAGGACGTGACGTCGATGCCGGTCGCGGGAACGCCGCCCACGGTGACCGTGGCGCCGTCGAGGAAGTCGGTGCCCGTGAGTGAGAGAAGGGTGCCGCCGGCGGGTGGTCCCGAGGAAACGCTCGTCCGGAACGGCATTCGCTGCGAGAACTCGGATGTCGCCCCCGTCGGGCCGGTTGCCGTGGATGTGATCCGGGCACCGGCGGCTACGGATACCGGCAGGGTGACGTCGAAGACCCCCGTGCCCGAGCCATCCGTCGTGACCTGACCCGAGCCGATGTAGCTCTGGCCTTCGAGGAACTCGCGAGGGAACGAGGTGCAGGCGAGGTTCTCGTAGAAGTCGAGGTCGAAGGTCGTGGAGGGCTGGGAGTGGAGCACTCCTTGGATTCGCGTGGAGGCGCCCGCGACGAGCTGGGAGGTCACCGAGGAGACGATGGGGAAGTTCTGCTGCCCGTTCGCTCCGCCGTCGCCGTCGCCCGCGTCGTTCGGCATCGGCAGGCTCAGGTCGGACTGACCGCTCAGGCGGATGCCCAACGCGCCGTTGTCGAAGATGGAGTTTCCGCGGATCGTGAGCGTCTGCGAGTCGCCGCTCGCGCCGATGCCGATGCTGGAATTGCCCGAGATGATGTTGCCTTCTTCGGGCGTGAGGCCGCCGATCGTCGACGTCGTCGGCCCGAGCCCCGAGAACGAAATGCCGAACTGCACGTTCGGGATCGCTCCGGCGGCGTTCTTGTCGAGACCTATGATGTTCCCCTGGATGACGGAGGTCGAGCCTCCGTTGAAGTTGCTCGTCACGCTGATCCCGACGTTGGAGTTGCCGGAGATCAGGTTGCGATCCGCCGCGTTCGTTCCTCCGATCGTGGCGCCGACGGTTCCGCCCTGGGGGAACGCGATGTCGACTCCGATCGCATTGGGCGACGCGGAGAGTCCGGTCGGGTCCGTGCCGATGAAGTTGCCGGCGACGACGATGCCCGTGGGGCTCGCCGAGATGGGGTTGAAGAGCTGGATGGCATCGCTGCACCGGTTGACGACGAGACCCCGCACCGTCGCGTCGCTGGCGCCGATCGTGAGGCATCGGTTCGGCGCCGAGGTGCCGTCGATCTCGATCTGCAGCACCGTGTTGAGCGCCCCGGTCGCGTTGGTGTTCGGGGCGCTGCCGGGCTGGGTGTAGCCGTCGATCGTCACCGGGTTCGAGATGATCGGCAACAGCGAGAGGGGCGTGATGGTGTGGACCCCCGCGCCCGGGATGTTGAAGGCGATGGTGTCGGGTCCGGGGCTGGCCTCGGCGTCGAGGATCGCCTGGCGCAGCGATCCCGCGCCGGCATCGTTCGTGTTCGTCACCGTGAAGGTCGCGGCGAGGAGAGGCCGGGCGAGACCGCAGAGAAGGATGGTTGTGAAGCGCTTCATGTTTGTCTCCTACGACAAGCCGTCATGGCGGTCCGGCGCAGCCGGCCGTGATGTGCTCCGCGTAGAGCTGCTCGATCCAGGCGGCGAAAAGGGAAGGGCAGGTCACGTCGGCGAACTGGGGCTGGCAGGTCGGCGGAACGTAGCTTCCGCCGTGCTCGGTCTTCAGCAGGAAGACGGCCATCTGGGCGCGCGTGACGGGCGCGCCGGGGCAGAAGAGGCCCCCCCCACAGCCTCCGGTGATCCCCTCGGCCGCGAGCTGCTCGATCCAGTCGGCGAAGAGCGACGGACACGGCACGTCGGGAAAGGTCCCGGTGCAGAAGGGGGGCGTGAACGCGGCGCCGTGCTCGGTCTTGAGGAGGAAGACCGCCATCTGCGCGCGCGAGATCGCGGAGAGCGGGCAGTAGTTGCCGCCGCCGCAACCGGCCGTGACGCCCTCGGCCGCGAGCTGTTCGATCCAGTCGGCGAACAGGCCGGGGCAGGCGACGTCCGAGAACTGGCCCGCGCAGGCCGGCGGAACGAACGCCGCGCCGTGAGCGATCTTCAGCAGGAAGACGGCCATCTGGTCGCGCCGTACCAGATTCTGGGGACAGTAGAGGCGCGCCAGCCCCGGCAGCGTCAGACGGTAGATGGTGCCGTCGCCGTTGGCGCCGCCCGAGGCGGTGACGCCGTAGAACCGACCATCCGGGCTCTCAGTCAGCCCGGAAGAGGGGAAGCTTCCGGTGGGCTCGTCGAAATCATGCAGTTTCGTGTAGACCCCGTTGAGACTCAGCTGGTAGCTGGTCCCGCCGCCGTGGTCGCCGCCGAGCACGTTCACCCCGTACAGCAGCCCGTCGCTCCCCTGCATCGGCTGGCCGGGGCCGACGCCGTCATCGCCGGAGACGTCGAGGGAATGGATCGGCTGGAAGCTGCCACCGGTGGTCAGTCGAAAGACGGCGCCGCTGCCGGGCCCGCTGCACGCCCCCACCAGATCGCCGTCGACCGGAATGAGGCCGTCGATCGCGTCGTAACAGGAAGCCGGGTCGAAATCGTAGATCGTCGTGAGGTTCCCGTTCTGTGTGATCTGGAAGACCGTGCCGACGCCGTTCTGGCCGCCGCGCGAGGTGATGCCGTAGATGTTCCCGTTGTCGGCGAGGGCGAGTGAGCCTTTCGGCTGATTGCCCTCGTCGAGCGCGAACGCGTGCATCGTCGAGAAGCCGCCGTCGAAGCGGAGGCGAAAGACGGTCCCGCAGGAATCGTCCTCGGTGCAGGCGGGATCGCCTCCGACGATCGTCGTCCCCCAGAGGTCTCCCGGCTGGGGCTCGATCAGCCCCGCGGTCAGGCCGAATCCATCCGCGGTCTGGAAACGGTGGACGATCGCGAAGTTTCCATCCGTGTCGATCCGGTAAACCGTTCCGCAAAGGGAGACGCAAAGCGTCGTCGAGCTGCCGTCGCCGGGTGTGATTCCGTAGAAGTTTCCGTCGCTCGCCAGCAGCAGGTCTCCCGCGGGGTTCTGGCCGTCGTCTCCTCCGGCGAACTCGTGGACCATCGTGACGGTTCCGAACCCGTCCATCCGAAAGACCGTGCCGCAGCCGCCGGTGCAGTTCGCGCTGCCGCCGAGCACGGTGACGCCGTAAAAGTTTCCGTCCGGCCCCAGGACGAGCCGCCCGTACGGTACCCTCGGATCGGCCGGCGCGGGCCCGAGGTCGTTGATGACGTCGTACGTCTGGGCGGGGAGGGCGAGCGGGCCCGTCGAGGCGAGAGCGATCGCCAGAAATCGGATCGGGAGAGACGAACGTCTTCTGGTCATGCGGCGTCCTACTGAAGGGTGAAGGTCTTGACGATCAACACGGCCATCTGTCCGCGGGTGCCGGGTCATGGCAGAAGTCCGAAGGTCTTGACGATGAACGTCGCCATCTGTCCGCGCGTGATCGGGTTGCCGGGGCAGTAGAGAGGCGGAGAGACGCTGCAGCCGGCGGTGATGCCGCGGGCGACGAGGTCCTCGATCCAGTCGTCGGCGAAGGCGCCCTGGGGCACGTCGTCGAAGACCGTTCCGGTGGCGGGCGGAGGAACGTAGCCGGGCCCGTAGGCCGTGTTGAGGAGGAAGACGGCCATCTGGGCGCGCGTGACGGAAGCGGCCGGGCAGTAATTCCCGCTGCCGCACCCGGCGGTCAGGCCCTGCCGCTGGAGCTCCTCGATCCACGGGGCGTAGATGTTCGAGGCCGGCACGTCGGGAAAGACGGTGCCGGTCGCCGGCGGCGGGGTGAAGCAGAACCCGAGGCGGGCCTTGATGAGAAATACGGCCATCTGGCCGCGGGTCGTCGGGTTGTCGACGCAGTAGAAGCCGCCGCCGCAGCCGACCGTCACGCCGTTGGAGACGAGCCGCGTGACGAAGTCGTGGAACTGGTGCGCCGCCGGGACGTCCAGGAAGTCCGCCACCCAGCCCTTCAGGAGCGTGCCCGCCGTCGTGTCCGGGTTGGTGACGACGACGTCGTTGAGCGAGCCCGGCGGCAGAGCCGGGGCGTCGGCCGTGATCTTCGTGCCGCTCACGCGGACGACGTTGGAGGGCGCAACTCCGGCGATCGCGACGGAGACGGCCGGATCGAAGTTCGTGCCGGAGATCGAGACCGGCGTGCCGCCGGCGGCCGGGCCCGAGGCCGGCGTGATGGCGAAGACGATCTGCTGCGAGAACTCGGAAGTGTTCCCGTCGCCGTCGGTCGCCGTCGCCGAGACGGGGGACCCGGCGGGAATCGTGACCGAAAAGGTCGACGCCAGGTCGGCGAATCCGCTTGCATCCGTCACGTAGAGGGCCGACGCGAAGTAGTGCTCGCCCTGGAGGAAGTCGCGCGGCCGGAAGTTGCAGGCGTTCCAGTAGAAGTCGACGGTGACGGCCGTGTCGGGCGCGCCGCGGTACGCGCCCTCGATGTGCGTCGTGCCGGCGCCGGGCGTGACGGATCGGATGAGCGGAAAGTTCAGCAGGCCGTTCGAGCCCGTGTCGACGTCGCCGTCGTCGTTGGGCGTGACGCTGTCGTGATCGAGATCGATCCCCGTGGCCGGATACCCGGTCCCCGTGGTTTCCCGGTTGCGGAAGATGCTGTTGCGTCGAATCGACGTCCGGAACGTGTTGGCCATCGCCACGCCGCTCGACCCGTTGTAGGCGATGACGTTCCCCACCCCGAGGCCGGTCCCTCCGATCTGGTTGTCCATGGGGAACGTGAATGCCCACCCGCTGTTGATGCCGCTCGCATAGTTTCCGAGCGCCGCCGTGCCGTTGACGTCCGTGCCGATCCGATTCCCCTGGATCGTGTTGTCGCTTCCTCCCCAGAGCTGAATCCCGTGGAGTCCGTTGGCGGAGATGACGTTGCCCTCGCCCGCCCCGCCACCGCCGACGAGGTTGCCGTTGGAGCCGAGGTAGATGCCGGACCCGCTGTTCGGAAGCGCGTCGGTTCCGGTGACGTCGGTTCCGATGAAGTTCCCCTGGATGGTCCACCCGTCGGCGAGATACAGGTTGAGTCCGGAGCCGTCGTTGCCGGACACGACGTTCCGAGAGCCGGGCGCCGCGCCGCCGATCACGCCCGATCCGGAAGTGACCACTCTGATTCCGTCCGATCCGTTGCCGACCGGTGCCGTCGCGCCCCGGTTCGTTCCGACGAAGTTGCCGACGATGACGTTGCCGCTTCCGCCGTCCACGGCGACCCCGTCGTTCGTGTTTCCCGAGATGAGATTGCGGGCGCCGGGAGTCGTTCCGCCGATGCGGTTGTTCTCGGAGCTGACGCGGATGCCGGTGTCGTTGGCGAGGGCCGACGTGCCGGCGGCGTTCGTGCCGATGAAGTTGCCCTCGACGACGTGTCCGCCGGTCCCGCCTGCGTAAACCCCGGCGCCGTAGACCCCGGCGCCGACACGGTTGATGACGAGGCCGCGAATCGTGCTCCCGGAGCCCTGGAGCTCGAGGCCGTTGAAGCCGGCTGCGAGATTCGTGGCGTCGATCTCGATGAGGAGCACCGCGTCGTTGCCATCGGCCAGCGTGTTGGGTGAGGCGCCCGGCTGCGAGTAGCCGTCGATCGTGACGAACTCCGTGATCGCCGGCAGCGGCGTCAGCGGCGTGATCGTGTGGACCCCGGCGCCGGGGATGTTGAACACGATGAGGTCCTGTCCGGACAGGGCGTTCGCGTCGAGGATCGCCTGGCGCAAAGATCCCGCGCCGGAGTCGCTCGTGTTGACGACGGTGAAGGTGACTCCACCGGCCAGCAGCGGTCCGGCGGCCGCCAGAAGCAACGCGCCGGCGGCAAGACGCATCATCCTGTCGCGCCACGGAGAAAAAGCGCCGGGGCGGCTGAGTGCCTGGCCACCCCGGCTTAACGCGACGGCCTTCGGAGGACGACTCGTCATTGCAGGTTGAAGGTCTTGACGATGACCCGACCACCGGAGGCAGACCCCCGGCAGTAGGGAACGCCGTGCGAAGCACGGCGGTAACTGTCCGCTGAGCCTTGACCGACGGGACGTCGTGTCATCACTGCTGTCACTGAAGTGAGAAGGTCTTCACAATAAACACGGCCATCTGTCCGCGGGTGCTCGAGTTGTCGGGGCAGTAGAGGGGCGGCATGGCCTGACATCCGCCGGTGATCTGCTCGGCGGCGAGGCGCTCGATGAAGTCGACGGCGGGCGCGCCCGGGCAGGCGACGTCCTCGAACACGCCGGCGCAGGCGGGCGGGACGTAGCTCGAGCCGTACTTGGTCTTGAGGAGGAAGACCGCCATCTGTCGTCGGGTAACGAGGTTGTTGGGGCAGAAGTTGCCTCCGCCGCAGCCGGTGGTGATGCCCTGGGCGGCAAGCTCCTCGATCCAGTCGGCGAAGGTCGAGGGGCAGGCGACGTCGGGGAAGGTGCCGGAGCAGGGGGGCGGGACGAAGCAGAGACCGTTCTTTCCCTTCAGCAGGAAGACCGCCATCTGCTGGCGCTTGGTGCCCTGGTCGACGCCGTAGAGGCCGCCCCCGACGCCGACCGTGATCCCGTTGGAAACGAGGGTCGTGACGAAGTTGTAGAAGATGTGCGCGCCGGGAACGTCGAGAAAGTCGGAGACCCAGCCGTTGACGAGAGTGCCGACCGTGCCGTCCGGCGTCGTCGCGACGACGTTGTGGACCGTGCCCGGAGCCTGCGCCGGGGACGAAACCGAGAGCTGATGATCGTTGAGGAAGGTCACGGTCGCCGCGGCGCTGCCGAAGGTCAGCGTCGTCGGGTCGGCGAAGTCGGTGCCGTGGACCTCGATCGGCATTCCGCCCGTCGAAGGACCGGAGGCCGGGAAGATCGAAAAGAGGATCCGCTGCGAATATTCGGAGGTGTTGCCATTCGGGTCGGTTGCGGTGATCGAGATGCGCGCGCCGGCCTCGGTCTCGACCGGCAGAGTGACGTCGATCGCGAAGTCTCCGTTGGAGTCGGTCGTCGCCTGGGAGGAGCCGAGATAGACCTCGCCTTCGACGAACTCGCGCGGGAAGTCGGCGCAGGCCGGATTGGAGTGGAAATCGAGCGTGAACGTGGTCGACGGAGTGCTGTTGAACTTGGCCACGATCCTCGTGCTGCCCGCACCCTGGGGGCCGAGGTGCTCGACCTGCCGGATGATCGGGAAGTTCTGCGAATGGTTCGCTCCGTCGTCGGCGTCCTGCGGGTCGTTGAAGTGGGGTTCTCCGCCGCCCAGACCGATGCCGAGCCCGCCATTGTCGTGGATCGAGTTGCCCCGGATCGGGTCGTCGAAGCCTCCGGCCTCGATGCGGACCCCGTCGGCGCTGTTGTAGGCAATCTCGTTGGCCTCGCCCGGGCCGACTCCGCCGATGATGTTGTCGTTCCCGCCCGTCGTCGTCTGGATGCCGAAGCCGTTCCCGAGCGGGCCCGTCCCCGCGGCGTTCACTCCAATCCGGTTGCTGCGCACGACGTTCAAACCGCCGGCCTGGGAGAGAACGACGCCGATCCCGTTGCCCGAGATGACGTTGCCTTCGCCGGCGCCGGAGCCGCCGATCGTCGTGCCCGTTCCGCTGAAGTTCGCGCAGAAGATCCCGCTCTGCGTGTTGCCCATCGGGAGCATGCCCGTCGCGTCGGTGCCGATGAGATTGCCCCGGATCAGGGTGCCGTGCTCCTGCACGTAGACGCCGTGAGAATTCCCGGAGATCAGGTTCCTTTCGGCCGGGGTCGCCCCGCCGATGATCGTGCCGCTCGCGGCCGGGCTGATGGCGGTGCCGTTCCCCAGCGCGTTGGCGCCGCTCGGATCGGTCCCGAGGAAATTGCCGGTGATCATCGTCCCGACGGGAGCGCCGGCAGCCTGGATCGCGAGCGTGCCCCATCGGTTCATGACGAGTCCGCGGACCGTCGGCGGGCCCACGCTGGTGAAATTGAACCCGATTCCTCCCGCGGCCATCGCGCTGCCGTCGAGCTCGATGAGCAGCACGGCGTTCGTGCCGACGGGGTCGGTGTTTACGCTCGCGCCCGGCTGGGTGTAGCCGTCGATGACGACCGCTTCCAGGATGGTGTCGAAATTCGTCGCGGGCGAGATCGTGTGGACCCCGGCCCCTGGGATGTTGAACGCGATCGTGTCGGGTCCGACAGTCGCATTCGCGTCGAGGATCGCCTGGCGCAGCGACCCCGCGCCCGAGTCGTTCGTGTTCGTCACCGTGAAGGTGGCGGCCGCCAACGGGCCAGCGAGAACATGGAGAACGATCCCGACGAGCGTTTTCATTGGTCTCCTACTGCAGGCCGAACGTCTTGGTGATGAAGACGGCCATCTGCCCTCGCGTCGAGGAGTTGTCGGGACAGTACAGAGGCGGCATGGCGGAGCAGCCGCCGGTGATCTGCTCGGCGGCGAGGCGTTCGATGAAGTCGACGGCGGGCGCTCCCGGGCACGGGACGTCGTCGAAAACGCCGGTGCAGGCGGGCGGGACGTAGGACGAGCCGTACTTCGTCTTCAGCAGGAAGACGGCCATCTGCCTCCGTGTCACGAGGTTGTTGGGGCAGAAGTTGCCCCCGCCGCAGCCGGTGGTGATGCCCTGGGCCGCGAGCTCCTCGATCCAGTCGGCGAAGGTCGAGGGGCAGGCGACGTCGGGGAAGGTTCCGGAGCAGGTGGGCGGGACGTAGCAGAGGCCGTTTTTTGCCTTGAGCAGGAAGACGGCCATCTGCTGGCGCTTGGTGCCCTGGTCGACGCCGTAAAGACCTCCGCCGACTCCGGCGGTGATGCCGTTGGAGACGAGGGTGACGACGAAGGAGTGGAACTGGTGACCGCTGGGGACGTCGAGGAAGTCCGAGACCCAGCCCTTGACCAGGGTGGCCGTGGTTCCGTCCGGGGTCGAGGCGACGACGTCGTGCGAAGTCCCCGGGGGAAAGGCCGGCATCGTGCCGCCGAGCGAGTGGTCGTTGACGAAGGTCACGCCGTCGGCCGGGACGCCGCCCACGGTCAGCGTCGTGGGATCGGCGAAGTCGGTGCCGGACGCCGTGAACGGCGTGCCTCCGTCGGCCGGCCCCGAAGCCGGGCTGATCGCGAAGAGGATGCGCTGCGAGAACTCCGACGTGTTGCCGTTGGAATCGGTCGCCGTTGCGGAGATCCGGGCGCCGGCTTCGGTCTCGACGGGCAGCGTGACGTCGATCGAGGCGTTGCCGCCGGCGTCGGTCGTGACCTGGGACGATCCGAGGTAGACCTCGCCCTCGGCGAGCTCGCGCGGAAATTTCGCGCACGCGGGATTGGAGTAGAAGTCGAGATCGAAGGTGGTCGAGGGCGCGCTGTTGAATTTGCCCAGGATCCGCGTGCTTCCGGCGCCCTGCGGGGCCGAATGCTCGATTGACTGCAGGATCGGATAGTTCTGCAGGCCGTTGACACCGACATCGGCATCCAGCGGGTCGTTGAACCCCGGACCGACGTCGCCGAGGTCGATGCCCAGGCCCCCATTGTCGTGGATCGAGTTGCCCCGGATCTCGTTCTTCGAGCCCCCGTTGGTCGTCACGATGACGCCGGAGGCGGAATTGAAGGCGATGACGTTCGACTCGCCCGGCGCGAACCCGCCGATCGTCGTCGTGTCGCCACCGACGTTCATGACGATGCCGTCGCCGTTGCCGAGCGGCCCGTTGCCGTCGGCCGTCGTCCCGATGCGATTGCCAAAGACGACGTGGTTGGTGTTGCTCTGCGAGAGAAAGATCCCGATCCCGTTGCCGGAGATGACGTTGCCGGCGCCGGACACGGTTCCCCCGATCGTCACCGGCGCGCTCGAGGCGAGGATGCCGATGCCGTTCGAAATGGCGCGAGTCCCCGTCGCGTCGGTCCCGACCAGGTTGCCTTGAATGAGGCCGTTCGGGCCCAGGCCGATCGCCGCGTTGAGGCAGCAGGCGGCGTTGCCGGAGATGAGGTTCCGGTCGCCGGGCGCCGTCCCCCCGACCCGCTCGCCCGGCGCACCCGCGTTCACGCCCCCGCTGTTGGGCTGCGCGAAGGCGCCCGTGGGGTCCGTCCCCACGAAATTGCCTCGGAAGACGTTGCCGCCGCCGCCGAAGCTGTGCACGGGCGTGCCCCAGCGATTGATCGCCAGGCCCTGGATCGTCGCGCCGCCGTTGGGTGAGACGGAAAGGCCGACCCCTCCGATCGCGCTCCCGTCGAGCTCGATGAGGATGACGGCGTTGGTGGCGATGGGGGCCGTGTTCTCGCTCGCGCCGGGCTGTGAGTAGCCGTCGAGCAGGGCGGCTTCGGAGAGGGCCGGCAATACCGCCGCGGGCGTGATCGTGTGGACGCCGGCGCCCGGAATGGCGAATGCGATGGTGTCGAAGCCCGGGGTGCCGTTGGCGTCGAGGATCGCCTGTCGCAGCGACCCCGCGCCCGAGTCCCCGGTATTCGTCACCGTGAATGTGGCCGCCGGGAGCTGGCACGAGGCCATGAGGAGAAGACCCGCGGTGAGCCGAAACTTCATCGGAAGGCTCCTGGTCAAAATGCCTGGAACGACGGCTCGGGGCGGGCGGCACGCACCCGTCCTGCTTACATCCGCGAGAAAGCGCGACAAACCGTGTCAACCCGCTACAGCCGGACGGCGGGATCTGAGTCCAAGCCTCTGCCGGTGCTCGAGTTATGCCCCGATTCGGAGTTCGTATCTAATAGCGGCACACGACCATGGAAACCAGGGACGGGAATCCCCCCGGCGAGGTGACCCGCCTCCTGCTGGCGTGGAATGCCGGCGATCGGGCGGCGCTCGAGCGGCTGATGCCGCTCGTGTACGGGGAATTGCGCCGTCTCGCCGAGCGCCACTTCCGGCGGGAACGCCCGGGGCACACCCTCCAGCCGACCGCGGTCGTCCACGAGGCGTACTTCCGGCTGATCGACCAGACCCGCGTCACCTGGCGCAACCGCGGCCACTTCCTGGCGATCGCCTCGCAGGCGATGCGGCGGATCCTGATCGACCATGCGCGAGGCCGGGACGCCGAAAAGCGTGGCGGCCGAGCCGAGCGCGTGACGCTCGACCTCGGCATGGAGCTGGCGTCGCCCGAGCCGGGTCGCGTCGTCGACCTTCTCGCCCTCGACGAGGCCCTCGAGCGGCTCAAGACGCTCGACGGCGCCCAGGCGCAGATCGTGGAGCTGCGCTTCTTCGGCGGCCTCACCATCGAAGAGGCGGCCGACGTGATGGAGACCTCGCCCTCTTCGGCCAAGCGGGATTTCCGTTCGGCGAAAGCCTGGCTCTACCGCGAGCTCGGACTGGGATGACGCCCGAGCGCTGGAAACGCGTGCGGGAGGTCTTCGACCGCGCCGCGGATCTGGCGCCGGGAGATCGGGACGCGCTCCTGGACGCGGAGTGCGGAGCGGACGCGGCGCTGGAGTCCGAGGTCCGGTCGCTCCTCGCTTCGGGAGCCGCGGCCGGCGCCTTTCTCGAGGTCCCCGCGGTGGAGCAGGTCACTCGCTGGGCGCCCCCGCCGGAGGAGCCGCTTCCTTCCCGGATCGGAACCTGGGAAATCCTGCGCGCGGTCGGCCACGGCGGAATGGGCGCCGTCTACCTCGGGGTGCGGCGCGACGGCGAGTTCGAGCGGACCGCCGCCGTCAAGCTCGTGCGCCGGGGCATGGACACGGACTTCATCCTGCGGCGCTTCCGGACCGAGCGCGAGATCCTCGCGGGGCTCGACCATCCGAACATCGCGCGCCTGCTCGATGGCGGATCGACGGCGGAGGGGCTGCCGTACTTCGCGATGGAGTACGTCGAGGGCCGGCACCTGCTCGAGGCCTGCGAGGCGCGGGAATGGGGGGAGCGGGAACGGATCGGGCTCTTCCTCCAGGTCTGCGACGCCGTGGGCTACGCCCACCGGCACCTCGTGGTCCACCGGGACCTCAAGCCCTCCAACATCCTCGTCACGGAAGAAGGATCGCCGAAGCTCCTCGACTTCGGCCTCGCGCGGCTCCTGCAGCCGGACGCGGGGCCCTCACGCGAGCGCACCGAGACGATGTTCCGCCTCCTCACGCCGGACTACGCCAGCCCCGAGCAGGTGCGCGGGGAGCGCATCACGACGGCCGCCGACATTTACTCGCTCGGCGTGGTGCTCTATCACCTGCTCGCCGGCCGCGGTCCCTATCGGACCACGGGCTCGGCCGAGGCGATCGCCCGGGCCGTCTGCGACCAGGAGCCCGAGCGGCCGGGGCTGGCCCGGGACCTCGACAACATCATCCTCATGGCGCTGCGCAAGGAGCCCGAGCGCCGTTACGACTCGGTCGGGGCGTTCGCGGAGGACCTGCGGCGCTACCTCGAGGGGCGGCCGGTGCTGGCGCGCAAGGACACGCTGGCGTACCGGGGCGCCAAGTTCGTCGCGCGGCACAAGGCCGGGACGGCCGTGGCGGCGCTCGGCGCGGCGGCCCTCGTCGCGGCTCTCGCCGCCGCCGTCCACCAGGCCCGGGTCGCCGGGCTCGAGCGGGCCGCCGCCGAGCGCCACTTCAACGAGGTCCGGCAGCTCGCGGACTCGTTCCTCTTCGAGTTCCACGACGCGATCAAGGACCTTCCCGGCTCGACGCCCGCCCGCGAGATCGTCGTGCGTCGAGCGCTCGAGTACCTCGAGAAGCTTTCGAGCGTGAAGAGCGGCGATCCTGATCTTCAGCGCGAGCTCGCCTCGGCGTACGAGCGCGTGGCCAGGGTCCAGGGGGGGCTCTTCGAGTCCCACCTCGGCGACACGGAGGGCGCGCGCCGCAGCCTCCTGCGGGCGGTGGCGATCCGCGAGAATCTGGCGGCGGCCGACGGGGCGGCGCCGGGCGACCGGGCGGCCCTCGCCGAGGCCCAGCTCCAGCTCGCGCAGGTGTTGATGGTGGCGGGCGACGCCTCGGGGGCGGCGTCGCGCGCGCGGGCGGCGGTCGCGGCGCTGTCCGCCCTGTCGTCGGCCGCGCCGGCGGACCGCCTGCTCCAGGCGCGGCGGGCGCGGGCGGAGCGCTATCTCGGCGCGGCGCTCGCCCGCGGCGGCTCCCGCGACGAGGGCATCGAGCACCTCGCCTCGGCGGCCCGGACTTTCGCGAGCCTCGCGGAGGCCGACGCCGCGAGCACCTCGTACCGGCGCGAGCTCGGCATCACGCACCAGATGATCGTCCATGCGCTCGGGGGAAGCGGCGAGCGCGAGCGCGCGCTCGAGAGCTACCGCACGGCGGTGGCGCTGCAGGAGGACCTGGTCCGCGCCGAGCCAGGGAACTTTTCGCTTCGGCGCGAGCTCGCCTACACCCACGTGAGCCTGGGGGAGTTCTTCGAGTGGAGCGGCGATTCGAAGGGCGCCCTGCAGGCCTACCTCACGGCGCTGCCGATTCTCGAGTCGCTCGTGGCCTCGGACCCGCGCAACGCGGACGCGCGGCTGCTCCTGGCCGAAGCCTGCAACAGCGTGGGCTACGGCCAGGCGATGGCGGGCCAGACCGAGGCGGCGCTCGCCAACCTCCGACGCTCCCAGGGCCTCTTCGACCGGATCGCCGCCTCCGACCCGGCCAACGCCCGGGCCGCCCTGGGCCTCGCCCGGCTCTACGAGAGCTTCGCGACGGCCCAGGCCGCGCACCGCGCCGAGGCGCTCGCCTGGTACCGGCGGAGCGAGGCCGCGTACGTCGCGCTGCGCGAGCGCGGATTGCTCGATCCCCAGGCCGCGACCGAGCTCCAGGCCGTCTCGAAGAAGATCGCGGCCCTCGGCGCCGGCTGAGAACGGGCCCGGAGTTTCTCAGTGCTTCCCGGGAGCCAGCGCGACGCCCTTGCGCGCGGACAGGATGTAGGCCTCGAGCGAGCGCAGTCGCGGGTCGTTTTCGGCCAGGGGCTGTCCCTTGAGCGGGTTCTCGATGCACCAGTTGATCATGTCCCGCAGGAGCGCCATCTTCTTGGTCTGGACCTGGAACTTCGGATAGCTCTCGGGGTGCGTGTTCGAGGCATCCGGGTGGCACATGTCGCAGGAGATGCCGATGGTGCCGCCGAGGGCCTTCGCGTTGTGGAAGTTCTTGTAGCCCTCCTCGATCCACGCCTTCTCCTCTTTGCTCCAGAGCATCTGATCGCGGGCCGTGAACTTCGTGGACTGGCCGGGCCCCGTCGGGGCCGGGGTCGCCGACTGTTGCGTCCCGGCGCCGGCCGGCGCTTCCGCCGACCAGTACGCCCAGCGCTCCTCGCCCTGGGTCCGGCGCCAGGCCTCCAGCATCTCCGCCGCGGCCCGGCGCGCGTCGGCGGGGGAGAGCTCCTGCCCGGGCGCGAGGCCGGGCACGGTCATGCGGCTCTCACCGTCGCAGAGCGAAACCGTCACGCCGGGGGCGGCGGCGGCCTTCGGGTCGTTTTCCGGCGGGGCGGCCAGGGCGAGGGCGGCCACGGGCACCGCGGCCAGGATCCAGAGTCCTCGAACGCTCGTTGCCATCGTGTCCTCCCTAGTAGTTGACGTCGGTCTCGCGCGGCGGCGCGCCGGTCGCCCCGTTGGAATCGAGGTAGGCGGCCGTGACCGTGACGGGGTTGCGGCTCCAGAGGTTGTAGACCGCGTTGACCCGGCCGTTGCGAAGGACGTCGATCGAGCCGTCGCCGCAGCCGTCGAGCTCGTCGAAGGGGTCGGCGCGGTTCATGCGCACCGTCAGCGCGGGCAGACCCTGCGGCGCGTAGGGCCAGGGCCACGCCGTGGAGAGCATGCCGTGGAACTGGATGTTGCCGATGCGGTTGGTCAACACCTGGTGGGTGTGTCCGTGGATGACGGTGACGGTCTGGAAGGGCGCGAGGATCTGCTGGACCTGCTCGGCGTCGTCGGTCCAGAAGTTCCAGGGCTTGTAGATCTTGTAGAGGGGAGAGTGCGAGAACACGATGATCGGAGTGGCGGGCTTGACCTTGGCCAGGTCGTTCTTGAGCCAGTCTCGCTGCGCCGCGCCCACCGTGAAGGGCCGGCCGTTGGGGTTGTCGAGCTGGGCCATCGCCAGCATCCGCTCCATCGGCGTCATCTTCGGCCCCGACCAGTAGTCCTCGACGATGACCGAGTTGAGGACCACCATGTGCACGCCCTTGTGGTCGAACGAGTAGGTGTCCTTGCCGAACCGCTTGCGCCACTCGTCGCCCATGTCGAAGTACCAGTCGTGCTCGCCGACCATCATTTTCACGGGGGCCTTGAGGGCCTTCAGAATCTGCGCGCCCTCGGCGATCTCCGCGGGCTGGCCGAGCTGGGCGAGGTCGCCTCCGTAGAAGACGAAGTCGGGCTGGGGGTCCATGGCGTTGACGTCGTCGACCGCCTTGAGGATTGCGCGGACGAAACGCTCGTTGAGGGACTTCTGGTACAGGTGACTGTCGGAGATGTAGGCGAACCGGAAGCTCTTTTCGGGCGCGTCGGGGTTCACGACGTCGACCGGCTGGAAGGAGTGGGGGAACATCTTCCCGGTCGCCATCGCCGTGGCCGCGGCCACGCTCGAGGCCTTCAGGAAGTCGCGGCGGTTCAGCCGAAAGACGCGGTCGAAGTAGGACTGGCGCCTCTCCAGGTATTTTTCGAAACGGTCCTTCATCGCGATCCCTCCTTCTTGGCGGGGTCCTGGAGCTCGGCGCGCGTGGGCGCGCCCGCGCCCTGTCCGGTCAACGACTCCATGAACGCCACGAGGTCCTGCTTTTCCTGGTCCGTCAGCTTCAGCGGAACGATGCCTCCGTCGAGGTACGGGTTCGGCTCGCCCCCCTTGTCGTAGAAGATCACGACGTCGAGGAGCGTCGCCTCGCTTCCGTCGTGCATGTAGGGGGCCGAGAGCGCGATGTCGCGCAGCCCGGGTGTCTTGAACGCGCCGATGTCCTTGGGCTGCTTCGTCACGACGAAGCGACCGAGCTCGGTGAAGTCGGGACTGAAGGCGAGCTCGTCGGGGTTCGCCATGCCCGCGGCCTTACGGGAAAGCGAGTTGAAGTCTCGGCCCTTGGCGGCCACTCCGATGTTGTGGAACTTGTTGTCGGAGAAGTTGGGCGTGGCATTGCCGAAGGGATGACACGTATTGCAGCGGGCCTTGCCGTTCCAGAGGTCCCACCCGCGCTGGGCGGACTCGGAGATGGCGGTCTTGTCTCCGGCGTGAAAGCGGTCGAAGGCCGAATTCCCGCTGACGACGGTGCGTTCGAAGGTGGCGATGGCTGCCACGATGTCGTCGATCGTGGGCTCGCGGCCGAAGACTTTCTGGAACGCTTCCCGATACTCCGGCACGCCCCGCACGACCTCGACCACGACGGCGTGGCTGTCCATGGCCATCTCGACGCCGTTCGTCATCGGCCCCTTGGCCTGCTCCTCGAGGCTCGGGGCGCGGCCGTCCCAGAACTGGAACTCGTTGAAGACCGAGTTCAGCACCGTCGGGCTGTTTCGCGTCCCCTTCTTCCCGCCGACGCCTTCGGCCACCTTCTTGCCGTCGGCGAATCCCTTCTCCGGGTCGTGGCAGGTCGCGCAGGAGACCGTTCCGTCCTTCGAGAGCCGCTTGTCGTAATAGAGCTTGCGGCCGAGCGCCGTCTTCTCGGGAGTCACGGGGTTGCCCGGCGGGATCAGGAGCTCCCAGAGGTCGGCCGGCAACCCTGCCGGCAAGGCCCGCGCCGGCTCCCCGGCCCGGGCCAGTGCGCCCCAGCCGATGAGCCCCGCGGCGAGAACGCCGAGAGTCGGCCACATCCTTCGCATGGGGCGACGATAGGAGGGAACACCCCGGCGCCGGAATGATGCGCGTGCATCAAATCGCGCGGCGGATCACCCGGTCTCCGACACGAACGAGCCGACCGGCGGTCACTATCCGCTGGCGCTCGACCGCGGGAATCGCGTGTGCGGCGATTCCCTCACTGAAGAGAGAACGTCTTGACGATGAACACGGCCATCTGACCCCGGGTGTTGGGATTGCCGGGACAGTAGTTGCCGCCGCCGCATCCGCCGGTGATCTGCTCGGCTGCGAGCTGCTCGATCCAGTCGGCGAACTGCGACGGGCACTGGACGTCGGCGAAGGTTCCCGCGCAGGGGGGCGGCGCGTAGCTCGAGCCGTGCCTGGCCTTGAGCAGGAAGACGGCCATCTGGTCGCGGCGGACCGGGTTGCCGGGACAGTACTTGCCGCCGCCGCAGCCGCCGGTGATCCCCTCGGCCGCCAGCGCCTCGATCCAGTTGGCGAAGGTCGAGGGGCACGCGACGTCCGGGAACGTGCCGGCGCACGGCGGAGGCGTGTAGCAGAGCCCGTGCTTGCCCTTGAGCAGGAAAACCGCCATCTGCTGGCGCAGCGTGCTCGTGTCCACGGCGTACATGCCGCCGCCGACGCCGGCCGTGATGGCGTTCGAGACGAGCTTGGAGATGAACGCGTAGAACTGGTTGGCCACGGGGACGTCCAGAAAGTCCGCAACGAATCCCTTGACGAGGGTGCCCGCGGTGCCGTCCGTGTTGGACAGCGTCACGTCGTGGACGCTGCCCGGGGTCAGGGCCGGGGTTTGCGCCGTGGCGGTCGTGCTTCCCGTGACGTTGACGTTGGTGGCGGGTAGGCCGCCGACCGTGACCGAGGCTCCGGCAACGAAGTTGCTGCCCGAGAGCGTGATCGTCGTACCGCCGGCCGCCGGGCCGGCCACCGGATCGATCGCGTAGACCAGTCTCTGCGAGAACTCGGACGTGTTGCCGTTAGGGTCCGTGGCCGTCGCGGCCACGGGTTGGCCGGGTTGGATGGTCATGGGCAGGGTGAGGTCGAAGGTCGCGTCTCCCGAGCCGTCGGTCGTGACCTGGGTCGCCCCGAGGTACGTCTGGCCCTCGAGGAATTCGTGGGGAAAGTTCGAGCAGGCGGCGTTGGCGTAGAAGTCGAGATCGTAGACGGTCGATGCGGCGGAATGCAGGACGCCGGTCACGTGCGTGCCCGCTCCCTGAGGCAGCGCCGGCGCCGCGGACGTCAGGATGGGCGAGTTCTGCGAGAGGTTCCCGCCGCCGTCGGCGTCGAGCGGGTCGTTGGGCGTGGGGCCGTCGTTGTTCAGGTCGATGCCGAGGCCCCGGTATGCCGAGGCACCGTTGGAGGTGTTGGCGAATATCGAATTGCCGCGAATCGAGTTGTTGACGCGCCCGCCTCCCATCACGTCGATGCCGCCGCCGGTCGACGCCGTGGCGCCGTTGTAGGCGATGACGTTGCCCTCGCCCGGATTCGGTCCGCCGATCGTGTTGCTGCTCCCGTAGATGTCGATGCCCGTGACGCCGTTTCCCAGGGGAGTCGTCCCGTCGGCGCCGACGCCGATGAGGTTGCCCTGGAGGACCGCGCCGTACGTGAGGTACATCCCGCCCCCGTTGCCCGAGATCACGTTGCCGGCCCCCGGGGCGCTGCCGCCGAGGGTCAGCCCGCCGTCGTTGACCGCCAGTCCGCCGCCGTTTCCGAGAGCGGCCAGCCCCGTCACATCCGTCCCGATGAAATTCCCCTGGATCGTCGCCGTCACGCCGGCCGGGCCCCCGCTCGCGAACCCGATGCCGTTGATGGTGTTGCCCGAGATGACGTTGCGCGCCGCCGGCGTCGTGCCGCCGATCAGCGCGCCCGCGGTCCCCCACGCGAGGTGGACCCCGGTACCGTTACCGAGGGCCGCGAGACCCGAAACGTCGGTGCCGATGAGGTTACCCTGGACGACGTGGGCGGAGCCGCCGAATCCGAGCGGCCCGAACTGGACGCCGATCCCGTTGCCCGAGATGAGATTGCGGGCCGCCGGGGTGACGCCCCCGAAGACCACGCCGACTCCGCCAGCCGTCTGGACCCCCACGGCGTTGCCGTGGATGACCAATCCCGACGGATCCGTGCCGAAGAAGCAACCCTCGATTGCCTGGCCGGTCCCTCCGCCGACGATGATCGCCGGAGCCGGCGATCGGTTAACGACCAATCCCCGGACGATCGAGCCGTCGCTCCCGGCGGAGAGCGTCATGCACGAGCCGCCGATGCCTCCCACCGTGGCCGTGCAGTCGATCTCGATGCGAAGCACCGTGTTGAGGCCCTGCCCCGACGGGAGAGTGTTCGGAGTCGCGCCGGATTGCGTGTACCCGTCCAGCGTCACCGGACTGGCGATCGCGTTCAGGTTCGAGCCGACGACGATCGTGTGGACGCCCGAGCCCGGGATGTTGAACGCGATCGTGTCGAGCCCGGCGCTCGCGTTGGCGTCGAGGATCGCCTGGCGGAGAGACCCGGCGCCGCTGTCGTTCGTGTTGGTGACCGTGAAGGTGGCCGCGGACGCCAGGGACGCGAAGACACAGAGGGTGAGAGAGCCGGCCAGGGTTCGCATGCGCCCTCCTACTGAAGCTTGAACGTCTTGACGATGAAAACCGCCATCTGCCCCCGTGTGTTGTTGGTTTGCGGGCAGTAGTTGCCGCCGCCGCAACCGCCGGTGATCTGCTCGGCCGCCAGGTGCTCGATCCAGTCGGCGAAGGCCGACGGGCAGGCGACGTCGGGGAATGTCCCCGCGCACGGGGGCGGCACGTAGTTCGAGCCGTGCTCGGCCTTGAGAAGAAAGACCGCCATCTGGTCGCGCCGCACGGGATTGCCGGGGCAGTAGTTGCCACCGCCGCATCCGCCGGTGATGCCCTCGGCGGCGAGGGCCTCGATCCAGTTGGCGAAGGTCGACGGGCAGGGTACGTCCGGAAACGTGCCCGTGCAGGCCGGGGGCACGTAGCAGAGGCCGAACTTCGCCTTGAGCAGAAAGACGGCCATCTGCTGGCGCAGCGTCGGCTGATTCACGCCGTAGAGGCCGCCGCCCACGCCGACGGTGATGGTGTTGGAGACGAGCGTCGTCACGGAGGGATAGAAGATGTTGGAGGAGGGCACGTCGAGGAAGTCCGAGACGAAGCCCTTCGGGAGCGTCCCGGCGCTGCCGTCGAGATTGACGACGGTGACGTCGTTGACCGTGCCGGCGGGCAGCGCCGGAGACGTCGCGCCGATCTGCGTGCTCGACCCGACGTTGACGCCCGAGGCCGCCACGCCGCCGATCGTCACCGTCGCGCCGGCCGCGAAGTCCGTTCCCGCGAGGGCGACCGCGGTGCCCCCGGCCGGCGGGCCGGAGGTCGGCAGGATGGCGAAGACGATGCGCTGCGAGAACTCCGACGTGTTCCCGGCGGGGTCGGTCGCGGTGGCGGTGACCCGAGCTGCCGGGTCGAGCACGACGGGAAGGGTCACGTCGAAGATGCCCGTGCCCGCGCCATCGGTCGCGACCTGGCCGAAGCCGAGATACGTCTCGCCCTCGATGAACTCGCGCGGGAAGCGAGCGCAGGCGGGGTTCGCGTAGAAGTCGAGGGTGTAAGTCGTCGACGGCGCCGAGTGCAGGATGCCCTGGAACCGCGTGTCGGTGCCCTGCGGCCCGACGAGCCCCGTCACCGTGGTCACGATCGGGAAGTTCTGAAACTCGTTGCCGACGCCGGTGTCGGAATCGCCCGGGTCGTTGGGAGTGACGCCGAGGGTGCCGTCGCTGTTGTCGATCCCGATGCCAAAGTTGTCGTGGATCGAGTTGCCGCGGATCGTGACACGGAGCCCCAGGTTCCAGATCCCTCCGGTGAACAGGATCCCCCCGAGGCTCGGGTAGCCCTGGTTGAAGGCGATCACGTTGCCCTCGCCCGCCCCGGGCCCGCCGATCACGACGTTCGTCGTGTCGAGGGTGTTGAGCAGTATGGACAGATTGTTCGGCACCGGCAGTGTTCCCGTCGGGTCGGTGCCGATGAGGTTGCCTTGAATCACCGAGCCGGCGATGCCGTTGTTCAGGATGATGGCCTGATTGTTGCCCGAGATGACGTTGCCCTCTCCGGGCGCCGGACCTCCGATGTCGATGCTCTCGGTCAGGGCGGCGTCGATGCCGAAGTTGTTCGGAAGTGCCATCGTCCCGCTGATGTCGGTGCCGATGAAGTTGCCCAGGATTCGGTTTCCCGCGCCGGACTGCACCACGTAGAGCCCGTTGCCGTTCGTGTTGCCGGAGATCACGTTGCGTGCGCCGGCCGCGGCGCCGCCGACCAGCGTGTTCGTGGCGAGGACGAGCGTGACTCCGGTGCCGTTCTCGAGCGCGCCGGTTCCGTCGGCCGTCGTCCCGATCCGATTCCCCTGGATCACGTTGGCGTCGCCGGTGATGATGTGGACGCCGGAGCCGCCGTTTCCCGAGACGAGGTTTCCGGCCCCGGCCGACGTCCCACCGATCGTGTTGCCGTCGGAGGCCTGGATGTAGACGCCGTCGCCGACGCTCAAGTCGACCGTCCCCGTCGGGTCCGTGCCGACGTAGCAGCCCTCGACGAGGTTGCCGCCGCCGGTCCCGAGGCTGATCTGCGCCGAGAAGCCGTTGACGACGAGCGCGCGGACGGTGCTCCCGCCCGCGGTGATCCGGATGCCGTTGCCCAGAGGCGCGCCGGCCGTGATCTCGATGAGCGGGCTGCCCGCGTAGCCGGGTTGCGTCGTCCCGTCGATGATCACCGGATCGGTGATCGTGGGCGGGCTCGTCGCCAGACTGATCGTGTGGACGCCGCCGCCCGCGATGGCGAAGGCAATGGTGTCGAAGACTCCGACAGACGCGTTCGAAGCGTCGATTGCGTCGCGGAACGATCCGGCTCCGCCGTCGTTCGTGTTTGTCACCGTGATGGTCACGGCAAGGAGTTCGCCTCGGGCGAACGACAGACCGAGGGCAACCAGGAGGAGCCGTGCCGCAAGGACTGGGCGCATGGACCACCCGCCTTTCCGGCTTGCCCGCCTGGGGAAGGCGGGCGAGTCTGCAAAAACTCTATCTCAGGAGGGTGCGGACGGGACGGACGAAGGCCGCCGACTGGCCCGACTGGCCCTCACTCCGACCCCGGGGTGTGGATCCAGCAGGGGATCGAGGTCAGGAACGTGAATCCGGCGCGCTCGTAAAAGCCCTTCGCCGTCTCCCGGCTGTCGAGGTAGACCTTCGGGATGCCCTCCTCGGCGGCCCGCCGGCCGAGCCAGCGCAGCATCTGGCCGCCGTGGCCGTGGCCCCGCACGTCTTCGGCCGTGACGAGGTCGTCCACGAACAGGTGCTCCCCCCGCGACAGGGTGTGGGAGCGCCGAACACCCGCCAGGCAGACGAGCCGCCCGTCCTCGAAGCCGCCGAAGAGCTGGTAGCCCTCGAGGTGCTGCCGGCGGACCTCGGCGACGAACGTCTCCTCGCGGAGCCGGTCGCGCAGCTGCCGCGCCAGGGGGAAGGCCGCGGCGATGTCGGCGTCGGTCGAGAGCTCGCGGATGTCCATGGCGCCCGCCGGTCTCCTTATGCCTTATGGAAACTGGAGCCGTCCACCAGAGGCGCGCCGACCCCCGAAGGCAGACCCCCGGCAGTAGGCAACGCCGGGCGAAGCACGGCGGTAACTCAAATGCGACTTCTGGCCAACGCTCATGGAAATTGGAGCCGGCCACCGAAGGCAGACCCCCGGCAGTAGGCAACGCCGTGCGAAGCACGGTGGTAACTCAAATGCGACTCTTGGCCAACGCTCATGGAAATTGGAAGGTGTTGTACAGGAACGCCGCCATCTGGTCGCGCCGGACGGGACTGGCTGGGCAGTAGTTGGTACCGCCGCAGCCGCTGGTAATGCCCTCGGCGGCGAGCTGCTCGATCCAGTCGGCGAAAGTCGACGGGCAGGGCACGTCGGTGAAGTCGCCGCTGCAGACGGGCGGCACGTAGCTCGAGCCGTGCTTGCTCTTCAGGAGGAAGACGGCCATCTGCTGCCGCGTCACCGGATTGGTCGGGCAATAGTTGCCGCCTCCGCAGCCGCCCGTGATCCCGGCGGCGGCGAGCGCTTCGATCCAGGGCGCGAAGCCGCTCGAGCACGGGACGTCCGGGAAGACGCCGCTGCACGGCGGCGGCACGTAGCAGAGGCCGTTCTTCGACTTCAAGAGAAACACCGCCATCTGCTGGCGGGTGACCGTGTTCAACGGGCAGTAGATCCCCGTGCCGCAGCCGACGGTGATGGCGTTGGAGACGAGCTTGGTGATGTAGAAGTAGAACTGCTGGGCGCCGGGCACGTCGCCGAAGTCCGCGATCCAACCGTTGCGCAGCGTTCCCGCCGTTCCGCTCGGATTGGTGACGACGATGTCGTTGAGCGAGCCGGCCGGCCGGGCCGGCGTGACCGCCTGGATGCTGTGGTCGTTGTTGACGACGACCCCGGTCGCGGCGGCGCCGCCGACCGTCACCGTCGCCCCGTTTTCGAGGAGCATGCCCGTCAGCGAGACCGTCGTGCCGCCGGCGGGAGGACCGGCGCCGGGACTGCTCGCGAAGACGATGCGCTGCGAGAACTCGGAGGTGTTCCCGTTCGGGTCGGTCGCCGTCGCCGTCACGACCTGGCCGGGCTGCAGGACGAACGGCACGTCGGTCGAAAACGTCGCGTTCCCGGAGCCGTCCGTCGTGACCTGGAGAGACCCCAGATAGTTCTCGCCCTGGACGTACCCCTGGGGGACCGGCACGCAGGCCGCGGTCGAATAGAGGTCGACGTCGAAGGTCGTCGAGGCGGTGCTGTTGAGGATTCCCTGGATGTTCGTCGTCGACGCGCCCGGCGTGACCGTCTTGACGATGGGGTAGTTCTGGCCGCCGTTGGGGCCGACGTCGGCGTCCCCCGGGTCGTTCGGCGTGACGCCCCCGCTTCCGCCGACGTAGAGGTCGATTCCGAGCGGGCGGTTGGCGAACATGCGGTTCCCGCGGATGCGCGCGCCCTGCGGCCCGCCGTTGGCGACGCCTCCGTAGGGAGGCCCGTTGAAGGCGATGACGTTGCCCTCGCCCGGCGAGATTCCGCCGATCGTCCAGTTGTTGCCTCCCACCGCCATCGCGCCGCCCTTGTTGCCGAGGTCGAGAGTGGCCGAGGCGTCGGTACCGATGAAGTTGCCCTGAATGACCTCTCCGGAGCCGCCCTCGCTGAGAATGCCCTGGTTCGTGCTGGCGGCGATCACGTTGTGCAGCACGTTGCAGTTCTGGTTCGGGATCGACACGCCGACGCTGTTGCCGAGAGGCAGCGTCCCGGTGACGTCGGTGCCGATGAAGTTGCCCTGGACCGTCGCCTGGGCGCCCGTGCCTCCGACGGTGTAGCCGATGCCGACGCCGTAACCCGTCCCGCCGGAGATGACGTTGCGCGAGGCCGCCGTCGGGCCGCCGATGACGACGTTGGTTCCGATGCGGACGTACACGTTGGCGTAGACGAAGCTGCCCGGGATCGTCGCCGTGCCCGCGGCGTTGGTGCCGATGAGGTTGCCGCGGATGAGCGCGTTCGTTCCGCCGCTGTCGCCCACGAGGACCTGCGCCGCGTCGTTGCCGGAAATCACGTTCCGGTCCGCGGGATTCGTGCCGCCGACGCTGACGGCTGTGGTCTCGATGTCGACGCCGTAGCTCTGCGCTCCGGGCCGAGTGGCGCCGGCCGGGTCCGTGCCGATGAAGTTGCCGACGATGATGGTGCCGCTCCCGGCCCCGCCCACCTGAATCCCGGCGTTCTTGCAGCGGTTGATCGCGAGCCCGCGGATCGTGACGTTGCCGGCGTTGGATATCAGGCCGTTGGTCCCGAACCCCAGCGCCGAGCCGTCGATCTCGATCCGGATCACCGCGTTGGTGCCCTGGCCGATGCCGTTCGTGTTCGCCGCCGCGCCGGGCTGCGTGTAGCCGTCGATGGTCACGGCGTCGGTGATCGCCGGCAGCGCCGTCGCCGGGACGATCGTGTGCACGCCGCTGCCGACGATGGAGAAGGCGACCGTGTCGTTGCCGGGGCTCCCGTTGGCGTCGAGGATCGCCTGGCGGAGGGACCCCGCGCCCGAATCGGCGGTCGTCGTGACCGTGTAGGTGTTCGCCGAAACCACCGCGGCGAGCCCGAAGGCTGCCAGGCCGAGAGCTGACTTGAGACGCACGTGGACCTCCTCGTTCATGACTGGTCGGATCGCCGAACCCTCAAGGAAAATCGAACGTGTTGTAGAGAAAGGCGGCCATCTGGTCGCGGCGCACGGGGTTCGCCGGGCAGTAATTGCCGCCTCCGCACCCGCCCGTGATCGACTCGGCCGCGAGCTGCTCGATCCAGTCGGCGAACTGCGACGGGCAGGCCACGTCGAGGAAGTCGCCGGTGCACGGCGGCGGCACGAAGCTCGAGCCGTGGAGCGTCTTCAGGAGGAACACCGCCATCTGCTGGCGCGTGACGGGGTTGCCGGGACAGTAGTTGCCGTTGCCGCAGCCGCCGGTGATGCCCGCGGCTGCCAGGGCCTCGATCCACGGGGCGAAGGGGTTCGCGGGGCACGCGACGTCCGGGAACTGCCCCACGCAGGGAGGAGGCACGAAGCAGAGGCCGTTCTTGGACTTCAGCAGGAAGACGGCCATCTGCCCGCGCGTCACCGAGTTGAGAGGGCAGTAGTTGCCCCCTCCGCATCCGCCCGTGATGCCGTTGGAGACGAGCTTGATGATCTGGAAGTAGAACTGCTGGGCGTTGGGGACGTCGGTGAAGTTGGCGATCCAGCCGCTCGGCAGCGTCCCGGCCGTGCCGCTCGGATTCGTGACGGTCACCGGATTGAGAGTTCCCGCCGGAAGGGCGGGTGTCAGCGCCGTGATCGTCGACGAATTGACGACGTCAACGCCGGTGGCGGCGACCCCCCCGATCGACACCGCGGCCCCGGCCTCGAAGAGCATGCCCTTGACGGCGATCGCCGTCCCGCCGGCCGCCGGTCCGGACGTCGGATTGTTGAGCGAAAAGACGATGCGCTGCGAGATCTCCGACGTGTTGCCGTCCGGATCGGTCGCCGTCGCGCTGATGCGTGCCCCCACCTCCGTGATCGCCGGCAGCGTGTGGTCGAACGAGGCGTTCCCGGAACCGTCCGTCGTGACCTGGAAGGAGCCGAGGTACTCCTCGGCCTCCAGGAACTCCTGCGGCTGGCTCGCGCACGGAGGATTGGCGTAGACGTCGATGTCGTAGGTCTTGGAGGCCACGCTGTTCAGCACGCCCTGGACCCTCGTTCCCGTGCCCTGCGGGAGGGCCGGGCCCGCGGACGTGAGGATCGGGTAGTTCTGCAGCCCGTTGGCGCCGGAATCCCCGTCGCCGGGGTCGTTGACCTGGATCCCGAAGCTGCTGAGCTCGATACCGAGCCCCGGACCGCTCGCGGATCGGTTCTCGTAGATCCGGTTTCCGCGGATCGTGACCCGCTGGCCGCTGACCGAGACGCCCGCTCCGCTGATCGCTCCGTTGAACGCGATGGTGTTGGCCTCGCCCGGGCCCGTTCCCCCGATTGCGTTGTCGCTGCCGCTGACGGTGATGCCCGTGGTCTCGTTGCCGAGGTCGATGGTCCCGGTCGCGTCGGTGCCGAGGAAGTTGCCGCGCACGAGGCTGTTGGAGCCTCCGAGGCTGATTCCCGGCTGCGCGCCGCCGATGACGTTTCCGTCGCCGGCCGCGGTGCTTCCGATCGAATGGCCGCTGCCCCCCGTCTGGATGCCTTCTCCCTCGATCCCCAGCTCGACCGTGCCGGCGGCGTTCGTGCCGATCCGGTTGCCGCGAACTGCGTGGCCCGTGCCGGCGAGAACGACTCCCTTTCCGAGGCCCGCGATGGCGTTGTCCTCGATGACGTGGCTCGACCCGTTGACCGACACGCCGGTCGCGGCCGCTCCGCAGGCGGGGGCGAGGACGGCGTCTCCGGCCGCGGTCAGGCCGATGAGGTTGCCCTGGATCACGTGCGCCGTCGGGGAGCCCGAGTTCACGATGCCGACGCCGGTCTGGCAGCCGCCGATGAGGTTGCGGGACGCGGGCGTCGGCCCGCCGATGACCACGCCCGACTGGCCGGTGATTTCGATCTGCTTGTCGGGGTTCTGGTCGACGCGCGCGCCGCCCGCGGCGTCGGTGCCGAGGAAGCATCCCTCGACCTTGCTCGTGTCGAAGGAGCCGGCCGAGAACGAAACGCCGACGTCGCAGTTGTTGATGACGAGGCCCTTGATGGTCACGTCGCTCGCCGAGACCGTGAAGCAGGCTCCAGTGGCCGCGGCGCCGTTGACGGCCACGCGCAGGACGGTGTTCAGGCCCTGCCCGGCCGGCAGCGTGTTCACGAGCGCTCCCGTCTGCGTGTATCCGTCGATCGTGACGGCGAACGTGATCGCGGGGAGAGGGGAGGCGATGGCGATCGATTGCACCCCGCTGCCTGCGAGGTTGAAGGCGATCGTGTCGAGGCCCGCCGCGCCGTTGGCGTCGAGGATGGCCTGCCGGAGCGACCCGGCGCCCGAGTCGCTGGTGTTCGTCACGGTGAAGGTTGCCGCCGACCCCGCCGCGGCGATTCCGATAGCCACGAGTCCGGTCAGGATTCGGGTGCGCACGCCTTTGCCTCCGCTGATGTGGCGGGGATTCTATCCAAATCGTTCGCGCCAGCTCGGGGCCTCCGGAGCGGCATCGAAGGGCCGCCCGGTCCTCAGGGGAACTGGAACGTGTTGTAGAGAAACGCGGCCATCTGGTCCCGCCGGACAGCCTGGGTCGGGCAGTAGTTGGAGCCGCCGCAGCCGCCCGTGATGCCCTCGGCCGAGAGCTGCTCGATCCAGTCGGCGAACTGCGACGGGCACGGGACGTCGGCGAAGTCGCCGCTGCACGGCGGGGGCAGGTAGCTCGACCCGTGTTTCGTCTTGAGAAGGAAGACCGCCATCTGCTGGCGCGTGACCGGGTTCGCCGGGCAGTAGTTGCCGCCGCCGCAGCCGCCGGTGATCCCGGCGGCGGCGAGGGCCTCGATCCAGGGCGCGAACCCGCTCGAGCACGGAACGTCGGGAAACGTGCTGACGCACGGCGGCGGCACGTAGCAGAGGCCGTTCTTCGACTTCAGCAGGAAGACCGCCATCTGCGCGCGCGTGACCGAGTTGAGGGGACAGTAGACGCCGGTGCCGCAGCCGGCCGTGATCCCGTTGGCGACGAGCTTGGTGATGTGGAAATGGAACTGCTGGACGCCCGGCACGTCGCTGAAGTCGGCGATCCAGCCGTTGGGCAGCGTCCCCGCGGTCCCGCTCGGATTCGCCACGGTGATCGCGTTGAGCGTTCCGGGCGAGAGCGCCGGGGATTTGGCCGTGATCGATGCGCTGCTCGTGACGTTGACGTCGGTGGCAGGAGCGCCGCCAACCGTGACCGTCGCGCCGTTCTCGAACAGCATGCCGGCGAGGGTGAAGCTCGTCCCGCCCGCCGGCGGGCCTCCACCGATGTTCGACGAGAACACCAGCCGCTGGGAGAACTCGGACGTATTGCCGTTGGGGTCGGTCGCGGTGGCGGTGATTCGGGCTCCGACCTCGACCGTCGCGGGCAGCGTGACGTCGAAGCTGGCGTTCCCCGACCCGTCGGTCGTGACCTGGGTCGAGCCGATGTAGTCCTCGCCTTCGAGGAATTCCTGGGGGCGGTTGGCGCACGCGGGGTTGGAATAGAAATCGAGGTCGAACGTCGTCGAGGCGGTGCTGTTGAGCACGCCGACGACGTGCGTTCCGGAACCGCCGGCCAGCGCCGGCCCGTCCGAGATCAGAATCGGGAAGTTCTGGAACCCATTGGGCCCCGTGTCGCCGTCGCCCGGGTCGTTGGGCGTGACACCCGCGTTGCCATTGGAGAGGTCGATCCCGAGGCCGTTGTTGGAGTAGATGCGATTGCCCCGGATGTGGACCTGCTGGCCGCTGACGGCGATGCCGCCGGTTCCAAAAGTGATGCCGTTGAACGCGATCGTGTTGCCCTCGCCCGCGCCGATGCCGCCGATCGTCATGTTCGTGCCGTCGACGTTGATGCCGATGCGGTTGCTCCCGAGGTCGATCGTGCCCGTCGGGTCGGTGCCGATGAAGTTGCCGTAGACGACGTGGCCCGAGCCGCCCAACCGCAATCCTTCGTAGAAGTTGGCCGCGGCGATGACGTTGCCGTCGCCCGGCGCCGTCCCGCCGACCGTGTGGCCGGTGCCGACGAGCGCGAAACCATGCTCGTACACTTCCAGCCGCACGGTCCCCGTCACATCCGTGCCGATGAAATTGCCCTTGAAAGTGTGCCCGGTCCCGTTCACGCTGATTCCGTTGCTCCCTCCTGCGATGACGTTGTCCCGGGCGGTGTTTCCGGATCCGTTGAAGTTCAGCGCGAACGACGTTCCCGGGCAGGCCGGGGTCAGCAGCGCGTTTCCGCTTGCCGCCAGGCCGAACAGATTCCCCTGCACGACGTGAGCCGTTCCGGCTCCGGCGAGCGTGACGCCGGCCTGGCATGCGGCGATGAGGTTGCGCGCGCCGGGCGCGGCCCCGCCGATCGTCGCGCCCGATTCGCCGGTCACGGTCACCTGGGTGCCGAAGCCCCCGTCGAGCCGCTGCGTTCCGGTCACGTCGGTCCCGATGAAGCAGCCCTCGACCTTGTTGTTCGAGAACGCGCCGTTGTTGAAGACCACGCTCCCGCCGTGGATCGAGAGGCCCCGGATGGTCGTGTCGCTCGCGGAGACGCCGAGGGATCCGACGAGCTCGATCGTGAGCACGCTGTTGAGGCCCTGGCCCACGGGATGGGTGTTCGGGCTCGAGCCCGCCTGCGTGAATCCATCGATCGTGACCGGAGACGTGATCACCGGCAGGGCGGTCACCGGGGTGATCGTGTGAACTCCCGAGCCCGCGATGTTGAACGCGATCGTGTCGGGCCCGACGTTGGCGTTGGCGTCGAGGATCGCCTGGCGCAGCGTTCCCGCCCCGGCGTCGGCCGTCGAGGTCACCGTGTAGGTGTTGGCCAGAGCCGGAACGCCGACGAGCAGGGCCACGAGGGCCACGAGGGCCGATGTAAGACGTCGCACGCGATGCCTCCTTTGCCGGGCTACGGAAGACGGAAGGCGAGGAACAGAAACGCCGCCATCTGGCCGCGCGTGACGGAGTTCGTCGGACAGAAGTTGCCGCCCCCGCAGCCGCCGGTGATGTTTTCGGCCGCGAGCTGCTCGATCCAGTCCGCGAACTGCGAGGGGCAGGGGACGTCGGGGAAGTCGCCGCTGCAGGGCGGCGGAGCGTAGCTCGCGCCGTGCTTGGCCTTCAGCAGGAAGACCGCCATCTGCTGGCGCAACACGGGATTGCCGGGGCAGTACTTGCCGCCGCCGCAGCCTCCCGTGATGCCTTCCGCGGCGAGCGCCTCGATCCAGTTCGCGAAAGTCGACGGGCAGGCCACGTCTCCGAAGGTGCCGGAGCAGGGCGGCGGTGTGTAGCAGACGCCGTACTTTCCTTTGAGGAGGAAGACCGCCATCTGCTGCCGCAGCGTGCTGTCGTTGACCCCGTAGTTCCCGCCCCCGACGCCGGCGGTGATGTCGCTCCGGACGAGCTTGATGACGGCGCTGTGGAAGATGTTTGCGGGCGGCACATCGAGGAAGTTCGCGACCCATCCGTTGAAGAGGGTCCCGGAGGAGCCGCTCGGGTTCGTCACGACGATGTCGCTGACGCTCCCGGGCGGGAGGGCGGGCATGTTCGCGTGGATCGCGGTGGCGCTGTCGACGACGACGCTCGAGGCGGCGGCCCCCCCCACCGTGACGGTGGCCCCGGCCTCGAAGAGCATGCCGGCGAGCGCCACGTTGGTTCCGCCGGCGGCAGGGCCGAAGAAGGGCGTGCTGGCGAAGACCAGCTCCTGCGAGAACTCGGAGGTGTTGCCGGAGGGGTCGGTCGCCGTCGCCGTGACGCGCTCGCCCGGCGCGATGTTGTCCGGCAGGACCGTGTCGAACACGCCGTTGCCCGAAGCGTCGGTCGTCACGACGATCGAGCCCATGTAGTCCTGGCCTTCGAGCAGGTCCTGGGGCCGCACGTTGCAGATCCTGTAGAAATCCACGTCGTAGGTGGTCGAGGCCTTGCTGTTCAGCGTGCCCTGGACCCGCGTGCCGTTGCCCTGCGGGATCTGGAGCGTCGCCGACGTCACGACCGGAAAGTTCTGGCGGCCGTTGGGACCCGTGTCCGCGTCGCCCGCGTCGTTGGGAGTGACGCCCGCAACGCCTCCCACGACGAGGTCGATTCCGAGGCCGTCGACAGTCGCCACCGGCCGATTGGCGTAGATCGAGTTGCCCCGGATCGTCGCCGTTCCCCCGGTGACTAAGATGCCTCCCGACGGGCTGGAGTTCTTTCCGTTGAACGCGATGAGGTTGCCTTCGCCGGGCCCGATTCCCCCGATGACCGCGCCGGTGGAGCTCGAAACCTGGATGCCGTTGCGCTGGGCGCCGAGGTCGAGCGTCCCGGTCGCGTCGGTTCCGATGAAATTTCCCCGGATGATCGGCGCGCCGGCGGCCACCCCGATGCCGTCGTAGACGCCCGCGATGGTGTTGCCGAGGATCTGGATGTTGCCGCTGCCGACGAGGCTGATCCCGCTGAACCCGTCGTTGACGAAGATCCCGCGGACGATGGCGCGCTGCCCCGTGACGTCGGTCCCGAAGAAGTTGCCCTGAATCGTGAAGTCCGCGGTGCCGAGGAGCTCGACACCCGCGGAAACGTTGCCGAAGACGTTCCTCGCGGCGGCCGTGGCGCCGCCCACGACGACTCCAGTTCCCGCGCTCAACAGCACGCCCGAGCTCGTATCCCCGACGGCGCGCAGCCAGTCCAGGCCCGACGGCTTCATCGCGATGAGGTTGCCCTGGATGACGTGTCCCGAGCCGCCGGCGATCTGAACCTGGCCGAAATTGAATCCGGAGATGAGATTCCGGTCCGCCGGCGTCGTCCCGCCGACGCGGGCTCCCGTCTGCTGGTTGATCAGCACGCCGGCGGAAATGTTTCCGTTGACGGGGATCGTCACGCCGTCGGTCTTCGTCCCGAGGAAGTTTCCCGCCACGACGTTGTTCGCCACGGCCGACGTGAGCTCGATCGCTGCGCCGGTGCAGTGGTACACCGCGAGGCCCCGGATCGTGACGTCGCTCGCCTTCGAGATCAGGCATCCGCCGAGCCCTGCGCCGTCGACCTCGATCTGGAGAACCGTGTCGAGGCCCTGGGCCGTCGAGTGGGTGTTGGGCGACGCTCCGGACTGCGTATAGCCGTCGATCGTCACCGCGCCGGTGATGTCGGGCAGCGCCGACGCGAGAGTGATCGTGTGCGGACCGGTTCCGACGATCGCGAACGCGATCGTGTCGGGGCCCGGGTTCCCGTTGGCGTCGAGGATCGCCTGGCGCAGCGTCCCGGCGCCGGAGTCGGCCGTCGACATCACGGTGTACGTGTTGCCGGCAGCCGTCGCCGTGAGGGTCAGCAAAGCGAGGGCAAGACCGAGTCGCTGGTTCATTGGGCGTTCTCCTGTCCCGAATCTCGACAAATGGCGGCGGCCGGGGTCAAGCGAAAACGGGCCGTGAGGCCCGTTTTGAAACAGTGGCGGCCGCGGGGGGGAGGCGACCCGCCCCCCGGGGCGCGCCTCCCGGGCGGTCCGGAAGAGGGTCTACGGCAGCGAAAAAGCATTGACCAGGAACGCGGCCATCTGGCCTCGGGTGACGTTGTTCTGCGGACAGAAGGTCGTTCCGCCGCAACCGCCCGTGACGCCCTCCGCCTGCAGCTGTTCGATCCAGTCGGCGAAGGGACCCGGGCAAGGCACGTCCGTGAAGTGGCCGTCGCAGGGCGGCGGGATGAACTGGGAGCCGTGCTTTCCCTTCAGCAGAAAGACCGCCATCTGGTCGCGCCGCACGGGATTGTCGGGGCAGTAGTTGCCGCCGCCGCAGCCGCCGGTGATGCCTTCCGCGGCGAGCTGCTCGATCCATGGCGCGAAGTTGTTCGAGCACGGGACATCCGGGAATACGCCGGAGCAGGGCGGCGGCACGTAGCACGCTCCGTGGGCCGCCTTCAGGAGGAAGACCGCCATCTGCTGGCGCTTCGTGTTCTGGGCCGGGCCGTAGAAGCCCCCGCCGACGCCGGCGGTGATGCCGTTGCCGACGAGGCGCATGACGTAGAGGTAGAACTGGTGGCTGGAGGCGACGTCGAGGAAGTCGGTCAGCCAGCCGTTGGGCAGCGTGTCGACCGGGCCGCCCGGGTTCGACACGACGATCGAGTTCACGGAGCCGGGAGGAAGGCTGGGCGTCTTCAGCGAAAGCGTGTGCACATCGGTCACCTGCACGTTCGACGCCGCCGCGCCTCCGACGGTGGCGGTCGCTCCGTCCTCGAACGCGAGGCCGGTCAGGACGATCGTCGCGCCCGACGGTCCGTACGACGGCAGGCCGTAGAAGATGGCGCGGGGCGAGAGCTCGGAGGTGTTTCCGGCCGGGTCGATCGCGGTCGCTGAAACGGGGGACCCATCGGGGAGCGCGACCGGGAGGATGACGTTCACGACGGCGTGGCCGGAACCGTCCGTCGTGGCCGTGCTCGAGCCGATGTACGTCCGCGCCTCGGGCAGGTCCTGGGGACGACGCTCGCAGATCGGATCCGCATAGAAGTCGAGGTCGTAGATCGTCGAGGGCGCGCTGTCCAGCACGCCGGCGACGGTCGTGGTCGAAACGCCGTAGGTGACGGAAGAGAGGACCGGGAAGTTCTGTAACCCGTTGGGCCCGGCGTCGGCGTCGCCGGCGTCGTTCAGCGTGACTCCGTTGCCGGCGACAAGCAGGTCGATGGCGAGGCCCGAGTGGTAGTTGCCTCCGGGGTTGTCGAAGATCGCGTTTCCGCGGATCGTTGCCTTGCCGGCGTTCTCGACGCCCACGCCGGCCAGTCCCGAGTTCGAGATGACGTTGCCTTCTCCCGGATTGACGCCGCCGATGATCGTCCCCGTCGCCAGGACGCGGATGCCGTAGGTCGGGTTGCGAAGGCGGATGAGGCCGGTCTCGTCCGTGCCGATGAAGTTGCCCTGGATCACCGAACCCGTCGCCGACTGGTACACGGAGATACCCGAGGCATCCGATCCCCCGACGAGGTTACCGGCGCCCGGGGTTGCGCCTCCCACGGTGTTGTCCGGGTCGTTGAGCGCGATGCACTCGTTGTGACAACCGAACGCGAAGGTCCCGGTGACGTCGATGTCGACGTAGTTGCCCTGGATCAAATTGTCGGACGCGACGATCCCGGGAGTGCCGGAGCCGCCGACGTTGATCCCTCCGCTGATGACGTTGCGGGCCGCGGGCGTCGTCCCGCCGATGACGTTGTTCGATCCGACGAACAAGGAGAGACCCTTCGAGCCGAACTCGTTCAAGCTCTTCTTTCCCGTGATGTCGGTGCCGATCAGGTTGCCGGCGACGAGGCTGTCGTGAAACCCGGGCGCTCCGCCCCCGAGCTGTACCAAACCCGCGAAGAGGTTGCGCGCGGCGGGTGTCGTTCCGCCGATCCGGGCGTTGTTCGCGTCGAGACTGAATCTCAGCGAGCCTTGAAACGGAGCGGGAATCTGCGTTCCGGACGGGTCGGTGCCGAGGAAACAGCCCTCGATGACGAATCCCTGGTGCCCTCCGGTGACGTCGATCTCGTACTGCGGCGCGCGATTGATGACGAAGCCCTTCAGCGTGACGTCGTCGGCGCTGACGACCATGCAAGTCGCCGCGCCGACGTTGGTGCAGTCGATCTCAATCTGCAGGACCGTGTTGAGCCCGAGGCTGGTCGGGTTGGTGTTGACCGAAGACCCGGCCTGCGTATAGCCGTCGACGGTCGAGGGCCCGGTGATCGCGGGCAGGGGGGAGGCCAGGGAGATCGTGTGGGGGCCGGTTCCCACGACGCCGAAGGCAATTGTGTCGACGCCGGGGTTGCCGTTGGCATCCAGGATCGCCTGGCGCAGGGTCCCGGCGCCGGAATCGGCCGTCGACGTCACCGTGTAGGTGTTGCCGAGAGCGGCCACGGATGCGAAGGCACCGACCAGAGCCAGCAGAGTCCGCTTCATGGTCCCTCCTAGGGAAGCTTGAACGTGTTGACGAGGAACGCCGCCATCTGTCCGCGAGTGACGTTGGTGAGAGGGCAGTAGTTGTTGCCGCCGCAGCCGCCGGTGACACCCTCCGCGGCGAGCTGCTCGATCCAGTTCGCAAAGGTCGAGGGGCAGGCGACGTCGGTGAAGTCGCCGCTGCACGCCGGCGGAACGAAGGACGAGCCGTGCTTGGCCTTGAGCAGAAATACGGCCATCTGGTCGCGGCGCACGGGGTTGCCGGGGCAGTAATTGCTGCCGCCGCAGCCGCCCGTGATGCCTTCGGCCGCGAGCGCCTCGATCCACGGCGCGAAGGTCGAGGGGCACGCGACGTCGGAGAAAACTCCGGCGCAGGGTGGCGGCACGTAGCAGACGCCGTACTTGGACTTGAGGAGGAAGACGGCCATCTGCTGGCGCAGCGTGCTCGAAGCGACGCCGTAGTTCCCGCCGCCCACGCCGGCGGTGATGCCGTTGGCGACGAGCTTGGTGACCTGGGTGAGGAACTGGTTTCCCGGGAGGACGTCGTTGAAGTACGCGATCCAGCCGTTCGGAAGGGTCCCCGAGAGGCCGCCCCCCGGGTTCTGCACGACGACGGAGTTGATCGAGCCGGCCGGCAATGCGGGGATGTTGGCGGTGATCGTGTTCGCGTCGTCCACGACGACCCCGGTGGCCGCCACGCCGCCGACCGTCACCGTGGCGCCGGCCACGAAGGCGAGCCCCTTGATCTGCGCGCCAAAGTGTCCGGTGGTCGACCCTGCCCCCGGCGCCATCGAAAGCACGAAGCGCGGGGTGAATTCCGACGTACTGCCGTTGGGGCTCGTCGCCGTGGCGCTGATGGGCGAGCCGTTCGTGACCGCGAGCGGCAGGATCGCGTTGAAGGTGGCGTTGCCGGATCCGTCGGTCGTCACCTGCGTCGAGCCGAGATAGGTCTGGCCCTCCGGAAGGTCCTGCGGCCGCCGCGAGCACGCCGGGTTGGCGTAGAAATCGAGGTCGAAGATCGTGGCCGCACCGCTGTTCAGGGTCCCGGCGACGGTCGTCGTCGAGCCGCCGTACGCCACCGACGAGATGACCGGAAAATTTTGGAGCCCGTTCGCGCCGGTGTCGGCGTCTCCGGTGTCGTTGAGCGTGACGCCCGCGAAGCCGTCGTGGAGATCGATCCCGAGGCCGTCGGTCGACTGGTACGCGTTCGTGTCGTAGATCGAGTTGCCCCGGACGGAAACCCCCTGCCCCCCCGCGACGTAGACGCCGGCGCCGGGGGCCGTCACGCCGACGGCGGGACCGTTGTTGGCGATGACGTTGGCCTCGCCGGGCCCGGTGCCTCCGACCGTCACGGCGTCCGCGACGACGTAGATGCCGTTCGAGCCGTTGCCGAGCCGGGCGGTTCGGGTCGAATCCGTGCCGATGAAATTGCCCTGGATGACCGTCGAGTCTCCGTGGACCTCGATTCCGCCGTTGCCGAGCCCGCCGGCGATGACGTTGCCCGCCCCCGCGGCAGCGCCCCCGATCGTGTTGCCCTGGTTGTTGGCGACGACGCAGCCGCCGTAGCAGCCGAGCGCAAGCAGGCCCGTGGCATCGGTGCCGAGGAAGTTGCCCCGGACGAAATTGCCGGTCGCGAAGGAATCGTTCCAGCCGCCCCCGAGATTGATCGTGTTGACGATCACGTTGGGGGCGCCGGCGGACGTGCCGCCGACGGTGATTCCCGTCCCCATGAAGATGCCGACGGACTGGGTGGCGTTCGTCGCGAGCTTCGCGGTGCCGGAGGCGTTCGTGCCGATGAGGTTGCCCTGGATGAGGTGGCCGCTGTTGACCCCGAAATTCTCGCCGATGTGGACCTGGTGGTACCCGCTGTCGCCGCCCGAGATCAGGTTGCGCGCGGCGGGCGTCGTGCCCCCGATGCGCGCGTTCTGGGCGGAGACCAGGTTGACGCCGTTCTGGTAGGGCGAGAGCGCCTGCGTGCCGTCGGCGCTCGAACCGAGGAAGCAGCCCTCGACGACGAGGTTCTGGTGGGAGGGCGGCGGAGTCTCGATGTCCGGCCCGGCGCAGCGATTGATCGCGAGGCCGCGGATCGTGACGTTGTCGGCCTGGACCGACAGGCACGGCGTGGCCCCGGCATTCGTGCCGTTGATCTCGATCCGCAAGACGGTGTTCAGCCCCTGTCCCGTCGGGTTCGTATTGGCCGAGGAGCCCGCCTGCGTGAAGCCGTCGATCGTCACGGGCCCGGTGATCGCGGGCAGCGCCGAGATCGGCGAGATCGTCTGGACCCCGCTGCCGACGATCCCGAAGGCGATCGTATCGGCCCCCGGGTTGGCGTTGGCGTCGAGGATCGCCTGGCGCAGGGTCCCGGCTCCCGAATCGGCCGTGGACGTGACGGTGTAAGTGTTCCCGGCGGCGATCGCCGCGGCGGCGAACAGAGCCCAGGCGAGTCCGAGACGCTTATGCATTGAGCTTTCTCCTGTGGCGTATCTCGACAAAGTGCGGCCTCCGGGGTCAAGGAAAAAGAGGTTGGGGACCGCGGCTCCCGGCCGTGCGGCGGACCCGATCCGCCGTTCGGAAGTCCCGGGAAGGGGCCTCCGGCGCCTCCCGATGGCACGGGCCGGAGACTACGGGCGGGCGCAAGCCCGCCCGAGGGAGTCGAGGAAAGGCTCCCTCTACGGGAGGTCGAACGCGTTGTACAGGAAGGCCGCCATCTGGCCGCGGGTCACGTTGTTGGCCGGGCAGTAGTTGCCGCCGCCGCAGCCGCCGGTGACCCCTTCGGCCGCGAGCTGCTCGATCCAGGGACTGAAGGGCGATGCGCAACTGACGTCGAGGAAGTCGCCGTCGCAGGGCGGCGGCACGTACGACGCCCCGTGCAGGGCCTTGAGGATGAAGACCGCCATCTGGTCCCGCCGAACGGGGTTGCCCGGGCAGTAGTTGCCGCCGCCGCAACCGCCCGTGATGCCCTCCTCGGCGAGCTGCTCGATCCACGGGGCGAAGCCGGAGCCGCACGGAACGTCGCCGAAGACACCCGCGCACGGGGGCGGCGTGTAGCAGATCCCGTACTTGGCCTTCAGGAGGAAGACCGCCATCTGCTGCCGGAGCGTCGGCTGGCTGATCCCGTAGTTGCCGCCGCCCACGCCGGCCGTGATGCCGTTGGCGACGAGGCTCGTGATCTGCGTGTAGAACTGGCTGCCGGGGATGTCGTTGAAATTCGAGATCCAGGCGTTCGGAAGCGTCCCCGAAGCCCCGCCGCCGGGATTGGCGACCGTGAGGGCGTTGATGCTTCCGGCCGGCAGCGCCGGGATGTTGGCTGTGATCGTCGTCGAATTGTCGACGGTCACTCCGGTCGCGGGGACGCCCCCGACCGTGACCGTCGCGCCCGGCTCGAACGCGAGGCCGCGGATCTGCGCGCCGGTGACGCCGGTCGGCGAGCCGGACACGGGGTCGAGCGAGAGCACGAACCGCGGCGAAAGCTCGGAGGTCGCGCCGGACGGGCTCGTGGCCGTGGCCGTGATCGGCGATCCGTTCACGACGACGACCGCGAGAACCTCGTTGAAGGCCGCGTTGCCGGACCCGTCCGTCGTGACTTCGATCGAGCCGATGTAGGTCTTCGCCTCGTCCTGCTCCTGCGGGCGGCCGTTGCACGCGGGGTTGGAATAGAGGTCGACATCGAAGGTGGTCGACGGGGTGCTCTGGAGCGTTCCGGCGATCGTGGTATTCGCGCCTCCGTAGGTCACCGAGGAGATCAGCGGATAGTTCTGGTAGCCGTTCGGGCCGCCATCCGCGTCTCCGGCATCGTTGATGTTGACGCCCAGCTCGAAGAGATTGCCGCCGGTGAGGTCGATGGCGAGGCCGCTGTTGGCCTGGATCCCGGCGTTGTCGAAGATCGAGTTCCCGCGCACGGAGGCGTTGACGCCGTGGACCACGACCCCCGCCCAGCCGCGGTTGTACGCGATGATGTTGCCCTCGCCGGGGCCGATGCCGCCGATCGTGTTGTTCGAGCCGCCGACCTTGATGCCCCAGTAGCCGTTGGCGAGGCGGACGGTGCCCGTGGCGTCGGTTCCGACCTGGTTGCCCTGGACGACGTTGCCGTCGCCACTGAGCTCGATTCCCGAGTCGATCGCCCCGCCGACGCGGTTGCCCGCCCCGGCGGCGGAGCCGCCGATCGTGTTGTTGTTGGAGCCGCTGTTGACGGTGATGCCGACGGAAGTCACGGCGATGACGATCGTGCCCGTGACGTCGAGCCCGACGAAGTTGCCCACGATCTGGTTGCCCGTGCCGTTGACCAAGATCGGGCCGGCGAACACGTTGCGGGCGCCGGCCGTCGTGCCGCCCACGACGTTGTTGATGCCACCGCCGGTGCCCATCGCCAGCGGACCGTCCGGGATGAGGAGATGAAGGCCCGTGACGTCCGTGCCGACCAGGTTGCCGGCGACGAGCGAATTCGATACGGGCTCCGTGATCCCCAGCCCGAAAGCGATGTGATCGGCGAACAGGCTGTCGCCGGACACCAGGTTGCGGGCGGCCGGTGTCGTGCCGCCGATCCGGGCGTTGGTCTGGGATCGCGGATTGATCCCGCCGCCGTACGGCGCGAGGGCCACCGCTCCCGCCGCGTCGGTGCCGATGAAGCAGCCCTCGAGGACGAAGTCCGTGTGCGCGCCGGTGGTCGCGACCGCCCTGTCGGTGCACCGGTTGACGACGAGCCCGCGGATCGTGACGTCGTCGGCAGCGGCGAACAGGCACGGCGCGGCTCCGGCGTTGGTCCCGTCGATCTCGATGCGGAGGACGGTGTTGAGGCCCTGGCTGGCCGGGTTCGTGTTGGCCGATGCCCCCGACTGGGTGTAGCCGTCGATCGTCACCGGGCCCGTGATCGTGGGCAGCGCGGACGCCGGCGCGATCGTGTGCACGCCGCTGCCGACGACCGCGAAGGCGATCGTGTCGGCTCCGGGATTGGCGTTGGCGTCCAGGATCGCCTGGCGAAGGGTCCCGGCTCCCGAGTCGGCGGTCGAGGTCACGGTGTACGTTGTCGCGAACCCGAAGGCGGCGACCCCGGACAGGATGGCGGCGAGGCCGATTCGCTGGAGCATGTAGGACTCCTCCTGACCCTGACTCGACAAAACGCCGGGCCGGGGGCCAGGAGGAAATCCGCGATCGCCGCGGGGTCGCTACGGGAGCGAGAATGCCTTGACCAAAAACGCCGCCATCTGCCCCCGGGCGACGCTCGTCGTGGGGCAGTAGTTGGCGCCGCCGCACCCGCCCGTGATCTCGTCGGCCGCGAGCTTTTCGATCCAGTCGGCGAAGGACGACGGGCAGGCCACGTCGTCGAACACCCCGGTGCACGGAGGGGGCGTGAACGTCGAGCCGTACTTGCCCTTCAGCAGGAACACGGCCATCTGGTCGCGCCGCACGGGGGAGGTCGGGCAGTAGTTGCCTCCTCCGCAACCGCCGGTGATCCCTTCCGCGGCGAACTGCTCGATCCACGGCGCGAAGATCGAGTTGCAGGGCACGTCGGGAAAGTCCCCCGAGCAGGGCGGCGGCACGTAGCAGATTCCGTGCTTGGCCTTGAGGACGAAGACCGCCATCTGCTGGCGCGTGACGCTGACGGCGGGGCAGTAGTTGCCGCCGCTGCACCCCGCCGTGACCCCGGACGCCACGAGTTTGCCGATGAGGCTGTCGAACAGGCTGTTCTTCACCACGTCGTTGAAGCGCGAGACGTAGCCGTTGCGAAGCGTGCCCGAGAGGCCGCCGGGATTCGCGACGACGATGTCGTAGACCCCGCCGGGAGAGAGCGCCGGGCCGGTGAAATCGAGCTTGTACTCGGTGTCGAAGCTGACCGGAACGGGATTCCCGCCGATCGTCATGGTGGCCGCGGGGTCGAACAGGTGCCCGCGGACGGACTGGAGGCCGGTGTCCCCCGGGCCGCCGAGGCCGGGAACCGAACGGAAGACGATTTCCTGCCAGAGCTCGGAAGTGTTGCCTTCGGGCCCGGTCGCCGTCGCGGTGACGGGCGCACCCGCCGCGATCGGCGTCGGGAGAAGGACGTTGAAGGCGACGTTGCCCGAGCCGTCGGTCGTGACCTGCGCCGTGCCGATGTAGGTCTCGGCCTGGAGGAGAGCCCGCGGCCGGCTGCGGCACGACGGGTTGGCGTAGAAGTCGAGATCGAACACCGTCGAGGCGAGGCTGTTGAGCGTCCCGATCACGCGCGTCCCGCCGGCCTCCGGGACGGCCGACGTGATGAGCGGGTAGTTCTGGAAGTCGTTCCCGAACTGGATGGTGACGCTGTCGGCGTCGCCGAGGTCGTTGGGGTTCTGACCGCTGGGCGTGCTGCCGTTGGCCAGATCGATGGCCAGCCCCACACCGTTGGCGCCGACGCCGCCGATCCCGTTGTTGAAGATTCGATTCCCCCGGATGGGATTCTCCTGCGCGAAGTCCGTTACGAGGATGCCGACCCACCCGTTGTAGGCGATGACATTGGGCTGTCCCGGGCCGATGCCGCCAACGGTCTGGGCGTGTGTGCTCAGGAAGATGCCCATGATGCGGTTGCCGAAGTTCTTCGTGGCGGTGGTGTCGGTCCCGATGAAGTTGCCGTAGAGCGGGGTCAGGAAGCTGTCCAGGAAAATGCCGTAGTCGAAGCCGCCGATCACGTTGCCTTCGCCCGGTCCGGTGCCGCCGACCGTGCTGCCGCCGGGACCAGGCACCTTGATGCCGCTCGTGCCGCTGGAGATGACTCCCGCCTGGGCCGCATCGACGCCGATGAAGTTGCCCTGCACGGTCGCCATCGCCGTGCCGATCCCGACGCCGACGTCCATGCCGGCGACGACGTTGGCCGCGTTCGGGTCGGCCCCCCCGACCGTGATGGGGGAGGAACCCGAGAGGCTGATCCCGATGCCGGCGCCGGAGGTCCCGGGCATGGCTCGCGCTCCCGTGATGTCCGTGCCGATGAGATTGCCCTGGATGACACCGCCGTAGCTCATGGCCACGCCGATGGACCCTCCATTCGAGATCAGATTGCGCGCGGCGGGGGTCAACCCGCCGATGCGTGCGCCGGGGCTGTCGTTGCTGACGCCATGGCCGCCGACGTACCCCTGGAGCCCGTCCGGGCTCGCCCCGACGAAGCAGCCTTCGACGACGAGGTTGGAGTGCAGGAACGAATCGCTCCCGCCGATCTGATCCTGGGAAAAACGGTTGACCGCAAGGCCCCGGAACGTCACGCCGGGGATGCGGGCCTCGAGGCCGTTCCCGGTCGTTGCCGTGCCGGCGATCTCGATCATCAGGACCGTGTTCAGCCCGAGGCCCACGGCATTCGTGTTGGGCGACGCGCCCGCCTGCGTGTAGCCGTCGACCGTCACGGCGTCGGTGATGGGCGGCAGAGGCGTCGCCGGCGCGATCGTGTGCACTCCCGATCCAACGATGGCGAAAGCGATCGTGTCCGCGCCGATAGCGGCGTTGGCGTCGAGGATCGCCTGGCGGAGAGACCCCGGTCCCGAGTCGGCCGTCGAAGTCACCGTGTACGTGGTCGCGGAGACGACCGCCGCGGCCGCGAAACAGGCGACGGCCATACCGAGTCGGTTGAGCATGGGGATCCTCCTGTCAAAGGACTCGACAAAAAGCAGCGTCAAGGGACACGGAACGGCTCGGGTCAATGGGAATTCGGGCTCGGCGTCCTCGGCGGCGGCTCCCGCCGGCCGGGGGGAGCCGGGGCACCTCCGATACAATTCGGGCATTCATGACGGAGAATCCACCGGCGCCCAGGCCTGAAGAGGTCACGGGTCTCCTGCGCGCCGCCGAGGCGGGCGACCGGGAGGCCCTGGACCGCGTGTTCTCCGTGCTTTACGGGGAGTTGCGTGCGATCGCCCACCGCCAGCTCCAGGGGGCTCCCGCCGAGCAGACCCTGTCGACGACCGCCCTCGTCCACGAGGCCTATCTCAAGCTTTCGCGCGGCGCGGGCTGGACGGCGAAGGACCGCCAGCACTTCTTCTCGCTCGCCGCGCGGGCGATGCGGATGATCCTCGTTGACCAGGCCCGCTCGCGCACCCGGCAGCGCCGCGGCTCCGGGAAACGGCCCCTCGATCTCGAGAACGTCGAGATACCCGTCGAGGAGCGCGCCGCCGAGATCGTTGCGCTCGACGAGGCGCTCGTCCGGCTCGGAGAAGTCGACGGCGAGCTCGCGCAGATCGTCGAGTGGCGGTTCTTTGCCGGGCTCTCCGTGGAGGAGATCGCGGAGATGTCGGGCCGGTCGGAGCGGACGGTCAAGCGGCACTGGCAGGCGGCGCGGGCGTTTCTCTACCAGGAGCTCGCGGCGCCGGGATCGGAGGCGTGACCACCGGGGGGCGCTGGACCGAGGTCCGCGTGCTCTTCGAAGAGCTCGTCGAGGTTCCGGCCGAGGAACGCGAGCGCCGGATCGCGGCGCTGCCCGACCCGGACCTGGCCTCGCGTGTCGCACGCCTGCTCGCCGCGGACTCCGAGGCGGGGCGGTTCCTCGAGACGCCCGCCGTGGCCGTCGCGGGCGGCCTCTTCGACGGCCTCGCCGCCACCGAGAGCGAGGCGCCGCCTCCGGAGCGGATCGGCCCGTACCGGGTGCTCCGTCGGCTCGGCCGGGGAGGAATGGGGGAGGTGCTCCTCGCCGAGCGCGCGGACGGGCTCTTCGAGCAGAAGGTCGCGATCAAGCTGCTCCGGCGGGGGATGGCTTCCGACGAGGTCCTCGCGCGCTTCTCGCGCGAGCGCCGGATCCTCGCCCGTCTCGAGCACCCGCACATCGCGCGCCTCCTCGACGGCGGAGCGACGGAGGACGGGCGGCCGTACTTCGTCATGGAGCTCGTCGAGGGCGAGCCCATCACCGACTACTGCCGCACCCGTGACCTGTCCGTCGAGGAGCGGCTGCGCCTGCTCGAGGACTGCTGCGACGCCCTGGCGGCGGCGCACCGCAACCTCGTCGTGCATCGGGACCTCAAGCCCTCGAACGTGCTGGTGACCCGCGACGGCGAGGTCAAGCTCCTCGACTTCGGCATCGCGAAGCTGCTCGGCCCCGAGGACACGGGCGAGGCCGCGGCCGAGACGCGGACGGAGCTGCGGCTGCTGACGCCGGCCTACGCCGCCCCCGAGCAGATCTTCGGGGAGCCCGTCACGACGGCGACGGACGTGTGGGCGCTCGGCGCCCTGGCGTACGAGCTCCTGACCGGCACGCTGCCGCAGAAGCGGGAGAGCCGGTCGCCCTCCTCGCTCGCCGCGTCTGCCGCCGACGACGTGACGGAGCGCCCCAGCCAGCGCGTCGCCCGCGAGCCGCTCGCCGCACTGCCGCTCTCCGCGCCGAGGGAGGGAGACCGGCGGCGTCTCGTCAAGCGGCTGCGCGGCGATCTCGACAACGTCGTCCTGGCGGCGCTTCGCCGGGCGCCCGAGCGCCGCTACGGCTCGGTGACCGCGTTCGCCGGCGACCTGCGCCGCCACCGGGAGGGGCAGCCGGTCAAGGCGCGGCCGGACACCGTCGGATATCGCGTCGGCAAGTTCGTCCGGCGCAACCGCGTCGTCGTCGCGGCCGGCATCCTCGTCATCGCGTCCCTCGTGGCGGGGCTCGCGGTCGCGGCGTGGCAGGCCCGGCGCGCCGAGGCGCACGCGAAGACCGCGGCGGCCGCGGCGCGGCGGGCCGAGAGCGTCAAGGAATTCCTGATCGGCCTCTTCGAGGTCGCCGATCCGGAGCAGGCCTCGGGCGGGTCGGTCACGGCCAGCGAGCTTCTCGACCAGGCCGGCCGCCGGCTCGAGACGGAGCTCTCCTCCGAGCCCGACATCCAGGCGGACCTCCTCGAGGCCGTCGCCCGCATCGACCGGGGCCTCGGCCGGCTCGACACCGCCGGGGACCTCGCGAAGCGCTCGCTCGAGATTCGCCAGCGCATCCTGCCCTCGGGCGCCGCGGCCATCGGCCGGAGCCTCGCCACGCTCGGCGCCGTCAGCATGTCGAAGGGCCAGCTCGACGAGGCCGAGAAGCAGATCACCGCGGCGCTCGCGGTCCTGGAGAAGACCGAGCCGCCCGACAGCCTCGCCACGGCGCGCGCGAAGAGCGACTTCGCCCAGGTGCGCTTCTGGAAAGGCGACGCCATTCCGGCGGAGAAGATCGAGCGCGGCGTCTACGAGACCTACCGGCGCGTGCTGGGCGACGACAACGCGCAGACGGCGATGCACCTGCGCAACCTCGGCGTGCTTCTCGACGAGCTCGACCGGCTCGACGAGGCCGAGAAGGCGTACCGCGACTCTCAGGCCGTGCTGGTGAAGCGGCTCGGTCCGGACCACGTCAACCTCGGGTACAGCTACCTGAACCTCGCGGTCCTGCTCGGGGGGCGGCGCAACCAGTCGGCCGAGGCGGAAGCGCTCTACAAGCGCACGCTCGAGATCCGCCGCAAAGCGCTCGGCCCGAAGCATCCGACGGTCGGCCAGGCGCTCCAGCTCTCCGGCCTCTTCTACCTGAACCAGGGGCGGCTCGAGGAGTCCGAGGCTGCCTACGGCGAGGCGCTGGCGCTCTTCTCCGGGATCGACCCGAAGCACTTCGAGGTCGGCAAGTGCAAGAACGGGCTCGCGCTCATCGCCTCCCGCCGCGGCCGCTACGCCGAGGCCGAGGCCACCATGGCGGAGGTCGAGGCCCTGTTCCGGGAGGTCCTCGGCGAGAAGCATCCCTTCACCTGGCAGGTCCGCGGAAACCGCGCATCGCAGATCGGGCTGCAGGGCCGGCTCGACGAGGAGGAGTCGCTCGAGCGCGAGGTCGCGGCGAAGCTCGAGGAGCTCAACGGCAAGGACTCGGGCGAGGCTCTGGACGCGCGCGCGCGGCTGGCGGAAACGCGGCGCAAGCGCGGGCACCCCGACGAGGCCTTGCCCGTGCATCGCGAGGTCCTCGCGGCCGTCGTCAAGATGGAGGGTGAGGACAGCACCTGGGTCTCACTGCTCCGCTACCAGGTCGCGGCGGACCTCCTCGCGGCGGGCAAACCGGAGGACCGGGCCGAGGCGAAGGCCTTGCTCGACCGTGCCCTCGCGGTGCTCGAGAAGCAATCGCCGCCGCACCAGCGACTCGCCGAGGTCCAGGCCCTCCGCAAGAGCGCCGGCTGAGGCTCCGCTCTACGGGAGCCCCAGCGCCTTGACGAGAAACGTCGCCATCTGCCCCCGCGTGTTCGGGCTCGAGGGACAGTAGACCGTCCCGTTGCCGCAGCCGGATGTCACGAATTCGAACTTGAGCTGCTCGACCCAGTTGGCGAAGAGGGAGGGGCACGGAACGTCGGCGAAGATCCCGCTGCAGGCGGGGGCCTGGTAGCTCGAGCCGTGGAGCGCCTTCAGGAGAAAGGGCGCCATCTGGTCGCGGCGGACCGTCGACGTCGGACAGAAATTGCCGCCGCCGCAGCCACCCGTGATGCCCTCCGCGAAGAGCGCCTCGATCCAGTCGGCGAAAGGGGACGGGCACGGCACGTCGGCGAAGAGGCCGGGCGGCGCACAGGGCGGAGGCGTGTAGCACAGCCCGTGCTTGGCCTTCAGCAGGAACACCGCCATCGCCTGGCGCTTGACGGGATCGGAGACGCCGTACAGGCCGCCTCCGATACCGACGGTGACCTCGTTGGCCACGAGCTTGACGATGTCGCCGTGAAACGGATCCGCGGGCGGGACGTCCGAGAAATCGGCGACCCACCCATTGTCGAGCGTGCCCGACAGGCCGCCGGGGTTCGTCACCACGACGTCGTGGATGCTGCCCGCCGGCTTGGCCGGAAACGTGGCGGTGATCGTGTAGGGCGGCGTGACGACGACGCTCGAAGCGGCTTCGCCGCCGACGGAGACCGTCGCGCCGGCCTCGAACCCCTGACCGAAAAGCGTCACGCTGCCGCCGGACGGAGGGCCCGAGCGGGGATCGACCTTGAGCAGGAGGGACAGCGAGTTCTCCGACGTGTTGCCGTCCGGGTCGGTGGCCATCGCCGTGATGCCCTGGCCGACCGTCAGCGGCGCGGCGAGAATGTAGTCGATCGTCGCGTTGCCCGAAGCGTTCGTGGTGACCTGCGTCGAACCGACGTAGTCCTGGGCCTGCGGGAAGGCCGTGGGCCGGACCACGCAGGCCGGATTCGCGTAGAAGTCGACGTCGAAGGTCGTCGACGGCGTGCTGTTGAACGAAGCGTGGACGACGGTCGGCGGACCGTAGTCGACGCCCGTGATCATGGGCGAATTCTGGAGGTTGTTGGCCCCGGTGTCGGCGTCGCCCGGATCGTTGGGCGCAGGGGCCGCCCACTCCGGCGCGAAGCCGCGCGACACGTTGCCGTAGATGCGGTTCCCCCGCACCGTGACGCGGTTGCTGCTGAAGCTCAGGATCGTGACTCCGACCGGATACCAGCCTGGCCGGCCGCCGTTGAAGGCGACGACGTTGCCTTCCCCCGGAGCGATGCCGCCGACGAGCGCGCCGTCGCCGTCGTGCAACGGGGAGACGATCATCCCTCCGGCGCGGTTCCCGAGGTTGCGGGTCCCGCTCGCGTCCGTTCCGACGATGTTGCCTTGGACGGCGATGAGCCCCGCGCGGTTGCCGACACTGACCCCGAGGCTCGCGTTGCCGCTGATGATGTTGCCTTCCCCCGGAGCACTGCCTCCGATCTGGATCGGCTGGTCGCCGGTCCCGGCGGCGATGCCGATGCCGTTGGGAAGGGACACCGTCACGGTCCGGTCCGTCCCGATGATGTTTCCCCGGATCACGGCCGTGGGTATGTCGTCGACGGTCTCGACGATGGCGATGCCGGTCCCGTCGGCGTTCATCTCCTCGACGTTGTTGCCGGAGATCAGGTTCCGGTCTGCGGGAAGGGGTCCGCCGATCTGGTGGCCGACCCCTCCGAAAACGTAGATGCCGCGAATCTGCCGGGTCACCCCGATTCCGCGGGGCACGGACAGTCCGTCGGGCGCCGTCCCGATGTAGTTGCCGGCGATCTTGATCCCGTCGCCCGCGCCCGGGTCGACCCAGATTCCGGCGATGTAGCAGCGGTTGATGGCGAGGCCTCGAACGACGGTGCCGCCGGCCGAGATGCGGAGGCCGACGGAGCTCAGCGCGAGCGGCAGAGGCTGTCCGCTGATCTCGATCGTCAGGATGGCGTTGGTTCCCTGGGGAAAGGCGAGGGTATTGGGCGAGGACCCCGCCTGCGTGTAGCCGTCGATCGTCGTCGTCTCCGTGATCGTCGGCAGGGGCGTCAGAAGCGAGATGGTGTGGACGCCGGAGCCCGGGATCGCGAACTGGATCGTGTGCGGACCGGCGCTCGAGGCCGTGTCGGAGATGGCCTGCCGCAGCGACCCGGCACCCGAGTCGGCGGTCGTCGTCACGGTGAACGTCGCGGCGACCAACGGCGTCGCGAGGCAGAGAGAGACGATCGCGATCGGAATGCGCATGGGAACGAGTCCTCCTTCAGGGAAGGCGAAGGGCCTTCACCAGGAAAGTCGCCATCTGGCCGCGGTTGTTCGGGTTCGAGGGACAGTAGTTGCCGCCGCCGCAGCCGGACGTCACGTACTCGATCGAGAGCTGCTCGACCCAGTCCGCGAAGAGGGACGGGCAGGGCACGTCGGCGAAGATGCCGCTGCAACTCGGCGGAACGTAGGTCGGGCCGTGGACGGCCTTGAGGAGAAACGGCGCCATCTGGTCTCGGCGCACGACGTCGAGCGGGCAGAACTTGCCGCCGCCGCAGCCGCCGGTGATGCCCTCGGCGGCCATCGCCTCGATCCAGTCGGCGTACTGCGACGGGCAGGGCACGTCGCTGTAGGTCCCGGGCGGCGTGCACGCGGGCGGCGTGTAGCAGACGCCGTGCTCGGCCTTCAGCACGAAGACGGCCATGGCCTGCCGCTTCACCGGATTGTCCACGCCGTAGAGGCCGCTGCCGATCCCGGCCGTGACCTGGTTGGCGACGAGCTTGACGACGTCGTCGTGGAACTGATTGGCCGGCGGAACGTCGAGAAAATCGGCGATGTAGCCGTTGCGAAGCGTTCCGGAGACGCCCCCCGGATTCGTGACGACGACGTCGTGGGCCGTTCCCGCTCCGAATGCCGGCATGTCCGCCGTGATCGAGTACGGCGGCGTCACGACGACGTTCGAAGCCGCGACGCCGCCGACCGAGACGGTCGCGCCGGCCGCGAGGAGCTGCCCCTCGAGCGTGACGCTGCCGCCGCCCGCCGCCGGACCGGAGCGGGGCGCGGCTTTCAGCAGGATCGTCTGGGAAAACTCCGACGTGTTGCCGGAAGGATCCGTGGCGATCGCCGTAACGAGCCCTCCCGGGGAGAGGGGCGAGGGCAGCGTGTAGTCGATCGCGACGACGCCCGACGCGTCCGTCGTCTTCTGGACGCTTCCGACCCGCACTTCGCCCTGCGTGGAGAGCACGGGAAACGCGACGCAGCTCGTGCTGGCGTAGAAGTCGACGTCGAATGTCGTCGAAGGCGTGCTGCTGAGCACGAAGTGCGCGACGGTCGGGGGCCCGTAGTCGATCCCGGTCAACACGGGAGCGTTCTGGCGTCCGTTCGGCCCGATGTCTCCGTCGCCGGGATCCGCCGGGTGTGGCGGATCGAGGCCGAGCGCGATGGCCACGGGCCGGTTGTCGTAGAAGAGGTTGCCGCGCGCCGTGATCTGGCCGCTCGAACCCGACATGAGGAATCCGGCCGGGTAACTGAAGGGGCCGCCCAGCCCGTTGTGCGCGATGACGTTGCCTTCACCCGGGCCAAGGCCGCCGAGGACGCCCGTGAACGGTTGACCGCTCGAGTCCATCGAGACGCCGTTGCCGAGGTTGGCCAGGTTCGCGGTCTGCGTCGGGTTGGTGCCGACGAAGTTCCCCTGGAAGGTCGAAAACCGGCCGTAGAATCCGACCGCGAGGCTTCCCCCGATCACGTTGCCCTCGTTCGCTCCCGGCCCGCCGATCTGGACTCCGTGCTTCGACGGGCAATACACGCCCATCCCGTTGGTGATGACATAAGACACGGTGGCGTCCGTTCCGATGAGATTCCCCTGTACCTTGCCGGCGACGTTGTACTCGAGGTAGACGCCGGCCAGGCCCGGATTTCCGGAGATGAGGTTCCGGTCCGCGGGGTCGGGTCCGCCGACCTGGACGTTGATGGGCGGCTCGTTGCCGAGCGTGCCGAGAGCGAAGACTCCCCAACGCTGGGATGACCCGTCGCCGACCGGCGTTCCCGCCGGCGTCGTGCCGAGGAAGTTGCCGGTGACCGTCAGGTTCCCTTTGTTGTAGATCGCTCCGTCGCCACACCGGTTGATCACGAGACCCCGGATGTGCGCGTCGGTTGTTTCGAGCTCCCAGCACGACGCGAGCGAAACGGCCGCCCCGTTGATCTCCACGTTGAGCACGGCGTTGGTCCCCTGCGCCAGCGGCAGCGTGTTGGGGGAGGAGCCTGGCTGCGTGTATCCGTCCACGGTGATCGGGCCGAACGCCTTCGGAAGCCACGTCGTCAGCGCGATCGTGTGGACGCCCGCACCCGGGATGTTGAAGTGGATCGTGTCGGCCCCGGGCGCGGCCTCCGCGTCGAGGATCGCCTGGCGGAGCGACCCCGGGCCGGTGTCGGCGGTCGTCGTCACGGTGAAGGTCGCGGCCGGAGCCGACGCTGCGGCGGACAGGGCGAGAACGAGGACGGCAGGAAGTCGCATCGTGAATTTCTCCTTTAGGGGAGCCGGAGCGCCTTGACGAGAAAGGTCGCCATCTGTCCCCGCGTGTTGGGGCTGGCCGGACAGTACACCGTGCCGTTGCCGCAGCCGGTCGTGACGTTTTCGGCCTTCAGCTGTTCGATCCAGTCCGCGAAGAGCGACGGGCAGACGACGTCGGCGAAAATGCCGCTGCACCGCGGCGGCACGTACTGCGGCCCGTGCACGGCCTTGAGAAGAAACGGCGCCATCTGGTCCCGCCGGACGGTGTTCGTCGGGCAGAAGTTCCCGCCGCCGCATCCGCCGGTGATCCCCTCGGCGGCCATGGCCTCGATCCAGTCGGCGAAGGGCGACGGGCAGGGCACGTCGGCGAAGAGCCCGGGCGGCGCGCACGGGGGCGGGGTGTAGCAGACGCCGTGCTCCGCCTTGAGGACGAAGACCGCCATGGCCTGGCGCTTGACGGGATCGTTGACGCCGTAGAGGCCCCCGCCGATCCCGACCGTGACCTCGCTCGCCACGAGCTTGACGATGTCGTCGTGGAAGAGGTTTGCTGCCGGGACGTCGAGGAAGTCGGCGACGTAGCCGTTCGCGAGGCTGCCGGTCAGGCCGCCGGGGTTGGTCACGGCCACGTCGTGGACGGTGCCGGGCGGAAACGCCGGCATGTCGGCCGTGATCGTGTAGGGCGGCGTCCCGACGACGTTCGAGGGGGCGAGCCCGCCGACGTCGACCGTGGCCCCGGCCTGGAGGAGCTGGCCCGACAGCGTCACGCTGCCTCCGCCCGCGGCCGGGCCCGAGCGCGGCGCGGTCTTCAGCAGGATGGTCTGCGAGAACTCCGAGGTGTTCCCGGCGGGGTCGGTGGCGAGCGCCGCCACGCCCTGGCCGGCGAGGAGGGGAGAGGGAAGCGTGAAGTCGATGGTCGCGAGGCCCGACGCGTCGGTCGTCGCCTGGACGGTTCCGACCATTTCCTCGCCCTCGGCATACGCCGTTGGCCGCGCGGCGCAGAGGAGGTTGGCGTAGAAGTCGACGTCGAACGTCGTCGACGGCGTGCTGCTCAGGACGGCGTGCGCGACGGTCGGCGGGCCATAGTCGATCCCGGTGATGACCGGCGCGTTCTGAAGACCGTTCGGCCCGGTGTCCGCGTCGCCCGGGTCGGCGGGGTTCGGCGGATTGATCCCGAGGGAGATCCCGACGGGCCCGTTGCCGTAGAAACGGTTGCCCCGGGCGTTGACGCTTCCGCCGGTGATGACGAGCCCGCCGGGGTAGCCGCTGACGCCGCCCCCGCCGTTCCAGGCGAAGACGTTGCCTTCGCCTGGCCCGAGTCCTCCGACGGAGCCGCCGCCGACGTTGCCCGTCACCAGACCGCCGCCGAGGTTGCCGAGGGCCCGGTCCTCCGCGGCGTTGGTGCCGACGAAGTTGCCCTGGAAGACCTCGAGAGTCCCGAACATGCCGGCGGACAGGCTGCCGGCGATCACGTTGCCTTCGTTCGGGCCGGGGCCGCCCACGTGCGGCGGCGGCGTGGCTCCGCTGAAGACGCCGATGCCGTTGGAGATCGCGTAGGACGCGGTCGCGTCGACGCCGATGAGGTTTCCCTGAAGAGTCATGTGCGTGTAGAACTGGGCCCGGACGCCCTCGGAGAGCTGGAACGATGTGTGGCCCGAGATGAGGTTGCGGTCCGCGGGGTTCGGTCCTCCGACGACGACCTCCGTCGTCGCGGGTTCGGACTGGGCGCCCAGGGCGTAGATCCCGCGGTTCTGGCGCGAGCCGTCGGTGAGCGGGCCCCCCTGCGGCGTCGTTCCGAGGAAGTTGCCGGCGATCGTGACCGAGCCCGTGACCTGGATCGTTCCAATCGGGCAGCGGTTGATCGTGAGGCCCTGGATGCGGCCGCCGCCGGCGGCCCAGGTCAGACACGGCTCCAGCGTGACGGCCGCGCCGCTGACCTCGATGTTCAGGACGGCGTTCGTGCCCTGCGCGAGCGGCAGGGTGTTCGGCGAGGAGCCGGGCTGCGTGTAGCCGTCGATCGTCGCGATGTCCGTCACGGCGGGCAGCGCCGAGGCGATCACGAGGGTGTGCACGCCCGGTCCCGGGACGTCGAACGCGATGACGTCGGCGCCCCCCGCGGCATTCGCGTCGAGGATCGCCTGGCGGAGCGACCCCGCGCCCGAATCGCTCACGTTCGTGACGGTGAACGTGGCGGCGGCCGCGGGGACCGAGGCGGCGAGCAGAGCGGCGGCGAGTTTGGAGGGGCGCAAGAGACCTCCCTAGAAGAGGAAGAATGTTTTCGTGACGAACACGGCCATCTGTCCGCGCGTGACGGGATTCAATGGGCAGTACAGGTTCAGGCCGCAGCCGCCGGTGATGTTCCCGTTGGCCAGCGTCTCGATCCAGTCGGCGAACGTCGACGGGCACGGAACGTCGTCGAACAGGCCGACGCACGGGTCCGGAACGAAGTCGGATCCGGCGCGGGCCTTGATCAGAAGCGGCGCCATCTGGTCGCGGCGCACGGGATTCTGCGGGCAGAAATTGCCGCCACCGCAGCCCCCGGCGATGCCCGCGGCCGCGAGCGCCTCGATCCACGGCGCGAACGTCGACGGGCATGGCACGTCGGCGAAGACGCCGGAGCAGGCCGGCGGCACGTAGCAGATCCCGTGCTTCGCCTTGAGCAGGAACACCGCCATCTGCTGGCGCGTCGTCGCGACGCCGACGCCGAAGTTCCCTGCGCCCACGCCGGCCGACACCCCGTTCGTTACGAGGCGCACGACGTAGTCGTGAAAGGGGTGACCGGCCGGTACGTCGAGGAAGTCGGACAGCCACGCCTTCTCGAGGCTGTAGCCGCCCGAGAGATTGCTCGCGACGACGTCGTAAGCGACGCCCGGAGGGAGGGCGGGTGCCGTGCCGGTGATGGTCCCGTAGTCCACCACGGCGAGATTGCCGAGGGGCAGGCCCGAAAAGGCGACGGCCGTCGAGGGCCCGAAGTCCATTCCGAGGATCGTCACCGGCGTTCCTCCCTCGGCCGGCCCCGACTTCGGGTCGATCGAGAGGATGATGCGCTGCGAGAACTCCGAGGTATGTCCCTGGGGGTCGGTCGCCGTCGCCGTGACCTGCTGGCCGGGCTGGATCTGGAAGGGAACCGAGGTCGAGAACGCGGCCTTTCCCCCGCCGTCCGTCGTCAGCACGATCGAGCCCACGGACTGCTCGCCCTGGGCGTAGCCCCATGGCCAGACGTTGCACGACGGCCCGAAGAAGAGATCGACGTCGAATGCCGTGGACGGCGTACTGTCGAGATATCCCTGAATCAGGGTCGCACCGGTCGTCGCGCCGACGTTCGTGATGATCGGAAAGTTCTGGCTGAGATTCGGACCGGTGTCGAGGTCGCCCGGATCGTTGGGCGTCACGGCGCCGCCGGCCCGTCCGTTGAGCAGGTCGATGCCGAGATAGAGGTTGTCGAAGATGCGGTTGCCGCGGATCGTGACCTTCGGTCCGCGGACGTGGACGCCGCCGATCATCGAGAAGAACGTCCGCCCGTTGTGTGCGATGACGTTGCCCTCGCCGGGCCCGAGCCCGCCGATCGTGATGTCGCCGTTCTCCTCGAGGGCGTAGATTCCCCCGCCGGTGTTCCCGAGCGCGAGCGTGGCTCCCGCGTCCGTTCCGACGAAGTTGCCCTGGATGACGGAGCTCGATCGCTCGAGCTCGATTCCGACGCCGCCCTGGGCGGCGATCACGTTCCCGCGGATCTGGGGCGACGCGTCGACGACGTCGATGCCGACGCCGCCGCCGATCGGCTGCGTGCCGGTCACGTCGGTCCCGATGAAGTTGCCGAGGATCGAGCCCGAGGCGTCGGCGTTGGAGACGCGGATGGCCCGGTTGGCGACGCCCGAGATCACGTTGCGCGACGCCGGGTCCGCGCCCCCGACGACGACGCTCGCGGCGACGTCGAGGACGAGCCCGTCGGCCAGCGGACCGCCGGCGAGCGCCGCGGTCCCGGCGGCATTGGTCCCGATGAGATTCCCGCGAACGCCGAGGAAGGCGGCCGTGTCGGTGACCACGCCCGCGTCCGTGTGCCCGCTGATGAGGTTTCGCTCGAAGGCCAGCGAGCCTCCGATCCCGACGAAGAGGGCGTTGACGATCCGGATCCCGAACCCCTGCGGGCCCGGGACGCTCGTACCCGAGGGGTCGGTCCCGATGTAGTTGCCGACGATGAGCGCCCCGTCGCCGCCGGTCCCGACGTGGATGGCGCCGACGGGGCAGCGATTGATGACGAGCCCCTGGATGGCCATGACGAGGAGCTTGTCGTTGCCGGCGAAGACCTGGATGCAGGGCTCCGAGGCCGCGCCCGTCCCGTCGATCTGGATGAGCATGCTCGCGTTGAGTCCCTGGCCCGTCGGGTTCGTGTTGAACGTCGCGCCCGGCTGCGTGAACCCGTCGATCAGGACGGGCTGGGTGATCGGCGGGAGCCCCGACGCCAGAACGATCGTCTGAACGCCCGGGGCCGGGATCGCGAACGCGATGTCGTCGTTGCCCGGGTTCGCGTTCGCGCCGAGGATGGCCTGGCGGAGCGACCCGGGGCCCGAGTCGGCGGTGTTCGTGACGGTGAACGTCGCGGCGCCCGCCGCCGCGGCGCACGAGACGAATGCGATTGCGAGAGCCGATCGACGCATGAGCCCTCCGTGGAGCGGGTCTATTGCAGGTTGAACGTCTTGACCGGGAGCCGCCCACCGAAGGCAGACCCCCGGCAGTAGGCAACGCCGGGCGCAGCCCGGCGGTAACTGACGGACGCGGCTTGATCGACGAACTCCACCCGTGGCTTCTCCGCTACTGAAGCTGGAACGTCTTGACTAAGAACGTGGCCATCTGGCCGCGGTTGGCGGCGGTCAGGGGGCAGTAGTTGCCGCCGCCGCAGCCGGCCGTGACGTTGCGGGCGACGAGCTCGTAGATCCAGGGCGCGAAGTTCGAGGAGCACGGCACGTCGGTGAAGGTCGCCGCCGTGCAGGCGGGCGGTGCGTAGCCGGAGTCCTCGAGAGTCTTGAGCAGAAAGACGGCCATCTGCTGGCGGTTGACGGGGTTCGTGGGGCAGAAGACGCCGGTCCCGCAGCCGCCGGTGACGCCCTCGGCGACGAGCTCGTTGATCCAGGGCGCGAAGTTGGACGAGCACGGCACGTCCGTGAATACCTGGACAGTGCAGGGAGGGGGCGTGTAGCAGACGCCCTTCTTCGCCTTGAGCAGGAAGACCGCCATCTGCTGCCGCAGGGTGTTCTGCGCGACGCCGTAGTTGCCGCCGCCGACGCCGGCCGTGATCGCGTTGCGGACGAGGGTGGTCACGAAGGAATAGAACTGATTCGCACCCGGCACGTCCAGGAAGTCCGCGATCCACCCGTTGGGCAGCGTCCCGATGGTGCCGTCCGTGTTGGTGACGACGATGTCGTTGAGGCTTCCGGGAGGGAGGGACGGCGTCGTCAGGGTGATCGTACCGTCGTTGACGACGTTGACGTTGGTTGCGGGCGTGCCGCCGACTTTGACCGTCGCACCGGCGAGAAAGTGAAATCCGGCGAGCGTCGTCGAAACGCCGGAGGGGTTGCCCGAGGAGGGCGTCGCCGTCAGAACGAACCGCTGTGAGAACTCCGAGGTGTTGCCGTCGGGATCCGTTGCGGTGGCCGAGACTTTCTCTCCCGCCGCGAGGACGACGCCCGGGAAGACCGCGTGGATCGTGGCATTGCCGCTGCCGTTCGTCGTCACATTCGTGGCGCCGATGTACGTCCGTCCCTGAAGGAAGTCCTGCGGGCGTCCGACGCAGCCGTCGTTGATGTAGAAATCGATGGCGAACTGGGTGTTCGCCGTGCTGTTCAGGACTCCGTCGATCGTCGTGTCGCCTCCTGCGGAGACCGCGGACGACAGAAGCGGGAAGTTCTGGAGGAGGTTCGGTCCGATGTCCGCGTCGCCGAGGTCGTTCGGCGTGAGCCCGCCCTGGCCGACCCCGCCCGGGTTCCCGAGATCGATGCCGAGGGTCGAGCGGAAATTGGTGCCGTTCGCGGTGCCGTTGCCGTAGATGGAGTTGCCGCGGATCCGATTGTGGAAGGTGTTGATCGTGCTGTACCCCACGAGCACGCCGGCCCCCTGGTTGAACGCGATCACGTTCCCCTCGCCGGGCCCGGTGCCGCCCACCTGGATGTCCTTTCCCTGGATGAAGATGCCGATCGACGTCGTGCCGAGATTGATGGTTCCGGTCACGTCCGTACCCACCCAGTTGTGCAGGATCGTCTGACCGGTCGCGGTGTCGTTGGTGTCTCCGACCTGGAGTCCATTGCCCACGCCTCCGACGACGTTGTCCCGAATTACCGCGCCGGGTGTTTGCCCGAACACGCCGATGCCCAAGAGGGCGGTCCCCCCGAACACGGCGGTGCTCGACTTGTCGACACCGACCAGGTTGCCCTGGACGAGAGCGTTGACGCCGTGGCTGATGGTGATGCCCGACTGGGCGTTTCCCGAAATCAGGTTGCGATCGGCCGGCGCCGGTCCGCCGACCGTGAAATTGTCGCCGAACTGGGAGTCGATCCCGCGGATGTTGGGCGAGCCGGGCACCGCAGTGCCTGCGGCGTCGGTGCCGATGAAGCAACCCTTCACCGCGCCGTCGCTGCCGGCGAAGTAGAAGCTGATCGCGTAGTCCCAGCCCCCGTTCATGACGATCCCGCGGATCGTCGAGCCGGCGGCGCCTGTGGAGGGCTGGAGTCCGGTCGCATGTGTGGTCGCTCCCGACAGCACGACCTTGAGCACCGTGTTGAGCGCGCCCTGGGCGTTGGTGTTGACCAGCGAGCCGGGCTGCGTGTAGCCGTCGATGAGGACCGGGCTGGAGATCGTCGGCAGTTGAGTGGCTGGCGTGATCGTGCAGATGCCGCCGGTGCAGCCCGCGCCCGTGACGTTGAACGCGATCGTGTCGAGGCCCGCGGCGCCGTTGGCGTCCAGGATCGCCTGGCGCAGCGATCCCGCTCCCGAATCGGCCGTGGTCGTCACGGTGAACGTGGTGGCGGATCCCGCCGCGGCGATAACCAGTCCGATGACAAAGGCAGCGGAGCGCTTCATCGATCCTCCTTTATTGCAGACTTTGGTGCTCACTGCAGATTGAAGGTTTTCACCACGAACGTCGCCATCTGGCCGCGGTTGGCGTTGGTCAGGGGGCAGTCGTTGCCGTCGCCGCAGCCGGCCGTGACGTTGCGCGCCACGAGCTGGACGTGATCCCCGCCAGGACACCGAAAAACGAGAGCGAGGACGCGCCGCATGGGAACCTCCTGTTCGCTATCGGAGATCGAACGTCTTGACGATGAACGTCGCCATCTGTCCACGGTTCGCGTTGGTCGTCGGGCAGTAGTTGCCGCTGCCGCAGCCGGCCGTGATGTTGCGCGCAACGAGCTCGTAGATCCAGGGGGCGAACGGATGTCCGCAGGGAACGTCCGTGAACGCGGCGTTCGTACACGCGGGCGGCGCGTATCCGCTTCCCTCCAGCGTTTTCAGGAGGAAGACCGCCATCTGCTGTCGGTTGACCGGGTTGGTCGGGCAGAAGTTGCCGCCGCCGCAGCCGGTCGTGATCCCCTTCGCCACGAGATCGTAGATCCAGGGTGCGAAGTTATCCCCGCAGGGCACGTCCGAGAACGTCGGGTTGCTGCACGGCGGCGGCGTGTAGCAGATGCCGTACTTCGCCTTCAGGAGGAAGACCGCCATCTGCCGCCGCAGCGTGTTCTGAGACACGCCGTAGTTGCCGCCGCCGACGCCGACGGTGATCTCGTTGCGCACGAGCCGGACCACCCACTCGTTGAACTGCTGGCTCTCCGGGACATCCAGGAAATTGACGATCCAGCCGTTGGGCAGCGTGCCGGCGCTCGTGTCGGCGTTCGTCACCGTGATGTCGTTGATCGTGCCGGGCGGAAGCATGGGCGACGTCAGGGTCATCTGGTTGAAGTTCGTAACGACGACGTTCGTCGCCGGGAGACCTCCCACGGTCGCCGTCGCCCCCGGGAGAAAGTTGAAGCCCGACAGCGTCATGGAGCCGTTCCCGGGGGGGTTGATCGACGTGGGTGTCGTCGAGACCACGATGCGCTGCGAGAACTCCGAGGTGTTCCCATCGGCGTCCGTGGCCGTGGCGGTCACCGACTGGCCGGCCTGCAGGGTCACGCCCGTGAGCAGGACGTCGATCGTGGCGTCGCCGCCGGCGTCGGTCGTCAGGGGTGCGCTGCCGATGTACTCCTTGCCCTCGAGGTAGTCCTGCGGCCGGGCGATGCAGGCGTCGTTGGCGTAGAAGTCGAGGGTGAAGCTCGAGCTGGGTGTGCTGTTGAGCCGGCCCTGGACCGTGGTGTTTCCGCCGGCCGATACGGCCGAGGAAATGACCGGGAAATTCTGGCTGCCGTTCGGTCCCGTGTCCGCGTCGTCGAGGTCGTTCGGAGTCAGACCATACGTCAGGTCTGCCGGGGTGCTCAGATCGATTCCGAGAGTGGGGATGAGCAGGTGAGTCCCCTCGCCGTTCGAGTAGATCGAGTTCCCTCGAATGGTGTTCCTCGAGACGTTGGAGAAGTCGTACTCGACGGTAATCCCGTTGTAGTCGTTGAACGCGATGACGTTTCCTTCCCCCGGATCCGTTCCGCCGATCACGATGTCCCGCCCCTTGATTCGCATGCCGTTCACGACGTTCCCGAGGTCGAGGGTCTCGGTCACGTCGGTGCCGATCCAGTTGCCCTGGATCGTCATCCCGGTGGTCGGGTCGCTCATGTTGCCGAGAAGGATCCCGTCGCTCGCCCCGCCGATGACGTTGCCGCGGATCAAGGTTCCCTGGGCGTTGGTGGAGACGGCGAGTCCAGTGGTCGTCAGGCCGAAAACCGCGGTACTGGAGATGTTAGGACCGATGAGGTTGCTTTCGATCGTCGGGTTGGACGAACTGAAGAACTGGGCGTTGGCCTGTGTGGAACCCGACAGGAGGTTTCGATCGGCCGGTGCGGGGCCGCCGAGCGCGAAGTTGTTGCTGAAATCGGCTTCGATGCCGAAATTGTTCGGCGCCTTCACCGTGCCGGCGGCATTGACGCCGATGAAGCAGCCGCGCACGGTGTTGCCGTTCGAGGATTGCGAGAAGATGCCGTTGTTGAAACCGTTGATGACGAGCCCCCGGATTGTCGAGCCGGCCCCGCCCGCGACGATGGTGAGCCCGTTCGCGCCCGGGACGTTGGTCCCGGAAATCACGATCTTCAGGACGGTGTTCAGCGCGCCCTGTGTGACGGTGTTGGCCAAAGAGCCGGGCTGGGTGTAGCCGTCGATGAGGACGGGAGAAGCGAGGAACGGCAGCTGCGTCGTGGGTGCGATCGTGCAGACGCCCCCGCCGTCGCAGCCCGCGCCCGACACGTTGAACTGGATCGTGTCCGCGCCGGCGGCCGCGTTCGCGTCGAGGATCGCCTGGCGGAGGGATCCGACGCCGGAATCGCTGGTGTTGGTGACGGTGTAGGTTGCGGCGGCCGCCGTCGAAGCGGTCGCCGCGAGGATCAGAACCGCGAGTCTGCGCATACCCGCCTCCTGTGGGTCTACTGCAATCCGAACGTCCTGACCAGGAACGTCGCCATCTGTCCGCGGTTGGCGTTGGTCGAGGGGCAGTAGTTGCCGCCGCCGCAGCCGGCGGTGACGTTGCGCGCGACGAGCTCGTAGATCCAGGGGGCGAACTGGCCTCCGCAGGGCACGTCGGTGAAGGTGGCCGCGGAGCAGGCCGGCGGGGCGTAGGCGCCGCCCTCGAAGGTCTTGAGGAGGAACACCGCCATCTGCTGTCGGTTGACGGGGTTGGCGGGGCAGTAGAGCCCGCCGCCGCAGCCCCCGGTGATTCCTTCCGCCACGAGCTCGTTGATCCACGGTGCGAAGCCCGAGGCGCACGGGACGTCGGGGAAGGCCTGGACGGTGCACGGGGGCGGGGTGTAGCAGACGCCGTGCTTGGACTTGAGCAGGAAGACGGCCATCTGCTGGCGGAGCGTGTTCTGCAGGCCGCCGTAGTTGCCGCCGCCGACACCCACCGTGATCGCGTTGCGGACGAGCGTCGTGACGTTCGTGTAGAACTGGTCGTTGCCGGGCACGTCGAGGAAGTCGGCGATCCAGCCGTTGGGCAGGGTCCCGAGGCTCCCGTCCGTGTTGGTCACGGTGACGTCGTTGAGACTGCCGGGAGGCAGCGAAGGGGTGGTCGCCGTGATCTGGTTGTAGCTCGCGACGTTGACGCCGGTCGCGGGCTGGCCGCCGACGGTCACGGTGGCGCCGGGGAGGAAGTTGAACCCGTCGAGCGTCGTCTGAGCGCCCGTCGGGTTGCCCGAGCCGGGCGTCGACGAGACCACGATCCGCTGCGAGAACTCCGAGGTGTTCCCGTTCGGGTCGGTCGCGGTGGCCGTGACCTTCTCGCCGGCGCCGAGCGTGACCGGCAGGACGACGTCGATGGAGACGTCACCCCCGGAATCGGTCGTGACGTTCGACGAGCCGAGATAGGTCCGGCCCTGCAGGAAGTCCTGGGGGCGGCCGAGGCACGAAGCGTTCGAGTAGAAGTCGAGCGCGAACTGCGTGCTCGGCGTGCTGTTGAGGCGGCCCTGGATCGTCGTGCTCGCGTTGGGTCCGGCGACGTTCGGCGTCGCGAAGGCGGCCGTGATCACGGGAAAATTCTGGTTGAGGTTCGGACCGGGGTCGCCGTCGTCGAGGTCGTTGGGCGTGAAACCGCCGTCTCCGTACCCGCCGATGTTGCCGAGGTCGATGCCGAGGGGCGAGGTGCCGGCAACGCCGTGCCTGGCGGCGTTGCCGTAGATCGAATTGCCCCGGATCGGGTTGTTGAGAATTCCGATGGTGCTGTAGAAGACGAGAACGCCGGCGCCCCCGTTGAAGGCGATGACGTTTCCTTCGCCGGGGCCGATGCCGCCGACCGCGACGTTCCGGCCCTGAACTTCGACCCCGGCGAAGGGATTGCCGAGATCGACCGTCCCGGTCACGTCGGTGCCGATCCAGTTGCCCTGGACGACCGCGCCGTAAACGGTGTCGTTGGCGGTCCCCACCGTCATGCCGATCTGCGTTTGCCCGCCGACGACGTTCCCGCGGATGACGAGGCCGGGCGAGTTGGCCCCTCCGAAGATGCCGGTGTTCGCGACGCGGAGAGGAACGGTCCCGGAGACGTCGGTGCCGATCAGGTTGCCTTCGATCGTCGCGTTGGAAGTCAACTGGATGCCGACGCCGTAAACCCAGTTCCCCGAGATGAGGTTGCGGTCCGCCGGCAACGGGCCGCCGACGCGGAAGGTGCTGCTGTACTGGACTTCGATGCCCCGGCCGTTCTGGACGTCGGCCGTCCCGGCCGCGTTCGTGCCGACGAAACAGCCGGTCACGACGTTGTTGTTCGAGAAGTAGGCTTCGATCGTGTAGTCGAATCCCCCGTTCAGCACGAGGCCCCGGATGGTGGAGCCGTCGCCGCCGGTCGCGATGACCAGCGCCTGGACCCCGGGGATGCCGGTCCCGGAGAGCACGATCTTGAGAACCGTGTTCAGCGCGCCCTCCGCGATCGTGTTCACCGACGCGCCGGCCTGGGTGTAACCGTCGATCAGGACGGGACTCGTGATGTACGGCAGGGCCGACGCCGGAGTGATCGTGCAGACGCCGGAGCCGTCGCAGCCCGCGCCGGAGACGTTGAACGCGATCGTGTCGAGTCCCGCCGCGCCGTTGGCGCTGGTGATCGCCTGGCGGAGCGACCCGGCGCCGGAGTCGGCGGTGCTAGTCACGGTGAAGATGGAGGCGCCGAGTGGCACCGACGCGAGAAGCAGGCAGACGGCGATGGAGTTTCGGCGCACGGGGTCTCCTTGGGGAATTCGAAGGTTTCGCTATTGAAGGTTGAAAGTCTTGGTGATGAAGACCGCCATCTGGCCGCGCGTGTTGTTCGCGCTCGGACAGTAGTTGCCGCCGCCGCAGCCGCCGGTGATCTGCTCGGCGGCAAGCTGCTCGATCCACGGGGCGAACGGCGACGAACAAGGCACGTCCGGGAAGGTCCCGACGCAGGCCGGCGGCACGTGCGCAGAGCCGTACTTGGCCTTCAGCAGAAAGACGGCCATCTGGTCGCGGCGGACCGGGTTCTGCGGGCAGTAGTTGCCCCCGCCGCAGCCGCCGGTGATGCCGCGGTCGGCGAGGTCCTCGATCCAGTTGGCGAATGTCGACGGGCAGGGCACATCGGGGAAGTCGCCCGCGCACGCCGGCGGCACGTAGCAGATCCCGAACTTCGCCTTCAGGAGGAAGACGGCCATCTGCTGGCGCAGCGTCGGCTGATCGACGCCGTACAGCCCGCCGCCGACGCCGGCGGTGATCGCGTTGGTCACGAGGGTCGTAACGTAGCTGTAGAACTGCTGGACCGGCGGGCACGTCCAGGAAGTTCGAAACGAAGCCTTTCTCGAGCGTGCCGGTCGTGCCGTCGGTGTTGGTCACGACGACGTCGTTGAGCGAGCCGGCGGCGAGGGGCGGCGAGGTCGCCGTGATCTGGTTGAAGTTGGTCACGACGACGTTCGTCGCCGGCTGGCCGCCGATCGCGACAGTGGCGCCGGCCCCGAAGTCCGTGCCGGCGATCGTGACGCCGGTGCCTCCGGCCGACGGGCTCGAGGCCGGGTTGATGGTGAACGGAAGACGCTGCGAGAACTCGGAGGTGTTGCCCGACGGGCCCGTCGCGGTCAGGCTGACGCGCTCGCCGGGCTGGATTCCGGCCGGCACCGCGATGTCGATGACGCCTTCGCCCAGGCCGTCGGTCGTGACCTGCCCCGACCCGAGGTACGTCCGGCCTTCGACGAAGTCCTTCGGGAACCGGGCGCACGCGTCGTTGGCGAAGACGTCGAGGTCGTACGTCGTCGACGGGGCGGAGTGGAGTATTCCCTGGACGCGCGTGCCGACCGAGGGCGCGTGGGGAAACGTCTGCAGTCACCGCGATCAGCACGGGGAAGTTCTGGAGCGCATTCGCGCCCGCGTCGCCATCGCCTTCGTCGTTGGCGTTCACGCCGACCGGCGACAGATCGATCCCGAGCCCGGCGTTGTCGTGGATCGAGTTGTGACGAATCGAGTTGTCGGATCCGCCTTCGATGAAGACGCCGCCCGTGTTCGCCGTGCCGTTGTAGGCGATCGTATTGGCCTCTCCCGGTGCGGTTCCGCCGACCTGGACGCTTCCAGCCAGAACGTGAACACCCCAGCCGAGGTTCGGCACCGGAAGGAGGCCCGAGGCATCGGTTCCGATGCGGTTGCCCTGGACCCGCGCCCCGTCCGTCGGGCTGCCGGAGCCGACGACGACCCCCTCCCCGAGATTGCCGGAGATGACGTTATCGAGGACATCGTTGCCGACCGTGTTGATGTTGACGGCTTGAACGCCGTTGCCGAGGGCCAGGGTACCGGTCACGTCGGTGCCGATGTAGTTGCCCTGGACCGTGACGTCGGTGACGCAGGCGCCGCAGTAGCTGCTGGAGATGCGGATGCCGAGAAACGTGTTGCCGGAGATGATGTTGCGTTCCGCCGCGGTCGCCCCGCCGATCGTCACGTTCGTGACGTTGTAGCAGAGGATGATGCCCGAGTTCGTGCCCGGGGCAGCGGGAAGAGGCACCGCGGCTCCCGTGGCATTCGGGCCGATGAAATTGCCCTGGATGACATGGCCCGTTCCTCCGGCGCTGTAGCAGCCGAAGGCGAGCTGGACGCCGGAGTTGCCCGAAATGACGTTGCGCTGCGCGGGGAGCGGGCCGCCGATCTGGACGCCGGAACTGGCCTCGACGTCGACGCCGTAGTAGTTGGGCGACGCGCCGATTCCCGTCGGGTCGGTTCCGATGAGGCATCCCTCGATCGTCCCGGTCGCGGTGCCGACCTGCACGGCGGCCGCGCGCGCGCGGTTGATCACCAGGCCCCGAAGCGTGAACGAGAAGCTTCCCGAGATCCCGAGCACGTACCCGCCGTTGCCGGGGTAGGTATTGGTCCCGTCGATCTCGATCTGATGAACGGAATTGTCGGGAAGCCCCGGTCCGTTCGTGTTGGGGCTCGAGCCCGGTTGCGTGTAGCCGTCGATCGTGACGGGCCCGGTGATCGAGGGAAGATCGGTCACCGGCGTGATCGTATGAACGCCGGCGCCGGGGATGTTGAAGTCGATCGTGTCGGCCCCGGCGGCGCCGTTGGCGTCGAGGATCGCCTGGCGCAGCGAACCGGCACCCGAGTCGTTCGTGTTGGTGACGGTGAACGTCGCGGCGTGAACCCGCGCATGGAGGAGGAATGCGACGGCGAGCCCAAAGCCGATTCGGGATTGGGTTTTCACGAGACCTCCCTGTTTCCGGTGCGCGGGAGTCTATCGCGGCACTGGCGTCATGGGGCCTCCAAGCCGAACGTCCGGGCCTTCCCGGACGGTGATCTCGGCGACCCGGGACCACCCCGGCGCCGAAACGAAGCGACCCGGAACGACCCCGGGCCTCAGGGCCCGGCGCAGCCGGCCGTTATGTCTTCGGCGTAGAGCGCTTCGACCCAGTTGGCGAACTGGGACGGACAGGCGACGTCGGTGAAGATGTATTGACACGCCGGGGGCGCGAACGCCGGGCCGTGCTCGATCTTGAGCAGGAACACCGCCATCTGCGCGCGCGTCACGGGAGCGTCGGGACAGAAGTTCCCAAGACCGCATCCGGCGGTGATTCCCTCGGCGGCGAGCTGCTCGATCCAGGCCCCGAACAGGGAAGGGCAGGCAACGTCCGGAAACGCTCCGGAGCAGGGGGGCGGCGCGTAGGCCGTGCCGTGCTCGGTCTTCAGGAGGAAGACGGCCATCTGGGCGCGTGTGATGGCGGAGAGCGGGCAGTAGTCGCCGCCGCCGCATCCCGCGGTGATTCCTTCCGCGGCGAGCTCCTCGACCCAGTCGGCGAAGAGGCCGGGGCAGGCGACATCGGGGAACTGACCGGTGCAGGGGGGAGGGACGTAGGCGGCGCCGTGCTCGATTTTCAGGAGAAATACGGCCATCTGGTCTCGCCGGACGAAATCCGCAGCGCAGAAGAAGCGCGGCGGGGAGCCGGGCAGCATGATCCGGTAGGCCACGCCGAACTCAGTACCACCGTCGCCACCGTGGTAGGTCGTCGAATAGAGCCTCCCGTCGGCGGCCTGCATCAGTCCTGCCTGAGGCGTGCGGCCGTCGGGGTCGCCACCGAAGTCGTGAATGACCGTGAAGTTTCCGTTCTCGCCGAGCCGAAACACCGTCCCTTTATTGTTCAATCCGCCCTGGTTGGCCGTGCCATAGAAGAAGCCGTCGTCGGCCTGCAGAAGCCTGGAGACATGTTGAGACCCTTCGTGGCCGTCGGAGGCGAAGGCGTGAAGGACCTGGACGTCTCCGTCGAGAGTGATCCGATAGACCCCTCCTCGGTCAGCGCCCGAGAGTGTTCCGATGTACTGCGCGATGAGGTTTCCGCTGCTGGATTGGATGAGCTCTCGGGGGGCGTTACCTCCGGTGAACTCGTGGAGAACCGTCAGATTCCCATTGAGCGTGATTCGGAAGAGGTTTCCGCTATCGGCGGATCCACCGAGGAAAGTCGATCCGTAGAGGTTCCCGTCGTCGGCCAGAAGGAGCGACTTCGACGGCAGACTGCCGTCGCTACCGCTGAACTCATGCATGGTTTCCAGATCGCCGTTGAAGTGCATACGAAAGATCGTTCCGTCGCCACCCGTCGGCCACCCGCTGCCTCCGGCACCGGTCGTTCCCCAGAGGTCTCCCGGTTGGGGCTCGATGAGTGAACCGGCGGGCAAGTCGCCATCCGTCCCTACGAAGGTGTGCACCGTCGTGAAAATGCCGTTCGAGTCGATCCGGAAGATCGTGCCGCAAAGACAGGGCCCGCCATAGATGGTCGTGCCGTAAAGATCCCCGTTGCTCGCCCGGAGCAATCGAGCGAGCGGGAAAAACCCCCCCGGGCTGGAGCCGTCGTCATCATTGCGAGTGAACTCGTGGAGAATCGTCACGGCGCCGTCGCCGTCCATTCGATAGACCGTACCGCAGCCAGCGATGCAGAAGGGGCTGACTGTACCGCCGTCCTGCGACACGCCATAGAAGCTGCCGTCGCTATCCTGGATGAGCTCGTCCGGTCCGCCCGGGCCAGGCAGGTCGAACTGGTGGAAGACTTCGAAGGTCTGCCCGCGAAGAGCTGCGGATGAGGACAGGGCGAGGGCGAGAATCACCAGGCGACCGGCGGTCGGCTTCACGTGGACTCCTCGAGATTCGGTCCGGGCCCCCCGCGGCGGAAGACCCGGCCGGCTCTCTTTCGGAGAGGAGCCGAGGCTCGCCCCTCCCCTGAAAGGAACCGCGAGAATCCCGGGCCAAACGGGTCAACGGGCCCGCAACAGCGGGTTTATCGCAAGGGCGGCCGGAACGTCGCCCGGTTTTCCGGGCCTTCCCAGACGGTCACCTCGGCGACCCGGGACCAGCCCAGGGCGCCGGAGGCATCGAGCCTTTCGGCGAAGTAGCGGGCCAGGTTTTCGGCCGACGTGTTGCGGCCGCGGAAGGCGGCGTGTTCGTTGACGTAGCCGTAGTCGAACTCGGCGGCGATCGCCGCCAGGGCCTTCTTGGCCGGGACGAAATCGACCGCGAGATCGTACTGCTGGAGCTTGTCGGCCTCGAGCACGGCTTCGACCCGGTAGGAGTGTCCGTGGAGAGGCTCTGGGCCGCCGGCGTAGTCGATCAGGTTGTGCGCGGCCTCGAAGCGGGCGGTGACCGTGACGCGATAGCTCATGCCTGCAGGAGCGTCGCCTCGCGGGTGATCGACATCCCGGCCTGCTCCGCGGGAGGGATCGCGAGCAGGGCCTCGAGGACCTTCTTCGCCGTCGCGGTTTCGCCCGCGGCCTGATCGAGGTTGACCTCGAAGACGAGGCTTGCGCCCGTCGCGTCGGACTCGAGCGCGAGGGAGCGCAGGGCCGGCATGGACCGTCTCCAGCCGTCGACGAGGGCCTCGCTCGCGCGGTTCATGTGCTCCTGCGAGTCGAGGCGCACGGCGTAGCGCGCGCCCTTGACGGCCTTCGCGAGGGAAGGCTCTCCGGCCGCCAGCGCGCGGACCTCGAGGACCTCGATCCCGTCCGGGAGCTTCGCGTTGATGCGCTGGGCGGCGTCGTCGGGGAAGGGGGAGCGTCCGTCGACGTCGAAGACCTCGTGCCGGCTCTCGAGCCCCAGCGCGAGGGCCGGACCCATGGAGAGCTTCATGTGCGGGTTGAAGCCTTCCGTGTACCGGGCCGGCAGGCCCGCGGAGCGGATCGCGCGCTCGAGGACGTCCATCGTGTTGCGGTGAGACAGCAGGCGCGCGTCGCCGGTCTTCGTGAATGAAACGCGGTGGCGGAACACCTGGTCGCCCTGGGCGCCCCGGCGCGAGGCGGCGGGAAGGTCCGGCATCGCCTTCTGGCGGTAGGCCGCCCCTTTGGCGACGTCGCGGTAGGCGGCGGGATCGCTCGCGGGTGCCGCCGCCGCGTCGAATGCTGGAAGATCGGTCATCCCCTTGGCGAGTACGGTGTCCTCGCCGTTGCCCGGGACGCCGCAGGCGTAGCAGTGGCCCCACTTGCAGTCCTCGGTCCGCATCTCCTTCTTCGCCTTGATCAGCTCGATCTGGAGCCAGCGCTTCTTGATCGAGACGTCGAGGACGTCCCACGGCAGGATCTCGTCGAGGTCGTAGGCCCGCAGGTACGACTCCTTCGGGATGCCCTCGGTTTCGAAGGCCTTCGTCCAGAGGTCGTAGCGGAAGTGCTCGGTCCAGCCGTCGAACCGCACGCCCGACTTCCAGGCCGTGTGGAGGATCCGCCCGGCGCGCCGGTCGCCCCGGGACAGCACGCACTCGATCTCGGCCTCGCGCGGCTCGTGCCACTTCATCTTCGCGCCGCGCACGCGCCGGAACCGGTCCTTCAGGTACGCGAGCTTCGACTCGAGCACGTCGACGCCGTCGAACGGCGCCCACTGGAACGGCGTCCAGGACTTCGGCACGAACGACCCGACGGAGACGTTCACGTTCTTGCGGCCGTGCTTCCTTCCCTGCGCGAGGATGCCTTCGACGAGCGTGACGAGCTCGTCGAGATCGGCTTCGGTCTCGGTCGGCAGCCCGATCATCGTGTAGACCTTGATGAGGTCCCAGCCGCGGGCGAAGGCGACGTCGGCCGCCGCGATCATGTCGGCGTTGGTGAACGTCTTGTTGATGACGCGGCGCAGCCGGTCGGAGCCCGTCTCCGGCGCGAACGTGAAGCCGGACTTGCGGACCTCCGAGACGGCGTCGGCGAGGCCGACGGAGAAGGCCTCCGCGCGGAGCGACGGCAGCGAGATCGACACGCGCTGGTCCGCGAGGGCCGGCGCGAGGCACTTCACGAGCGGTTCGATCTGGGAATAGTCGGCGGTCGAGAGCGAGAGCAGGCCGACCTCGCTCCAGCCCGACTCGGCGATGAATTTCTTCGTCATGTCGGCGACGTCGCCCGGGTCGAGCTCGCGCACGGGCCGGTACCAGTAGCCGGCCTGGCAGAAGCGACAGCCCTGGGTGCAGCCGCGCATCACCTCGAGGCCCAGCCGGTCCTGCACGATCTCGACCGACGGGACCATGGGCTTCTCGGGGTAGTACTCGGGCTTGAGCCGCGGCACCCACGTGCGGCGCGCCCGTTCCGGCGCCCGCGGGTCGTTTCTCTCGATCGAGGCGATGCGGCCGTCCTCGCGGTACGTCACGTCGTAGAACGACGGGACGTAGATGCCGTCGACCTGCGCGAGCGCGGCGAGGAGGTCGCGGCGGGAGAGCCCGCGCGCCCGAGCCTCGCGGTAGGCGTCGAGGAAGACCGGCAAGGCCTCCTCGGCGTCGCCGACGAGGAAGGCGTCGAAGAAGTCGGCGATCGGCTCGGGATTCGCCGTGCAGGGGCCGCCGCCGAGCACGATCGGGTCCGTCTCGCGGCGGTCGCGCTGCCAGACCGGCAGGCCCGCGAGATCCAGCATGTTGAGGATGTTCGAATAGTTGAGCTCCGCCTGGAGCGAGAACCCCAGGACGTCGAAGTCGGCGGCCGGCGCGAAGGACTCCGTCGAGAAGAGGGGAATTCCGTTGTCTCGCATCCGGGCCTCGAGGTCCGTCCACGGCGCGTACACCCTCTCGCAGGCGAAATCCTCGCGGCGGTTGACGATCTCGTAGAGGATCTTCAGCCCCGTGTGGCTCATCCCGATCTCGTAGGTGTCGGGGAAGGCGAGGGCCAGCGTCACCGAGGCCTTCGCGAGGTCCTTGCGCGTGACGTTGCGCTCGAGGCCGACGTACCGGCCCGGCTTCTCGACGAAGGGCAGGTGCGGGTCGAGGAGCGGGCGGAGAGAGCCGTATCGCATAGGAACCGGGAATCCTATCGCGGTCGGCCGCTAGGGCAGCTGGAAGGTCTTGACCAGGAACACCGCCATCTGGCCGCGCGTGTTGTTGTTGCCCGGGCAGTAGTTGCCGCCGCCGCATCCGCCGGTGATCTGTTCCGCCGCAAGCTGCTCGATCCAGTCGGCGAAGAGCGAGGGGCACTGCACGTCGGCGAACACGCCCGTGCAGGCGGGAGGCGCGTAGGTGGCGCCGTGTTCGGCCTTCAAGAGGAACGCCGCCATCTGGTCGCGGCGGACCGGGTTCTGCGGGCAGTAGTTGCCGCCGCCGCAGCCGCCGGTGATGCCCTCCGCGGCCAGCGCCTCGATCCAGTCGGCGAAGAGCGAGGGGCACGGCACATCGGAGAAGGTCCCGGTGCATGGCGGGGGTGCGTAACAGATGCCATGCCGTGCCTTCAGCAGGAAAACGGCCATCTGCTGGCGGAGCACCGACTGCACGACGCCGTAGTTGCCGCCTCCGATGCCGCCCGTGATTCCGTCCGACGCGAGCGTGACGACGAAGTCGTGAAAGGGGTTCGACGGCGGCACGTCCAGGTAATCGGCGACGAATCCGAGGGGGAGGATCCCGTGCGTGCCGTCCGTGTTCGTTACGGTCAGGTCGTAGGCAGCTCCGGGGGCGAGCGCCGGTGTATCGACCTGGATGTGCGTGGCGTCCGACACGACAAGACCCGTTCCGGACAGGCCCCCGAACTTCACAGTCGCTCCATCCGCGAAGCTCGTGCCGGAGATCGAAACGGACACGCCGCCCGCGGGGTCGCCGCTCGCCGGTGTCGACGAGAACGGCAGCCGCTGCGAGAAGCCGGAGGTGTGGAAAGTCGGGATGGGGAAGCCGTCCTGAAGCGTGTACAGAGTCGTCGTCGCCGTCGCGGTCACGATCTCGTCCGACAGCACGACGGGCAGATCCACGCTGAAGGAACCGTTTCCACCGAAGTCCGTCGAGACGGAGCCTTGGCCGATGAACGTGGTGCCCTCGTCGAACTGCCTCGGGAACTCTTTCGAACACGCAGGGCTCGAGAAAAACTCGAGCGTGACCGTCTGGCTCGCCGGACCGTTGTAGACGCCTTCGACGGTGGTGGTGCTGGTGCCGGGGACGACCGAAGTGATCAAGGGGAAGTTCAGGTAGTCGCCGGGCGTGTTCGGGCGGATCGTTCCCGCGGCGCCGATGACGATCCCCAGACCGTGGTTCGAATGAATCGAGTTGGCACGGAAGGTCCGCCTCGACCCGGTCGACCAGATCCCCTGGCTGTTGTATGCGATCGTGTTTTCGTGAACCCAGAGTCCGGGGGCGGACTCGGCCAGGACGCCGGCTCCGCCATTTCCGAGCGGCAGCGTTCCGGTCGCGTCCGTCCCGATGAAGTTCGCCGAGACCTGGGGCTGGACGATGGGACCAAAGTATTCGATATAGTTGAACGAGAGGCCGTCACCGGTGTTTCCGGAGATGACGTTGTCGAGGAAGTCGACGAAGATCACCGAGCCCTCGACGCGGGCTCCCCGTCCGTTTCCGAGCTTCGACGTGCCGGCCGCGTCGGTCCCGATACGATTGTGCTGGACGAGTCCGGACGACACACTGATGAACCGGATTCCCTCCGACGTGTTCCCCGAGATGACGTTGCCGTCTTCCCAGTTGAGCCCTCCGATCTGCGAATTCGAAGTGGTCAAGAGCTCGACGCCGATGCCGTTGCCCGCCGCGTCGTGGCCATTGGGCGCCGTGCCGATGAGGTTTCCGCGGATCTGCTTTTGGTTGACGAAGTCCAGGACGATGCCCGCCGTGGAGTTGCCCGAGATGACGTTGCGCGCCGCCGGATTCGAGTCGCCGATGCGGTCGAGACCGCTCGTGCCCGTGATCGTCACGCCGACGACGTTGCCGGATGTTACGGACCCGGAGGCGGTCGGCCCGATGAAGTTGCCCTGAATCAGGTTGTCCACCGCAGTCGTCAGCGCGATCGCCGTCTGGAAGCCGTAGAGCGCTAGGCCCTGCACGATCGAGGAACCTCCGGTGATCGTCAGTCCGTCGGTGCCGCTGCCGAGCAGCTCGATCTGGAGGACCGCATCGTCGCCGAGAGGGTCCGAGTTCCACGCGGAGCCCGGCTGCGAGTAGCCGTCGATCAGGACCGATTCGATGATGTCCGGCAGCGCCGCGGGCACGAGGATGGTGTGCGGGCCGGCCCCGGGGATGGCGAACGCGATCCCGTCGGGGCCGGGCGAGGCGTTGGCGTCGAGGATCGCCTGCCGCAACGATCCCGGACCGCTGTCCCCGATGTTCGTCACGGTATAGATGGCGGCCCGGGCGTCCGGCGGCCCGAGGAGGGCGAGGAGTGCGGCGGCGGCGGCGAGTTTCGGCGTAGGACGCTTCCACATGGGCTTGCCCTTCTCCTTCACGCGCGAAAACCGCCCAAACGGGATCACGCTCCGACCCGGAGCGGATGGGTCATCACATCGGGAGCCGGACCTCGAATCCTGCCAGCGGGCCGCGGTGATTATGGCGCGAGGAACGTCTTCGTCAGGAAGACCGCCATCTGTCCGCGGGTATTCGGGAACGTCGGGCAGTAGTTCGGCCCGCCGCAGCCGGCCGTGATGTTCAGGGCGACCAGTTCGCCGATCCAGTCGGCAAACAGGGACGGACACACCACGTCGGCGAAGACCGGTGTGCACGCCGGCGGCACGTGGCTCGAACCGAACTTCGCCTTCAGCAGGAAGACGGCCATCTGTGCCCGCGTGACCGGGTTGGCGGGGCAGTAGTTGTTGCCGCCGCAGCCGACGGTGATGCTCTCGGCCACGAGCTGCTCGATCCAGTCGGCGAACTGCGAAGGGCACGTGACGTCGTCGAAGACGCCCGAGCAGTCGGGCGGCAGGTAGAACTGCCCGTGCTTGGCCTTGAGCAGGAAGACCGCCATCTGCGCGCGCGTGACCGACGCGTTTCGGCAGTAGTTGCCGCCGCCGCAGCCCGCCGTGATTCCCGCTCGGACGATCGCCTCGACATAGTCGTGGAAGGTGTCGGCCTGCGGCACGTCCAGAAAGTCGGCGAGCCAGGCGCGCTCCAGGAAGCCGATGCTCGTGTCGGTGTTGACGACGGAGAGGTCGTGGAGCAGTCCGGGCGCCAGGTTCGGCGTCGTGGCCGTGATCGTCGTTGGGTCCACGACGTCGACGGACGTCGCCATGGATCCGGAAAGCGAGACGGTGGCCTGGTTCGCGAAGCCCGAACCGGAGATCGTGACGTCCGTGCCGCCGGCCGCGGGGCCCGAGTCGGGCGTGATCGAGAGGACGGACGGGGTCGTCAGCTTCCAGATCGCGCCCACGTTGTTGGCGCCGCCGCCCGAGGCCGTGCCGTAGAGGGCACCGTCGAGTCCCTGGAGAACGGCGCCGTGGGGCGCGGAGCCGCTCACCGAGGTGAAGTCGTGCGCGGAGGCGACGAGCTGGCCGGCCATCGTCATCCGGTACACCGTGCCGGCGCCGGTCCCGCCGCCCGACGCGGTGCCGTACAGCAGGCCGCCGACGATCCGGATCAGGGAGGAGCGCGGATCCGTGCCCTCGTCGCCCGAGAACGCGTGAACGATCTGGAAGTCCGTGCCGTCCCGCCGCAGCTTGTAGACCGTTCCCTGCCCGGCGGTGCCGCCGAGGATCGTCGTGCCGTAGAGAAACCCGTCGGGCGTCTCGAACATGGGCGCGAGGGGTTGCCGGCCGCCGTTGCCCCCCGCGAAGGTGTGAATGGTCTCGAAGTTGCCGCCGTCGGTGTCGATCCGGAAGACCGTCCCGTTGCCGGAGCCGTTGTGGCCGGTCTCGGTCGTGCCGTAGAGCTTTCCATCGGTGGCGAGGAAGAGGCCGCCGTAGGGGTTCGATCCGTCGGTCGCCACGGAGCCGAAGGTGTGCAGAACGTCGAAGTTCTGGCCGCCCGGATCGATGCTGAAAACCGTCCCGAAGCCATTCGGGCCCTCGTTGCGCGCGACGCCGTAGAGGATCGTGTCGGGCCCCTGGACGAGACGGCCGAAGGGGTTCGCGCCGTCCATGGCGCCGTCGAAGTGGTGGATCACGGCGAAGTTGTTGCCGTTCGTATCGACCTTGTAGACGACGCCCGAGCTGTCGCTGCCGCCGTCCGAGGCGACTCCGAAAAGGAAGCCCGCACCGAGAATCGGTCCGGCGTACGGATCGTCGCCGTCGGTCAGGTCGAACGAATGAAGGACGACGAAGTTGTCCCCGTCAGGCTCGAGCTTGAAGACGGATCCGTTGCCGTTCTCGCCACCGAAGACCGCCGTGCCGTAGAGGTTTCCCTGGGCATCCTGGACGAGAGCCGAGCGCGGGTTGTTGCCCTCGCTCAACTCGAGGCTGTGGATGACCAGGTACTGCGCGGCAAGCGAGGCGGGGAGGGACGCGCTCAGGGCCAGGGCGGCGAATACCGACACCGAGGAGCGGCGGCTTGCGATGGCCATGGAGCCCTCCTGAAATTTTGGCGGATTCTGTCACAACGGGGAACCGGCCCCTGACCGCCTCTCGTCCCAATCCAGCGAAAGGCGGAACCAACGCTACGGGAGCGCGAAGGTCTTGGTCAGAAAGACGGCCATCTGCCCGCGCGTGTTGTTGTTGGCCGGGCAGTAGTTTCCGCCCCCGCAGCCCCCCGTCACGTTCTCGGCCGCGAGCTGCTCGATCCAGTCGGCGAAGAGCCCCGGGCACGTCACGTCGGGAAAGACGCCGGTACATGGCGGCGGCAGGTACGCCGAGCCGTGCTTGGCCTTCAGGAGAAAGACCGCCATCTGGTCGCGCCGGACCGGATTCTGAGGACAGTAGTTGCCCGCACCCTCGCGGACGGCGGAGCCGCAACCCCCGGTGATGCCCTCGAAATAGAGGGCCTCGATCCAGGGCGCGAACGGCGTCGCGCAAAGCACGTCCGCGAAAATTCCGATACACGGCGGCGGGACGTAGCAGATGCCGTGCTTGCCCTTGAGAAGGAAGACCGCCATCTGTTGACGGAGGACGGGATTCGCGACGCCGTAGAGGCCGCCGCCGATGCCTCCGGTGATCGCGTTGGCGGTGAGAGCGACAACGGAGTCGTGGAACAGGTTCGACGGCGGGACGTCGTCGAAGTCGGCGACCCAGCCCCGGGAGAGCGTTCCCCTCGTTCCGTCGGAATTGGTCACGGTGACGTCGTGGGCGCCGGGGACGAGCGCGGGCGTCGTGGCGGAGACTTGCCAGAAGCTGTCGACGGAAACGCCGGAGGCGGCCTGGCCGCCGACGGACACCGTCGCGCCGGCTGCGAAGTCCGTGCCCGAGATCGCGACGGCCGTCCCGCCGCCCGAGGGCCCCGACCGCGGGGTGATCGAGAACGGAAGGCGCTGGGAAAAGCCGGAGGTCTGGTGGGTGGGGAAGCCGCCCGTGGGAACGGACGGATTGAAGGTCACGGTGGCGGTCGCCGTGACGCGCCGGCCCGTGACGTCGAGGATGGAATCGGCGTGGAACGCCAGGTGCCCGCTTGCGTCGGTGACGCCGCTCGTGGTCGCGAAGAAGTTCATGCCCTCGTCGAAGTCCGAGGGCCACTTCGCAGAGCACGCCGGACCGTAGAACAGCTCGATCGAGACGAAATCGTTCGGACTGCCCGAGTAGACGCCGTCGATCGCGCTTCCCGCGGCGCCCGAGACGACGGAGGTGATGATGGGAAAGTTGAACGGGCTCAGCGGCAAGTTCGCCCCGATCGCCTCGGCCTGCCCGAGCACGATTCCGAGGCCGTGGTTGTCATGGATCGAGTTCTCGGTGATGGTGACGCTGCTGTTGATGGAGATCTGGAGCCGCCAGATCCCCGACCGGTTGAAGGCGATCGCGTTGTAGGAGATGGCGAGCGCGTCGCCGACCTCGATGCGGATTCCGGTCCCGCCGTTGCCGATCGGGGACGTGCCGAGAACGTCGGCACCGATGACGTTGATGGCGACGATGTTCTGCACGGCGCCGATGTTGGCCGTCGAGTAGGAGAGGTCGACGCCGTTGCCGGCGTTGCCCGAGATGACGTTGGAGAAGATGCTGAAGTTTTCCGAGACGCCCTCGACGCGGATCCCGTGGCCGCCGTTTCCGAGCATTGCCATGCCCGTGGCGTCGGTTCCGATGAGGTTGCCCTGGACGGAGTTCGCGTTGCCATCGGTGATGGCGACGCCGGTCCCGAAGTTGCCCGAGATGACGTTTCGCTCCTCGGGAGTCGGGCCGCCGACCTGGATGTTCGAGGAACCGGTCACTTGGATTCCGGCCCCGTTCGGAAGAGCCGCGGCGCCGGTCTTGTCGGTCCCGATCAGGTTTCCGCGGATCAGCTTGCCGTCGCACCCGGAGATCACGACGCCGGCCGACGAATTCCCCGCGATGAGGTTCCGCGCCGCCGGGTAATTGTCGCCGATCTTGTCCTGCCCCGTCGTGCCGGTGATGGAGACACCCGTGACGTTGCCCGGGAACGTCTCGTTTCCGGCCGCATCAGTGCCGATGAAGTTGCCGATGACCCAGAGGCCGGGCGCGCCGGAGACCGCGATGGCCGTCTGGAAGCCGTGGAGGGCGAGGCCCTGGACGATCGCTGCGCCGCCCGTGATCACGAGGCCGTCGGTCCCCTGGCCTAGCAGCTCGACCTGGAGCACGGCGTTGTCGCCGACCGGGTCGGTGTTCCACACGGAGCCGGGCTGGGAATAGCCGTCGATGAGAGTCGAGCCCGTGATGGTCAGGGGAGTGAACGTCACGATCGTGTGCGGGCCCGTGCCGGGGATCGCGAAATCGATCAGGTCGCCTTCCACCGTCCCGTTGGCGTCGAGGATGGCCTGGCGGAAGGAGCCCGCGCCGCCGTCGTTGGTGTTGGTGACGGTGAAGGTGGCGGCGCCCAGGGGCTGAGCGGCGAGGCCGAGAAGCAGAAACGGGCCCAAACGCGGTTTGACTCGCATTGGTGCACCTCTCGAAACTGCGCCGAGTCTATTCCCCTCGAGGCTCCCGCTACTGCAGGTTGAAGGTCTTGACGATGAACACGGCCATCTGCCCGCGGGTGTTGGGGTTGGCCGGGCAGTAGTTGCCGCCGCCGCAGCCGCCCGTAATGCCCTCGGCTGCGAGCCGCTCGATCCAGTCGGCGAATGCCGATGGGCAGGGAACGTCCGCGAATGTCCCCCCGCAGGCGGGCGGCACGTAACCGGGGCCGTGCTCGGCCTTGAGGAGGAAAACGGCCATCTGGTCGCGGCGCACGGGGCTTCCCGGACAGAAGTTGCCACCGCCGCAGCCGCCGGTGATGCCTTCGGCGAGGAGCGCTTCGATCCAGTCGGCGAAGGCGGATGGACAGGGGACGTCGCCGAAAATGCCCGTGCACGGGGGCGGCACGTAGCACAGGCCGTGCTTGCCCTTGAGAAGGAAGACCGCCATCTGCTGGCGCAGCGTGGGGGAATCGACGCCGTAGAGGCCGCCTCCGACGCCGCCCGTGATGCCGTTCGCGAAGAGCGTCACGACGTCGGCGTGGAAGGGGTGGGCCGCCGGGACGTCCAGGAAATCCGAAACCCATCCCATCCTCAACGTCCCGCGGGTCCCGTCGAGATTGACCACCGTGATGTCGCTGGCCGAGCCGGCCGGCAGCGGGGGCGTGGCGCACGTGATCAGAGTGCGGTTCTGGACGGTGATGAAGTTCGGTGTCAATCCGCCGATCGTGATCGTCGCGCCCGGAAGGAAATCGGTGCCCGAGACGAAGACGGGCGTTCCCCCGGCCGCCGGTCCCGAGGAGGGCGAGACCGAAAAGGGCAACCGCTGCGAGAAGGCCGACGTGTGGTAGCTCCCCAGGAGGCCCCCGTCCGCGATCGCGAACGGCGGGGTAAAGACTTCGGCGATCGTCGTGACGCGCTCGTCCGTCAGCGTCACCGGAAGCTGGTCGGTGAACGCTGCGTCGCCGTTGCCGTCGGTGACGAACGTCGCGCCGGTGCCGAGGAAGGTCTTCCCCTCGTCGAACCATTGCGGTCGCGATACACAGGCCGGGCTGGCAAAGTACCGCAGCGTGACGTTGCGGCCGGCCGGCCCGTGGTAGATCCCCTGGAAGGTGGTGACGCCTCCGGCCGACGCGACCGAGGTCAGAAGGGGAAAGTTGAGATCGCTTCCGGGTGCGTTGGCGGGAATGACCGGAGTGGCGCCGAAGGCGACGCCGAGGCCGCGGTTGGAGTCGATGGAGTTGCCGGTCCACACCACGGTCCGTTGCGGTGTTGGAAAGAGGTTCCAGATCCCGACCCGGTTGAAGGCGATGAGGTTGCCGTCGATGTGGAGGTAGTCGCCGGCGACCACGCGGACTCCGGCGCCTCCGTTTCCGATCGCCTGGCTCCCGCCCCCGTCCGTGCCGACGAAGTTGAGGGTGACGGAGTTGGTCACGAAATTGCTGATGATGAGTCCGGTGTTGATCTCGATCCCGTTGACGGCGTTGCCCGAGACGACGTTCCGCTGGACGAGGTAGGTCTCGGGGTAGCCGTTGATCTCGATGCCGTGGTTGCCGTTGCCGAGCGCGGCCTGGCCGTAGGCATCGGTCCCGACGTAGTTGCCGTCGATGTGATTGAAGTTCCCATCCGTCGTTTCGATGCCGGTGCCGAGATTGCCGGAGACCACGTTCCGCTCGACGTTCGTGCCGATCTGGTTGCCGGACGAGTTCGTCAGCCGGATGCCCGTTCCGTTGCCCCGCGGGAAGGAGCCCGTGGGATCCGTGCCGATGAGGTTCGAGAGGATCGCCTTGCCGTTGGCCCCCGAGAGCTCGACCCCGATCACGTTTCCCGAGATCAGGTTTCGGTCGGAGACGGCGCTTCCGCCGATCGTGTCGAGACCGGTCGTGCCCTGGACCGAAATGCCGACGGCGTTCCCGGCGGTCGGCCCGCCGGCGGCGTTGGTGCCGATGAAGTTCCCGCGGATCCAGTTGTTGGGATTGGTCGTCAGGACGATCGCCGCCTGGAATCCGTTCAGGGCGAGGCCCTGGACGACCGCGCCCGACGCGATCGTGAGCCCGTCCGTGCCGCTTCCCTGGAGCTCGATCTGGAGAACGGCGTTCGTCCCGGCGGGGAGGGTGTTCCACGCCGAGCCGGGCTGGGAGTAGCCGTCGAGGGTGACGTCCTCGGTGATCGTGGGCAGGGCCGAGGGAACGGCGATGACGTGCACGCCGGGGCCCGGGATGTCGAAGACGATCGAATCCGGGCCGACGACCGCATTCGCGTCGAGAATCGCCTGCCGCAGGGACCCGGCCCCGGAGTCGTTGGCATTGGTGACCGTGAAGACGGCGCCTCCGGCCAGGGCCGGAGCCGCGCCGGTCGCGACCATCCCGGCAAAGACGACGACTGCCCCCAGGGCCCTCCCGGCGAATCCCCGCATGTGTGCCCCCTGAGGATCACGCGCAGGAAGCCCCCCCGACGGGTCAGCGGGAGGCGATACCCATCGAATTCGGGGCGGACGCTGCTATTGCAGTCCGAACGTCTTGACGATGAACACGGCCATCTGCCCCCGCGTATTCGGGTTGCCGGGGCAGTAGTTGCCGCCGCCGCAGCCGCCCGTGATGTTCTCGGCCGCGAGCTGCTCGATCCAGCTGGCGAAGGTCGACGGGCAGGGCACGTCCGGAAAGGTCCCGGCGCAGGCCGGAGGCAGGTAGCTCGAGCCGTGCTCGGCCTTGAGCAGGAAGACGGCCATCTGGTCGCGCCGCACGGGACTCGTCGGGCAGTAGTTGCCGCCGCCGCATCCGCCGGTGATCCCTTCGTCGGCCAGGGCCTCGATCCAGTTGGCGAACGTCGACGGGCAGGTGACGTCGCCGAAGGCTCCGTTGCAGGGGGGCGGGGTGTAACAGAGGCCGAACTTCGCCTTGAGAAGGAAGACGGCCATCTGCTGGCGCAGCGTCGGCAGGTCCACGCCGTAGTTGCCGCCGCCGACTCCGACGGTGATGCCGCTCGAGACGAGAGTCGTGACGAACGAATGGAACTGTTGGAAACCGGGGACGTCCAGAAAATCGGCGACCCAGGCCTTGGGGAGCGTGCCCGTCGTGGCGTCCGGAGTCGTCACGACCAGGTCGTTGACGGTGCCCGGGCCGAGAGCGGGCGAGGTGGACTGCAGGGTGTGATCGTTGACGAAGGTGACGGGAGTCGAGACGCCGCCGATGGTCATCGTCGTCGGGTTGGCGAAGTCGGTTCCGGAGACGGCGATCGCCGTTCCGCCGGAGGCCGGGCCCGAGGTCACGCCCGTCAGGGCAAATACGATGCGCTGGGAGAACTCGGAGGTATTGCCGGCCGGATCGGTCGCCGTCGCGGAGATGCGGGCGCCCGCCTCCGAGGCGACGGGGAGCGTCACGTCGATCGCCGCATGACCCGATCCGCTGGTGGTGACCTGGGAAGACCCGAGGTAGGTCTCGCCCTCGAGGAACTCCCGGGGAGTGTTCGAGCAGGCGGCGTTGGCGAAGAAGTCCAGTTCGAACGTCGTCGAGGGCGCGCCGTTGAACTTGCCGGTGATGTGCGTCGTTCCGGGGCCCGGGACCGCGGACAGGATGATGGGAAAGTTCTGGAGCTGGTTCGGACCCGTGTCACCGTCGGTCGGGTCGTTCGGGACCGGGGAGCCGGTGCCGAACGCGATGCCGAGGCTGTAGTTGGAAAAGATCCGGTTGGCCCGGATCGAATTCCCCGTGCCGGCGGCCGCCTCGAGGAAAATGCCCGCGCCGACGGTCGCGACACCGGCGACTCCGTTGTAGGCGATGGTGTTGCCCTCGCCCGCGGCGGTGCCGCCGATCTGGTTGTTCTGCGTCAGGCATCCGAGGAAGAGGCCGTCCTGGACGTTTCCGAGGGGGTTGGTTCCCGAAGCATCGACCCCGATCCGATTGCCCTGGATCACGTTGTCCGCGAGGGCGGTCACGCAGTCGTAAGTCAGGCTGATGCCGTAATCGCCGTTTCCGGAGATCACGTTCCCCTCCCCGGCGGCGGACCCTCCGATGGCGACACCCGAGCCGGGGAACAGGGCGACGCCCACACCGCCGCCGAGGGATGCCGTTCCCCCCGCGTTGGTCCCGATGTGGTTGCCCTGCACGGCCGTGCCATTCACCGTGGCGCCGAAGTCGCCTTCGAGCCGGATGTTCGCGCCGAAGGCGGTGTTCTCTCCGTTGGCCGAGATCACGTTGCGATCGCCGGGGTTCGGCCCGCCGATGTTGCTGTTCGGAGCGCGAAGGAAAACGCCCCACGTGCCGCAACCGGCGGCCAGCGTTCCCGACGGGTCCGTGCCGATGAAATTGCCCCGGATGGTGTGACCGCCGAGCGTCGCGCCGCCCGTCGCGTCGATGAAGATTCCCACGTAGCTGAACCGGTTGATGACGAGTCCCCGGATCGTGGTGCTGTTCGACAGCACATAGAACCCGATGGCGAACCCGCCGACCTGGCTCCCGTCGAGCTCGATTCCCAACACCGCGTTGTCGCCGACGGCCAGAGTGTTCTGGCTCGTACCGGGCTGCGTGTAGCCGTCGATGATCACCGGATCGGTGATGTTGGGCAGCGCCGACGCCGGCTTGATCGTGCAGACGACCGGGAGGCCGGCGCAGCCGGCGCCCGTGACGTTGAAGGCGATCGTGTCGGGGACGCCGGGACTCGCGTTGGAGTCGGTGATCGCCTGGCGCAGCGACCCCGCGCCGCTGTCGGCGGTCGTCGTCACGGTGAGGGTTGCGGCGACGGCGGCGGACGTCAGGCCCGTGAGAAGAAGCCCGAGAGCGAGCGATAGAAATCGACCCGGGCGCGTGGAGCGCATTGCATTCCGACCTTTCTGGACTCGACGGGCAGGAAGAGAGGAGTCTATCCCCTCCGTGACGCGCCGAGCCGTCGGCAAGGAGAGAAGGCGACGATCCGAACGCGGAGAGAACGACGAGAAGTGGCCGGAGGGTCGCGGCGGACGGCGCTCGCGCGGAGCGGAGAGTCGCAGAGAGGATAGCACCTTTCTCGCGCGGCAAACATCCTTGATTCTTCGCGCGGCGGAGCGATAATCGCCGCGGACATGGAACTCTCGGATCACCTCCGCGAAATGCTGAAGGAGCTGGGGCAGGCCATCAACGAGTCCATCTCGGGCTCGGGCCGCGTGCACGATTCCATCCAGCGCATCCGCGACGAGGGCTACAACCTGTACATGGTGCTCGACGCGAAGGTCGGCGTGAACAAGCGCGAAGGCCGGTCGAACCGGTCGCGGCGCACCGTCGTCAGCGCGGTCGATCCCGACGACGCCCCCGCGCCGCCGGCGAGCCGCGCTGCGTTCCGCATCAATCTCAAGGACCTCCGCTTCCTGAAGTCGCTCGGGATCGATCCGACCCGCAAGGTCCGCGTCCGCAAGGCGCCGGTCCGCCGGGTCGCGAAGTAGCCCGGGCTCCTGACCCCTTCCGCTCCCGGTCCGGGGACTAGACTGCGCCCATGGATCCGCTCGGGATGACGTCCGCCGCCTGGGAAGCGCTCGCCGCCGGGTGGGGGCTTCCGCGGTACCGCGGCCGCCAGATCTTCGACGCCCTGCACCGGAGCGGACGCCTCGACTACGCGGCGATGCGCGAGCTGCCGGGCGACCTGCGCGAACGGCTCGCGCTCGAGCTTCCGATCCGTCTGCCGGAGGTCGCGCGCCGCGAGGAATCGGTCGACGGAAGCGTGAAGCTCGGCCTGCGGCTCGACGACGGCGCGCTCATCGAAGCGGTTTACATGCCGGCGGGCGAGTCGACGGCGCAGGTCAACGAATTTACCGACGCGCGCGCTTCGTCTCCGGATGGTGGGGCGAGCCGCGGTCGCCGCTCCACTCCGGCGACGACCCGCTTCACCGTCTGCCTCTCCTCCCAGACCGGCTGCGCCGTCGACTGCGCCTTCTGCGTGACCGGGCGCCTGGGCGCCGGGCGCAACCTCACCGCCGGGGAGATCCTCGGCCAGCTCCACGTCCTCCGCCGCGAGGTCGGCCGCGGGCTGGAGGGCATGCGCCTCGTCTTCATGGGCATGGGGGAGCCCTTCCTCAATCCCGAGGGCGTGATTCCCGCCCTCGAGGTCCTCTTCGAGCTCCTCTCGCCGAGCCGGGTCACCGTGTCGACCTCCGGCATCACTCCGGCCTTCGCGCGGTTCGCGGCGCTTCCGAAGCGGCCCAATCTCGCCGTCTCGTTGAACGCCGCGGACGAAGCGGCGCGCGAGAAGCTGATGCCGATCTCGAAAACGTATCCGCTGCCGGGTCTCGTCGCCGCGATGAAGGCCTGGCCTCTCGAGACGAGGCGCTCGATCCTGGTGGAGTACGTGCTCGTCGCGGGCGTCAACGATTCTCCGGGCGACGCCGTAAAGCTCGTCCGCCTCCTGCGGGGCCTGCGCATCAAGGTCAACGTGATCCCGTTGAACGAGGACCCGACCTACCTGCCGGGCTGGAAGCGTCCCGACGAGCGGGCGGTCGACGGCTTCGTCCGGCCCCTCGCCGACGCCGGCATCACCGTCACCGTGCGCCGCAGCAAGGGCCCCGACGCCTCCGCGGCGTGCGGCCAGTTGAAGGGGAGGACGGTGGATCCGAGAAAGCGGTCGGGAAGCGGGAGGCAGGAGGCAGGAGGCAGGAAAGATCGCGATCCCCGGCCTGCCTCCTGACGTCTGCCGCCTGCCGCCTGATCTCTAAGCCGGCAGGTAGTTCTTGAAGAACTCCTCCCACCTTCGCGCATAGGCCATCTTCGCGGCGGCGGCGGGCTCGTCTTCGTGGTGGCAGTGCCCGGCACCGGCGACGTTCCACACGGCGCTGCGGGGCGGGAGGGCCGCGGCGAGCCTCCGCGTGAAGCGCGCGGGGACGAGCCGGTCGTTCTCGCCGTGGACGAGGAGGATGGCCGCAGTCACGCGGGTGACGGCCGCCAGCGGATCGAGAAGCTCCAGGCCGCCCGCCGAAGGCTCGGCGCCGAGCTCGCGGCGGACCCGCGCGACCGCCCGCGAGATCGCCCAGTGCGTGGTCAGCGTCAGGAGCGGCGCCGGCACCTTCGTCGCGCGGGAGAGGTAGTGCCGCGCCATCTCGCGCGGGTTGGCGAACGGCGACTCGAGCCAGATGGCCCGGATCCCCGAGCGCCCCGCCGCGAACTCGAGAGCGACGGAGGACCCGGCCGAGCAGGAGTGGATCCCGAGGCGGTCGGGATCGACGCCAAAGCGCTGCCGCGCCGCGTCGACCGTGAGGGCGAGGTCCTCCTTCTCGAGGAGCCCGAGCGTGAACAGCGTGCCGCCGCTCTTGCCGTGGGCCCGGAGATCCGGCAGCAGGACGTTGTACCCGAGCGCCAGCGCGCGGAGCGCATCGGGCTGCCACTCGCTGGCGTTGCCGCCCTTGCCGTGCAGGAAGAGCAGGGTGGCCCGCCCCGCGGGCTCTCCGGGCGAGGCGAAGATCGTGGAGAGCTCGACCGGAAGCCGCGGACTGCCGGGGTGGCGAAGGTCGGCGACTGTGGGGGCCGCGCTCTCGAGGGCCGCGCGGAGCTCGTCGTACCGGTCCGGCGTCGGTCCGAGCCCGCGCGAGGAGAGCAGGCGATCGGCGAGCTCGCGCGCGGCGAAGTACGAGCCCGCGACGTAGAGAGCGCCTCCCGAAGTCAGCCAGGGAAGGGCGCGGCGCGCCCAGCGGGAGTCCGTGGCCTACTCCAGGCCGTAGGCCTGCTGCGCCTCCAGGCCCTTCTTTCCGAGGACGCCGACGACCTCGACGGGGCCCTCGACGTAGGTCTGGCAGGCGAGCCGGGTCGTCCGGTTCTTCCAGCGCCTGCGGACGAGCGCAAGCGGCTTGAGGAACCAGAGGGCGAGCGAGAACTTCTCGAGACCCGTTGGCGGCGACAGGTTTTCCCCGCCCGAGACCGGGATGACCGCGCACGTGCCGCAGAGGCCGTCGCCGCCGCACCACTTCCAGAGCCGGGCGTCGGCCTCGAGGGCCGCGTCCCAGAGGCGGTATCCCTCCCAGACGTCGATTTCCTTGCCGTTGATGACGCAGCGCACGCGGCGCCGCTCGCGCTTCGGGTTCGCAGCCATGGCGGGGATTATACGGGGAGCGCTCGTGGCAAGATTCGCAACCGATGACGTTGCTGCTCCTCCTCGCGGGCCTCGCGGTCTCGCCGGTTCCCGCGCCCGCGGCCCCCGCCGCGCCGTTCACGATCTCGGAGCTCGCGCCCGGCGTTTTCGCCGCCATCGCCGATCCGAAGGGCGAGTCCGGCAACGCGGGCTTCGTCGTCGGTTCGGACGCGGCGCTGGTCGTCGACGCCTTCGCGACCCCGGAGGCGGCGCAGCCGCTGCTCCGGGAGATCCGCGCGCGGACGCCGCGGCCGATCCGGTTCGCGGCGCTGACGCACTTCCACCGGGACCACATGGGCGGCAGCGACACCTTCGCGAAGGCGGGGGCCACGGTCGTGGCCCACGAAAACGTCCGCGCCTGGGCGCACCGCGAGTTCCAGGAAGGGCTGACGCCCGAGGAGCGGGCGCGCTACGCCGCGCTGCGGCTGCCCGACGTGACCTTCCGCGACCGCGTTTCGATCTGGCTCGGCGACCGCCGCGTCGAGATCGTTCACCTCCCGGGGCACTCGGGCAGCGACGCCGTCGTCGCGGTGCCGGACGCCCGCGTCGTCTTCACGGGCGATCTCTTCTCCAACCGATGTCTTCCCGGCCTGCGGTTCGCCCGGACGGACGCCTGGATCCAGACCCTCGACGGGCTCATCCGGAGCTATCCCGACGCCACCTTCGTTCCGGGGCACGGCGCGGCGGGCCACGCGCTCGACGTGCGCCGGTTTCGCGACTATCTGAACGGCCTGCGCATGGCGGTCGCCCGGGGGCTCGCCGAAGGGAAGTCCGGCGCGGCGCTCGTGGAAGCCGTCCGGACGCAGCTCGCTCCCCGCTACAAGGGGTGGACGGGATTCGAGGAGGTCGACGCCAACATCGCCGACGTGGAACGCGAGCTCACGGGCACGAAGGCGTATCCGCCGGCCGCCCCGTGATGCGCGCCCATTCCGCGGGAAGGAAGAGGAGCTCGATGCCGCTGCGCGTCTGCCCGGGCTCGACGGTCGCCTCGACGAGGGACGGGTCGCGCGGGTCCGCGGTGACGACGGAGCGGCCGTCGAGGATCAACAGGAAGCCGTAGTCCCCGGGCGCGGCGAGCTCCAGGCGGAAGGTGCCGTCGCAGGCCGTCGTCGCCGGCGGCGACCACGGGATCTCGGCGCCCCGCGGGATCCCGCGGACGCCGATCCGGGGGACGGGCCGTCCCTCGGGATCGCGGACGCGGCCCTCGACGAATCCCCGGGGGTTGGAGCCGATGCGCTGCGCGGCCGCGGTCACCTTCGGCGCGGTGGCGCAGGCCGCGGCGGAGACGACCGCAATTGTCCCGACGAGCCGTCGGGCGACGCGGAGTGCGGCGGATTCCATGTGGCATGATCTTGCCATGCCGGAAAACGACGAGATCCATCGCTTCGACGCGGCCGCGACCTGGTCCGGGGACGGCGCCGGGTCGGGCGAGGTGCGCGTCTCCGATGGCCGGTTCGCGGTGCCGATCGCGGGCGCGACGGTGCTCGGCGGCTCGGGCGGCAAGGCCAACCCCGAGGAGCTGCTGCTCGCGGCGATCGCCGCCTGCTTCGCCAACACCTGGGCGATCTTTCTGAAGAAGCTGGCGCTGCCCCTGGCGGCGCCGTCGGTCGCGGTCTCCGGCGAGCTCGCCCCGGACCCGGCCGGCGGCTTCCGCATGGTCCGGGCCGTCATCCGGGCGCGGGTGCCCGCCTCCCTCCTCGCGGCCGACCGGCCGAAGGTCGAGAAGACGCTCCAGCTCGCCGAGAAATACTGCATCATCTCGAAGGTCGCGCGGGCCGCGATGTCCCTGTCGGTCGAAATCGACGAGGCCTAGCCCGCGGCCCGGCCCGGCGGCCATGAAACGCATTCCGATCGAGGACGCGTTCGATCTCCACTCCTTCCGCCCGCGGGACGTCGTCTCGGTGGTGTCCGACTATCTCGAGGAAGCGAAGCGGGCCGGGTTCCGGGAGGTGCGCCTCATCCACGGAAAGGGAACGGGCGCGCGCCGCGCCGAGGTACGAAGGTACCTCGCGACCCGCGCCGACGTCGCCGACTTCTTCGACGCGCCGCCGGGGCGCGGAGGCTCCGGCGCCACGGTCGTGGTTCTCGCCTAGACCGCCGGCCGCTCCGTCGTCGCGTGCTCGATCGCCGCTCCGCCGACGGGCACGGACGCCCCGCAGACGCAGGTCGCCTCGAAGCCTCCGTCGGGCGCGACCGAGGCGCGCGGGACCTCGAGCCGCCGCCCGTCGTTGATTCCGCGATCGGTGGACCAGCGCCGCACCGAGCCGACGAGGCGGTCGGGCGCGTCGCCGAACTGGATCGTCACCTGGCATCCGCAGGCGCCGCAGTGTCCCCAGAAGTAGTTCATGGATTCCTTTCTCCGGCGGGTCCGCGCAGCTCGCGGTGCGCGCGCTTGCGCTCGTACATGACGCGGTCCGCCTGCGAGATCGCGACGTCGAGCGGGACCCGCTTGGAATAGATGTGGATGCCGACGGAGGCGGCCAGGAACTTGGGGTACGGGCGGCCGCCGGGCCGCGGCGATTGCTTGACCTCGTCGATCTTGGACGGAAGCATGTAGAAGCGGCGCCGCGCCAGGTCCTCGTCCATGCCCGGCAGGATGACGAGGAACTCGTCGCCCCCCCACCGGATCACGTGGTCGTTGCCCCGGACGAGCTTCTTGATCGCCTGGGCCACGGTCCAGATCGCCCGGTCGCCTTCTTCGTGGCCTTCGGTGTCGTTGATGCGCTTGAGGCCGTCGACGTCGATGAGGACGATCGAGCCTCCGATGTCGCTCGACTCGAGCTGGGGCTTGATCTCGTCGAGGAAGAAGCGGTTGTGCGTCTCGGTCAGCGGGTCGAGCGTCGCCTTGCGCTTCGAGCGCCGCGTGTCGTCGACGGTGCGGGCGTGGAGGGCCGCGAGGCGCCGCTCGGTGTCCTCCATGGCCCAGATGATCAGGCCGATGCCGAAGAGCATCTCGAGCAGCACGTCGAAGAAGCCCGCGTAGTCGACGAAGACCCGGCCCCGGCCCGCTTCGCCCGAGGAGACCGACAGGACGACGACGGCGACGAACTGGACGGCGGAGTTGAGCAGGGCGAGGAGCCCCGAGAACTGCCGCCCGAGCCCGGCGCGCGGGCTCTGGAAGACGAAGACCGCGACGACGAGCCAGCCGACCGCGAGGATCCCGAGGTGCACGAGGAAGAAGCGGTCGTCGGTGCGGGCGAGCTGCGTGACGAGAAGCGCGAGGGGGAGGGCGGCGATGGCCGCGACGGCCAGCGGCTTGACGAGCGAGACGTCCCGGTCCATCCGGATGGCGGCGACGCAGAGCGCCACCAGGTAGAGGAGCCGGAAGGCCTCGTAGAGCTCCTTCTCGGCCGGGAGCCCGAGGCGGCGGGCGACGAGCATGCTCGCGAGCGACAGGAAGAGGAAGAGCCAGGCGAACCCGGCCGCCTCGAGGACCCGGTTGCCCTTGCCCCGCGACAGATACAGAAAGATGACGGCGAGCAGGCCCGCGCCGACCGTCTGGACGACGACACCGACGTACTGGAGTTCGATCACAGGTATTTGTCCAGTCGAAGGTTAGAGGGCCGTGTCCCGCCCGTCAACCTCTATGGGGCGTTGATCCGGGCGCCGAGGCGGCGCAGGCTCTCCCGCTCGCCGTCGGCGCGGCACGGCGGCCGCGGCGGCTCGCCCGGGCAGACGACCGGGACGAGATCGATCCGGTTGGTGCCGTGGAGCACGAGCCCGAGGGCGCGGCCCGAGGTCCCGGCCGGAAGGAGCAACGCATCGAAGGGCGCAAGCGCGCCGTCGAGACTGACCGTCCACGCGGCGTCGCCGGCCCGGAGGCGGTACGGCGGCTCGCCCTCGAGCGCGAATCGGCGGGTCTGACCCCGCGGATCCGACCAGGTGCCGGTGAGGTCCTGCGCGGCGAGCTCGTCGGAGGCGCGGGGATAGACCTGGCGCGCGCCGCCGCGCCACGCTCCGGCCGGCGAGTAGGACCGGTCCCAGTCCGGACCGAGCCCTTCGACGACGACGGTGAGCGGCACCGTGCCGCCGGCGGCGAAGCGGATCCGCGCGCGGACGGTGCGGTCGCCCGCGCGGGCGCCGAGGGTCGCGCCCTCCGACGAGACGGCGTAGGAGTCGACGGGGGCGACGAGCTCGCCGCGGGGGCCGGCGAACCGCAGCGCGAACACGCCGCGCCCCCGGTCGGCGTCGATCGTGAGCGTCGGCTCGCCGCGCATCGCCTCGAGGCGGAAGCGCGAGTAGAGGATCTCGAGCGCCGGGCGGGAGTAGAGCGTCGCCGCGTACCAGTCGGGGATCGGGACGCCGGAGATCCGGGTGGCGGAGCGCGCGGCGTCGAAGTCGAGGCTGAAGCCGGCGAACGCGTACGCCTCGCGGACCTCGAGGGGCCCGGTGCCGGCCGTCCCGGTGCGCTCGCGCACCCAGGCGGCGGACCGCCCGCCGCTCGCCGCCTCCCAGCGCGACGTCCAGCCGGCCGGGGGAGAGCAGGGGGGAACGGTCTTCCCGGCCGCGTCGCGGAGCGCGAGCGCGGTCAGCGCTCCATCGCGGTATCTCCAGAAAGTCCGGCACTCCATGGCGTCGGTCGCCGCGACAACCTCGACGAGCGCGCCCGCGCTGCCGAGCGGACCCGACGTCAGCGAGAGCGAGACGACGTCGCCCGCGGGCGAGGCCGCCTTCGCGTCGGCGAGCTGTCGTCCCGAGGCGTCCCGGACCTGGAGTCGGACGAACCCGCGGGCGGACTCGGCCGTCACGGTTTCCTTCGTTCCGTCGCCGTCGAGATCGGCCGTGAGGCTCGGCGGAATCGTCGACGAACCCGGCGGGAGAAGAAGGACGGCGGCGAGGAGAGGTGCGATCACGCGCGCGCCGGCGTGCGGATTACTTCGCCACCGGCTCGGAGGCCTGGAAACCGATCTTGCCGTGCGTTCCGTCGCAGTACGGCTTGTTCTCCGAATGGCCGCATCGGCAGAGCGAGATCGCGCGGCCATCCGCGACGTCGATCGCGTTGCCCTGCGGGTCCGTGACTTTCGTCGGGCCCGTGACGCGGTACGGACCGTTCGGAATGACCTTGATGGTGGGTTCCGCCATGCTCGGTTCCTCCTCGTCGTGTCGACGGCGAAGCGCCAGCCATTGTAGCCTCGCGCCGCGCGCCGCCGAAGAGCGCGTGGCGCGGATCGAACCGCGCATTCTGTGTTACCCTGAGACGAAGACCGTTGCACGCCTTCGAGAAAGCCCCGCCCGACGTCCAGGAGCTCCTGACCAAACCCATCAAGGAACTGGGGCTGAAGCTCGAAGGCTCTCCGATCGAGCGGCTCGTCCACCGGCTCTACCGGGAGCTCGAGGCGAAGGGGCTCTTGCGATTCCGGCCGCTCGTGTACCTCTCGGACGAGTGGGGCTGCCCGTCGGGCGAGCCCGTCATCGGCATCCCGTTCTACCTCGCCAACCCCAAGCTCGCGCGCCTCGAGAAGGAGATGAACGATCTCGAGGACCGCCGCGAAATCATGATGTACCTGCGGCACGAGGCGGGACACGCGTTCAACTATGCGTATCTCCTGTACCGCACGCCCGAATGGCGCGACCTCTTCGGCCCGTTTCGCCGGCCGTACCGCGACACGTACCGGCCGGTTCCCTTCTCGCGCCGCTTCGTGCGCCACATTGCCGGCTGGTACGCGCAGAAGCACCCGGACGAGGACTTCGCCGAGACGTTCGCCGTCTGGCTGACGCCGCGCTCCGAGTGGCGCAAGCGCTACAAGGGCTGGGGGGCGATCGCGAAGCTGCGGTACGTCGACCGGATGGCGCGCCGATTCCGGGACACGGAGCCGCTGCGCAAGCGCGGTCACACGGACGTGACGGTCGAGGAGATGGAGACGACGGTCGAAGAGTTCTACAAGCAGGCGATCGAGGCTCCGGCGCAGCCGGTCGAGCTCGCGCTCGACACCGACCTCGTCGACATCTTCAAGGTCTCCAAGCGCAGGAAGAAGGGCGTGCGCCCGGCGGCCGAGCTCCTGCGCGAGAACCGCAAGACGCTCGTCGACAAAGTGACCTACTGGACGGGCGTGCAGCGCCCGCTCGTCAAGCGACTCGTCGAGTCGATCGAGGCGCGCGTCGGGGAGCTCGACTTGCGGGCCGCGGTCGCGACCGAGAAGGAGCATCTGACCGAGGTCACCGTCTACGCCACCGCGCTGGCGATGAACTACCTGGCGCGGGGAAAGTTCGTTCAGCCGTGAGCCGGAGGGAGGAAAGCGAATGAGCCGGGAGAAACTCAAGATCGCCGTCCTCTACGACGTCTTCGAGGAAGAGCCCGAGCCGCCCCCGCCGCCGCCCGAGAAGCCGTCGAAGGTCAAGGGCAAGGTCCGCCGGAAGAAGAAGAAAGACAAGCCCGATCGCGAGGAGATCTTCGAGGCCCTCGTCAAGCTCGGCCACGACGCCTCCTACCAGGTCGTCGACGGCCGCGACCAGTCGCTGATCGCGCTGGCGCGCTGCGATGCGGACCTCGTGTTCAACCTGACCGAGTCCTACGCCGGCGACGACACGATGGACATGAACATCGCGGCGTACCTCGATCTGCTGGGCAAGCCGTACACGGGCGCCGGGCCCCACGGGCTGTACCTGGCCCAGGACAAGGCCCTCGCCAAGAAGATCTTCGCGTTCCATCAGATCCGCACCCCGTTCTTCGCGACGTCCTACAAGGGCAGGCTCGACCACTCCCACGACATCGCCTTCCCGCTGATCGTCAAGCCGACGTCCGAGGACGGCTCGATCGGGATCGACGCGCTCTCGGTCGTCGGCTCGGTCAAGGAGCTCATGGAGCGGATCCACTACATCCACGAGGAGTTCGACGCGCCGGCGCTGATCGAGGAGTACATCGAGGGCCGGGAGATGTACGCGGCCGTCCTCGGCAACGAGAGCCCCGAGGTCCTGCCCATGATCGAGCTCGATCTCTCGAAGCTCCCGGAGGGAACGCCGAAGATCGCCGGCAAGGAAGTCAAGTGGGAGAAGGACACCGAGGCCTACCGCGTCACCAAGTCCGCCCCCGTCGAGGACCTCGACGAGGAGACCGCCACCCGTCTGTCCGAGACCGCGCTCTCCGCCTACCAGGCCCTGAAGCTCCGCGACTACGGCCGCATCGACATGCGCCTGACGCCCAAGGGGGAGGTCTACGTCATCGAGGCCAACCCGAATCCCTGGCTCTCCTCGGGCGCCGAGTTCCACATGGCGGCCCGCAAGGCCGGCCGCAGCTACAGCCAGCTCATCTCGGAGATCGTGGACCTCGCCCGGGCGCGTTTCACGGCGGCCTGACGTAGGATGCGCGCCGGGAGGACACACATGAGGAAGACCACGGCGCCTCTCGCGGCCATCCTGGCGTTGCTCCTGTCCGCCACCGCGGCCCCGGCCGTCGAGGTCGCCGGGGTGAAACTGCCCGACACCCAGACCGTCGACGGCAAGACCCTCAAGTTGAACGGCGCGGGGATCCGCAAGAAGGCCATCTTCAAGGTCTACGTCGCGGGCCTCTACGTCGAAACGCCGTCGAAGGACTCCGCCACGCTGATCTCCTCGAGCCAGGCCAAGAGCATGCATCTCTGGATGCTCCGCGACGTCGAGGGCCCGAAGATCTCGGGCGCGATCGCCGAGGGCTTCGAGCTCAACTCGAAGTCGGCCCTCCCGCAGCTGAAGTCCCGCCTGGACCAGCTCGCGAAGCTGATCCCGGACGTCAAGGACGGCGAGCAGATCGCGCTGACGTGGATCCCGGACAAGGGGACGGTCGTCACCGTTCGCGGCACCGACGTCGGCACGATCGAGGGGCGCGACTTCGCCGACGCTCTCTTCGCCGTCTGGCTCGGGCCGAAGCCGGTCCAGGACGACCTGAAGAAGGCGCTCTCAGGAAACTGACGCGCGCGCGGCCTCGCCGCGCCAGCGCCGCGCGAACCGGTCGATCGCGACGCCGA